>NZ_JAABNP010000059.1 GCF_009928485.1 Clostridium sp. C2-6-12 | reverse complement strand
TATTTTTTCACACAAAAAGAGCCGTGCACTAATTATTTAGTGCGACAGCCCCTTTTTTGTACAAGAAATTATACACCTATAAAAAGAGCAGCTATGCTGCAATCCGGAACTTCTCACATATAAAAAGAGCAGTCATGCTGCAATGCGGAACTTTCCAATTCTAAAAAGAGTGGCTATGCCAATCATGAACTTTTCACCTCTAAAAAGAGCAACTAAGTTGCAATTAGGAGCTTTTAAAATATAGAAAGAGCAATTATGATGCAATAGGAACCTTTGCCCTAAATTATAAACTTATTACATATAAAAAACTGAGAAGCAAAACGCAGAGCTTAAATAAGCACAAATAAGATCTTATAAATCTTAATTAATAATGATTAACTATTAATCAATTCATTAACACCTAACAAATAATATGGTAAAATATAGAAAAAGTATTATAAAATCTTGCAATGCTTATAAAAAAAAATTAAAATAAGAATACAAGGGTTTTGAGAGAGGTGATATGATCATGAGGAGAGATAATTTTAATATAATGACCAATATTAAAATAATAGAAGATTTGAAAGCACAACTTCTTTGTATTGTGGGGGAATTTTTTAAGCTTTTAACAAAAGGAAATAATGTTGCACGTGATTCTATTCTAGATTGTATTTCAGGTGCTATAAGTATATTATATATTTTAGGCGAGAAACTAGGGTATTCATTTGAAGATGTAGATCATGTTATTAAATCAAAATTAGATATGGGTATAAGAGCGGAGGATCAAGTTGAAAAAGAGGGGAAAAGCTTAAGTAAATTAAAACGTTATATTAACAACAGAAGAGATTAAATATACCTTAGGAGGCTTTTTATGAATGGGATAACTATGCTTAAACGCTTGCTTGCACCTGGATTAGTGATTATAATTTTAATAATATTATTTGCATATAATTATACAAGTATAGGTATGGTTATTTTTATAATCTATATGATATATAATTTTTATCAATTAAACTACTATTGGGTAAAGGAAAATGACAACAATTCATTTGTAAAAGCCATAGACGAAGGGTTATCTAAAAATGTATTAAAATACATTTATCCATTAGCATTGATAAAAGAAGATGGTGAATTAGTATGGTATAATAATTTGTTTAGTGCATTAAAAATTAATGAAGAAAATTCAGGAAAAAATATTTTAAGTGTAACTAGAGGGTTAAAATTAGAAAGTATTTTAAAGCGTGAAGAAAATTCACATCAAAGGTTAAATATTAATGAAAAGCTATATGATGTATATGTAACTATGATAGAAGCACAAGATGAAGAATATTTATATTTATTATCTTTTAATGACATAACAAAACTTATAGATTATGAAACAACCAAAGAAAGTATAATGTTAATTGAAGTAGATAATTTTGCAGAAGCTTTAGATAAAACCGATGAAAGTAATAGACCTCTTTTAGTTGCAGAAATTGAAAGAACTATAAATACTTATGCAGGAAATTTGAAGGCTATGATAAAAAAATATGATACAAATAAGTATGTATTATCAATTCAAGACAAGTATATTGAAGAAGAAATTGAAAGTAAATTCAATATAATGGAAGTAGTTTCTCAAATAGATAAAGGAAATTCTATTGAGGTTACGCTTAGTATAGGTGTAGGTAAAGGTGGAATGTCTCCTTTAGAAAATTATAATAATGCTAATATAGCAAAAGAATTAGCGTTGGGTAGAGGTGGAGACCAAGTTGTAGTAAAGTCAAATAATGAAATAAAGTTTTTTGGTGGAAATACTAAAGAGATAGAGAAAAGAACTAAAGTAAAAGCAAGAGTAGTAGCCAGAGCTCTGGAAGAGTTGATTTATGAAAGTAGTAAAGTATATATTATGGGACATAAAAATCCTGACATGGATTGTTTTGGATCTGCGGTTGGATTAGCAAGTGTAGTTAAACAATTAGGTAAAAATTGCAATATAATATTAGATAATGATATAAATGCTATTGATTATTTTTTAGGAAGATTAAATAGTGATCCTAAATATGAAGATTTATTTATAAATATAGAAGAAGCTAGAAATAAATTAGATAGTCAGACATTAGTTATTCTTGTAGATGTTCATAATAAAGGTTATATTGCTGATTTGCAATTAATAGAGGAAGCTCAACGAAAAGTTATAATAGACCATCATAGAAGAAGTCCAGATATGATAGAGCATGATATATTAAATTACATAGAAGTATATGCATCGTCTACATCTGAAATGGTTACAGAGATTATTCAATATATGGTTGAAAAACCTAACTTAACAAGAACTGAAGCAGAAGGATTGCTTGCAGGTATATTTATGGATACAAAGGGCTTTTCTTTTAAAACAGGAGTTAGAACATTTGAGGCGGCCTCATTCTTAAAATCACTTGGAGCAGATACTATAGAAGTAAAAAAAATGTTTACTGATGATTTAGAGGATTATCTACTTATTGCTGAAACCATAAAATCAGCACAAGTAACTGATAAAGCAGCTATTGCAATAACACCCAAAAACATAGATACTGTAATTATAGCAAAAGCTGCTGATGAGCTTCTAAATATATCAGGAATTTCTGTAAGCTTTGTTTTAGGTGAAATAAATGATGAGATATATGTTAGTGGAAGATCCGTTGGAGATATTAATGTTCAAGTTGTACTAGAAGCACTAGGAGGAGGCGGACATATGAATATCGCAGGAACTAAGATGTCAGATAAAACAATGGAAGAAGTAATTATTGAGTTAAAAGAAGCAATGAAAAAATACTTAAGGATAGGTGAATGAATATGAAGGTTATTTTGTTACAAGATGTTAAAAGAGTAGGAAAAAAAGGAGAGGTTATTGAAGCTTCAGATGGATATGCAAGAAACTTTTTATTTCCTAGGAAATTAGCACAAGAAGCTAGTGATGCAAATATGCATATCTTAAATAATAAAAAAGAAAATGAAAGAAAGCAAAAATTAGCAGAATTAGAAGCAGCACAAAAATTAGCTGGAGAATTAAAAGGTAAAGAAGTAAAAATAACTGCTAAAACAGGAGATAGCGGAAAATTATTTGGAGCTATTACAAGCAAGGATGTTGCAGAATTAATTAAACAACAATATAAAATTGAAATAGATAAAAAGAAAATTGTTATGGATACAATAAAACTAGCAGGTGGATATGAAATAGATGTAAAGTTATATCCAGAGGTTAGTACTAAAATGAAAGTGATTATTGTCCCACAAGAATAAGGAGGATTAACTTTGAAGCCATATGATGATGCAAGTTTATTGCAGGATATTATTTCAGGAACTTTATCAACAGAGTCGCAAATAGAAGCATTATTTTCTATAACCAAAAATGTCCTTGATAAAGGCGCATTTAGAGCTAGAACAGTTAGATTTAAATTAGATAAATTTATACAATCGTCAAATCCTTGTGATAGAATTTTTGCATTAAATACAATCTTATCTGAGGGTAAAGATTTAAAAAGTCCACCTAAAAAAGATGATTTACAAAAGGCTGTAGAGAAAACTGTTAGATTAATTTCAGATGAATTGGCTAAAAGATATGTTCAAAGTAAGATTGAATCACAAGTTGAGCAATCTATTATGGAAAAACAAGAAAAGTACATAGATGAAGTTAGACTTTCAGTTATAAATAAGCAAAAGGGCAGTGAAAATAAGAAAACTATCAATAAATTAAATAATTTAATAGAATTAGATAGCAGAACTACAAGTAAAAATATTATGAGTTTTTTAAGACCTATGGAGTTTAATCAGGTTGTTGGTCAGGAGAGAGCTATAAAATCATTAATATCAAAGCTTTCTTCACCATATCCACAACATATAATCTTATATGGACCACCAGGTGTTGGAAAGACTACAGCAGCCAGACTTGCTTTAGAAGAGGTTAAAAAGCTTTCGTATACTCCATTTGATGATAAATCTCAATTTGTTGAAGTAGATGGAACTACATTGAGATGGGATCCTAGGGAAATAACCAATCCCCTATTAGGCTCAGTACATGATCCTATATATCAAGGAAGCAAGAGAGATTTAGCAGAGGTTGGTATACCAGAACCAAAACCAGGCTTAGTTACTCAAGCTCATGGAGGAATATTATTTATAGATGAGATTGGTGAATTGGATTCTATGCTCCAAAACAAACTTTTAAAGGTTTTAGAAGACAAGAGAGTAGAATTTTCATCATCTTACTATGACCCAGATGATGAAAGTATTCCTAAATATATTAAATACTTATTCGATAATGGAGCACCAGCTGATTTTGTTTTAATTGGAGCTACAACTAAAAGTCCAAGTGAAATTAATCCAGCTCTAAGATCAAGATGTACAGAAGTATATTTTGAACCTCTTTCTTCGTCTGATATAGTTCTTATAGTAGAAGATGCTGCTAGAAAATTAAAAGTTAAATTAGAAGCTGGTGTTGCTGAGAAAATTAGTAATTATACTTTTGAGGGTAGAAAAGCTGTAAATATATTAACAGATACATATGGATATGCATTATATTCAAATAAAAAAATGGTAGATGATTTAGTAATAAAATTATCTGATTTAGATGAAGTAATATCCATTGGAAGATATACTCCGATTGAAAGATTAGCTAATATAGATAGAAAAGAAATAGGGCATGTTTATGGCTTAGGTGTTAGTGGATTCTTAGGTTCCACAATAGAAATTGAAGCTGCTGTATTCCCAGCCAAGAAGAAGGGCAGTGGTGTTGTTAGATTTAATGATACAGCTGGTTCTATGGCTAAAGATTCAGTATTTAATGCTGCATCAGTTATTAGAAATCTAACAGATAAAGATATTAAAGATTATGATATTCATGTTAATGTTATTGGTGGAGGTAAAATAGATGGACCTTCAGCAGGAGCTGCTATAACTATTTGTATAATAAGTTCCTTATTAAATAAACCGATAAGACAGGATTTAGCCATTACAGGAGAAATATCTCTTCAAGGCAAGGTTAAGCCTGTTGGTGGAATATTTGAAAAGATATATGGTGCTAGAAGAATGGGAATAAAGATTGTTGCAATTCCAAAAGACAATGAAAAAGAAATTCCATTAAATACTGAAGATATTCAGGTTAAAGTAATAACATCAATAGAAGAACTTATGGAAATAGCATTAAATTAATCTTATAAAAATGAGTCTCCTTTTGAATAAGAGGAGGCTTATTTAATCATGGTAAATTCACTTTTCATTATGTTTAAGAAATGATAGAATTATAATGGATTAAAATGCAAAAGATGAAATAATAATAATTGTCAAATGATGATTAGAAGGGAGGAAGAAAAACTTGGATGGATCAGTTATGAGAAGTTTACCTCAAAGTATAGAAGCAGAACAATCAGTTATAGGTTCTATGATTATAGACAAAAATGCTATTGCGAAAGTGTTAGAAGAGCTTGAGGAAGAGGATTTTTATAGAGATGGTCATAAGGTGATTTATAAAGCTGTATTAGAGATGTTTAGAAATGACATAGCTATAGATTTATTAACTTTACTAGAATATTTGAAAAGCACTGATATGCTTGAGAGAGCTGGGGGAGTAACATACGTGACAGAACTAAGTTCTTCAGTTCCAACAACTGCGAATTTGAGTGCGTACATAAAAATAGTTTCAGATAAATCTACACTCCGAAAGCTTATTAAGTCATCAACAGCTATAATTGAAGAAAGTTATAATAATCAAAGTAATGTAGAAGATGTTGTAGATAGTGCTGAAAAGAAAATATTTAACATAGCTGAAAAAAGAACAACAAAGGATTTTGAGCCATTAAGTGATGTATTGGAAAGAGGATTTGCGCAAATAGAAAAACTCTTTAACAATAGAGGAGAAATTACTGGAGTTGGATCCGGTTTTGTTGATTTAGATGCAAAAACTTCTGGATTTCAAAGTGGTGATATGATATTAATTGCAGCAAGACCATCAATGGGAAAAACAACATTTGCCTTAAATATAGTAGAGCATGTAGCACTTAGAGAACATAAAAGTGTTGTAGTATTCTCTCTGGAAATGTCTAAGGAACAATTAGCGTATAAATTGCTATGTTCAGAAGCAAACGTTGATATGCTTAAGCTTAGAACAGGAGCCTTGGAAGATAAGGATTGGGAGAACATAGCTATGGCAGCAGGCCCTCTATCAAAGGCAAAAATTTATATAGATGATACTGCAGGGGTAACTGTTATGGAGATGAGATCAAAATGCAGAAGACTTAAGATGGAGTACGGTATAGACTTAATAGTTATAGATTACTTGCAGCTTATGTCTGGAGGAACTGGCAGTGATAATAGACAACAAGAAGTATCTGAAATATCAAGATCTATTAAGGCGTTAGCTAAGGAAATGGAATGCCCGGTAATAGCTTTATCTCAGTTATCCCGTGCACCTGAACAAAGAGCAGATCATAGACCTATGTTATCAGACTTAAGAGAATCAGGTTCTATAGAGCAGGATGCCGATATTGTTATGTTCCTTTATAGAGATGAATATTACAATAAAGAAACTGAAGATAAAAATATAGGTGAATGTATAATGGCTAAGCAAAGAAACGGTCCGGTTGGTACTGTTAGGCTAGCTTGGCTTGGACAATTCAGTAAATTTGGAAATCTGGATGTAATTCATAGAGAATAAAATTTTAATAAATTGAGATAATATTAGAAAAGATATAAGAAATTAATTTGATATAATTCAAATGTTTCTTATATCTTTGAATATTATCTATAGTATTATGATTCTTAAAGTATATTGATTTTACATTTTTTAAATTTATGGAATTATAAAAATCATTATATAAATTAGATATTTTAAAGTAGTTTAGGGATTATTAATTTTAAATTATGGTTATTATCAATAAGTAAAATATTATTTAAATCAATATCTGCTAAATAAAAAATTGTTTCAATAGGTGATTTTTTTAAAGCATTTTTAAATTTTATTTTTAATATTAAAAAATCATTTTTAGAAGATAATTCTAATATGTGCTTATCACCATAAAATGAAGTCACATTTATGTAATAGAATTTTAGAGTTTCCTTAATTTCATATGTAGGTAATTCATTTTCTGTGTCCGAATTCAAAATGTTATTAATAAAATCTCCTTGTTCCATTAGAGAATTATTATATATTAAAGAGTTATTTTTCATATAGATTACCTCCTTTCATATACAATTTTAGTTTGTCTTCTTTTAAATAAGCTATACTATGATTGTGAAGGTCTAAAATTAAAAATCTTATATAAAATCAAAAAAAATGAATTTATAACAAAAAAAAATTTAAAATGGGGGCTATAAAATGAGTAAGAAAATTGGATTTGTAGGTTGTGGAAACATGGGAAGTTCTATGGTAGGAGGAATAATTAAATCAGGTTTTTTAGGAGCTGATAATATAATCATTTCTACAAAAACAGAAGCATCCTCAAAGAAATTAGAAGAACGGTTTGGAGTTACAACAACCTTAGACAGCAAAATTGTTGCAAGTGAAGCTGAAATTTTAGTTTTAGCTGTTAAACCTTTTATGTACAAGACTGTTATAGATGAAGTTAAAAGTGAGTTAACTAAAGATAAATTAATTATTACGGTGGCAGCAGGAATTTCTATTGATAATATGGAGGAATGGCTTGGACATGATTTTAAGGTAATAAGAACTATGCCCAATACACCTGCGCTTGTAGGAGAAGCAATGTCTGGGGTATGCCCAAATAAGAATGTATCAAAAGAAGAATTAGAATATTGCTTTAAAATGTTTGAAAGCTTTGGGGAATGTGTTCAATTAGATGAAAAAGATTTTCACGGTTTTACAGCTTTATGTGGGTCATCACCTGCATATGTATTTATGTTTATAGAAGCAATGGCTGATGGAGCAGTAAAACTAGGAATTCCAAGAGCTAAAGCTTATAGAATGGCAGCGCAAAGCGTTTTAGGTTCTGCTAAAATGGTACTTGAAACAGGCACACATCCAGGTGAATTAAAGGATATGGTTTGCTCACCAGCAGGAACTACAATTGATGCAGTTGTTGAACTAGAAAAACTAGGTTTTAGAAATAGTGTTATACAAGCTATAGATAAGTGTGCAGAAAAGTCTAAGAGCATGGAAAAATAGAAAAGCAGGATAAAATTATAACAATATATAAATATAAAATTAAAAATGGATATCTAAAGGTTTTTTAACAAGTTTAGATATTCATTTTTATTTGTTTAAATACGTATTTTATCAGACAGACTGAAAACCAAAAGATTTAGACAAATCAAAATAAAAATCAAAATCTTCTTCACTATTAAAAAAACATGGAAATTTCATATTGTAATTTCCCCATATAGTAATTGGTTTGTTAGAAAAATAAAAAGTGACAAAGAAGAGTTCTCTTGTATTTAAACGAACTAAAAATGGTATTAAGTCTTTATTTATTAGCCTATAATAAACACTGTTAGTAGATTCAAGATTTAAATGGTGTTTTAGTATTTTGACATCTTCCTCGCAAATTAATGAAATAAGTTTTTCTCTATCTTCAGAAGAAAGTTTATTTATATAAAAATCTATATATCCTTGATTATTGTTTTTTTGGAAAATCGCTTCTATAAATTTAATGAGCCTATCTTCTCCATCTGTAATATTACTAGCTTCAATAGTGAAACTTTTAAACAAATCAAAACCATCTAGAATATTTTTAAATCTTATACTCACCATATTATTAAATTCTTCACTGCTTATAGGTATTAATAATTGCTCCATGCGCATCACTCCTGATAAGGTTAATATTAATTATATGGTAATAAAATATTTATTTATTGTCTATAAATATATTTATGATTTCAATTTAATTTTTCTATTATAGATTCTATAATATTATTTTGTGGACAAAGTAATACTATTTCATTTGTGGAAAATTTGAAGCAATATAAATTGTGGATAAAAAATTATATAAATATTGTGAATAACTTTTGAAATAATTTTTGTGGATAAATTTGATTGTTTTATCTTGTGGAAAACTTAAATTAATACAACATATCTATAAAAAATAAAAATATAGAAAGTTATGTTAGGTAATTTAATAATACTTCATAAACAAATAAATGAAGGAGAACCGTCCATATAATAGACTGATTCTCCCCAATTATTTAAATCCATATATTATTTTTTTAGATTAATCATGTTATCATAAATTAAGTTTGCAGTTGATTTTGTTAAAAATTCAGTTACTTGACCTGTATGACTATCAATATATACTCCTACTTTTTTACTTGGATCATTTTCTTCTTGATAGAAAACTTGATAGAATTCCTCATTATCTTCAAGAAGTATGAAGTTAGGTTTTTGTAAATCGCCTAGTTTATGTTCTTTAATAAAGTTTTCTGCTGTATTTTTTAATTGTTGCTCACTAAATGCTAACTTAGCTTCTGGTCTACTAGTATCATCCATATTAAGGGCTTTCTGAACACATTCTATTTCCTTTGTATTTTCATTAAATTCTACGGTATACATATTGCCATTTTTATGAGACCATTTAGCTGTAATAACTCCATGTTTTAATTTGGCTATATGATTTTTAAGTCCATTTACAATTTGGGGAATGTATGCTTTTTCTTGATTATACTCTTCAGTAGAAATTTCCTTCTTATCATATTCCTCTTGTAATCTTTTTTGTTCTCTTGCTTCTTCGTCAATCAAAGTTGTTTCATTCATTAATTCTGAACTATATTCAAAATCTTTATCTGTATCAGTTGATACAGATAAGTAGTTTTTTAATGCTTCTGAAGATTTTTCTTTAATTTCTTTATTGTCAGCATCGCTTAATTTAATATTATTTTGAGAGACTGATGCAGCGTTATCTTTTGAATAAACTACATTTTGTTTTATAGTATCTGCAAAAGCTCCTTTTATATTTATTTCATTGAATATAGTACTAGTAGATGCTACTACTCCTGCTGCTACAAATACTGCTAATAATTTTTTTGAAAACATAATAATTCCTCCATTTATTTTAAATTAAAAATTGTGTGTAAGTACTTACCACTCTTTAATTATAAAATTTAAATGTCTCAGATGTTTATTTGAAATGTAAAATAGTTGCAAATTTTAATCTATTTTAAATTTATAGATCCATGTCGCTTATTTACTGATGCAATAGAATTATTGAAAGTTATGGTTACTTTTGTGCCTTGGCCTAATTCACTATTTATTTCAATTTCAGCATTATGAACTTCCACTATCTTTTTACAGATAGATAATCCAATTCCTGCACCATTACTTTTTCTGCTTCGCGCTTTATCTACAACATAGAAAGGCTGCCATATTTTATTCAAATGTTCTTTAGCTATACCTGAACCTGAATCCTTTATGGATATAGTGGTTTTATTGTTTAAGTCAGTTACTTTTAAATATATTTTGGCATTATTTTGCGATGCTTTTATAGCATTTTCTATTAGATTGCAGAGCGCCATCTTGATTAAATCTTTGTCCAAATCTAATATGCATTCTTCACCTTCAATAATTAAATCAATATTCTTATCCTTAAGTTTAACAATCAGAGACTTTTCAACTTCATATATTATTGGCATTATTTTTTCAGGTGTTAATTTGAACTCCTGATTCTTTGTATAAATTAAATCCATCATTTTAAATGCCATCTGTTCAAGCCTTTTTCCCTCTTTATAAATGTAATCTGCAGCTTCAAAAAATAGTTCTTCGCTATATTTGGAGCCTCTTATTAAATTGGCATATCCAATTATAGAAGTTAAAGGAGTTTTAAGTTCATGAGTAAGATTATTTATAAAAGTGTCCTTTTCAATATTGGATAATTCTAACTCATTTATCTTGTCTTCTACTGTCTGTGCCATAAGGTTAAAGTGATTTGAAAGAACATAAAATTCATCTTTTGATCTTATTTTATTAATACGTTCAGAATACTGCCCCATAGATATTTTTTGAGTTGAGTCTATTAAGGTATCTATTGGTTTTGTTATCAATCGACTAATAAAAAACATAAAGATAGCAAAAAGAGAACAAATCAGGATATCTAATTTCATAAAAAGAGTATAATACTTCATTTTTTCAGTGTATATGCTTGAAATATCCTTAGCATAATGTATTTTTATTGGAGTATTATAAATATTAATTAAACTGCTCACATATAAATATTGTTTATTATCTAATGTCCGAATAATGTACTTGATTGTACTTATTGAAAGATCTTCTAATTCTGCCTTTTCATCATAATTGGGAAAATTCACATCTGAATATAATATTTTATCCTGTTGATTTAAAATTTCTATCTCTCCTTGTGTCCAATCTTCATGATCAATAGTGCTATTATATTCACACATCAAAGTACTGATTGGCATGTTTATGTCTGGAGAATAATCTGAATGAATTTTCTGTAGAGATATAGAATTTATTCTTAATTGTGAAGAAATAAATTTTTGTTGTGCAATGCACTTATTAACTTCCTTTTCCATTGCATCATTATGAAACTTTTGTATCAATACAAATCCAGTAATATTTAATGTAAATATAAGCAATAGTAAAGAAAATAGGTATATTTTCAACCATAATTTCATATCTATTACTCCTCTAACCTGTAGCCAATTTTATATACAGTTTTTATGTAATCACCAATATGAAGCTTCTTTCTTATCTTTTGAATATGAGTATCTATAGTTCTTGTTTCACCCATATATTCATATCCCCATATCTTTTCTAATAAATATTCCCTGGATAAAGCCATATTTTTATTTTTCACAAGCATAAGCATAAGTTCAAATTCTTTTAAAGTGAGTTCTATAGTCTCATCATTTTTTTTAATAATTCTTTCATCTTCATATATTTTTAGGTTATTAAATTCAATACAATCGCTATTTTTAGAATATCGTCTTAAAACAACTTCAATCCTTGCTAGTAATTCAACTGTTTCAAATGGCTTTACAATATAGTCCTCTGCACCAGATTTAAGCCCCATAACCTTATCGGCAAGTCCGTTTTTAGCTGTTAAAAATATTACTGGTATATTTAAATTTCTTATTTTATCTAATAACTCAAAACCATCCATGCCTGGAAGCATAATATCCATAAGTATTAAATCAAAAGATTCTTCTTTTAGTAAATTGAAGGCATCCACACCATCAAATACTTGTCTACTTTCATATCCAGCCATATTTAAGTTTATTTTTATTAAATTAGAAATGGCTTCATCGTCTTCTATAATTAAAATATGTATTTTCAAATTTACTCCTCCTGTTTAAGAATTTTGTTATTTTTAAATAAAGTTGTAATAAAAAGTTATATGTCCATTATATAACAATTATTTAACAGGAATTGCAAAATAGTTGTAAAATCTTTTGATAAAGTTATTTTGTGGATAAAGTAGATGAGATTAATCTGTGGAAAATTTCAAATCATACAAGATGTGAATAAGATTCATAATAATTTTTTGGGTATAAAACTAAATTCAAAGTTGTTGATGCAAATAATTTCAAACAAATATACTAAGTTTGGTTAGTATTATTTCTAGATTGTTTTTTAGTTTAAGTTAATCTTAGAGTTATAATAATTTATGGAATGTTATTTTTTATAGGGTTAACATTTATCTTGCAGTATTGTGCATAGATTGCAAGGAAGAATAGGTATATCTACTGTAAAATAGTAAATGAAAGGATAATGCAATAATAAATTAAAGGTGAAAATGGAGGAAAGCTTATGGAGTGGTTAAAGAAAATGAATGATGCATTATATTATTTGGAGGATAATCTAGAGGAGCATATTGACTATGAACAACTTGCTCAAATAGCGTGTACTTCTGTTTATAATTTTCAACGCATGTTTTCATTTATAACTGAAGTTCCGCTATCTGAATATATTAGGAGAAGACGATTAACACTTGCAGCATTTGAACTCCAAAATAGTAGCATAAAGGTTATTGACCTTGCTCTTAAGTATGGTTACCAATCTCCAGAAGCTTTTACACGTGCATTCCTTAATATGCACGGAGTAACACCTACATCGGCACGCAATAAGGGTGTTCAGCTTAAAGCTTATCCGCGTTTATCCTTTCATATTTCTATTAAAGGAGATGTAGAGATGAATTATAAGATTGAAGAAAAAGAAGCATTTACGGTTTTTGGTGTAGAAGGAATATTTAATACAGAAAATGGTGATAATCTTAGGTCTATACCTAAGTTTTGGTACGATGAATTTCATAAAGGAACCTTAGATAAGATTATCAAAGCAACTGGAGAGGAATGGAATAATAGATATGGTCTTGGTCCTGTTAACTCCATTTGCGATTACAGAAGAACAGGAGGTAGTACGTTTCCGTATATGCTATGTGCATTAAAAACACCTAAAAGTGTTACAGACGGTTATACAGAAGTTAATGTGCCTGCTGCAACTTGGGCTATATTTACTACAGAAGAACATACAAAGGAGGAAACAAGCGGTGTTATTCAAAATCTAGTAAAAAGGGTATATACAGAATGGCTACCTACTGCAAGCTATGAAAAGATAGACGGTTATGAATTTGAGATGTATTACAATAAAGAAAATGGTAAATGTTATTGCGAAACCTGGATAAGAGTTACTAGAAAGTAGAAGGTAATATAATCAGAATAATTTACAAATAGTTAAGAAGGAGTAAACTATCATTAATAGGATACTCCTTCTTTTAAAATTAATAATATTTAAGCTCTTGCAACGCCACTCTTAATTGCTGCATCCTTAACAGCTTCTGCTACTAAAGATTGAACCTTTAAATCAAAAGCCTTTGGAATTATGCATTCAGGGTTTAAATCTTCATCAGATATTGCATTTGCAATTGCATAAGCTGCAGCAACCTTCATTTCTTCATTAATTTCAGTAGCTTTTACATCTAATGCACCTCTAAATACACCAGGGAAGGCTAATACGTTGTTTATTTGATTTGGATAATCTGAACGTCCAGTTCCCATTACTGCAATTCCAGCTTCTTTTGCATCTTCTGGGAATATTTCAGGAGTTGGATTTGCCATTGCAAATATTATTCCATCTTTATTCATAGTTTTAACCATTTCTTTTGAAACTATATTTGGAGCAGAAACTCCTATAAATACATCTGCACCATTCATTACATCTTTAAGAGTTCCAGTTTCATTGTTTGGATTAGTTATATTAGCTAATTCCTGCATATAAATATTGTCACTTAAATCTTTATCTCTGCTTATTACACCATTTATATCGCACATTACTATATTTTTAACACCAGAAGAAAGTAATAACTTACAGATGGCAGTTCCAGCAGAACCAGCTCCATTAATTACTACTTTGATATTTTCTAATTCTTTTTCAACTATTTTTAATGCATTGACAAGACCAGCTAAAACAACAATTGCTGTACCGTGTTGGTCATCATGAAAAACTGGAATATCTAATCTTTCCTTTAATCTTTTTTCAACTTCAAAGCATCTAGGGGCAGAAATATCTTCTAAGTTAATGCCACCTAAAGTTGGAGCTATATTTGCAACTGTATTAACAATTTCATCTACATTTTTAGTATCTAAAACTATAGGAAATGCATCTACATTACCAAATTCCTTAAACAATACACTTTTACCCTCCATAACAGGCAGTGCTGCAAGAGGTCCAATATCTCCAAGTCCTAAAACAGCAGTACCATCAGAAACAACAGCAACTGTATTCCATTTACGAGTATATATGTAAGCTTTTGCAGGATCTTTATGTATTTCACGACAAGGCTCTGCAACTCCAGGGGTATATGCAAGACTTAAATCCTTAGCATTATTTACTTCGCAAGTTGGTTTGATTTCATATTTACCTCTTTTTTCTTCATGGAATTTTAATGACTCTTCATAAATATTCATAAAAAACACTCCTTAATAGTTTAAATATATTTAAATTTTATATAAATTAATCATAAATTCAATAATATAGTATAATTATACGAATTATTTTCATAAAAAGCAAAAAAATATTCGATATATAGTTGACCATGACAGGGTACTTTGCTAATATTTAAAAGGAGAGATAAAAATGTAAATTTATAAAACTCCAAATATATAGTTAAAATAAAGGGAAATAAGATTACTTATTTTAAGGAGGCAAGATAAATGTCAGCATTTATTGTTTTAGGAGCCCAATGGGGAGATGAAGGAAAAGGAAAGATGACAGATTACCTAGCTGAAGAAGCTAATGTAGTTGTTAGATTTCAAGGAGGAAATAATGCTGGTCACACTGTTGTAGTTGGCGATAAAGAATATAAACTGCACTTAATACCATCAGGAATTTTATATGATGATAAATTAAACGTAATAGGAAATGGAGTAGTTGTAGATCCAAAAGCTCTATTTGACGAAATAGAATACTTAGAAGGTGTTGGCGTTAAGGTTACACCAGAAAAGCTTATAGTAAGTGACAGAGCACAACTTATCATGCCATATCATAAGACATTAGATATTTTAAAAGAAAAAGCTAGAGGAAAAAATGATATAGGTACTACAGGTAAAGGAATAGGACCTTGTTATACAGATAAATTTGAAAGATGTGGAATCAGAGTTTGTGATTTAATGCATGAAGATGTTTTTGCAGAAAAATTACAAGAAAATATAAAAATGAAAAATGAATATATCACTAAAGTTTTAGGCGGAGAAGCTTTAAACTATGATGAAATATTAAAAGAATACTTAGAATTTGCTAAGAAGTTAAGACCATTCGTTCAAGATACATCTGTTAGAGTATACAACGAAATTAAAGCAGATAATACTATCTTATTTGAAGGCGCTCAAGGTATGTTATTAGATATTGATTATGGAACATACCCATATGTAACATCATCTAATACAACAGCAGGTGGAGTAGCTAGTGGTGTTGGAATAGGACCTAACATGATCACTAATGCTGTAGGTATAACAAAGGCTTATACTACAAGAGTTGGTAAAGGGCCATTCCCAACAGAATTACTTGATGAAACTGGAGACTGGATCAGAGAAAAGGGTCATGAATATGGTGTAACTACTGGAAGATCAAGAAGATGTGGATGGTTAGACTTAGTTATTGTTAAAACTGCTGCAAGAGTAAGTGGATTAACTTCATTAGCTGTAACTAAAATTGATACATTAGCTGGTCTTGAAAAGATTAAAGTATGTGTTGGATATAAATTTAATGATACTATTATTGATTACTTCCCAGCAAGTTTAGAAGATTTAGCTAAATGTGAACCAATATATGAAGAATTTGATGGATGGGATGACAGCGTAGCTGATGTTAGAAGTTATGAAGACCTTCCTCACAATGTTAAAACTTACTTGAATAGAATAGCAGAATTTACAGATACTAAGATTTCAATAGTTGGAGTTGGTCCAAAGAGAGATCAAACAATGAGAATCGATAGTATATAAAACGATTCATAGTTTATCATTATACTCGGGTATTGACTTTATTAGTTGTATAAAATATAATTTATTATGTACACTAGATATATAAAGTTTTAAAGAAGGTGAAATGATGATAACTAAGGATATGACAATTGGTCAAGTAGTTAATGCAGATATGTCTAAAGCACAAGTTTTAATGAGTTTTGGAATGGGATGCGTTGGATGTCCATCAGCTCAAGCAGAAACCATAGCAGAAGCTGCTACTGTTCATGGATTAAATCTAGACGATTTATTAGAAGCATTAAATAGATAATTAAATATTTGAAAGAGGATTTTCTTAAATGGAAGTCCTCTTTTTAGTTCTTCAGAAATATATAATAAGGTTACAATTGTGGCTTGATATTTCATGTAGTTAATTTAGATTTAAAAAGTTAGAAAGAACTATGAAAATCTTGGGGGCTTTTATAAAATAAATTAAAGTTGTTCTAATTAGCTCAATAATTATGATAAGATTATTGTACGAGACATAAATTTAAGGATAAAATTAATAAGTAATAGATTAATGCTAGGAGAAGAGGGAAAGTATGGGTAAGAATTTTACAAAAAAATATGAAATACATTATTATGAAGTAAATTCAAAAATGAGATGCAAATTACCAGCTATAATTAATTTTCTTGAGGATATAGGTACTCAGCAATCAGAACAATTAGGTGTAGGAATTGATTATTGCTTAAAAAATAATTGTGGTTGGGTATTTTATAAGTATGATATAAAAATGTACAAATACCCAGTGTTTGGAGAAACTATAAGTATTACTACAGAACCCGTAGGGTTTAAAAAATTCTATGGATTAAGAAAATATTTTATTAAGGATGAAGAAGAAAATCTAATTGGAGAGGGTACTGCATTATTCTTTTTAATTGATATTGAAAAAAGAAGACCAATGAGAATACAAGAAGAGCAATATAATTCTTATGGTGTAGATGGTGATTTAGATTGTGATATATCAATGGATAAAATAGAAAAGTGGGATGAAGAAGAAAACATTAAGGAATTCGATATTAGATATAGTGATATTGATTCAAATAACCATGTTAATAACGTTAATTATGTTGAATGGGCAATTGAAGCCGTTCCACCAGAAGTAATAAGGAATTATGTTCTTACTAGAATTAAAGTGGTTTTTGAGAAAGAAACAACATATGGAGAAAAGATTTCAGTATCAGCAACAGTAAAAGAAGTAGACGATAAAAAATTAAAGACTTATCATAAAATAAGAAATAATGAAGGCAGCCAATTAACATTATTGGAAGCAGAATGGGAAAAAGCAGACTAAGATATAAATAGAGTCTTTAATGCATAGTATAATAAAAAATGAATGTAGATAGATTTTGTTAAAAAAATCTGGCTACATTCATTTTTTATTTAGGATTAATTGATATTTGTTAATAGTACTACTAGGTAATTATATTATTTATTAGCAGCAGATTTTGCAGCTAAATAGCCAGAACTCCAAGCCCACTGAAGATTAAATCCTCCGCAGTCACCATGAACATCAAGGATTTCACCACAGAAATAAAGATCTTTAACTAATTTAGACTCAAGAGTAATATTATTTACTTCATTAGTGTCTACTCCACCTACGGTAACTTGAGCATTAGGAAAACCATTAGTATCAATGCAGTTAAAGTCCCATTGCTTAAATTTATTAATTAATCTATCAATAAGTTTCCACTCAATATTACTACATGGAAGATGTATGTCTTTTATACCAACCTCCTTTAAAATTGTAGAAATCAACTTCTTATTGATTACTCCAATTAATGCAGAGGAAATTTCCCTATAATTAAAAATTGAAAAATGCCCAGCAAAAAAGCTTTCTACTTCTTCTTTGCTTTCGGAAGGAAACATATCCACTCTTATTGTCACCTTATGACCTTTACTTAAAGCTTTAGAAGCATAAGAGGACAATTGCATTATTGGAGGTCCAGAGATGCCGTAATCGGTAAATAAGACCTCACCTACATCGCTACATTTAATCTCATCATTCACAAGAACAGAAACAGCTCCATCAAACTTAATTCCAGATAGTGCTTTTAAGTAAGGATAATCTAATTTTAACTGAACAATACCAGGAATAGTTTCAACTATATTGTGTCCAAATGATTTACTAAGTTTATAACCGGAGCCATCAGAGCCAGTTTTGTTTGCTGATTTTCCACCACAACTTAAAATAAGTTTGCTGCAGGAAAAATTTTTATATTCTTCATTGTTAGTAGAGAGCATAAAATTTTTCTTTTTATTTATAGAATTAATTTTGCAGTTTGTATATAAAGGTATTTGTTTATCCTCAATAGCCATTCTAAAAATATCTATTACAGAAGAAGCTTGAAGAGACTTGGGATACATTTTACCATTTTCAAGTTCAGTTAAAGGCAAACCTAGGGATAGAAACATACTTTTTGTATCCTCTATTGTAAATTTATTTAAAGCTTCTTGAAAAAAATCATTATTTTCACTATGAAAATTTTTATATGGAAACGAAATTTTGCTATTTGTAATATTACATCTTCCATTTCCAGTAACCAGAATTTTTTTACCAATTCTATCAGTTCCTTCTATAATGGCAACATCAACTCCAAAATCTTTAGCTACAATTGCAGCCATTAAACCAGAAGCGCCGCCGCCTATAATTATTAAATCGTGATAAATCATTATTTATTAATCACTCCCTGCTTACTTTGTTTTATTTTGCATGTAAATAAATTTTATCACAGTAATATTCACGATGAAAGAAAGGAATACTAAAATGAGGTGATTTTTATATGAAAGCAAGGGTAATCAATTGCAATTTAGAGGATTACAATAGTATACTTAAGGTTAGAAGAATGAATTTTGATAAAATATTTGTTAACTATCCAAATACAGCAGGAATTAAAGAGTTTTCATTTCAAGATGTAGAATGTGTAAGTGAAAATGAAATAGATGAATTTTTAATAAATAATAGAGAGTTTTTGAAAATTAGACTAAAAAGGGGAATATCGGTAATTTTTTATAATGCATTATATACCTCAATAAAAACTGAAATTAAAGAAGAAGTTGAAAATTTAACTGTTATAAAAGATAAATATAAGATAAATAAAAAAGGAATATGGGAAAAGGAAATATTATTGATTGTAAATAATACGTTTCCTATAGAGGTGTTAGCATCGGGAAAAAACTTTAAAAGAGATCAATATAATATAATTATTAATAAATTAGAAAAAGGTAACTGCTTAGAAGCATGGTATGAAGAAATAAACAATATTGAAAGAGAAGTAGAGCTGAAAAGCCTCATTTTATCAAGGCTTAAAGAGGATATGGAAAAATTTAAAAATAGCCATAGAATATGATAAAAATCATGTTATAATTAAATTAATCAAAACAAAAATAAAAAAAATGAAAAAATGTGTTGACACACAATATAAATTTAGGTATTATAGTCTATGTGGTCAGCAGCTTGCGAAGTAAAAACAAAAAAGTTAGAACTTCAAAAGTAAATGACAATACAGCATGGCTCCTTGGTCAAGCGGTTAAGACACCACCCTTTCACGGTGGTAACAGGGGTTCGATTCCCCTAGGAGTCACCATTTATATCTATCTTATGGGCGCATAGCTCAGCTGGGAGAGCACCTGCCTTACAAGCAGGGGGTCACAGG
>NZ_JAABNP010000058.1 GCF_009928485.1 Clostridium sp. C2-6-12 | reverse complement strand
CGTACGGTGGTGTGAGAGGACGCTAAATAAAATAATTATTTAGCTCCTACTCGATCTTGTTACTAGAATTAATACTCAACCTTTTGAATCAATCCATTATCCATCAATATCTTAAAAGAAAAACTCCTAATAGTATTATCAAAACTAATACTTATTTTATCTTCTTTAAGTTCTTCAATTTCTCCCAGACCATAAGTTTTATGAGCTACTTTATTTCCAACCTCATAACCATAAGTCTCCACAGGAATATCATTTAGTTTACCTTCAACAACAAATCTTGAAACTTCCTTAAACTGCCCTCTTCTACTTCTTGGTGAAAATAGATATAGGTTATCTATCGCCCTTGTTATACCAACATAAAACAGTCTTCTTTCCTCTTCAATATTATCCTTTATGCTTGAAGCATGAGGTATTGTTTCTTCTACACAGTTAATAACATATACATTGGGGAACTCCATGCCTTTCACTCCGTGAATAGTGCTCAAAATAACCCCTTCTCTTTTTGTCTTTTTCTTACTTTCTTCTATTGTTTCCTTTATTTCTTCTATATGCTGCAAAAATTCAAATATTGTTTTAAATCCTTCAGCTGCTAATTTAAATTCTTCTATTATATCTTCCATATCCTCTGAACTTTGATTAAGCTTTTGAGCATATCCCTTTATATGATCAATATATCCTAAATCCATAACTATATAAGCTATAGCTGAAGATAATGAAATTTTATTTAAATAATTGATTTCCTTCCTCAGCTCATCAAGTTTCTTCCTTTGAAAAGGAGGTGTGTCCTGTTTATCCATTAATATTGTAAAAGGATCCTCTTGCTTATCATAACTTTTAACATATGAAAGGTTACTCTTGCTTATATATCTAAAAGGTTTATTTATTATCTGAATAAAGCTATCTATATCAAATTGATTTATAGATAATTTTAAGTAAGCAATTAAATCCTTACATATAAAATGCTCAAAGAAGTTATATTCTCTATCTAGTAAGGTGAATGGAATCCTTCTTTTGGTTAATACATCTATCATTGTCATAGATTCCATATTTGTTCTATACAATACTGCATTATCTTCATATGGGATCCCATTTCTTTTATTATCTTGAATGATATCTGTTAAACTCTCCGCCTCCATTCTTTCGTTATATGGACTAAACCATTTAATTATACCTGCATTTTCTTTATTCCATTTAATTTCTTTATTATTTCTTTTTTTATTAAAGCTTATTATTTCTTTTGATTTATCAACTATATTCATATTACTTCTATAATTAACTGATAAATAATATTTTTTACCTTCATCAAAAATTTTATCAAAGCTTACCATATATTCTGGCTTAGATCCTCTAAATGAATAAATACATTGATCTTCATCTCCCACAGCAAAAAGATTATTTTCCTTTCCATCATTAATTAATTTTAGAAAATCTATTTGCATTTCATCACAGTCTTGAAATTCATCTACCAATACATATTTAAACAATTTTCTATAGGCAAAAAGCATACTTTCATCATTTTTTAGCAATTCCAATACCTCTATTGCTAAATCATCAAAATCTTTTTTATTATATTCTTTTTTATACTCTTCATATTTTTCTAATGCTTCTTGAAAAATTTCCTTTGATAGTGAGGGTTTAAATTCACTCAAATCTGATCTAGATGTTTTATATAATGAAATATTATTTATAGCTTCTTTGATTTTATCTTCATTTACTTCATCAAAATATTTACTTAATACATTACTCACTATTTTATGTGCAATGCCACCCTCTATTATATCTATATTCTTCCCAGACCTTAAGAGAATTTTATAAAAAAGTCCATGAAAAGTTCCAAAAAAAGGTGCTGTATTTTTCTTAAACATCTGTATATATCTATTTTTCATGTTTTGGGCTGCTGCTTTTGTAAAAGTTATTACAATAATATTCCCATTAGAAACTTTTTTCTTTTCTATTAAATGATTAACTTTATTTATTATAACTGTAGTCTTCCCTGACCCTGGAGCTGCGACTATTAAAGTATTTCTTTCCTCTGCATTTACTGCCTTCATCTGATATTTATCAAGGTTGTATGTCAAAATTTATTGCCTTCTTTCTCGTTTAGTAATATTTTTATTCTAATACTGCTATTTACTATTTTTCATATTTATCTAAGATTCACTTTAATTTTAACCATATTTTCTATTTTTAGAACAAGCAGCAACTATATTGTAATCAAAGAGTTATAGATGTACAATAGTTTTATGTGCTTTTATTATTAAGAAATTATATTACAAATTATTATTAAACAAAATTTTTTTATATTTTTTATTCAAAGGAGATAAATATGAATAATAAATCTGGTTTTAACGTAAGAGATGAAAGAAACTTAACAATGCTAGTTGATTTCTATGAATTAACTATGGGTAATGGTTATTTTGATAAAGGCCTCAAGGATAAAATAGCTTACTTTGACATGTTTTTCAGAAGGATTCCTGATGAAGGTGGATATTGTGTAATGGCAGGTGTTGAACAGCTAATCGAATACTTAAAGTCATTAAAGTTCACTGATGATGATATTACATATTTAAGAAATAAAAATACGTTTTCAGAAGAATTCCTTAATTATTTAGAGAATTTTAAATTTGAATGTGATGTTTGGGCTGTTCCTGAAGGAAATCCTGTTTTTCCTAACGAACCACTTGTAACTGTTCGTGGACCTGTAATTCAAGCACAATTTTTAGAAACAATGATTCTTTTGACTATTAATCATCAAACTTTAATTGCAACAAAAGCAAACAGAATATGCCGAGCTGCTGAAGGACGTCCTGTAATGGAATTTGGTTCAAGACGAGCTCAAGGTTATGATGGTGCAATATATGGTGCAAGAGCTGCAATCATTGGAGGCTGTAGTTCAACAGCTTGTACTTTATCTGATAGGATGTTTAATATTCCTGCTATAGGAACCATGGCTCATAGCTGGGTTCAATTATATGACACTGAATACGATGCTTTTAAAGCTTGGGCAGAAATCTATCCAGATGACTGTGTATTATTAATTGATACATATAATGTTATTAAATCAGGTATTCCAAATGCAATAAAAGTATTTGATGAAATTTTAAAGCCTCAAGGGAAAAGACCAAAAGGCATTAGAATAGATTCTGGTGATATTACATATTTAACAACTAAATGTAGAGAAATGCTTGATGCTGCGGGCTATGACGATTGTAAAATAGTAATTTCAAATTCTCTTGATGAACATATTATAAAAGATGTTTTAGATCAAGGTGCACGCATTGATTCTTTTGGCGTTGGTGAAAGACTTATAACTGCAAAATCCGAACCAGTATTTGGTGGTGTATATAAATTAGTCGCTTTAGAAAGTGATGGAGAATTAATACCTAAAATTAAAATAAGCGAAAATGATGAAAAAATAACTAACCCAGGATTTAAAAAAATTATACGAATCTTTGATAAAAATTCTCATAAAGCTCTAGCTGATTTAATAACTTTAAGAGATGAAATCATTAACGATAAAGATCCTTTAATCATATTTGACCCAGTACATACTTGGAAAAGAAAAAGATTAAGAAATTATTATACTAAAGAACTTCAAATTCAAATATTTGATAAGGGTAATTGCATTTATGAATCACCTACTGTTTTAGATATTAAAGAATTTTCAAAAATTGAAACTGAGAAATTATGGCCAGAAGTGCTTAGATTTGAAAATCCTCATACTTATTATGTTGATTTATCACAAAACTTATGGTCTTTAAAACAATCTTTACTTCATAAATTTACAGATTCCTATGAACCACAAGATTAAAATCAAAATAAGAAAAGCTTAGAACCTTTTACTAATTCTAAGCTTTCTTTATTTTAATAAATAATACTTTTATCATCATCATACATTGAAAAACTTAATAAGCCATAATCCTCTTTTGAAATATCTCTAAAATTAATATTTCCTGATTCTGCACACTCATTAAAAACGCAATGTTCATTGCCAAGCCTTTCTGATGATTCTCCAATTAATAAAGGACATTCATTATAACATTCGACTTTTTCTTTTTTTGTTGACCAAAATGGACATTTACTCATAAAACCCCGCCACCCTTTTATAATCTAACATTTTACAAATCTCATAAATTTATGAATAAATTATATTACATATAATTAAAAAAGTAAAGATTTTACAAAATAAAAAGAGCACTTTTTATCAAAGCTGCTCTTATTTAAACTAATTATATTCCACAATAATTTTTACCAACAGAAATATTTATAATTTCATTTTGGAATGCTTTAAGTAATGCTTTTTCCAATACTTTTTCCTTATCAAAGTTTTCTACATCATTACACTCTGCAAAAACTTTATTCTTTTTGCCATTAACATTTTTATAAGTCAATGTTACATTTGGCATATCATATTCCACTTCTAATATCTTAATCCCCCAAGATATTTGTGCAAAATCTCCATCAACATTTAATGTTGTTAATTCCTTTAATTTTGCGTTATCCTCATTTGGATCATTTACTACGATTAATTCATCCCCAACTTTATACTTTGCCACAAAAATACGCCTCCTTATTAATTCATATATTCGCATCTTTTATCATAGGCTATCTCATTAAGAAGTCTGTAATAAAATTTGTGTTTTTCTGTGGAGTAATCCCTTTTAATAACTCAAGAAGATTGTTAATATTTTAACATTTACTCCTCAGTTATATTTTAGCAAATTATTTCTTATTATACAATAACTTTTTAAACATTTTTATTAAAATTTTGTTTTATTAGCGCTAATACAAATAATGCTGCCTACATCTTTAAATAATTTACATAGACGTAAAATCTTTTTCCCTTAAAAAGTAAACTAAAAAGTCTAAATTGACAATTATTATTCAAAGTAATAGCCTTTCTATAAATGATAATTATTATTTGCAAATAGTACGAATTATTTCCATTGATATTATAAAATATATATGCTATAATTTTGTCATAAATATAATATAAGAGAGGTATCACAAATGGACCATATAGCTTCAATATTTAAGGAAAAAAAGTTAAAACTTACTCCTCAGAGGCTTGCAGTATATAACTATTTAATAAATACAACTTCTCATCCTTCTGCTGATATTATATATACAGACATTCACATTCAATATCCCACTATGAGTTTAGCCACCGTTTACAAGGCGCTTAAAACACTAGTTTATGTTGGTTTAATACAGGAAATAAATGTTGGTGAAGGTAATTTTAGATATGATGGAAATGCTTCTCCTCATCCTCATTTGCAATGCTTAGGTTGTGGGCGAGTTGATGATTTTAAGAATTTAGCTCTTGATAATCTTAATTCTTTAGCAAGTGAACATACTGATTATCAAATCATATCTAATAAAGTTTATTTTTATGGTTATTGTGCTAATTGCCAATAATATTTTTAGATTATAACATTAAGTATTTTACTTAATGTTATAATCTTTTTTTATTTTATGGCCTCTATATTATTAATATGAACTTAAATATCAACATATAATTTATTGAGGTGATACATAATGAAAGTTGTGATAGTAAATAAAAAGAATTTAATTAACAAATTATTTTATATAGGAGTATTAATTATTTCCACAATTATAATTTACTTTATTTATAACAGCAGTGCTTCAAAAGAAGCTATTTCTCCAGTTAATTTAATTCAAGAGATAAAAACCGATTTAAATGGAGATGGGAAAAAAGAAATCTTACAACAGATAAATTCTCAAAACAAAATAGATTTTAGCATAACTTCTTCTAATGATAATGTTTATTTATCAACTTTAATTGATGATAAAACACTTTTTACAAATAATATTCATTGGCAGCCAAAAGCTTTCATTAATGACATTTCACGAGATACTATTCCTGAACTTATAATTCAAGGTTCAAAAGATAATAAACCTATTTCTTATGTATTTCATTGGGATAAAAAAAATTATTCTTTGGTTTATTCCAGTAATAATAACATTTTAGGTATTTTAGATTCAAAAAATTCTAAAACACCTCAATGTTTTTCAATATCCTCTTCTGAAGGAACTGCTTCATTAAATAGTTTTATGCTAATTAATGATACAATTTTAGACACTAGTAAAGAGAATTCAAAGATACCTTCTTTTGATTCAGTAACTAAATTTATAGATATTGTTCAGCTCCCTTACATTTTTGATGAACTTCCAGATATTTTTACCACCTCAATTGATAAAGGAAATTTATCTCTTTTATGGAGTCTTGATAAGGATAATTACAATTATACTTTTCAAAATGGATTTTTCTATGATTATAAATGGAACGAGGATTACGCACCTTCCAATTTGCGATGGAGATTATCCTTTGAAAAGAGCAGTTATAGAGGTAATCAAAGTGATAAAAGCGAATTTACAATATTAATAGATTTAGAAAAAATTAATGATTCATACAAAATAAATTCTATACAAAAAATTAAATAACTTAATAAATTCAAATTGTAATCTAGACATTCAACATTCACAAGTAATCTATATTTTATTTTTATACAAAATTAAAGGCCGCATATGCGGCCTAAAGGGGGATGAGGGGTTACTTAATGAAATAAAAAGGATTTTCATTAAGTACGTAAGAGATTTATTTCTCTATTACATTATTATTATTGACACATTTCTTTTTTGTATACATTATAATTAAATATATTATTTTAATTATCTTCAAATTCTCCATTTTTATATGCTTCTATTATCTTATCTATAAATTTAACTCTATCCGGATGAACATAACTTCTTAGTGCCATTAAAAATTCTAAGTTAACATCATTATCTTTTAACTCTTTTTCACTAATATCTTTCTTATTATTCTTATCTACGCTTTGATTTACATTAGTCTTTGCATTTGTACTATATGATTTATTTTGATTAATATTTGTATGACCATTTTTATTAAAATCATTATTTTGAGTACTCATATTACCTTGTAAAAAATTATTATCCAAATTTATTCCCATCATTTTAGCAATTGAGCCTAAATTACCTAAGTTAAATCCATTAGTATTCATAGACGATAACATGTTCCCCATGTTATTAATGTCAAAATTCCCCCCTAATAGGCCCATAAGTTGCATAGGATCTATACCAAACGGTATACTTTTATTAGCATTACTATTAATATTATTATTTGCATCGTTTATTCTTGCACTTTGTTCTCTATGTTTGTGCTTAGCCATTTTTATTCCTCTCAATTCTAATTGCCTCTTCTTAATATATGTATTTACAAGCTAAAATGTTTATGTTTTTAGTTATTTTTTTAGAGGGCTAAAAAGCCCTCTATCAACTATCCTAACAGCAACATTCTTCTTGGTAGTTTCCAGAACCTAAAATGTTAGAAAAACATCCACCACATAATAAGAATAGTAAAATAATTAGATATGATTTATTACAATTCAATAATCCTGATCCACATGCTATTAATAAGAATAATATTGGTGTGCAGGAATTTCCGCCCCCAAATAGACCAGAATTACTAGACATTGAATTACAGCAGCAATCATCATGTCTCTTTTTACAACAACATTTCTTTCTAGACATATCAATCTCTCCTTTCTAAAAAATATTTACTTTAACAAGCCCCACAACCAATATTTGGTCCTATTCCACCAAATCCTGCTTTACCATTATTAGTATTGCACAAGAACAAAATTACTAATAAGAACAAGTATGATGAGCAGTTAGCAAATATTCCACCACCATAGCCGCCTCCTCTTTCACAGCAGCAATCGCGTTTCTTTTCGCAGCAACAATTATCATATCTGCCTCTACCAAAATTCTTTCCACAACCACAATAAAATAATATTAGTAGGATCCAAATCCAGCTTCCAAATCCACAACCATTAAGGTTTTGTCCAAAACCACCTGGAAAACCTCCAATTCCTTGGCCTCCAAAGTTTGGTGTGCATCCACAACTGTCAGACATTGATTCACAACAATCATCGTCGCATGAATTTATACCGTTTAGGATATCATTCATCTCCATATTTATTCCTCCTTGGAAATATTTTTTCTTTTTTATACTATATATTATTCCACCTCATAATTTTTGACACATTAATTCTAAAATAAAAACATCTACTATAAATTTTTTTATTTATAATAGATGTTTTCATCTTCTGATCTCAAAATATAAACTAATTATATTGAAACCTATTAATATTATTCAATTAACTCAAAAATTAATCTATATCCTTAGCGAATTCTAAGAAAAGATTATCAATAAGCTCATCTCTTCCTTCTCTGTTTAAAGAAGAAAAGAAATATAATTTATCTTCTGGCTTTAATTTCAATGTATCCTTTATTACTTTTTCATTCTTTTTTAACTCATTGCGTGTAATTTTATCACTTTTTGTTCCAATAACTACAACGTCATAACCATAATGCTTAAACCATTCGTACATCATAATATCATCACCTGTTGGTTTATGCCTTGAGTCTACAAGCAAAACAACTCTTTTCAATTGTTCTCTATCTTTTAAATACATTTCAATTGTTTTTCCCCAGCTATCCTTTTCTGCCTTTGATACTTTTGCATATCCATATCCAGGCAAGTCAACTAAATAAAAATCATTATTTATAAGAAAAAAGTTTACTAGTCTTGTTTTTCCTGGAGTTTGACTAACCTTAGCTAACTTTTTTCTATTTGTTAATGAATTTATTATAGAACTCTTCCCAACATTTGATCTTCCAACAAAAGCAACTTCTACTCGGTTGTCAATAGGATATTGTTCTCTTTTTACTGCTGAGGTAATAAATTCTGATTGTTTAATTCTCATTTGTATCCTCTCCAATTAAAGCATTTTTTAATACCTCATTTACTTCTTTAGCAGAAATAATGTTTAGACTATTTCTAATAGAAAGTGGTATCTTATCTATATCTTTCTCATTTTCCTTTGGAATTATTATAGTATCTACACCAGCTCTAAATGCTGCCAAAGATTTCTCCTTTAATCCTCCAATAGGAAGTACTCTACCTGTTAATGTAACTTCACCTGTCATTGCAACATTATGTTTAACTTTTTTGCCTGATAAGGCTGATACAAGTGCTGTTACCATAGTAACTCCTGCTGATGGGCCATCTTTAGAAACTGCACCTTCTGGCGCATGTATATGAATATCTTTTTCTTTATAAAAAGACTCGCTTATACCAAATTCAATTGCATTAGCTCTAACATAGCTATAGGCAGTTTTTGCAGATTCCTGCATAACAGTTCCAAGCTTACCTGTAAGCTCTAATTTTCCAGATCCAGACATTACCATGACTTCTATAGGAAGAGTATCTCCTCCATATGCAGTCCATGCCATACCATTTACCACACCAACTTTATCTACCTTGTCCACTTTGTCAAATCCAAAAATTTTCTTACCTAAAAGCTTCTCTACATCTTCAACTTTTACTGTATATCCATCTTTTTTTTGCTTTAACATTTCAGCTAAAGATTTTCTTATAAGAGAGCTTAGTTTTCTTTCTAATCCACGTACTCCAGATTCTCTTGTATATCCTTCTATAACTTCACTAATAGAATCATCTTCTATCTTAATTTTATCATCTGGAATATCTAATTCTTTAAATATCTTAGTTATTAAATGTTTCTTTGCTATATTAAACTTTTCTTCATAAGTATATCCTGATACTTCAATAACTTCCATTCTATCTAAAAGAGGTCTAGGTATGGTATCCAAAGTATTTGCTGTTGCAATAAATAGTACTTTTGATAAATTCATAGGCACTTCTAAATAGCTATCTCTAAAATCCTTATTTTGTTCACTATCTAATATTTCTAGCAATGCATCTGAAGGATCTCCTTTATAGTTTGCACTTACCTTATCTATTTCATCAAAAAGCATAAGTGGATTCATAGATTTAGCTTCTTTAAGTGCATAAGCAATTCTTCCTGGAATAGCTCCTACATAAGTTTTTCTATGACCTCTTATTTCAGCTTCATCCTTCATTCCACCAAGAGAAATTCTTGTATATTTTCTATTTATTGCATTAGCAATGGATTTTGCAATAGACGTTTTTCCAACACCAGGAGGGCCAACCAAACACAGTATTGGGCCTTTTTGAGATTTACTAAATTGTTTTACAGCTAAATACTCGATAATTCTATCTTTAACATCTTCTAAACCGTAGTGCTCACTTTCTAAAACTTCTCTAGCTTTAATTATATCAATATTTTCCTTAGTAAATTTTGCCCAAGGAATATCCAATATCCAATCTAAGTACGTTTTGATAACATTCCCTTCGGATGAAACAGAATTCATATTTTTAAGTCTTGCTAATTCATAAGTAGCTTTTTCTTTTACTTCCTTACTTAATTTTGATCTTTCAATTCTTTCTTCATATTTAGCAATTTCTTTCTTTTCTTGATCATCTTCACCTAATTCTTCTTGAATTGCTTTTATCTGTTCTCTTAAATAATAATCCTTTTGTTCTTTTGCAACAGTATTTTTCACCTTATTTGCTATTTTTCTTTGTATTTTAGCAATTGAAATTTCAACTTTTACTCTTTCTAATACTTTCTCTGCTCTTTTTTCTAAATTTATAGTTTCAAGTATTTCTTGCTTTAACATTTCATCTGTAATTGCGTAAGAAGCTACCATATCTATAAAGTCGCTTGGTTTTTCAGTGGAACTAACCACTTTAACAAACTCTCCATAATTTTCTTCGTTAAGCTTTAATAATTTTAGAAATTCTTTATCTAAATATTTAATATAAGCATCTAATTCTTCATTTTTAACAACTTTATCACCTAATTTTTCTATTGAAACCTTTATATAATTTTCTTCATCCTCTATATATTTAACTATCTTAGCTCTTGCTTCTCCTTCTACAAGCACTCTAATAGTATTATCTGACATCTTAAGGATTTGTTTTATTTTACATATAGTTCCGATTGAATAGATTTCATCTTGATTTGGCTCTTCTACAATAGAATTTTTTTGACCTACAAGAAAAATCTCTTGACCATTTTCCATTGCTTTTTCAATAGCTGCTGTAGATTTTTCTCGCCCAACATCAAAATGTACAACCACATTAGGAAAAACAGTTAATCCTCTTAAAGGAATTAGTGGAAGTGTATATGACTTTTTCATTTTACTATTTCCCCCTATATCATATTACATTATTTATTTTGACTTATTTAGTATACACATATTAACTAACTTTTTCAATGATTCTTAATATAAAAAACTTACTCATATCTTTGTATTTTTACAAAATAAGCAAAATAACACCAATTATTATATACATATATTTTATTATAATTGTTTTTAATTTATTTATTATAACATATATATCACAATTTGAAAGAAATATTATTAAATAAAAATAAGCTATCAAATTAGAAATAAATTTTTCAAATTTAATAGCTAGAGCTTTCTGTATATTAGCCATTTAAAACCTTATTGGCTTCTGCTGATAATATTTCTCTATCATTATCGGTAATTATCTCTTGCTCTTCTACAGCAACTTTAATTACCTCTTTAAAATTATCTACTGGAATTACTTCTATTTCGCATATTTCATTTATTGATGGATCATAATTTTCATATGGAATTATAACTTTTTTCGCCCCACTCTTAAATGCAGCAGCTATTTTGGATTTAACCCCTCCTATGGCTTTTACTGACCCTAATATGCTTATTTCTCCTGTCATAGCCACAAACCTGTTTACCTTTTGCTTAGTTATTGCACTGTATATAGCTGTTGCAATGCTTATTCCTGCTGAAGGCCCATCAACCGGCATTCCTCCTGAAATATTGACATGAATATCATATTTGTCTGTACATAACCCAAATAGATTATCTAAAACAGTAAGTACATTTTGCACAGAAGAATATGCTGTGCTTTTCATCTTTATCTTCTTATTGTTGTTTGTTATTTCTTCTTCTTCAACTATACCAGTTATTTTGAGTTCTCCTCTTCTATCATTAACTCTTTTGCAGCTTACTTCAAGAGGCATTAGTATACCTATATTAGCTCCATATACTGCTAATCCATTAACAACTCCAATTTTAGATATATCCGGAATTTTATTGGTGATTATTTTATTATATTGCCCATTTTCTAATACCCATTTAACATCTTCTAATGTTATTTCTGTTCTCTCTTCATTAATTGCAATACCTGAAGCTAATTGTATTAAATTTATAACTTCCCTTCCATTTGTACAATATTCACTTACTTCTTCTACTGCTTCTCTTTCTATATTTAACCCTACCTTGCTAACTGAATTCATAGCAATTTGTGATATTTCTTCTGGAACTAAAGCTCTAAAAAATATTTCTACGCATCTTGATCTTATTGCTGGAATTATTTCTTCCGGAGACCTTGTAGTTGCACCTATCAATCTAAAGTCAGCTGGGAGCCCATTATCAAATACCTCTTTAATATATTTAGGCATATTAGCGTCATCTGGATTATAATAAGAACTATCTAAAAACACTTTTCTATCTTCTAATACTTTTAATAATTTATTTAATTCAATGGGATGAAGTTCTCCAATTTCATCTAAAAATAAAACTCCTCCATGAGCCTTGGTTACTGCACCTGGTTTGGGCTGAGGGATACCTGCAATTCCCAATGAACCTGCCCCTTGATATATAGGATCATGTACTGAACCAATAAGTGGATCAGCAATTCCTCTCTCATCAAACCTTAAAGTTGTTGCATCTAATTCAACAAACTTAGCTTGAGTATTAAATGGTGATACCTTTGATTTTTTTGCTTCCTCTAATACTAATCTAGCCGCTGCAGTCTTTCCAACTCCAGGTGGTCCATAAATAATTACATGTTGAGGATTAGGACCACACAGTGCAGCCTTTAATGCTTTAATTCCCTTTTCTTGGCCAACTATTTCTTCAAAGGCAGTTGGTCGACTCCTTTCGGTTAAAGGCTCTGAAAGTTTTATTTGCCTCAGTTTAATTAAGTTATTAAGCTCTTTAGTGCTTTCTTTATCAATTACAACGCTTTTATTCTTAACAGGCTGCTTATTTATTGAATTAAAAATAACATAAATCATCAGAATTAAAACTACTATTTGCAAAATCATAAATATATTTGTCATAGCTATTAAATATATTTAATAATAACATTTGGCTTTACCATATATTTATTATTAATAATATATCTTTCCTCCTTCTATTTTTATATCTACTATTATTTGCTTAAAATAACAAATATATTCTTAATTAAGAAATTAAATAAAAGATAATTATAATTTTTTATATTATTTTAAAATTCAAGTAGTCTAAATTTAATTTGTAAATTATTAATAAGATTTATATAGAAAAAATTCCTCATTCTTTATTCTTAAGAATGAGGAATTTAATTAATATTAAGCAGATTCTATATCTTTTTTAGTTCTAGCTTTTACTAAACTAGGTCTTATTTTTCCTTCTTCAAGCCTTTCAATTGTAGGTTCTTTCTTTTCTTTAATAGCTTCTTCAGTTATTGTAACCTTTGTAATTCTACTGTCAGAAGGTATTTCATACATAACTTCGTTCATTATATCTTCGATAATGGCTCTTAGGCCTCTAGCACCAGTCTGTCTAGAGATAGCTTCATCTGCAATTGCATCTAAAGACTTATCGTTAAATTCTAACTTAACATCATCCATTTCAAATAGCTTCTTATATTGCTTTACAAGAGCATTTTTAGGTTTAGTTAATATTTGAATTAAAGCCTCTCTATCTAAAGACTCTAATGTAACAAGAATTGGAAGTCTTCCAACAAATTCAGGAATCAAACCAAATTTTAATAAATCTGCAGGCATAATTTCCTTAAGTAAACTTCCAACATCTTTTTCATGTTTACCTTGAATTTGTGCTCCAAATCCCATAGAACTCTTTCTTGTTCTATTTTCAATTATTTTATCAACGCCATCAAAAGCTCCACCACAAATAAATAATATGTTTGAAGTATTTATTTGAATGAATTCTTGATGAGGATGTTTTCTTCCGCCTTGAGGTGGAACAGATGCAACTGTTCCTTCTAGTATCTTTAATAGTGCTTGTTGCACACCTTCTCCAGATACATCACGAGTAATAGATGGATTTTCAGATTTTCTTGCAATCTTATCTATTTCATCTATATATATAATACCTCTCTCAGCTTTTTCTACGTCATAATCTGCATTTTGAATTAATTTAAGAAGAATGTTTTCAACATCTTCCCCAACATAACCCGCTTCAGTTAATGTTGTAGCATCTGCTATGGCAAACGGTACATTTAAAAATCTCGCTAAAGTTTGTGCAAGTAATGTTTTACCAGAACCAGTTGGCCCTAGTAATAATATATTACTCTTTGATAATTCAACATCCATATCTTCTTTATTAGTATTAATTCTTTTATAATGATTATAAACGGCTACTGATAAAGATTTCTTAGCTCTTTCCTGACCAATAACATAAGAGTCTAAATACTCTTTAATTTCATTTGGCTTTGGAACACTTTTAGGATCAAAGTCAACAGTTTCTTGAAATTCATCTGCAATTATTTCAGAACACAACTCGATACATTCATCACAAATATATACTCCAGGACCTGCAATTAATCTTTTTACTTGTTCTTGAGTTTTACCACAAAATGAACACTTTAACTGCTTCTTTTCATCGTATTTAGCCATATTTTCACCTCACTTAAAACTATAACTTTAAATATTCTTTTATTTATCTTTTCCTAATTTGTGTGTAGTTATTACTTCATCTACTAATCCATACTCTTTAGCTTCATCGGCACTCATGAAATTATCTCTTTCAACATCCGCTTTAATTGTATCTAAAGGCTTACCAGTGTTTTCACTTAATATCTTATTTAAGTTTTCTTTAATCTTTAATATTCTTTTTGCATGTATTTCAAAATCTGTTGCTTGACCTTGGAATCCTCCAAGTGGTTGATGAATCATTATTTCCGCATTTGGAAGAGCATATCTCTTTCCTTTAGCTCCACATGAAAGTAAAAATGCTCCCATTGAAGCTGCCATTCCAATACATATAGTTGACACGTCACATTTAATATATTGCATAGTATCGTAAATAGCCATTCCAGATGTTATTGATCCTCCTGGACTATTTATATATAAATAAATATCCTTATCAGGATCTTCGCTTTCTAAAAATAATAATTGAGCTACTATTAAATTAGCAGTGTCATCATTTACTTCACCACTTAACATGATTATTCTTTCTTTTAATAATCTTGAAAATATATCATAGGAACGTTCTCCCCTACTTGTTTGCTCTACAACCATTGGTACTAAACTCATGTAAATCCTCCCTTTTAACTTTAAATTTCTATCTAACTTTAATTATATAATTTTTTTATTGGTTTGTTAATTATAATTTGAATAAATTGCCAGAAAAAATATTTTTTCTGGCAATCTGTTAATCAATATTACTTATTTTATATTATATCTCAAAATAAATTATTTGCAATTTTCTTTTATAAATTTAAGAGTATTTTCTATTATGATATCTTTTTCTATCATGTTCTTTTGAGATTTAACTAAAATTCTAGCCATTTTTTCTGGATCTTTAGGTCCATAAATTCTTCCTAATTCTAAAGCTCTAGCATTTAATTCTTCTTCAGTAGCCTTAATATCTTCTGCTTTAGCTATTGCATCAAGAACTAAATCTGCTTTAACTTTTCTTTCTGCATTTTCTTTCATGAAATCTCTCATTTTTTCAGTTGTATTTCCAGTAAACTCCATGTATTGTTCTAAGCTTAATCCTTGATATTTTAATCTTCCTTCAAGGTCTTGCATCATAGAATCAATTTCTTTACTTATCATTACTTCTGGAACATCCATCTTAGTGTTTTCAATTATTGCAGTAATAACAGCTTCTTCGAATTCTCTGTCAGCTTTTTCTTCGTTATTTTTTACTAATGTATTTTTAAGATTTTCTTTTAATTCTGCAAATGTATCAACAGCTGCTACATCTTTAGCAAATTCATCATCTAATTCTGGTAATTCTTTAACTTTAATAGCTTTGATTTCAACTTCAAACATTGCTGGCTTTCCGTTTAAGTCTTCTTTACCATAAGCTTCTGGGAAAGTAACATTAACTTCTTTCTTTTCGCCTACTGCTAATCCTATTAATTGATCTTCAAAGTTATCTATGAAAGTACCTGATCCTATTTCTAAAGAATAATCAGTTCCTTCACCGCCTTCAAAAGCAACTCCGTCTATGTATCCTTTAAAATCTATAACAGCAATGTCACCTTTTTCTACATTACCTTCTTTTTTCACTTCAATTCTAGCATTCTTTTCTTGCATATCAGCAATTTGCTTTTCAATTTCACTGTCTTCTACTTCGTATACAGGCTTCTTTATATCTAAACCTTTATATTCTCCAAGTTCTACTTCTGGATAAGTAGTAACAGTTGCAGTATAAACTAATTCTTTACCTTCTCCAATTTCAACAATATCAATTTGTGGATAATCTACAGGTTTGATATTTTCTTCTGTTAATGCTGCTGGATATGATTCATCAATAGCAAAGTTTACTGCATCATCATAAAATGCTTCAACTCCGTAGAATTTTTTAACCATTGCCATTGGTACTTTTCCTTTTCTGAATCCTGGTATATTATATCTACTCTTGTTTTTATTGTAAGCTTTAGTTATTGCTGCATCAAACTTTTCAGCTTCAACCCTTATTTCTAATTTAATCACATTTGTTTCTATTTTTTCCACTTTAGCTTTCATTTCTATTCTTTCCTCCTAAAATAGTGTGCGACTTTAAATTTAACTAAGTCATTATACCATAAATGTCTAAATTATATCAAATAATTTATTAATATTATCTTTATTGAACATAATTTCCATTTACATCTATATAATAAATCCTGCTGTCAACAGTGATTTTTACACCTTTTTCTTCCTTTTCACCAATTTCTATATTAGTTCCAGAAAGATCCCAAATAACTTTATCTGTACCTGTTTGAATGTCACTTAACCATATATACTGTTTAAGATTTCCAGCTCCAAAATATGGTCTGTTAGTTATGAAAATCATTTTTTCTTCGTTAATAAATTTTGCATTTACATTCCATAAATATTCCGGATTATTTTTCAAAGCATTATCTCTTGGAAAAACACTTCCATTAGTCGAAACATATTGATCTTTAGAGACCACCTTAGATGTTCCATCAACATTATACAAGGTAATTACTAAATTATTATCTGTAACTATCATTTGCTTTCCAGATGGGCTTATATTAAAAGTCACATTTTTTTCGTTAGTTTCTAAAGTCTTAAATATTTTTCCCCCATTATTATCATTAGTATAAATAGCCTTAGCAGCATTTCCACTAATTAAAACCACACTTATTGATTCTTCTATTGGTTTAGGTGGTTCTTTTTCAATAGGTTCTTTTACTTCTTCCTTTATTGTTTCTTGATTTTCAACTTTTGTTTTTTCTGCAACATTAGTAGTATCACTATCAATCCAAGCTTGTATATTTTTTCTAATATTCGCATAATCTATGGGATTACATATAACTCTAATTACTAGCCCCGATATTACTGCTAATATAGCCAAGGAAATAATAATAATGTTTCTTCTTCTTTTCCTCATTTTCTTTTCATATTCTCTGCTAAAAATACTTGGCTTTCCCAAAGATGGCTCCCTCCAAATCTTTTTATCTATTTAAATCATAAACATATCCATTATATATTATTATTTTCTTTAAATCTACAACATATTTAATATTTTTATATTTCTCCAAAAATCTTAAAATATATAAGTTATTTTTTACAGCTTTCTTTACTTTTACACCCACTACATTTACTATGATTTTTGTCTCCCTTTAAGCAACAACCTCCACATTGAAGTAGACCTGCCTCCTTTAATTCCTCTACTGTTAAAGAACATATATTTTTTGAATAGTCTTCATAATCTATAGAATTTTTTAATAAATCTTCTTTTGCAATTTTAATCATATATTTTCTCCTTTAAAATAAATCTTAATAATTATTATTTTACCCCTTATGTACGTAAGATTCTATAGGATTTCTTTTGCAAAATCAAACTATTTATCCAATTGAATTTACATTAATAAAAAATTATCACTATTTTTGCCAACAATTTGTCGGAATATAAAAAAATATTGTTTTTTTATTTGTTTATTGTATAATAAAGTTATAAAAATTAATGCCCATACGCTTTATAGTTTAATACTATAAAGTTTTATAATTATAATTACTATGTTCATTTATCCCTTTCTCAAATGAACATACAAAAGAGATGTTTCCTATGATTCTAAATCATTAGTTAACACCTCTTTTTTTATTTTAGCTGGTTATATTGACCATAGAATGTTTGCAAAGTACAATATTACTGGTATTGTTGCCAAAGACAATAGTGTGCTTAGCCCAACTAATTTTGCGCCATATTCATAATTCCCTCCATACATTTGAGAAAACATCGGTACAGTAAGTCCTACTGGCGTAGACATGGCAATTAGGACAACCATTTTAATTTCCGCCAGTTCAGTTGGCAAGAACTTAAATAATATAATGATCACCAATGGAATTAAAATTAATTTTACAAAGCATACAAAATAGGCCTGTCTATCTAAAAATAATGTAATAACTTTAGATTTTGCAATATAAGTTCCTAAAAGAATCATTGCAATAGGAGTATTAGTTTGACCTACTAGATTAAAAGCATTAAATATAATATCTGGCAATTTTATTGGTGAAATAAAAATCAATAATCCCAAAATCACTGCAATGATTCCAGGATTTAATGCTAAACTTTTTGCTGTAATAAGCTTTTTGTTTCCTGATACCATATATATCCCATATGTATAACTTAATATATTAAAGCAAACTAAATATGCAGATAAAAAGAAAACTTTATCTATTCCTATAATGCTTGTAACTAAAGGAATCCCTATAAATCCGGCATTTGCAAATCCAATAGCAAATTTATTAATTCTCTGGTCCTTCTTAAATATTACTTCTCCTATTAGGAATCCTAATAACATAGCCACTAAAGAAACGATAAATGAGATGCCAAGGTCCCTTAGTTTAATCATAGAAAACTCCATTTGATATCGTGTAAGCATAATGAGTGGATTTATTACCCAAACCAATAAATTGGATAACTGCTTTGTTCCTTCTTCATTAATTAATTTTTTTCGATATACAACAAATCCTATCGCCATAAGAACATACATCATGCTTACTTGTTGTATAATTGTAGAAATAATCTCCATAGTTTTATCCTCTCTGTTTAGATCTATTTTTAGTGCTGAATTTATTTATAATCCACATTAATACTTTTATATTATAGCATGGCAATTTTACTTCCTCTATTACGTGTAATGTTTTAAATCAACAAAAAAGAAATACTTGATGCAGTATTTCTTAGTTCTTCTTATTCCCAAAAGTTTAGTTCATTAAATTACAATAAAGCACTTAAAAATTATTGTTGTTTTCAATTTCCTTTTCTTCCATTTCTCTTAACTTTTTTATTAATACTTTACTAATTCTCTTCCTATCACACTTTAATATAATAAACTCGTAATTATTATATTTGATTTTTTCTTTTACTTTAGGATACGATTTTAACTGAAAATATATCCATCCTCCAATAGTATCTATGTTTTCATCTTCAATATCTGTATTTAATAATTCATTTATATCTTCAATAAGAACTTTACCATCTACAATATAACTACCATTTTCATTTATTCTTATATCTTCTTCTCCATCATCATCAAATTCATCTTGAATTTCTCCAACGATTTCTTCTAGAATATCTTCAACGGTTACTAAACCAGAGGTACCACCAAATTCATCTATTATTATAGCCATTTGTGATTTTTCTTCTTTAAAAGTCTTTAACAATTCACTTATGGACAATGATTCTGGAACAAATTTAATCTCCCTAATAATTTCATCAATATTTTCATTTCCTTCAAATTTTAAACGATATAAATCCTTAATATGTATAAAGCCAATAACATTATCCTTACTATCTCTACATACAGGATATCTTGTTAATTGTTCTTCTAATGTAAAATTAATAATTTCATCAAAAGAATCTTCAACAAAAATGCATGCCATATCAATACGAGGTATCATTATTTCTTTTACTGTTTTCTCAGAAAAATCAAAAATATTATCAACAAATGTTAATTCGGTTTGATCTATTAATCCATGCTTATAACTATCTTCAACTAAAAGCTTAATTTCTTCATCTGTATGTGCTGCACTATGTTCTTCTGCCTGAGAAATACCAAAGACTTTTAAAACTAAATTTGTGCTATGATTGAAAGTCCACATTATTGGATAAGTTATCTTATAAAATAATATAAGTGGAAATGCTGTATACATAGCTATCTTTTCAGCACTAATAATAGCAAGAGATTTAGGTGCTAATTCTCCTAGTACAATATGAAGTCCAGTAATAATTGAAAATCCTAAAACAAAGGAAATTGAATGCACAGTATTTTCTGATAAATTAAGTAATTCAAATAAAGGCTTAAGCATATTAGCAACTGTTGGCTCTCCAACCCAACCAAGTCCTAAGGATGCCAATGTAATACCTAATTGGCAGGCAGATAAATATGAATTCAAATCACTTACTACCTTTAATGTATGCTTTGCATTTCTTCCCCCTTCAGTTGCTAAAGTTTCTATTCTTGATTTTCTCACCTTGACCATTGCAAATTCAGTAGCCACAAAAAAGCCATTCATAAATACAAGTAAAATTACGATTATAATATTTATTAAATTAATCATTATTGATAAATTCCTTCCTTTAAAATGTTCTATTAAATTAATTTATAATTGCGTATTATTTTAAATATCAATTATTATTATACCATAAATAATTCATATTAATTAAATTATATCTGTAAATGTTTGAGTCAAGTAAAAGTTGGCAATAATTTCGCTCGATTTATTATCCATTA
>NZ_JAABNP010000057.1 GCF_009928485.1 Clostridium sp. C2-6-12 | reverse complement strand
CTACTATTCCTGGGAATTCCTTTCGAATATTTAGCATTTCAACTACATATTCCATCACAGACTCCTCCTTATTCAAATTACAATTTATCCAATATACTTTGAATTTATACTTATACACAATGAAGGATGAATTTTCTGTAAGTTTCAAATCCATTAAGAATAAAAAACCTGTAGAAACGCACCCTTCATCATTATCTTATAGAATCCTAACTACATTGTTTTAGGAATTTATTTGATTATTATTTGATTAATGATCCATCATTTTTATCATTTACTTTAACTGAACCATCTTTAAGTTTTGCAACTACATCATTAACTGTTTTCATTGTATCATCAGTTAAGTTTGGATTCTTAGCTGGAATACCAACTGCATCCTTAGTGATATCGAATGTTAATGTTTGACCACCTGGGAATTTTCCTTCTTTTAATTGTTTAACCATGTCGTAACTTGCTGCTTCAACCTTTTTGATAGCTGAAGTAAGAACTATTGACTTACCATCTGCTCCAACACCATCTTGATATTGGTCTCTGTCAACACCAATCATCCAAACGCCTTTTCCTGTTGCTGCTCTTGCTTTAGCTTCTGTTATAACACCATTACCAACTCCACCAGCTGCACAGAAAATAGCTTTAACACCTCTATCATACATTTGTGCTGCAAGTTGTTGACCAGCAGCTGTATCATTAAATGTTCCTTGATATACAACATTTTCAGGCTTTAATGTCATTTTAGTTCCTAAGTTTTTGTTAGCGTAAGCTACACCTTGTTGGAATCCCCAGTTGAACTTTTGAACTGCAGGTATTTCCATACCACCGATAAATCCAAGATCTCCTTCTTTAAGTTGTACTGCTGCTGCAACACCTGCTATAAATCCTGATTGATGTTCAGCAAATAAGATAGATACTGCATTTTCTCCTACTTTATAATTTGCTTTTGGTTGCGCTCCATCATTTGGAGTACCATCTATTAAAACAAACTTAGCATCTTTATATTGATCTTGCGCTTTAAAAATAGCTGTTTCAAATTTAAATCCTGGAGTAGCTATAAGCTTAAATCCTGAGTCAATAAGATCTCCTATATTCTTTAAGTAATCTGCTTCAGTTTCTCCACTTGGTTTTACATATTTTGTATCTGTTCCAAAATCTGCTTTTGTCTTTTCTAACCCTTCCCAAGTACCTTGGTTAAATGACTTATCGTCAATTGTTCCTGAGTCTGTTACCATACCTACTTTTAACTTTTCTTCCTTAGTTGTCTTATCCCCTGCAGCTTTATCCCCTGTAGTTGACGAACTTCCACAACCAGCAAATAAAGTTACTGTAATTGCAGAAACTGCTAACAATGATAATAATTTCTTTTTCATTATCTCTCCTCCTAAAATATAATATTTAATATTTAAAATCACAAAAATTAATTTATGATTTAAATTTATAAAGTAGTAGTTTTATAAATTTAAAAGTTGATATACCCCGTTGTACATTCAATTATAATTTCTTTTCTGATCCTCTGACTACTATCTGAGGTGCAATAGTCAACCTTCTTGTATCTTTATTCTCTTTGCTTTTAATTATATCACAAAGCATATCCATAGATGTCTTTCCTAATTCTATTGGAGAATCCTCCACATAAGTAATATTAAGTCCAACAATGTCTAAAAAATCAATCTTATTAAATCCTATAATAGCTAAATCTTTAGGAATATCTTTATTTTCTTCTTTTAATGCCTTTATTATTCCCATTGTCATCATATTACTAAAACTTATTATTGCAGTAGGACGATCTTCTTCTATTAATAATTTTTTAGTTAGTTCATATGCCTTTTCTAATTTATAATCCCCATAATAAATATATTTATTATTAAAAGAAATATTATTATCTTTCAATGCTCTTTTATATCCTTCTAGTCTATCTGCCACTGGTTCCGAACTCAATAAACCAGTCATAATTCCTATTTTAGTATGACCTTCTTTAATTAGCAAGTTCGTTGCATCAAATCCACCTTTTACATTATCTACAAACACACCATTTAATTTATTAAATTTAACATCTGCAGAAACTAAAATTATTGGTATATTTAAATTATTTATTGTTTTAATGTATATTTCATTAAATTTCTCTTCGCCAAAACCTGGCGTCATTATAATTCCTTTTATTCTTTGCTCCTTTAGCAAGTTAAGTGCTCGAATTTCTTTTTCTAAATAATTGTTTGTATTAAACAAAATTATATTCAAATTATTTTTTTCAGCTATATCACTTATACCTTTTATAATTTCACCAAAATAGGCATTTGTGATATCTGGAACAATTACTCCAATTGTATTCGTATCACTTTTCGATAAGCTTCTTGCAATTGCACTTGGAACATAATTCGTTTCTTTTATTGCTTCTAATATTCTCTGCTTAGTTTCCTCTTTTACGTACCCCGAGCAATTAAGCACTCTTGATACTGTTGCTGGTGATACATTTGCTCGTTTTGCAATATCGCTTATAGTTACTGACATTGTAAATCCACCCCATTGGAAATTATTTAATTTAACCTTTGTTTTTATTTACTTACTGCTAAACTGTTGGTAAAATCTATGTTTTGAAAAATTTCTTGCCATATGGTATCGCTTCCATATTCATATTAATAATATAATATTAAGAATATGATGTCAATATTCTACCCAATTCTATTTTCTCTTATAATTAATGCTTTTTTCCTTATTTTTCTTTATAACAATGAACTTTTTTGAAAAACACCTCTTATTACTTAATAAAATAAACTTTTTTCAATATATACTTATTAAATGAAATTTTTATAAAAAATAGAGCTATCATAAATATGTATTTAGATTGCCCTATTTTTTAATTTTAAATATTCAGTATTGTGGCATAGCTACTCTTTTTATATGCGAAAAGTTCCGTATTTCAGCATAGCTGCTCCTTTTATAGGTGTTTATTTTTTAATTTATCTACAAATCTTTCCATTCTCTTTAGTGCTTCAATAATATCTTCCATTGAAGAGGCATAGCAAACTCTTATAAATCCTTCACCGCAATCACCAAACGCATTCCCTGGAATAACCAAGACCTTTTCATTTATAAGCATTTGTTCACAAAACTCATCCGAAGTTATTCCTGTAGACTTAATACTTGGGAATATATAAAACGCTCCAAGTGGTTCAAAACATTCTAATCCCATTTTCCTAAATCCATTTAGTAATACTCTTCTTCTTCTATTATATTCCCTACACATTTCCTCAACACTTCTATCACCACTCTTTAAAGCTTCAATCGCAGCATATTGTGCTGTTGTTGGAGAACTCATAATTGCATATTGATGAATTTTTTTCATTTGACTTATCAACGCAGGATGTCCACATAAGTATCCTAGTCTCCAACCAGTCATTGCATATGATTTAGAAAAACCATTAATAACTAAAGTTTTATCTTTCATTTCTGGGAAAGATGCTATTGAAACATGTTTATCTCCATAACAAAGTTCTGAATATATTTCATCTGAAATAGCAATAATATTTTTATCCTTTAGCACTTCTACAATTCCTGCAAGTTCATCTCTCGTCATTATTGCTCCTGTTGGATTATTAGGAAATGGTATTATTACCACCTTAGTTTTTGGTGTAATTGCAGCTTCTAAAGCTTCTGGTGTAAGCTTGAATTCATCTTCTGCTTTAAGATTTAAAACCTTAGCTGTTGCTCCTGTGAAAGCTGTACATCCTTTATATGCAACAAAACTTGGTTCTGGAACTATGACCTCATCTCCAGGTCCAACTAGTGCTCTAAGGGCAATATCAATTCCTTCACTTCCACCAACTGTAACCAAAATTTGGTCGTCAGGATTATAATCAAGGTTAAATCTTCTATGAAGATATTTTGCTATTTCAATACGAAGTTCAATAAATCCTGCATTTGATGAATAATGAGTATGCCCTTGTTCTAGAGAATAAATTCCAGCTTCTCTTACATTCCAAGGCGTAACAAAATCCGGCTCACCAACACCAAGAGAAATGACATCGTCCATTTCATTAATTATATCAAAATATTTTCTTATGCCTGATGGAGGCATATTTTTAACATAATCTAAAATCATATCCTCTATTATCATATAAATATAGCCTCCCTATCACTTACTTTCTTTTCTTTAAATATTGTTCCATGATCCTTGTATTTCTTAAGCACAAAATGTGTACTTGTACTTAAGACATATTGTTGTACTGCTAGTTTCTCAGATACAAAAAGCGCAACTTCCTTCATTGTCTTTCCTTCAACAATAACCGTTAAATCAAAACCTCCAGACATTAAATAGCAAGCCTTAACTTCTGAAAATTTATATATTCTCTCAGCAACCTTATCAAAGCCTTCACCTCTTTGAGGTGTTATCTTAACTTCAATTAAAGCAGTAACAGTTTCACTTCCTGTATTTTCCCAATTAATAAGAGTTGTGTATCCAGCTATAATATTCTTTTCTTCATAATCTCTAATAGCATCTCTAACCTCTTCAACAGTTTTTCCTACCATAACAGCAATTTGTTCATCACTGTATCTACCATTCTTCTCTAAAATTTCAAGTATTTCTTCCATTTTTAATAGCCTCCCTGCGATTCATATTATTATAAACTTTTAAAGAATAAAAAAATCCTCCATCCCAAACAAGGGACGAAGGAATTACTTCGCGGTACCACCCTAATAAACAATACAAATATTGTTCACTCAGCTAGAGTACTTATAATACTCCACCTCTATAACGTGAGGACTACGTTATAACCTAATTAAAAATTATCTTTTTAAACTGTAAGTTGTTTAAAATTTTACACCATAACTTTTATTTTTCAGTTATAAAATTCAAAGGCTGCTTCTACAAAACTTACTTACCAGATTCCCACCAACCTCTGGCTCTCTAAAAAGTTTGCTTATATATACTCTTCCTTATCAACATCTTTAATTTATTAACTTAAATTTTAAATTATTTTAATGTACATTACAAATATTAAATTCTAATAATAAAAAAGATTTTAAACAGTTATTATTCAAATCTTTTTTATATTATACTCACAAACTTATGATAAATTCAATATAATTTTTTATATTTTTTCATTTTTTATTATTTACCTTTGGTTTCTTTTAACATTTTATTTATAAATAATCATCAAGATTATTATTTCGGTAATAGCTGCTGTTAAGATTCCACTTACTTTAACCATAATATCTTTTACCACAGAAGATTTTTTGATCTGTTTTATTATTAATCACTTTATCATTTTACACTTTATCTATCTAATTTATGACAAAACAATAGACTGATTGCAAAATGATTTTCCTACTTCACTTTTAACCAGTCTATCTGCTATTTGATAAATCAACTAATTTCTATATTGTTTATCCTCTATTATTTTGTTGCTTTTTTGCTTTTCTGCAGCCCGCACATCTTGTTGGCTCATTTTCAAATCCTTTTTCTTTGTAGAATTCCTGTTCTCCTACAGTAAACATAAATTCATCGCCACAATCTCTGCATGTTAATTTTTTATCTTCCATATCCAATGTTCTATTGCTAAAGTTAGAATATAACTTTGCAACAGTTCACCTCCTCTTTTAGTTTAAAAATTTATTTTATTCAATATTATATTATCCTGAATTATAGCTTTTATTCATCTTTGTAATTTTTTATTGAAAATTAACTTAAAGCATTTAGGATTGAAATAACTATATAGTAGCTTAGTAAATTTACTTAACAAAAAAGACAAGAATTACATTATTATAAATAAATTCTTGTCTTATAAAATTTAACTATTCAATTGTTAATTCAAATTCTTCATTATTTACATCAATTCTACAGTTTCCACCATTGCTTAATTTTCCAAATAGAATTTCATCAACCAATAACGGTTTTATTTTCGAAGCTATTACTCTTGCAATTTCTCTAGCTCCAAATTCTTCTGACGTACCTATTTTTACAAGGTGCTTAGAGCATTCTTCTGTAAACTGAATTTCTATGTTTTTAGTAGAAAGCTTTACTCTAAAGTCATTAAGCTGCTTCTTAGCAATACTCATTGCCATTTCATTATTCATACTGTTAAATACTATTATTTTATCTAATCTATTTCTAAATTCAGGAGTAAAGAATCTCTTAACCTCTTCCATTATAGCTTCGCCTTTAACTTCTCTTTCTCCAAACCCTATAAGTTTCTTGCCTATATTTCTTGCTCCAGCATTAGATGTCATTATTACTATTACATTTCTAAAATCAGCTTTTCTACCTTTATTGTCAGTAAGTGTTGCATAATCCATAACTTGTAGTAAAACACTTAAAATATCTTCATGTGCCTTTTCGATTTCATCTAGCAATAAAACACAATGAGGCGTTTTTCTTATAGCATCTGTTAAAAGTCCACCCTCTTCATATCCAACATATCCTGGAGGAGAACCTATAAGTTTTGCGGCTGCATGCTTTTCAGCATATTCACTCATATCAAATCTTACTAATTCTACACCAAGCTTTTTAGAAAGACATCTTGCTATTTCTGTTTTCCCAACTCCTGTAGGCCCTACAAAAAGCATAGAGGCTACCGGCTTATCTTCTTCATTTAATCCCGATCTAGACATTTTTATACATCTAACAACTTCTTCGATGGCATTATCTTGATGAAAAATATTTTCTTTTAATTCTGATTCTAGATATTTTAATGAATTAATTTCACTTGATTCTACCGTCTGCTTTGGAATACTGCATACTTTAGATATTATTTCTTCAATGATTTCATTATCTATAACTATTTTTTCTTCTAAGTTTTGATTATGCATACGTGCATAAGCTCCTGCTTCATCAATAATATCAACAGCTTTATCTGGAAGATATTTATCATTAATATATTTATCACTTAAGGTAACTGCATCATGTATAGCTTCCTTTGTATAAGTTACATTGTGATATTCTTCATAATTACTCTTAAGTCCATTAAGTATTTCTATAGCTTCCTTAATAGAAGGTTCTTTAACATCTATTGTTTGAAATCTTCTACTTAAGGCTTTGTCTTTTTCAAAAAACTTTTTATATTCATCAAAAGTAGTAGCTCCAATAAATCTTATTTTTCCTTCTGTTAAATATGGTTTTAATAAATTAGAAGCATCTAACGCGCCCCCATTTAACGCTCCTGCCCCTACTATGTTGTGAATTTCATCTATATAAACTATTGGTTTCTGTTCTTTTCCTATTAAATCTAAAATTCTCTTAATTCTTTCTTCAAAATCCCCTCTATATTTAGTACCTGCAATTACAGCTCCAATATCCAGAGAATACATAGAGCTACCTTTTAACTTTTCGGGTACCTTATCTTCACTTATAAGCCTTGCAAGACCTAATGTAATGGCAGTTTTCCCTACGCCTGACTCTCCTACATGAATAGGATTGTTTTTTATTCTCCTGCAAAGTATTTGAATACTTCTATCTAAAATATCCTGTCTTCCTATTAACGGATCAGCATTTTCTTCTTGAACCTTTTCAATGAGATTAGTTGTAAACTTATGAAGAAATGCATCTTCTTTCTTTTTCTTAATCTGCTCTTGATTTTCTTCTCCATGAACACTTTCTTCTCTGCTTTCTTCAAAATTTTCTAAATTTTCATCTTCATAAGAAGATCTATTCTCATCTGCTAAACTATGACATAAAGAATATAATAATTCTCTCTTTGTAACTCCTTCCTGCTCTAAATAATATCTGGCATAACTATCCTCCAAATTAAATATGGCTGATAGTATGTGATCTACGTCAATTACGTCTTTCCCACTATTTTTAATTTGTTCATGAGCATTTAAAATAACTTGCTGAAATTCAAAACTTTCTTGAGGTTCCCCATGTCCTATCTTGCTTATATATGTCCTTATATAAGTAGTTAAGTTATATCTTAAATTATCTAAACTTCCACCACATTCTTTAATAGCACACTCTACATTTTCATCAAAGGTTGCTGCATATAGTAAATGTTCTGGAGTAATATATTCACTGTTTTTTCCTCTTGCTTCTTCATATGCCTTAAGTAATATTAAATTAACTTCATTAGTAATTTTCATAATCTACGCCTCCTCAACTGTAAGCTTAAACGGAAAACCCTTTTCCTTTGCCATAGCCATTGCAGTTGAAACCTTAGTTATTGCAATATCATAGCTATAAATCCCCGCTATCCCGCTACCTTTTTCATGTACATCTAGCATTATCTTTTCTGCTTCCAAAAGCTTTTTATTAAACACACTTACTAATATATTAATAACAAACTCCATTGTAGTATAATCATCATTATACATAACAACTTTATAATTTTTAGGTTTTTTTATTTTAACTTTATCTTTTTGTTTGGTAACAATATTCGTTTCCATATATAGTTGTCAATTCCTTCCTATATCTTACTTAGGCACATAAAAGAAAATAAAAAGTCTAAAATGCCATAAGATGTTCTTATATGTAGAAAAGTTCCGTATTGCAGTGAAGTTCCTCATTGCGGCATAGCCACTCTTTTTAGAAGTGCATAGCTGCTCTTTTTATATATGAGAAGTTCCATATTGCAGAAAAGATCCGCATTATGGCATAGCCACTCCTTTCAGAAGTGCATAGCTGCTCTTTTTATATGTGTATATTTTATCACACTATTCAATTTCATACCATTAATTCAGTTAACAATTCGCAATTAGTTAGAACCGTTGTATTAACATTTTTTTAATTGCTATGAACATCTCCTTTGCCATAAGAATAGTTTTAGGTTAAAAAATTATATTTTATTCAAAAAACTAAAACCTCCCTACAGATACCATAATTAAAACTTTCTGGATATGAAACTTAATAATCAACATAGTAAATATTTATGATAGTTAATCTACTAATCTTAGAATGTATCAATTTTATATTTGTATATATCATTGTTTTATATTGGTAAATATTTTATAATTTTCTATAAATAGTATTGTAAACGATACCCTTAGCATGAAATTGTAACAAGCATACCATTTTTATGAAATCCTGATCTAAAAACTAAAAAGGTGGGAATTTAAATGAAAAAAAGTAGATTATTTATAAGTGCATTTTTAACAGGAGTTATGACTTTAGGCTTACTGACAGGTTGTGGAGGCAAGAGCCAAGAAACAATTAGTAGTACATCTAGTGATGGTAAAATCAAAGAATTTACAGCATTCTTTCCAACCGCAGGAAGAGAAGTGCCAGAGAATAATAGGTTAAAAAATGCTATAGCAAAAAAAATAGGTGCTAAAGTAACTGAGACATTCCTTACTGGGCAAACTGGCTCTGAAAGAATTGGAGTAATGATTGCAGGTGGTGAATATCCAGATATTATAAATGGAAACCAACAGCTAATAGATGCAGGTGCACTTATTCCATTGGAAGACAAACTTGATAAATATCCTAACATTAAAAAATTTTGGTCAGCTACTGACTGGGAAAAAGTAAGAAGTGCGGATGGACATATTTATTATATTCCACCATTTGGAAGAGCTAAAGATGATAAAGCTACATCTCCAGAAAGTGGAGATGAGCTCTTTTGGATTCAAAAAGCAGTTTTAGAATGGGCAAATTATCCTGTGATAAAAACTCCTGATGAATACTTTGATTTAATTGAAAAGTATAAGGCAGCAAATCCAAAAATAAACGGACAACCAACTATAGGATTTGAGATTTTAAGTAGTGATTGGAGATATTTCTGTTTAGAAAATCCCCCTCAATTCCTAGCAGGATACCCTAATGACGGAAAGGCTATTATCGATAAAGACACCTTAACAGCAAAAAATTACAATTTAATTCCCGAAGCAGAAAAATATTATAAAAAATTAAATGAAGAATATAATAAAGGCATTATAGACCCTGAAACCTTTACAGCAAGCTATGACCAATATATTTCAAAACTTTCTACAGGCCGTGTACTTGGAATGATTGATCAAAAGTGGCAATTTCAAACTGCAGAAAATTCATTAAAACAACAAAATTTAGATGAACGAACTTATGTTGGATTCCCTTTATCATTTGATCCTAACATAAAAACACATTATAGCACTATACCGGCAATTAATGCAGGAAGCGGTACAGCAATTACAATTAGCTGTAAAGATGTAGATGGCGCATTAAAATGTATTAATGATTTATTATCTGATGAAGTTGAAATATTAAGAAATTGGGGTGAAAAAGATATTGACTATAAAGTAGATGATAAAGGTTCCTTCTACAGAACTGATGAACAAAGAAATAATCAAAGAAATCAAGATTGGGTTAATGCGAATATGTGTCCTTATTCAGGTTTACCTGGATATGCTGCTGGTTACTTAGATGATGGAATCAATTGTATAATACCATCACATCAAATAGGTGAATTCCAAGCTACATTAAGCGAAATCGACAAAAAGATTCTTAAAGGATATGGTTATGATAAATGGTCAGATTCATTACCAAAACCCGAAAAAATTGGAGACTGGTATCCAATTTATTCAGCTTGTGATACATGGTCATCAGATCAGCCTGAAGCAATAGCTATGCAAAGAATGGATGACATTAAAAAGAAATGGCTTCCTAAGATTATTATTTCTAAAACATCTGAATTTGATTCTAATTGGAAGGAATATCAGACAGCGCTTACAACTCAAGCAGATATAAAGGCATATGAAGATGCACTTACTAAAGAAGTAAAGAGAAGAGTTGAATTGGTAAAAAACAACAAATAATATTCTACTATTACTGGACATTCAAAAATTCTTTATAATTAACAAGCAAGTAGATTCTCTAATGGAAGAATCTACTTGCTCGTTTTTAATTATTTAGTACGCATATATCAAACCTCATTTTTTTCTTTAATCACTTGAACCTTATTATTCTCAACTCCCAATATACTTTTTTTATTAATTACATAATCTTTTATTATATCTATAGCATTTCTAGAAATAACTTCTCCAGGACAAACTAACGGTATTCCAGGTGGATATGGTATTATTGCTTCTTTTGCAATATGCCCTTCACTCTCTCCTATTTCACACGACTTACCATCCATTTTGAAAACTTCAAAAGGTTCTAACTTTTTTTCTGGAATATCAGAAAAATATTTTACTTCTATTGGTGCACATATATTTTTCATTTCCAATTTTAAAATAGCTTGATATATATCTTCAAAATCTCTTTTACCATTAAACGGAGACAGTATTAATACTACACCTCTTGAAAAGCTCATTTCAGCTTGTATTTTTTTGCTTCTTAAATATTCTAATAATTTATGTCCACTATATCCCTCTGGAAGAATTACTATGTATCTACTTAAGTCAATATTATAATTTTTCTTTTCTTCAATTCTATTTTCATAGTTATATTTCTTATTTATGTCCACACTTGATAATATGTGAACTTTATTTAATTTATTTATTTTCTCTTTCCATTTTTCAGCTAAATTAATTAGTCTTTCATAATCTTGTTCTCCATATTTATCCAAATAATATCTTCCATAATCCAAGGATGCCATAATTAAATAAGAAGGTGAAGTTGTCATAAATGTTCTCAAATAAAATTCTAAATTAAAGTTATCTTCATTAACTAAAAGATATGCTCCTTGAGTTAAAGCCGGTAACGTTTTATGAGCACTCAACACAATATAATCTCCAATGCTTGAAACAGATTTAGGAAGTCTACTATTTGTTCCATAATGAGCTCCATGTGCACAATCAATAATAACCTTCAATCCCTTTGCTTTTAAATCTAATACAATATCTTCTATTTCATATGTAATTCCAAAGTAATTTGGATACGTTAATATAATTCCTTTTGGATTTATGCATCCTTTAAATGCATTATAAATTTTTTCTTTATCTGGTGGCAAAAACACACCATATTCATCATTAATAACAGGTTCTATATATTTTACTTTTAATTTTCTCAAAATCAACCCATTATATATTGATTTATGACAATTTCTTTCAACAAGAACTTCATCTCCTTCATTAAAAGCAGAAAAAATAGCAGCAAGATTTCCTGAAGAGCTTCCATTCACCAGAAAATACGCTTTTTTAGCTTTATAAGTTTTAGCCAATAAATCTTGCGCTTCTCTTATGACCCCTTCCGGACAATGTAAATTGTCTAAAGGATCAACCTCCGTTATATCCAAAAAGCCTAATTTATGAACAAATTCTTTTCCTATCTCATCACTTAAAAATCCGATTCCGCCTTTATTTCCAGGCATAGAAAGAAGCAAATTCTTTTCCTCATGATATTTGAGAACTTCTTCTAATAAAGGTATTTTCAAATCAGCCACCCCTCCCTAAATTATAAAGCTTTATATCAATTTTACATGATATAAAGCTTTATAATATATATTACATATTCCCTAATACTGAATAATTTTGAAACCTTTGTTTTTAATATTTTTCGTAATTTAACTATAGTATTTAATTACAGGTCTTACTCTCCCTGAATTATTTGTATTGTCAGATTCTTTAATACTTCACTTCCTGTTTGAAATATTTCTTTTCTAGTTAATAACTCTAATCCTTCAATTTCATCAACATATATTTTATAATCACCAAACATTGTATCATAAGTAGCCAATTCTTTTGCTAAAACTATACTTTGTTCTTCCCTGAATAATCTTTTTATCTTAAAATTCTTTATCAACTGTCTTATGGTGTTCACACCAACCTCATTAGATAATAATTTTAGTTTTTCAATACACTCCTTAACTAAATCTATAACCTTTTCTACATTTTCATTACTTGTATTAAATGTAATTTTATAAACCTTTATATAATTTTCATTAGAGATCTTAGTGAGTACATCATAAACTAGTCCATTTTTCGTTCTTAGTGACTCATAAAGAATTGAATTGACACCTTCTCCAAAATATTGATTAAAAATTCTTAAGGCCTTCATTTCATTATCGTTTAATTTATCTATAGGACACATTATTTCAACCCTAGATGTTTTTATACCTTTTTTTATATCTGTAAATGTTTGTCCATTTAATTTTTCATAATCAATATTTTTTATTTTACTCTTATTCTTTGACGACTTCCACTTGCCAAAATACTCACATATAATCTTTTTAACTCTATTAAAATCTATTGATGAAACTACAACAATCGAAATATTTTCTGGAAAATAATATTTTGAATAAAATTCTTTTATATCACTTAATTCAATTTCATTTAAGCTTTCTTCCGTTCCAATAATGGGATATTTTATTCTTCTATTTTCAAAACTATTATAAAACAATTTATCTTCGCAATATTGTTCTAGTTCTTCATCCCACTGCTTAAGTTCTTCTTTTATTACAGCCATTTCTTCATTAAATCCATATTCCGGAAAGGTGGGATTAATTATAATATCACTCAATAGTTCTACACCCTTCTCCAAATCGTATTTAAGTAAAGTTCCATAATAAATCACATAAGGATAATTAGTCATAGCATTATTAAATCCAAAAATATTAGTTAAATCCTCATTTATTTCTTTCTCACTTCTATTTTTAGTTCCTTTATATACCATGTGCTCAGTTGCATGTGCTAAACCATATTTTTCTTTTTCAACACCAGCACCAGCATCTACTGATATACAAAGGGATGTAAGTTCAGATTCTGTATGTCTATATATTAATTTTAACTTATTTTCAAAAATATGTTCTTCCACTTAAAATTACCCCTCACATATTATTCTATTGATTAATATAATTATATTATATCCTATTTAATATAAACTTCACTATAATAATATTTGTTAATAATATAATTTTTTTAGTTTAATCTTTTTATATTAGAACGATCTGTGGCTGATAGTTTTTTTATTTTAGCAATAAAATACATAAAAAAATTAGGGATAGGCAATTATAAACTTGCTTATTCCTAATTTTAAATTTAAGACTTTTAATGTTCTTCGCATTTTAATGCAATTGCACATTCTATTCTCTTCTTCTGCATTTTACATCCAATTTCATATGGAATATTCATATCTCCATTAAAGTTAAAGTTATTTGCCTGACAACCACCGCTGCAATAGAATTTTGCCCAGCATTCTCTACATTTAGGTTTATTGTATATGTGGGCTTTCTTAAATTTCTTAGAAAGCTCTCCATCAAAAGTATCATCATTAATATTTCCAAGTTTAAATTCTTCTTTTCCAACAAATTGGTGGCATGGATATACATCCCCCTGCGGAGTTATTGCTACATATTCAAAGCCTGCACCACAGCCAGAAATTCTCTTATAAACACATGGTCCACCTTGAAGGTCTATGTTAAAGTGATAGAATTTAAATTCATCATTACCTTCTCTTTTTCTTTTAGCCATATCTTCATATAATTTATCATAATTTTCAAAAATTACGTCTAAATCTTCTTCTCTAAGAGAAAGAGGATGTCCATTTTCTAAAACAACAGGTTCAATTGATAATTCTCTAAAACCTTCATTTATCATAGCCATTACATCTTCATAAAAATCTGTATTTTCTCTTGTAAATGTACCTCTTACATAATAGGTCTTACCTTTTGTTCTTCTCTTAATCATTTCTTTAATGTTTGGAATAATATCATCAAAAGAACCGCTCTTGTCCGGCTTAATTCTAACCTTATCATTTACTTCTTTTCTTCCATCTAATGATAAAATTATATTTCCCATTTCTTTATCCATAAAATCCATCATTTCTGGAGTTAAAAGAGTAGCATTTGTAGTCATAGTGAATCTTACATTCTTATTCCACTCTTTTTCATTGTCTCTAGCATATTGTATTATTTCTTTTATAGTGTCCATGATTAAAGTTGGCTCTCCACCAAACAAATCAATTTCAATATTTTTTCTTGGACCACTTCTTTTAATAACGTAATCAATTGCTTTTTTTGCTGTTTCTGCACTCATAACACCACCATGACCATGATATTCACCTTCATCAGCAAAGCAATACTTACATCTTAAATTGCATCCATGTATTACATTAAGGCATATAGCTTTTATATAATCCCTATCATCCATAGAGCTATGGGCTATTTCCTCATATTGGTCCTCTGAATAAAGAATCCCTTCTTCTGCTAATTCTTGAATTTCATCATAAGCTTCTGAAAGTTCCTCCATATCATACTTATCTTTAAGTTCATCAAGTATTTGTTTTTTATTTTTTAATTTATCATCATCTAATATATCATAAACTAATTCATCTACAACATGAACTGCTCCAGTATTCACATCTAAAACAAAATAGTTTTCACCTTGTTTAAATTTATGTATTAAAGACACTTTAATTTCCTCCTATATACAAGGCATATAGAAAAAAATAACAAGTCAATACCTTTGACTCATTATTTTCTTTCATATGCTTAAAGTAAGCAGTAACCATCTAGTTACTGCTTTAAAAAAATTAGTTTTCGCATTCTAAGTTTGCAACTGTACAAGATGTCTTACAAGCTGATTGACATGAGTTTGCACATTCTTTACATCCTGGCTTACATAAACTATTCTTAATATTTGGTTTGTTTATAGTTTTTATATGCTTCATAAATAAAAACTCCTCCATTCACAAAAATATCTCTAGTAATTATATCACTCCATTGGAACTTTTACAATATAAGTTCCACTTTAAATCTTGTTTTCTAAATGTTCACTATATTTACTTCTTAGTGCAAGCGCAAAAAAATATAATAAACATTTATCAAACAAATAAGTAAACTTTTTCATAGAATACATTTTACTTAGTTTGCAAAACAAATATTTATTATATTTCTTTCCCTTTAAATAACCTCTTATAAATAAACCCTTGTAAATAATTATGCTTATATTGAATACCAATATTGTAGGGGTAGTAGAGTCTTAATTAGAACTAGGAGATTCTAATATAAATTAATCTAGGTATAGGTAACGTTCTTTACAATAAGATATCAATAATAAGCTTTTTACCATAATCGACTTTAGTTTTTAACCCTTTACTAACAAACCTTCTATCCATTTATTATTATATCTATATATATTTCTTGTGTATATTATACTAAAGTATACTTTTTACTAATTGATTATACTCAATTAGTAAAAAGCATCTAAACTCTAAACGACCTTCCTTGAATACATTTTATTTCTAATAATATTCTGATTACTATCCTTCTATAAAAATTTTATATTATACCATTATCTTTTAATATATTAATTGCCATTATCTTATTCTTAACATTTAATTTTAAATATACTGATGCTATATGTTTCTTTACAGTGATTAAAGCAATATGTAATTTATCAGAAATTTCACGTTGCTTATAACCTTCCTCTACTAGTTTTATTACTTCAAGTTCCCTTGGAGTTAATTCGATCTTCTTCTCCGCCACATACTCATGAAAATATATTTCGTTAAATTTTTCACATTTTTTAAGTAATACATTAGTAAACTCATCTTTTTTAAGAGTTTTTAATATATGTACTATATGGGGAGCTAATTCAACAAAGGTCATTATTATATTATCTTCCTTAGCTAACTCAATTGCTTTCAATAGAGATTTTTGGGCTTTTTCTATTCCATATAAGTTATACTTTGCAATGGAATCAAAGATATATGAATATATAATTCCAAAAATATTTTTATTACTGTTTTCATAAGCTTCTAACATGGTTTCTGCCTGAACTTCTAATTCAATATAATTTTTTTTACCTATCATAGTTAACCCACATATAACATATCTCATTTTAACATTTGGTGAAATTATTCTCATGAAGTTCTTTGGCACCTCTTTTGTCCACTTATCCGTAGCCTCTATATTACCTGTAATTCCATTTATATATTCCAATGCTATTTCTGCTCCATTTAAAAAACTTGGAATATCCATATTTCCATATTCTTTAATTAAATTATGCAACTTATTCCTAATTTCAAAATTATCATTTCTATTAATACTAATACGCATTAAAAGAAAAAGAGAACAAATTATAATGCTTGTTTGATTTTTTGATTTAGCTTTATGCAAAGCCTTATATGCAAATAGTTCTCCATTATAAACATCGCCAATTTCAAAGGAATACTCCGCCACAACCAAATATTTTACTCCACTAGCTCCTCCATTAGATATATGAACAAAGTAACGAATTTCTTCTTCAAAGCATTTAACTATGTCTTTTAATTTTCCTTTTTGATTATGATAAAGACATAAAAAATGAGGTGAGCCTAAACTTATTGGCATTCTATTATTTGCAATTCTCGAAATTCCTCCTTCAAACAATTCATATGCTTTTTTATGATAAAATATCATCTTCTTTGCATCATTGAGCGTTAACAAACTTTCTAAAAATGCAATTTCACCTAATATATGCTTTTTATCTTTCATTATTTTATTTTTTATATATATTTCTTTTACTTGATTTAAAAGTTCTTTTCCAATCATAGCATCTTCGTAAACTATATAAAAAAACAAGTATGTTAGATAAGCTATAGGTCTTGCTATTTTTTCCTCAAAACTAAGTTCTTTAAATACTGAATTAATAATCCTTCCCCACAACCTAGTGAGGTTTATTGTATAATTTCGTTCAATTAAATCAAGTATTCGTTGAAAATTTTGTGCTTTATAATAATACTCTATTGCTTGTATATCTTCATTATTTTTTGAATACCAATCTCCTGCGGCATTATTTACTTTATAAAAATCCACATCAGAATATAATATTTCCTCTTCTAATGCAGTTTTTAAAATAGAATGTAAATTATATAACTTTGATTTTCTATCGTATTTGATAAAACAATTATTTTCAACCAACTTTTTTATTATTAAATTACAACTATCATCTTCAGTAATATAAATTGCTTGTTCCAATGTAAAATTATTAACTAATGATAGTTTTAATATAATTTTCTTTGTAGTTTCATCAAATTTATCATATACAGCTGTTTTAATTAGTTGAGTTGCTTTAGGAATATCTTTAAAATTATGTTCCTCATAATATTGAAGTAATGCTAAATAGGTGGCTGAAGTCCATCCTCCAGTATATTCATATACCTCATGCTTCTCTTTTTCACTTAACTCTATTCCATTAGTATTAAAAAATTCAACAGTTTCATCAAAGGTAAAAGATATATCGTCTTGCCCAACTATAATACATTTTTGTTTTAATTCCAATTCTATATATTCATTCTCGGGTCTATTACGGCTTATTAAAACAATATGCAAATCCTTAATACCTTCAAATGCTATAGCCTTTAACAATGATTTAATAAAAACAGTTCTCTTATAATCCCAATCATCAATAACTAGTACAGTTTTATTATGCATTTCTTCCCGAATAGCTTCTATTATTCTACGGTTATCCATATTGCTTTTAGGAATTCCACAATTAATAAGTCTTTCACTCATTTTTAAATTACTTTTTTTTAATGAATCCCCAAATTTATGCCACATCCACACATCATCATTTTCCTCATTTGCTCCATTAAACCAAACAACTTCAATGTTTTTCTTTTTATCCAGAAAGTTTTTTACTGCAGTAGTTTTGCCATATCCCATAGATGCGCAAACAAAAAATATCGGAACATCAAAAATTCTATCCAATATAACCTCAATGCGTTTTCTATGGACTATTTTAGGTCTATAAATTGAATTTATCATAACATTTCCACCTTAATTTAATTCAAATTATAATGCAATATAATATCATTATATTTATATACGTATATTTAAAATTTTCTCTAACTAATATTAATTATATTATATTAGAAGTTGATTTTTGTCCAATTTTAGATTATTTTGAAAATTCACATTCAAAGTATATTGACCACTAAATAAAAAATAGAGTACCATACATTTTACTTGGTACTCTATTTCATTATTTAATTTTTCTTATTATATCATAATATTTTAAAGCGCTACTACCCTACTTAAAAGCAAGTTATTTCTTTTTATAAAATCATCCATCTCATCAGCATTTAACTCTTTATTAGCAATCTTAGCCAAATCTAAAATATGTTCACAAATAAATTTAATCTCATCTTTTTTAGAATCATCTTTTGAAACTTCTATAATTTTTTTGATTATAGAATTTTTATTATTTATAACTAAAGTCTTTTCTTCCTCAAACATGCCTGGGAAATTCATTCCTGACTTAGCATACATTTTACTCATTTGAGCCATTCTTCTAGATTCTTCTGAAACTAAAATAAGAGCTGGAGTATCTTCATTCTTTAAACCTTCAATTGATATTTTAGTTATTTTTTCTCCAAGGGCATTTTTAAATACATCTTCAATTTCTTTATTTAATGCTTTTTGAGTTTCATCATTTTCATCAGTTTTACTACCTAATGTATCTGATATATCTGAGTCAATTCTATTAAATTTAACTCCTGTTTCATGCATTTCTAAGAAAGAAATAAAATGATCATCCAATGAACAATCTAATATTACAGCATCTAAATCATATTCCTTGAACATCTTTATATATTGTGATTGTTGCTTTTCATCATTAGCATAAAATACTTTATTCTCATGTTTTTCTTTATTGGCTTCAAGATAATCTTTTAATGTAACAAATTCGCCTTTTAAGTTTTTAAATATTATTATTTCTTTAATCTTGTCATAGAATTTAGGATCTCTTAAGCAACCATATTTAATAAATATTTGTATATCTGGCCAGAATTTATTAAATTCTTCTCTGCTATTTTTAAATAAATCTACTAATTTATCTGCAACCTTCTTAACTATATGATTAGAAATTTTTGATACTTCCTTATCATTTTGTAGGAAACTTCTTGATACATTTAAAGGAAGATCAGGGCAATCAATAGTTCCTTTTAATAATAATAAAAATTCTGGAATTACTTCTTTAATATTATCTGCTACGAATACTTGATTATTATATAATTTTACTTGTCCTTCTGTAGCTTCAAATTCATGCGTAAATTTTGGGAAATAAAGTATTCCTTTTAAATTAAATGGATAATCTACATTTAAGTGAATCCAAAATAATGGTTCATTGAAGTCCATAAATACTTTTCTATAAAAATCTTTATACTCCTCATCAGTACAATCCTTAGGCGCCTTCATCCATAATGGATTTGTATCATTTAATGGCTTTGGAGCCTCTGGTTCAACTAATTCCTGATATTCAGTTCCATCTTCATTTTTCTTTGTTTCATATTTAGGCTCTTCTTTCGGCTTATTTTCATCTTCTAAATAAATTTCAGTTGGTAAGAATGAACAATATTTTTTTATTATTTCCCTAACTTTATATTCTTCTAAAAATTCAACACTTTCATCATCTATATATAAAGTTACAGTCGTACCTCTAGTTGCTCTTTCATCTGAAGTTCCAATTTCATATTCAGTTCCACCAGAACATTCCCATCTTACAGATTCTGAACCTTCTCTAAAAGATAATGTATCTATTTGTACTTTTGTTGATACCATGAAAGTCGAATAAAATCCAAGACCAAAGTGGCCTATTATATCTTTTCCTTCATCCATTTTATCTTTATATTTTTCCATAAAATCTGTTGCACCAGAAAAAGCAACTTGGTTAATATATTTTTTAACCTCTTCTTCTGTCATTCCAATTCCATTATCAATAAACTTAAGTGTTTTCTTTTCTTTATTTATAGATACTATTACTTTATATTTTTCATCTTCCGCTACTACAGCCTCTCCAATTGAAGCCAGTCTTTGGAATTTGCTGATTGCATCACACGCATTACTTATAACTTCTCTTATAAATATGTCTTTGTCAGAGTATAGCCATTTTTTAATAATAGGAAAGATGTTCTCAGTATCAATTGAAATATTACCGTTTTCTTTTATCATTTTATAACCACTCCTCTATTTTTTTTGCCAAAAATATTTTAGACCAAATAGTATTTATTGTCAAATTATTCTCAAAAAGATGAAATATATTTAATGCAGAAAGAATACTTTCTTTAAATTATTTGCATATCCTTTAGATGTGTATGCTTTAGCTTTTTTCATTCCATAAATTTTATAATCAGCCACCACTTGGAATACATACCCATATGCAACTCCAAATATAATGTTATTTTTCAAATATGATCCACTCATATTTTTAGAATAAACCTCCAATTTTATAAAATCTTCTTTAATTATTATAGCTAATCCTGAGACTATATATCTCATGCTATTATTTCATAAAGCAATTTGCTTTTGATAAATCTATCTATGTGAAGCCAAATTGTCATTTCTTTTAATTTACCTTTATTAATATAATGCGAATCAATATTTAAATAAATTTAATATTCTGAAAATACTAAATAAGTTTGT
>NZ_JAABNP010000109.1 GCF_009928485.1 Clostridium sp. C2-6-12 | reverse complement strand
TAATGATAAACAGATTAGCTAAGCTTATTCCAAACTTTATTGGAGGATCAGCAGACTTAGCACCATCTAACAAAACTCATATGAGTGATAGAGGAGATTTCTCAGCTGAAGATAGAAGTGGATCAAACCTTCACTTTGGAGTTAGAGAACATGCTATGGCAGCTATTGTAAATGGTATGTATGCTCATGGTGGGCTTAAAGTATTCTGTGCAACTTTCTTCGTATTCAGTGATTACATGAAGGGTGCAATGAGATTATCAGCTCTTATGAACTTACCAGTAGCTTATGTTT
>NZ_JAABNP010000056.1 GCF_009928485.1 Clostridium sp. C2-6-12 | reverse complement strand
AAGCAGATTTAAAAGCTTATGAAGATGCACTTACTAAAGAAGTAAGAAGAAGAGTAGAGAAATTTGGAAAGAAATAAGCAGTGAATTAATTGAGAGGGTATCTTTTAGGTACCCTTTCTTAAAAAGAATAATAAACTACGGCATATGAAAAAAAGAATAAGCTATGAACTTACTGTTTTTTTTATATGCCATAATATATAAAAATAAAGGAGAATTAATATGGAAATAGAAGTAGCAGATGCACAAGTAAATTCAAATTTAAAAAGAAAAAATATTTTTGATAAAATGAAAAAGCAAAAAACTTTAATCTTTATGGCTATTCCATTTGTCATATTTGTAGCTGTATTTAATTATGCACCTCTTATTGGATGGGTAATGGCGTTTCAAAAGTATAAACCGGCAAAAAGTTTTTTTAATCAAGTATGGTGTGGATTAGACCAATTTAAATTTTTATTTTCTGATCCTAATTTTCTTAGAGTAATAAGAAATACTTTATGTATGGCTTTAATTAATTTATCATTAGGATTTATTTGTTCTATAGGTTTTGCATTATTATTAAATGAAGTAAGAAGAATTTTGGCTAAAAAGTTTATTCAAACAGTATCTTATTTACCTCACTTTCTTTCTTGGATAATTGTAACAGGTATTGTAGCTGATGTTCTTACACCAGGAACAGGTGTTGTAAATCAAGTTTTACTTGGGTTACATTTAATAGATAGTCCGATTAATTTCTTTGCAGATACCAAATACTTTTGGGGTATAGTGGGAATAAGTAATGTTTGGAAAGAAGTTGGTTGGGGAAGTATAATATATCTTTCAGCTATTACTGCAATTAATCCTGATTTATATGAAGCAGCAGAGATTGATGGAGCAGGAAGATTCAAAAAAATGTTGAATGTTACACTTCCAGGTATTAAGTCAACAATATTTATATTACTTATTATGGATGTTGGACAAATTCTAAATGCAGGTTTTGAAGTTCAATACCTACTTGGAAATGGTTTAGTTCAGGATGTATCACAAACAATAGATATTTTCGTATTAAACTATGGTATTGGTTTAGGAAACTATTCACTAGCTACAGCAGCAGGTATATTTAAAAGTGTAATTAGTATAGTATTAATTTTTATAGCAAATAGTTTTGCAAAAAAAGTTGGAGAAGAAAGATTATTCTAAAGGAGGAGCATTTCAATGGCAGGAATTAAAAAAAGAAGTAGACACGATAAGATATGGGATAGTATCATAGGTGCATTTATGGTCGTATTTGTAGTTGTTACTCTGTATCCTATATTAAATACATTAGCTGTTTCATTTAATGATGGTATCGATTCTATAAGAGGTGGTATTACTTTATGGCCAAGAATGTTTACTCTTAAAAACTATGAAACAGTATTTAATAATCCTAATTTAAAACAAGCAGCATTTATATCTGTTTCAAGAACTGTTATTGGTACTATATTAAATGTATTTTTAACAGCGATGCTAGCATATGTATTGAGTAGAAAAGAATTTTTATTTAGAAAACAGCTTTCATTTATTTATGTATTAACAATGTATGTTGGAGGAGGAATGATCCCAGTATACATGTTAATGAAAACATTACATTTAACAAATAACTTTTTAGTATATATTTTGCCTGGGTTAACTAGTGCATTTAATATGATTGTAGTAAGAACTTATATGAATGGATTACCTGATAGTTTATCAGAATCAGCTAAAATTGATGGTGCAGGAGATTTAAGAATCTTTATTCAAATTATATTGCCATTATGTAAACCAGTTCTTGCAACAATTGCATTATTTGTAGCAGTAGGTCAATGGAATTCATGGTTTGATGCAATGATTTATTGTGCACAAAGTCCAAACTTAACAACTTTGCAATATGAACTTATGAAAGTACTATCTTCAGCATCACAACAAAGCTCTGGTTCAGCTGAAATAGCTAAAAATGCAACTAATATGATAACACCAACATCAGTGCGTGCAGCTATTACAATTGTAACAGCCTTACCAATTGTTTGCTTATATCCATTCTTACAAAAATATTTTGTATCAGGTCTTACTATAGGAGGCGTAAAAGAATAATGAGCGCATATAAAACAGGTATTTATAATAATGTTTTTAAAGAATATGGATATTCGGAAAAAGAAATTGAAGAAAAACTAGAAAATATTTACCAGACTATTTTCTATGGAGATGATTCTGAAAGATTATACCATACAGTAGGCGATGATATGGCATATTTCGTTGATACAGGTAACAATGATGCTAGAACAGAAGGTATGTCCTATGCAATGATGATGTGTGTACAAAGAAATATGAAAGAAGAATTTGATAGACTTTGGAAGTGGACAAAAAAATATATGTTTATGGAAGAAGGCTGGAATAAAGGTTACTTTGCCTGGTCTGTTGGTTTAGATGGTAAGAAGAATGCAAATGGACCAGCACCAGATGGAGAAGAATATTTTGCAATGGCATTATTCTTTGCTTCTAATAGATGGGGAGATGGTGAAGGTATTTTTAACTATTCAAAAGAAGCAAGAGAACTTCTTTATGAATGTGTCCACAAAGGAGAAAAAGAACCAGGAGATCCTATGTGGGAACCAACAAATAAATTAATAAAATTTGTCCCAGGTCTTAAATTTACAGATCCTTCATACCATTTACCACATTTTTATGAATTGTTTTCGCTTTGGTGTGTAGAAGAAGATTCTAAGTTTTGGAAAGATGCTGCTGAAGCTAGCAGAGAATACCTAAAAAAAGCATGTCATCCTGTTACAGGATTAGCCCCAGAATATTCAGAGTATGATGGAACACCTTGTGATTCGCCTTGGGGTAGAGGTTATCATGAAAGATTTTACAGCGACTCTTATAGGGTAGCAGCTAATTTAGGTTTGTCATATGAGTGGTTCAAAAATTCAGAATGGGAATGTGAATGTGCGGATAAGATTCAAACTTTCTTTTGTGAAACAGTTAAAGGTAAATCAGATTTAGTTTATGAAGTTGATGGAACAATTATTGAAGAAAAAGCACTTCATCCAGTTGCTATTATAGCAACTAATGCAATGTCTTCTTTAGCTAGCAAAGGAAAGTACAGAAAAGAATGTGTTGATTTATTTTGGAATACACCTTTGAGAACTGGTGAAAGAAGATATTACGATAATTGTTTGTATCTGTTTGCATTCTTAGCACTAAGTGGAAATTATAGAATTTGGAAGTAGAGGGAAGTAAACATGAATAAAATAAAAAATCCAATTTTAACAGGATTTTATCCAGATCCATCAATATGTGCAGTAGGAGATGATTTTTATTTAGTTACATCTACTTTTGCATACTTTCCAGGAGTACCAATCTTTCATAGTAGGGATTTGGTAAACTGGGAACAAATTGGACATGTATTAACTAGAGAATCACAATTAAATTTAGCAGATGCAGGACATTCACAAGGAATATTTGCACCTACACTACGATATAATAATGGGAAGTTCTATTTAATAACTACAAATGTTACCCATGGTGGAAATTTTATTGTAACAGCTGAAAAGCCAGAAGGACCATGGTCTGATCCATATTTTCTAGAAGGAGCAATAGGTATTGATCCAAGCTTATTTTTTGATGATGATGGAAAAGCATATTATGTAGGAACAAGACCAAACCCAGAAGGCGTACGTTATAATGGAGATTGGGAAGACTGGGTTCAAGAATTAGATTTAAATACTATGAAACTTGTAGGTGAGAGCCATAAAATATGGAAAGGTGCACTCCGAGATGCAATATGGCCTGAAGGTCCTCATCTATATAAAATAGATGGATATTATTATTTGATGATAGCAGAAGGCGGAACAGGACCTGAACATGCTGTTACTATTGCAAGAAGTAAATCTATATTTGGTAAGTATGAAGGGTGTCCGCGTAATCCTATAATTACTCATAGACATTTAGGAAAAAGTTATCCAATAAAACACGTTGGACATGCAGATTTAGTTAAGACCCAAGATGATAAGTGGTTTATGGTAATGTTGGCAAGTAGAACATGTGAAGGTTACTGCAATACTGGAAGAGAAACTTTCCTTGCTAAAGTAATATGGGAAGAAGGATGGCCAGTAGTAAATCCAGGTGTTGGAATTTTAGAGTTAGAACAAGATCATGAACTTCCAAAATATGAAATAGAACCAAAAGATTCATGTTATCATTTTTATGGAAATAAACTAGATGACAGATGGGTATTTTTAAGAAATCCAAGCGAAAATTTATATTCACTTACAGAAAAAGAAGGTTGTTTACGTCTATACTTAAAAGAAATAACTTTAAAAGAAAAAGATAATCCTGCATATATAGGAATAAGACAAGAAGAGTATTACTATAGCGTATCTACTATGATGGACTTTAAACCTAATAATGAAAATGAGTCTGCAGGAATTGCAATTGTTCAAAGCAATGAATATAATATTAGATATGTATGTACTAGAAAAAATGGCAAGGATATCTTAGAAATAGTTGAATGTAACGGTGGAAAAGATATTTTAGTCAATGAGGTAGAAATAAATTCAAATAGGCTTTGTTTAAAAGTAGTAAGTGATGGACAAAAATTAAACTTTTATTATGGATATGATGGAATTAACTATGAAGTTTTACAGAGAAATGTTAGTAGTATAAATCTAAGTACAGAGATAGCTGGTGGCTTTGTTGGATGTACAATTGGAATGTATGCAACGAGTAATGGTGAAGTTAGCAATAGTTATGCAGATTTCTACTGGTTTGAGTATAAAAACATAATAAAATAAAGTTAAAAGCTTAAATAAAATAGTATCTAATTGCTTGATAATTAGATATTATTCTATTTATGTTAGTTTATAGAATCTAGCTTGAGTTATTAACAGAAATAAAATTATTTAATAGTGTAGTTTTATTTCTTTTGATAATTTTAAAATATCATAAAAAATTATGTTACTATTTTATTATGAGGAGAAGAAATATGATAAAATAGTTATGGTATATATTTTATACATACAGGGGAGTTATATGAATAAATTTAAATTTTTAAACGATTATAGCATTAAGTCAAAATTAGCATTAATATATATTTTTTGTGTGTTAATACCTATGATTATCACAAATTCTATTGTTTATATAACTATAAAGAATAATCAGGTTAAAGAACAAAAAATAAATATGGAGCATGCAATAGATAGAGTTAAATATAATTTGGAAACAGTAATAGATGATTGCGTATTGGTTTCTAATCATTTACATAGTGATATAATTTTAAATGATTTTATTAGTAAAAGATATAATGATAGTATTGAATATTATGAAGCGTATAATTATTTACTAAAAAATAATCTTATAGATTATTATTATAATTCACAACATGTATATCAAGTTACAGTATATACCAATAATGATACTATAAACGATGGCGGAAAATTTAGAAAAATAACACCAGAAATTCGAAATAGTGAATGGTACAAGCAATTTGAGGAAAATAAAGAGAAGATGACAGTGTCTGTTTATTATGATGATGACAGAATGAAGTATTCTATTAATAATGTTGCAAGAACAATTAGCATTACTAGAAAATTGGATAATTTTCAAAAGAATACTGAAAATATTTTAAAAATAGATATTGATTATAATATAATTTCAAAAAATATTATGAATGAAAAAATGGAAAGTAATTTATATGTATGCAATGATAAATTTATTCTATTTACTAATAAAACAAATAGAGTTGGAACAGATAAATTTGATTCAATAGATCTTATAGAAGATAAAAATATTAAATTAAAGGATTATTTTAAGTTTAAGGTAAATAGTGATCAATGGAAGATTATAGTTACAGCTGATGATGTAAATCCATTGTCTGAAATCGTTGAACAAAAGTATATATTATTTGGGTTAATTATATTTAACTTATTACTGCCAACAATTATTATTACTTTAGTTTCGGATTCAATTGGGCATAGAGTAAAATTGCTTAGTTTATATTTAAGAAAAGTAGAAAATGAGGAATTTATAACAATTGAAAATAATCAAGGAAAAGATGAGTTAGGCAGTTTAATACGCAGTTACAATTTAATGGTATTAAGAATTAAAGAACTTATTGAAGTTGTATTTAAAAGAGATGTAGAAAAACAAAAGCTAGAATTATCTAAAAAGCAGGCTGAACTAAAAGCACTTCAAAGTCAAGTTAATCCTCATTTTATGTTTAATACATTAGAAAGCATTAGGATGAGAAGTTTGATTAAAGGAGAAGAGGAAACAGCAGGAATAATTGAAAATTTGTCAGTTTTATTAAGAAAAACTATAAATTGGGGAGAAGATCATGTTATTATTGATGAGGAGATGATATTTGTAGAAAGGTATCTTCAAATACAAAAATATCGTTTTGGTGAGAAATTATCCTTCAATTTTTATGTGATGGAAGAATGTAGAAATATGAAAATCCCTAAATTATCAATTGTAAGTTTTGTTGAAAATGCATGTGTGCATGGAGTTGAAGAAGTATCTCATAATGCCTGCATTAATATAACTATATTTAAAGATCAAAATAATCTTATTATTGAAATCTCTGATACAGGTAATGGAATAGATGAAAAAAGCTTACAAGAAATTAGAACTAAACTAATAAATGCAAATATAGATATGCTTAATAATAGTAAAAGTACTGGAGTTTTAAATACATATCTACGGTTACAGAATTATTGCAATGGTAATATGAAATTTGAGATTAATAGTGAAGTTAAAGAAGGAACTCAAATAATAATACAAATTTGTCTTGACGAATTAAATAATAATGGCAATTAACAAAATAATAATCTTTAAGGTGGGAAAAAAGCATATGATTAAAATCTTAATAGTAGATGATGAACCTTTTATTAGACAAGGATTAAAGATATTGATTAATTGGGAACAGTATGGCTATGAAATTGTAGGCGAAGCATCCAATGGAATTGAGGCAATAAAAGAATTAGAAACAAAAGAAGTGGATATAATAATTGCAGACATAAAGATGCCAGAAATGAATGGAATTGAGTTAATAGAACATGTGCGTAAAAACATTTCAGACCAAATAAAATTTATAGTTTTAAGTGGTTTTTATGAATTTGAATATGCAAAGAAAGCAATAAAGTATAATGTTACAGATTACATTTTAAAACCAATTCAAAAAGATGAATTAATCAAAGTATTAGTTGCTATTAAGGAAGAATGTATTAAGCAAGAACAGCAGTCTACCTTGCAGAAAATTAAGGATAAAGTTATATATGATAAATATTTAAATGAAATTATATATGGTAGATATGATGATACAAGTTTAGAATATATTAAGAAATGTCAAAAATTTTCTGAGGAATTGAGATATATAATTATAGAGATAAATTACAATGATGACTCTGGCGTAAATATTTCAGAAGATGAAAAAAGAAAAGAGCAACAAGCACTATATGAAAATATGATTAGTTTTTTAGGTGATAATTTTTATAATCTAATTATAGATAGTGCAAAGAGTAAAGAATGTTATGAGATTGGATTTATATATGATAAAAAACTTGCACAAAATGAAGGAATGAGTGAAAAAGAATACATTTTGAATTTAAAAGCTAATATTGAGAAAAGCCAAAAATATAGTTTTTATATTTACATAGGAGAAAAAGTTGGTGGAATTGAAGAAATAGCAGTGTCTTACAAATCTGCAACAGTGGCTAAATTGTTTGCTGATTTTTCAATTGAAAATAATATTTCGTATTACGATGAAATGGCTGAAAAGAAAGAGATAAGTTATGATATAGAAAAGCAGTATATGGATGAATTGATTTATCAAATTGAAGAAAATAATTCAGAAGAAATTATAAAATGTGTTGATAAAATTTACAATAGTTTTAGAGAATATAAGATAGATTTGGAAATTATAAAGATAAATATAAACTACTTGTTATGCAATTTAATTAATATTGCAAGAAAATTGGACTCGGACGTTGATCAAGAAGAAGTAATGAAATATATTCGCTGGGTTACTTTTGAACAAATTTTGAACAGGGGAAGTGCCAAACATGTGAAAAGCTTTTCCTTGGAATTTGCAAAATATTTGAATCAATTAAGACAAAATTCATTTCAAGGAATACTTAACCAAATTGATAAAGAAATTTCAGAGCATTATATGGATAAATTAAGTTTAAAATATTTAAGTGAAAAATATTATATTAATAGTGCATACTTAGGGCAAATGTTTAAAAAGCAATATAATATATCGTTTAAGGATTATCTAAATGCTTATAGAATTGAAAAAGCAGCTGAATTACTTAAGCGAAGTGATGAAAAAATTTATAAAATTGCAGAAAAGGTTGGTTATAATAATACTGATTATTTTATAAGCAAATTCGTTCAAATAAAAGAAAAAACTCCACTGCAATATAGAAAACAATTTTTTTCAGAAAATCACTAATACTTTATACCAATATTGCTAATGTTTAGAATAGGAACAAATATAATTGTGATGTAAAGTATTGTACCTCATAATAATAAATTATCATTGTCATTAGAAATACCTGATAGTACAATGTACATGATGAGAAATTTATTATATCGCAAATATTTTTTATACAACAATTAAAAGTGAGGTAACTTTAGATGAAAAAAAGCAAGTTTATTACAATTATAATCTTAATAGTTGTTATGGCTTTAAGCTTATTTCTTGTTTTGGTAAATAAAAGTGAAGAAAACGATATTAAATCCACTAATAGCAAAATTAAAAAATTTACAGCTTTTTTTGCAGTGGAAGGAAGGGAAATTCCAGATAGTAATAGAGTAAAAAATGTTATAGCAGAAAAAATAGGAGCTAAAATAAATGAAACATGGATTTCTGGACAGACGGCAAAAGAAAGAATTGGTGCAATGATTGCTTCAGGAGAATATCCTGACTTCATTGATGGAGGAGAAGGAACACAAGCGCTAGTAGATGCAGGTGCACTTGTACCATTAGAAGATAAGCTTGATAAGTATCCAAACATAAAGAAATTTTGGTCTGATAGTGAATGGGAAAAGGTAAAAAAAGATTATGGTCACATATATTACATACCTCAATTTGGAAATGCAAAAGATGATAAGTATACAGCAACAAATTTTAAAGGAGAAGCTTTCTGGATTCAAAAAGCAGTATTGGAATGGGCAGATTATCCTAAAATTGCAACTCTTGATGAATACTTTGATGTAATAGAAAAATACAAGGCTGCTAATCCAACGATAAATGGAGCGACTACTATTGGCTTTGAAATTTTATGTGACGATTGGAGATATTTCTGTTTAGAAAATCCACCTCAATTTTTAGCTGGGTATCCAAATGACGGAAAAGCTATAGTTAATAAAGAAACCTTAACAGCTAAAAGTTACGATTTAATTCCAGAGGCGAAAAAATATTTTAAGAAATTGAATGAAGAATATAATAAAGGAATTATAGATCCTGAAACATTTACTGAATCATATGATCAATATATTTCTAAATTAGCCGCAGGTAGAGTTCTAGGAATGGTTGATCAACAGTGGGAATTTCAAAATGCAGAATGGTCATTAAAGCAACAAAAAATGTATGAAAGAACCTATGTGCCACTAGCCTTATCATTTGATAAAAAGGTTAGAACAAATTATAAAACTAAGTTGGCAGTTAATCCAGGTTCTGGATTAGGCATTACAATTAGTTGTAAAGATGTAGATGGAGCATTAAAGGTTATTAATGATTTATTATCTAATGATGTACTGATATTAAGAAATTGGGGCGAAAAGAATATAGATTATGAAATAGGTAGTGATGGAATATTCTATAGAACTGAAGAACAAAGAGCCAATCAAACCGATTCACAATGGTTAAACAATAATATGTGTGGTTATGGATATTTCCCCAATTATTCAGAAGGCTATCTAGAGGATGGAATTAATTGTATAATGCCTAGTGATCAAGTAAGTGAATTTAAAGTTGGATTAAGTGAAATAGATAAAAAAATTCTAAAAGGATATGGATTTGAAAAATGGGCGGATTTTATACCAGATTCTGAGGAAGTCGGAGCTTGGTATCCTATTTATTCAGTATGTAATACATGGACTTCAGATGAGCCAGAGGGAATTGCTTTACAAAAGATGTCAGAAATTAAAAAAGAATGGCTTCCAAAGGTAATAATGGTGAAACCTAATCAATTTGATTATGCTTGGAACCAATATAAAACAACTCTTACAACTCAAGCGGATATAAAAGCTTATGAAGATGCACTTACTGAGGAAGTAAGACGAAGAGTGAAGTTATTTGGTAACCATTAATAGGATGTTATAATATTGATAAAAAGAATATATCTTGCGCAAGTTTTGATGATATCAAAGTGAATTCTTAGGAATTCACTTTTTTTTTCTTAAAATCAAAGAAAATATACTGCAATTTATGTCTATATAGAACTAATTTATTGCCAGTCTAATATATGAAAAAGAGATAATATTATAATAGGAAAGATATAAATTTAGAAATATTAAATAATAAGAAATATGGAGGTAAAGATTAATTCAATCAAATTATATAGTTATAGAATTTTAAATGAAAGAGAAGATTATGATGATAAAGTTGATAAGTATACGCAAAAAATACATGGACTTAAAGATAAGCTCAAAAATAGCTGTAATATATATTATGCTAATGATTTTTTCGGTAATTGTCAGCAGTTTTATATATGAAAAAATATACGATAATATTACATCGAAAAAGGTCAGTGAGTTATCGATTCAAACTCTTTATACCATAAAGTCAAATATAAATTCTATGATACAAAATATAAGTAATAATTCACGAATAATAATATCCAATCAAGATATACAATCCATATTAAAAGATTCAAGAAATGGTAAAGTGCATAACTCTCAGATTGATATGTATACTTATTTAAGTAGTATTATAGATTCAATGAATAACGTATCTTCAATTTATATTTATGATAACTTTGGAAACAAATATTATATAGATAAGCAACCTAAGAAGTCCTTTAAGCTTGATAGGATTGAAGATGCAAATTGGTATAAAACCGTCATGGAAGAAAAAGGCTATTACATATTGAGATTAAATGCAGGAGAAAAGGCAAATTATAATATTAATCAAAACTATGTTTCTTTTATTAGAGTAATAAACGATATGAAAACTCAAAAGCCAATAGGGACACTTGTAATAAATATAAAAGAAAGTTATTTTGTGAATTGTTATAAGGATATCATAAGTGAAAATGGTACTAATATTTTGCTTATGAATGAAAATAATGAATATATAGTGAATCCTAAGGAGGGAGACGATTTTAATCAAATAAGTGAATTGATAACAAAAGAGTTGGAAAATTCTTCTCAGGAAAAGGAATATAATTCAATAACAGAAAAAGTAAAAGGACAGGAGTATATCTTTTCATTTTTAAAAATTGAAGACTATAACTGGACGATCGTAAGCAAAATACCATTTAAGGAACTTTCAAAAGAATCAAATACTTTCTATTTTATGACATTTATTGTTACTATAATCAATGGGATATTGATGTTTATTGGGGCTGTTTCAATATCTAGATTGATTACTAACCCTATAAAAAAACTTTTAAGGTCTATGAAAGGGATAGAAATGGAGAATTTAAGAAAGTTAATATTGAAGTAGGTAATGATGAAATTGGAAAACTTAGAGATGGATATAATATTATGGTTTTTGAAATTGAAAAGCTTATCAATAGAATAGTTGAAGAGCAAAGGGTAAAGAGAAAAGCAGAATTGAGTGTGCTTCAAGCTCAAGTAAAACCTCATTTTCTCTATAATACCTTGGATGCTATGGGATATCTTGCTTTGTCAGGGAAATGCGATGAAGTATATGAAGCTTTAGAAGCTTTAGGTGGATACTATAGGACTAGCCTTAGCAAGGGCAGAGAGGTAATTACTGTGGGTGAAGAAATTGAAATAGTAAAAAATTATTTCTTATTGCAAAAGCTAAGGTATGGGGATATTTTTATAGACACTTATGAAGTTGATCAAAAGGTACTTAATTATAAAATATTAAAGCTTGTATTGCAGCCTATTGCGGAAAATGCATTGTACCATGGAATAAAACCTAAAGGTGAAAAAGGAAATATAAAACTTAAAGTTGCTTTAGTAGGAAAATTAATGAAAATATCTATAGAAGATAATGGTATGGGGATGACAGAAGACGAGCTTGAAAAGGTTATGAATGATAAAATTGATAATAATAATTTGAGCTTTGGACTAAGAGGAACCGTAGAAAGATTAAAAATTTTTTATGGTATATCGGAAGTTTACAAAATTGAAAGTCGTAAAAGATATGGAACTAAAGTTACGATTACAATTCCTATAGAAATGAGGGAGTAAAGTGGATAATAATTTTATAAAGATGTTAATAGTAGATGATGAAGAAAATACTAGAAATTTAATAAGGAAGTGTATTGATTGGAATGAAATTGGGATACAAATTGTTGGTGAAGCTTCTAGTGGACAAGAGGCTCTTGATATAATTGAAACAATTAATGTTGATATTATAATTACTGATATACGTATGCAGTTTATGGATGGGTTGGAGTTTAGTAAAAAAGTTGCTAAAAGATATCCACATATAAAGATTATTGTATGTACAGCTTATGAAGAATTTGAATATGCTAAGCAAGGAATAAAGATTGGAATAAATGATTTTTTACTAAAACCTATTAAAAGATCAGAACTTAGAGAATCTGTTGAAAGCTTGAAAAATAAGATTGAAACTGAAAGAATGAGCCGTGCTGAATATATGAAACTAAAAGAGCGATTATCAGAAAACTTTGGGTATTTAAAGGAAAAGTTTTTAAATGATCTGATTCAAAGAAGTTGTTTTTCTGAGGATATTGTAGATAAACTTTTATATTTTTCTGTGGAAAGCCTTGGTAAATATATTCAAATTGCAGTAATTGGAACTTCTCATATTAATAATGAAGGCTCTAAAAGCGAAGAAGAAGCTGTTTTACTGGACTTGGCTTGTGCAGAAATAGTTAAGAAATATTTTCAAGATTATAAAGATATATATGTAATTATTGACAATAGTCGTAACATAGTTATTTTAAACAGTAACTCTAAAATAGATATTATTTCTAGATGTGAACATATTAAAGATCTTCTAATAAATAGGCTGAATTGCTATGTGAGTGTAGGTATAGGGAATTTCTATAAAGATTTAAAAAACATAAAGAAATCTTATAGGGAGGCTCTTGAAGCATTAAATTATCAAGTGGTTTATGGTAAAAATCAGGTGATTTATTTTAATGATATGAATATTGAGAGTAAAGGTCTAGATATAAAGAATGAAGAAACTAATGAATTGGGTTTTTATATAAAAGCTGGGATTGATGAAAATGTTATATGTGTTATTGATAAAATATTTAATGATATTGATGCTACTAAAAATTATAATATTGGACAAGTAAGGGTATTATCAATAAATATTGTAACTATGGTTTTCAATTCAATAACAGAATTAGGACTAGATTATGAGCAGATGTTAGAATCCAAAGATTTTCCTTATAATTCTATACTAAAAATTGATACCATTACTGAAATGAGGGAGTATTTAATCAGGTTTGTTTTAAATGTGATTAAGTCAATAAAAGGGGCTAGGGCTAAAAAGGTTAATAAGGTTTGTTATGAAATCATAGAGTACATTCAAAAAAACATTTCAGATCCTGAATTATCACTTTCAAGTGTTGCAAATAAATTTTATTTAAATCCTAGTTATTTATGCAGAGTATTTAAACAAGAAATTGGACAAAGCTTTATAGAATATTTGACTAAAATTAGAATTGAAAAGGCAATAGAATTATTTAAGGAAACAGATTTAAGAAATTATGAGGTATGTGAAAAAATTGGAGTACCTGATCCGAATTATTTTGGAAAGTGTTTTAAGAAGTATACGGGCATTTCTGTAAGTGATTTTAAGAAAATTCAGTTTATTTAAAGAAGAGTCAGCAAGTGTATTGTTTTTGAAAACGATTAAAAGATGTAAAAAAACTACTCATTTAAGTAAATATTTTACGTTCTAAGAAAGTTAATAGTGAACTAAAATTATAATGTAAAACAAATAAGATCATATATTAATTTTAGGGGGTAAAAAAATGAAAAATGTCTTAAAAAAATTAGCAGCTATATCTATGTCCTTATTATTTGTAACTAGTGCAGTTGGTTGCGGAGCTAGCTCCTCAGGTGATGGGAAAAGCGCTGATAGTTCAAAGCAAGTTACTTTAAAATTATGGCATATATGGGCTGCCGACAGCGAGTCCAACAGAAAACCTTTTCTTAAAGTGTTAGAAGATTTTCAAAAAGACAATCCTGATATTAAATTAGAAATTGATGAAACAGAAGCTAAAGCATATGATACTAAAATCAAGACAGCAGCAGCTGGTGATGAACTTCCAGATGTATTTTATTCTCAGGCTGGGGGATCTATTAAAGGTTATGTAGATGCTGGAAAGATTTTGCCTATAGACGATTATTTAAATGATGGAACTAAAGATAGATTACTTCCAGGGGTTTTATCTAATATGACTTTTGATGGAAAAGTATATGGATTACCTTATACACAAGCAACTGCTGTATTCTACGTAAATAAAGAATTATTTGATCAAAATGGAATTAAGATTCCTGAAACTTATAATGACTTAGTAACCGCAGTTAAAGCTTTTAGAGCTAAAGGAATTACACCTATGACTGTAGGCGCTAAGGATGAATGGCCTACAACTCAATATTTTGATATTTTGTCTATTCGTTGTGCAGGAGCTAAGGTAGTTAATGATGCCCTTGAGAAAAAAGGTTCTTATGAAGATCCAGGTTTCATAGATGCTGCCGCAAAGTTCCAGGAATTAGTAAAACTTCAAGCATTTAATGAGGGTGCTCTTGGCGTAACAAGAGATGAATCAGAAATGGCTTTCTATGATGGTAAAATTCCAATGTATGTAAATGGTAGCTGGACTGTTGGTAATATTCAAAAAGAAGGCTCTAAGATTAAAGGTAAGATCCTTGCTTTGAAATTCCCAGTTGTTGAAGGTGGAAAAGGCGATATTAATGATTTTACAGGTGGAGCTGCTGAAGGATTCTTTGTAGGTGCTAAAACAAAACATAAAGAAGAAGCAGTTAAACTTCAAAAGTATATTACTGAACATCATTCAAAAGAAGCATATTTAGCAGGTGCTGGAATACCAACTTGGAAAATGGATATAGATGAATCTAAAATTGATCCTTTAAATTTACAAATAGTTAAAAATCTTAAGGATGCTAAGACAACTACACTATGGTTTAATTCAAAATTGTTAACTAAAGATGGTGATGATTATCAAAAAGAATTAACACAATTGTTCTCTTTACAAGTTACACCAGAACAATTTGCTAAAGATATGCAAAAAATGAATGCCAAGTAATGATTTAATTTTAAAGAGGATTGGAAGTTAATACTTAAATATAACTAGATTCTTGATAATAAATTCTTAGTAAATTGGATTTGTAGATTTTGTAGATTTCTACAAATCCAATATAATCTTTATGAAATTTATGAATATTTTGATTGGATTCATATTACTACATTGTATTTTATAGGTAGTATGGGGGAATTATATTCAGTAAGTTGAATATGTTAAGTTGAAAGCGAATTGTTTTTAGGAGGTTAACAATGGATAAAGTTCTTTCGGATAAAAAGGCAATAATATTCTTTTTATTTCCTGCACTGATATTTTTTGTTCTAATTGTATTTTTACCAATATTTATTTCAGGTTATTACAGTACACTTAACTGGGATGGTTTAAATAAACCAGTTTTTATAGGTTTGGATAATTATATAGAACTGTTTACTAAAACTACAGGAGGATTTGTTCTGTCTCTTAAAAATTCATTTTTATTTGTTCTTGTATCAGTTTTTATTCAATTACCTATTAGTTTATTTTTAGCATTAGTACTTGCTAATGGAGTTAAAGGAGAAAAGTTTTTTTTAAATGTTTATTTTATACCTGTAATAATTTCTACAGTTGTAATTGGACAACTTTGGATGAAGATTTATAATCCTGATTATGGATTACTTAATAGTTTTTTGAAATCAATAGGTCTTGAAAATATGGCAAAACCTTGGCTAGCTGATCCTAATACAGCCCTTGGAGCATCATTTGTGCCTACATTATGGCAATATGTAGGATATCATATGTTGTTAATGTATGCAGCCATAAAATCAATTCCTACAGATATATATGAAGCCGCAAAACTTGATGGAGCGTCAGGCGTAAAAATGGCTTTTAAAATTACTATACCACTAATAAAACCTATGCTCAAAGTATGTGTAACCTTCTCTGTTATAGGTGCTTTGAAGATTTTTGACCTTGTATATGTATTGACTAATGGCGGTCCTAACCATGCAAGTGAGGTACCAAGTACATTACTTGTTAATAATATATTTGTGCGAAGCATGTATGGATATGGAAGTGCCATAGCAATTTTTATAATAATTGAATGTCTGATATTTACAGGAATTATACAAAAATTCTTCAAAGTCGATGATGTGGAATAAATGAGTAGAGGGGTATGAAAAATGAGTAGTAATTACATTTCAAAAATTTTTGGAGGAAAAATTGTAAACAAGCTGTTATACATAGTTCTTATTGCATGGGCTGCTATACAAATTTTTCCATTATATTGGCTTATAACATTCTCCCTTAAAAATAATAGTGAAATATTCGGAGGTAACTTAGTTGGCTTACCTGAAAAGTTTTTATGGGAAAACTATGGAAAGGCATTAGTTAATGCAAATGTTGGGGGATATTTTGTTAATAGTGTAATAATTACAGCGGCTACTATATTTTTAACTGTAATAGTTTCACTAATGGCTTCTTATGCATTGGTTAGAATGAAATGGAAATTTAGAAATACTACTATGTTACTTTTTATGGCAGGATTAATGATACCAATTCATGCAGCGCTTCTTCCAGTGTTTTTAATATTGCGTAAAGTTAAGTTATTAGATACTTATTGGGCATTAATTTTACCATATGTTGCATTTGCCATTCCTATGGCTATTCTTATTCTTTCAAGCTTTATGAAATCTATTCCTAGAGAAATTGAAGAAGCGGCTTGTATTGATGGTTGCAGTATTTATAGAATATTTTTCAGTATTATTGTGCCTATTCTAAGACCAGCAGTAGCAACAATTTCTATATTTACATTTTTGCAAGCTTGGAATGAATTAATGTTTGCAACCGTATTTATTAATAAGCAAGCCTATAAACCACTGACAGTTGGAATTCAGTCTATGGCAGGAAAATATGCAACTGAATGGGGACCAATAGGTGCAGCCTTAGTTATTGCTACTATTCCTACAGTTATTATTTATCTTTTAATGAGCAGTCAGGTTCATAAGAGCTTAACAGCTGGTGCTCTAAAAGGTTAGTAGTTTATATAATAAATATGATAATTTTGAAAGCATCAGATTTAATATCTTGATGCTTTTTTGCACTTATTTTTAATAAAGTATTATAATTAATGTTTTATAATAGTAAATGAGAATATAGTATTTATGAAGATTAAAATATATAACAATTTATGTCCATACTGATTTAATATATTGCGAGAATAATAAATTAAACAGATGTAATATTATAAGTAATAATACAGTAAGTCAATTAACTAAAGTAATGGATACTTATAGGTAAATAATAAAATAGAAAAAGGAGAATTTTAATATGAATAATAATCCGATTATCTGGGCGGACTATCCAGATCCAGATGTAATAAGGGTAGAAGATACATACTATATGGTCAGCACAACAATGCATTTTATGCCAGGCTGTGTTATATTACGTTCTTATGATCTTATTAATTGGGAAGTGGCAACTCATGTATATGAGAAGTTAGACAATACACCAGGGCAAAAATTAGAAGGTGAAAAACATATATATGGAAAGGGAATGTGGGCAGCATCTTTACGTTATCATAATGGAAAATTTTATGTATGCTTTGTAGCAAATGATACTCATAAAACCTATTTATTTATAGCCGATGACATTAATGGACCTTGGAGTAAAAGTGAGATGGAAGGTTTTTATCATGATTGTTCACTTTTATTTGATGATGGTAGAACTTATATAGTTTATGGAAATACCGAGATACATCTTACAGAATTGAAGGAGGATCTTTCAGGTCCAAAACCAAATGGATTAAACCGAATTATTGTAAAAGAGACAGAAGAATTCTATCTTGGTTATGAAGGAGCACATTTTTATAAGATTAATGGCAAGTATTATGTGTTCTTTATTCATATGCTAAAAAAAGAAAATGCGCGTAGGACTCAAGCATGTTTTGTAGCAGATTCTTTAGATAGTGACTTTATTGGAGGCGAAGTTTTTAGTGATGATATGGGCTATTATAATTCTGGAATAGCTCAAGGTGGAATTGTAGATACTCCAGATGGAAAATGGTATGCTATTTTATTCCAAGATTATGGTGCAGTTGGACGTATACCTGTGGTTGTGCCAATGCATTGGGAAAAGGATATCCCGGTATTTGATAAGGAAGCACCAAAATATCTTGAAATTCAAAGCACACGACCAGAATATAAGTACAAGTCTCTTGTTGGAGATGATGATTTTATCTATGAACCTGATGCAAATGGAAAAGTTCATTTAAAGGATATTTGGGAATGGAATCATACACCAGCAGATGATTTGTGGTCAGTAACAGAAAAGATAGGAACTTATCGTATTTATTCAGGGAAAATAAGTTCAAATTTAAATTATGCAGTAAATACACTTACTCAACGTGCTTTTGGGCCTTCTTGTGAGGCAATTGTAACTTTAGATGGAAGTAATCTTAAAGATGGTGATTATGCAGGTTTATCTTTCTTAATAAGTTCATATGGTTTAATTGGACTTACTAGGGAAGAGGGGAAATATTATTTAGTAATGCTAGCAAGAAATACAGAAGACAAATCTATTTTTGGAAATCTTATAGACAAAGATCCAGGAACAGAATATGCAAGGATTTCTCTACAGGGAAATAAAATTAAACTTAAAGCAAAAGGATATTTTGAGAATAAAAGAGACGAATGCGAGTTTTATTATGAAGCTGGAGGAGAATGGATAAAACTTGGTATTACACATAATATGATATGGAAGATGGATCAATTTGTAGGATGCCGTTTAGGACTATTTTTATATTCCACAAAGGAGATTGGTGGAAGTGCTGATTTTTCAGAATTCCAATATAATATTATATAGTTAAAATATAATAAGCTACATCTTTTTAAGAAAATTTAAGAAGATGTAGCTTATATAATTAAGTAAAAAGTATATCGCTTCTAATTATAAGATATAGGCATTTTAATATAAATTGCGCAACCAAATCCTAGCTTGCTATTTATATTGATACCATAGTCATTTCCATAGGTTAATTTAAGTCGTTTATTTGTATTAAATAAACCAATATGATTTGAGTGATCACCATCTAAATATAGCTTATTTTTTATATCCTTAAGCTTTTCTTTAGGAATACCAATCCCATTATCAATAATTGTGAGCAGTAGAAGCTCATTTTTTATTGATAATTTTATTTTAATTTTGCCGTGTTCCTCTTTATTTTTAATTCCATGATAGATACAATTTTCAACAAGTGGCTGTATTAGTAACTTAATTGTTGAAATAGAATGTACACTTTTATTATAAATCCATGTAACATCAAATTTATTTGTGTATCTTGTCATTTGAATATCTAAATAAGTTTTTGTATATCTAATTTCATCCTCAATTGAAACCTTATTAAATGGAGTTGCTAAGGAATAGTTTAAGATATCAGATAAATTTTCTATCATCTTAATAGGTTTACTACAGCTTCCACTTATTTTTATTACTTCCCAATATATTGTATGTAATGTATTATACAAAAAATGAGGATTAATTTGAGATTGCAGTGCAATAAGCTCCATATTTTCAAGTTTATATTTTCTTTCAGATAGCTGTATTTTTAAATAATGTTGTTCAATAAATGTGGTAATTAAATTTTCTATAATATATCCATATTCATTTTTTGTATTGTTATTTATCACAGGAGGTGTTTGATTATTTTTAGCAGAATCAATTATGGAGATAATATTTGAAATTTGTTTGTAGTTTTTTCTTGTAAGATAAAATGTTAAAAGTAATCCTAAAATAAATGAAAATAGTAACAATACCAAAGTAGATTTAATTAATCTTATAGAAACATAGTATAGAATATCTTCTGGAATTACAGATATATAGTTTAAAGAAAATCTATTAGAATGAACAATTGATTTACTTAAAAATTTATTTTCCTTTGAAGAATATATTGTATTAATGTTAGACTTTATAAGTTCTTTAATATCGAAATCATCTATATTACTAGATGTTTTGCTACTGGCAATTTCCTTATTATTGTCATCTAATATAAATATATTTTGCTCTGGAGCAGTAACAGATTTATTTAATAGATTTTGTATGTAGTCAGCTTTGAGATTTAAAGCTATTACACCATTGTTCAAAAGCATACGCTTATATACTGTTATAAGTTTAGTTTCTTTTTCTTCGAAATCATATTGCTTTATGTTTCTGGTTTCTATCCACATTTTTTCTTCTGAGGAATGATGCATATAGTTATCATACCAAGAGGTATCAAAGAAATTATTTAAAGATGCTATTCCATTATTAGTGGTGCAAAATCTACCATTTTCATTTTCGTAGTAAATATGTATAGAATAAATGTATGGTTTTGAATTGGCAAATGAATTTAGGAAGAAACAAGTTGTATCTATATTTGATAAATCTGATGAATACATTGTTTCTTTTTTTAAAACTCTTTTTAGATTAAAAGCCATATTAGACGGACTGTCGAATTGAATATTAAGGGTATCTATTTCATTAAAAATTAAGTCAATATTTGTTTGTGCTTGATTTAGCAGATTTATATCGTTTTGAGTTATCTGATTTTTAATATATCTTTGAGTAATAACTATTGACAAAGAACCTAATACTAATGTAGGGATTAGCAAAGGAATTAAAAATATAATCAAATTTTTCATAAAAAAACTTTTTTTCAAAAAATGCATCACCTTTCAAAAGGAGTAATATTACTGGTATTTTTTTGATTTCTATACTCCTTAGGACTTTTTCCATAAAAATTTTTAAAAGTTCTAGTAAAATTTTTCGTATTACTATAGCCAACCATTTCACTAATTTCATAAGTTTTATATTTTATATCGTCTAATAGCTCAGCAGCTCGATTCATTTTTACTTTTATCAAATAATTAGAAAAACATTCTCCGGTCTTTTGTTTAAAAAATTGACTTAAGTAGTTAGGATTCATATGAACCTCTTCAGCAATATCTTCAAGTTTTGCAACTTTATAGTGTTCGTTTACATAATCTTTGACAAAGGAAATAATTTTTGAATCGTAATTTGATAAATCTTTAAGAGGGTTTATATTTATATCAAAACTATTAGAGTGATTAATAGAATATTCTTTGTCTAAAGTTTTTTTTAGAGAAGAAAACACTTCAAAAATTTCATTATATTTTGAAGGCTTTACAATATAATCACTAACACCATAAACTAAAGCATTTCGGGCATATTCAAAATCCTTATAGGCACTTAAAAAAATAATTTTTACTTTTAGTTTACGATTAAATATTTCTTTTGCAAGTCCAATGCCATCTAAAAAAGGCATTTTTATATCGCAAAGGATTACATCTGTTGGGTTATTTAAAATATATTCTAATGCAAGCTTTCCATTTTCCAATTGCTCAACAATTTCAAAGCCTAAATCCACCCAAGGAAAATAGCTGCATAATAAATTTCTAGATTCATTTTCATCATCTACCACAAGTAGTTTGTACATTATAATCCTCCTTCTAATATAAAAAGTATGTAAAAGAGATGTATGATTACGTATTCATAACGATTTTACCATATAACAAATAAACTTGCATATACAAAACAGCCGGTGCATTAAAAATTATGAAAAAGTGATGCTAATAATAAGAATATGATGCTTTTTATAAGATAAAGATACCTTTTTAAATTATCTATGAAGAAGTTTTGTTTTTTGGATACCATTTATAACAATAAACATCTTATGTAAATAATTATAATTATGATAAAATGGATTATAATGATAGAAGATATATATTTTAAATGAGTAAGTCATTGAATTATTGAGGTAATTAAGTGATTTTAAGAATGGGGAGTGTTTTGTATGCATAATGAATTTTATAATATCCATGAGATAATAAAAGGCGTATATCATATAAGTGACTTAAATAAAATATGCTGTACATTAATTGTAGGAGGGGAAAAAGCATTATTGTTTGATACTGGTTATGGTATTGGAGATTTAAAACAAGTAGTAAAATCTATAACTGACTTACCTACTATTGTAGTCAATAGCCATGGTCACCTTGATCATATGGGTGGAGACTATCAATTCGATCAAATACATATTCATGAAGAGGATATATCCTTAATGAAGGAAATTCTGTTATCAAATAAGAGAAAATGGACTGTGGATAATTATAGAAGAAATATAGGTCTTCCAAAAGGTTTTAAGGAAGAAGAATATGTTAAGAGAGATTATAATATAGATTTTATTCCGGTAAAAGAAGGAGAAATATTTAATTTGGGTGGATATGAACTTGAAGTAGTTTATTCTACAGGGCATACTGCTGGATGTATTTCATTAATTGAAAGAAAGAACAAGCTATTGCTTTCTGGAGACATGATATTACAGCATGTATGGATGTTTCTAGAAGAAAGTAAAAAAATAAGTGAATATATAGAGAGTCTTAAAAAGCTAAGCGAATTAGATGTGAATATTATTCTTACTTCTCATTCGAGCGAACCCTATAGTAAAGAGTTATTGAATAAGTTGATTGATTGCGTTAATAATATTGATATTTCTAAAAGTGAACCATATTTTAATGAAGCATATCCTTATAAAGCATTTTTGTATTCAGAAGGTGGAAAACCTTTTGCCAGCAAGGACTACGTGTCTATTGTTTTTAGAGAAGATAAATTGTAATGCTATATAACTTTTATAATTAATAGTCCAGCTTATAGGAACAGCTAAAATCATAAGGCTGTCTTTTATAAGTTGGACATTCTATTTTTACTACATTTTAAATAGCATGAATATTAATAACTATAATAAAATGATGTATTTTATAAGATTAGGATACCTTTTGGGGATTAAATCAAAAAAAGTTCTGCTAAAACGATACCATTTATAATAATAGGTCACTTATGTAAATAATTACATTTGTGATAGAATACCATTAAAGCTGCAGCAATAAGTGAAGTATTTAGTGCGTTTGGCACTATACAAAATTAGGAGGATATTTATGAAAAATAGAAAAAAAATCATTAGTATTTTATGTGCTCTTTCAATAGCTACATCTATGTTTGTAGGTTGTGGCAGTGCGTCTAAAGAAACTGCTAAAGATAGCAGTAAAGGAGAACAAGTAACTTTAAGGTTTTCTTGGTGGGGAAGCGATGTACGTCATAAGGCAACTTTAGAAGCAATAGATTTGTATATGAAACAAAATCCTAATGTAAAGATAGAAGCAGAATATGGTGGTGTTGATGGATATCAAGATAAGTTATCAACTCAATTAGGTGGTGGTACTGCACCAGATCTTATTCAAGTGGACAACCCTTGGATTTATGATTATGCAAAACAAGGAGAAATGTTTTATGACTTAAATGAGTTTAAAGACATAATTGATATGAGTGGGTTTGATAAAAAATTCTTAGATGGTTACGCTACACTTAATGGAAAAATTCAAGGATTACCAATGGGATTAAATGCATTAACTATAGTTTATAATAAGGATATTTTAAAAGCTGCAAATGCTGATATAACTAAAGATTTAGATTGGGACAAATTAATTGAAGAAGGAAAGAAAGTTCATGCACAAAACAATAGCAATTATTTATTAAATGCTGAACAAAATAACTTTTTAGATTTTATTATTATGCCATATGTTATTCAAAAAACTGGTCAACAATGGGTAAAAGATGATTATACAATGGGATTTGATAAAGCTACACTTACTCAAGCATTTGAACTTGAAAAGAAATTGTTTGATGAAAGTATTGTACAACCAGCAGAGCAAAGCTTTACTTTTAAATCTAAACCAGAGCAAAATACTGCATGGATAAATAAGCAATTTGGCGCTGCTATTAGCTGGGCAGCTGGTATAGGAGTACTTAGTGGCACTTTAAAAGATAGTGCAGATGTTACATTATATCCAGTACCTAAAGATGCGAAAAGTTCAGGTATAGTAGTAAGACCTGCCACTTTACTTTGCATTAATAAAAAATCAGCTAATGCAAAAGAAGCAGCTAAATTTATGAACTTTTTCTTTAACGATAAGGAAGCAGCTAAAGCTTTAGGAGATGTTAGATCTATACCACCTGTAGAGGCTTCAAGAAAAGCAGCATTAGAGGCAAACAAAGTAAATCCATTAGCAGTTAAAGCTGTTGAGGCAGCAACAAAAAACCCAGGATTAATATATAATGGTGTTTCTAGTAATTCAGAATTAAGAAATATTTTATTAACTGAAATTGAAAATGTTGCATATAAAAAGTTTACACCTGATCAAGCAGCAGATGATATGATTAAACTTTATGAAAGTAAATTAAAAGAATTGAAGAGTGCTGCAAATTAGAATGAATTAATCAATACCTAGTAAGGTTGTATTTAAGAAACTCCAGCATACATTTTAACTCCATTGATTTTTTATATTTTTAATGAAGGATTAATATATTATGCTGGAGTGTTTTTATATATAAATTAGGTTGTTGAATAACTAATTTTTACAAATGGTTATTCAAGAAAATATTCTTA
>NZ_JAABNP010000055.1 GCF_009928485.1 Clostridium sp. C2-6-12 | reverse complement strand
CTGTTATATCTTCTATCTTTGCATATGGGTCAACTTTTAATTCATATTTATTAGACAATTCCTCAATCTTTTTAGCTGCAGTTTTAACATCAACTACTAATCCTTTTCTAGGTTCGCAGCCTAAAATAATATTTTCTGTAACAGTGAAATTTTCTACTAATTTAAAATGTTGGTGTACCATTCCTATTCCTAAATCATTTGCAACATTAGGATTTGATATTTTTACTTCTTTTCCTCTTACCTTTATAATTCCCACTTCTGGCTGATACATTCCAAAAAGTACTGACATTAATGTAGACTTACCAGCTCCATTTTCACCAAGCAACGCATGAATTTCACCTTTTTTTAACCTAAGGGTAATGTCATCATTTGCTACTATTCCTGGGAATTCCTTTCGAATATTTAGCATTTCAACTACATATTCCATTATAAACTCCTCCTTATTTTAACTCTGATTATTTAATATATTATATTTGCATATGAATAAAGGATGAATTTCCCATCAGTTTTAAACCTTGTAGAAATCCATCCTTCTTTTATATTAGCAGAACACTAACTACATTGTTTTAGGAATTTATTTAATTAATGCCCCATCATTTTTATCATTTACTTTAACAGAACCATCCTTAAGCTTTGAAACTACATCATTGACTACTTTCATTGTATCATCAGTTAAGTTTGGATTCTTCACTGGAATACCAACTGCATCCTTAGTAATGTCAAATGTTAATGTTTGACCACCTGGGAATTTTCCTTCTTTTAATTGTTTAACCATTTCATAGCTCGCTGCTTCTACCTTCTTTACAGCTGAAGTAAGAACTACTGACTTTCCATCTGCTCCTACACCATCTTGATATTGGTCTCTGTCAACACCAATCACCCAAGCACCTTTTCCAGTTGCTGCTCTTGCTTTAGCTTCAGTTATAACACCATTACCAACTCCACCAGCTGCACAGAAGATTGCTTTAACACCTCTGTCATACATTTGTGCCGCAAGTTGTTGACCAGCTGCTGTATCATTAAATGTACCTTGATATACTACATTTTCTTTCTTTAATGACATTTTAGTTCCTAAATTTTTGTTAGCGTAATCTACACCTTGTTGGAATCCCCAGTTAAACTTTTGAACTGCTGGAATTTCCATACCACCAATAAATCCTAGTTCCCCTTCTTTAAGTTGAACTGATGCTGCAACTCCAGCTATAAATCCTGCTTGATGTTCAGCAAATAAGATAGATACTGCATTTTCTCCTACCTTATAAGTTGCTTTTGGTGTAGCACCATCATTTGGAGTACCATCAATTAAAACAAATTTAGCATCTTTATATTGATCTTGTGCTTTGAAAATAGCTGTTTCAAATTTAAATCCTGGAGTAGCTATTAGCTTATATCCTGAATCAATAAGATCCCCAATGTTCTTTAAGTAATCAGCTTCAGTTTCACCACTTGGTTTAACATATTTTGTTTCTGTTCCAAAATCCGCTTTTGTCTTTTCTAACCCTTCCCAAGTACCTTGGTTAAATGACTTATCATCTATTGTTCCTGAGTCTGTTACCATACCTACTTTTAATTTTTCTTCACCTTTACCTGCTTTATCTCCAGCACTTGATGAACTTCCACACCCAGCAAATAATGTAATTGTTATAGCTGAAACTGCTAATAATGATAGTAATCTTTTTTTCATAAATTTCTCCTCCTACGGATTTATTATTCTGCTATTTCAAGAGCAATTTTCATCATTTCTGTAAAACCTAATTGTCTATCTTCAGCTGAAAGCGATTCTCCAGTTAAAACGTTATCAGAAATTGTAAGTAAGCATAATGCATTTTTTCCTGCCTCTGCAGCATTCATATATAGAGCAGCCGCTTCCATTTCTACTGCAAGAATACCCATACTTCTCCATCTATCTGTTGCTGTTTTATCTTTGCAATAGAATGTATCAGATGATAATATATTTCCTACAACAACATTTATATTATTTTCTTTTGCTTTTTCAACTGCACTACTAACTAAATTAAAACTTGCAATTGGAGCAAAAGTTCCAGGTAGATTATATTGAGACGCATAATTTGAATTAGTAGATGCACCTAAACCGATTACAACATCGCGTAAATTTAACTTCTCAGATAAACTTCCTGCAGTTCCAATTCGAATAATATTATCTACATCATAAAAATTAAATAATTCATAAGAATAGATACCAATAGATGGCATTCCCATTCCGCCTCCCATAACCGAAATGCGTTTTCCTTTATAATTTCCAGTATATCCAAACATATTTCTAATAGTATTAAATTGAGTAACCTCTTCTAAGAAGTTTTCTGCAATAAATTTTGCTCTTAAAGGATCACCTGGCATTAATACTGTTTTTGCTATCTCTCCTGATTTTGCCCCAATATGGGGAGTTGGTATATTTGTCATAATTTTGTCCTCCTAAAATTTTATTTATTAATTTAACTCTTATTTTGAATTAATTCACTTAACTTAACCCATTTTAGAATTTTCCTATCAACAATTTCTGATATCTTCTGTATAGTTGGTCCTGCAATTAATGCTGAAATAACTGTAACTGCACCTATCTTCCCACCAAATGCAAATCCTAATACCAGCATGGAAATATCACAGATTATCTTTGCTGTTTTATATTGGTTCTTTATTTTATCTCTAACAATAATGACAATACCTGTACACGGATCCATCCCAATATTTGTAGCTATGAAAATTCCAACACCTAAAAACAACATTGAACAACCACAAAAGGCAGTAAATATTCTTCCATTTAAAGTTTCTGAAATATTTAGAATCCCATGTATCTTAAAACCTAAGTCAATAAAACTGCCCATTGGTAATGTATAAATAAATGTTCCTATATTTATATATTTTCGTCCAAGTATGAACATGGTAGCTATAAAAGTGCAATTAATAAAATTTGTTACTAGTCCAAGCTTTTCTCGAGGTAACCCACACAAATTTCGGACTCCATCATAAAAAACTGCAACTGGGTCATTTCCTAACATTGCTGATGAATTAAATGCAAGGCCAAAGCCTACAATTGCAACACCTAATACTGCTATTAATATTCTTGCTAAAAGACCTTGATATAATTTTTCTTTTATTTTATTGATTTTTTTATTCATCAATCAATACCGTTAAACTTTTAAACAAGTTTTTCTAATACTGATTTACCAATTGTATTTTTAGGCATTTTTAATCCAAAATTATCTGCAATTGTAGCCCCAATAGCTGCAAAACTATCACTTGTTTCTATTAATCCACTACCAGTCATAGCTGGTGAATATGATACAAAAGGAACAAATTCACGTGTATGATCAGAACCTTTATATGTTGGATCATTACCATGATCTGCTGTAATTATTAACAAATCATCTTTTCCTAATTTATCTATTACTTTTCCTAAATTAATATCGAATTTTTCTAATTCTTCTGCGTATCCAATTGGATTTCTTCTGTGTCCCCATAATGCATCAAAATCAACTAGGTTAATGAAGCATAGTCCCTTAAAATCTCTATCCATTATTTCTAAGGTTTGTTCCATACCATGAACCGAGCTCTTTGATTTATTTGATTCAGTTATACCTTCTCCATCAAATATGTCATTGATTTTACCAACAGATATTACATCAAATCCATTATTTTTTAAGACATTAAGCGCAGTTTCTCCATATGGTTTTAAAGCATAATCATGTCTATTACTTGTACGTTTAAACTCGCCTTTCTTCATTCCCAAATATGGCCTTGCTATAACTCTTCCTACTTTCCATTCATCCTTAAATGTCAATTCTCTTGCAATTTCACAGCATCTATAAAGTTCGTTTAAACCAAAAGTTTCTTCATGTCCGCAAATTTGCAAAACTGAATCAGCTGAAGTATATACAATCATATCTCCTGTTTCTATTTGATGTTCAGCAAGTTCATCTAATATTTCTGTACCACTTGCACTCTTATTACCTACTATTTTATGACCTGTTCTTTTTTCTAATTCATCTAATAATTCCTTTGGAAAACCTGTGTCCGTAAATGTTTGGAACGGCTTTTCTATTTTTAAGCCCATCATTTCCCAGTGGCCTGTCATTGTATCTTTACCTACACTTGCTTCTTTCATTTTCATAAAATACCCTAATGGCTTTTCAACTGGTTCTACATTTTTAATTGGATGTAAATTCGCCAAACCTAATCTTTGTAAATTAGGAATCTTAAAATCCTGTACTGATTGTGAGATATGTCCAAGTGTATCTACATTAACATCCCCATAATCTTTTGAATCATCCATTTCTCCTACTCCAAGTGAATCAATTACAATTGTGAAAATTCTCTTATACTTCTTCATATTCCATCCTTTCCAAATTAGCATTCAAAAGCTAATTTTGCATAACATAAATTTATCTATTTTTAATAACTAAACTTTCTTATTTTAAATCTTCGTCCGTAAAAGACATTGGTAATAATTCTTGAATATTTGTAATTTTTTCAATCTTATGATTAGACAAAATTATTGGAGTATCTTTTTCTAATAACTCTACTAACACCTGTCTACAAGCTCCACATGGAGTAGCTAATGTCTTACCATCGCTTACAATTGCTATTGCGTGTATATCATTTTTTCTATATCCATTTGAATAAGCTTGAAAAATTGCATTTCTTTCAGCACAATTTGTTAAACCATAAGATGCATTTTCAATATTTGCACCAATAAAATATTTATTATCCTTAGTAAAAACACAAGCTCCAACATGATAATTTGAATAAGGTGCATATGCATTTTCCATTGCTTTAAAAGCTCTTTCTAAAAGATCTTGATATCCTTCCATATTTACCTCCCAATTAGCTTATTAAAATTTATAAAGATTTTTCCTTATCTGCTTTTATTAAATTTCTTAGTGCTTGAACTGCAACTTGTATTGCTGCTTCTGTATCATGTACTTGTATATTTTCCATACCTGAACGTTCACGCTCTTGATTTGCTACTACTAAGAATACTGAACCAACTCTAACTCTTAAATAATTACCCACTACAAACAATGCAGCTGATTCCATTTCAGATGCAAGGCATCCACATTTTATCCATGCATTCCACTTATCTATTAATTCATATCCAACTGGCTTTGTTTCTGGAGAATGCTGTCCATAAAATGAATCTTTGCATTGGACAACTCCTACATGATATATCTTATTCAACTCTTTTGAAGCATCCACTAACGAATTTATCACATCAAGATTTGCAACAGCAGGAAATTCAATCGGTGCATATTCCTTACTAGTACCTTCCATTCTAATTGCCCCAGTAGCTACAACCATGTCTCCACCCTTAACATTTATGTCCATTCCACCACATGTTCCTACTCTAATAAATGTATCTGCGCCACAGTTTACCAACTCTTCAAGCGCTATGGACGCTGACGATCCACCAATTCCAGTTGATGTAACACTTACTTTAACTCCATCTAAAAATCCAGTATAAGTTACATATTCTCTGCTATCAGCAATGAGTTGCGGATTATCAAAATATTTAGCTATCTTTTCACACCTTTTAGGATCTCCTGGTAATATAACATACTTTCCTACTTCTCCATCTCCAACATTTATATGATATTGTTTACCAGAACCTTGTGAATAATTCATTTATATCCCTCCATTTATTTCCATCTAAATTAAAATCAGAATACGATTACAGTCGTGTCGTAAAAAATAAACATCGTTCAATCTTGTCTAATATCTTGTACCCTTGTCTATATTCTGAGAATATCATGTCTATTATATTGTGTCAAGTTTTTTTAATATTTTTATAATTTATACTTATTATTATTTATAAATCTATGATAGAATATAAATAAGAAATCAGAGTAACTCGTGCTTAATCAATATTGACGGCCTCTAAAAAATACAGTAATTGTCTATATTACCAACTTAAAATATATTACATATAAACTATTTTTTTATTGAGAAACTTATAATTTAATACGTTCACTTGTCTAAACAAGTATATTAGCAGAAAGGTGATATTTTATGAACGAAATCGATTTAATAGAAAAGCCAAAGGAATTAAGATATGTAAGTGTATATAATCAACTATTTAAAATGATAAATGAAGGTACGTTTCCTGAAGGAAGCAGACTACCATCTGAACCTGAATTAGCAAAACTAATTGGTGTTAGTAGAACTACTTTAAGGCAAGCTCTTTCGCTGTTACAAGATGATGGCTTAGTAAACAACATAAGAGGTAAAGGAAATTTTATTGTAAAATCCAACACTAATAATGACATTGGACTTGAAACTATAGGCCATCCTATATACAAGTGTATGAATTGTACTATTGATGATGTTGAAATGAAATTGCGTTTAGAACCATCAACAGATTATTTTAATCAGATTTTAGTAAAGAAAACTGCTGTTGTAGTTCTAGTAGACAGGTGGTATAAATCACAAGGAAAGGTAGTAGCTTATACCTTCACCTTATTACCAATAGAGACTATTTCAAAACTTAATATAGATTTAAATGACACAGATGAATTCCTAAAATTCTTAGAAAAAGAAATATATAAAATCTCCAATAATATATTAGTTGAGATAAAATATTCAACTGCAGGAAATTTTGCTGCTAAAACCAGTCCAATTTCAGATAAAAACCAATTTCATTTAATACAAGAAACTATATACAATGATAATGAAATTCCTATTACCTCTAATAAGCATTATTTACCTATAGACTCTAGTTCCATTAAATTTCATCCTCAAAAATAAACTAAATATAATTAGGTGTCAAAATAAATTATTCAAAAAATAATTTATTTTGACACCTAATTGACATAATCTTGTCGTAAAATCAAAATTGTAAAGTAGTTAAAGCATTATTATTTACCCCTTTTAACCATTAGGCATAATGGTTAAGGAACGTCTCACCCCCCTAAGTGAGACGTTCTATTTTTTTATAATAACTATTTGTTTTTATTGCTTTATATATGCTGCAAAATGATTATTTAATAAAATCCATGACTACATGATTAATTCTATTTAACTTTCTAAGTTGAAACATATATATTTAAATTTCTTTAAAATTCTTATCTTACTATGCTTCCAGTTTCAAGATCACCTGGATCAACTGCTTTTAATATACTATCATCATCAGTTGCAGCACATAAAATCATACCTTGTGATAATTCACCTCTAAGTTTTGCTGCTTTTAAATTAGCAACTAATACTACATTTTTCCCTACTAACTCTTCTGGCTTATAGTAATTTGCTATTCCAGAAACCACTTGTCTTTCTTCTCCACCTAAGTCTACTTTTAATTTTAATAATTTCTTAGCTCCTTTAATTGGTTCACAAGCTAATACTTTAACAACTCTTAAGTCTATTTTTTCAAAATCTTCAATTGAGATTTCTTCTTTTATTGGAGTAATTTCTCTCTTAGCTGGTTGAGCCGCAGCCTTTAAAGCTTCAAGTTCTTCTAATTTTTTCTCAACATCTATTCTTGGGAATAAATTTTCAGCTTTAACTACCTTAGTTCCAGCTTTTGTTCCATTAAATGTTTTTAATGACTCCCATGAAATTTCAGTTGTATTTATTTGTACATTAATTTTCTTAGCTGTATCTGGTAAGAAGGCAGAAATCATTACTGATGCAAATCTAATACTTTCAGCTAAATTATAAAGAACTGTTCCAAGTCTAGCTTTTTTAGCATCATCCTTAGCCAATATCCATGGAGTAGTTTCATCAATATACTTATTAGCTCTTCCTATTATATCAAAAACATATTCTAAAGCTTGTGGTATATTTAATTCATTTATAGCTGCTTCAATTTTTCCTGGTGCAGCTAAAGCTAAGTTTATTAATTCATCATCAATAGCTTCTTTATCAACCTGTGCTGGCATTTCTCCACCAAAGTATTTTTCAACCATTGCAACTGTTCTTGATAAAAGATTTCCTAAGTCATTACATAAATCAGAATTTATCTTCTTTATGAATATTTCATTATTAAATAATCCATCTGCTCCAAATGGAATCTCTTTTAATAAATAATATCTTACAGGATCAACTCCAAATTCATTTACAAGTACAACTGGATCTACTACATTTCCTTTAGATTTTGACATTTTTCCACCATCAACAAGTAACCATCCATGACCAAATACTTGTTTAGGAAGTGGTAAATCTAAAGCCATTAACATAATTGGCCAATAAATAGTATGGAATCTTAAAATATCTTTACCTATTAAATGTACATCTGCTGGCCAATATTTATCATATAATTCTTTGTTATCTTGGCCATATCCAAGAGCTGTTATATAGTTTGATAATGCATCAATCCAAACATATACAACATGACTTTCATCAAAAGTTACAGGAACTCCCCAGTTAAAGCTTGTTCTTGAAACACAAAGGTCTTGAAGCCCTGGTCTTAAGAAGTTATTTAACATTTCATTCTTTCTTGATTCTGGTTGGATGAATTCTGGATTCTCTTCGATATACTTAATTAATCTATCAGCATATTTGCTCATCTTAAAGAAATAAGCTTCTTCCTTTGATTTTTCAACTGGTCTTCCACAATCAGGGCAGTTTCCATCTACTAATTGAGTATCAGTCCAGAAGGATTCACAAGGTGTACAATACCAACCTTCGTAAGAACTCTTATATATATCTCCTTGGTCATATAATTTCTTAAATATATCTTGAACTGCTTTAATATGATAATCATCAGTTGTTCTAATGAACTTATCATAGCTTATATTCATCATACTCCAAAGATCTTTAATGCCTGCAACAACTTCATCTACATGTTGTTTTGGTGTAATTCCCTTTTCTTCAGCTATTCTTTGAATTTTTTGTCCATGTTCATCTGTTCCTGTTAAAAACATTACATCATAGCCCGTTAATCTCTTAAATCTAGCTAAAGCATCAGCAGCTACAGTTGTATAGGTATTTCCTATATGAAGCTTTGTTGATGGATAATAAATTGGTGTTGTAATATAATATGTTTTTTTACAATCTGTACACATTATTTTTTGTCCTCCTTATTTTAAACAATGATAATATTTTATTTAATTATTCATTGAAATTTATTTTTTAATATTATCTACCTAGTGTCTTTAAAATCATTTTATTATGAATACACCCTCAGCTGCGATTTTAAGCGCATATTCTGAAGAATAAATATTCTAATATTCTTCAGAATATTTATCTATGTAATTACAAATTTACTAAAATAAAATCTTAAACAAAAGATAGTATAAAACTTTTAATTTATGAATAAAAAAATCTCTATATAGGTATATTAAAACCTATATAGAGACGTATTATACGCGTTACCACTCTAATTTTTACTCACTTCACAATGAGTAACTCAGCAGGTGACCATCATCACCTTGCAATATAACGGTTGCTCCCGTACTTCCCTAACCATTTTATTTTGGCTCAAAAAGCATGCTCTAAGACCATCTTCATAAAATTCACAAACACCAACTTTCAGCATATGTCAGCTCTCTTATAGAATGATTCTTTTACTACTCTTCTCTTCATTGCATCTTAATTTCTTTTAACATTATATATTGTATCTAATTTTCCCAATTTAATCAATTATTATTTTTATATTAATGATTTATTTCATAAATTCCTCAATTTCATTAACTTCCTTAATCATTTCTTTAGTTAGAACTTCACATCCATCCTTAGTAACTAAAACATCATCTTCAATCCTTATACCAATACTTTCTTCACCTATATATATTCCTGGTTCTACAGTAAATACCATTCCTTCAGCAAAGGTAAAGTTTCTTCCTTGAGGCTCTACGTCATGAGTATCCAATCCTAAACTATGGCCTATACTGTGCCAATAGTATTTTCTCACTTCATTCTTATCTTTAATTATTCCTAATTTAATACATTCCTCAGCAATTAAATCTGTAGCCCATGAATTAAGTTCTTTATAATTTAATCCTGGTTTTATCTTTTCGATTACTGCCTTATTTACTCTAAGAACTGCTTCATATACTTCTTTTTGCCTATCCGTGAACATTCCATTCACAGGAAAAGTTCTTGTAATATCAGCATTATATAAATTCCATTGAGCTCCTAAATCAAAAAGTATTAATTCCCCATCTCTTATTTTACTATTGTTTTTAGCATAATGAAGTATTGTTGCATTCTTTCCAGCCGCTGCTATTGTTTTAAAAGCATAATCCTTAGCACCATTAGTTTTACATTCAAAATCAAAATATGCTTCAAGCTCATATTCCTTCATTCCAGGTTTGGCATTTTTCATTAATGATTTTACGCCTTCAATTGTTATATCTATAGCTTTTTTCATTTGTTCTATTTCTTCTTGCGACTTAATTATTCTTAGAGGTGCAATCTTGCTTGAAAGATTCTTTATTATAACTTGAGGATATTTATTTCTAATTTCTCTTGCAAAAATATTAGCTTCAGAATCTGGTTCATCAATTGCTTCTCTATCCAAATCTAAATATATATTTATACTTTCTGATCCATTAATAGCTCTATGTATATATGAGCTGAATTCCTTCATATATGCAACTTCTTCTATTCCCGAAATTTCTTTTCCTTCATTATCTCTTAAAGTCTTTCCATTCCACATTTCAGCATCTAAATCTATATCTTTTAGAAATAATTTTTCACTTATAGTTTCATTTGACTTTGATAATACAACTATATGTTCTTGTTCCTCAATTCCTGTTAAGTAATAAAAATTTCTATTTGGGGTAAATTCATATAATTCATCACCTGTTTTTTTAGGAGCTTTCCCTGCAAATAATATTACTATTGAATCTTCTCCTATTGTTTCCATAAGTTTATTTCTATTATTTATATAAATATCCTTGTTCATCTTCGTTCTCCTTTTTTAATATGTACATTATAATTCCATATTACTTCAAAACGTATTAAAAATAAAGATAAAGTGTTAATTTCATCCATTAATGTAATATAAATAAATTAAATGCAGCTCCGATAATTAAATGTACTAATTAGAAGGAGGATTTTAAAATGACTAGTGAAAATATAACATTACATTATAAAAATGCTGCTTATTTATCACAAAATAATGTAAATAACATTCATAATAAAAATATTCTAAACACAAATAACTCTTCTATTGGCAGCAAAAAAGATAATGAAATTCCACATTCAAATAATGTGAATAAAACTATTACACCTGAAATGAAACGTCTCATTGAAAAATTAGATTTAAGTGAAAAATCAGAAATGGGTGCTCAAACAGGAATGTCTTTTTTGAATCAAAAAAAGACATATTTAGATACTATAGACACTATTGGCTGCAAACTTAAAGAATTATCCAAACAATATACTGACTCTTCTTCAACCGAAGAAGATAAAAGTAAAATTGAAGCTCAAGCAGAAAAATTATTAAATCATCTTGATAAGCTAATGAATAGTAATAAATCTGGAAATGATTCCACTATTGATTGTAAAACTATTCCCATACAAGACACCAATGGAAAAACAAGCATTTTGTTATCTAAGCCAATTTATATAGCATTAGATTCTACTCAATTAGATTCTAATAATTTAAATAATACTTCTAACAAAAACTCCTTGAATGATGAACACTTTAAAAATAAATTAGACACAAAGTTTTTATTGGAAAATACATCTATAATAGAGGAAAAAATCTTAAAGCCAATTGAAAAAGCAATTGAAGATGTGGATAATGATAAATCACAACTTTACCATACATTTCTTGATGCTCATTCATCAGCAACAAGTGCCATTAATAGATTATTTGAATTAGGCAATATGAGTTTGTATAAAAGAAATTCAAATATGAAATTTCAGCAGTCACTTTATGACTCTATAAGTTCATTAAGATTCCAATCCTCAAATATAGATAAAGATAATGCTCTTTAATTTTTATTATAAATTAACTACTGATGGAAGTAATAAAATACCCAAATAAGCTTTTATGATTTATTTAACATAATATCCCTACCCATTAATCATTTATAACAGTAGATAGTTTTTTTGAAAGGTTATCTACTGTTTTATACATTATAGCATCTCTAAATATTTAGGCAATATATAAATCTTTATGATTTTTTATATCACTCATTATTAAGAGATAAATGAATTTACCATGATGATAGCCATAATTATAGCTGTCATATCCGCAAAAACTGCTGCCCACAAGGTATGTCTTATTTTCTTTACCTTAATTGCGCCAAAGTAAACAGTTATTGTATAAAATATAGTTTCCGTACTTCCCATTACAACTGATGCTATAAGACCAGTTCTTGTATCTGCTCCAACACTTTTTATTAAATCTGTAAACACACCAATTGCGCCACTTCCTGATAAAGGCTTTATTATTATCAAAGGTATAAGGTCTTTAGGTAATCCTATTATATTTGCAGCTGGTGCTATTAAATTATTTAATAAATCCATTAATTTTGCTTCTTTAAATATTTGTACTGCAATTATCATCGCTAAAAGATATGGAAATATTCTTAATGTTACTTTTAATCCTTCCTTGGCACCTTCAATAAACCATTCATAAACTTTTCTTCCTTTAATCATTCCATAGGTTATAATAAGTAAAAATATTATTGGTATTATGCTTTTACTTAAATAGCTGAACATAAATTACTGTTCCTCCTGTAAATCAAATTATTATTTCAAAAGTACCTTTGCAATATTTTGCAGCATATTACACCAACAACAGCTGCTGTTGCAGTTGATATTAAAGTTGGAATTATTATTATTCCTGGATTTACAGAATTACATGCTGCTCTTATAGAAATTATTGTTGAAGGAATCAACTGAATGCAGGTTGCATTCAAAACCAAAAAAAGTGCCATATCATTTGAAGCTGTTTCCTTATCCTTATTAAGCTTATCCATTTCTTCCATAGCTTTAATCCCAAAAGGTGTTGCTGCATTAGATAATCCCATCATATTCGCAGTAAGGTTCATAACTATAGCACCTAAGGTCTTTTCATCTTTAGCAGCTTCCTTGAATATACACTTAAGAATAGGTTTTAATACTCTTGATATCTTTCCTGTAAGTCCACTATTTTCAGCAACCTTCATAACACCACACCAAAAACACATTATACCTGTAAGTTCTATAATAAAAGTAACTGTACTTCCAGATGAATTAATTATAGCTTTAGATATGATTTCTCCATTTCCACTTATTAATCCAAATAGAATACCGCAAAAGATTAAAGCAAACCAAATATAATTAATCATGTATCCTCCATCTTATAATTATTCTTTTACATTTATATTCCTTGCACTTATTTTTTAGTAGTGATAGGATATAATTACTAAACTTAGTTATAAACTTTTATTTATAACTAATAAAATTAACATAATATAAAATATTTATTGCAAGGAGAATTTTTCATGAATGATTCGAATTTAAAAATGGCCCAACAAGATGTTGAAGAAGCTTTAAAAACTGTAGAGGATATGGAAAAATTTATAAGTGATGATGATTCCTCTAAGGAACAATTAAAAGAAAAGTTTATAAGTTTAACAGATAGAGTTCAAAAATTAGAAGACCTTTTAAAAAGTGAAGGAATCATTTAATCTACATAAAAATTATTATTTATCTTATAAACTGTACCTGATAATCTTATTTTATTAGGTACAGTTTTATTTTGAAAATTATTAGCCTATATCTATTTTATCATTTATAATTCACTAAAAATAACCAACAATCTCATTGTATTGATATTACTTTTTATGTTATAAGTATCCACTTATTTTTTAATTTAATTATAACTATTTCACCCAAAAATACATTAATTTAAACTCACAACCATATTTCCATCAAAAAACTACATAAAATATTATTTTTTGTCATATTTTTATTGAAATTATATCCAATTTCACTTATAATAATGATAATAAAACAGTATTAAAGTCGACAATTTAAGATTAGCTTTGTTTTATAAAATTTATTAAAAGAGGTTGATGCTTATGATTATAGTAAATTGCGCTTTAAGACAAGACGATATAATAAACATAGTGGAAAATATTCAAATTGAAGATATTAATATTTTTAAGTATGTTAAAAGAGAAGGAATCCGTATTTTTTTTAGATGTAATTATTTCCTTCATAAAGAAAAAGCTTGCAATATGGCACATTCAGCAATAAGTGAAAGTAATCTTGGTAAGTCTTTATTTTTTAATGTCATTGATATTAACGAATATCCATGGATTAAGTATCCATATTATTAAACAACAATACCTAATCTTTATGAAGCTTTACATTCAAGTTTGTATAATATATTAAATGTAAAATAAAAATAAGGCTATCTCAAAATTATTTAGAAATGATTTTGAGATGGCCTTATTTTATTAATCTAATACAATTTCTTTTTCGCTTTGATTTTTTCTAGTATCTCTAGATACTTTTATAAATACAATTATGGTTATTGCCACTGACAATAAATCAGATACTGCACCAGCTGCCCATACACCTGTTAATCCAATGAACATTGGAATTATTATTAAACTTGGAACTAATATTATAACCTGTCTTAATAAACTTAATACCATAGATATTTTTACTTTTCCAATTGATTGAAAATAATTAGTTATTATTATTTGTCCTCCAATAAGTGGTAACATAATTAAAAATATTTTCATTCCATGAGAAGTAATTTCTATAAGTTTTGGATCATTATTGAATATTATAACTAGTTTTTCTGAAAAGCCTTCAATTATTATGAATCCAACAGTTACTATTATAGTTGCCGTAATTATTCCATACTTTACTGCCTGATTAACTCTATCATGCTTCTCAGCTCCAAAATTATAACCTATTATAGGTTGAAGTCCTTGATTCAATCCAAAAATCGGCATTAAAAACACCATTGCTAAACTATTTATTATTGTCATTGCACTTACAGCTAGATCTCCACCATAAGTCTGTAATGAATTATTACAAACTACTTGAACTAAACTCTGAGCAATCTGCATACTAAAAGGACCAACCCCTATTGCAAATATACTTAAAACTACACTTTTATCCAATTTTAAGTTCTTTCTTCTAATCTTAAGAGTACTAGCTCCCTTAGTAAAATAATATAGTATCCAAATACTGCTGATTATTTGAGCAACAACAGTTCCAAGGGCACCTCCTCTAACTCCAAGTCCTAACCAAAATATAAATATAGGATCTAAAATAATATTTATTATTGCACTTATAAGCATAGTTGCCATTGCAATCTTAGGACTTCCATCACTTCTAATTGAGTGATTAAGTCCAAAGCTCATTAAATTAAATATACATCCTATAAAAATTACTTGAATAAATTGTTCCCCATAACCTAAAATATTTTCACTTGCTCCAAACATTTTTAGAAGAGGATTTGAAAGTGTAAGTCCTAGTATTGTTAAAACAATACTTATAATTATTATGAGCGTAAATGCATTTCCTAAATGCTTCTCTGCCCCTTCTTTATCATGCTGTCCAAGCTTTATTGATATTCTAGTAGCTGTACCAATTCCTATAAGCATACCAAAAGCCATAATTATAAACATTAGTGGCATAGTTATTCCAACACCAGCCATCGCAAGATTTCCAATTCCTTCTATATGTCCAATAAATATTCTATCAATTATATTGTACAAAGTATTAACTATCATTCCTATAATAGCTGGAATTGAAAATTCTAAAATTAACTTTCCTATCTTCATTTCACCTAATCTATTTTGATTATTCATAAATACCTCCTTTGCTCTTCCACAAAAAAACTACTCCAAAATAGTTTCCTCTTTGGAATAGCTTTAATCTTAATTTAAATTGTACTTTCTCTTTCAACTAATTGATGCTCTAATACATAGTGTGGTTCTTCTATTTCTTTCTTGTTTAAAAGTTTTATAAGCATTCTCATTGCAACTGAACCCATATCATAAGTTGGTTGAGATATTGTTGTAATCTTAGGATAGAATATTGACGCAGCATAATTATCATTAAAACCTATTACACTTACATCTTTTGGTACCTTAACTTTATTATCTCTTAAAGCATTTATCGCACCCATAGCAATTTCATCAGATGCACATACTACACCTTTGTATTTCTTCTTTCCCTTTAAGAATTTTTGTATTCCTTCATATCCGCTCTTAACTTTCATTGAACCAAAATAAACTAAGTCAGGATCAACTTCAATTCCAGCTTCCTTCATAGCATTTTCAAATCCAACATATCTGTCTCCCCAAGCGTTCTTGTTCTCTTTTTCTGCTCCTATAAAAGCAATTTCCTTTATGCCTTTATCAATTAATAGCTTAGTACTATCATAACAAGCTTTAACATTATCAATAGTTACACTTGGCAGTGCACCATCTTTATCTTTTGTTTCAACTAATACAGTTTTCAAATCTAATTCATTGATTAACTCTAAAATTTCTTCATTCAGAGAACTACTCATATAAATTACACCGTCAACCATTTTTTCTCTAAGTACTCTTAAATATTCTTTTTCCTTTTCAATATCAAGGTCTGAATTACATAAGATTATATTGTAATCGTATATATTTGAAACATCTTCAGCGCCTCTTACGATTTCTGGATAAAATTGGTTAGATATGTCTGGGAGTAAAATTCCTATTGTTTTTGTTTTTTGAGTTTTTAAACTTCTTGCGACTATGTTTGGTCTGTATCCTAGCTTCTTTATTGCATCTACGACTTTTTTCTTAGTATCTTCGTTTACTACATCGATATCATTTAAAACTCTAGAAACGGTTGCAATTGATACTCCAGCTTCTTTTGCAACATCCTTAATAGAAGTAGCCATAATTATTCCTCCTTTGAATTTTTCTAGATAAATTCATTATACTAATATAATGCCTCATAAATCAACAAAACTTACAATAATTTATTATTTTAATATAAGTTTTGTCAATAATTATAATTTTTAGTCTTAAATTTATAATTTTATAAAATAATCTAAAAGTATTAGTATCTTTAATATTATTTTTATTTGAAAATAATATGACTAGGAATATTAAGGTCAGCCTTTAATTCCTAGTCATTAATTATTATCTTATTACTTCAACAGTCATCTTTAAGATTTCACCATTTATAACTGCTTCTGAGTAATCAGCTTCTCCATTATAAATAACTTCACAAGTTAAAGTTTCTTTCTTAATTGTTTCTTCAAACTTTTTAATAACATCTAATAACATAGCATTGTCTGCAACATAAAGTTTTATTTTATCTGCAACTTCAAAACCTTTATCTTTTCTCATATTTTGGATCTTTGAAATAGTTTCTCTTACATGACCTTCTTCTTGAAGTTCTGGTGTTATAGTAGTATCCAATACAACTCCAAATTCACCTTCTCCAGCAAATGCATAGCCTTCTAACCCTTGCATTGTAACTAATAGATTTTCATTTGTAAGAACTATTTCTGTACCATTAACATTAATAGTTTCACTTCCACCATTTTGTATCTTTTGAGCTAATTCCATTTGGTTCTTTTCTGCAATTGCATTTTTAATTTGTGGAATTAACTTACCATACATCTTACCTATAACAGGAAGATTTGGCTTTATTTCAAAATTAACATATTTAGAAAGATCAGCTCCTAATTCAACCATCTTGATATTTAATTCTTCTTTTACTATATCTCCATAGTATTCTGGAAGTGATTTTGTTGAAATAAGCATTTCTGAAAGTGGCTGTCTATTTTTGATGTTTGCAGCATTTCTAGCACTTCTTCCAAGCTTAACTAATGTATAAGCTAAATCCATTTCCTTTTCTAATTCTTCGTTTATAGCCTCTTTATTTACTTCTGGCCAAGGACATAAGTGAATACTTTCTGGTGCATTCTTATCAAGATTTAAAACTAAGTTTTGATAAATCTCTTCTGTCATAAATGGTACAAATGGTGATGCTACCTTAACTAAGTTAACTAAAACCTTATATAATGTTACATAAGCACCAATCTTATCATCTGTTAATTCTTGTGTCCAATATCTAGCTCTGTTTCTTCTTACATACCAGTTTGATAATTCATCTGTAAAATCTTCAATAGCTAAAGCTGCTTGAGTAATCTTATAAGTGTTTAATCCATCATCAACTGTTTCAATTAATGTATTTAGCTTAGATATAATCCATTTATCCATTACATTGTCTGAAACAAAATCTGTATACTTAGTTGGATCAAAATTATCTATTTCAGCATATAACACATAGAATGAATATACATTCCATAAAGTTCCTAAGAACTTTCTTTGAGTTTCTGCAACATCATCTGTAGAGAATCTTGTTGGTAACCATGGAGCACTTGCAGTATAGAAATGCCATCTTGTAGCATCTGCTCCTTGACTATTTAATACTTCAAATGGATCAACAACATTTCCTTTAGACTTAGACATCTTAAGTCCCTTTTTATCTAATACGTGACCTAATACTATACAGTTTTCAAATGGATTTATATCGAATAAACATGTTGATAATGCCATTAATGTATAGAACCAACCTCTTGTTTGGTCAACAGCTTCTGATATAAATTGAGCTGGGAAATTCTTTTCAAATTTCTCTTTGTTCTCAAATGGATAGTGCCATTGTGCAAAAGGCATTGATCCTGAATCGAACCAACAGTCAATTACTTCATTAGTTCTAGTCATTTCCTTACCACATTCAGAACATTTTAATTTAATTCCATCAACATATGGTTTGTGTAATTCAATTCCTTTGCAATCTACAGTTGCTTTTTCTTCTAATTCAGCTCTGCTTCCTATACATTCTCTATTACCACATTCACATTGCCATATTGGAAGTGGTGTTCCCCAATATCTATCTCTTGAAATACCCCAGTCAATAACATTTTCAAGGAACTTACCAAATCTTCCTGTTCTAATATTATCAGGATACCAGTTTACTTTATTATTATTTTCAAGTAATTTATCTCTCATTTGAGTCATTGCAACAAACCAACTATCTTTTGGGTAATATAAAAGTGGTGTGTCACATCTCCAGCAATGAGGATATGAGTGAAGGTGCTTATGCTTATTAAATAATTTATTATTTTCTTCTAAGTAATTACAAATACTTTCATCGCACTTCTTAACAAATTTTCCTGCCCATGGAGTTACTTCTTCTACGAAGTTACCACTTGCATCTACTAAATTTACAAATGTAATGCCATTTTGCTTTGCAACAAAACTATCGTCTTCACCATAAGCTGGTGCAATGTGTACTATACCAGTACCATCTGAAAGTGTTACATAATCTCCATGAATTACTACAAATGCTTTACCTTCAACCTTAGCAAAAGGTAGTAATTGTTCATATTCAGTACCTAGTAATTCCTCACCTTTATATTCTCTGATTACTTCATGTTCTGTATCTCCAAGAACAGTTCCTATTAAGTCCTTAGCTAATACATAAACTTCATCACCAACTTTAACATCAGCATAAGTGTATGCTTTATTTATACATAATGCTAAGTTAGATGGTAATGTCCAAGGAGTTGTTGTCCAAGCAAGAATATACTTTTTGTCTTCTCCTTTAACTTTAAACTTAGCTGTTGCAGTTAAATCTTTAACATCTTTATACCCTTGAGCAACTTCATGAGATGATAAAGCTGTTCCACATCTTGGACAGTAAGGCATTACCTTATGACCTTTGTATAATAAACCTTTATCCCACAATTTCTTTAATGCCCACCATTCTGATTCTATATAATCATCATGATAAGTTACATATGGATCTTCCATATCAACCCAATATCCAATTTGATGTGACATTTCTTCCCATAAGCTTACGTATGAAAATACACTATCTTTACATTCTTTAATAAACTTTTCTACACCAAAATCTTCAATTTGTTCTTTCCCAGAAATTCCAAGCTTCTTTTCTATTTCTAATTCTACTGGTAATCCATGAGTATCCCATCCAGCTTTTCTTAAAACCTTATAGCCTTTCATAACCTTATATCTTGGAATTATATCCTTCATAACTCTTGTTAAAATATGACCAACATGAGGCTTTCCATTAGCTGTTGGAGGTCCATCATAGAAAGTAAAATACTCTCCATCTTGGTTTGAATCAAAACTCTTTTTTATAACATCTTTTTCTTTCCAAAGCTTTGCAATATCTTTTTCCATATTTACAGTGCCTTTTGACGAATCTACTTTATTATACATTTCTTTTCCCCTTCCATTAATTCAGTTTGCAGTTAACAGTTAACAGTTAACAGTTGAAGATAAAATTACTTCGTAATTTTTTAATCTGATTTTATATTTAATATTCTTAGGTTCCTTAAAATTAAAAATAAAAAAACTCCATCCTACAGGACGAAGTTGAATTCGCAAACCACCTAAGGTGAACATTTAAATAAAATTTAAATGCTTAATTTCAAGTACATACATACTCTATCCTTTAACGCAGGCCTTACGTGATGACTTATTTAGCAACTTTCTGCCTTTCAGTCTCCAACTCCTAGGTGATTTTCCCTCAAACTTAATATAGCTTTCCACCAAACAGCTACTCTCTAAAATTAATGACTCAAGGTACTTTTCCTAATCACAGTCTTTTATTGTAATAATTATATATTAATGATTTTTAAATGTCAATTCATAGTAAAATATTGATTCTATAATTATTTAGATAAATTATAATTAATACTAATTTGTGTTAATTATATATTATACCATTATTATATGTATTTACGTTATGATTACTATAATGGTATACTATGGTTGTAATTCCAAAAAATAATTTTAATCAAGGAGTGAATAATAATGTTTTGTAAAAACTGTGGACAAGAAATAGACGATAGTGCAGATATCTGCATACACTGTGGTGTTGCTACTGGGAAAAATGGTTCTCCATTAAACTCAGAAGATAAACCATCTCATTTACCTGGAATAGCTGGATGCTGTTTTCCTATAGTTGGTATAATTCTATACTTCGTATGGAAAGATAAAAAACCACTAAGCGCTAAACTAGTAATTAAATGGACATTAGCTGGTATAGCTGTCAATATAATTTTAAGTATAATATATGTTCTTATAGCTGTTATGGCAAATGTTTAATTTAAAAATAATTTTAAAGTATATGTTTTATTGCCATAGAATGCCTGAAAGATCTTTCTTCTTTAGGGGACGTCAATTTCCTATATGCGCTAGGTGTACTGGAATCTTAATAGGTTATATTATTGGAATACTTTATATAATTTTTTATAATAAATTAGGTTACACGTTTGAACTCATACTTATGGTGCCTTTACTTATTGATGGAATTGGCCAATACAAAGGGTACTTTGTAAGCACTAATATAAGAAGATTAATTACAGGAATTTTAGGAGGCATATCTTTTATATGTTTATCAAGAATGGTAATTGTGTTTTGGCTTCAATGTCTACAATGGGCTCAAGATTACATATTAAGCCTGTTGCGCTAACTACCACCTTTAAATTAAAATGTTGTAGTTAAATAATAATCTTTACAGGAGTGATATATAATAATGTTTTGCAAAAATTGTGGGCAACAAATAGATGATAATGCTGACGTATGTATACATTGTGGTGTTGCTACAGATAAAAATGGTTCTCCACTTAATAAAAAGGATGAACCATCTCACTTACCAGGGATTGCTGGCTGTTGTTTCCCCATCATTGGTATAATATTATACTTCATTTGGAAAGATGAAAAACCTAAGAGTGCTAGCTTAGTTATTAAGTGGACCTTAGCTGGATTAGCTTTAGGAGTTATTGCTTTTATTCTATACTTTTTATTTATAATCTTAATAGGAGTTATAGCCTCTAAATACTAAATACTTGCTTTTCTATTTTTAAATGCTTAATTTTATGTTAAATACAGCTAAGAGAGCTGTCGCACAAAGCATATTCTAAATTGCTTCTTAATGCGACAGTTTCTTTTTTTCTTTCACATTCTAATAAGTTTTTACCATTTTATAATTAGTTGATTTGATTTATGTATTTACGTATAACTTATATTGATGGTATAATGTACCCATTAATTTGATTAATTAGAAAATTTTAAGGGGGATATTTGTAATGTTTTGTAAAAATTGTGGACAAGAAATAGATGATAATGCTGATGTTTGCATACACTGTGGCGTTGCTACTGGCAAGAGTAGTTCTAATAGTGTAGACAATCCATCTCATTTAGCTGGTGTTGCATCATGTTGTTTTCCGGTAGTCGGAATAATTCTATACTTCATGTGGAAAGATGAGAAACCTCAAAGCGCTAAATTAATATGTAAATGGATGATAGGTGGAATAGTTGCTTGGGTTGTATTCTACATCTTAACATTTGCATTAAGCTTTTTAGGACATTTTGCAAGTCGTCTATAACGAATGTTTGACTATCAAAAAATTCTAAAATATATGTTCTTTTGTCATCAAATTCCTGAAAGATCTTTTTTCTTTAGAGGTCATCAATTTCCTATATGTGCGCGCTGTACTGGAATATTAATAGGCTATATTATTGGAATTATTCATATACTCATATTTAAGGGTATACATATTTTGTTGGAACTATTATTAATGATTCCACTATTAATTGATGGAACTGGACAGTATCTTGGATACTTTCAAAGTACTAATACTAGAAGATTATTAACTGGAATTTTAGCTGGAATATCAACTGTATGTTTGTTTAGATTAGCTTGTGTTTTAGGTTTTCAATCTGGGAATTGGTTTTATAATTATATAATGTTCAAATAGCTGTTTATAAAATACTATTCATATATATTATGTCATTATTTATTAGTTTCTTAACTATATAAAGCCATCTTATAAATAAATCTGAATTTATAAGATGGCTTATTTTTTTATTTTATTATTTTTGAAATAATTAATATAAATTCAGAACCTTCTCCATATTTAGAATTTACCTTAAGCTTTATTCCAAAATTCTTTGAAATAGATTTTAATAAGCTAAGTCCAATTCCAGTTCCACTAATGTTTTGGCCCCTTACAACTTCACTTCTATAAAATCTATCAAATATACGCTTTTGTTCTTCTTCTTTAATTCCTATTCCATTATCTTTAACTGTTACCTTAACATATTTATTCATGTTCTGAATATTTAAATTTATTTCACCATTAGCTCTAGTATATTTAAATGCATTTTCTAATAATATGACAATAGCTCTTTTAATCTTATCATAATCCCATTGAACAAGTATTTCTTCTTTAGGCTTATTAACTTTAAAAGTTTTTTCTTTAATTTCAGCTAACTCAGTATAAAATTCACTTAGATCATTAATAAAATCATCTAACTTGAAATTAGTTATATTAGCTGCTAAATCTAAATCTTCTTTAGATAGCAACAATAAATCAGTATTTAGCTTTTCCAAGCCTCTTACTTCTGTCATCATTTTTGAAATATGTTCAAAATGATCATCTATTGTATCTCCCCATGAATGAGCCAACAATTCTAATTTTCCCTTTATTACAGCCAATGGAGTTCTCATTTCGTGGGATGCATCTTGGACAAAATAAACCTGCTTATCATATGCTTGTCTAATAGGTTTTATAACTCTGGTTGCAAGATACGCTGAGAGAATTGCCGCAATAATGATAAGTATAACTAAACTTACTATTATGGAAGTCCTCAGTCTATTTAAGGAATATACTTCTGAATCAATATTAGCAATTACTTGAATTTTATATTCACCATTATTTATTGTAATACCTCTGAAATTATAATCTTTACTGTTCAAAGGAAATGTCAATGTTACTATATCTTTTTCTGAATCTTGTGGAAGAACAGGTAAATCATCTTCTGTAAAATATAAATTTTTACTCATAACTTCAAAAGTATCATTTTTATATATAATTACAATTAAGTTAGGTGGTATTTTCATAAACTTTCCATTTGGTCTTCCGTCAAACTCTTTAAACTGAACATCCTTTTGATTTTCAGATTTATTTGAAATCTCACCCCTTATATTAGCATCTGACAGTGGAATTTCATCTTCACCTTTGAAATTTCGTTCATGATCCATAAAATTTGTTGAATCAAAAATCTTTTGATAATCAGAAATATTTATATGCTCTGTTAATATTTTTTTCTGTTCTAGAATTTGACGATCAACATTATCTAATACTTTAGAAGAATATAGTGCATTAGTTACAAGTGCAAAAATAATTAAGCATCCAAATACTACACTTGTACTTATAGCTATAATACTTTTTTTTGTAGTTGAAAATATATCCTTTTTCATAAACTAATCCTCTAAGCTTTCATCTAATAAATATCCCATACCTCTCTTGGTTATAAGATATTTACCATATCCAAAAAGCGCCAACTGTTTTCTTAATCTGCTTATATACACTTCAATTATTTCAGTTGCAGCATCACTGTTATATCCACATACATTATCAAATATCTGCTCTTTAAATAATAATACGTTTTTATTTATAACCAGAAATTCAAGAAGCTTATATAGTTTTTCATTTAATTCCACTTCATTATCATCTATATAGACTCTCTTGGTTTTCATATCTATCTGCATATTTTTAAATTCAAGTACATTGGGCTTTTTAACTTTTCCCATACTTTTTAATATAGAATTAATTCTAGCCTTTAATTCCTCCATAAAAAATGGTTTAGTTAAATAATCATTGGCTCCTAAATTAAATGCCTTAAGCTTATCTCCTAATTCTTCCTTAGCTGTTAATATAATTACTCCTGTATTTAAAAAACTTTTAGACATATGTTTTAATACATCAATTCCACCTATTCCAGGTAGCATAAGATCTAGTATTACAACATCATAAGTATAAGCATTTAAATATTCAATTGCATCTTCCCCATTATAAACAGGCTCTATTTCTACTTCACCTTTAAAATATTCCGCTATATTTTTACTTATTTCCATATTGTCTTCAACAAGCAATATTTTTATCATTAAATTCACCCCTAAATATATATGTGTATATCTTTTCGTTAATTTAATCTAATTATATAATACATTCCTTAATGATTGCTTAACTTTATTTAGTTTGTTTGAGTCAAGTAAAAGTTGGCAATAATTTCGCTCGATTTATTATCCATTATT
>NZ_JAABNP010000096.1 GCF_009928485.1 Clostridium sp. C2-6-12 | reverse complement strand
GTTAGTTTAGATTCATATATATCTGTAGATGCAGTAAAATATAGTGTTCCAGTTGAATATGTAGGTAAAAAAGTTTCCTTTAGAATAACCTTAGGTTATAAGCTAGAAGTATTTAATTCTTCTTTAGATATAATTGCAACACATGAAATTATCAAAGATAAAGGCAGAATGGTTACAACTAATGAACACTATGGTGAGTTAAATAATATAGTTCCTAAATCCATTCCTGAAATAATAAGGCAATTTGAAAATACATTTTCTAACGGTAAGATTTTTTATAAAAATTGCATACCTCATTTAAAACAACCAACCTTTCATATGAGACAAATAATTAAGCTTAAGGAACTTTATGACAACGACTCGTTAGATTTAATTTTAAAGTACTGTATAGATCAGAATATTTATGAAATTAAAGAGATAAAAAACATATTAAAGACAAAATACCTAGATATAGTTAAAGGCATCACTTCTAACGATGAACTCCTTACAATAAATGAAACAAGTCGGGATTTATCTTATTATGAGGAGGATCAATTTTAAGTATGAAAGATAAGATTAATACATCACCAGACCATATTATATCTCTTTTAAAACAGTTTAAACTCTTAGATAT
>NZ_JAABNP010000054.1 GCF_009928485.1 Clostridium sp. C2-6-12 | reverse complement strand
TGTAACTTATTGTTTTTTTTGTCACCCTCAAGCGACTTACTTAGTTTATCACTTGATTTTCATCTTGTCAACAACTTTTTTTAAATATTTAAACTCTTTTAAAAAAGTTTTTATTTAATCTGTTCTAGTTGTAAACATGTCTCAGCGACGTGTTTTATATTATCACATATTCTTTATGATTTTTGAGTAGATATAGTCGTTAAATCTAATTATTTTCAATTTCCTTGATTTTTCTAATATTTAGTGGGTATTTCTTAGTATGATACGCTTGGCTAATATTACTTAGAATAATATTAAAAATGTATAGTATTTTATTGATTATGTTAATATAATGTAATTTTAAAATCTAATAATATTAATTTTTATGTAACGATTTAATGTTAAAAACTCAATATTTACATACATTATCATCATATTATTCATAAAAATAAGACTACTAACATATCTTTATATTGTTAGAGTCTTATTTTAAATTAATAATATATTTATTTTACTCTTCTACATTACTTACTTCACTATCATCTAGTTGTTCTTCAGAATCATAACCACCTAATATCTTAGCGATAGCAACTACCTTTTCCTCTTCAGTGGTTCTCATTAATGTTACACCCATTGCTGATCTGCTAGTAACTGAAATGTCTGATACATTAATTCTTATAGCTACACCGCTGGAATTTACAAGCATCAATTCATCATCAACTTTACAAATTGTAGCACCAGCTAATTTTCCTGTCTTATCACTAATTTTATATGTTATCAATCCTACTCCGCCTCTATTTTGAAGCTTATATTGTGAAATAGGCGTTCTTTTGCCATATCCATTTTCACTTATTACCAATAACTCTTCGCCATCAACTGCTATATCCATACATACTGCTATATCATCATCTTTAAGATTTATTGCTCTAACTCCAGATGCAGTTCTTCCCATGGCTCTAACATCTTTTTCACTAAACTTAACAGCATAACCATTTTGAGTTACTACCATAATGTTAGCATCACCATAAGTGTTCTTTACCTTTAATAGTTCATCACCATCTTTTAAGCTTAATGCGATTAAGCCATTCTTTCTTAAATTCTTAAATTCACTTATTGGTGTTTTCTTTACTATTCCATGTTTAGTTCCCATAAATAGGAATCCTTCTTTTTTCTCATCAGTTATTGTTAAGACAGTTTGTATCTTTTCATCTGGCTCTATTGCTATAAGATTTATTAAGTTTGTTCCTTTTGCTTGCCTTCCTGCATCAGGAATTTCGTAAGCTCTTAATTTATATACTCTTCCTTTGTTTGTAAAGAATAATACATCAGAGTGTGTTGATGTAATCATTAAATGATCAACAAAGTCATCTTCTTTTGTTGTCATTGCTTGAATACCCTTACCACCTCTTCTTTGTGCTGAATAAGTATCAGCTGAAATTCTCTTTATATATCCAGAATTAGTTAATGTTATTACAACATCTTCTTCTTGTATTAAATCTTCAATGTCAATTTCATTAACAATCTTTTCTATTTTACTTCTTCTCTCATCTGAATATTTAGTTTTAATTTCAATAAGTTCGTCTTTAATAACACCCAATAATTTCTCTTCACTTTCTAAGATAGATTGTAAATACTCTATTTGTTTCATTAATTCATTATATTCATCATCAATCTTATCTCTTTCTAAACCAGTTAACCTTCTTAATCTCATTTCTAAAATAGCTTGAGATTGCTTTTCGGATAGATTAAATCTTTCCATCAATGTGTCTCTTGCAATATCAGTTGTTTTAGAATTTCTTATTATGCTTATAACTTCATCAATATTATCTAATGCTATTTTTAAACCTTCTAATATGTGAGCTCTAGCTTCGGCTTTATTCAAGTCAAATACTGTTCTTCTTGTTATTACTTCTTTTTGGAACTCAACATAGTTTTCTAGTATTTGTTTTAAATTTAAAACTTTTGGCTCATTATTCACTAATGCTAACATAATAATTCCAAATGTATCTTGAAGCTTAGTATGCTTATATAATAAATTTAACACTACATTAGGATTAGCATCTCTTTTTAATTCTATTACAATTCTCATACCATCTCTATCAGATTCATCTCTTAAATCAGATATTCCAGTAATTCTTTTATCTTTTACTAAATCAGCAATATTTTCAATAAGTTTTGCTTTGTTAACTTGGTATGGTATTTCAGTAACAACTATTTTGTGTCTTCCATTTTCCTCTTCAATTTCAGCATTTGCTCTTACAACTACTTTTCCTCTTCCAGTTTCATAAGCTGCCCTAATTCCTGCTTTTCCCATAATTGTAGCACCTGTTGGAAAGTCAGGTCCCTTAATTTTAGTCATTAAATCCAATATTGTAATTTCTGGATTTTCTATTAACGCAACTGTTCCTTCTATAATTTCACCAAGATTGTGTGGCGGTATATTAGTTGCCATACCAACAGCAATACCCGATGAACCATTAACTAAAAGGTTTGGAAATCTAGATGGCAATACTACTGGTTCTCTTTCCTCTCCATCAAAGTTATCCATAAAATCAACTGTATTCTTGTTGATGTCTCTTAACATTTCTACAGCTATTTTATTCATTTTCGCTTCTGTATATCTCATAGCAGCTGCACTATCACCGTCAACTGAACCAAAATTTCCATGACCATCAACTAGCATATATCTCATTGAAAAGTCTTGAGCCATTCTTACTAATGCATCATAAACAGAAGTATCTCCATGTGGATGATATTTACCTAGAACTTCCCCAACTATTCTTGCGCATTTTCTATATCCCTTTTCAGGATTTAATCCTAACCCCTGTAAAGAATATAGTATTCTTCTATGTACAGGTTTCAAACCATCCCTTACATCTGGCAATGCACGCCCAACTATGACACTCATAGCATAATCTATATAGCATCTTTTCATTTCTTTATTAATATCTACGGGTATAACTTTTCCCTCATTAAAATCCATGTACTTCACCTCATATTTTCAGTACTAAATGTCTAAATTAACAACTTTTTTAGCATTTTGTTGTATAAATTCTTTTCTTGGTTCAACTTTTTCACCCATTAAAATTGTGAAAATTTCATCTGCAGCCATTGCATCTTCTATATTTACTTTTAATAGAATTCTCTTTTCAGGATCCATTGTTGTATCCCATAATTGAGCTGCATTCATTTCTCCAAGACCTTTGTATCTTTGAATATCTGTAGAATTATCTTTTCCACCTATTTCAGCCATTACTTTTTCTAATTCTGAATCAGTATATGCATAGTACTCTTTTTTACTTTTACTTACTTTGTATAATGGAGGTTGTGCTATATATACATGACCATCATCAATTAATTCTCTCATGTATCTATAGAAGAAAGTTAATAGCAATGTTCTTATATGAGCACCATCAACATCGGCATCGGTCATAATTATTATTCTGTTGTATCTAATTTTTTCTACATCAAAATCATTTCCAATACCTGCACCAAATGCAGTGACCATTGATCTGATTGTATCTGCATTTAATATTCTATCTAATCTTTGTTTTTCAACATTTAGTATCTTTCCTCTTAGTGGTAGAATAGCTTGGAACTTTCTGTTTCTTCCTTGCTTAGCTGAACCACCAGCGGAATCCCCTTCGACTATATAAATTTCACATTCTCTAGGATCTTTTGAAGAACAATCTGCTAATTTTCCAGGTAATGCTGATCTTTCTAATACGGATTTTCTTGTTAATTCTCTTGCTTTTCTAGCAGCATCTCTAGCTCTAGCTGCCATTAAGGCTTTATCTATTATAATCTTACCTACAGCTGGATTCTCTTCTAAGAAGATGCTGACATTTTCACCAACAATAGAATCAACAATTCCTCTAACTTCGCTATTTCCTAATTTAGTCTTTGTTTGCCCTTCGAATTGTGGTTCTTCTATTTTTACTGATATTACAGCTGTGAGGCCTTCTCTTATATCATCACCACTAAGATTTTTATCATTATCCTTTATGTGTCCAAATTTCTTAGCGTAGTCATTAAATACTCTAGTTAGAGCTGTTTTAAATCCAACTAAGTGAGTTCCACCCTCTACTGTATCTATATTGTTTGCAAATGAAAAGATATTTTCAGTATACCCATCATTGTGTTGCATCGCCACTTCAACAGATATATTATCTTTTACGCCTTCTACATATATAGGTTCTTCTTGTAATGGAACCTTATTTCTATTTAAATAACTAACAAAAGACTTAATCCCGCCTTCATAATGGAAAACTTCTTCTTTCCCATCTCTTTTATCAGATAATTTTATATAGATACCTTTGTTTAAGAAAGCTAGTTCTCTTAATCTTTGTGATAATACTTCAAAATCAAATTCTATTTCTTCAAAAATTTCTGCATCTGGTTTAAAATATGTCTTTGTTCCAGTTTCATCACTAGTTCCTATATTGGTAACTTCAGTAAGAACCTTACCCCTGCTATACTTTTGTTCCCAAATATGTCCATCTCTTTTGACTGTAACTATACATTCTTCAGAAAGAGCATTAACTACAGATGCACCAACTCCATGAAGTCCCCCGGATACCTTGTATCCTCCACCACCAAATTTACCACCAGCATGTAATATTGTCATTATAACTTCTACAGTAGATTTACCCATCTTAGGATGCATTCCAACAGGCATACCTCTACCATCATCACAAACTGTAATAGAGTTATCCTCATTAATATCTACTTGTATTTTTTTACAATAACCAGCTAATGCTTCATCTATACTATTATCAACTATTTCATAAACTAAATGATGCAGACCTCTTGAACTTGTACTTCCAATGTACATACCTGGTCTTTTTCTTACTGCTTCTAATCCTTCAAGAACTTGTATCTGATTTTCATCATATTTTCTATTATTTTGTTCCAAATCAGAATCCTCCTAAACTTAATAAATATTTGAACTCATACTTTGTTAAAATTTAAAAATTATAATCCATATAAGTTCTTTTTGTTAATGTTGTTGATGATATTGGTGAAAAATATATCTTACTTTTATTATCAACTTCTGCTATAATAAAAGACTTTGGTTGTTCGTCTGTAATTCTTTCTACGAATCCATCTTCCTCCGCTAATCTTAAGAACTGTATCGTGTCAGAACTATACATTGTATTTTGCAAATCGAATATACCAATAATGTCTTTAATAGGGACAACAACATTTTCGCCTAAATGTAAAAACACTAGATATTCCTCCTTCAGTTTAAAATTTGTCCATTCGATACATTAAATATCTTAGCCTTATCGTCTAAATAATTTCTTAGATCATCAATTCCAGTACATGTTATTATTGTTTGAATATCATTGATTGAACTTAATATATAACGCTTTCTATTAGTATCAAGTTCTGAAAGAACATCATCCAATAATAAAACAGGATATTCTCCAGTAATTTCTTTAATTATTTTCATTGATGAAAACTTCATAGTTAAAATTGATGTCCGCTGCTGTCCTTGAGAACCAAAAATTTTTACATCAACATCATTTATAAAAACATTAAAATCATCTCTATGCGGTCCTGCTGATGTTATTCCCTTTTCTCTATCTCTTAAAATATTGTCTTTTAATTTTTTATAGTAATTATTTTTATAATCATCTAAACTAATATTACAGTTGTATTTAAATTTAATTATTTCTCTTTTTGATGTTATTTCATTATGAATATCTATTCCATAAAAGTTTATCTTATCTATATATTCTAACCGTTTTGAAATAATATAATCAGCATACTCAATTAATTGCAAATCATACACATCTAAAACATCCACATTAAATTTTTTACTCTTTAATAAAACATTTCTTTCATCTAAAATTTTATTATACTGTACTAAATTAAAATAATATTTTGAATTTACTTGAGATAACTCCATGTCTAACAGCCTTCGCCTTAGACTTGGAGCTTCTTTTATAACTTTTAGATCTTCTGGTGAAAACATAACAACGTTAAATGTTCCAAATAATTCACCAATTTTATTTACTTTTATGTTGTTTACCTTAATTGCTTTTTTTCCATCTCTAAGTATATTTATATCAATTTTTTTGTCTAATCTACTCTTTCCAACCAATAAACTTATAAATGCTTTATCCCTTTTCCAATTTATTAATTCTCTATCTTTTGACGTTCTATGAGATTTAGCAAAAGCACAATAATACATTGCTTCTAAAATATTAGTTTTTCCTTGAGCATTATCACCAATAAATACATTGACATGTTTGCCTAATTCCAATTGTAAACTTTCATAATTTCTGTAACTAATTAAACTTATATTTTTAACATGCATAAAAAATACACCTACAACAATTATATCATAATAATAAAATAAGCTGTTATTTTATTATTTTAATAACTATTTATATTATTTCATAATCTGAATCTTCGAAACTTACTACATCTCCAACTTTAAGCTTTTTACCTCTTTGATTGCAGATTTCATTATTAACTTTTACTAATTCATCTTGTATATATATCTTAGCTTCTGAGCCTGAACTTACAATTCCCGCCCATTTAAGAAAGGCATATAATTTGATTATTTCAGTATTAATTTTTATCTTATTCATTTTTCTGCATAAATATTAATAAATATTTATCCTCCTATCTCATTAATCTTACTGGTAAAACTAAATATTTAGCATTTTCATTATCTTTTTCTTCAATAACACATGGACTTATACCAGATGTCATCTTCATAACAACCTCATTATCTTCAACGTTTTTCAATACATCTAATAAATATCTTGAGTTAAATGCAATTTGTATTCCTTCTCCTTGCAATTTTATTGAGATCTCTTCTCTTACTTTTCCCAATTGAGAATTAGATGTGATTATTAAATTATCTTGCTGTAAATCTAATTTAATTAAATTTGTATTTCCATCCTTGGCCATTAATGATGCTCTTTCAATAGCATTTTGTAATTCTTGTCTATTTACATTTACAAATAACTTATGTTCTTGTGGCAATAACGAATTATAATTTATAAATTTTCCTTCAAGTAATCTAGATATTATCTTAGTTTTCTCTAAATTAAATAAAATATGATTATTTGTAAAAGTTATATCAACAATTTCTTCTGTATCTTCTAAAATTTTTGATACTTCATTTAAGGTTTTTCCTGGTATAACAACTTCCATATCAATATCAGTATCTAAAAATTCACTTCTAATTGCTAATCTATATCCATCAAGAGCAACTAAATTTAAGTTTTTATTTTTTACTTCAAATAAAATACCTTGAAGTATAGGTCTTGTTTCATCTTGAGCAATTGCAAATGATGTTCCTTTTATCATATTTTTTAATATGTTTTGGTTCACTGATATTTTTAAATTTTCATTAACTTCAGGTAATGCTGGGAATTCATTTGTATTCATGTAAACTACATCAAATACAGATTTTTCGCAAGTTATTTTTATTAATTGATTTTCAATAGTTTCAATTTTTATAGTTGAATTAGGTAGCTTTCTTATTATTTCTCCAAATATTTTTGCATCAATAACTATACTGCCTTTTTCAATTATTTCAGCTTCAACTGATGTTTGAATACTTACATCTGTGTCTGAACCAATAAGTGTTAGTGTTGTTTGATTTGTTTGAATATATATTCCTTCAAGTATAGGCATAGTTGATTTACCTGTTATTGCCTTTTGAACTATAGATATACCTTCTAATATTTTTTGTTTTTCACATGTAAAAATCATTATAAAACCCTCCTTAGATATTAACAGGTATGAAAAGATAATAATAAAGATAGATATATATATTTTATAGTAATAATAGTAGTAGGGGCTGTTGATTTGTTGATAACTACTTTGAGTTAAGTAATATCAACAAAAAAGTATTAAAAAATGTTGTGGATAAATCGGTAACAAATCAATCAGGTTATCCACAACTTTCAACAGCATATATCTATAAAAATATTATCCACAATTTATTATGTACTTATTATATACAGTTGTTGATTAGTTTTGAGTTACTTTCTTAGTGATTTCATTAATGGTATGTTGAAGAGAATCATCTGTCTTTAAACTCCCTGAAATCTTTTCATAAGCATGTATGACAGTTGTATGATCTCTACCTCCAAATTCTTCTCCGATTTTAGGCAAAGACATATCTGTAAGTTTTCTACTTAAGTACATTGCAATTTGTCTTGGATATGCAACATTTCTAGTTCTTCGTTGAGACTTTAAGTCTTCAACACGTAAATTAAAGTAACTAGAAACTATATCTTGTATAGAATCAATAGTTACATGTTTACCTTGTTTTTTAGATATAATATCTTTTAATGCTTCAGAAGCTAAATCTACAGTAACTTCTCTATTTGTTAGTGATGAGTAAGCAATAATTCTTATTAATGCTCCCTCAAGTTCCCTTATGTTAGATTTTATTTTAGTAGCGATATATCCCATGACCTCATTAGCCACATTTAGGTTTTCAACGTCAGCTTTTTTCTTTAAAATAGCCATTCTTGTTTCAAAATCTGGAACTTGAATGTCTGCTATAAGTCCCCATTCAAATCTAGAACGTAATCTATCTTCTAATGTTGGAATTTCCTTTGGTGGTCTATCTGAAGAAAGAATTATTTGTTTATTTGCATCATGCAATTCATTAAAAGTATGGAAGAATTCTTCTTGAGTTCTTTCTTTTCCAGCTATGAATTGTATATCATCTATAAGTAAAATATCTACATTTCTATACTTATTTCTGAATTCTTCATTTTTATCGTCTTTAATTGCATTGATTAATTCGTTAGTGAATTTCTCCGAAGACACATAGACTACTTTTGCATTAGGATTACTTTCTAGAATATAATGTCCAATGGCATGCATTAAGTGAGTTTTTCCAAGTCCAACTCCTCCATATATAAATAAGGGATTATATGCTTTAGCAGGAGATTCTGCAACAGCTAAAGATGCGGCATGGGCAAATCTATTACTGTTACCTATTACAAATGAATCAAATGTGTATTTAGGATTTAAAGTGGAAGACATTTCATCATTAACAACAATTGCTTTTGAAGCTTGATTTGAAGCAATTTTTAAGTCTTCTTTATCGTAATTATCAGACTTTATAATAAATTCAATTTCGTATTGCTTTGAGCAGACAGCTTTTATTGAATTTACAACTAAATCTTTATATCGCTTATCTAAAATATCTTGGGTAAAGGAATTTGGAACGCTTATCTTTATAGTATCAGAAGATATAGAAATAGGTTCACAGCTTTTTATCCATGTATTAAAGCTGACTTCACTTAGTTCGCTTTTTATAATATCTAGGGTTTTTTCCCATAAGTTTTTAAGATCGGCATCCATTTGCTTATTCCTCCAAATATTTTTATAAAAAATTTTTATATAAACTATATACAATTTATCAACAGAAATATTAACATCTTGATATTATAGCCATCATTGTATATAAATATATCAACATGTTAATAATTAAGTTTATAATAAAATATATTATTTATTTAATAACAACTAATAAAAAATGTTATAAACATTAGCTAAATAGCGTATCTATAAGATATTAGCATAAATTGATAACAAAAAACAAACAAATTATCCACAAACTTATCAACAAGTGTGGATAAGTTTTTTATTAATTAAGTTATTCACAGCATAATATTTATGATAACATAAGTAAAGATTCATATTCAATAAGTTATCCACAAAAATAAATATAAAAATATAATTATCAACAAATAACACTATAAAATTACTACCTTGACAGAAAATTAGTATGTATATATAATAAGTAAGTAAAATTTAAAATCGTGAAGTATAGTTTTTACTATAAATAAATAAGTTTAAGGGGGTGCATGTGTAATGTTCATGACTTATCAACCTAAAAAGAAAACAAGAAAGAAAGAACATGGATTCAGAAAGAGAATGAGCACTTCATCAGGAAGAAACATTCTTAAAAGCAGAAGACAAAAAGGAAGAAAAAAATTAACAGCTTAAGGGCCGCATTTGTGGCCTTTTTTCTGCAAATGCAGAGAAAAAAAGGAGAATAATAATATCTATGATTTATAGATTAAAGAAAAATTTTGAGTTTAAAATTATATACAGAAGAGGAAAATCAGTTGCTAATGATCTTCTAGTTATGTATATATTAAGGAACAAAAAAAATAGAGATAGAAATCTTAACATATATAATAAGTTAGGAGTTTCAGTAAGTAAAAAAGTAGGCAATAGCGTCGTTAGAAGTAGAAGCAAAAGATTAATCAGTGAAAGTTTTAGACTAAATGATGAGTTTATAACAAAAGGATATGATTTTATATTTATAGCAAGAAATCCAATAAAAGATAAAAACTTTTTTGATGTAGAAAAAGCTATGATGAATCTATTTAAAAAGGCAGGCCTATATAATAAAAATGAAGAAAACAATAATAAATTTAATTAAATTTTATAGAAAATATATTTCCCCTGGAAAACCTTCATGCTGTAGATTTACGCCAACCTGTTCACAATATGCTCTAGATGCTATAAATAAATATGGGGCTATTAAAGGTAGTATTATGGCGATTTACAGAATATTAAGATGTAATCCTTTTTGCAAGGGTGGGTATGATCCAGTAAGGTAAGGTATTAGGAGGTAGATATTTTAATGTTTCAATCGATAGTCGATTTTATGAAAAGCATATTTGAATATATACATCAGTTTATAGTCAGTATGGGAGTATCAGATATTGGATTAGCTTATGTTTTGGCAATATTTGCTTTTACATTAATGATAAGACTTTTAATATTACCATTTAATATTAAGTCTGCTAATTCAACTAGAGGAATGCAAAAACTTCAACCAGAACTTAAAAAACTTCAAGAAAAATATAAAGATGATAAAGAAAAATTAGGCGCAGAAACAATGAAGCTTTATAAGGAGAATAATGTAAATCCAGCAGGCGGGTGTTTACCAGCTTTATTGCCGCTTCCTATATTAATGGCTCTTTATTGGGTGTTTATGGGAATACAAAATATAGATGGAGCATCATTTTTATGGATTAACGATTTATTTGCTCCAGATCATTTATACATATTGCCAATTTTAGCTGCATTATCAACTTATTTACCATCATATTTAATGACTAAATCAACTCCAGCTCAGCCTGGTGGAATGAATATGGGTACTATGAATTTAATGATGGCAGGGATGATGGGTTTTATGTCATTAAATTTTAAAGCGATATTAGTTTTATATTGGATAATTGGGAATTTAATACAAACTATACAAACTTATTTCTTAAATTATAGACCTGCATTGAGAGAAGCTGCAAAAGAAAGTGAATTACAAGAAGATTCAGATAAACCTTTCATGTCAGTTGAACAACCTAAAAATTCAGCTAGTAAAAAAAGAAAAAATAAAAAGTAATCTAAGTTTGTTTTTATAATAGAGGTGGTGAGTTAACTATGAAGTCAATAGAAATAGAAGGAAAAACTGTTGAAGAAGCCTTAAATAAAGCTTTGATTGAGTTAGGTAAAGATAAGAGCATGGTAGAGGTAGAAGTACTTGATCCAGGTTCTAAGGGTTTGTTTAATGTAATAGGAGTTAAACCAGCAAAGATTAAAGTTTCTACCAAATATGATTACATTGAAGAAGCACAAGTTTTTATCAGAAATATACTTAATTGTATGGAACTCGAAGCTGATATAAACATTAAGGAAGAAGATGATACTATAAAAATCAATTTATCAGGAGATAAAATGGGCGTGATAATTGGTTATAGGGGGGAAACCTTAGATTCCATACAATATTTAGTTTCATTAGTAGTTAATAAGATACATGAACTTCCTCATAAAAAAGTTATACTAGATACTGAAAATTATAGGAGCAAAAGAGAGGAAACTCTTAAAGGTGTTGCTATTAAGACAGCAAATAAGGTTAGAAAGACATCTAAAGTATTTAAGTTAGAACCAATGAATCCATATGAGAGAAGGATTATTCATTCTACACTTCAAGGTCATGCTTTTGTTAATACTTATAGTGAAGGTGAAGAACCATTCAGAAGAGTAGTTGTTGAATTAAAGAAAGATTTATAAGAAGAAAGCCTGAGGGCTTTCTTTTTAAATTTATAAATAAAAATGTTATAAATTTAAAAAGAAAATTATTTTATCTAATATAACTTTGACTAATTAAATTTTGTTATGTAAAATTGATATTAGTTTGAAATGGTGGAGAAAAAATAAATTCTTCTTTAATAATTAGGAGGACAATAAATGAAAGAATTTGATACTATTTGTGCTATAGCTACACCTATTGGTGAAGGTGGCGTAGCTATAATTAGAATTTCAGGTCAAAATGCATTAGATATAGCCAGTAAAATTTTTAAACCTAAAAATGATTACGATATTAGGAATATGAAGACATATACCATGAAGTACGGAAATGTCGTGGATTTAGATAAAAAGGAAATAATTGATGAGGTTATTTTAAGTTATATGAAATCTCCTAGCAGTTATACAGGAGAAAATGTTGTTGAAATTAACTGCCATGGTGGAGTTGTATCAACTAATAGTGTATTAAATGAAATCATAAAGGCAGGTGCAAGGCTCGCTGAACCAGGAGAGTTTACAAAAAGAGCTTTTTTAAATGGCAGAATAGATTTAAGTCAAGCTGAAGCAGTTATGGATATAATTACTGCAAAAACTGAATTATCCATGAAATCAGCAATGATGCAGCGTAATGGAGCATTATCAAGGGAAATAGGGGCATTAAGAAAATATCTTCTAAATGTTTTAGCTCTAATTGAATATGCAGTTGATTTTACAGAAGATGATGAAGATATAATTGATGATAATTTAATTTCTCAAGTTAAAGAAGGAATAGAAAAAACAAATTTAAAGATAAAAAATTTATTATCAAATGCAGATGAAGGAAAAATTATCAGAGATGGTCTTAATGTAGTTATTGTTGGTAAACCTAATGTAGGAAAGTCATCGCTACTTAATGCATTATTAAAAGAAAAACGTGCAATAGTAACGGATGTGCCAGGGACAACTAGAGATGTAATTGAGGAATATATAAATCTTGATGGTATACCTATTAGAATAACTGATACTGCAGGAATTAGAGAAACTGAAGATGTTGTAGAACGAATAGGCGTAGAAAAATCAAAGGAAAAAATTGAAGAAGCTGATTTAATAATATTGATGCTTGATACATCTAGAGAAATAGATGAAGAAGATAAGGCTATAATTGATAAAATAAAAGATAGAAAATACATAGCACTATTAAATAAAATTGATTTAGATATGAAAATATCGGAAGAAGTTATTTGTAATTTAAATAATAAGATAGATATATCCGCAAAGACTGGAAAAGGTATTGATGATTTGAAGAATGTGATTAAGGATTTATTTTTTAATGGAGAAATAAATTCTGAAAGTTTAATTGTTTCAAATGCAAGACATAAACAGGCGTTATATAGAGCGATGGAAAATTGTGAAGCTGCTATAAGTAAAGTTAATGCTAATGAATATCTTGATTTAATTTCAATTTATATAACAGCAGCAATGAAAGCATTAGGTGAAATAACAGGTAATGAATTAGAAGAAGATTTATTAAATAAAATCTTTAGCGAATTTTGTGTAGGAAAGTAGGTAAATGTAATGGCCGTAAAATATGAAGGTGGGCAATTTGATGTGATTGTTGTTGGGGCTGGTCATGCAGGATGTGAAGCTGCGTTAGCTTCAGCAAGGCTTGGACTCAATACTTTAGTGTGTACAATAAATTTGGATTCAATAGCGTTAATGCCATGTAATCCTAATATAGGAGGCACTGCTAAAGGACATTTAGTTAGGGAAATAGATGCACTTGGTGGAGAAATGGGGATTAATATTGATGAAACGTTTATTCAATCAAGAATGCTAAATACTTCTAAGGGACCAGCAGTTCATTCATTAAGAGCTCAAGCAGACAAAAAAAATTATCAATTTAGAATGAAACGCGTTTTAGAAGAACAAGAGAATCTACAAATAAGACAAATTGAAGTTACAGAACTTATTGTTGAAGAAGGAAAAATAGTAGGTGTAGTAAGTAAAAATGGAGCTGTGTTTAGATGTAAGGCAGTAGTGCTTGCAACAGGGACTTATTTAAAAGGTAAGATTATTATTGGAGAGGTTTCATATAGTGGAGGTCCTAATGGATTATTTCCAGCAAATGATTTATCTCAATCATTATTAGATTTAGGAATTTCATTAAGAAGATTTAAAACTGGAACTCCAGCTAGAATTAACAGAAGATCGGTTGATTTTTCAAAAATGATTGAGCAAAAGGGCGATGATAAAATAGTACCTTTTTCATTTATGAATGATAATTTAGATAAAGAGCAAATTTCTTGTTATCTAACATATACAAACGAAGAAACTCGAAAAATAATAAAAGATAATATAGATAGATCTCCTATATATAATGGAAGTATTAAAGGTGTAGGTCCAAGATATTGTCCATCCATAGAGGATAAGATAATGAGATTTCCTGATAAGCCTCAACATCAAGTATTTATAGAACCAGAAGGTTTAGATACATTGGAAATGTATGTAGGAGGATTTTCATCATCGTTGCCAGAGGAAGTGCAAATAAAAATGCTTAGAACTTTACCTGGTCTAGAAAATGTTGAAATGATGAGGACTGCATATGCCATTGAATATGACTCAATTGATCCAACTCAATTAAAACCAACTTTAGAGTTTAAAACCATTGAGGGATTATATGGTGCTGGTCAGATAAATGGAAGTTCTGGATACGAAGAAGCAGGAGCACAAGGCTTAGTTGCAGGTATAAATGCAGCCTTAAAAGTTAAAGGTGAAGATCCACTAATATTAACTCGTTCTGATGCTTATATAGGTGTTCTAATTGATGATTTAGTTACTAAAGGAACTAATGAACCTTATAGAATGATGACATCTAGAGCTGAATATAGATTACTTTTAAGACAAGATAATGCCGACTTTAGATTAACTGAAATTGGAAATAAGGTTGGATTAGTTACAGATAAAAGATATGATAAATTCTTACAAAGAAAACAAAATATTGAAAATGAACTGGTTAGATTAAAAAATTTAAAGATAACAAATAAAAAAGAGGTAAATGAATTTTTAGCTACTTTAAATTCTGCAGAGTTGAGAAAGCCAATAAGTTTTTATGAATTAATGCAAAGACCAGAATTGGATTATTTTGATTTAGCAGAATTAGATACTGAAAGACCAGATTTACCATATGATGTTGGAGAACAAATTAATATACTTACGAAATATGAAGGGTATATTCAAAGTCAGTTGGAACAGGTTGCTCAATTTAGAAAATTTGAAAAGAAATTATTGCCTAAGGATATAGAGTATAAAGATATTAAAGGTCTTAGAACTGAAGCAGAGCAAAAATTAAGTAGTATAAGACCTATTAGCATTGGGCAGGCGTCACGTATTTCCGGTGTATCTCCAGCAGATATATCTGTGTTACTTATATACCTTGAACATCATTATAATAAACAATCTTAATTGTTAGTGGAGGATTTATGGATTTTTATGACTTAATGTCTAAATCAGCAGAAGATGTTGATTTGCAATTTTCAAAAGAACAATATGAACAATTTATAATTTATATGAAGCTTCTTCAAGAATGGAATGAAAAGATAAATTTGACAGCAATAGTAGAAGATGAAGAAATAATTAAAAAACATTTTATAGATTCAATGAAGGCATTCAAAAGAGATGAATTTAAAAAAGCTAATACATTGATAGATGTTGGAACTGGAGCAGGTTTTCCAGGGCTACCAATTGCTATTATGAATGGGCAATTGTCTGTTACACTTCTAGATTCATTAAATAAAAGAATTAACTTTTTGAATACGGTGATAAATGAGTTAGGCCTTAAGAATGTGACTACAATTCATTCAAGAGCAGAAGATGGAGCAAGAAATAAGGATTTGAGAGAAAAATTTGATATTGCAACATCTAGAGCTGTTGCAAATATGAGCGTATTGTCTGAATTTTGTTTACCATATGTTAAAGTTGGAGGAAATTTTATTGCATTGAAAGGTCCAGCAGTTGACCAAGAAATTAAAGAAAGCATGAATGCAATTAAGCTTCTAGGCGGGCAATTCGTAAATGTTTGTGAAGTTAGTATTGAAGGAACTGAATTAAGACATAATTTAGTTGTAGTAAAGAAGATAAAGGAATGCTCTAAAACATATCCAAGAAAAGCAGGATTAATAACTAAAAATCCACTTAAATAGTATATATAATAATTATTAGAAGAAATTATAAAATTGTAATATTTAAGAAGGTAAAATACAGTTATAATAGAATTAATAACTGAGGAGAAGAAATTTATTACAGTATTTAAATAAGGGATGGGTTTGGACATGAACAATGAAATAGTAAAAATAAATATAGAGAAAGTTATTCCTAATATTTATCAACCACGTAAGTATTTTAACGAGGAAGCAATAGAAGAATTATCACAATCAATTATCCAGTTTGGAATAATACAGCCGCTTACAGTAAGAAAAATGGGAGAAGTTTTCGAATTAGTGGCAGGAGAAAGAAGACTTAGAGCAGCAAAATTAGCTAAATTAGAAACAGTTCCTTGTAATATTATTGATATAACTGACTCTGAATCAGCTCAAATAGCTTTACTAGAGAATTTACAAAGAGAAGATTTAAATTACATTGAAGAGGCAGAAGCATATTATAATTTAATCAATGACCATAATTTTACCCAAGATGAATTAGCTCAAAGAATGGGGAAAAAACAATCTACTATTGCTAATAAATTGAGATTATTAAAGTTAAGTTCAGAAGTTAGACAGTTGTGTTTACAAAATAAATTAACAGAAAGACATGCAAGAGCATTACTGACTGTTCCAGGTGAAGAATTACAATTAAAAATTGTAAAACGTGTAATAAAAGATGAACTAAATGTTAAGAAAACAGAAGAGCTTATTAATAAGGAATTGCTTAAGTTAGCAGGTGAAGAATTAAAAAATAAAAAAGGTAAAAGAAATATAAAAAGTGCATTACCAGCAAAATTATATGTTAATACAATTAAGCAAGTTCTACAAAAATTTGATATACCAGCAGAGTATGCGTGTAAGGAAGAAGAAGATTTTATTGAAGTAACAGTAAAAATTCCAAAACCCAAAAAGTAATTTCAAATATAAAGTTTTGATTAAGGTTGTAGATGTACAGCCTTAATTTTATTTTATAGGTAGTTAAAAAATGATTAGTTATAATGTAATGTATGTTATTTATTTACACTTTTAGAAATATTGTTAGTAATTTTATTGGTAAAAATAGATGTATAATTTGTAAAACAATAAAAAGTGATCAATTTATAAATATAAATTGGTCAGAATCAGTATTTTTAAGACTTAAATCTTTTATTATACTAGAAAAGTATATATAATATTATTATGGGAAAGGGGGCGCTTCTATATTATGAAAAAAATTTGTATTTTTAATCAAAAGGGTGGTGTTGGAAAAACAACTACCAATATAAATTTATGTGCTTATTTAGCAATGGAAGGATATAGAGTTCTAACAATAGATATAGATCCTCAAGGGAATACAACAAGTGGATTAGGATTAGATAAAAATAATTTGGAATCATCTATTTATGATGTATTAATTTCTGAGACAACTATGAATGAATCAATAGTAAGAAGTGATTTAGTTCAAAATTTATATATATCACCTTCAACTATGGAACTTGCTGGTGCAGAAGTTGAACTTATAAATAAACCTGACAGAGAAAATATAATAAAAAATAAACTTAAGGAAATAGAAGAAGAGTATGATTATGTATTTATAGATTGTCCACCATCTTTAGGAATTTTAACTATTAATGCATTATCATGTGCAGATTCAGTTCTTATACCTATTCAATGTGAATTTTATGCATTGGAGGGTGTTAGCCAATTAGTTAATACTATTCAATTAGTCAAGAAATCGCTTAATAAAGATTTATATATTGAAGGTGTAGTAATGACTATGTTTGATTATAGAACAAATCTAAGTAATGAAGTATTAAAAGAAGTTCAAAAGTACTTTAAAGATAAAGTATATAAAACAACAATTTCAAGAAATGTAAGATTAGCAGAAGCACCAAGTTTTGGATTGCCGATAATGTTGTACGATGAAAAATGCAAAGGTGCTGAAGCCTACGTAAAATTAACCAAAGAATTTTTGAAGAGGCAGTAGGTGATATGTATGGCAAAAAAGTTTACGTTAGGTAAGGGATTAAGTGCACTTATACCAGAAGATACGGAAGAAACTTTAGAAGAAAGTAGCAAAATGTTAATTTCAATAAATAAGATAAAAAGTGATGATGGGCAGCCAAGAAAATTATTTGATTCTGAAAAAATAGCTGAATTATCAGAATCTATAAAAACTCATGGTATAATTCAACCATTGATTTTAAGAAGGTATGAAGAAGATCAATATATTATAGTTGCAGGAGAAAGAAGATGGAGAGCTGCTAAAATGGCAGGGTTAAAGGAAGTACCAGCAGTTATAATGGAACTTACTGAAAGAGATATATTAGAAGTATCTTTAATAGAAAATATTCAGCGTCAAGATTTAAATCCAATTGAAGAGGCTATAGCATATAGAAAATTACTAAGTGATTTTAATATAACTCAAGAAGAATTGAGTAAGAGAATTGGAAAATCAAGAGTAGCAATAGCAAATACAATTAGATTAACAAATCTAGATGAGAGAGTTCAACAATACATAATTGAAAGTATTATTTCAGAAGGACATGGAAGATCGCTTTTAGCTATTGAGGATAAAGAAAAACAATATGAATTAGCACAAAAAGTAATTGATGAAAAATTGTCAGTTAGAGAATTAGAAAGAATAATAAAGAAGTTTAATGAAGATGAAGAAAAAGAAAAAGTTATTTGGAGTAGTAATAATTTAAATCCATACTATAAAGAGATAACTAATCAACTTCAAAATTATTTTGGAACTAAAGTTAATATTTTAAATAAAAAAAATAAAGGTAAAATAGAAATTGAATATTATTCAGAAGAAGATTTACAAAGAATTTTAGATATTATGAATATGCAATAATGTTTCACGTGAAACAATTATGAAAGGAATGACAAAAAAATTGGATATACTAATTAATACAATCAATGAACTAATGCCATATTTGATTATTGGAATGTCAATAATAATTGTATTATTATTTATTATGGTAATAGTTTTATTTAAAGCAGTAGGAAAAGTTGAAACTAGGTATAGAAAATTAATGAAGGGAACTAGTAATAATAATTTAGAAGAAATATTATTGGAAAGATTAAGTTCTATTGAAGAAGCTAAGCAAGTCTCTGAAAAAGCATTAAAAGAGTGTGAGAAATTAGAAATAAAAATGAAAGATTGTATTCAGAAAGTAGCAATTATGAGATATAAAGCTTTCGAAAATGTAGGTAGTGATTTAAGTTTTTCAATAGCAATGCTAGATGACAAAAATGACGGCATTATTTTAACCGGTATATATGGAAGACAAGAAAGTACTACATATGCTAAGCCAATTGATAAAGGAATATCTAGATATGATTTATCAGAAGAAGAATTATATGTTTTAAATGAAGCATCAAATAAAGAGACTAAGTAAAAAAGTGCCAAGAAGTTTTCTTGGCTTTTTTTGTGTAACAAAGTAAAACACTTGCTGAGTAAGTGGAAGAAAAAAAGCTTATCCATTTGAACAGAAAAAATCTTCTATACTAAAGTCTAGCCAATGGTAAATAAAGAAGTATAGAATACAAGTAACATATATGGCAAGATAAAGAGCGATATAGGTAAGATACTAAAAAAGCTATGTGAATAGAAGTGAGTAGAGACAATAGAAGCAAAAGCATGTCTGGATTATATATATTGGTACCAATATCGCTATGGATAAGGATATCTAGCTTTATGAGTCTCAAAATGAAAAGTAGTTTGATGATATTTGACTAACATGAGAATACGAAATCTAGATATGGAAATAGACAATTTGGATGTCGAGGGATAAGTATGTAGATACAGTAGAAAAAAATAAGAAGAAGGTAGAAGAGCATATGAACAAATGAATGATCAGTTTATGGGTGAGTCAGTAAAAAAATAGCAAAAATAAAAGCTGCTTAGCTGCAGCTTGGGAACACAAACGGGAGCAATGCCGGTTCGGAGGGCCTTCGGCTCAGCTAATAACATACCGTATATGGTTGAACAAACTACGGGCTTAGCCTGTGGTTATGATTATAATATACTGAAAGCATAAACATTTAAATTTTAATGTATAGATTATTCAATGATAAGCAATGAAGAGTGAATGGTAAGCTGAAGATTATTAAAGATAATCCATTGAGCAGTTTTTGTTATATTAACAAGCTATTAGTTTCATATGAACTGTTATTTTGTGAAAGTTAACATTACTTAAATATTGTAACTATTAAAGTATATTTGTGTTTATATAATTAATGGTATAAAACATTATTCATGATTGGAGTTTGTATGAAAAATAATTTAAATGTAATGTATATTGATTTTAATATATTCAATGAGATGTATTTTTCACAATTATAGTAGCAATATGTATTAGAAGAACTTTAGAATAAAGAAATTGTTTCACGTGAAACAATTTCTTTAATTGTATATTCTTTTAGAAAATTATAACCATATTGAAATTGCATGAGTAATGCTGAAAAGCAATAATTTAACTAGTAAATATATAGTTAGAAGAAGTATTTTTTAAAATTGACTTATTTTGTTTACATATTTTCAACTGATTTTAAACAATAGTTCAATGTAAAAACAATTAAACTAAATCTTGAATTCGATTTATTCATTAGACAAGTTTCTAGTATCGTTATTTTTGTACAAGCTTTTAATGATAAAATAATATATTCCCTTTGATATGGAATCTGCTAAATTCATTACGATATTCAAACGAGTGTTTTGTAAAACTAAAAATTCAAAACTTCCAGATACATTAACAATGCCAGTAATGCTCATTTCTCCAACAGGAGCAAGATTTTTATTCAGTGCTAAACCAGGTAGAAGAGGTTTCTTTTGAATAAATACTTTACCAATATTATTTATAGATCCTAAACATGAGTCAATAGCAATTATATATGGATTGTGAAATTTAGTTTTTATTTCATCAAGTATAATAGAAATATTTTTTGCGTGGATTGGATTTTCTAATGTACCATAAATATAAAAATTGTTTTTAGAAAAATATCTTAACTTATATCCAACTAATGGGCCAAGAGAATCTCCAGTAGATCTATCAGTACCAATGCAGAAAAATACAATTGGACGATTGGTTTCTAATATTGGTTGTAATTCAGTAAATAAGTAATTAGTAATTTTAACAGAAGAAGAAAAAGAAGTAGAATCAACAGAAAAATTTTCGCACATAATAAACCTCCTTTATTAGATTTATTACCAATAAAGGAGGTTTTATTCATATTAAATGAAAATAGATTAGAAAAATAAAAATATATTGATTAGAATATGAATTAAGATTAGATTTCACTTAATAATTTAATATTTGAAGAAATTTTTAATAATATCTAGTGTATAATTAATTTCTTCTTTAGTTGTGAAATAGCTAAGACTTAATCTAACAGTTCCAGTAGGATATGTACCTATCGTCTCATGAGCTAATGGAGAACAATGCAAACCAGATCTAGTTTTTATACCATTAGATTCTAGATAATAACTAAATTCAGAAGGATCTAATGAATTTGCATTAATTGAAATACAAGAAGTTATCATTTTTCCTGATAAATCTCCATAAACAGTTATTCCATTTATATTCAATAATTCAGTTAACAAATATTTTATTAAGTAATGATTATGTTCATATATAGTATTTAAACCTATAGATTTTATGTATTTGATCCCTTCCGCTAATCCAACTATACCTGGTAGATTAAGAGTTCCAGATTCAAATTTATCTGGCAAAAAATCAGGCTGTTGTAGCGAAGAAGAAAGACTTCCAGTACCACCTTGAATCAAACTAGAACAAGATAAATTGAATTTCGTATCTAATATGAAGCCTCCAACACCTTGAGGTCCTAACAAACTCTTATGACCTGTAAAAGCTATTGCATTAGCATTTATATCTTTCATGTCTATTTTTAATACCCCAGCACTTTGAGAAGAATCAACAATAAAGAATATATTATTCTCACTACAGATTTTTCCTATACCTTTTATATCTTGAATTGAACCAGTAACATTTGATGCATGTGTTATTACAACTAATTTTGTTTTATTGGTAATTTTAGCTTTTAAATCGCTTACATTTACAAGGCCAAAGGAATTTGCCTTTAAGATATCTAATTCAATTGGAAGATTATCTTTACACCAAGTAAGAGGTCTTATAACAGAATTATGTTCCATTGAAGATGTTATAACATGATCACCAGGTTCCAGTATCCCTTTAATTAGCATATTTAATGATGTTGTAACATTATTAGTAAAAATAACATTACTAGGTGAATCATAGTTAAAGAAATTGCAAATGATTTCACGTGCATCATACAAATATCGATTGCTTTCAAGTGAATTACTATAATTTCCACGACCAGAATTACCACCTATGTTAAGCATATAATTATACATACCATCAATAACCTGCTTTGGTTTTGGAAAAGTAGTTGATGAATTATCTAAATAAACTTCCATAGATCACCTCTAAAAATAAATCTACAGATTCCTAAAATTATAAATATTATTCCCAATCCTAAAAGGAAATAATCCAATAATTTTGTTGTGCCTGCTGCAAATTTAGGATTTAATTTTTTAACACCTCTGCTTACTATAATATTAAGTAAGCAAAACCAAGCTATGCTTCCAACCATCATTGAAGTTACTGAAAAGGCGAAAAAGGCTTTTCCAGAATGTCTCCATACATTAAAGACAGTTCCACTTAATGCAATCCATAGCGATGGAGTCGTAGGATTGAGGAATGTTATAAAAAATCCAGTTAAAAATCCATTAGAAGCATGTTTAAAAGAAGGTGGTATTGAAACTGAGTGTGAATTTTTTGCAGTTAGTGATATTTTAGTTGAAATAATTAAAACAATTCCTGAGATAATCCAAAATAAGCTATAGGATTTGGGACTTTTAGTGAAAACTGTAAGAAATCCCAGATTTATAATTATTATATATACGATATCAGCGGATACAGCACCAAGTGATACTTTGAAACCTTCCTTGAATCCTTTTGTTATTGATCTGCTGACAGATTCAAGACCAGAAGGACCTAAGGGAATAGAAGCTAAAAATCCGGTAAAGAAACCAATTATTATAGCTTTTAATATAGTAAATACTGACAACATAGTATTCTCCTTTTAATTGCATTTGTATACTATTATAAAATAAAAAGAAATATTTTTCATTAAATTTTGAAAGTTTTTAACGATAAAGATTTTCTATTTTATAAATTCGAAAAAATATATATAATAAAATTATATCATAATAGAGTTAAGGTGGTGTAAAGATTGATTTATTATATAGTAGTATTTAAAAACACATACGATGCAATGGCAGCTGAAAAGAAGTTGAAGGAATTAAGTTTTGATTTTAAAATTATGCCAACTCCAACATCTATAACTATGAGTTGTGGAATTTGTGTAAGAATAGATAATAAGGAAGCGATAGATTCAATAATCAATAATAATATATTAGAATATAAAAATGTATATATTAAAGATGCTGAAGGCTACGCTTTAATAGAAAAGGAGAATCTGTAAGTGGATAGTACCAATTTGATGAAATTAGTAGTGGAAGATGGTAAATTAAATATAGGCGATTTTATTAGGATAAAATTTGAAGATATAATATCTGCTAGAAATAAAGCTATAGAAATAATATTAGTTATAATATTAATGTACTTTTCTATAAAAATAGGCAAGTACATAATAAAGAAGTTTGTACAGAAGCAAGTTGAAAGCAATGCAGTTTTTTCACTAGACTCACAGAGAGCTAAAACTTTAGGAGAAGTATTAAAGAGTGTTTTAAAATATTCAGTATATTTTATGGGAATAACTACAATAGTATCGATTTTATTTGGAGGTATATCTATTACTTTTGCAAGCATAGGTGGAATTGCAGTTGGTCTTGGAGCTCAAAGTATAATAAAAGATTTAATTAATGGTTTTTTTATTTTATTTGAAAATCAATATGGGGTTGGAGATCATGTGACTTTAGGCGGTTTTACGGGAATTGTAAAAAGTATAGGTATTAGAACAACTGTAATTAGTGACTTTAATGGAGCAGTCCATTCAGTGCCTAATGGAACTATAAATGGAGTTACTAATCATTCTAAAAATAATATAAAGTTTGTAGTGGATGTACATATACCTTATGAAGAAAATGTTGATAATGTAATTAATGTTATCGAAAATGCTTTAGAAAATTTTAAGAAAGAAAATGAAGAATATATAGAGGAAAATTTGGAAGTTGCAGGAATAGTAGAGCTTGGAGTTTCCAATATTACAATAAGAGTGACAGGTAAAGCAAAACCGCTTACTCAAGGAAAAATGGAGAATGCTCTTAGAAAAGCAATTAAATTTGCATTAGATAAAAATAAAATAGGAATACCTAATAAATAATTTTGTGAAAATTAAGCATAAATACATAATAGAGGGTGATATAAATGATAGAAAGTTTTAATCTTGGAGATATAGTAGAAATGAAAAAACAGCATCCATGTGGATCAAATCAATTTGAAATTATAAGAGTAGGTGCTGATATAAAGATAAAATGTACTGGCTGTGGTAGAATTGTAATGATTCCAAGAAGCAAATTTACTAAGGAAGCAAAAAAAATAGTAATTAGTGCTGAAATTTAGAGAAAATACTTGAATGTTTTTTTATTAAATGATATAATTGTTAATTGTAATCCCTGCTGTGTAAAGCACAGCCGTTAGTCCGAGGGGAGGAGGTGAAATTAATGAGAAAGTACGAAACTATATTTATATTAAACCCAACTTTTGATGAAGAAACTGTTAAAGCTAACATCGAAAAGTTCAAGGGTGTTATAGAAAATGGTGGAGGAACAGTAGAAAACGTTGATTTCTGGGGTAAGAGAAAGCTTGCTTATGAAATCTCTAAAGTTAGTGAAGGTTACTATACTTTAGTTAACTTTACTGCTAGCCCTGAATTACCAAGCGAATTGGATAGAATATTCAGAATCACTGATGGTGTTATCAGACATATCATTGTTAATGAACAAGCGTAAGGTGGTGTTGTTAAATGAATAAAGTAGTTCTAATCGGAAGATTAACAAAAGATCCAGAACTAAGATTTACTCCAGGAAGTGGAGCAGCAGTAACAACCTTAACGTTAGCAATTGACAAATATAACACAAAAACTGGTCAAAGAGAAGCTGACTTTGTACCCGTAGTAGTATGGGGAAAACAAGCTGAAAGTACTGCTAATTACATGAGTAAAGGTAGTCAAGTGGCTATCAGCGGTAGAATTCAAACCAGAAGTTATGATGCTAAAGATGGAACTAAGAGATATGTTACTGAAGTTGTAGCAGATCAATTTGGTGGCGTTGAATTCCTTGGAACTAAAGGAAGCAATGGTTCATCAGGAAATAGTTTTAGTGGCGGCAATGAATATTCAGCACCAGCAAATGATGATATATTTGGTGGTAGCAATTTTGAAGAGGATATAACTCCTGTAGATGATGGAGATATGCCTTTCTAATAATTTAGGTAAGGAGGGAATAAAATGAGCAGAGAAGAAGGCAACAACAGAAGACCAGGCGCAGGCGGAAGAATGAGAAGATCTAGAAAGAAAGTTTGTGCTTTTTGTTCAGATAAAGCTGAATTTATCGATTATAAAGATATCAATAAGCTTAGAAAATATGTAACAGAAAGAGGAAAGATTCTTCCAAGAAGAATTTCTGGAACTTGTGCTAAGCACCAAAGAGAATTAACTGCTTCTATTAAGAGAGCAAGAAACATAGCATTATTACCATTCACAACTGAATAAAGGTAATAACGGGGCTGTCGCATTAGCGGATTAAAATCGGTTAGCGATAGCTCCTTTTTCAAATT
>NZ_JAABNP010000095.1 GCF_009928485.1 Clostridium sp. C2-6-12 | reverse complement strand
GAGAAGCATCATCACTTGCTGGAACTTTAGGACTTGGAAAATTAGTTGTATTATACGATTCAAATAACATTTCAATTGAAGGACATACTGATATAGCATTTAGAGAAGATGTGGCTAAGAGATATGAAGCTTATGGATGGCAAGTATTAAAGGTTGCAGATGGAAATGATATAGATTCAATCGAAGCTGCAATAGCAGAAGCTAAAGCAGAAACTACAAAACCATCAATTATAATAGTTAAAAACCAAATTGGATTTGGTTGCCCAGCAAAACAAGGAAAAGCATCAGCTCATGGTGAACCTTTAGGAGCAGATAATGTAACTGCAATGAAGGAAAACTTAGGCTGGAAGACTGAACCTGCTTTTTATGTACCAGACGAAGTTTACGCAAACATGAACGAACACATAGCAAAAGGTGAAAAGGCTGAATCAGCATGGAATGAATTATTCAAAGCTTATTCAGCAGCTTATCCAGAATTAGCAGCAGAATATACTAAATGGATGAGCGGCGAATTAGATAAAGAAGCATTATTAAATAATGAAGAACTTTGGAGCTTTGATAAAGAAATGGCTACAAGAGAATCTTCAGGAGTAATGATAAACAGATTAGCTAAGC
>NZ_JAABNP010000053.1 GCF_009928485.1 Clostridium sp. C2-6-12 | reverse complement strand
ATTCACATTTTTTTATTTCCATAAAAAATGAGCTGCTACAAAACTAACTACGTTAATTTTGCAACAGCCCCTTTTTTAGAATATTAATTTAGAGAGATTGCAATTAGAGGTAGTTAAGAAAAAATGACTAAAAATTAATGTGTTTTACTAATAATTTTTAATGTTTTTTTATATTTAGCATGAAGTTAAACTAATATAGTGACAATAAATATAATATTATTTATGAAAAGAAGGGGGAAAAAATTTATGAGAAAAATAAAAATGGCACTTACTTTTTTTATGACACTTATGTTAACGATTTCTTTGTTCAATAACTTTATTTTTACTGTAAATGCAGAAGAAATAAAGTTAACTCCATCTCAAAAGTATGCTAATGAAATGGGGCCAGGTTGGAATTTAGGCAATAGTTTTGATTCCTTTGATACTAATGGGGATAAAGGGGAAATGTCTTGGGGAAATCCAATTGTAACAAAAGATCTTATTAAAACAATTAAATCTCAAGGCTTTAAAAGTATACGTATTCCTTTTACAGCTCTAATGAGAACAGGTTCAGCACCTGAATATAAAATTGATGAAAAATTTTTAAACCGTTATGCTGAAGTTGTAAAATGGGCACTTGATGAAAATTTATATGTAATGATTAATTTACATCACGATTCATGGAATTGGGCAAAGCAAATAGGTTCAGAGTCTGATAAAGGCGCTTCAATGGAAAGATATAAAGCTATTTGGACTCAACTTGCTAACTACTTTAAAGAGTACTCAGATAAAGTTTGTTTTGAATCTTTAAATGAACCTCAATTTTCATCAGGAGATGAACAAAATCAAATAAAAATACTTGAAAAAGTTAATACTGAATTTTACAATATCGTAAGAAATTCAGGCGGAAAGAATAAGGCTCGTATGCTTATATTACCAACGTTAAATACTAATGATAGTGATAATAAATGTGAATCTTTGTACAGCACAATTCAAAGTTTGAAAGATGAGAATATAATAGCAACTTTCCATTACTATGGATATTGGCCATTCAGCACTAATATTGCTGGAGTTACAACAATGGATGATAAAGTAGTTTCAGAACTACAAGGCTCTTTTGACAGAATGTATAATCATTTTACCTCAAAGGGAATTGGTGTAATTTGTGGAGAGTATGGGGTTCTTGCATTTGATAAAAGTTTAGGAGCAATTGAACATGGTGAAATGTTAAAATACTTTGAATATATTAATTATTATGCAAAAACTAAAAATATTACTCTTATGCTTTGGGATAATGGGCAACATATGAATAGAACAACATTAAATTGGAATGATTTATCTTTGTATAATCAAATCAAAGCATCATGGAATTCAAGAAGTTCTTATTCAGAATCAGATAGAATATTTATTAAAGATGAAAATAGAAAAAAAGATGTTTCAGTTAAGTTGACTTTGAATGGCAATTCTTTTAAGGAAATATACAACGGAAGTCAAAAACTAATATTAGACAAAGATTATAGTTACGATAATAATGGAACAGTAACCCTAAAAGGAAATTATATAAATAGTATAATTACAGATAAGTATGCTGAAAACGCTACATTGGCATTTAAATTTTCAGCAGGTGCTGATTGGAATGTATATATAAATCATTATAAGGTACCAGAATTAAATACAGGAAAAGGTTCTACTAATAGTTTTGAAATTCCAGTAAAGTTTAATGGATCTAAACTTTCAACGTTAGAAGCTATAAATTCAGATGGTACTGGAGCAGGTCCTCAAAATTGGACTACTTATAAAGAATATGATTATGCATTTTCAGTTGATTATAATGCAAATAAAGTAATTATTAAAGATAAGTTTTTTAATGAAGCAAAGGACGGTAAAATAAACTTTAAATTACATTTCCAAAGCGGAGAAATACTTGAACTTAATGTTTTAAAAAGTGGAGAAAGTGTAATACCTGTAAAATAATAATCAAAAGTTACTATAAAAATAATTAATATTATACAAGTGATACTTATATTAATTAATTTAATGAGAAAACCATACATTTATAGAATTTTATATAAATGTATGGTTTTTATAAATTAATTTTATATACTTTTGAAGTCTGGTCTTATTTACCAGAGAATTCTAAGTATTCATCAAATGTCATAGTTCTATCAACTATAGAACCATCATCTTTAATATCTATAACTCTATTTGCTATTGTTTGAACAAATTGGTGGTCATGAGAAGCAAAGATTATATTACTGTTATAATCATTTAAGCCATTATTTACAGCAGTAATTGATTCAAGATCAAGATGGTTAGTAGGTTGATCTAACATTAATACATTTGCATTAGAAAGCATCATTCTAGATAACATACATCTAACCTTTTCTCCTCCTGATAATACATTAGCTTCTTTTAATGCTTCTTCACCAGAGAATAACATTCTTCCTAAGAAACCTCTTATATAGCTTTCAGACTTTTCTTCTGAATATTGTCTAAGCCAATCTACTAAAGAAAGGTTACAATCTTCAAAATATTGTGTATTATCTGCTGGGAAGTAAGCTGTAGTTATAGTTATTCCCCACTTAAATTCTCCACTGTCTGGTTCCATTTCTCCAGCTAATATTTTAAATAATGTAGTTACAGCTATTTCATTACCAATAAGAGCTATTTTATCTCCCTTATTAACCATGAAGCTTACATTATCTAGAAGCTTAACTCCATCAACTGTTTTAGACAAGTCTTTAACCATTAAAATATCATTTCCAACTTCTCTTTCAGGTTTAAATCCTACGAAAGGATATTTTCTGCTTGATGGTTGGATATCATCTAAAGTAATTTTATCTAATAATTTTTTACGAGAAGTAGCTTGCTTAGATTTAGACGCATTAGCACTGAATCTTGCAATGAAGTCTTGTAATTCTTTGATTTTTTCTTCTTTCTTTTTGTTTTGATCCTTAGACATTTGAAGTGCTAATTGGCTTGATTCATACCAGAAATCATAGTTACCAACATAAAGCTTAATTTTACCAAAGTCAACATCCGCCATTTGAGTACAAACTGCATTTAAGAAATGTCTATCATGTGAGACAACAATAACAGTTCCATCAAAGTTACCTAAGAAGTCTTCTAACCAATTAACAGCCTTTAAGTCAAGACCGTTAGTAGGTTCGTCTAGAATTAGTATTCCTGGATTACCAAATAAAGCTTGAGCTAAAAGAACTTTAATCTTTTCTCCTCCAGTTAATTCAGAAACATTTTTAAAATGTAATTCAGTTCCTATTCCAAGTCCTTGTAAAAGTGAAGATGCTTCAGATTCTGCTTCCCAACCATTAAGTTCAGCAAATTCACCTTCTAATTCAGAAGCTTTAATACCATCTTCATCAGAGAAATCTGGTTTTGCATAGATTTCATCTTTTTCCTTCATTATTTGGTAAAGTCTTTCATTACCCATAATTACAGTTTCTAAAACTTGAAAGTCATCATATTTATAGTGATCTTGCTTTAAAACTGACATTCTTGTATTAGGAGGAATTATAACTTCTCCAGTATTAGGTTCTACTTCACCAGATAATATTTTTAGGAATGTACTTTTTCCAGCTCCATTAGCACCAATAACTCCATAGCAGTTACCAGGAGTGAATTTTAGGTTGACATCTTCAAAAAGTTTACGTCCACCAAATCTAAGACTAACATTTGATACGTTTATCAATCTTGTTCTACCTCATTTCATAGTATTATAATTATTATATCAGCACATAATATGTACTGTATAAGATTTTCATTTCATGTTGCTTATTATATCATATAATCAATGTATTTTGCATTAGTATATTATTTACGGTTTTTAGGAAGTTCAAAGCATTCATCAATTAATTTTTCGCTCATGCGTTTATATAAATTACTCATACTGGTGTATGCAAATGCAAGCAATAGCTTTTCTTCATAATCTCCTAAAGTACCATTTTTATTATTTACTAATTGATTTATATTTTCGTGAATTTTATTAGAAGATGTTCTAATATCTTCTAAATTTAAATCATATATATCAAGAAAAGATTGGTATATATCATGCAATGGGTAATCTTGTTCTTTTTCAAAGGAATTAATGATAGGGGTTAAGATAGTTTTAATGTCAGTTAGAGATAATACACCTTTTAAATTATAAATTAAACCAATTAATATGAGATGATTTTTAGTATATTTCTTATTCTTTATTTTCATTAAGAGATTATCTTTTGCATAATTGTTAATCATTGTTTTAGTAAGGATTTTATCATCAGGATTTCTTTTTGTGTAACTTAATTTGTTTTCGAAAAGCTGTATTACTTGATCCATATATAAATCAATTTCAGGAAAAGTATCTAAATTAATATTATCAGAAGGTTTTAGCGAGTTTATATAGTTATCAATATTAAAGTCGTTCATAAAATTTCACTCCTCACATAGTAATTGAAACTATGTTTCTATTATAATTTCAATATTAATCGAAAGAAGGAGATAATTCAAGCATTTGTGGGCAAAATACTAAATAGTAATGAAAAATAAACAAAAATAGCTTTTGCAATAAATATGCATATATGAAATAATTTCTAATATAGCAACACGTAGTTATTGAAACTACGTGGAAATAAATAGGAGGGAAAAGGATGGAGAGATATTTAAGAGAACCTATTAATGGATTAACTCATTGTATTGGAGCCGTATTGTCGTTGTTTGCTTTAATAGCTATGGTAGTTAAAGCATATATAGCAGGAAGTTCTGCAGTAACTTTTGGTTCAGTATTGTTTTTTGGTATAAGCATGATTTTATTATATAGTGCATCAACAACATACCATTGGGTAATAGCTAGTGATAAAGTTATAAAAATGTTAAAAAGATTAGACCATTCTATGATATTTATCTTGATTGCAGGATCATATGCTCCATTCTGTTTGGTAGCATTAAACGGCAAGATAGGAATAAGCTTATTTTTAGCTGTAACGATCTGTGCAGTTGTTGGAATAGCATTTAAATTGTGCTGGGTAACTTGTCCTAGATGGTTAAGCAGTACTATGTATATAGGAATTGGATGGTTTGCAATAGTAGCAATATATCCTATGTCGCAGGTTTTGCCTTTAGCAGGATTGGTATACTTAATCTTAGGTGGATTAATGTATACAATAGGTGGAGTAATATATGCATTAAAGACAGAAAAAAGAATAGGTGCATTTGGAAGACATGAAATATTCCATTTGTTTATTATGCTAGGAACGCTTTGTCATTTTATTTCTGTATTTTCTTATATAATATAAGGAAATATTTATACTTAGGTTAATTTTTATTATAAGATATATGAAGGACTAAAGGAGATAAAAATCCTTTAGTCTTTTTTATCTAATTTCGAAGAAATGTTTTTTAGTTCCTTTAGAATTTCTGCATTTGTATTTTTAGAGTGATTTATACTTTTTATTGTTTTTATAATTATGAATATAAAAAATGATATTATGCATAAAATAATGATAATATTTATAAAAGTCATTATCACTGTAGAAATATTTAGTTCCATATTACAAGTCTCCTTTCATGGGTTTTCAAGGATAATTATACTACTGTATTCATTATTATCCATATTCAATATAAATGATATGTTTTTTTCTTGATAAGATAAATTAGGTATAGTAAGATAAATAATAAATATGACTTTAAGGGGATGTAAAAATGGGCTATCGTAAAAGATTAAAAGATGCAAACAGAATAGTTGTAAAAGTAGGAACTTCAACCTTAACTTATGAAAATGGAAACATTAATTTAAGTAGAATTGAAAAATTAACAAGGGTTTTATCTGATATTGTTAATTCAGGAAAACAAGTAACTCTTGTAACATCAGGTGCAATAGGTGTTGGTGTAAATAAGTTGAAGTTAAAGGAAAAGCCCGAGAGTATAAGAGAAAAGCAAGCTGTAGCAGCAGTTGGACAATGTGAGTTGATGCATATATACAGTAAGTTTTTTGGTGAATATAGTCATATAGTAGGTCAAATTCTTCTTACAAGAGATGTAATAGAAGATGACCATGTTAGAGAAAATGTATGTAATACCTTTGAGACTTTATTAGAAAAGAAAATAATACCTATTGTAAATGAAAATGATACAGTTTCAATAGATGAGATTGAAAATATAGTTAGATTTGGAGATAACGATAATTTATCAGCAATAGTATCATCATTAATTAATGCAGATTTGTTAATAATATTATCTGATATAGATGGTTTTTATGATTGTGATCCAAGAAATAATAGTTGTGCAAAATTATTAAGTGAAATTGAAGAGGTTACTCCAGAATTAGAAGAGTGTGCTGGAGGAGCTGGTTCAAATTTAGGAACTGGTGGGATGATTACCAAGCTAATGGCAGCTAAAACAGCAACAGCAGCTGGAGTGGATATGGTTTTAGCTAATGGAAGTGAACCAAATATAATATTAGATGTTTTAGCTGGGGAGGAAATAGGAACTTTATTCATATCAACAATAAAATAATAGAAATGGGGCTGAAAGAATGAGTGAATTATTAAAAAAGACTTATTTAATTGATTTGGGGCAAAAAGCAAAAGAAGCATCTTATGAATTAGGTGCAGCATCAACAAAAGAAAAAGATGAAGCATTAAGATTAATGGCAGAGGAACTTATTAATTCTAAGAATGATATAATCGAAGCCAATAAAGCAGACTTAGATATTGCTCAATCAAAAGGAACATCAAAGGCTATGCTGGACAGATTAGCTTTAAGTGATGAGAGAATTGAAGGAATGGCTGAAGGACTTAAAGATCTAATTAAATTACAAGATCCAATTGGAGAAGTGATTTCAATGTGGCAAAGACCAAACGGATTACAAATTGGTCAAAAAAGAGTTCCATTAGGAGTTATAGGAATAATTTATGAAGCAAGACCTAATGTAACCTGTGATGCAGCAGGACTTTGCTTAAAGACAGGAAATGCTGTTATATTAAGAGGTGGAAGTGAAGCAATTAACTCTAATAAAGCTGTGGTTAAAGCTTTGATTAAAGGTATTGAGAGAGCTGGTTTACCTAAGGATTCAGTTCAGCTAGTGGAAGATACAAGCAGAGAAATTGCAACTGAAATGATGAGATTAAATGAATTTATAGATGTTCTTATTCCAAGAGGAGGAGCTGGTTTGATTAAAGCAGTTGTTAAAAAGGCAACTGTTCCAGTTATTGAAACAGGCACCGGTAATTGTCATATATATGCTGATGAAAGCTGTGATTTTGAAATGGCAAGGAATATTGTTGTTAATGCTAAAGCATCAAGACCTTCTGTTTGTAATGCAGCTGAAAAATTATTAGTAAATGAAAAGATTGCTAAAGATTTTCTACCAATAGCAGTGGACGCATTAAGAGCAAGCGGAGTTGCAGTTAAGGGGGATGAAGCAGCTCAAGTAATAATTAATGATATTGAAAAAGCTAATGAAGAAGATTGGGGAAAAGAATACTTAGACTATGTTATGGCTGTTAAAATTGTTAAAGATGTAGATGAAGCTATTGCGCATATAAATAAATATGGTACAGGGCATTCAGAAGCAATAATTACAGAAAGTTATAAGAATTCTCAAAAATTCTTACAAAGAGTTGATGCAGCGGCTGTTTATGTAAATGCATCAACAAGATTTACGGATGGAGGAGAATTTGGTTTTGGAGCTGAGATAGGAATTAGTACTCAAAAGCTTCACGCAAGAGGACCAATGGGCTTAAAGGAGTTAACTACTATAAAATATATTGTTTATGGAAATGGCCAAATAAGATAGGTAGTTTACCATAACAAATAAGTAATCGTAATTAACTTACGTATAAAAAAGATATAAAGGATATCTAACTGTGAAGGATATCCTTTATATCTTTTAAAATTTGTATATTAGATTTAGTAAATTCAAACTATATGATTATTGGCTTAGAAAATTTAAATAAATGAAGGGATGACAGTAAGTATGAAGAATTGGCAGGTTAAAAAATTTGAGGAGCTATCTTTAAAACAACTGTATGGAATAGTTAGAAGCAGATGTGAGGTATTTATTCTAGAACAAAAAATTGTATGTGAAGAAGAAATAGATGGATTAGACGATAAATGTATTCATATATTTTTAGAGGAAGAGGGAAAAATAGCAGCATATTGTAGAATAGTTCCTAAAGGCATTGGATATGAAAATATATCAATTGGAAGGGTTTTGGTATTAAAAGAATTTAGAAGAAAGGGTATTGCCCAGGAAATGCTTGAAATTGCAATTCAGTATATACAAAGAAATTCTGAAGAAAATAAAATTGTTTTATCTGCTCAAGTATATGCAAAGGCTTTATATGAAAGTGTAGGATTTACAGGAGTTGCAGATATCTATGAAGAAGCTGGTATACCTCATATGAAAATGTACAAAAATATATAATTAATGAAAATGTTCTTTTTAATTATTTGAAATTATAGTATAATTTCACTGTGAAAACGTATTATTAAATGTTAAAAAGGGGGACAACTAGCATGAAAATTGCATTAATTGCACATGATAAAAAGAAAGAAGAAATGATTGAATTTTCAAAAAAATATAAGGACATATTAGGTAAATATGATTTAGTAGCTACAGGAACAACAGGAAAACTTATATCAGAAGCGACTGGACTTGAAGTTAAAAGATATTTATCTGGGCCATATGGAGGAGACCAACAATTAGGAGGACGTATTGCTGAAGGAAATATTGATTTAGTAATATTCTTTACAGATCCATTAACTTCACAACCTCATGAACCAGATGTATCAGCATTACTTAGAGTTTGTAATGTACATAATGTAGCAGTTGTAACTAACAGAAGAACAGCAGAACTTATAATAGATAAGTTTTAATTAAAGATATAAGTTTTTCATGATAAAAATAATATAAATAAAAAGAACCTTATCATTAAATTGATAAGGTTCTTTTTAGAAAAAGTAGTGTTGAAAGAGATTCAGATGGTCAGTTCAGAAAATCTGTAACTGCCTAAATATTCTGAATATTTATTTAATTTAATTATATCATAAGTAAGAGGAACTTTCAAACTTATTTATGATTGCTTTTTTAATTTTTCATCAATGAATTTGTTTAAAATATCCCATTTTTCCTTCTTTATATCTTTGAATTCATAAGCAGTTTTGTAACTATTATTTGTTTCATCAAAGTCAATTCTTATTATAGAAGCAAGTATATCAATTTTTTCATATAGAGGGAGTGAAATTATACCTTCCTTTGGAATTGTATCTTCTTTATAAGTCACAATGTTTATACCACTTCTACTTACATCAACAGTAAAAGTTTTTTTCATCTTCTTAAAGTATAATGCTGGAATTTGATTAATAGACTTGTAACTAGTAGCGGATGGAAGATTATAATAATCTACAGCAGTAACTAGTTGAAGTCTTGGATGTTTTCTTCGTTCGATTTTATTTATAACATCAGGAATACTCAATACTGCCAATTGAAAACCATCTTCTAATTTACAGCCAAGCACTTGAGAGATGCATTTAAAGGCTGAATCTTTATTGGCAATTATAAGATTAACTTGTTCATTTACTGCAACAGGTTTATAGCTAGCTTGACCTGAGAAAATGCTAACAGCAAAGCAATTATCATATTTTGTAACGATTTGACCTTCAGAAGAAATGCTGTTTTCTTTAATAAAGTAAAATTTTTCACCAACTGTTAAATCATCTAAACTAAGTTTATCTATAATATCTATTTTTTTAGGATCTTGTTCAATATCCATTTAGCACCTCTTTATAATTAATTATATTAATAATTTTTTGTATTTATATGGAGAGTGTATTTATATTCCCATTAATTTATAAATATATGAATACTGAATTATTGATATATTTATAAATTAATTTCTATATATTAAGTATTTTATCATATCTTGTTTTATCTAAACAATAAAGAAGATGAAAATAACGTATAAAAATGAAATATAGTAAAATAAGAATTAGCATTCAAATGTCTATAAAAAACGATGGGATATAAGAATAATTAAATTTAAAGGGTGATTATATTATGGAAAAGTCTATGACATACACTATGATAACTGGTGGAACAGAAGGAATAGGATTAGAATTAGCAAAGCTTTTTGCAATAGACAGTCACAATCTAATTATTGCAGCTAGAAATGGAAAAAAGCTTGAAGAATTAAAAAAAGAATTTGAGGAAAAATATCAAATATCTGTGGAAATAATACAGATAGATTTATCTGTGGATAAAGCTTGTGAAAAAATAGTAAAAACTGTGGAAGAAAAAAATTTAATTGTTGATAATTTAATAAATAATGCTGGAATTGGAGGTTTTGGTTTCTTCAATGAAGCAGAGGATGGATTTGAAGAACAATTAATAAATATAAATATTATTGCATTAACTAATCTTTCTAAATATTTTTTAAAGGATATGATTAAAAGAGGCTGTGGTGGAATTATGAATGTTGCATCTACCGCTGCTTTTGTTGGTGGACCAAAGATGGCGCTTTATTATTCAAGCAAAGCTTATGTATTATCATTAACAGAAGCTCTTCATGAGGAAGTAAAGAGCTTTGGGGTAAGAGTTAGTTGCCTTTGTCCAGGACCTGTGAAAACATCATTTCAAGAAAAGTCAGGAATTAAAAAATCTAAAAAAGCAAAAAAATATTTAATGGATGCCGAGGATGTTGCAAAGGAAGCTTATTTAGAATTTTTTAAAGGGAAAGCAATAATAATTCCAGGATATAAAAATAAATTATTAGTTTTGGGTAATAAGTTAATTCCACGTTCATTGAGTAGAAAAATAATTCTAAAGAATAATAATTAAAAAATATATAAAATGGGTAGTGTATAAAAATTCAATAAATATGAATTTTTATACTTTATATTATTGGGTTTATATGATAATATGGTAGTTGGAATGAATATTTGAATAATATTAATGCAATATGATAAAAATAAAAAGAATTAAATAAACTATCCTTAATTTATCTTGACATAGCAAATTATATCAACTAGAATAATTAAAAGAGAAAAATTTGAAAAGTTAAGATACACTTTAACTTGGTCCTGTGAGGCCAAAAAGGGAGCATAACTATGATTTTTGGAAACAAAATGAAAAATTTCATAGCTTATTTTTTGAAGTCAATATTTTGTAAGGTATATCACAGGATAGTGAAGAGAACAGTTTTACTGTAGTCTCTTTATTATCCTTTTGTTTTACTCAAAAAAGATTCATAAGGTGTAGTTTTAGCAAAAATATATTTGTAGGAGGCTTGAGCATGAAGGCAAAGCTTATATTAGAAAATGGTATGGTTTTTGAAGGTAAAGCTTTTGGGTACCTAAAAGAAAGCGTTGGAGAAGTAGTATTTACAACTGGTATGACAGGTTATCAAGAGGTATTAACTGATCCATCTTATTACGGACAAATAGTAACTATGACTTATCCTTTAATAGGTAACTATGGAATTAATCTTGACGATATGGAATCTGACTCAATTAAAGTAAGAGGTTTCATTGTAAGAGAAAAATGTAATTTACCAAGTAATTTCAGGTGTGAATTAGGACTTGAAGATTTTTTAAAGCAAGGACGAGTTCTTGGATTAGAAGGAATAGATACAAGAGCATTGACTAAAGTTTTAAGAAATAGCGGTACAATGAGAGGCATAATAACATTAGAAGATGTTGATGATGAATATATTAAAGAAAAAATAGCAGGATTTTCAACTAAAGAAGCTGTAAAGACTGTTACAACAGGTAAATCTTATACAATTGAAGGTACTGGAAAGCATATTGCAGTTATGGATTTTGGTATAAAGACTAACATAATAAGAAATTTCAAAAAGAGAAATTGTAAGTTAACAGTATTTCCAGCAACTGCAACAGCAGAAGAAGTTTTAAGTGTTAATCCAGACTTAGTATTCTTATCTAATGGCCCTGGGGACCCAGAAGATTTAGATTTTGCTATAGAAAATATAAAGAAACTTGTTGGTAAGAAGCCAATTACAGGTATTTGCTTAGGGCATCAATTATTGGGATTAGCTTTAGGTGGTAAAACTACTAAATTAAAATTTGGACATAGAGGATGTAATCATCCAGTTAAAGATTTAGAAGCTAACATTGTGCATATAACTTCTCAGAACCATGGTTATGTAGTTGAAAAATTACCAGATGATATGGAAGTTACTCATGTAAATATAAATGATGGAACTGTAGAAGGAATGAAGCATAAGAACTTACCAATATATTCAGTTCAATTCCATCCAGAGGCATCAGCTGGTCCAAATGACAGCGAATATATATTTGATAAATTTTTAGAATATGCACTATAGGAGGGTTTAAGAATGCCATTAAATAAGAATATAAAGAAAGTATTAGTTATAGGATCAGGTCCAATAGTCATAGGTCAAGCAGCAGAGTTTGATTATTCAGGAACTCAAGCATGTGAAGCGCTAAAATCAGAAGGTATAGAAGTTGTACTTATAAATTCAAATCCTGCTACAATAATGACAGATAAAGAAGTTGCAGATAAAATTTACTTAGAGCCATTAACATTAGAATTTGTTGAAAAAGTTATTGCTAAAGAAAAGCCGGACAGCTTACTTGCAGGAATGGGTGGTCAAACAGGGCTTAACCTTGCAGTAGAATTAAATGATTCTGGTATATTAGAAAAATATAATGTAAATGTAATTGGAACATCTATAGACTCTATTAAAAAGGGTGAAGATAGAGAATTATTTAGAGATATGATGAATGAAATTGGAGAGCCAGTTATAAAAAGTGAAATTGTAACTGATTTAAAATCAGGAATGGATTTTGCAGGTAAAATTGGTTATCCTGTTATAGTTAGACCAGCTTATACTCTAGGAGGATCTGGGGGCGGTATTGCTAATAATGAGGAAGAGCTTGAAACTATATTAAAATTAGGACTTCAATTAAGTACAATAGGTCAAGTTTTACTTGAAAAGAGTGTTAAGGGATGGAAAGAAGTAGAGTACGAAGTAATGAGAGACTCCTATGGTAATTGTATTACTGTATGTAACATGGAAAATATAGACCCGGTTGGTATACACACTGGGGATAGTATAGTTGTTGCACCATCACAAACCCTTTCGGATAAAGAATATCAAATGCTAAGAACAGCATCAATAAACATAATCAATGCTGTTGGAATTGAAGGTGGATGTAATGTACAATTCTCATTAAATCCAAATTCTTTTGAATATGCAGTTATAGAAATCAATCCGAGAGTTTCAAGAAGTTCAGCATTAGCATCAAAAGCAACAGGATATCCTATAGCTAAGCTTGCAGCTAAAATTGCTCTTGGATATGGATTAGATGAAATAAAAAATGCAGTAACTCAAAAGACTTATGCGTGTTTCGAACCAACTTTAGATTATGTTGTAGTTAAAATACCAAAATGGCCTTTCGATAAATTCTTTGGAGCAGATAGAGAGCTTGGAACAAAGATGATGGCAACTGGAGAAATTATGGCTATAGGGGCTAATTTTGAGCAAGCATTCTTAAAAGGAATAAGAAGTTTAGAAATAGGGAAGTATTCTTTGGATCATAAAAAGTTCAAGGAATGCAGTATTTCTGAACTTAAAGAAAAAGTAATGGCACCAGATGATGAAAGAATATTTGCTTTAGCTGAAATGATTAGAAGAGATTACATGATCGAAAAGATAAACAAAATTACAGGAATTGATATGTTCTTCCTAGAAAAAATCAAATGGATAGTTGAAGAAGAACAAAGATTAAAGTTAAGTAAAATAGAAGATTTAGATAAAGAATGGTTATACAGCTTAAAGAAAAAAGGATTTTCAGATAAAGCTATAGCAGATATGTTAAAAGTAACTCCAGATGACTTATATAGATTAAGAGATATTTGGAACATAAAGCCTTCATATAAGATGGTAGATACTTGCGGTGGAGAATTTGAGGCATTATCACCTTATTATTACTCAACTTATGAACAATATGATGAAGTTGAAGTATCAAATAATAAGAAGGTTATAGTTATAGGTTCAGGTCCAATAAGAATTGGTCAAGGAATTGAATTTGACTATGCTTCAGTACATTGTGTAAAAGCATTAAAAAAATTAGGAATTGAAACTATCATAGTTAATAATAATCCAGAAACAGTAAGTACAGATTTTGACGTATCAGATAAATTATACTTTGAACCATTAACAGAAGAAGATGTTTTAAATATAATTGAAAAAGAAAAGCCAGATGGAGTAATACTTCAATTTGGAGGTCAAACAGCAATTAAACTTGCTAATTTCTTAAAGGAACAAAATATTGTGACTCTTGGAACTACAGCAGATCAAATTGATATGGCTGAAGATAGAGAAAAGTTTGATGCATTATTAGAGAAATTAGGAATATCAAGACCAAAGGGTAAAGGTATATGGTCGCTACAAGAAGGTTTAGAAGAAGCAAGAAGATTAAAGTTCCCGGTACTTGTTAGACCTTCATATGTAATTGGTGGTCAAGGGATGGAAATAACTCATGATGAAGATGAATTAACATACTACTTAGAAAATGCATTTGCAAAAGATAGTAAAAATCCAATACTTATTGATAAATACTTAATGGGTAGAGAAATAGAAGTAGATGCTATATCAGATGGAGAAAATATATTAATACCAGGTATTATGGAACACTTAGAAAGAGCTGGAGTTCACTCTGGTGATAGTGTTACTATGTATCCAAGTCAAAATATATCAGATAAGATAAAAGCAGATGTATTAGAATATACTAAGAAATTAGCTTTAGCAATTGGGATAAAGGGTATGATAAATATTCAATTCATAGAATTTGAAGGACAGTTATATGTAATTGAAGTTAACCCAAGGGCTTCAAGAACAGTACCTTATATAAGTAAAGTAAGTACTGTTCCAATAGTAGATTTAGCTACACAAGTAATGCTTGGAGCTAAATTAAAGGACTTAGATTATGGAATAGATGTATATAAAGAACCTGAATTAGTTTCGGTTAAGGTTCCAGTATTCTCAACTCAAAAACTTCCTAATGTTGAAGTATGCTTAGGACCTGAAATGAGATCTACAGGAGAAGTTTTAGGAGTTGGTAGAAATATTAAAGAAGCGCTTTATAAAGGATTTGTTGGAGCAAATATGTACCCATCAAAAGAAAAGGGCAAGATATTAGCAACAATAAATAAACATGATAAAGCAGAATTCTTACCAATAGCAAAAGATCTTGCAGCAGTTGGTTATAAATTTATAGCAACTACAGGAACAGCTTCATTATTAAGAGAAGCAGGTATAGAAGTAGAAGAAATTAGAAAAATTAATGAAGAAGAACCAAATATCTTAGATATAGTTAAGAATAGAGAAGTAGACTTAGTTGTAAATACTCCAACTAAGGGAAATGATTCAAATAGAGATGGATTCTTAATAAGAAGAGCTGCAGTTGAAAGAAATGTAGGTGTAATTACTGCATTAGATACATTAAGAGCAATTGCTGATGTGGAAATTGAAAAGCTTGATGAAAATAAAGATTTAGAAGTATTTGATATAGCAGCTTTATAAATTTTATAAGTTTGTTTATGGGTAGAAGGGATTTTTCCCTTCTATTTCTTTTATTTAACCCTTTTTCTACAAAATTCATATATTTTATTGACAACCAAACAAGTGTTCTGTATAATATAATCAAATGAACGTATGTTTGGTTGGAGGTATGTATTATGAAAGAGATAGGAAATTTTTTTGTAAAAGTAAACTGCAAGAACGTAGATAGCATTAGAAGTTTAATAATAGATAGACAAGGTAACTATGGAAATAAGCAAGGGAAATATATAATGTGTGCAGGAAAGTATGACAGAAACGGATGGACTTTAGTATTTAGAGCTAGAAGTTTTGAAGAAGCAGAGGAACTTGCTAATTTAAATCCTTTTATTAATAGAAGAACTAGAATGAATTAACAATAATTATATTAATAAAAAAATAAGTCACCAAAGAATTTTTAGTAACTTATTTTATATTTCATATTCTATATCTGAAATAACAACAGAAAGAGTATCTATTAGATTAACTTTTGAACCAATTTTATTTTTACGGTCACTTTTAACTATTTTCACAATTGGTCTTAATGGAAAGTTTGGAAGTGTTTCTTCTACTACACCAATGTCTCCATTACTAAGACTGACAATTGTTCCTTGAGGAAATGGTATAACGACCTTACAAAATACATTAATCATTTCATAATCAAATAGAGTACCTGCATTAGACATTAAATATTCAAGGGCATCACTTGGACACATAGCTCTTTTATACGGTCTGTCGGAAGTCAACGCATCATAAACATCTGCAATGCTTACAATTCTAGAGAGATAACTAATTTCATCCCCTGCAATTCCACTAGGATAACCTAGTCCATCATATCTTTCATGATGTTGTAGAACCACTAATTTAATATGAGAACTTAAGTCTGAAAAGTTTCCTAGAAAGTCATAACCTTGCTTAGGATGCTTTTTTATTATTTCAAATTCTTCATCAGTTAAATTATCAGGTTTTTGAAGGATTTCACTTGGAATAAATGATTTACCAATATCATGAATTAATGCACCGATACAAACATAAGTTAAATGTCTTTTGGAAAGACTTAAACTAATTCCTAATACGAGAGATATTACAGCAACATTAACACAATGGGAATATGTATAATTGTCCATACTTTTTATATCAACTAAAGATAGCAATACATTTTTATTAGATAAAACATTATCTAATAACTCTTCAGCTATTTGGTTAATTGAATTAAAATATTTTTTTTCTTGTTTTGTATACTGATTAATATTTCGTTTTTCAAAATTATGAACTGATGCGATTCTTTCTATGTCAGAGAATGTTTCTTTAATTACAGCAATAGATTTTTGTCTTAATTCTGGTTTTATAATGTCTTCAATTTCATCAGAACTATATTCATCAATTATATATAGAGAATAAATTTTCAATTCTCTAATCCTTTTTAATATAACATCTGTTAAGACAACACCGGCTTTAAGTAAGCAGCGCCCATCAGAAGTATATATATTTTTACCCAATAATGAGTTTTCTCTAATGCATTCAATAGGAACTAATCGCATAATAATATACCTCACTATATTAATAATACCTATAATGTATAAGTTTCTCATATAATTATACTATAATCAACCAAAATTGTTAAGTGCGTCACTTAAAAATCAAATGATTTTACCTAATATAATTTGTATGTAGATTTATTGGAAATAAAGTAATAAAATATTTAGTAGATAAGATATATAATTTAATAATTATTTTTTATATATTTAATTTTAGAAAAGATGGAGTGTGGACACTTTGAATATTAAAAATAGTCCTATAGGATTTTTTGATTCAGGGGTAGGCGGTTTAAGCGTAATGAGAGAGGCAATTTCTATTTTGCCAAATGAAGATTTTATATATTTTGGAGATTCTAAAAATGCTCCATATGGTATTAAGAATTTAGATGAGGTTAAAAATTTAACTTTAAATGCAGTAGACTTCTTGTTAGATAAAAATGTTAAGGCAGTTGTAGTAGCTTGCAATACAGCAACTAGTGCAGCAATTGAAGATATAAGAAGTAAATATAAAGAATTAATTGTGATTGGAATAGAGCCAGCATTAAAGCCCGCTGTTAAGTTAAGCAGAGAAGGAAAAATAATAATAATGGCAACACCAATGACCTTAAGAGAAAGAAAATTTAAGTTATTAATGGATAAATATAAAGATCAATCTTCTATAGTTTCGTTGCCTTGTGCAGGTCTTGTTGAATTTATTGAGCAAGGAATTCTAGAAGGTGAAGAGCTTGAAGGATATTTAGAAGAAAAATTTAGACCTTATTTAAGTGACGGGATTGCATCAGTTGTTTTAGGATGTACACATTATCCTTTTATAAAGAAGTCATTAGGAAATGTTATAGGAAATCATGTGCCTCTTATTGATGGAGGACTTGGTACTTCTCATGAGTTAGAAAGAAAGCTTATGGAAAGAGATTTATTAAGTGATTCAAAAGAAAAAGGAAATATTAAAATTTATAATTCTATAAATGATAATAAAATTATAGATTTCTGTTATAATTTAATTAATGCAGAAATATAGATGTAATTCAGTGCTATAATCATGAATTGAAATTTATATTTTAGATAATAATATTATTTAAGATTTATATCGAGAGGAGAAATTTTAAGATGAAAAATCCAATTATTACAATGACTATGGAAAATGGTGGTGTTATTAAGGCAGAATTATATCCTGAAATAGCACCAAATACAGTAAGAAATTTTGTAGATTTAATAAATAGAGGTTTTTATGATGGTTTAATATTTCATAGAGTTATTCCAGGGTTTATGATTCAAGGAGGATGCCCTGAAGGAAGTGGAATGGGCGGTCCTGGTTATTCTATAAAAGGTGAATTTACAAGCAATGGTTTTAAAAATGAATTAAAACATTCAAAAGGTGTATTATCAATGGCTAGAGCTATGCATCCAGATTCAGCAGGAAGTCAATTCTTTATTATGGTTGCAGATGCTCCACATTTAGATGGACAATATGCATCATTTGGTAAGGTTATTGAAGGTATGGAGGTTGCAGACAAAATAGTTTCTCAAAAAACAGATATGTCAGATAGACCATATGAAGATCAAGTTATAAAAAGTGTCACAGTTGATATGCAAGGAGAAGAAATCCAAGAACCAGAAATAATTGAAGAATAATGTAATGTTCAAGTTTTTATATTATACTTATATCATACAATGAATAATTTGCTCAAAATCATTTTATATAAAAACAAACTATACATACCAAATAAAATTGAAAAGAGGTGTCTTAAAATGGCTATAAATAATAGATGTATATTAGCATATGGATTAAAAACAGATGAAATTAAAAAGATTGAAAGTCAAAATATAAAAGTAATCGAAATTAATAATGATATGGCATTAATGAAACTTGAAGATATTATATGTGAAAAGCCAAATGAAAATTATTTTGAGGAATTGCCAGTAAATGAAAAGGCACTTATTTTTAATGGATTTAAAGATGAGCATTTAAAGACCACTATTAGATATATTAGAGGTTTTGTTAAGGGTGGAGTATTAGCTGTATCAACAGCTAAAAATTATCAATGGACCTTTAAATATTTATTAGAACATTTAGTTGAAGAAAGAGAATGGTTTGAGGCGCAACAAAAGGGGAGAAAGTAAAGTGAGTCGTGTAGGAGAAAATATAAAACAGGCTAGAGAAAAAAGTGGGATGACAGTTAAGGCTTTAGCTAAGAAGCTTGGAGTAGCGGAAAAATACCTAAATGAAGTAGAAATGGGAAGAAAGGTTGCTCCAGAATCATTTATTGATAAGGCAGCTAAAGTATTACAAGCCGATTTAAATGATATAAGCATGGTTGTTACAGATGAGCAATTAATGGAGGAAAGAAAAACTTTTAAAGAAGTTCCTAAGAAGAAGGTAGAAAGTTCAGAAGTATGGACTGATGCATTTTCATCTGTGCTTAGAAGTGTTCCAATATATAATTATGCTTTATCAGCTAAAAAAGGATCTAAGGAAATGCCGGTCCATTCAAATAAAATAGAAGATTATCCTCAAGATAAGGTGTTTTATTTAGAAATAGAAGACGATGAAATGATTGGCTTTAGGATGCTAAAAGGTGACATTGCTTTTGCACATAGTGTAAAGGAAGTTAGCAATAATGGGTTCTTTTTAATTGACTATAAAGGAAGTAGGAAGATAAGACAAGTTAAGGTCTTAGGAAATTCAAAAGTACTTTTAGTGAGCAATGCTGGAAGTTTAATTACTGAAACCATGGAAGTGAAAGAAATAGATGTAATTGCTAAACTAGAAAGAGTAGAAATAAAATTATAATTTTGCTAATGCAATGCATATAGATAGAGGTTAACTTGTAATTCAAATTAACCTCTATTTTGTTGCATTTAAATGATTATTTGCATAGTATGATTGTGTGTACTTATTAAGGAGTCGATTATTATAGATGATTCAAAAAGACAGATATCTTCAAAGGTAGATGCATCTATTGGTTTGTTAACCAATGTACCTAAGGCAGTATTGGATGAAATAAGCTATAAATTTAATGTAGAGGGTACTAATAATATACAATTAGTTATTTTATATAGAGATACTCCAGAAGCGACAAGAGTATTTGTTGAAAGTTTAGGAGGAAAATTTCAAGACTTAGGATATAGTTTTGCAATTATAGAGATTCCAGCAGATAGGCTCAAGGATTTATCACTAAGTAATACCATCCAATATATAGAATTACCTAAAAGTTTATATGAGCAGGATAGAGAAAGCAACAGAGCTTCATGTGTATTTGAGTTACCACCAGAGTTTAAGGTATCAGGAAAAGGAATTTTAGTAGGATTTATTGATTCAGGAATAGACTATGCCCATCCTGCTTTTATGGATAATGAAGGAAATACAAGAATTGAGTATATTTATGATTTAAGTACAGGTGGAAATATATATAATAAGCAGATGATAAATGAAGCAATTAAATCTAATAATCCTTTCTCTATAGTTCCATCTATTGATAATACAGGACATGGAACGCATGTAGCAGGAATTGCATGCGCTGGAGGAAGAATAAACGAACAATATGTAGGTGTAGCACCAAATGCATCAATAGTCATGGTAAAAGCTGCAAGAGGAGTAGCAGTTTTGAGCTCTCAAATAATGCAGGGAATTAAGTTTTTGCTAGATAAGAGTAAGGAACTTGATATGCCATTAGTTATTAATATTAGCTTAAGTACAAACGATGGTGCACATAATGGAAGCAGTTTATTAGAGCAGTATATTAGAACAATAGCTAATTTAGAAAGAGTTTCAATTATAATTGCAGCTGGAAATGAAGGTGATGCAGGACATCATGTTGGTGGAAATTTAACTAAGACTCAAAGAGAAACTTTTAATATAGCAAGTGATGAAAAATCAATTGTTATGAACTTATATAAATCGATTTTACCTAATATATCACTTAATATAATAAATCCTACTGGTCAGAGTACTGGTAGTATTGTAATACAGGAAGGATATATTCAAGGAGCAATAGGAAGAGATAGATATGATATATACGCTGCAGGGGCAAAACCATTTGAATTAAATAGTGAAATTAAAATAATTCTTTCAAGCAGGAATGAATTTCTTCTTCAAGGAGTATGGACACTAGAGATAAATGTAGTGAATGAATATTTAGGAAGGTATTCAATATGGCTTCCGGTATTGGAGGGACTTAATCCTGGCACAAGGTTTTTAGAGCCAATTCAATTTAATACATTAGGAATTCCAGCTACAGTAGATAATATAATTGCTGTAGGAAGTTACAATTATAGGACAAATAATCTTTCATCTTTTAGTGGAAGAGGAGAAGAGGAGTGGCAAATTGCTGTAAGACCAGATTTAGTTGCACCAGGAGAGGAGATTGAAGGTCCTGCTCCTAATGGCAGATATGATACTAAGACGGGCACATCCATGGCAGCCCCTCAAGTAACTGGAATATGTGCACTAATGATGGAATGGGGAATAATACAAGGAAAGGATCCATATCTTTTTGGGCAAAGATTGAAATATTATTTAATAAGAGGAGCTAGAAGAAGACGCAATGATGTAACGTACCCAAATCCTTCATGGGGCTATGGTGAAGTATGTATATTTAATAGTTTAAGCTTGCTTGAATCAGATTTAAATGCTATTTTGACTAGAGTATATAAGGATGAGAACAGAACACATTTTGAGTTTAGAGAAATTAAAATTGAAGAGTCTAAAGAATTGAAAAGGAAAGTATTTATACCTCCAATCATACTGGGGTTGGATAATGAATTGAAGGTCCCTAAATTTTATTATTAAAAGTAAAAGAGTTCTCTAGAATAATAAGAACTCTTTTAATCAATGATTAAGTTGATCTATAAAAATAAACCTTATAAAAATAATTGTGTAAAGAACAGAATTTTATAATTTGAAGTTTTACTTGCTAACGCCTTCAAGATTAAAATCTGGAATATAAGCTATATTATCAGTTCCAGAATCTTGTACAAAACCATTTTCTATGCCTAAATCTAAAGCATAATTTATTAAGGATTCATAATGTTTAGGGTTAAGTGATTTGTTTATTTCTGGATAATCACAAGCCTTAAACATGGGAACATATTGATTCATTAAACTTAAATAAACATTATTACCATATTCATTGTAAATATGATCAATTACTTTTTTTGAGTCAAAAAGTAATCCTGGAAGCATTAAATGTCTTATAATAACTCCATTAACTATATTGCCTTTTAAATCAAATTTTGGTTTCCCAACTTGATTAAACATTTCAGTTATTATTTTCATTGTATTTGAAGCATAATTACTTACTTTAGAATATTTAATAGCATATTTATCATTAAAATATTTAAAATCAGGAAGATAAACATCTATGTATCCATCTAGAGCTTTTATTGTTTCAAGAGAATCATAACCATTGGTATTATAAAGAACAGGTATTGTAAGATCATTATTTTTTGCAATTTTTAGCGCTTCAATTATTTGAGGAACATAATGGGTTGGAGTTACTAAATTAATATTATTTGCTCCTTTTTTTTGAAGTTCTAAAAATATTTCAGAAAGTCTTTCAATGGAAACCTCAATTCCAGTAACTGAATCTTCTAAATCTTTAATGTTTCCCTGACTTATAGTATGATTTTGGCAGAACACACAGTTAAAATTACAATGTGAAAAAAATACAGTACCGGAACCATTGCCTTGTGAAATAGGAGGCTCTTCTCCAAAATGCAACGCAGCTCTAGCTATTTTTACTTTATCAGAAGCTCTACAAAATCCAAACTGCTTATTATTTCTGTTTATCTTACAATTTCTATTACAAAGGGTACATTCATTTAACATATCTAAATAATTCATATACATCACAAATCCTTTAAATAACTACTATTTTATAAAAGTATAACACAAGTAGATAAGTGAGATAAGTGAAAATATAAATTTTATATTTGGTTATTTGAACTTAGCTAATTCGTGAATACGAATTAGCTTCCTTAAAAAGACTCAATGTAAATAACTTACTCAGCGAACGAACATGAGTCAAGATTAATCTGTTCTTATTTATGTTTCCTATAAAATATTACTAATTGAATAATAAATAATAAACTTAATAATCCAAACATAGGATACAGTTTTGTTATAAGGTTACCAAATCCTAATTGGGAAATTAAAAGGGCAGTACCTAAAACTAAGAAGATAGCCTGCTTAAATTTAATATTAAATGTTTGTTCCAAGGTTTTACTTATTGAATAAACATCTGAAACTTCAGTAGAAAACATTTCTAACCATATGATAACAAGCAATAAAGCCTGAATAATATTGCCAAATCTATTTGCTACAAATAATAGAGGGATTTCATAATTATATATATATGGCTGATTAATTGTTAATAGTAAATTTATCATTAAGCATAGAAGAGTTAATCCAATTGCACCTGTTGCTACTCCTATAAACATAGTCTTAGTTTTTTTTATCTGAGTGCTAAGAGGGACTAAAACTCCAGAAGCGGAAAGTGTATTATAACCAGCATACAAAATTGTAGAAATTACAATACCAGATTTTTGTGGTGGAAAACTTAATATATTATTAAAGGAAATAGTATCTTTGCAAAAGGAAAAATATAAAGCTGTAATTAAAGTAAGTGTCCCGATTAACCCAGGAACAATAAAGGAATTTACTTCAATTAATCCTTCAGTATCACGGAGCAAGAAAAAAACAGCAATTAAAATCATGATTGAAGACCCTAATAATTTAGGTATTCCAAAGAATTGATGAATTAAAGCTCCACTTCCAGCAAGGATTATTGATGAGCTGGAAATGAGGAAAAATGTAGTTATAAATCCAGTAAATTTTCCTAATATATTTGGACTTATTATGTTTATTAGATCACTATATGAATTAAGATTATAATCGAGACTAACTTTAGAGATTATAAATCCTAAGATTATATATATTATTCCACAAGCGATAATTGCTAAGAAACTGCTTATTCCGTATTTAGTGAAAAATTCTGTAATCTCTTTTCCTGAGGCAAGTCCAGCACCAACAATGGTACCAATGAAGACCGTGGCTACCTGAAAGATTTTAATTAATTCATTTTTCAAAACATATCCTCCCCTAAGAATCCTTCTTTTATAATATATAAGGTTTACTTTTGATTTATTCTTTTTTGCGTTGTACAATTAATAATTTTAAATGTACAATGTAAGGAAGAAAACTAAATATAAAGATAGTTATATAAGTTATAAAAATAGATTACTTTAGGATTAGAAATGTTAATTTTCCTTGGTGATGTTTTTATATAGGAGGATATATGAATAATTTTTGGAATGGAAAGAGATATCATAGTTTAAACTACTTTTTGAGAGAAAAATTTGGCGAGAAGGTATTTAAAATTTCTTTAGATGGAGGATTTTCATGTCCTAACAGGGATGGTAAGATAAGCAGTGGAGGATGTCTTTTTTGTAGTGAAAGAGGTTCGGGGGATTACGCTGGCGATAGATTATTAACTATTAATAAACAATTCAATGACATAAAAAAAATGATGGCTCATAAGTGGAAAAGCGGAAAGTATATCGCATATTTTCAAGCATATACCAATACATATGCACCTGTGGAAGAATTAAGGAGAAAATATGAAGAAGCATTAAATCAAGAGGGAGTTGTAGCAATAGCAATAGCAACAAGACCTGATTGTTTAGATAAGGAAGTATTGGATTTATTAGAGGAAATAAATAATAAGTTTTATTTATGGATAGAGCTTGGACTTCAAACCAGTAAGGATGAAACCGCTAAAAGAATAAATAGAGGTTATAAATTAGAGATTTTTGAAGAGGCAATGAAAAATTTAAAGGCAAGAAATATTGATGTAGTAGTTCATGATATTTTAGGATTGCCAGGAGAGACAAAGGAAGATATGTTAAAAACAGTACACTATATTGCTCATTCTGGAGCAAAGGGGATCAAGTTTCACTTACTTCACTTAATGAAAGAAACTCCTATGGTAAAAGTTTATGAAAAAGGTGAACTTGAATTTTTGTCTCAAGAAGATTATGTAGAACTTATTATAAAAGGAATATCAATGCTTCCAAAGGAAATGGTAGTACATAGATTAACAGGTGATGCACCAAGGGAACTTTTGATAGGTCCCATGTGGAGTTTAAAAAAGTGGGAAGTTTTGAATTCAATAGATAAAGCTTTAGAGGATAATGATTTATGGCAAGGAAAAAATTTTAAATAAAAAGGTGTGGTAGAAATGAAGGTTGATATTATAATATCAGCAGATGATATAAGCGAAAGCAAAATTGAAAATAAAATTGTTGTTATCATAGATATGTTTAGAGCAACATCTGTAATTGTTACAGCATTAAATAATGGTTGTAGAGAAGTCATTCCTTATTTAACAATTGAAGAAACCTTAGAACATGCAAATAAGCTTAGAAGAGAAGAATATGTATTAGGTGGTGAAAGAAAGGCTGTCAAAATAGAAGGTTTTGATTTATCAAATTCTCCATTAGAATATACTAGAGAAAAGATAGAAGATAAAATTATGTTAATGACAACAACTAATGGAACTAGAACACTTACGAAATCTAGTACAGCTAAAAGAGTATTAATAGGAGCTATGATAAATGCTAAAGCCGTAGCTGAAACTCTTATTCAAATAAATGAAGATGTAGTTATTATTAATGCAGGGACTAATGGCAATTTTTCTATGGATGATTATATTTGCAGTGGATATATAATAAATGAAATGTTAAAGAAAGATGAAAATTTAGTACTTACTGATATAGCTAAAACAGCTAATATGATATATGAAGGACATGAAGATATTTTAAGTTATGTGAAAGAAGCTTCACATTACTCTGTTATGAAATCTTTAAGTTTAGATGAGGATATTGAGTACTGCATAAAAAAGAGCATTATTAACCAAGTACCTGAATATTCTGATGGAAGGATAGGCTTGAAATAAAACAATATATAAAAAAATAGCAGCGATGGCTGCTATTTTTTATATGAATCAATCCAATATTTTCCGGGAAATAAAATTATGTTCATATAGCATAACTTTATTTATTAAATTGCTCTAATATTTGGTTTATTCTTGGAGAACATCCATTACCTTTGCAAGGTCCACTGCCAGCTCCAGTTGCCTTTTGAACTTCTTCTAAAGTTGAAGCTCCATTTTTTATTGCTTCTTTAATCTTTGCGCGAGTAATCAACTTACAAGTACAGGTTTTTGTTAATTTATCTAAAACAGCTTCGTTTAAGTTATTATCCATATCATCATATCCTTTCAATATATTATAAAAATATAAGGACGTTATATTCTATAATTGAATTATACATTTTATCAATAAATAAGTAAATCTTGTTTATTAATAATTATTATTAGATGGAGAAGATTAAACTAAAGTTAGAGTATAATTTTAGTAGGCAAAGGCAGTAATAAAAACTGTATAAATAGT
>NZ_JAABNP010000052.1 GCF_009928485.1 Clostridium sp. C2-6-12 | reverse complement strand
CGAGTAATTCTATGAATAATCAAGCTATTTTTTCATAACAGCTTAACAGATTCCTCATTTATTTTAATTGTTCTAAAATTCATAAAATTTTTAAAAATAAAAGGCTAAATTTTTCTTTAAATATTAAAGAAAAACTTAGCCTCCAGATTTCTGGTCAACTATTTAATATAAATTTAATCTTTTTTCTAAATTTTAATAGTTAACTTTTTTTCTTCCTCAGTTAGCACTTCATTCATACTACCAGTTCTGTATCCTAATATGTCTAAAGTGACGTAAGCAAATCCGATATCTTTAAACTTTTCTCCTATCTTATCCATGGCTTCAACATCAAAGAATTTAATTCTTTCCTCTGGAGAAACTTCAATTCTAGCTATTTCTCCATGATGCCTTACTCTTACTTGCCTTATGCCCATATCAAGCAAAAACTGTTCTGCTTTTTCTACCATTTTAAGCTTTGGAATTGTAATCTTTTTTCCATACGGAAATCTGGAAGATAAGCATGCAAATGATGGCTTGTTCCAAGTTGGAAGTCCTAATTCTTTTGAAAGCTCTCTTATATCGGCCTTAGTAAGATTTGCTTCCTTAAGGGGGCTTATTACTTCCAATTCTCTAGCTGCCTGCATTCCAGGTCTATAGTCGCCATTATCATCTAGATTTGAACCATCAAAAACATATTCAACATCATTTTCTTTAGCTACTGCCTTTATCTTTGTAAAAAGTTCTTTTTTACAATAATAACATCTATTTTTAGGATTACTAGCAAAACCTTCAATGTCCAGCTCTTCTGAAGATATAATCAAGTGTTTTATACCAATATTCTTTGCATATTTAATTGCTTCTTTTAACTCTCTTTCTGGATAAGTTGATGAAGTAGCTGTAACTGCTATAACCTTATCTCCTAATACCTCATGTGCTACTTTAACTAAGAAAGTACTATCCACTCCTCCTGAAAAAGCAATTGCTGCACTTCCTCTTTTTTTTATATTATCCTTTAGTAATTGAAATTCCTCTTGTAATAGCATATATTACAGCCTCCTGTCTTTCTAATACTAATCTTTTTTAATTCTACGATTCCCATAAATATGCTCGGTGTTTATCTAATAAAAAAAGACTATTAAATGAAACTACAATAATTATTATACTTAATGTTCCAAGATTACTAGTCATTTCAATTCAAAGCATTCATATAGTATTTATCAAGATAATATCATCATTTCATTCTATTGTCAATTCAAAACTTTAGGTCTCTATACAATAAATAATTAGGATATTATTTCTTTTAATACATCTAAAACTTTAATATTCTCTTCATATGTACCTATTGAAATCCTTATCCATTCTGGCATTTTAAATTCCACACCACTTCTTATAATTATTCCTCTCTTTAAGAACTCATCTGCAACAAAATCTCCATTAAGTTTTGTATTTATCATTATAAAATTGCCTTGTGTTTTAATATATTCTAAATTTAATTTACCTAATTCATCATAATATAATTGCTTACTTTTTTTATTATTATCCAAAACTTTGTTTTTAAACTCCTGATCATCAAGGCTTGCCAAAGCAGCTACTTGAGCTGCCATATTTACATTAATAGGCTCCTTAACTTTATATAAATAGCTAATAAATTCTGAATCTGCAATACCATATCCTAATCTTAAAGATGCTAAGCCATAAACCTTAGAAAATGTTCTTAAAATAATAATATTTTTATAATCTTCAAGTAATTTAATAGAATCTGGATAACTTGAATCATCTGCAAATTCATAATAAGCTTCATCTAAAACTACAATCACATCTCTTGGAACATCTTTAAGAAAATTTTTCAAAGTTGCTTCATTTATAAATGCTCCTATAGGGTTATTAGGATTGCAAATCCATATTACTCTAGTATTTTGATTTATTCTTGCTATAATTTCATCTAAGTCTATTTTATGTTTTTTAAGTGGAATCCACTCAATCTTTCCACCCATTTGAAGGGTAACTGATTGATACCAGCCAAATGTTATTTCTGGTATAATAGATTCTTCTCCCTTACTTATAAAAGCTTTAGCTATCAAAGATAATAGTTCAAATGATCCATTACCAAAAATAAGCTGTTCCCCTTTAACTTTTAAATCCTTTGATAATCTTTCTCTAAGACGTGTCACATCAAAGTCTGGATAAAATGAAAGTTCTTCAAGAAAATTTTTAACTGCTTCCTTAGCTAAATAAGAACTTCCAAGTCTATTTTCATTACCTGCAAGTTTAATTATTTCAGTTGCTCCGAGTTCTCGGTTTATAGACTCTAGTGACTTTGCTGGTTTATAATTTTCAATTAAATCAAGCTCTTCTCTATATTTTAAATTTGACATGCTTCTATAACTCCTTTTATTATATCTATCTTTCAATATTGCATTTTTAATTTAATACTTTATAACCTTTTAAATATTCTACTAACACCAAACCCGCATTTTAACAACATATTCTAATATGGTAATATTCTTCAGAATAAGTATGGTTAAGAATATTACCATACTTATTCTCATATTTTACAATCCCTTATTAACATTTCACCAATAAGAAATTATCTATATTAACATAATGTCTAAATACTATAAAAGTGCTCCAACACATAAAGCACTTTAATAATACATCATTTACACGCAGATTTTCCCCACAATATTTCTTTATATTTTAAATAGCATACTCTTCTCTTGGCAATGTATCAGTTTCTTTATTCATAACTCTATCTAAAATTCTTCTTTCAAAATATACAAAATCGTTATTCCTCTCTCTTGGGCGGGCTAGTGTGATTTTTGTATCCATCGTTATTTTCCCTTTTTCAACAAGAATAACTCTGTCTGCTAAAGCTACTGCTTCACTTACATCATGAGTTACCAGAATAACTGTAAAGCCTTTTTCTCGCCATAACTTTTCAATTAATTGCTGCATTTCTATTCTTGTTAATGCATCTAATGCACCTAGCGGTTCATCTAATAGCAGTAATTTTGCATTACCAGCAAGAGCTCTGGCTAAAGAGATTCTTTGCTTTTGCCCTCCTGATAATACACTTGGCCATTCATTTGCTCTATCCTCAAGCCCAACGTCCTTTAAAGCTCTTAAAGCCAGCTCTTTGTCTTTATTTTCTGCACCAATTCTAACATTATCAATAATCTTTCTCCAAGGCAATAATCTTGCTTCTTGGAAAATAAATCGTGTGTCTAAATTAACTCCTTCAACCTTGTTTTCGTCTAAGTAAACTCCACCATGGGTAGCCTCTTCTAGTCCTGAAATCAATCTTAGTAAGGTACTTTTACCACATCCACTTCTGCCAACTATTGCAATAAATTCACCAGGTTCTATAGTTAATTCAATATCATCTAATATTGTTGCATCTCCAAATTGTTTTTGAAGTTTATCAACACGAAGATAATATCCATTTTTATTAGACTCCATCTTATCTAATCACCTCTATTATTATTTTTTAAAATTAGGATGCCATCGCAATAATCTATATTCAAGTATTTTAGCAATAACATCTGAGAGCTTACCAAGCAGTGCATAAACTATAATACTTAAAACAATTATATCCATAAGCATAAGTTCTCTTGCATTCATAGCCATATACCCAATACCAGAATCAGCTGCTACAGTTTCTGCGACTATTAATGTTAACCACATGATTCCTAAGGATTGTCTAACTCCAACTAAAATTGATGGTAATGCCCCTGGTAAAATTACCTCCTTAAATAAAGGAAATCCTTTCAATCCATATACTTTTCCCATTTCTATAAGCTGTGGTTCTATAGAACGAATTCCGTGAAATGTATTTAAATAAATTGGAAAAAATACACCTAAGGCTATGAGCAACAATTTAGCTTCTTGTCCAATACCAAACCATAGAATTACCAGTGGTATAAGTGCAAGATGAGGAACATTTCTAATCATTTGAATTGTAGAATCTAAAAGATTTTCAGCATTTCTAGATAATCCATTAATAAATCCTAGAATAAATCCAATTCCTCCACCAACTATAAAACCACTCAACGCTCTTTCAGTACTTATTACAATATTGTCTAATAACTCGCCACTTTTAGCTAATTGCACAAAGCTCTCAAAAACCTTATCTGGTTTAGGGAATATTTTTGAAGAAATAGCCCCATCACCTGTGAATACTATCCACGCCAGTAATATTAAAATAGGTATTATCCAAGGGACTATCTTACCTATCCAATAACTTCTTTCTTTGAATTTCATCCTTAATCATCTCCAATTAATATTTTATTTAGAAAATTTCTTTATTTCATCATCAAAAGCATTACTCCAAAATGAGCTGACATCAAACTTATTTTTTAATAACCCAACTTTAGTAAATGAATCCGCAATATCCTGTTCAGATGAAATTCCTTCTTTAGAAGTTGCTACTATCTTACTAGGTCTTTGCTCTTCTCCTTCTTTCAATGTTGCAAGAGCTTGTTCTACTGGCTGTTTAGTATTATCAGCAGTTATTTTAGCCCATTTATCCTGATGTTGTCTGCTCCACTCATAAAATTTGTTATATCTTTCAAGATAATCTACAATAGCTGCATGTTTACCTGGATCTGCGATTGCATCTGGTGTTGCTTCAATAGGGAAATTTCCTGATAAAATATCTTTAGCACTGGCAAGAGTTGTAGCTCCTTTTTGCTTAGCTGAAATAATTGCATTACCATAACTTGCTAAAGCATCAACTTTGCCGCCTATAAGTGCCGTCAATCCATCTGAAGTTGATAATTTTACTGGTATAATATCACTCCATGATAAACCCGCTTTCTCTAACATCTTTAACAAGAAATAATGAGCCGTTGTACTATCAACATAAGCAACTTGCTTTCCTTTCAAATCAGTAACATTTTTTATTGGTGAATCTTTTGGTACTACTAATTCCTGCTGAAGAGTTGTTGCTTGTGATAAAGCAATTATTTTAAAATTACCTCCATTTTGTGCTTGTGAAGCAAAAATTGGTGGAATTTCACTTGTAAGTGCTAAATCTAAGTGACTTGCTGCCATAGCTTCTAACTGTAAATTACCTCCTTGAAAATTAACATATTCCACTTTATATGGTGTATTATCTAGACCTGCTTCTTTAAATCCGATTTCCTTACTCTTCCATCCAGTTTCTCCAATTACAAGTTTAACCTTGCTTAGATCTACTTTGGTTGAAGCATCTGCAGTTTTTGTGGAAGTACTATTACTTCCACACCCTACTAATAAAACTAATGATATTCCCATTACAGATATAATTTTTAATATTTTCATTTTTTTAGCCCCCTGAATTAATTATTTTTCATATATGTTTAATATGTTCTAAGATAAAACTTTTCTATGCATTAAGACTATGTTTACCAAATTTATTAGCCTTTTTTATTGCAGCTTCTATTAATTCACTGCTAACTTTAAAGCTTAATTTTTCTAAAACTTCAGTAGGTAATTCAACACCACTTGCAATTTTAGAAATATTATTATCTACATCTTCCTTTATTCCTAGTTGTTCTAAAGTAACAGGAAGATTCAATGCATTTAAGAAGGAAATAAGCTTGTCTATTTCCTGTTGTGGCTTGCCTTCTAATATAAACTGGACAATCAATCCAAAAATAACTTTTTCACCATGAAGACTTCTATGAGTATCTGGAATTGCTGTTAAGCTGTTATGTATAGCATGTGCTAATGCTGCTCTATACTTACCAGTGCTTATACTACCTACAAGACCAGCTAATACTATAATTGAGTTTACAACCTCAGTTACGGCTTCAGTTACTTTTTTACTTTCAGAATCTTCTGCTGCTCTAACTGCACTTCTTTCTAATATTTCTAATGCGAGTTTTGATGTATTTAATCCTATTCTTAAAGAAAAATCATCATAATCTTTTTCTTCATATGGCTCAAATTCATACCATTTTACAATAGTATCCGCTACTCCAGAATTTAAATATCTTACTGGTGATTCTGCAATAATTTTTGTATCAGCTAATATAAGCTTCGGTGAGTTTTCCAATATTCTATAACCAGTTTCCTTCCCAGTATCATCATAAAGCACTGTTAATGCTGACCATGCAGCACAAGTTGCCCCTATAGTAGGTACCGTAACAACTGGTAAATTAGTATTCTCACCAACTGATTTAATTGTGTCTAGTACACGCCCACCACCTACTCCAATAATAATGTCAGCTTTAACCTCAATCACTAATGAAGTAATTTCTTCAATTGCATTTAAAGTGGGATATCCTTTAAATATTTTAATTACATAACTTATATCTGAATTCTTAAGACTATTTAAAAATTCCTTTCCCACAACTTCTAGTGCCGTTTTCCCACCTACAATTAATGCATGTTTTCCTAATTTAGCAATGGATTCTCCTGCCGATTTTAATATATCAGGTTCGTTTATATATTTATTTGGTGTTTTTATTGTAATCATCCTACATACTCCTCTCTATATAATAAAATTAATCGATGGATATTATCACAATACATTATTTACTTCTATAATTATGCAATTAAATATCATGCTTCTAAGTTCGATTCTGAAGCTTTTCTATGTCTTCCCACCGTCAATCAAACTCCTCCGCTCTTGTACTAACAATATAAGTTGGAATACTAATACTACTAAGCAAAAAGAGAACATACTTCTATTCTGCTAGAAGCATGGCCTCTGGTTTTCCAGTCAGATACACTTAAATTTTATTCAATAATCTAAAATCATTCCTATGGAATTATAAGCCAAATTTTACTTAAATAAAATATAGTTTTTATTAAGCTAAACTATTTCATTTTTTATATAAATAACATTAGCATCGGCTTCTAATAGTTCTACTGCTTTTTCTATACCTTCATTAATTCTTTCATACATTTGATAAACGTGTATTCCTTCTTTTAATAATTTATTTACAGGTTCAGCTCCTATTTTGAAAGCCAATACTGCATCACAATCATTTATAGTATTTAGTATTTTTTTGATATTCTCTTCCTGTTCACCACATTCTTGTACTCCATTGCAATATTTCTCCACAGATCTTTTTTCTGCAAATTGAATTGCACCATTTGCATAGTCATAAATATAAAATTCAGATGCATGTCCAAAATGTTGATCTATATTAATACCAGACTTGCTAGATATTGCAAATTTATATACTTTTCCTGTATTTTCAGTTTTGCCCTTTATTTCGATTGTACTAGCACCATTTTTACTATTACATCCATTACTTCCACAACCATTAGTTCTAAAATCTGCTGAACGATCCTCAGAAAGCATTCCTATAGCATCAGCTCTGCACTGTCTGCAATGATACATCTGTTTTAAATCAATTTCACATTTTTTTCTCATTTCATTTAATTCATCATTTCTTACGCTAGATAAATTTTCAAACACGCTGCCTTCAACTGGTATCATTCTCATTATATTAGTAACAAAAGCTCCATACTCTTTGACCTTTTTAACTATTTCTGGAATATGATGATCATTAATACCTTTTATCATTACAATATTAACTTTGCACATTATTCCTTTAGATGTTAAATATTTAAGTCCAGATAATTGATTATTTAAAAGTATAGCTCCGGCTTCTTCTCCCGTATAACTATTTCCTAAGTAGTTAATCCATTTATAAATTTTACCACCTATTTTAGGGTCAACTGCATTTATAGTTATTGTCACATGAGAAACGCCTAGCTCTACTAACTCATTTGCATAAAATGGCAACATGAGCCCGTTAGTAGATAAACAAAAAGTTGTTTCAGGGTATTCATTTCTAATTAGTTCAAAAGATTTCTTAACTTCATCAAAATTAGCTAAAGGATCCCCTGGTCCAGCTATTCCAAGAACTGTTAAATTATCCACTTTACTTTTTACTACTTTGAATTTTTCAAGTGCTTCCTTTGGCGTTAGAACTTCACTTGTTACACCTGGTCTGCTTTCATTCACACAATCATATTTTCTACTACAAAAATTACAACTGACATTACATTTTGGCGCTACTGGTATATGCATTCTTGCGTACTGATGTGCTCCTTGATTATAACAAGGATGAGTTGCTGTCTTTTCTTCAATTTTTATTAAACGTTCTTCCATGAAACCCTCTCCTTATTTTCATATACTAAATTTATAGAAAAATCAAATATAAAATTTACCACAATTTTATATTTGATCCAAATATTTTTCTATGCATATCTATCTTTATTCTCAACTAAAGTTAAATTTTATAATTAATTAAACCTAGTAAGAACAACAGAATATATATCCTCTAAAAGTTTAAGCCCTCCTGAATATCCTACATAGGAACTATTTATAACTAATCTTTCATTTATTGGCCATGATATAGCTAAGTAATGACCTTCTGTATCCTTAGCCACTTTCTTTTCCCATGAACTTCCAAGTATTAAAGGATAACCATGATAATCTGTGTTTTTTATTTCTTCATGAATCTTATGTCCATCAGCAGAAAATTCAACGTCTGCTTCTATATCATAATTTAATTCTTTGAAATAGCCTTCTATGGTTTTTCTATATTTTTCTGGTGCATCATCAATTATATATTGTTTAGCTGGAAATAAGCCTAAATCATTTACTAAGAATTTTGTTAATGCAAGTGAATATTGTGAATCTGAAACTACAACAAAACGCTTTGACATTACCCGTGTTTCAAGAAATACATCTGCAAATCTTTCTATATAGTAGTAATATTCTTTTTCCTGCTTCTCAATAATTTTATCTACCTTCTCTTTATCAATTCCAGCAAAATCTCCAACTGCTCTTAAAAACTTACTAGTTTCTGCTGCACCTACTGGCAATACTGGGTAATGAAGATATGGCGTCTTAAATTTTTTCTCAAGCTTCTTAACATTATTTAACCCGAGCCATGGTGAGACTAAAAGATTAAATTCAGCTTGTGGTACCTTTTTTAAGTTATTAATACCTCTATCATGACCAAATATAGTATTTGGTATTAATCCTAATTGTTCTACAAGCTTTTCTAGCTCTCTCAAATTTCCAAGCCAAAATGGATCATGAAGTGGGATTCCAGCCCAAATATTAACAAGACCTTTTATCTTTTCATTACTTGGCTCTAAGTATTGATCAATAATAGCATCAATTACCCATTCATGTCCCAAATAGTTATTTCCCTTAAATCCTGGTGTAGATGAAAATATTACTGGTTTACCATCTTCTCTAAAAGAACGTGCAATTTCCTCTGCATCATCCCCAATAACCTCTGACGTACAGCTTGTTAATACTACATATAAATCAGCTTCTATAACTTTTAGTGAGTTTTCAACTATTTCTTTTAGTTTCTTTTCTCCACCAAAAACCACTTCTTTTTCACTTATATTAGTACAAGGAAAAATGTTATGAGAAAAATGGCCTGAATTTCCTGCGCCTCCTCCAAGCTTAGCACCACATCCTGGACCTGCATGCAAAATAGGTATAGCACCTTCTATTGATTGTACAGTCTGCATAGCTGCTAGTGCACATTTATATCTTGGTTGATCTAATATTTTAGCCATTTTATTTTGCCCCCTCTATTAAGAATGTTGAATTATCTTGCTCATACCACCATTCCTTATAAGGAAGTTTAACTCTAGATGCCAAATTCTTTTCAAAACTTCTGTTTTTAATTGTATCTAATACAGTATAAGCAAAATCAAGAGTACCTTTATATCCAAAAATCATATATTCATCATTTACACATAGTGCTGCTGCACCTTGCTTAATTGCCCATACTGTAGTACCTGGATGACGCGAAAAATATATATCTGGTTTATAATGGTTTATTATATTTAAAATTTCAAAGTTTTGCTGATCTGCTACACTTACTTTAAAATTATCTTTAGAGTTTTCAGCTAAATATTTAAGTGGTGCTGGTAACTCTTCATTATCATGCAACTTATCATGATGCCAAGAAGCCGCCCAAACAACTTCCATTCCTAGTTCTTGTAGCACACGAGATACTTCATAGGTATATCCTGGTCCCATTCCAAGTACAGCTCTAAGTCCCTTAAGTTCCTTTTTAACTTCTTCTATTTTAGGAATATAAATTGCCCTTTCTCTTTCAATGTAAGCTTCTACTTCTTTTTCTTTACCAATCACGCTTCCAATGCCTCTAAGCCAAGTTTCATATCCTGCAATACCCAATGGATTTATGGTTTTTACATATGGAACTCCATATTCCTGCTCTAATCCATTCCCTAAATATGAACCTAACACTCCACATATACTTACTGTTGCAAGTGATTCAGAAAGATGTTCTAACTCTTCAACTGTTGAGTTTTGATAAAAGAATAATGGTTCAACTCCAAAATTACTAAATATCTCAATTATTTGTTTTCTTTCACTTTCATAAAAATTCTTGAAGTTAATTTTATTGTTTTTCTTTTTAGGTGGTTTCACTATGCTACTAAGAACTGCATGATCTGATGCATCAAAACCTGTTGCCCATATTCTTGATCTAAACCCTTCGCAATGAACTGCTGCCACTGGAATATCCTCCGGCAATTCTTTTTTTACTTCTTCAACTACGCTATCAACGTCTTCACCAATTATCCCAGATACGCATGATGTACCTATGAAAATAGCTCTTGGCTTATATCTGTTATATGTCTCTAATATTATTTCTTTAAGACTTCCAGTAGCTCCAAATACAGTATCATTTTCATCCATATCAGTTCCTAAAAATACTGTATTATTTGAAACTCCTCTTTTAGTTGCTAACTGATTGTTATTTACATTAACTCCTGATGCAACTGCTGTACATCCTGATGGTGCATGATTTATTATTGCTACATCTCTTATTCCTGATAATTGCCCTAAGGCACACATTGCATTACATGAACTTGATTGGCTGAAACATCTCTCTTTATTTTTTAGTGTTCCACATTGAGATTGATTAACTATATCGTGTAAGTCCCCATTATATCCTGTAATAGAACCTAAACGACTTTCCCTTGTTGAAACTGCTGATATTTTTAAATCTATTGCCACTTCTTTGATTCCTCCCTAAATTAATATTTTGAAATAATTAAAAGTAAATTTCTCAATTTCTTGACTAATATAAAACGCTTTAATTTTATTTCTTAAAACGTTAATTAACTTATCCATTTTAACAATTACTTTTTACTCGAGCTTAAACAGCTATATGTAATTTATAGACTTATAAGTTGTTCTTTAGGTTCTTGGGTATAATCAGCTAATTTTATAGCTTTTCCCTTAACAACATAAATAGCAGATTTTTCAAATTCTCCATTTGATATTTTTTCTTTTATTACAGGATAACGAACACTTATTGCTTCAATAGCTTTATCTAATTCACCTTTTTCAGTTACTTCTGATGCATCACCAATTATTGAAACACTTTTAAAGATTTCATAAGGTTGTCCTTCCTTTTCAAAATAAAAAGTTACCGTTGGATTTGAATTTATATGCTTTACTTTTTGAGCTTCTTTTCCTGTTACAAAATATATGTTTGCACCTTCGTTTGAAAATGCTCCAATAGTTCTAACAAAAGGTACTTTATTTTCATCCACTGTTATTAATAATCCTAATTTTGATTCTTCTACATATTTTATTGATTTTTCAATTGTTTCACTCATGTTTATCCTTCTTTCATATTAAATTTCAATTTATAATTTTCGATTCTAACCTACACTTATCAATGTTATTTTTTATTGAAACTAATTATTATCATATAAATCTTCAAGGAAGGTTAAACATCCTTTATATCCTGCATAACCTTTATTAAGAATAAGTGCTTCTGTCGATGGATTTGAAACTACAATAGTAACAATGTCAAGTTCACTTCCTATTTCCCTCTCAAAACTGCTTCCTAAAATCAAAGTTGCTTCATCTTGTGCTTTTGTTATAATTTCACTTATTTTCCACTTATCATTTTCAAAAATTATTTTTGGTTTTCTTGCATATTCTAAATTTTTCAACTCATTTTCTATTTCTTCTCTATTTTCCTTTGGCACATCATCTGTAATTATTGAAATTAAAGGAATTTGTCCATAGTCATTAACCAAAAATCTATTTAACCCTAATACCGTATTTGAATCACCCACAATTATAAATCTATATGTTTTTATCATTGCATTAATATACTCATAGTAACTGTATACATAGTCTTCTTCCTCTTTAATTACACTTAACACAAGTTCTTCCTCTATCTGAATATATTTTGCCAACCTTCTTATAAAATCTGATGTAGCTGTAGGACCAATAGGAAGCCCTTCATATCTAAAAGTATCTATATCAAATTCATTTTTATAAATCTCTGATAATTCTTTCAAAAGCCATGGAGAAAATACTATATTTAATGCAGCTTTTGAAGATGCTTTTATATTTTCTATACCTTGATTTTCAGTAAAAAATGTATTTACTTTTAATCCAAGTTTTTTTAGTATTCTTGTAATTTCTTCAAGATTACCTTTCCAGGTTATATCCTGAGTTGGTACTATTCCAAAAATATTTACCGTTTTTGCTTCCTTTTCAGAACTCTTTTTTACAAATTGCTTCACAAGTTCAGTTAAAGAAACTTCATATCCAAAATAAGAATCACCTTTAAAACCAGAGGTCTCAATATAAGCTATTGGAATGTCTTTCTTTTTGAATTCTTCTACTAAATTTTCTACATCATCGCCTATAATCCCTGAAGTACAACCTGTAAGAACTGCATATAAATCTCCCTCCATTACCTCAAGGGTTCCTTCTATTGTTTCTCTTAATCTATTAATACCACCAAAAACAACTTCTTTCTCAAACATGTTAGAGCTTGGGCATCCGGTTCCCCCGCCAACATATCCTGATTTTACACCTATTGAAGCTTGAAGCCCGCATCCTGGTCCTGCATGAAGAATCGGTATTGTTTTACCTAATGCTGAAAAAACACCTATTGCTCCATTTAGTGCACATAAAGATCTTGGATTCTCTACATAGTTTTTCATTAGCTTACACCCCTTCCTTCAAATACTTAAATGCATTTTCTTCATACCAAGCTTCCTTGTATGGAAGTTTTTTGTGTTTTGCAAGTTTAACATTAAAGCTAGGATTTTCAATTGAATTTTCAATTTTTCTTCCTAAATATATAAGACCATTGTATCCAAAGGTTGGTCTCTTAGCTTCTAAAATATGTGTTGATGGAACTCCAAGCTTTGATACCCAATTAGACATTCCAAGGAAAAAGTCAGGTTTTAATTTATTAACAAGGTTAACCTGTTCAAAAGGCTGCATATTAGCTATATCTATAATAAAATCTCCTCCATGAATTTTTTCTAATTCATCAAAGCTTTCTATAAAAGCTTCCTCATAGGTAGGAGTTTGTATACCAACAAGTTTCATTCCAAAGTCTTCTATTAGACTTGCTGCTGCAATCCCTCTTCCTGTTCCTGCACATATAAATACCTTTTTACCCTCAGTAAGCTTTCTTATTTTAGTAATTTCCGGAAGAACTTTTTTGTGTTGCTCTTCTATATATTTGAGTGCAACGTCTTCTTTCCCAACTAATTTTGCTACTGATAAAAACCATTCATCAGTGCTTCTTATACCTATTGGCATACCAGTTATAGAATAAGGAATATTATATTCATTCTTTAAGTACTCCATAAATTCATCTGCAAATACTTGACATATAGCTACTGAATATTCTGCTTTAACTATTTTTCTAAGTTTTTCAACACTTGAGTAAAAAGGAATATAATTTACATGTAGTCCTAATACATCTAATAATTTTTCTATTTCAAGTTGATCCTCATATCCTATCGATGTAGTTGCAAAAACATTTATTAAACCTTTTTCTTTTTCTGGTTTATCATCTTTTAATACATATTTAATTATTGAATTAAATACTGTATCAAAGCCTGTTGCAGGAACTTTTGATTTAAATCCTTCGCAATGTATTGGAACTATAATAGCATCTATTTCATTTTGTAAATTTGCTGCTACTGAATCAATATCATCACCAATTATTCCTGATGCACATGAAGCAAATATGAATATTATGTTGGGAGTATACCTTGAATTTAAATCAAGAACTGCTTTTGTCAGCTTTTCTTCACCTCCAAAAACAATATCTTTTTCATCTAAACTAGTGACAATATATCTAGCGTTTCTAATGTTTTGAATACCCCGATGATATTGGCCTACTTTAAATCCATCATTCATAAATGATACACATCCTACACAACCATTTGGAGAATGTACTACAAAGGCTGCATCCTCCATTGATAATAGTGCTTGAATACTATTTATCTCTTGGCATTGAGTAGTTTGTGCAAAACTTCTTTCTGCATTTTTTAAACATCTTTTCTTAAAATGTTCTGAAAGGTTATGACTACAGGCACCACCTCCAGTAAGTGCATATTTCCTCTCTTCTCTATTTCTTTCAATTATCTTAGCCATTTTTATCACTCCTAAAATTAGTGCATATCCATTCTGACTTACTATTTTTCAATATGCTTAAATTGTATAATTCCATTCTGGAAGTATTCTCTTTAAAAATTGTTTAGTTCGATCTTCTTTAGGATTTGTAAATATATCATTTGGAGAACCTTCTTCGACTATTACTCCTCCATCCATAAAAATCACCCTGCTGGCTATATCCGATGCAAAAGACATTTCATGAGTAACTACAATCATAGTAATTCCTTCTTTGGCTACATTTTTCATTACAGAAAGTACTTCACCTACAAGTTCTGGATCTAATGCTGAGGTTGGTTCATCAAATAAAATCACTTCTGGATTAAGTGCAACAGCACGTGCTATTCCAACCCTCTGTTGTTGTCCTCCTGAAAGCTGAGCTGGATAAAAATCATATTTATCACTTAATCCAACCTTATTTAAGGTTTTTTTGCTTATTTCTTCTGCTTCCTTTTTCGGTATTTTTCTTGCAGTAATTAATCCTTCCATTACATTTTCAAGTGCTGTTTTATTACTAAAAAGGTTATAGCATTGAAAAACCATTGCTGTTTGTCTTCTGATTTCTAATATGTCTTTTTTATTTGCACTTTTAAAATGAATAATTTTTCCACCCACTGCCAACTGGCCTTCATCTGCCTTTTCAAGAAAGTTTATACATCTTAATAAGGTAGTTTTTCCAGATCCACTTGGACCTAATATTACAACTACTTCGCCTTTATTAACTTTAATATCAACACCCTTTAAAACTTCATTCTTACCAAACTTCTTATGAATACCCTTTATTTCAATCAAAATTTCAACTCCTTTCTCCCTTTAACTAGTACTATTATTCAAGTTTAGTTACTACTCTATTACTAACCGTCTTTTTTTCTATTCCAGAATCATTATTCTCTCTGTAAACTGAACTATATGAACATATAAAAGCTGCAATTATCAATATAAAAGTCAATAAATAAATTTTTAAGAATTCTATTATATTTATTTTTTTCATATACATTCACCTCTTTTAAAACTTCTCAAATATTTCTCTATAATAAAGGAACCTTTTTCTATACATACGCATAATGCCCAATATACAATTGCCGCTGCTATATATGCCTCTAAAAACTTATAATTTGCTGTTGCTGTTATTAAAGCCCCATTCATTATATCCACTATAGCCACTAAATAAGCTATAGATGAACCTTTAATCAGTCCTATGAAATTACTACATAAGGATGGAATTATTACTGGTAATGCTTGTGGAATTATAATCCTTCTTAAAGTTTGACTTCTTGTGAGTCCAACAGAATAGGCTGCCTCAAACTGCCCCGTACCTACTGAAATTAAACCAGCCCTTATTGTTTCTGATATATTTGCAATTGCAGAAATTGATATTGCTATAATTGCTATATAAATACTATTTATATCTTTAGAGTGAATACTCCAGTTAAATTTAGCTGCAAAGGCATCAACCCATTTTGGCACTTCGAAATAAACTATATAAAGTATTAATACAAGAGGAATTCCTCTAATAATAACAACAAAAATCTGCACTAATTTACTCAAAACTTTAACATCATATATTCTAATTACTGCAATTAATGTTCCTATAATACTTCCTATAATAAGAGGTATAGCAGCAAGCACTAAAGTAATCGGTATATATTTTATTGCTTCCTTTAAAGCTATAATCATAAAACTTATATCAAAACTCATATTTTCACCTGCCAAACTATATTTTTTGAATATGCAATTTTTTCTCTAATCTAGAAAAAAGCTGCTCTAGTAAAATAGATAATATAAAGAAAATAATTGCTGCTGAGATATATCCTTCTAAAGAACGATAAGTATTTGCTGCTATAGCATTAACCTTTCCCATTACATCTATTATTCCAAGTGTAAAAGCCAATGATGTATCTTGAAGAAGTCCTACTAAGGTAATTCCAAGAGTTGGCAATATAATAATAACTGATTGAGGTGCAATTATTCTTGTGAAAGCCTGTAATTTTGTCATGCCAACCGAATACGCTGCTTCAACTTGTCCTATTGGAATATTTACTATTGCTGCTCTTATCATTTCTGCTTTAAAGGCTGCTGCATTAAGTCCATAGGTGATTATAACGAAATATAATTTATCCCATCTATTTATGTTTATCCCTATTTTCATTAGCAATAATGGCAGCCCATAATATACTATAAACATCTGTACAAGTATTGGAGTTCCTCGCATGAATGATATATAAACAATAGAAATTTGATTTAGCACAGGTACCTTATATACTCGAAATAATGCTAATATAATCCCAAAAACTAATCCAATAACAGTTGCAGTTAATACAATCAGTAATGTAATGTGAAGGCGAGATAATAATTGTGGCAGATATTGAAATATTAGATTAATATTAAAGTAATTTTCCATTTTATCTCTCCTTTATAGTAGTGATAGAAATCCACTAGTAAACTTAATTACGCTACGTATTATGCATTCATGTTCTATTGAAATTGTAATAACAATAGAATCTGCCATTCATGTACTAGTTATTTCTAAAAATAGATTTCATTATATTTATCAATTTCTATTATTCATTTGCTGTATAATCTCCACCTAAAATGTTGATTGAGATTTTTGCCAAGGTTCCATCAGCTTTTAATTCTTTTAATGCTTTATCAAACTCACCTTGCAATTGCGTATCCTCTTTTCTAAATACATAGTAAGTGTTTGAGGTAGCTATAGGATCACCAACAGTTTTTAGTTTATTTCCGTAAGTTTCATTATATGAGTCAACAATTCTTTTAATTGATATAAATGCATCCACTCTTCCATCTTCAATATTCTTAATAGTAGTCGCTGCGTCATCTGATGAATAAACAAGATTTATAGCATTATTATGTTCCTTATTATATTTTTCTAAAACATAAGCTGCATTACTTCCAGTACTTGTTTGTACTTTTTTACCTTCTAAATCCTTAATTGAATTTATATCAGTTCTATCTTTTCCAACAGTAATTCTTAAAATAAAATTTGTATAACTTTCAGTACCAAATAAATATTTAGATTCACGTTCTGGATTTTTTTCAAATTGATGTGCTCCTACATCTACTTTATTTGATTCTAGACTTAGCAATATATTTTTAAATTCAAGTTGATTAAATTCAAATTTATATTGTGGAAGTTTTTTATTAATCTCCTTAAGCACTTCGACTTCGTAACCTGAAAGATTACCACTATCATCTAAATAACAATATGGCTTAAAAGCATTTCCTGTACCTATTACTATAGTTTTTGCTTCATTACCAGATTTAGTATCTGCTCCTTTTTCGCTAGCATTGCTTGCACAACCTATTAAGACCGTCGTTGATATTAATATTCCTACAATAGCGTTAATAAATTTTAGTTTTTTCATTTTTATCTCCCCTTTTATTTTACTATTCCCCTATAATTACTAGGTATTGATGCGACAAAAAAGGCGTTAAATAAAATTTTAATAATTTTATTTAACGCCTCTAGTTTTCTAGTCAGCAATAAACCAAAGTATTCGTATAGGATTTATAAAGATAATATCACTATTTCATTTTCATGTCAATTTATATTTATAATTATTTTATAATTTTCAAAAACTACTTAAATATATAAGTTTTAATTAAATTCATCAATATTAGAATTTGTGAATCAAAGTAAGAAATAAAGGGTAAAAGTGAATAGTTGAGGTAATAAATGTGGAGTATTCTCTAAAATATTTATTAGATATAGCTTTGTATTTTACTCACAACTATAACTTGTTACCGGACACATATATGAGTTTTACTGACACTTTTTATTAGATTATATATAGATTAAGTTTGATTTTATTATTTAACTAAATTTTAAACTTTCCAACATGTTCAATCATTTCATGCGTCATAGTATTTAATACTTCTGCTGAGGCTGATACTTCTGTAGATGCTGTTTTCATTTCTTCAGTAGAAGCAGCGATTTCTTCTGAAGATGCTGAAACTTCTTCTGCTACAGCTGATGTATTTTCTACTTTTTCTGATATGATATTTTTATCTGCATTTATTTCTACAACTGCAGAATTTGCTGTTTTAATTTTTGCAACAATATCTTCAATTTCACTAATTATCTTCTTATAAGATTCTAAAGCAGTATTTATTACTCCAACTTGACCATCTAGCTCATTATTAAGCCCATCAGTATTTTTAATAATTTCATCAGCTTCACTTGATATACCACTTATTAGAGAATCTATATTTTTAGAAGATTCTTGAGACTGCTCTGCAAGTGTTCTAATTTCTTCTGCAACAACTGCAAAGCCTTTTCCTGATTCTCCCGCTCTTGCTGCTTCAATAGCTGCATTTAAAGCTAATAAGTTTGTTTGTTCTGATATATCATTTATTAAAGTAGTTATTTCTGATATTTTAATTATGTTTTTATTTAGGTTTTCAATTTTCTTAATAAAATCTTTAAATGAAGTTCCTACAATATTAACTGAATCTATAAGCTTTTCCATATTCTTATTGCTATTGCCAGCCATTTCGTTAATTCCATTTGATTTTAAATTAATATTTTCTATTTCTTTAGCTACAACATCTAATTTATTACCGAATTCATCTAATACATTAGTGATTTCCATTAGGTTTGATGCTTGACTACTTACACCTACTGCAGTTTCATGAATTGCAGTTGAAACATTTTCAGCTGTATATGTCATTTTTTCGGCTACTTTTGATAAATCATTGGCCTTTAAATCAATATTATTTGAATTCTCTTTAATAGTTGCTATTGTCTCAACAATTGATTCCTGCATTATTTTAATTGAGTTAAAAGCTTGTCCGATTTCATCTTTAAATTTTAATTCTTTACTTGAAACTTCTCTAGTAAAATCTCCCTTTGATATAACTTGCAAATAAGAAGAAATTTTATTAATTCCCATGGAAAGAATTCTTGCAACTATATAAACTATTGCTAATCCTACAAATACTATTGCTAAAGAAGCTATAAAGGTAGATATTTTCAATGCATCTAACTGAGATAATACTTCATTTTTAGGAACAAGAATACCTATATGCCAATTTGTATTTTTTATTGGTGCATATCCTATATATCTAGAAGCATTATTATATGTATATTCTCCAGTTCCAACATTTCCTTTTATCATTTCAGTTTGAACGTTGGCTATTCCTTGAAGTGACGAATCTTTTTTAGCCATTTCAATCATATTATTTCCATTAATAACTGCATCTTTATCGTAATGAGCAACCGTTAAACCATCTTTATTAATTATAAAACTTTTTCCAGTTTTCCCAACAGTTATGTCACTTATTATCTTGCTTATTTCACCTGCATCTCTGCTTCCAACTAATACCCCAATTACTTTTCCATCTTTATCTTTAATTGGCACTGCCATATTTATTATTAGTGATCCATTATCTTTACTAATTATAGGATCTGTAACTACTCGATTTCCTTTTAAGGCTTCTTGATAGTAAGGTCTTTCTTTTAATACAATGTGCACTAATGCCATTGTATACGCATCTCCATTTAAATCACCAATCCCAATACTAGTAAAACCAGTTCTTTTAGCCTCTTCCTTAAATATTTCTGCCTTATCTTGAATAGAAACATTAGGATCTTTTATTTCACTTCTGTTACTTATTGTCTCTAAAACATCAAAATTACCATTAAGTCTGCTTTCAACTACTCTAGCTGATTCTAATGAAATATTTGATAGCATTTCTTTTGCATTATTTTCTAGTGCGCGACTAGATGTATAAAAAGATATTATTCCTAAAATAAAACATACACATATTATTAGCACTCCAAAATACACTGCTAATTTTGTTTTTATACTTCGCATTAATTAAATCCCCTTTATTAATTTATATATTTTTTCTTATCCCTTCAATCATCATGTTATGAGCTTCTAAGCTTTCTGGCAAATCAAAATCCCCAATTGTAAATCCATGCCCTACTCCATAAAATCTCTTAGCAGTTGTTTCAATTCCTGCCTTTATTAGCTTTTCAGCATAATTCTCGCCTTCATCCCTAAGAGAATCAATTTCACAAGTTATAACTACTGCTGGTGGCAAATCCTTAAGCTGCTCTTCAGTTGCATAAACAGGAGAACAATATGGATTCATTGCCTCTTCTTCATTCCTATAGCATTTATCAAATAAGGAAGCTATTTCAGGAGGTATGGCTCCTTCTGTATAAAACTTTTCTGTTGCAGGAGTCGCTAAATCAAGAGGTGGATAATCTAATATCTGGCTTTTAAATGAAAATTCATTTTTTTCCTTTGCCATCATACACACCACAGTTGAAATATTAGCACCAGCGCTATGTCCACCAATTGACATGTTATTAGGATCAACTCCAAACTCGTCATTATGTAAATATACATACTTCACAACATCATATACATCATTTTTATCTGTTGGGAATTTATATTCAGGTGCAAGTCTGTAATCAATTGAAATAACAACAATATCTAATTCATTTCTAACCTTATCGCAAAATCTATCATCATCTTCTGGTAAACCTGTTACAAAGCCACCACCATGAACATCAAAAAATACAGGTGACATTTCATTTTTATTTTTAGGTTCATAAATTAGGCAACGTATATTCCCATCTCTAACTGGAATAAATATTTCTCTTCCTAATATCTTAGAAGCTTTTGCTCTTTCAGTACACTCTTTCCTCATGTTGCCCACAATTTTCAAAACATTTTCCTTATCAATCATGATTTTTCTCCCCTTCATATATATTATTTGATTAATTGCTGTTATTAATTTATATTTTAATACAGAATTTGATATAAATCACCAAAAAAGAGTTATAATTACAAAAATCCAAAGTTTTATTTTGGATATTAAATTAATTTATCCCATCTATTATATTCCTGTCAAGTAAATCATGTCAACATTGACATATACCTTTATTCATTTTGGTTTTACTTTACATTTGTTTGTGATAAAATAATTTCAAAACAAAATTTGGTGGCAGTCACCACTTAAACTGAGGTGTCAATATATGAGAACATTAAAATATGCAATTTTAGGTCTTATAAATAGAAATCCACTGACTGGCTATGATATAACAAAGAATTTTAACGAAGGACTAGTTGAATTTTGGTATGCTAGGCACAGCCAAATATACCCAGAATTAAAAAAGTTAACCGATGAAGGTCTTATTTCTTATGAAACAGTTATACAAGGTGAGAGATTAGAAAAAAAATTATATACAATCACTAAAAAAGGAAAGCTTGCTCTTCAAAAATGGCTTGCAAATGATGACCCTTTAGATCCAACTCCAAAGGATGTTTTTAGATTAAAAGCGTATTTTTGTGATGAAATGGATTTCGATACTTTATTAAAACAATTTAAAAGTGCTTTACATAAACATTCAGAAAGACTGGAATACCTAGAGAATTCTATGAAAAAATTTTTAGAAACAAAGGATATATCAAAAGTTTCTTCACCTACCTTTGGAGATTATATTGTATTAAATGGAGCTATTATGAGGGAAAAGAATTACATAGATTGGCTTAATGATTGTCTAAATAAAATTACTGAAAAAAATTGAATTTTATAAAAAACGTCTAGCTTCACTTAACTTAAATTATTAAATGAAAATAGACGTTTTATATAAATATTTCTTTTACGCTTTATTATGCTCTAATGCATTTTCAATAGCTTTTAAAATTACCTTGCTGCTATTTGTGGCTCCTGAAACCGTATCTACCTGAAGACTTTGTGAGCCTACTACCTTATCAGTAATAACTTCTGCTCTCTTTCCTCTACCATTTTTATGTTCTACTAAATTTATATTTTCAATTTTATGATTCTTAACCGTTACTACAACCTTTGCACTAATATAATCAACATTACACGAACCAGTATATTCTCCATCAGAAATTTTTGATAAATCTACACTTCCAATCTTCAATTCTTTAACAGACTTTTGATAAGCTTTAACAGAGTTCAAATATCTCATCCCAACAATAATACCTATTATAATTACAACAGAAGCTACCCCAAAGAATACTTTTTTCATATCCATCTTATGAATATTCCCCCTATTTTTTGAATTTATTAATTTTTTTAAATATATATATCTAATTCCAAAATTCTTTGTAAAATTATTTTTTAATACCTCTTAGTAAAATCTTAATTCCATCTTCCATTAAGGAATTAGTAGTTTTATCAAAATAAGCTTTTATATATTTTTCTTTTTTACTTATTAAACCAATATATCCTGTAAGACTTGACCATAGCATAAGACAAATTGAATAAGAATCTATGTTATCTATAAATTCACCATTTTTTATTCCACATAAAATGCAGTTGTTTAATACTTCCATGGAATGCTGTCCAGCAATATAACACTTTTTAATTACGTTATTATCATCATCAATTTGAAAATCAATTTCCTTATTTTCATAATCAGCAATAGCTTTAAAATATCCAAAATGTGTTCTGCTAAATTCAATAAAGACTCTTCCAATTATTTCGATTTTTTCAGTTTCACTGCTTTCATTATTTTCACTTAATGTATTATCTAATAACTCATTTAATACATTAAATGCACCTAGCATTATTTCAAAATATAACTCATCTTTACTTTTAAAATATGAATATAAAGTCTTTTTAGTAAATTCAGCCTCTTTAGCAATATCATCCATTGTTGAATTTTCAAAGCCTTTTTCAAAAAAAATTCTTTCGGCTGCCTTTACTATTTCGGTTTTACGCAATAATTTTTCTCTTTCTTTTCGTTCTATAGTACCTATTATAATACACCTCCATTATATAAAGTATACTATCGGTTTATTTTATATATTCCCAGTATATCATCTTATTTTATCATGTCAATAAAATAAGAGATTAATATTTAGTAGTTACACTAACATTAATCTCCTATTTTAAGATTACTCTTAATATTTTAATTTGCTTTTTTATTGTAAATATATTAAATCCTATATTTTAAAACTCAACACCAATTGAGTAAGCTTTTCTGCAGTTGCAGCTTGATTTTGTGCTACTATAGCAACCTGCTCAATTGCTTTATTAGTTTCATTAATTCCAACTAAAATCTCTTCAGAATTAGTCTTAGTATCGTTCATACTATTTGCAATAGTTTTAACAACTGCTGAAATTTCTTCTGTTGAAGCATTTAATTCTTCACTCATTGAAGCTATATTTTGAGATAAATCACTAATAAAGACTGCATCCTTTTCATATTTATCTCCTGTATCAATTAATAAATCATAATCCTTTTTAACACTATTATCTATGTAGTAAAGTATATCCTTTGAATTACTTGATAAATTGTCAAATGTAACTTGAACATTAGATACAACAGTTTGAATATTTTTAACATACTCAGCTGATTGCTCTGCAAGTACCTTTACTTCATTTGCAACTACCGCAAAGCCTTTCCCCTGTTCACCTGCTCTTGCTGCTTCAATATTAGCATTTAATGCAAGTAAATTAGTCTGCTCTGCTATTGCAGCTATTGATTTTGCAATGATTCCAATTTCACTTACAACCTTCCCCTGCTCTATAGCTTTAAGTATATTATGTTGCTTTTCTTCATATAACTTATCTGCTATATTTTTAGAAATTGAACCTTTTTCTTTAATATCCGTAGCTCTTTCCTTTATATCAATAGATTGTTGACTGCTTTCAGTTGAACTTGAAGCCAATTGAGTTATACCTGAATTAACCTCTTCCATAGTTGAAGACAATTCATTAGTACTTGTATTTATTCCATTTATATTTTTAACTATTCTACAGGTATTCTTATCAATATTTTCAAAGTTACTTGACATTTCTTCTAATGTAGCTGATAGTTCTTCACTTGAGGCAGTGACTCCTTGAGCCTGATCAATTACATTTTGAATTACTCCTCTCATTTTTTCTTTTGCTTGATTTAAGGCATTAATTAATTTTCCTAATTCATCATTATTTTTGCTTGCTAAAGAATATGTTAAATCCCCTTTCCCTAAAGCTTCAGCAAATAATACTCCTTTTTCCATTGTTTTTGATATATATAATGATAAAACTAATCCTATTGCAAACGCTGAAATAAGCCCTACTATTAAAATTATATACATTATATTAGTTGTCATTGTATAATTTATATTATTGCTTTCATTAGCTTGTTTAGCTAAATTTTGATTAATAGAAATTAATGAGTTTAATTTTTCATTCATACTATCTGTAATTTGAGTTATATCTGATCTTGCACTATTAGCTTCTGTATATTTACCATTACTAAGCAGGTCTAATATTTTTTCTTGTTCCGTTGAATATTCACTTAAAAGAGTTAAAAAGTCATCATATGCTGTTTTTTCCTCCTCTGACATTGTTCTTTCACTATATGATTGAATATATGATGCATTATTATCTCTAATTGTTTCCAATATTTCTTGAGCCATTTTAGTTTTACTGCTGTCAGCATCTAAAATTGCATTTTGGACTATACCCACTTCATTAGTAAAGTTTTCTTTAATTAAATGTATTTCATCAATTCTTTGAAGGTTATTAGAGTATATATCCTGTGCATTTTTCTGAATATTGGTCATTCCAAATTTTCCAAAAAAACCTGTTATTGCAATTAGTAATGCAATGCACATAAATCCTGATAATAATTTTGTTTTAATAGATAAATTTCTAATGATTGTCATAGTTAATCCCCCTGCAAATCTATTATTATTTCTAACATCCTTGTTAAATTAATATAATTATATTTAAGTAACCTTAACATTAGCTTAACAGATAAATCTAGGGATCATTTCCATCATTGTCCTTGTGCTTTTATATCTATTACTATAGTTGTATAATAAAAAAACTGAAAGTTTTCCATAAAAATAACTACTTAAATCATAGAATATTTTCTAATTTAAGCAGTTATTTTTATAAACTATTCTTATAGTTATTAATTCTTTTAATAATTTATAGAATCTATCAATAAATTACTTATATTCCTCTTTTTCTAACAATTTATAATTATTTTTTACATATCTTATTCCAAAGTGAAAATTCTTTAAATATCTGAATATATTTTTATACTCTTTCAACTTTTGGAATCTGATAAATATAAAGTTTTTAATAATTTTACTAGCTAAATGTTCTTATTTGTAGCATAGCTACTCTTTTTAGGGGTGTATATTTTTATCAATTCTCCAATTATTATACATTTGGAATCTTTACCATGACCAATTTCATTTGTTTTCACAATTGGAATATTAGGATTATTAACAATCTCTTTTACTATTTCAACTATAGTTGGTAAATATTCTTCCTTTTCCATTTCAGTAAAACTTCCAAGTATTATTCCCTTAGCTTTCCTAAACATACCAATTTGTTTACATTGAGTCAAATAAGTAACCATTTTAGGTACATCACCACTTAAACTTTCTAAAAATATAATCTTATCAGTAAAATCAGGTATATATTCTGTACCTGCAAGCTTTAAAAGACAACGAATATTACCTCCAACAACAGTTCCCTCTATAAAGTTTCCTTGTATCCACTCGTAGTTGAAATTAAGAAGCTTATTTCCATCTTCTATAAAGGTATCGTTAAACTCTTCTATTTGTTTCAGTTTAAACTCTTCTATTAAATTTCTTATTTGATATAAATAAGTTTTAACTCCTGTTTTAGAGTATATGCCATTTAAAACAACTGACAAATCACTATAACCAAAAAAAGCTTTAGGATTTGCCTTTATGGCCTCATAATCTAAATAATCCAAAATGCCATTAGCTAAGTCTCCTCCTGACACATCAAATATAGCTTTTATACTTGGATCTAAGAAAAATTTCATTAAAGCTTCAGCTTTTTCCTTACCAGTTCCATTAAATACTGAATACTTTCTATAAATTTTATTACCAAAAGCTACCTGCAGCCCAAGAGTTTCTAAGATATTTTTTAATTCTTCTAGCTTTATTACATTACTTTCTGTTAAACCATTAGAGCATGCAACTATTCCTACTTTATCGCCCTTGTTAAATAATTTCAAAGAAAATCACCTCCTAATACAAATGTTATGTATCTACAACCCCATCCATATACTCAAATTAAATACAGAATGGCATATTATAGTTATCCATAAAGATTTATATTCTTTAAATAAATATCCAAATGCAAGACTTACAATTGCTATATTAACAACAGATTTTAATATATCAGGATTTGTAAATATCCAAGTCGGTATATGACACAAGATAAATATTATTGTAGTTAATAAATTAGCCTTCCAAAAATTCATTTTGCTTGATAATTTTTGTAATAAAAATCCTCTAAATGGTATTTCTTCGATTAATCCAACCAATAATGTGCTAATCCATAACAATCCCAAATCCAAGTTAATATGCTTAGTTTGTGTAATTGAATTTTTTCCAAGAAGAAGTATTATATATGCAGCACTTACTCCAATTCCTATTGCTATTCCCTTTTTAGAATCACCTAATATTTTTAGATAAATTAGTGGATTAACTTTATCTTTTAGTTTTAAATAAAGAAACACTGGAATTACAAATAATAAAAGATTTACAACTAAACTCCCTAAAAAAGAACTAATGTTATCCATAATATAAAAAAATACCTCCATAAAAAAATTAGCTAGCAGCTAATACTAGTATAAATTAAATTCTTGTTTTATACTATATATATCATATTAGTTAGAGTATAATTTTAGTAGGCAAAGGCAGTAATAAAAACTGTATAAATAGTG
>NZ_JAABNP010000051.1 GCF_009928485.1 Clostridium sp. C2-6-12 | reverse complement strand
TTATTTTTTCACACAAAAAGAGCCGTGCACTAATTATTTAGTGCGACAGCCCCTTATTTTTTATTTTATGGATTATTAAATAAAAAAGTCAAGATAGGTCTAAAAATAGAGGTATAAAAATTGATATTTTAAGTTTAATTATTGATACAGGTTTTGTTTTTACTTATGTTATAATTCAGTCAGGTTAGAGAAATACATATATTTGGGAGGCGGAAGAAATTATGAAGAAAAGGTTATTAGCGTTATTAATGACAGGGATAATTGTGGTTGGAGGATTAGCAGGATGTGGGACTTCAGCAAAACAAGCATCCAGTGATAAAGGAAAAAGTGCTGGGTATGCTAAAGATGCAAAGCTTAAGATTTGGGGATCTCAAGAGGATCAAGAAATGTATCGTAAAGTTGTTGAACAATTTAAAAATAGTACACCAGAAGCTAAAGACTGGACTATTGATTTTGGAGTAGTGCAAGGAGCTAAGGCTAAGGAAGAAATTTTAAAAGATCCCTCAGCTGCTGCAGATATTTTTGATTTTGCATCAGATCAAATTCAAGAATTAAAGAAGGCAAATGTATTATATCGTATTACAAAAAACAAAGATAAAATCATAAGCAGCAGCTTACCAGAAGCAGTTAAAGGTGCAACCATAGATGGGGAACTATATGGATATCCTTTAACAAATACAACTTTTGTTATGTTTTACGATAAGAGCATGTATACAGAAGACGAAGTTAAAAACTTAAACACAATGATGGAAAAGAAACTGCCAGAGGGCGTTACCAATTTTTCAATGGATATAGATAATGGATGGTTTAATTCATGTTTTTTCCAAGGAGTTGGGTGCAGATTATTTGGACAAGATGGACTAGACCCTACAAAATGTGATTTTAACAATCAAAAAGGATTAATGGCAGGAAACTACATGGCCAATTTAGCTGCAAGTCCTAAGTTTGCAAATCAAGATGGACCTCTTCTACTAAAAGCATTTGAAAACAAAAAACTTGGAGCTACTTTCCAAGGAATATGGGATGCAGAAGCAATAAAGGGATATTTAGGAAAAGATTATGGAGTTACTAAACTTCCAGAAGTGACTTTAGAAGATGGAAGTACAGTTCAATTAGCAAGTATGATGAACTTTAATTTAACAGGTATAAATGCACAAACTAAATATCCAGCAGAAGCAATGCTTTTAGCAGAATATTTAACAACTAATAAAGATGCATTAAAATTACGTTCTGAATTAAGACCACAAGATGAAGCAGCAAAAAAAGCAGCTGATGAACAAGCAAAATTAGCAGTGCTTCAAACTTCAATACCACAAGTAGGTAATTTCTGGCCTGCTGCAGAAGCTTTTGGTGCTGGGTTAATGGATAAAACAATAACTAAGGACAATATGAAAGAAAAGTTAGATTTATTAGTTAAGAATATTTTAGCTCAAATCAAATAGGTAAATAAATTTAGTAAAACACTTATATTATAGGTGCTGTTGCAAAATTTGTGAAATTCATGAGAAAGCTCAATAATGTGTAAATAAGTAAATTTATCCCCTATAAATTTTATTTGTTACGTTTTGTAAATATGAATTTTGCAACAGCTCAATATTGATTTTTTATATTGTAATAGTGGTAGTTTAATCAGGTAAAGAAATTATTTATTAACAATATATAAGGAAAGGATTTCAAGAAATATAAGAAAGGAGCAAGAATAATGAATTTGCAGATTGAAGAAAAAAACAGCTTTATTAAAACTATAAATTCAGTTAAAAATAAATCTAATTTCTTTAAGAAAGCTTTTAAAAATGGTGATAAATTTACAAGGCTTTCATTTTTTATTATGGGAATTTCAAACTTAATTCATGGACAAATAGTAAAGGGGCTATTATTTTTATTTGCGGAAATAAGTTTTTTATTATATATGATAGAAACAGGTATGGAAGCTGTTTTAGGATTAAGAAACCTTGGAGAAGTAACACAAGGGTGGGTGTTTAATGAAGAGCTAGGCATTGATTTATTACAGGATGGAGATAATTCCATGCTTATTTTGTTATTTGGAGTTTTTGCAGTATTTATTATAATGGCATTTATTTTAATTTGGATAACTAATATAAGATCGGCTATTGAATTACAAAGCTTAAGAGAAAGTGGAAAAAAGATACCTTTATTTAAAGAAGATATAAGAGACTATTTGGATGGAAAGCTTCATAATACATTAATGTTTTTACCTTTACTAGGTATATTTGCGTTTACAATATTACCTTTAGTATTTATGATTTTAGTTGCTTTCACTAATTATGACAGCACTCATCAACCTCCAGGCAGTTTATTTACATGGGTCGGACTAGATAATTTTAGAATAATGCTAGGTATAGGAAGTACTATTTCAAATACTTTTTGGCCAGTGCTTGGATGGACATTAATTTGGGCAGTAACAGCTACCTTTAGCACATATATTGGAGGAATACTGCTTGCATTATTAATAAATAAGAAAAATGTAAAGTTTAAAGGGTTTTGGAGAACTATGTTTATTTTATCTATTGCTATTCCTCAATTTGTAACATTATTAACTATGCAGACAATGTTACAGGATGAAGGGGCAGTAAATGTGTTATTACAGGAATTGGGCTTCATTTCAGCACCTATTCATTTTTTAACAGAAGCAACACTTGCAAGGATTACAATAATAGTTATCAATTTATGGATAGGCATTCCATTTACAATGATAACAGTTACTGGAATTTTAATGAATATACCAAAAGAGCTTTATGAAGCAGCAAAAGTAGATGGTGCAAATTCAGTTGTAATATTTTTTAAGATTACAATGCCATATATATTATTTATTACAGCACCAACTTTGATTACTGGATTTATTGGAAATATAAATAACTTTAATGTAATTTATCTGCTAACAAAAGGTGGGCCAGCTAATTTGGATTACTATCAAGCTGGAAAGACAGATTTATTAGTTACTTGGCTTTATAAATTAACAGTTACAGGAAAAGAATATTCTTATGCTTCAACAATAGGAATTATTGTATTTATTTTATCTGTAATATTTTCATTATTTATGTATAAAAGAACATCAGCATACAAGGAGGAGGGGGATTTTTCATAATGAAAACAAAGAAGTTTTTAGATTTTACATGGACTCACACTTTACTTTTTATATTAAGTATTATTTGGATTATGCCTATTCTCTGGGTAGTACTGATTTCTTTTAGAAAAGAAGCAGGGTCCTTTACACCTTACTTCTTCCCTAAGTCATTGACAATAGATAATTATGTAAGATTATTTACAGATACAAAACAATTTTATTTTGCAAGATGGTTTGGAAATACATTTTTCGTTGCTGTTTGTTCATGTATATTATCAACATTTTACAATTTATCAACATCTTATTGTCTTTCAAGGCTTCGTTTTAAAATCAGAAAACCATTTATGAGTCTTGCATTGATTTTGGGAATGTTTCCTGGATTTATGTCAATGATTGCAGTGTATTATATTTTGAAAGGCATCGGGATAAGCCAGTCTTTGGTGGCCTTAATCCTTGTATACTCAGGAGGGGCAGGCTTAGGTTTCTATATTGCAAAGGGATTTTTTGATACAGTACCAAAAGCTTTAGATGAATCTGCTTTAATTGATGGTGCTACGAAATTTCAAATATTCTACAAGATTATATTGCCACTTTCCAAACCCATTATGGTATACACTGTGCTTACTTCCTTCATGGCACCTTGGATGGATTATATTTTTGCAAGCGTAATTATGGGAGATAATTATGATAATTATACAGTAGCAATAGGACTTACCAAAATGCTAGATCGTGAATTTATTAATACTTATTATACTCAATTTGCTGCAGGTGCAGTATTGGTTTCAATTCCAATTGCAATTTTATTTATAGTGATGCAAAAGTACTATGTTGAAGGAATTTCAGATGGTTCAGTCAAGGGATAATAAATCAATGTTTTTAGAAAAGTTTATTAATTTGAAGGTGAGGGATTATTATGACAAAGTCAATAAATAGTTTTACTGAAAGAGATCTTCTTATTAGAAATAAGACAGGAAAAGAGTGGAGAGAGCTCTTTAATTCTAAGGAATTTGATGAGGAGTTTTATTATGATGGAAATGATTTAGGTGCAAGCTATAGTAAAGAAAAAACAGTTTTTAAAGTTTGGGCACCAACTGCTGAAGAAGTGACATTAAACTTATATAATAAAGGAAGCGAAGAAGAAAAATCTTCATATTGTATGGAAAACTTCCCTATGAAACTTACAGAAAAAGGAGTTTGGGTAGTAAAGGTAGAGGGAGATTTAAATGGAACTTATTATACCTACACTGTCAGTGCAAATGGAAGTAATAATGAAACTGGGGATATATATGCTAAAGCTTGTGGAGTAAATGGAATTAGAAGTATGGTTGTAAATTTAGAAAAGACTAACCCATGTGGATGGGAAGAGGACAAACATGTTTTTTATCCATTAGAAGAAACAGAAATATGGGAGGTTCATATTGGTGACTTTTCTAATGATCCTAATTCAGGAGTAAATCCAAAATATCAAGGTAAATATTTGGCTTTTACAGAAGAAAATACAACATTGAATGGGGATAAGGTACATCCAACATGTTTAAATTATTTAAAGAATTTAGGTATAACCCATGTACAGTTACTTCCATCTTTTGATTATGGTTCAGTAGATGAAAGTAATAATGATGGCAAATTTAATTGGGGATATGATCCTATAAATTATAATGTTCCAGAAGGTTCTTATTCAACAAATCCTTTTAAGGGAGAAATTAGAATTCGTGAGTATAAGCAAATGATAGCAGCTTTGCATAAGGCAGGAATATCAGTAGTCATGGATGTTGTTTATAATCATACTTATTCTTTAGATTCTCATTTTAATCGTACAGTTCCATATTATTATTACAGGCAGGATGAAGAAGGAAATTATTGTGATGGTTCCGCTTGTGGAAATGATACAGCAAGTGAGAGAAAGATGTTTCAAAAGTATATTTTAGAGTCTGTATTATATTGGATAAAGGAATATCATATTGATGGTTTTAGATTTGATTTAATGGGACTTCACGATACAGAAACCATGAATTTATTAAGAGAAGAAATAGATAAATTAGATTTCGGGAAAAATATTATTATTTATGGAGAACCATGGTCTGCAACGGAGAGTTCTTTTAAAGAAGGATATATTCCAGCGAAAAAAGAGGCTATATTGGAATTAAAAGATAGGATTTCTATTTTTAACGATGATACAAGAGATGCAATAAAAGGAGCTTTTAATGAATTAGAAAGTCCAGGCTTTGTTAATGGAGGTATAGACTTTGAAAAGAAAATAAAAAGGGCTGTTTGTGGATCAATAGATGTTAAATACAAGAATCAGCCTAGAACGCCTGGCCAATTAATAAATTATGTATCAGCACATGATAACAGTACATTATGGGATAAACTTGTGGATTCTGTTAAGAAGGATGGGGATTATTTTACTAAACATGAAGATTTATTAGCAATGAATAAATTAGCAGCAGCAATTGTTCAGTTTTCAAGAGGGATTCCATTTATGCAGGCTGGTGAAGAAGCAGGAAGAACAAAGCTTGGTGAAGATAACAGTTTTTGTCTTTCAAAGGAACTGAATCAGCTTGATTGGAAGAGGTTTTACGAATTTGAGGAGCTTATTAATTATTATAAAGGACTTATAAAAGTTAGAAAAAGCTTTAAAGGCTTTTACGATTTAAGTGGAAATTCAGTGGAAGATATATCTTTTATGAAAAAGCTTCCTAAACAGGTAGTAGCTTATAAAATAAAAGGAAGTTATGAAGAAAATTATTGTAAAGAAGTAATTGTTGTATTCAATGCATCAAATAATGAAGTTAAAATTAATTTGGAACATAGAGAAGGTAAAGTATTAGTAGATAGAGAGAATACAGATGCAAAAGGAATTAGGAGTGTAAAAGAATATGCAATAATTCCACCCATCAGCCCATATGTTATTCAGTTAAGCTAATAGTTGTGGAGAAAAAGCCTGGGGGCTTTTCTCAAATAAAAAGAAGAAGATATACCATTTTTTTATAGTAAAAATTAGTATGTTAAATGTGTTATTATAATTATAAAAGGTTTATTAAGTGAGGGATATTAGGATGCGATTGTTGAGGCTTGTAATTGTTGATGATGAACCAATTATTTTACGAGGGTTAATAGAAACTTATGATTGGGAGCAGATGGGATTTACAATTGTAGGTTCAGTACAAAATGGAGAAAAAGCAATAGAAGTTATAAAAGAGAAAAAACCACATCTTGTGCTTACAGATATCTGTATGAAGCAAATGAGCGGATTAACTCTTATGGAAAAAGTAAAAGCCTTTGATGATAGTGTTTCATTTATAGTAATAAGTGCATATAGAGATTTTGAATATGCACAAAGAGCTTGCGAAATTGGTGCCTTTTCATATTTGTTGAAGCCATTAGATGAAGACAAATTAAAAGAGACCATGAAGGCTGTTTACGACTATTGCATTTCTAAAATTGAAGATAAAACAAAGTATGATAATTGGGAAAAGCTTTTAATGGAAAATGGCGACAATTTTCAACAGGTTATAGTTCAAAAATATTTAGAAAATAGAATTGAAGAAGATAAAATAAAACAGGTATTTTCTATACTAAATCAAGAAATAAAGGATGAAGATACGTATATATGTGTTTGCGTGGATGTTGATATATCCTGCAAAATAACAAATGAATTATCCTTTCAAGCAGACAGATTTACATTATTTGAACACTTAGAAAAAGTTTTTGGCGATCAATATTTATATTGGAGTTTCGAAAAGCAAAATGGTAATAGAATATTCCTTTTAAAAACTACAAATAAGCCTGGTGTTTCTAACGTAAAAAAAATTATGGAGGAAGCTAAAAATATCTTAAATAGTCAAATTATATCTTCAATTTCCAGAGAATATAACAGTTTTGCTGCCCTTCAAAAGAGCTATCAACAAGCTGTATCTTTATTTGAAATGGCTAGTGAAGCAGGTTCGAGTGCTTTTACGGTGTCTATAGAATTAGTAGAGGAAATTGAAAGGACTACATATTCTAGTGATGCTGAAATAATGGTTTTAAATTCAGTTCGCAAAAATGATACAAGTCAATTAGAAGCAGCTTTTGGTAGCTTTATTTTTGAACTTTCCTCAAAAAAGAATAAAAAAATATATATACATAAGCTTGTGATAAATGTAGAACTTTTGCTACAAGATTCCTATGGATTAATAGAAAGTGTTAAAAATAGCTTGGAGCATTTTTATTCTAATTTTTGTAATTTAAATGATACTAAAATAATTGATATATGCTATCGTCTATTATTTAATGTAATTGAAGAAAGAAAGAAATGTGCAGAAACACAAAATATGGATTATTTCAGTGAATATATGTCAGTAGCTATGGGATATATTGAAGAAAATTTACATGACGAAGCTCTCACATTAGCTTCAGTAGCTGCAAAAATATATTTAAATCCTGTTTATTTTGGAAGAGTATTTAAAAATACAAAGAAAATGTCTTTTAAACAATATGTATTAAAAAGAAGAATGGACTTAGCAAAAAAATTAATCTTAGAAGGAAAAGATAGTATTTCTTCTATTTGTGGAAAGGTTGGAATGCCAAATCCGTCTTATTTTTCACAGGTATTTAAGCAATATACTAATTTTTTGCCAAGTGAATATAAAAAGGAACATGAAATATTATGAAGTTTAAAATAAAAAAAATTAGTACTTACGGCATTCAAAATCGTTTTTTTAAATATGTAATGATTATATTAGCAGCTTCCTTCTTATTATCAAGTATATGTATAGGTGTTATTGTAAGCAAAAATACAAAACAATCGGTAATTGACAAGTATGGATATATAAATGAAAAAATTATGCTTTCATTAGAAGGTAAATACGAAAAAACTAATGATATTATGGATAAATGCATTATAAATAATGATTTTCAAAAAAGTTTATTATATTCAGGAATGACATTGCTTGAAAAAGAAGGTTTATATAGGGAGCTATCCAATATAAATATTAGTAATTTAGATGAATATGTATATGTTGATAATAAGGATAATATTTATACAAAAACCTATCAAAAGCTAGATATAAGAACTTTTAAAGAAAGTAATTTTTCAAAAATATTAGGTGATGATTATTCAAAAACAAAGTGGATATGGAAAGAAGATACTTTATTTAATACAAAAAAGAAGTCTTTATTTATAGGACGCTATATTCGAAATATGAATTTTTATCATAAGCCTGGAATGTTATTTTTAAAAATGAATGATGAATTTTTTCAAGACATTTTAGAAACTGTAAAAGATGAAAAGGGAACTTATCTTTTTGCAGATAGCAATGGACAAATATGCTATGAAAAATTAGCAGAAGGAATTCAGGTATCAGATGAAAGTAGAGAAAAGATGGCTTCTTTCATCCAAGCAAATATAAAAGAGGAACAAACAAATAACTTTTATAAAGCTAATATCATAAAAGAGGGAATAGTTTTATATAACTATCACAATAAATCTGGTTTTACAATAGCAACTTTAATACCCAACAGTATATTAAATCAAGTTACTAACAGTATAATTGGAACTATGTTAGTTGTATATTTAGTAGTTATATTATTTGTTTTTTATTGCAGTGATTATTTTTCAAAGCGTTTTACAAAACCAATTACTGAAATTAATAATGCAATGATAGATTTTGATGGGCAGGATTTTTCAAAAACTTTGAGCATTGACACGAATACTGAATTAGATACTATAGGAAAGTCATATAATAAAATGCTTTTAAATATGGAGAATCTCGTATCTGAAATAAAAAAGCAGGAAAGAGAACTTAGAAATAGTGAATTAAATTCTTTAATTTATCAAATTAATCCTCACTTCTTGTATAATACTTTAGATACTATTTATATGCTTGCAAGAATTAGTAAAGAAGAGAACACTATGAAAATGATACAAGCACTTTCGAAATTTTTAAAAGTAAGCTTAAGTAAGGGAAGCGATGTAATAACTATTTCAGATGAATTAGATCATGTGAAAAGTTATATGGATATACAAAAAATAAGAAACAATGATTTATTTACTTATGAGATAGACTGCAGTCAGGAGCTACTATATCATAAGGTTTTAAAATTAATTTTGCAGCCAATAGTTGAAAATGCTATTAAGCATGGATTTTATAACATATATGAAGGCGGAATAATCAATATAAAAGTCTATGCAGAAGAAGAAAAAATAGTATTTATAATTTATAATAATGGAGAATTAATTGAGGATGAAGTAAAAAGTAAAATCCATAGTATGATGAATATGGATTTTAATGAAATAAAAAATAGCTTTTCAAGCAAAAAAGGTGGATATGGAATTGGAAATATAATAAGTCGTTTACGATTAAAGTACGGAAATGATGTACAATTTTATTATGAAAATGAAGAAAAAGGCACAAAATGTGTTATAAAAATACCAAAAGATAATTAGGAAGAGGAAGTTTATATGAAATATATTAAAAAATTAAGTTTACTTCTTTCAATTTGCATTTTTTCTATAATTATATTTAATCAATTTAACACTAATGATGTAATTAAAATTAAGAATAAAGAAGAATCAGTAAAGGAAGTTATTATTCCTACTATTTTTTTAGTAGATTCAGTAACTAATACTAAATCCAATGAAGATTTGGTTAATGGCTTTAATGAAAAATATAAGGGGCAATATAGAGTAGAAGTGGAATGGATGACGGATACAGCAAGTGCTTATCGTTCAAGAATAAAGACGCTTAATGCAACAGATGAACTTCCAGCAATAATTACAGATGTGAGATTTTCACCGGAATTTTATCAGCTTTTATTAGATGGAAATAGATTGTTAAATATTAGGCCATACGTGGAAAATGACAGTGAATGGAAAAATAGCTTTGAGCCTCAAGTATTTGAATCTAGTTTAGAAAAGGATGGAACTATGTATTTATCACCTATAAGTACAAGTAGTTTATCTTATTCAGGAGTGTTTTGGAATAAGAAACTTTTCGCAAAAGCCGGAATAAACTCTTTTCCAGAAACTTGGGAAGAATTTTGGAATTGCTGCGAAAAACTTTCTAAACAAGAGATAACGCCTTTGTCTATTCATACAGATGGAACTGCTTGGGCAACCATGCTTTTTAGCACAGCATCACTTGGAGCTTCTTCAGACGGTAGGGAATTTATGAAAATAAGGTTACCTAAAGATTACAGTAATGATAGCGGACGAGAATTAGTAAAAACTATGAAAGAATTATTTAATTATACAACAAAGGATAGCATAAATAGAGATTTTGATGTGGCTTTTGGTCATTTTTCTAAAGGTGAAACTGCAATGCTTCCAAATGGATACTGGATGTTAGAGCAGATGAATAAGGATTGGAAAGATGATATTGGTTTTGCACCTTTTCCTAACAATGTAGTTGTAGCATCTCCAGAGATGTCTGGTTGGGCTATTACAAATGGATATAGTAAAGAAGTTCAAGAGGGAGCATTGTTATTTTTAAAGTATAGAACAGAAAGAAGTAAAGAAGAAAAAGAAAACTTTTTCGAAAAGAATATGAATGAAAAAACTGTGCTGGAACAAGATTATATAAAAGTGGCAAAGAATAATCCTGTAATTATTCCTAATTATCAACTTCAATGGAATTCCAATTTACAGCAGGAGGTATTTCCAGATAAACTTCCACAATTAGCAAGTGGAAAAATAACAGAAGAACAATTTATAAAGTTTATGAATGAAAGTGTAGCTAACTTAGAAAAAGAGAAATAAACAAAATTTTATTATGAATAACTTATCTGAATATTTTTTATTGGGATAAGTTATTTTTTTGTATAACTATTTGGCGTATTCATTATACTAATAATTAATAGAAAGGATCATATTATTTGTACTTACATATTTAGAAATATGAGAATATAAATAGCTTTGAGACATAAGATTTATTAATATATGAAAAATGTAAAAAGCTAAAATTAAGTTTTCATACTAAATTGATTGGAAAATACAAAAAAATTCTAAAAAAGCTATTGACTATATAAAAATATAAGAATATACTTATAACATAGTAAACAGATAAGAATTGTGAGAGAAAAGAATAGGAGTGGTTAGAATGTCAAAAATATATAAGAATTTAGCAGATTTAGTAGGGAAGACACCATTATTAGAAATTGGAAATTATAGTAACGGAAAAGACTTAAAAGCAAAGGTAGTAGCTAAATTAGAATATTTTAATCCAGCAGGAAGCGTTAAGGATAGAATTGCAAAGGCTATGATTGAGGATGCAGAAAAAAAAGGTTTATTAAAATCAGATTCAGTAATAATAGAACCAACTAGTGGTAATACTGGAATAGGAATAGCTTCTGTAGGAACTGCAAAAGGATATAAAGTTATAATTGTTATGCCAGAAACAATGAGTGTTGAAAGACGTACTCTTATTAAGGCTTATGGAGCTGAAATAGTTTTAACAGAAGGTGCTAAAGGAATGAAGGGTGCAATAGCTAAAGCAGAAGAATTAGCAGCTGAAACACCGAATTCATTTATACCAGGACAATTTATAAATCCAGCTAATCCTGAAATACACAAAATTACAACTGGTCCTGAAATTTGGGAAGATACAGATGGAAAAGTAGATATATTTGTTGCAGGTATAGGTACAGGTGGAACAATTACTGGTGTTGGAGAATTTTTGAAATCTAAAAATCCTGAAGTGAAAATAGTGGCAGTAGAACCAGCTGATTCACCAGTTTTATCAAAAGGTACACCAGGTCCACATAAAATACAAGGAATTGGTGCTGGTTTTGTTCCAGATGTTTTAAATACAAAGATTTATGATGAAATAATAACTGTTAAAAATGAAGAAGCATTTGCTACATCAAGAGAATTATCAAAATCAGAAGGGCTGTTAGTGGGAATTTCCTCAGGAGCTGCAACATTTGCAGCAACAGAAATTGCTAAGCGTCCTGAAAATGCAGGAAAGACAATTGTTGTATTATTACCAGATACAGGAGAACGTTATTTATCAGTAGGATTATTTGATTAAAATATATAAAGAATATAAATAGAATTTAATATTTCATTAATGAAAATTAGGGAATAGGTTTTCTTCAATTAGAAAATCTATTCCCTAATTGTTGTTTTTGAATATTTTGACTGATAGCTTAATAAATAATGATTTATAAATTTAATTAGAATATTGATAAAAGAAGATAACATTCAAGTTTAAGTTAAAAAAATTAAGTGTTTTAATTTGAAAAAATAATTTTATGTATTATTGCAGTATTAATATTTATTTTTATTAATAAATATTAGAAAAATACAAATGTTTTAAATTTAAAATTGTGTTTTTCAAAAGAAAAAATCTTAAAAATCTTAAAAAGTATAATTAAATATTCGTATTTTATGAAAAGTTAATTGACTTTAGATTATTAAGTGTTTTGTGAGATTAATTTATTAAAAAAAGTTTGAAATACTTAATTTTTATTTTTATTCGCAATTCATAGTTTAATATTTACATGAAATTTAAACCGTGATAATCTTCAAGATGTTAAAGGAATTAGAAAAAAATACAAATTAGATTATTTTATTGTTTAAATAAAAATATAGAAGCGAGGAGTTTTATTATGAAAATGCGAATAGAAACTGATTCAATAGGAAGTATGGAGGTACCTGAAGGAGCTTATTATGGAATTCAATCTCTAAGAGCGAGCAGAAATTTTGAAATTACAAATAAGAATATTCCTAAAGAACTTATAATAAGTCTTGCAGAAGTAAAGAAGGCGGCTGCAATTACAAATAAAAATGCGGAATTATTAAATTGTACAATTGCTAATGCAATAATAAATGCTTGTGATGAAATAATTGCTGGTAAGTTTCACGAAGAATTTATAGTTGATCCAATCCAAGGAGGCGCAGGCACATCTACAAATATGAATGCTAACGAGGTAATTGCTAATCGTGGTATTGAATTGCTTGGTGGAGAAAAAGGAAACTATACTATTATACACCCTAATGATCATGTAAATATGGCTCAATCTACTAATGATGTTTATCCTACAGCAGGAAAGCTTGCAGTATTAAAATTGCTTCCAAAAACAATTTCAGAACTTCAACGTCTATATAATACACTTGAATTAAAAGCTTTAGAATTTAATAATGTTATTAAAATGGGAAGAACGCAACTTCAAGATGCAGTTCCAATAAGACTTGGTCAATCATTTCATGCTTTTGCTTCAATGATAAAACGTGATATTAATAGATTAAAAGAGGCAGAAAAAGAAATGCTGGCAGTAAATATTGGCGGAACAGCTATTGGCACTTCAATTAATGTAAGTTCGGATTATTTATATAATATTACAGAGAACTTAAAAAAGGTGAGTGGGCATAATATAGTTCATGCTAAAGATTTAATTGATGCAACACAAAATCTTGATGGCTTTGTAAGTGTTTCAGGAATTTTAAAAACATGTGCAGTTAACATGTCAAAAATGGCAAATGATTTAAGATTGTTATCTAGTGGACCTAGAACTGGTATTGGTGAAATTAATTTACCAGCAATGCAAAATGGATCATCTATTATGCCAGGCAAAGTAAATCCAGTTATTTTAGAGGTTGTATCTCAAGTTGCCTTTAATATTATAGGAAATGATATGACAATTACTATGGCAGCAGAGGCAGGACAACTTGAATTAAATGCATTTGAACCTGTTATTTTTTATAACCTATTTGAATCTATAGAGACTTTAAAAAATGCAACTGCAACTTTAATTGATAATTGTATTTCAGGAATTACTGCAAATGAAGATAGATGTATGGAACTTTTAAATAACAGTGTTGGAATTGTTACAGCACTTTGCCCTTACATTGGATATAAAAAGGCTGCTGAAATCTCTAAGGAAGCCTTAAAAACAGGTGAGGCAGTTAAAGAATTGGTATTAAGAGAAAAATTGCTTACAAAAGAAGAATTAGAAAAAGTTTTAGATCCAGTTTCAATGACTCAATATAATTATTCACGTGTTTTAGAAGAGACGTCTAAAAGGAATAAAGCAATATAATAAGGTAAATAAATTGTGCATAGTGCACTAAAATATTGTTGTAATGAGAAATAGAATTATGTATTTTAATGTGCTACTATTTATGTAGACAAAGGTGTCTTTAGAAATGAAGATGCCTTTATTTACGTAAAGAAAAAAACAAAAAGGAATATAGATTTAAGGGAGGAAAATAATGATGAAGTTCAATTATAATTTACCAATAAATTTGTTATTTGGTAGTGGACGAATAAATGAAGTTGGAATTGAAGTGGCTAAGTATGGGAAGAAGGCACTTATAGTAACTGGGAGAAGCAGTACAAAGAAGAGTGGTTTACTTGATAAAATAAAGAGTTTATTAGAGGAAGCAAAGATAGAATATGAAATTTTTGATGAAGTGGAACAAAATCCACTTACCAATACTGTATATGAAGGTGTGGAAGTAATTAAAGAAACGGGTTGTGACGTTGTACTTGGTCTTGGTGGAGGTAGTATAATGGATGCGGCAAAAAGTATTGCTTTTTCAGCTAAAAATCCAGGAGATATTTCAGAATATATTTTTGGAATAAAAATTGGAAAAGAAGCTCTTCCTATAGTTTTAGTTCCAACAACTTGTGGAACTGGAAGTGAAGGAAATTGTTTTTCTGTTCTTACTAATCCAGAAACTAAGGATAAAAAATCACTTAGAACTAATTTAATAATAGCAAAAGCATCTATTATTGATCCAGAACTTATGAATACCATGCCTAAAGGTATTTTAGCATCTGTTGGTTTTGATGCATTAGCACATAACATGGAGGCATATGTATCTAAAATTGGACAGCCATTGACCGATATGAAGGCACTTTATGGAATTAAGTTATTGGCAGAGAATTTGCCTAAAGTATATAAGGATTCAGGAGATTTACAAGCATGGGAAAAGGTGACTTTAGCTAGCACTTTAGGAGGCATGGTAATTGGAGTTGCTGGAGTAACAGCACCACATGGAATGGAACACCCTGCAAGTGGGCTTCATGATATTGTTCATGGAAAAGGATTGGCGGCACTTACGCCAATAATTGTTGAAAGATCATGGGAAAGCAGTATAGAAAAATATGAAGATATTTCAAAGCTATTAGGCGGAAAATCAGCAGGAGACTGTGCAGATGCTATAAGAAATTTTCTTGAACAAATTAACTTAAAAGTAACTTTAGGCGAAATGGGAATACATGAAAAAGATATTGAATGGATGGCTGAAAATTGCATGAAGGTTTCAAAACCAAGCATGGAAAATCATCCTAAAGAATTTAATTTAGAAGAAATTAAAGAAATTTATTATAAAGCTCTGTAAAACATATATTAAGACATATTTAATATGATTAAAAAATGTGCATGCTGCACTAAAATATTGTTATGATAGATAATAGACTTGTATAATTAATTATGATAACATAGTTACAACATAGGAAGTTCGACAGCAGTTATTTAATATGATTAAGTGAACGGCGGTGTATTAATAATTTTAAGAAATCAATGGTGAGTATAAGTAAACTTAAAATATTATATGCAGGTTGTACAAAAAATCGTATTATTAACATAGCAATAATAAAAAGAGCATGATAATATCTTTATAACAAAAAAGTAATATAAAAAATTATATAGTAAATGCAAAGGCGCACTGAAATTTAAACAGTGCGCCTTTTTATATTGTTGAGAAATTGGAGTTGAGAGTATGTATAAAGTTTGTGAGCTATCAAAAAAATATGGAGATTTAGAAGTATTAAAAAATATAAGCCTAGATATAAAAGAAGGAGAAGTGGTATGTATTATAGGACCATCAGGTTCTGGTAAAAGTACATTTTTAAGATGTTTAAACTTATTTGAAACTCCAACAGGTGGAGAAATGTTCTATGAGGGAAAAAATATAATGGACAAGTCTATCGATATAAGAGCACTTAGAGAAGAAGTAGGAATGGTATTTCAAAAATATAATTTGTTTCCATTACATACAGTTATACAAAATGTAATGCTTGCACCAGTGCTTACAAAAAAGAAAAATAGAAAGGAAGCAGAGGAAATAGCCTTTGAGCTTCTTAAAAAGGTAGGGCTAAAGGATAAAGCAGATGTGTATCCTGTAACTTTATCAGGAGGACAACAACAAAGAGTTGCAATAGCAAGAGCTTTGGCAATGGAACCCAAAATGCTTTTATTTGATGAACCAACAGCAGCATTGGATCCAGAATTAGTTGGGGATGTATTAGATGTTATGAAGCAATTGGCTAAGGCAGGAATGACTATGGTAGTTGTAACTCATGAAATGGGATTTGCAAGAGATGTATCGGATAGAGTAATTTTTATGGACAAAGGATATATAGTTGAAGAAGGTAATCCGAAGGAGATTTTTGCTAATCCTAAAAATGAAAGAACAAAAGAATTTTTAGCTAGAGTATTAAATTAGAAAAAGTATTTAAATATTGGTGATAAGCAGCTGTAAGCTAAAAATTTCAAAAACATAAATTTAGTAAGAAATAAGCATAAGCTTAAAAAAATAAATAAATTGAAAAGGGGAAATTAATTATGAAAAAGATGTGGAACAAATTATTAATATTAACAATGGTTATAGTGAGTTGTATTGGATTTATGGTTGGGTGTGGAGCATCAGGAGCTAGCAGTAGTGGAGTGACAGATAAGGGGAATGGAAAAGACACTTTAGCAGCTGCAAAAGAAAAAGGCGTATTGACAGTTGCTTCATCAAATGATGCACCATTTGCATTTATTGATGCCAAGACAAATGAATTTACAGGAATTGATGCCGAAATTATTGGGGAAGTTGCTAAAAGGCTTGGAATAAATAAAGTTGAAATGAAACAAATACCATTCGAAAATTTATTGGTAGAACTAAATAATAGCTCTGTTGATATGGTAACAGATGGAATGTATGTAAAAGATGAACGTAAAAAGTTAGCGAAGTTTACAAACATTTGGTATAAAGAAGGAGAAGCAATAGTAATTCCTAAAGATTCAAAAATCGCAACAAGCAGGTTTAGTAAAGGAAGTTAAAGTGTTTGGTAGTCAATCTGAATTAATGCTAGCAGTAAATACTGGGAAAATAGATGCATGTATTACGGATGGAGCAGTTGCAGGATATACCTTATCACAAGATAGCAGCCTTAGTTTGAAGATTTTATCACCTTATAAAGCTGAAGCAGCTGGAATGATAGCAGCTGCAGTTAGAAAAAATGATACTGCTTTAGCAGATGCAGTTAATGAAAAAATTGATGAAATGAAAAAGGATGGGACAATACTTAAACTTCTTAAGAAATATGGAATGAATGAAGATAATTTTGTATCAATAGAAGATGGTAAAACTTCAGATAAATAATATTAATATCTAAAAGGAATCCAATTGGATTCTTTTTAGAAAAGGAGGCAATGTATATGGATATTTTATCCAACTTAGATTTTAGTACAGCATTTAAATATTTAGTACCTTCATTAAAGGACGGACTCTTGATTGTATTACAAGCAACAATATTAGGATTTCTTTTAGCTATAGTTTTAGGGTTATTTATTGCAATTGGACGAATTAGTAAAATTAAAGTTTTACAAGGAGTTTTGGCAGTATTTTTGGAATTTATCAGAGGAACGCCGCTTTTAGTTCAATTAGTATATATGTATTATGTAGTTCCGCTTTTATTATCTATGGTCATACAACTATGGAGCCCAGGGTATCAAATTAAAATAAGTTCCTTAGTTGCTGGAACAATTGGACTTGGAGTTAATTATGGTTGCTATATATCTGAGGTAATTCGTTCAGCTATAGTATCAATAGATGGAGGTCAAAAAGAAGCTGCATTGGCACTTGGTCTTACTAATAAACAAGCTCTATTTAAAATAATAGTACCGCAAGCATTACGTAATTCAATACCTGTATTTGGAAATTATTTGGTAATGATGCTAAAGGATACTTCATTACTAGCATATGTAGCAGTTAGTGAGTTATTGTTACGTACCCAAAGTTATGCATCTCAATCATTTTTAACTATAGAATCATATACAATTTTAGCAGGATTTTATTTAGTTTTAAGTTTACCACTTGCACAATTAGTAAAATTAGTTGAAAAGAAAATGTTAAAATTTAGTTAGTGTTAATATTTATATATTGTCTGATAAATTATTTTCTTTTGTATTCTATAAATAAAAAATAATAGAAAGTTGTATGATCTTTATTTTATCTAGAAAAGGATAAATAATATAGTCCATACAGCTTTTTCTTTTGAATTTTAAACATAAAGATAAAGTAAAGCTTTTTTTATTGAGTGATATATGATAAAAATATATTAAGCAAAAGCAATTTAAAATACTTGGGGATAAAGGTGAATTTTATGTCAATTTCAGTAAAAGATATACTCAAATTAGATTCTTTAAAAAAAATTAAGCTTATTGGTGGAGAAAATGGCCTTGAGAAAGGTATAGAATGGATATATGTAGCTGAATGCTTTGAAAATCCATTAGAGGGGATAAAATGGTTACAGGGTGGAGAAATTATATTTATAACAGGTGTTGGAATTAAAGACAATACAGAAATGCTGTTAGAATTAATTAGGGGAATAAGCGAAAAAAATGGAGCGGGTTTAATAGTAAATATTGGACCTTACATAAAAACTGTGCCAGATGAAGCTATTAAACTTGCAGATGAGCTTGAAGTTCCACTATTTACATTACCGTGGGAAGTGAAATTAGTAGAAGTATCTAGAGAAATTAGTAATGCCATTGTGCTATCACGTATAGAAGAAAATTCACTTACTCATTTCTTAAGCAATATTTTATTTGGAGATGGAGAAGTGGAAGGTGATGCAATACAAAAGGCTGCTTATTTTGGATATAATTTAGCTGGAGATTGCTGTATATGTGTAATAGATATCGATGGTTTTGAAAGATATTTAAAATTAAAAAAATTGGAAGATGAAATGAGTATATCTAAGATTAAGATTACATTTAGAAAAATAGTTCAGGATATATTAGAGAGACATGCTCTTAAGGTGCCCATAATAGATAAAGATGATGCAGTGATATTTTTTATTAGAACAGAAGAAAACTGCATGAGCAGGTTAGATAAAGCATTAAGAGAAATACAAGAAATAATAAAAAAGCGTATGGATGGTCTTTCAGTAAGTGTGGGAATTGGAAATTCATATAAAGATTTAAAAATGATGAAGCAATCTCTAAATGAAGCAGAACTTGCTATTGATAGCTCAAAATGTCAGGCCTTAGATGATACAATTACTAAATATAAAGATATAGGAATTTATGGACTTCTTTTTAATATAAATAATAGAACTGTATTAGAAAATTATTTTACAGAAGTTTTAGGGGCAATTAATGGTGAAAATAAAGAAAATAATTTAATTGAAATCTTAGAAACATATTTAAATGAAAATTGTAATATTACAGTTACAGCAGAAAAACTATTCTTGCATAGAAATACTCTTAAATATAAAATAAAAAAAATAGAAGAATTATTAAATTGCGATTTGCATAAATTTGATGATTGTATGAAGGTAAAAATTGCATTATATACAAATAAAGTATTAAAAAAGTAACTAATAGTTTAGAGAGTTTGAACAAAAATATTATAGCTTTTGGACATAGAAAAAAGAATGGCTTTTATATATAATATGTAAAATAAGTAGTCGAAAAGATTTTATGGACAATGAGGGTCTATCACGTTTTGGTGATAGACCTTTATTTATTATAAAATTAATAAAAATATGAAAAATTCATATTAAAAAATTAATTAATCACATTAAGAATAATTTATAACCCTTAATGTGATTAAGGGGGAGATAATATGTCAATTTTAGTTAAGGATATTTTGAAATTAAATTCTTTGAAGGAAATGAAATTAGTTGGAGGTGATGTAGGTTTAGAAAAATGTATAGAGTGGATATATGTATCAGAATGTCTCGAAGATCCATTGGATGGTATAAAGTGGCTTCAAGGAGGAGAAATAGTAATTATTACAGGCGTAGGAATAAAGAGTGATATTAGTGTTTTATCAAAGATTATTGAGGGGATAAGTGAAAAAAATGGTGCTGGTTTAATTGTGAATGTTGGAAAATACATAAGAGAAATTCCAGAAGAAGCTATTAGAGTAGCTGATAAGTTTAAAGTTCCATTATTTACATTGCCTTGGGAGGTTCGCTTGATTGAAGTTTCAAAGGAAATAAGCAATACAATCATATTAGCTCGTATTGAAGAAAAATTTATGAATGATTTTTTAAATAATATTTTATTTGGACAAATAGATTTGGGCATAAATATTAAAGAAAAAGCTAATTATTTTGGATATAATCTTCAAGGAAAGTGTTGCATATGTCTAATAAAAATAAATGGTTTTAAAGAATTTATTCAAAAACAAAATATATGTGACGAGTTGTATATTGCTAAAATTAAACTTACTCTCAGAAAACTAATTCAGGACACCTTGGAAAAGTATTCATTGAAAGTGCCAATTATAGAGAATGAAGAAGAGATTATTTTTTTAAATAGAGCAGAAGAAAATTCAATGAATAGATTAAATAAAGCATTAAAGGAAATTCAAAAATATATTACAAATAAAATGAGTGGCGTTTCAATAAATGTTGGAATTGGAAATGGTTATGAAGATTTAACTTTAATGAAGGATTCGCTTAATGAAGCAAAAATAGTTATAGAAACTTTAAAATGTGAAGGTGTAAATCAAACAATAAAAAAATATAATGATATAGGAATATATAGTTTAATATTTAGTATTGAAAATAGAAAAATACTTGAAGATTATTGTAAACAGGTAATTGGGCCTATATTAGAAAAAAGAAAGAAGAACAAAGAAATTAGCTTGATTAAAATATTAGATACCTATTTAATTGAAAACTGTAACCTAACCATTGCAGCTGAAAAACTGTATTTGCATAGAAATACTCTTACTTATAGAATAAAAAAGATTGAGGAGTTATTAAATTGTAATCTTCATAATTTTGAAGATTGCTTAAGGATAAAAATGGCGCTATATATTAACAAAATTCTATAGTGGTTAATATTTTGGTCAAAATAGACAAAAATATTATAGCAATTGGACATAGAATTAATATAGGTAAAGTATTATTATATAACCATAGAAACAGAAATAAACAATGAGATATTGGACGATGGAGTCTTTCATGTATTTAAGCATGGAGACTCTTTTTATGTTAACTGACATAGAGGGGGAGTTAAAATGATAGAAGAATCAAATGTAAAATTAGTAACATCAATACCAGGACCTAAATCAAAAGAAATTCTTGAAGAAAGAAAAAAATACGTAGCAAATGGAGTTTCTGTATCAACAGGGATTGCTATTGAAGAAGCAAAAGGTGCCTTAATCAAAGATGTTGATGGAAATGTATTTTTAGATTTTGCTGCTGGAATTGGTGTTCAAAATGTGGGACATTGTGATGAGGAAATAGTAAAAGCAATACAAGAGCAAACAGAAAAATATATTCACCCAGGATACAATGTTGTGACGTATGAATCATATGGAGCTTTAGCAAAGAAATTAACAGAAATAACAGTTGGGAATTTCGAAAAGAAAGTTATGTTTGCTAATAGTGGAGCAGAAGCAGTAGAAAATGCTATAAAAATAGCTAGAACTTATACAAAAAAAACAGGAGTGCTTTCAGCAACAGGTTCCTTCCATGGGCGTACAAATATGACTATGTCAATAACAAGTAAATATAAGCCATATAAAAATGGATTTGGGCCATTTGCACCAGAAACATATAAGTTTGATTTTCCATATTCGTATAGAGCTCCACTTGGAGTTTCAGAAGAAGAATATGCAGATGAATGTATTAATAAATTAAAAACTATGTTAAAAACAACATTATCGCCTGATATGATAGCTTGTTTAATAATTGAACCATTGCAAGGTGAAGGGGGATTTGTTGTACCATCAGCAAAATATATGCAAGAGCTACAAAAAATATGTAACGAAAATAACATTGTATTTATTGTAGATGAAATACAAGCTGGGTTTGCAAGAACTGGAAAGATGTTTGCTCATGAACATTATGGAATAGAGCCAGATGTAATAACATTATCAAAATCTATAGCAGCAGGAGTTCCACTAAGTGCTGTGGTTGCTAAAAAGGAAATAATGGATTCTGCCTGTGTTGGTGGGATTGGAGGAACCTATAGTGGAAGCCCTATTGCATGTGTTGCAGCACTTAAAGTAATTGAAAAAATAGAAAAAGAAGATTTGTGTGGAAAATCACAAAAACTTGGAGCGTATATAACAGAAAGACTTAATGAAATGAAAGAAAAATATGAAGTCATAGGTCAAGTAAGAGGGCTTGGCTCCATGTTAGGTATAGAATTTGTTAAGAATAGAGAAACAAAAGAACCAGCAGCAGATTTAGTCAAAACCATAATTCAAAAATGCTATGAAAAAGGAGTAATCTTCTTAAATGCAGGTTTACTTGGGAATGTAATACGCTTTTTACCACCGTTAGTTATGACAGAAGATCAAGTAAAGTATGGAATGGACATATTGGATGAGACTATTAAAGAGTGCTTATAATATGAAAATGAAATCACTTAAAATATAATATTTCAACGTTTGAATTAATTCATGTGATGTATAATCAACTAAATTATACGTTACATGAATTAAATTTTATATAGAAGTAACTTTGATATAGATGTAGCTGTAGTGAAAAATTTTATTCATAGAAAATTCAGAATAAATTTTAATAATAGCAAAAGTATAAAGTAAGAAGGTTATGAATTAGAACTCATATATTACATAAATAATGTATATGCTTTAAAGGTTAATTCAAGGACAGTATAAATAAGGGGGAATTAGTTTATGAAAAGGATAAAAACACAACTAATAAGAGTATTTAGCATTGTTTGCATAGGTTGCTTATTCATTGCTATGTGCATAAGCTGCATTATTTCTTCAAAAATGATTTCTTCAGAAATACAATATAAATATTCGAATCAAATTGAAGCATATTCTGCAAAAATAGATGGATATCTTAAAGTTCATGGAAATACTATAAATACAATAGACAATTATTTAGAATCAATGCCTGAATGGAATAATGAAAAAGTGCTTACATATTTAACAGAAGAGATGAAAAAGAATAAGGTTACCTCAGATATATATGTGGGATTAATGGATAAGACATTTCTAGATGGGTCAGGATGGGTTCCTAAACCGGACTTTGACTGCACTACGAGAAGTTGGTTCAAAAACGCAATAAATAAAAAAGAACTCAGTTATGGTAATCCATATTTTGATCTTACAACTCAAAGTATGTGTGTTGCTATTTCAAAGCCTATAGTTAGGAATAATGAAACAATAGGAGTTGTATCCCTAGATGTAAACTTAAAAGTTTTGGCAGAAACTATTAATGGTTATAAGGATGATAAAGACATTTATGGTTTTGTTCTTGATGGGGATAATAATATTATAGTTCATCTAAATGAGAAATTTATGCCTAAGGATGAGAAAGTAACTAACATTCAAAATGTTGTAGGAAATGGTTTTTCAAATTCAACACAAATTGGGAATGGTGTTTATAGTACAGATAAAATAAAAGATTATGATAATACAAATAGATTCTTTATGTTTACTAATATTCCAAGCACTGGATGGAAAGTTGGACTTGCAGTACCTGTTAGTGTTTATAATTATCCAATAAGTATTTTGATAATTACATTTGTAGTTATAATTATTATAGCTTCATTAATAACCTATTTTATTGGACATCTCCTAGGAGTTAAAATTGCTAAGCCTATATCTATTTTAACAACAACAATTAACGATATTAAAAATTTAAAATTAACTAATGATGAAGAAAGCATTCAATATAGAAATATTAAACCTTCAAATATAGAAACGGAAACTATTTGTAAGTCAGTAAATGCACTAAGAGGAAATTTAATAAATATTATAGTTGAACTAAGATGGGTATCTGGGAAAGTTATTGATGGAAGTTCAAAGCTTTCAGAGGTAGTAAGTGAAAATGTGGCATCTATTGAAGAAGTCACTAGAACATTAAGTGAAATTGTAAAAGCCATAGAAAGTGAGGCTAATGAATCGCAGTATGGAATAGAACAATTATCAAATCTTTCAGATGAAATACATACAGCAGCGCAAGATACTAATATCTTAGCAGATATTTCAACAGTAACTTCAGAATACATCGATAAAGGTATAACATTTGTCAGTGCCTTGGCAAATAAAATAGAAGATACTGTATCAGCACAAAATGAAGCAAGTAAAAATGTAGATATATTAGCTGAAAAATCTATTTCAATTGGTGAAATAAGTAATACTATAAGTCAAATTGCTACTCAAACCAATTTGCTTTCTCTTAATGCCTCTATTGAAGCAGCTCGAGCCGGTGAAGCAGGAAAGGGGTTTTCAGTAGTAGCAAATGAAATTAAAAAATTATCAGAAGAAACAGCTGCTTCTACAGAAAGAATTATTCAAATAATACAAGAAATTCAAAGAGAAATTGGATTAGCTAAATTAAATATGGATATGGCTGAAAAATCTACAGCTGAATATGTTGAAAATATGGATGAAACAAAGAGTGTATTTGTAGATATAAATAATAAAGTAGATATAATGAATAAAAGTGTTTTAAGCTTACTTTCTTCAATAAATAAAGTTAATGAACATAAAAATGAAGTTATTAAGAGTTTTTCAGATATATCTGCTGCAACAGAAGAAACCTCAGCTTCATCTCAAGAAGTTTTAAATTCTATGGAATTTCAAGAAGTTAATATTAATCAATTAAGCAGTTTAACTGATAATTTAAATGAAATTACATTAGCACTTAATAATATTATAGATACTTTTAATCTTGATTAATGTATTAAAATAATTGACAACAAAATTTTCAAGTAGTAATATTGAATCAAGGCAAAGAAGCTCACAAAGTGAGATTCTTTGCCTTTTTTCATATATAAAAAGAAAATTTTTTTACAAATTAAGTATTTTATTTCGAAGTTTTACAAGAAGGATAATATATACACCTATAAAAAGAGCAGCTATGCTGCAATACGCAACTTAAAATTAGGTAAGAAGTAAGAAGTAAGAGTTTCTTTTTGCTTAAGAATACAGTAAAAAATCAATGAGTTAATTGGGGGAGAAAAATATGGTAGAAACAGTTGTATCTATAGGACTTGCAGTTGATGAAAAAATGATAATAAGAAAAAATAGGCTTCAACCAGCAGAGTTAAGTGGAAAGGAAAAAAGGATATGTATTGTTACAGGACTTCATGGAGATGAACTTGAAGGACAATATGTATGTTATGAGTTAATTAGAAAAATAACTAAAAGTATGAAATTTCTAAAGGGCATAGTGGATATATATCCAACACTTAATCCACTGGGAATGGATTCTGTTCATAGAGGAATGCCTACATTTGATTTGGACATGAATAGAATATTTCCAGGTTCGGAAAATGGTGCAATGGCAGAACATGTTGCGGCAAAAATTATTGAAGACATAGAAGGGGCTCATATGTGTATTGATTTACATTCTAGCAATATATTCTTACGAGAAATTCCTCAAGTTAGAGTAAGTGAACATATTGCAGATAAATTAGTACCTTATGCGAAATTATTAAATACTGATTTTGTTTGGGTTCATCCATTAGCTACAGTTCTTGAATCAACTCTTACATATAATTTAAACAATAGAAATATACCAACATTACTTGTGGAAATGGGAGTTGGAATGAGGATAACAAAAGAATATGGAGATCAGCTGGTGAATGGAATACTTAATTTAATGAAGGAAATGAATATCTGGGAAGGTGAAGTTTTAACTACTAAAGATTCAATTGTATCAACAGAAAAAGAAGTGAAAATAATTAATTCGAAGTCTTCTGGAATTTTTATGTCCAGTGTAAATCATTTGGAAGAAATAAAAGAAGGCGATAGTATAGGTGAAATTTTAAATCCATTAACTGGTGAAATAGAGGAGAAAGTAATATCTCCTTGCGATGGAATGCTTTTTACATTAAGAGAATATCCAGTAGTTTATGAAGGATCTCTTATTGCAAGAGTTCTTGGAGGTATAAAATGAAAAAAGAAATATTATTTACATTAAAGTCACCTCATAGAGATGATATGCGTATTACAGGTTATAAATTTGGAAAAGGTGATAAAGCAGCGTGTATAGTTGGTGCTATTAGAGGTAATGAAATACAACAATTATATACATGCTCTCAATTAATAAAAACTTTAACAAAGCTAGAACGTAGAGGTGCAATTACTCGGGATCGTGAAATTTTAGTAATTCCATGTGTAAATCCTCATTCTATGAATATAGGAAAAAGATTTTGGACGATGGATAATACAGATATAAATAGAATGTTTCCAGGAATGGCAGAGGGAGAGACAACACAAAGAATTGCAAATGGTGTTTTTGAACATGTTAAAGGATATGTATTTGGAATTCAATTTGCAAGCTTTTATATGCCAGGAGAATTTATTCCTCATATAAGAATGATGGAAACAGGTTATCATAGTCCAAGTTTGGCAAATCTTTTTGGACTTCAATACGTACTTACTCGTAAGCCTAAACCAGTTGATACAACAACTCTTAATTACAATTGGCAATTGTGGAATACAAGTGCATTTTCAATTTATACAAATGCAACAGATCAAATTGATGAAGTTTCAGCAAAGCATGGAGTTGTAGCTGTTTTAAGATTTTTAACAAGAATGGGAGTAATAAAGTATAGTAGTCACAGCGGTTATATTGCAAGTGTGTTGCAGGAAGAGGATTTATTATCAGTTAAGACAACAACAAGCGGAATATATAGAAGATTGAAAAATCCAGGAGATGGTGTTGAAAGAGGCGATGTTCTTGGAGAGATAATTCATCCTTATGAAGGTGAAGTTATAGAACAAATAAAATCACCAACAGATGGAATAATATTTTTTGCACATAAGTCTCCACTAGTTATGGAAAATGTAGTTGCTTATAAAATAATTAGAAGGCTTCATGAATAGTTATATAAAAAAACATAAATATTCCAGTATAAATGGAGTTTTAAAATAATTTACGAATTATTTTAAAACTCCATTTTGTGCTTATTTTTGAATAACATCAAAAAAAATCCAAAGAAAATATTGACAAAACTGTTCATACTGTATATATTGTATATATACAGTATGAACACCGAGGAGGTGAAGCGATAATTTGAGAATATTACTTTCGAATAAATCTGATTTGCCTATTTATGAGCAGATAAAAGCTCAAATGAAAGAACAAATTTTAAATGGTATCATTCCAGAAAATGAATTTTTACCATCTATAAGACAACTTGCGAAAGATTTAGGTATAAGTGTAATTACAACCACAAGAGCTTATTCAGATCTTGAAAGCGAAGGATTTATTGCAACTGTCAGGGGAAAAGGGAGTTATGTACTACCTAAAGATAATGAAATGGTGAGGGAAAAGTACTTAAAGGAAATTGAGGATACTTTAATGATTGCACTTGAAAAAAGCAAGTTAGCCAATATATCAAATGATGAACTTATTTTAATTTTGAAGAATTTAATTGAGGAGTGATATTAGTGAATGCGCTTGAAATAAAAAATTTAAGTAAAAAACTTAAGGGCTTCAGTCTTAAAAATATAAATTTAGAATTACCCAAGGGGTATATTTTAGGATATATAGGACAAAACGGAGCAGGAAAAACTACTACAATAAAACTTATTATGAATCAATTAAAGCCTGATAGTGGAGAAATAAGAGTATTTGGTAAGGAATATGAAGATGATGAAGCTGGATATAAAGACATGATAGGTTTTATTGGAGATGAATGTTATTTTCCAATATGTTTTACATTAAAAGATATAGTTAATATGTTGAAAGATTTTTATTCTTCTTTTGATGAAATTAAATTTAGAGAATATGCGGAAAGATGGGATCTTCCTTATAAGAAGAAAATTAAGGATTTTTCAAAAGGAATGAAAGCTAAACTCGCTTTTGCAAGTGTTTTATCAAGAGATACTAAATTACTTCTATTAGATGAACCAACTAGTGGACTTGACCCTGTTGTAAGAAGTGAAGTCTTAGAACTATTACAAGAATATATATCTGATGGCGAGAGAAGTGTAATCTTTTCTACACACATTATGAGTGATTTAGAAAAAATAACAGATTACCTCAAATGATAAGATGTATTTAGATGAAAATTTATTGTTTGAAAAACCTTCTATGGATGATATTGTAGTCTTTTATATTAATGGGGCAAGGAGGAAGTAGTTTTATGAAAGATTCTATAAAATATTTAAAGCTTGATTTAAAAATAAGTAAAAGAACTTTGCTAACATTAGCTCCAGCATTAATTTTTATGGCATATATGTTTTTTAAACAACAAGTTTATATATTTGGAATAGCATATATACTTTTAATTAAAATTATTTGTATAAATACTCCGTTTATGGCACAAGCAAATGATAGGTTAGGCCAGTTATATTCTATTTTTCCTACTAAGCGTTCTAATATGGTGCTAGGAAGATTTATGTATTTAGGAATGTGGTATTTAATTACATCTTTTATTGAAATAATTATGATTATCTATTTATATAATATAAATGAAATTAGCAATAAAAAAATTATAATAATAGCGTTATCAGAAATAATAACAGTTATAATTTTATTCATTCAGTATCCAGTAAGTTATAAAATTGGATTTGAAAATAGTAAAACTTTATTAAATATAATAGGTACTTTACCAGGACTTATTATACTTCCATTACCATCAATTTTGATTAACAGTAATTTTTTTCAGAGTATATTTGATATTATTTTAAATTTTGCCATAAATAATGAGATTATTTTAATAGTAGTTAGCATTTTCATTTTAATAATAGGATACATATCTTACTTGATATCATGCAGAATTTGTAAGAAAAAAGATGTGTAAATAGTTAGTAGCTCATAGCTAATTTTAGGTGGTGATTACTTATGAAAACTTAAGTATAAATTAAGATTAATTTAATGTTTGTAAAGTATTTTTTTAATAAAAAATATGTATAATGAAAGTATGATAACAAGTGAATTATTAGCATGCATTGTATTTTTATCATAAATAAGAATTTACAGGGGGAACAAGAAATGAAATTAAAAAGAACTTTAGCAATTATTATGACAGCAGCAATGACTGTTGGAACAATGGCAGGATGTAGTCAAGCAACTTTAAATTATTCTAAGGAACTTTCTAATACGGCTAAATGGGAAGCTATGACTTCTGATATGGAAGGTAAGGTTAATGTTGATGTTAAGGGAGTAAAAGAAGAAGTGACATTTACAGCTACTTCATATAAAGCAAATGATAAAGCATATGTAGAGATGAAATTTAATAATACATCAGGTAAAATTAAATTTCCAGAAATAAAAGAATATGTAGATGGAAATACAATCTATATTAACAAGAGCTATTTTGAAGGAATTTATGGAATGACTGGACAACCTATTCCAGAAGGATTAGCTAATATTAAGGAAGAATATATAGCAATCGATTCATCAGTTATGGGAATGAATTTAGATCAATTAAAAACATTAGCAAGTCAACCAGAGGCTATGATAAAAATTGGAAAATTAGTTTTTGGAGAGAATACTGATCTTGACTTACCTTTTGTTCAAAATGGAAGAGAATACACACTAAATCTTGATGCGGATAAAACTGTAGATTTAAGTGCAAAAGCTATAAAAGCGGCAAGCAATAACTTAGATAAGATAAATACTACTTTCTTGGGATCTAAGTTAACAGCTGAAAATATTGCACAAATTAAAACTTCAGTTAATGATGCAAAATTTGATGCAACATTACCACAAATTAAGGCTACATTAGCTGGTTCAACTATAGCTTCAAAAGAAAAATTTACAGATAACAGCTATAATGCAGATATTAATGTTAATTTACAAATTAAAGATTTAGGAACAGTTTCGCTTGTAGTTAAATCAACAAGTAATAAGAGTGAAGTTAAAGCTATAACTTTACCAACTAGCAAAATTAAACTATCACAAGAAGAATTTGTCAAATTAAACGCTCAACCTACTAAAACTAATACAAATATAGCAGCAACTACAAATGTTATAGCAAAATAATAAATTGTGTAATAAACAAAAACTATAGCAAAATGTTTTATCATTTTGCTATAGTTTTTTTTATGCATAAAAATATGAAATTTTCAACTTAACTAATGCCTTTCTACATAAATAAATTATTATATATTGTTAATACTAATAATTAATAAGGTTAGAGTATAATTTTAGTAGGCAAAGGCAGTAATAAAAACTGTATAAATAGTGA
>NZ_JAABNP010000050.1 GCF_009928485.1 Clostridium sp. C2-6-12 | reverse complement strand
AATAATGGATAATAAATCGAGCGAAATTATTGCCAACTTTTACTTGACTCAAACTTGGAAAGAATATACTATATAAATACATTAATATCCATGATATAATTATTTTACTCAACAATAATGTGAGGTGATTAAATTTGGATAAAGAAATGTTAGAAGCATTAAGAGAAATGTTTAAAGAAGAATTAAAGGTGGAACTTGAACCAATCAAGGCTGATATTAAAGAAATGAAATCATATATAAAGTCGTTTAAAGATCAATTTACTGATTTTGAAGGCAAAAGTGCTAATAATCATATTCAAGTAGTAAATAAAATAGATAATATGCAAAAGGCCTAAATACTATGGAATTAGTCACATCTAAGAATTGGAATGATATAGCACAGTTAAAAGCAATTAAATAATAAGTTTAGTATAGGAGTATCTAAAATAGGTACTCCTTTTTTATACATTGCTATTTTTAAGATGTTCATAATAATGGCGAATAGCTTCATCAACAATTGTATTTAAATAAACATTATCATCTAGGTGAATTGCTTTGATTTTACTTAAGATTCTAACGGTTGAGCGTCTTAAAGTATAAGACCTAACCATGTCAAAAGCTTCACCGTCAACAGGGGGAGTCCTACCAAGAGGATTGCTTTTTGAAAATCTGTAATCTGTAATATCTTCTTTAGCTTTAGGTTTTGAAGATGTTTCTTTATTGTTTAAATTTGAAGCAGTTTCATTGGTGGAATTTTCATTAGCTTCAATATTGGAAGTTTTTGTACCAATAGGAGCAGCATTTGCAGAAGTCAAATCAACTTCAATTGGTTCATCAGTAGAATCATCAAAGACAAAAGAGCGTAAAAGTGTTCCTTCTAATATAGGTTCACCTTCAGAAAAATTACATACCTCTATATCGTCATCTTCATCAAATTCAAAATCATTTTTAATTTCAGACTTTTTTCTTGATTTTTTAATTGAGCTTCCCATAGTTTGTACCTCCTTAAGTTATTTTCGTAAAGGCTTTGTTTATCTATTGTTACAGTATAAAAATTATGCCTTCAATTAATATATATGAAAAAATAAAAATATATAAATAGGAAAATAGAAAAAAATAAAAATAGTTATATATGTTTATAGAAAACTATGTTCATAGGTAAATTGGTTTATAGTTTTATAGGAATATAGGTTTATAGGAATATATTTAAAAAGTTTTATAGGTTTATAGTTAAATAGAAAGGTATAAAAATAGGAATATGTTTTTATAGGAAAATATGAATATAGATAAATAGGTAAATATATAAATATTTATAGGAAACATGCGGGTTTGAGAGAAGTTCGGATTAATAAGAATTAAAAAAAGGAAACTTTAAGTGCGATTAGATGCTTTTTTGATATTAGAATAAAGAAATTTAAAAAAATTTTTAAGAGGTAAATATGGAAGAGTAGAAAAAATAGTTAAGTTAAAAAAAATTGATTTTTGAAAAAATAGGATAATGTGGTAAAGTATATACATGAGATAAATTTACTTATTGTTAGGTGGAATTTGTAATAAAAAATGTTGTTTTCAATGAAGCTTGTGATGAAAGGACAATAGAAGGATGGAGTGTTAATTTGGAAGAAGATATGAGAATTAATAAAATTATTAATATTAAAAGTCTTGTGCCAGGAAAAATTTTGATTTATTTATGGTTGAAACATATTGAAAATTATACAATTATAGAAACTAATTGGAAAGCAGCTTCAGAGTCATGGAATTTATCAAAGGAAAATAAATTAAAACAAATAATAAGGCGCATGAATGTTTATTTTTACAAGAAATATGGATATAAGATTTATGAAAGTAAACTACCATTAGAAAAGTCATTACAGCAATGGGAGACAAGTGCTTTAGGGATATCGTTAAGAGAAAAATCAGTTTCAATTATTGCTGTAAATTATAATTATTATGACCTTGAATTAAACTATGATTCAATGGAAGAAATAATGCAACATATTATAAGGAAATGTTTTATAAGTACTCTGTGTATTTTAGCATATTTTCAAGATGGATATAATAAAACAATTTTTGCATTACCTAAAATGAGTTCCAAAAATGTGAATGTTATTTCCGTGTGCTTTGATGAGATAAATAATATTTTAATAAATAATGAAATTTCTCATAGTATAGAATTAATTACAAATGAGGATTTTGAGGCTAGAATTATTCAACCAGTATTGAATAAAATATTAAGAGATAAAATCCCAGAAATAATAAGGGTAGAAGGATGCGAATGTGAAACTTTAATTGTAGCTGGTGAAGAAAAATTACAAGAATAAGATAATGAATTTTTAGAAGATAAGAATTTAGATGAATTAGCTGATGTATATGGAAGTTTTGTTTGAGATTATGGAAACTTCCATGAACATTAATGCGGAAATTCAATTGATTAACTAAAAAAAGGTTAAGATTATTCAGCCTTAAGCAGAACTATTACTATAAATATTTTAAATTTTAATTATTTAGAAGAAGATAATTTTATTAATAATTATTTATATCATAATAAAATAACGAAGAAAATATTAAGTGATTTATGTGAAATTATATTTATTGAATTGCCTAAATTCAATAATACCCATAAGATTTATAACGATAAGCTTCATAAATGGTTAACTTTTTTAGCAAATCCAAGTGGAAAGGAAATTCAAGATATGGCGAAAACTGATAGTGAAATTAAAGAGGCAATGGATGCACTATATAACATAGGTTCAGATGAAGAGCTTAGAAAATTAATTGATTTAAGAGAACTTGCTATTATGGATGAGCAAAATAGATTGAATGGTGCTAAGAAAGAAGGAAAAGCAGATCTTTTAATTAAACAATTGATAAAGAAGTTTAAGATACTTCCAATAGAATATAGAAAAAAATTAGAGGATATGTCAGAAGAGGCTATAGAAATTATAGGCGTATAAATATTTGATATGGAGTCTATTGAGGAATTAAAGAAATATTTTTAATAAAAATATTTATAGATTAGTTAATATAATACAAAAAACAAGAGTTTATGTAGAGTAAACTCTTGTTTTTTGCATTATAATGGGTGAAAGTTACAATAACCTCTTGAGCTTTCAAAAGTATCTTATGGTATACCATTTGCCATTAATGAGATATCAATTAGATTATCATGGTCTATAAAAAGTAGATTTTACTCTGATAAGAGTTGGAAGGAATGTATTCCTATTGGCAGTCATCCAGAGTTACGAAGAATGCTATTAACAGGGCATGGAGTATTATGTTTAGTTGATGGAATAGATGCAGCAGCTCGTTCAAAAGGACAGATTTTATTGTTTGCATTACACCTTAATTTTGTAGCGTGGAAGAGATTGGCTTTCGCAGGACTTATGGAAATTAGAGCAATATATAAACAAAATAGCATTGACATTGCTGCATTAGAGGAAGATTTGAGAAATGAATGGGATAGGTTATATTTGAATAAGGAAACTGTATTGCCATGAGATCTGCATTTAGTGGATAAATCAGAGTAATATTTGTATATAATTAAGTAATGCGTTTAAATAAATTCTAAAAGAAAAAGCATGTGTGATGAAGATGCGTAAATTTTATTAAAAATATGTATTAATTTTAATAAAATCTGATATAATATAAATAAGAAATGCTTAGTGCTAGTAACACTAAGCAATCCTTAGAACATTTATTTTGTTTTAGGGCTATTAGATTAGATTTTAATTCTAAATATTAAATCTTAGAAAAAGTGCTTATCTTGTTGGGATGGGGCACTTTTTTCTTTGGTTTTAACTTCTAAATCAAGGCCAAGAAACTTAACCTTAATTTTTAAATGATGTATGAAAAGATTATGCTTTAAAATTAATCTAATTACATAAACAATCGATATACATTTTATAAAAGTGTCTAACATATCCAATACCACCCCCTTTAGCTATAATGAAATAATTCACTAATAGCCCAAGGAGGATAAAATGTTCAAAACCTCCACAGCCATCCTTCTGTGGTTATTGTATTTACATTGGATATTGTACCACAATTAACTAATAGCATATAGTGGCAAATCATGGGAAATATTATTGGACAATTTATAGAATTCATATAGATATAAGTAGGGAAGTTAAATAATTTTCGAAGGAAAAATTTTAAGTATTACTAGGTGTTAAATATGAGTTACTTGGAGTTATAGAAAGATTAGTTAATGTTAATAGTTTAAAAAAGTTTTAGAAGGTAAGGTATAAATAAGCTAACTACTTGTAGGAATTGCAAGTAGTTGGCTTATTTACGTTAATAAAAGTATGTAAACAGCATAATTTCAATGGAAGAAAGTTGGCTGATGTGGTAAAATATTTGTATATAATGTTAGAAAATGAAAAATGAGGGGAATTTTATGAGTAGCCTTAAGAAACTTGAAGATGATAAATTGGATATAAGGGAAAAAGAAGCTGTTTTTGCTAATGAAAATACAAAGGTATGTGAGTTTAAAAATGCAAGTACAGGAAATGAAAATCAGTTATACATTAAATTAAAGGAAAGCATTAAAAAGGCAAAGGCTATTGATATAATAGTTTCTTTTCTTATGGATTCTGGAGTTAAAATGATTTTAGAGGATTTAAAAGAAGCCATAGATAGAAATGTAAGTATAAGAATTTTAACAGGAAGTTATTTAAAGATCACATCTCCAACAGCTCTTTATATGCTTAAGGGTGCACTTAAGGATAAAGTGGATTTAAGATTTTATAATGTTCAGAGCAAATCTTTTCATCCTAAGTCTTATATTTTCCATACTGAAAAGGATAGTGAAATTTATATAGGATCATCTAATCTTTCAAGGGGAGCTTTAACAGATTCTATTGAATGGAATTACAGGTTTCTGCGTTCACAAAATCCTGAAGATTTTAATGATTTTTATGGTGAATTTGAGAATTTATTTAATAATTATTCTGAAATTATAAATGATGAGGTTATGAAGGATTACTCAAAGAATTGGAAAAGACCACAGGTTTATAAGGATCTTGAAAGGGCTAAAGAAAATGAAATTAATGAAGATGATTTTGTGCTTGAACCAAAAGAAAGTGAAAGGAATAAGGTTGTAGAACTTTTTGAGCCAAAGGGAGCACAGATAGAAGCTTTATATGAATTGGAGAATTCAAGGGAAGAAGGCTTTGATAAAGGGTTAGTAGTGGCTGCTACGGGAATAGGAAAGACATACCTTGCTGCTTTTGATTCAATGAAGGCTGAAAGAGTTTTGTTTGTTGCTCATAGAGAAGAAATAATTAAACAGGCAGCTAGAAGCTTTAAAAATGTTAGGAAGTCTGAGGATATTGGATTCTTTTATAATGGTACTAAGGATAATGATAAAGAAATGATATTTGCATTAGTACAAACCTTGGGGAAAGAGGAATATTTAAAGGAAGAATATTTTAAAAGAGATTATTTTGATTACATAGTAATAGATGAATTTCATCATGCAGTATCAAGTAATTACAGAAAAATAATAGATTATTTTACACCTAAATTCTTACTTGGCTTAACTGCAACACCTGAAAGACTTGATTCAAAGGATGTATTTTCTCTTTGTGATTATAATACTGTTTATGAAATAAGGCTTAGTGATGCAATTAATAAAGGATATCTTTTACCTTTTAGATATTATGGAATTTATGATCAAATGGTAGATTACGAAAATATAGAATTCAAAAATGGAAAATACAATGATAAAGAATTAGAAGAAGCTTTAATGCTGGATAAAAGAGGAGAATTAATCTTAAAGCATTATGAAAAATATAATTCTGGTAGAGCTTTAGGTTTTTGTAGTTCGAAAAAGCATGCAGAGTATATGGCAAAATATTTTTGTGAAAATGGAGTAACCGCGGTTGCAGTATATAGTGGAGAAAATGGAGAATACTCAGAAAACAGAACAGAAGCAGTAAATAAATTAACCAAGGGAGAAATAAAGGTTATATTTTCTGTAGATATGTTTAATGAAGGTTTAGATATACCTGCAATTGATATGGTAATGTTCCTAAGACCAACTCAGTCTCCAACAGTATTTTTGCAGCAGTTAGGAAGAGGACTCAGAAAGCATAAGGATAAAAAATATTTAAATGTCCTAGATTTCATAGGAAATTATAAAAAAGCAGACCTTTTGCCATTCTTATTAAGTGGAAAAACTTATTCTAGAATTGAAGCAAAAAAAGGAATTCTTAATGAAGATGAATATCCAGAAGATTGCAGAGTGGATTTTGATTTTAGAATTATAGATGTATTTAAGAGAATGGCTGCTAAAGAGATGAATATCAAAGATAGGATTTTAGAAGAATTCTTAAGAATAAAAGAAGTTGTAGGACATAGACCAAGCAGAGTTGAATTTTTCAATAATATAGATGATGAAATATATTCAGCAATAAAAAGAAACAAAAGTGAACTAAATCCTTTTAATGATTATTTAGGATTCTTAAAAGAAAATGGAGAATTATTTGAAAGTGAAGAAACTTTATTTAATAGCATAGGACATGACTTTATTAAAATGATTGAAACTACAAAGATGAGTAAGAGCTATAAGATTCCTGTTTTCCTTGCATTTTATAATGGGGGAAAGGTTAAGATGGAAATTGATGAAGAGGATGTTTATAGGAGCTTTTATGAGTTTTATAGGAAGGGTAGTAATAGGGTGGATATGCTTAGGGATAAGAGTACGAAGGATTTTGAAAGTTGGGATAGGAAGAAGTGGGTTAGGTTGGCTAGGGAGAATCCGGTTAGGGCTTTGGTTAGGAGTGAAGGGGGATTTTTTATGAATTGTGATAAGGGTTTGATTTCATTATATGAAGATATAAAGAATTTTATTGAAAATGAGGAATTTGTCAATCATATGGGTGACTCAATAAGTTATAGACGTTATAGGTATTATGAAGACAGAAACTTTAGTGAATTTAAATAATATTTTTACTATAGTTAATGAGCAACAATATAAATACTCATAATGTCTATAAATCGGAAGTATACGTGTTCTCAAAAGTAATTAAAGACTTAGTGAAATATAATATTTTGATATAAATAAAAACATAACAGAGCATAAAGTTATATTATAGTTGATTGGTTAAGTTAAGAGTAATTGATAAACAAAGAATATAATTAAGGAGAGATTGCATATGTGGATGGATAATGAAACAAATATAGATTTAATAGGATTTGGAGTTCATGCGAAGTTAATAAATAGCATAATTATGGACGACAAAATGATTCCGGTTACAATTGGTGTATTTGGTGATTGGGGAAGTGGTAAAACTAGCATGATAAAAATGTTAGAAAACACCATATTAGAAAATGAAGATACTGTAAGCATATATTTTAATAGTTGGACATTTGAGGGGTATGATGACGCTAAAACAGCTATAATAAGTTCAATATTAGAAGTATTAAAGAAAAATGAAAAATTTGGTTCTAAAATTAAAGATGAAGCCGAAAAATTAATGAAATCAGTTAATTGGATGAGGGCATTAAAGTTTGGATTTAAAGAGATAGCGTTACCGCTTTTAGAAACATCTATAACAGGAGTACCTGTTAGTTATTTAAGTAAATTCCAGGAATTAAAAGTAGAGTCAGATGATGGAGATAAATCAAAATTTACAGATATTTTCGATAAAGATATCTTAAATAGTGATAAGTATAATGAAATTCAAAATAATATTAGAGATTTTAGAGAAGGATTTAATAAGCTTATAGAAAAAAGTAATATTAAGAGATTAGTGGTTCTGATAGATGATCTGGATAGATGTAACCCAGCAAGAATAGTAGATAATCTTGAAGCTATAAAATTATTTCTAAATGTTAATAATACTGCATTTATAATATGTGCTGACCCTAGAATAGTTAAGCATGCAGTAGCAATAAGATATAAAGATATAGTAATTAATACAAATAATCCATTGGATGAATATTCTACAGATATGCTTATTACAGATTATCTCGAAAAACTAATACAGGTTCCGTATTATTTACCTAGGTTATCACCTGCAGAGATAGAAACATATATGTCTCTGTTGTTTTGTCAAGATATCCTAGATAGTTCAAATTTAAATAAAGTTTTAAATGCGCAACAAGCATTTTGGGCTAAAAATAGGTATGGTGCATTCGGAATCAAAGAGATTAAAAAAGTGTTAAATAATGATGATAAATATTCTGAGTTATATGATAAGTTGAATTTTTGTTCACAGTGTGCAACTTTGATAACAGAAGGATTAAAGGGTAATCCGAGGCAAGTAAAAAGATTTTTAAATACATATGTATTAAGAACGAAATTATCTAGGGTTGCTAATCTAAACAAGTTAAGAGATGATGTTCTTGTAAAACTAATGATTTTGGAATATACCGATGATAATTTATTTAATTATTTATATAGAAAGCAAGTAGAGGGAGATGGGTACCCATCTCTATTGAAAGGTCTTGAGGATATTTGTAATGAGGGAAAAGGAAATATAGAAAATTTTAAAAAAATTGATGAAAAATTTGCTTCAAACTTAGCAATAAAATGGATTAATTTGAAACCTATGTTGAGTGATATAGATTTGAGAGATTACTTTTGGATTGCAAGAGATAAATTACAAAATAATGCAATAGTACAGGAATTAATTCCGCCGTATATTAGAAGTCTATTAGATGGTTTATTATCAGGAGTAAATGTGAAAGTAACAACATCTTCAAATGAAGTAAAAAACTTAGAATTAGATGAAAGAAATCTTATATTTAAAGAAATAACAAAGGAAATTTTCCGTCATCCAAAGGAAAAAAAATATTATGATGCAATTAAGATAATGATTGAAGCAAATGTAGATAACAGTATCGAACTGCTAATTAATATTTTAGATAAACATACTGAACATGCACCAGTAGCAGTAGGAGTAGATGCAGTGAATTTGTTATCAACGGCTGGAACAGAATATGTGGAGAAAGTACAACCTATTCTTGAAAAGTTGAGTAACACAAAGACTAAAATAGGGGCTGCAATTAAAAAGACAATAGAGAGGAGAAAAGTTAATGGGAACATCTAAAGGATATGATATGCCAACAACACCTCAATGGGCTCAGCTAAAAGAAAATGTAACCCGGAGTTTATCCCAGAACAATAACAGAGCAACAGATTCAATAGCGAATAATGTTATAAAAGAATTTTTGAATGTTTCCATGGGAAATACAGGAGCTAGGAAAAAGTATATTACCCCAGCACTTAAAACGGCTATTAACGTTGCAACATTTTTTAATTCAATTATTGAAAATGGATTTAAAGAGACAGTTGAGCAATATTTAGAAATAGGGAATACAAATGAACTTGACATTACACATCTGGAAATAAAGATAGTTGAGTATTTATCTAATGGTTCATCGCTAATTACTGAAGTAGATGCCAGAAGTGCAGCCTCTAATTTATTAGACTATATTTTAGAAAATGCGTCTACTATTGAAGAAGTAGAGGAAATTATGGATAGAAAAATGGATAGAGATTCAAGTATAATATATATACAAATGTTTTTTGCATTTTATATTTATGAGACTTTTTGCAGATCTTTCTATGAAAGGCTTTCAAGTAAGATTGGTGAAAATGATGCTAGTGAGTATTTGTCGGATATTAAAGATTATATAATATCTTCAATAGAAGGAATCAATAATAAAAGAGATATTACTAATATAAATTGGAACTCAACTGAGGGAAAGAAATTAATAAATTCGTTATGTGAGGATGTTATAGAAATTTATGGAGGTAATTAGATTTGAGTATAAATGTGAATGTTAAAGTAGATTTGAATATTTTTGATAAAAGAGGATTGGCTAAAACAGTTTTAAAATGTAAAGGAAACAAAAGTTATTTTGATAGCAGATTAAAGATAGATTATGATAATATTTTTAATAAATGTGGTGAATTAGAAACAATAGTTGAAGATTTATTACTATTATCAAATGTAGTTTATTCTGTTGATAAATTATATTGCAGAAAGGAGGCAACTGATGGATGGACAAGGGATATAAATATAACGATGCCAGTTCAGAATAAAAATAAATTTAATGAGGTAAAGAATTTATTGCAGAAATGTGTGACATTTTTAACTGGGGATATTTGGAGCTTTGAGTTTGAAGAGTTGGAGTCTTCACCATTTAAACGATATAACTGTTTTAAGCTTGATGAACAATATAATTCTGTTTCCTTATTCTCGGGAGGATTAGATTCTCTTATTGGAGTAATAGATTGGATGGAAGAAAATAAGAACGAAAGATTAATGATGGTTGGACATCATGATCATAAAGTGCCAGGTCCAAAAGGAGATCAAGAATCGGTATTGAGCATATTAAATAAAGAATATAGAGGACAATTTAATACAATGTTAGTTGGATGTGGACAAGAACCTACTGGAATAGAAACTACTTATAGGAGTCGGTCACTTGTATTTATCGCGTTAGGTATATGTGCAGTAAGTTCAGAGCGGTGTATTAAAAAAGAATTGATTATTCCCGAAAATGGAACAATAGCCATTAATTATCCATTAACACCATCAAGAAGGGGAAGCTGCAGTACAAGAACGACCCATCCGTACTTTATAGAGCTTATATCTAAAGTTATCACTGAAATTGGAATAAATATGTGTATAAAAAATCCATATGAATTTAATACAAAAGGAGAAAGTGTATCTAAGTGTAAGAATATAGACGTATTAAGAAAATCTATGATTAAGACACGTTCATGTGCTAAAAGTGGACACACGAGCAGTTGGAAGTTTAAAGAAGCAAAAAATTGTGGCCGGTGTATGCCTTGTATATATAGGAGAGCTGCTTTACATACAATAGGCGCCGATATTGAAAAGTATGGGAATGATATATGTACTGGAGAAGTAAATATAGAAGAAAATTGCAAATCATCAGATGATTTTAGAGCATGTGTGATGTTTTTAAATAATGAACAAAGCGATATACAAATAGCAAAAAATCTAGCTTCCAATGGAAGTTTAAACACGAATAATATACACAAATATGTGAATTTAGTGAAGCGAACTAAGAAGGAAGTAAGTACACTAATTAATGATAAAGCAATAGAAAAAGTTAAAGGATGGATAAATAATAAATATGAAGATTGATGCACATGTTCATTTAGATTTATATAAAAAACCATATGAAATAATCTCAAGCCTAGAAGATGGGAATATATTTTCATTATTTATGACTAATTTACCAACATATTTTGAGTTAGCCGAAAAAAACATGGGAATAAGAAAAAATATTAGATTATCACTTGGTTTTCATCCTGGATATATAGAGAGAAAGAACATTGAAAAAGAGTTATATTTATTTAAAAAAAATATTTCTAAAACATCGTATATTGGAGAAATAGGACTAGATTATTCTAAAGTTTATATAAAAAATAAAGAATTACAATTATTTGTTTTTAGAGAAATTGCGAATACGTTACAAAATGAGAAAAAAATAATTAGTGTACACAGTAAGAAATCAGAGAGTGATGTATTAGATATATTAAAAGAATTTAAAATTAAAAATGTAATATTCCACTGGTATTCAGGAAATATAGGAATAATGAATAATATTTTAAATTCAGGATACTATTTTTCAATAAATTATGATATGCTAATGAGCAAAAAAGGGAGAAGTATAGTTAGTAAGATTCCAAAGGATCGTGTTTTAACGGAGACTGATGGACCATTTGCTAGTAATAACACTCATCTAGATAATAAAATACATATTGATGAAATAATAGAATTGTTAGCAGAGCTTTGGGGGGATAGCCCGGTAAATGTTATCAAAATTATTGAGAAGAATTTTATGAAATTAATTAATTCAATAAAGTAAGAAGATATTTTTGCAAAAATAAAAGACTGCAATTAAATTTAAGAATTTAGAAAATAGAAAGAATGCATGTAAAAATTTTTACAGATGAGATTATTATCATTATTTATATTTAAAGGACCCATCAGTCATAATTATTATTTATTCGATAGTTTAGCTGGTGTGATAAATTATTATAAAACCTTTTTATGATAAATTGCAGTGATTCGTGAAGGAAAAGTACATCAACAGACATATAATTTTTTATATTTCTAAATACTGTTCTATAATATAGCTTCTCGACTTTGATTAGAGTATGAAATATTATGGTCAAAAATAATCTTGAAATCTATAAAATGCAGGTAATATCATCTCTTATAAAGGAAGCGGTATTCTAAAATGTGGAGGTTAGTATGTCAGAAAAGTTATTAATAGCAAAATATAAAGAAGTCCTAATTAAATATTCTGAATATCAAAAGTCAATTCATGAAGGAAAATTATATTGTCCATTTTGTGATCCAGCAATTAGAGTAACCTATAACATAAAGGGATTCTTTATGGCATGGAAAAATGAGGGGGGACACAATTGCGGTAAAGCAAGAGAACAAGCTAAGTATCTTGATCCAGATTGGAAAGGTAGAAAATTAATAGAAATTTCTCGTAATCAAGAAGGTGATTTAGAAATAACAATTGATATTAATACCTTAGTGTATCCTAAAAGAAAAAGTATAGCAGGTGGAGAAGATAACACTGATGGTTTACCTGATAAGAAAGGACATGATATTTTTCCAATCTATAAGGAAAGAGAAGAAGTTTTTAGAGATGTAGTAAGAAGTGTGTACCAAATGAAACGGATTTTAGAGAATAATAGACAAGAATTTTTAAGAGGCCTCAATTTCAAATTTAGGACAAGTGATGGGGTACTTTCTCTAAATGATGCAGTGATAAGAATGCATGAGTTAAATTGTAATATTGTTGGAAAATCAAGATTTGTTATGTTTATGGTAAACAATATTGTAACAAGCAATGGAGTGATATATATTAATGCTTATAGTGCAAAAGGGATTAATTTATCAGCTAAATTAAAGTACCCATATAAGAAAAATCCATTTAATAAATTAGAAGGTGAATACGCTATTGCCTATGGGAAGATTACGTATTCAGATAAGTCTGGAAAATACTTTGTAACTCTAACAAATGATTTTCAAATAAGAAAATTAAAAGAGGATGTTGGTTCTGAATTTTTTGATGATATAGAGTTTGAGGAATATAATTATAAAGCATTTGTTAAGTCAAAAGAAAATAGCGAGACAATAAATAATAAAGAGGATGAAGTTTTAAAGAACAGGCAGAATGATATAGTAAGACAAAAAATAAATAAGCCCACCACTAACAACATTAAAGTAGAAAGACAAGATAATTATATTCAAAAAAGTATCTTGGTTAATGAAAATAACAAGCCTGAACCTAATATTTTAGATGAAGTCGAAATTAAGCGACCAGAAAGAGTAGAACATCGATCCAAATATGAAAAAGATGAACTATCAGTTGTAGATTCGGATGGTATGATTTCAAAGGTAAAGAAATTTATTAGAAATCTAATTAGCAAGTAATAACAATAATTTGAAGAAGTCACAATTGTACCAGAAATGAAATCAAAAGATATAATGATTTTTAATTAGAAATTACAGCAGATTTTAATAAAGTGGCCTTAACAAAAAAGATAATATTATTTTATTAATTATTGGTTTATGAAAATCTATTAGCAACATTCCATTATTCATATAATTGGATGTGTTGTTGTCATTCTAATTAGGCCAATAATGTACATAATATGAGATTTAACATAGTAAGTTCTTTTAAAATTAAATAATGATATATTTATAATTTTTGCTATAATTGATGCGTTATAGCTAATTGCTAACAATTAACTATTGAGATGATAAATATTAAATAAAGGTTATATTGTAAAAATAAATATAAGTTTATTCTTTGCAAAAATATATTTGGTGGTGGTAAAGGTTTTGGGGAAAATAATAAATCGGTTAAAAAATCACATTAGTATAATGATAATAATTATTTTAAGTATTCCTTTTTTGTGCATTCCAGCAATTGGATTGATTTTAAATATAGGAATAGCATTGTCTAGCTTACTTCCTAATAAATTAATTATATTAAGAATAAATACAAATGAAATAGTTACTCAGTCAGAATTTATTTATTATTATAGTTGCTTTTTAAGCATTGAAGTAACAGGTATTCTAAGTTACTTGCTATATAAAATAACTTTAAGTAAATATTCTGATGAAGCTAAAGAAAAAGTTTTTTCAGAAAAGAAAGAAGTAGGACTTATGTTAAATGAAATTTTAATTGAATTAAGAAACAACAGAGATGCTTATAAAAAAGATAGAGACGGGACAAATTGGAGTTTTTATAAACTGTTTGAATTGGAGAACTATAAGCAATTTTCATATGGACAGATATGCACAGAGTTTGAGGTTGAAAAATGGGAAAAGAATTTAACAAGTTTTATATTTATCAAAAAATATTTTAAAGATCCTTTATTAATAGAACGTATTACAGAAGTATATAGTATTTTTGATTTCTTAAGTAAACATACAGATAAAGATCAATGTGAATCTATTAATTTAGAAGGTTTTATGGAAAAGACAGACAAAGTAATTGGAGAATTGTTGGACATTGTGGTTTCTTTAGGAATATAAAGTAATAGAACAATCATTATAATCTTAATTTTTAAAAATGTTTATATTGTTTATATTGTTTATAAAAGAGTACAAGTTTTATATCGGTAAATACTCCTAGGTTATGAACCAATAAATAATTAGGAAATTTTAAAATAGTATTAGTTAAGAGATTAGAGGCATGATTTTTTATACGTCATACTAATTAGAGACGTATATATAAGTACTAAACTGAATCAATTCAGAATATATTAAAAATCCCATTATTCATAAAATGAATAGATTTTCTTAAAAAATATCATGCAATAAAAAATTTGTACAATACATAATTAAAAATGTAATGTGAGAGGTAACAACTTTGAACATAGAAAAGAACCTAATTTTAATAAAAAATGAAGATAAAACAGAAGAAGTCATAAATTGCAGTCCAATAACTAATGGCAAGCGCACCATAACTTATAAAAATGACAAAACTTACACATATGGGAGCTACAATATTGAATGGAGTAGAAACTGCATAGAAATTGACCATCAAGCAGTAATCGCCTATGAAAAAGGAATTCCAATCTCAGGAATTACGAAGATAATAAAATTTGATGAACTTGGTTACATTAGATTAATAATTAAAACAGGATATCATAAGCTATATCATAAATCGCAGTTAGAAATTCAAAAGAATAGTCTTGGGGATTCTGCTTGCATAGATTGCTTTTCATATTTAAAAGAACTTGCAGGTAGTATTGATTTTGAAAATGATAATGATTTTATAATCAGCCAGTATCAACGTATGACAGCCATAAGTCCTGATAGTGTTTTGGCGAAGTATTTAAATCATAAAACAATAAAAAGGACAACTCATTCTAGTCAGATAATATTTCCATTTGGATTTAACATAAGTCAAAAGGAAGCTACGGAAAAAGCTTTGAATAATCAAATTAGTGTTATTGAAGGGCCTCCTGGAACTGGGAAGACTCAGACTATATTAAATATTATTGCAAATGCTGTTATGGAAGAGAAAACGGTGGCAGTTGTATCAAATAATAATTCTGCTACCTTAAATGTTTTAGAAAAGCTTAAGAAATACAATGTTGATTTTATAGCATCATATTTAGGAAATAAGTAAAATAGGACTGAATTTTTTGAAAATCAAAATGGTAAGTATCCTGATATTAGCAGTTATAAATTAGATAATGAAAAGTTTCAAAAGCTAAAAGATGATTTAGTAAATTCTCAAAAGTCACTAGAAGAAAAGCTGGAAGAGAAGAATAGATTAGCTTTTTTGAAAATGGAAAAAGCAAATTTAATTACTGAAAATGGGCATTTTGAACAATATAATAATGAAGACAAGCTTGAATTATCAAGAGCATTGCCAAGACAGAGTTCGAATAAAATAATGTCAGTTCTAATTGAATATAATATGCTTATTGAAGAGTATGGATACGTTAAATTTTTATATAAACTTAAATTTTTGCTTATATTTAGTATTTGGAATTTTGGATTTTATGATAATTCACCTGAAGTTATACAAAAGTATCTTAATCAATTGTATTATAAATTAAGACTAGAAGAGCTAAATGAGGAAATTCAAAGCTTAGAAAATAAGTTAAATAGATATGATTTTGATAATGAAATGAAAAAATACAGTGAAAATTCTATGACCTTATTGAAGCATATCTTATATAAGAGATTTAATAAGGAACAAAATAGAACTATTTTTAATGAAGATGTTTTATGGAAAGATTTTGGAGTGTTCATTAAAGAATATCCTGTAATACTTAGTACAACTCACTCATTAAGAAGATGTGCAAGTGAAAATTATTTATTTGATTATGTAATTATAGATGAAGCTTCTCAAGTTGATATAGTTACTGGAGCTTTGGCTTTTTCATGTGCTAAAAATGTTGTTATTGTTGGTGATTTAAAACAACTTCCTAATGTAGTCAATAATAAGACTAAGGAAATCAGCAATAATATTTATAATAAATATAAGTTGAATGAAGCATATATATATTCACAGAAAAATAGTTTGTTAGCTTCTGTTTGCAAATTATTTAGTGATGCACCAAAAACATTGCTTAAGGAGCATTATAGATGGCATCCTAAAATAATAGATTTTTGTAATAAGAAGTTTTATAATGATCAGCTTATTATTTTAACGGATGAAAATTCCTGCAATGCTCCTTTAGAAGTTTATAAAACAGTAAAAGGAAATCATGAAAGAAATCATGAAAGAAATCATTATAATCAAAGGCAAATAGATGTAATAGTAAAGGAAATACTTCCTAAATTAGAGGGAGAAGAATCTGTAGGAATAGTTTCTCCTTATAGAAATCAAATAAATGAATTAAGATGTGCAATAAGTAATGAAAATATTGATGTTGATACAGTTCATAAATATCAAGGATGAGAAAAGGAAAGCATAATAATATCTACAGTTTCTGATGAGCGTGATGAATTTATGGATGAGGCTAATCTTTTAAATGTTGCTATATCAAGAGCAGAGAAAAAATTAGTTATTGTTGTTTCTGATAATGAAGAATTATTAAATAACAGTAATATAGGAGATTTAATAAGATATATTGAATATAACAATCTTGAAATAATAAATAGTAATGTTTATTCAATTTTTAATTTATTGTACAGCTCTTATTCAGAAAAGTTATTGAGTTTTTAAAAAATTATAAAAAAGTATCTAAATATAATTCAGAAAATCTAATGAATGCTTTAATAGAAAAAGTATTAAATTATAAGGAGCTTCAAGAATTAGATAAAGTTCTTCATTATCCATTAAATATGCTTATTCGTGATACTTCAAAATTAGATGAAAATGAATTAAAGTATGCAACTAATTCATTAACTCATACTGATTTTTTGATTTATAGAAAAATAGATAAAACTCCTGTTTTAGTAGTGGAGGTTGATGGATATTCATTTCATGCCGATAATCCTAAGCAGCTAGAGAGGGATAGGATGAAAGATACAATATTGAAAAAATATAATATACCAATATTGAGGTTGCCTACTAATGGAAGTGGGGAAGAAGAGAAGATTAAAGAAAAATTGGCTCAGATTTTGAATACTTAAAATAAAGAATGAAACTGAAGTTTTTAATATTTATAGAAAACTTCAGTTTTTATAATATATATTATTATTTAAAGTGATTATTTATTGATATAGGTATGTTTGTTACACCAGTAACATGATACAATTATAGTAAATTTAGGGATATAAGGATTTAAAATGCAAAATAAGGTTGATAAAGAGGTGAATTTAAATGAAGTATTTACAATCGATAGAGGAAGCTACATATCTGACAACTGGTAATGCAGTAGAATATAGACGAATAATGAGGATATTTTATAATGAATATGAAAAAATGCATTTCCAACTATACAAAGAAGATATTTTTGAATTATTAAAAATGTATCCAGAGTTTGAGGATTATACGATGGATAAGCTGAAAAATGATTTGAATTCATTGGTGGAGTGGAAGAACTTAACACCGATTCAAGATCCAAAACGTGTATACACAATAGCAGAGTATAAGAATAAGCAATTTAGGTATTCCATGTCAGAATATGCAGTTGAAATAGAAAGACTTACAATTAAACTTGAAAACTTATTTATGGAAACTGGCAGCTTACCAACTAATTTATTTGTTAGAATCAATGAAGCACTTGAATTAACAGAAGAGATGAAGAAAAAATCATTAAAAAATATCAATGAGTGGTGGCGTAATTTACAGGAAGATTTTAAACGCCTTAATCAAAATTATCAGGATTATCTTCGTGAATTTTATGCTGGAAGAGCTGATAAGGTTTTAAAATCAGTAGACTTTATTTTACGCAAAGATTTATTTGTAACATATTTGAAGGATTTTATAAAAGAACTACAGATTAATTCAACTAAAATTGAATCTACAATAAAACGAGTATCTAGCTTGATGGAAAATAATATGTTAGAGTTGGTGATAAAAAGCGAACTAGAAATTCCACATCCAACATCGGAACAACAAGAATCACTAGATATTAATATTAGAGAAAATATATGGGGAAAATGGACTGCTATAAAAAACTGGTTCCTATCGCATGATAATCATCCAAGTGAGAGTAGCCAGGTAATGGAAATTACAAACGAGGTTATTAGTAAAATTATTCAGAATGCAGCACTTATTGTACAATTACAGAATTGGGGGATTAGCAGGAAAGATGATTATAAGAAGTTTATCACCATGTTTTTAAAATGTGAAGATATAAATGAGGCACATAAGTTAGCGGCTCATGTATTTGGAATACAGAATATACAACATTTTAAGGTAAATATGGAGCGGTCTACTGATAGCATAAATAGTAGTACATATGATGAAGATCCGATGGAATATATACTGAAACCACACACCAGAACTTACAGACCAAGAGTTGATAAGAATGGCTTTGAGAATAAATCAATGGAGAAACTAGCACAGAGAAATATGTATTTGAAGCAAGTAGAAGAAGATAAGAAAATGGTTATGAAATATATTAAAGATAACAGATTGGATGTAGCTGCTATTAGTGATTGTATATCTGAAACTACAAGGATGACATTATTACGATGGATATCAGCTGCAAATACAACGAGTACGAGAAAAGGGCGTACGGAGTATGGGCAGGAATTTAAGCTAGTAAAGAAAGATGAAATGTGCACCTTAAAATGTGACGATGGTGATTTAGTAATGCCTGCTTATGTCTTTGAATTTAAGGAGGATTAAGATGAATGAAGTAAGAACATTATTTGAAAATTACTGGATTAATAAAGCTACGCACAAAGAGCTCTATAATAAAACAAAGAGAGAAATAGCTAAGTACAGACGTTTTGTAACAGAGCAATTAGGATGGCGATTAATTGTTAATGAGCGAATCTTAAAAATAGAGAAAATACCAGCTTATGCTGAAGCATTTATGGGAATAAGTGAGTTTACGGATGAAAGAGATTATTGCATATTGTGTTCTTTGTTAATGTTTCTTGAAGATAAAGAAGATAATGAAGAATTTCTATTATCAGAGTTAGTAGATGTGATAGAATTGCAATTAAAAGAATATATGGATGTTGATTGGACTAAATTTGTTCAAAGAAAATCATTAATAAGAGTGCTTCAGTTTGCAGAAAAAGAAGGAATGCTTGATGTATATGAAGGTTCAAGTGATAATTTATCTGGAAGTATTGAACATGAAGTTTTATATGAAAATACAGGTCTCTCAAGGTATTTTGCAACTAACTTTAATTATGATATTTCAGAATTCCAATCATATAATGATTTTCAAGTAGAACAATTGCAAGAAGTACAGACAGATAGAGGTCATTTTAGAATTAACAGAGTTTATAGACAATTAGTATCAGCTCCAGCAATGTATTGGAAGGAAAATGATGACCAAGATGCTATTTATGTTAAGAACCAAAGGCAATGGGTTCATAAGAATTTAGATGATAATATTGGTGGTCAGTTACATATTCATAAAAATGCAGCTTTCTTCGTAATGAATGAAGATGATTGTTTTGGAGGTAAACATCCAAGGGATTTAATGATATCAGAATTAGTTTTAGTTGTATGCGGAGAAATACGTTCTCAAGTCAATGAAGGTGTATTAGTAAAAGAATATGATGATTGTATAAAAATTAAGAGACAACAATTTAAGAGTTTTATAAACTTGTGTAAGGACAAATATAGCACTGCTTGGAGTAAAGAGTATCGAGAAATGGATATGGACAAGATAGTAGGTTTGATAACATCATATATGGAAAAATGGATGCTACTTTCAGCAGATGGTGACGATATAAATATATATCCAGCAGTAGGTAAAATAACAGGAATATATCCTAAAAATTTCAAACTTGGAATTAGAGAGGTATCAGAAAATGAATAATCGATGGCAGATGAATAGAGTGGGATTTGTGAATTTTTGGTTGTATGATGAAGAGATATTTTCTTTTGCAGATGGTAAATTATTTTTACGTGGAGCAAATGCATCAGGTAAATCAATAACAACACAAAGCTTTATTCCCTTTATATTAGATGGAGATAGAAGTCCTAATAGATTGGATCCTTTTGGATCAAACGATAGAAAAATGGAATATTATTTTCTAGGAAACGGTGAGAAAGATGATGTGACAGGCTATTTGTTTCTTGAATTCAAGAAGGGGAATACAGAACAATATAAAACTATTGGAATTGGTCAGAGAGCTCAAAAGGGAAAGCCGCTTGGATTTTGGGGATTTATTATATTAGATGGTACTAGAGTTGGGGACGGAATTAATTTGTATCAAAGTGTCGGAAGTAAAAAAATTCCTTATTCAAAACAGGATCTAAAAAAAATTCTAGGTGAAAATAATATTGTGGTTGACTCTCAGGTTGATTATATGGAATTAGTGAATAAACATATTTTTGGATTTCCCAGAATTGAACAATATGATCAGTTTATTAGATTGATGATAAAAGTAAGAGCACCAAAATTATCAAGAGATTTTAAACCTACAAAGGTGTATGAAATATTGAATGAATCTTTGCAAACATTGTCAGACGAAGATTTACGAGCAATGGTTGATGCAATGGAGAAAATGGATGATATTCAAGGAAAGCTGGATGCGTTAAGATCAGCTTTTAAAGATTTACAAAGTATTCGAAATGTATATGATCATTATAATAGATATATGTTATCTAAGAAGGCACATGTTTATATGGAAGCAAAAAAACAAGTAAATGAATCTAAGGATAAGTTCGATTTATTCAAGGATCAATTGAATGATGAACAAGAAGGTAAGGATGCAAAAGAATATGAAAATGAACAGCTTACAGCTAATATTGAAATATTAGAAAAGGAAAAAGAAGTTCTTGATTCTACAGATTTGGAAAATTCAGTTGATAGATTAAATAATAGCAATAGTAAAAAAGAAAAATTGGATAAAGAATTAAAAGATTTTGAAGAGAAAATTGAAAATCACAAAAGTCAAATACGGTTGTACGATATAAATCAAAGAGAACATAAAAATTCAATTGAATTTTATAAAGATAAAGTTGATAAGATGATTCAGGAATTGGATGAAATAAATGAAATACTGCAATTTGAGCAGCATAGTTTGGTTAAAAATGTGATTGGGCATGGGGAAATTCAAAATGAATTTTTAGATATTAAAAATGCATTAAAAGAATATTCTGTGTCTATAGAAAAAGGGCTTAAAGCATTAAAAGAAGCTGCAGATATAGAAAGTTTATGGAGCAGTTTAGAGGAAGAACTAAGTCTGTTGAATTCAAATAAGAGAAAGTGTGAGGAACAACTTACAATAGCAGAGACAATGGAGACACAGTGTAGAGATAGTATAATTGAAAGTTTTTATATTTCATCAGAAAAGTACAAAGAATTAGTTATAAATAAACAAGAGCTTAAAATAATTGTTTCCAGTGTGATGAGATATACTGGTGCCAAAGATCTTGGGGAAACTAAAAAAATAGTTGATAGAATATATTACGAGAAGACTAGAAATTTACTTAAAATGCAAGTTGAAAAGAAAAAATATAGAGATGATGTATATGAACAACTTAAGAATGAACAAGAAGAATTAAATAAGTTAATAAATATGAAAGAAACTATTCCTGAAAGAAGAGAAAAAGTTACTAAAGCAAGAAAAATTCTTTTTGAAAAGGGTATTAACTGTTTACCATTTTATGAAGCAGTTGAATTTAACGATAAATTAACTGAGGAAGAACAGTCATTATTAGAAGAACAGTTATTAGATGCAGGATTGCTAGATGCTCTTGTTGTGACAAGTAAGGATTTTCAAAAAGCAAAGAGTGAACTCAAATATTTATCTGATACATTATTGCGACCAAACCCTAATTTGCATACTGGATTTAATAAGTTAGTAGCTGGAGAATTAGATGCAGAACTACTTATATGTGTGGAGCAAATATTAGACAATATTTATACTGAGTATACTGAAAATTCTGAATTAGTTTTAAGTAATGATGGTTATTTTAAAAATGGAATTGTAGAAGGACATAGTATAGCAGAATCACAGGCTAGTTTTGTAGGTACTATAGCACGTAGACAGAAAATGATTCAAATGGTTGAAGAAAAGAAAATGGAATGTAAGAGACTTCAAGATAATTTATATGAAGGCGATCTGCATTTAAAAGATATTCAAAATTCTATAGATACATTGAATGAAGAATATGAGCAAATTCCTCAATTTGATGATTTGGATGAAGCAATTGGAATGGTACAAGAAGCTAACTATTCATTGAACAAAATATCTGAAGAAGTTGATAAAAAGAGAATTGAGCTAGAAAATATAATTAAGAAGAAAAAAATTTTTGATCAGAATGTAATTACAAATTGTAAGGGATTATCTTTTAAGCGAATAGTTGAAGAATTTCAGGAGGCAAGTGATATTGCAAATGACTATAAGGATGAGTTAATAGAACTTGAGAGTAAAATTACTTATTTGAAGAACGTAGAATCAAGTTATACATACACTCAAGAGTTAATATATAAAGAAGAAAATACAATTGATGATATTGATTTACAGATAAGAAAAGTAAATCAGGAAATAAAAGTTTGTAACGCAGAGATTAGCAAGATTCAAGAATTTTTAAATAGACCTGAAAATAAAGAGAGAGCTGAAAAAATTAGAATTATAACGACTGAGCTAGATGAGAAAAAAAAGAAAATTAATGATAATGAGATACAGATAGGAGTATTAAAGTCGAATATTTCTAAGAAGAAAGAAGAAATTGCGTTGTTAAAATCCACAATTGTTAGTGGTATTGAAAGAGAGGAAAAATTAAGAAAATACTATGAGGAAGAATTAGATCTTGGATTTGTTATGCATCGAGGAAGCAGAAGAATTGATGAATGCGTAGTTGAAGCAATAGCTTGTATTCGAGATAATGACCAAATGAAATCAGTTGGGGATGTGGTTGCATCGTTACACAAGACATATCAGCAGCATAATAGTAATTTAACTAGTTATGGTACTTCACTAGAGGATTGTTTTGAGGATGATAAGGAAAATTCTAATATTTTAAGAAAGAGACAGTGTATTGTGTCTACTTGGCAAGGTAAGAAGTTATATTTAGAAGAATTCTTTAAAGTATTAAAGGAATCTATTGATAGCACTGAATTACTTATTCAAGAAAAAGATAGAGAACTTTTTGAAAACATCTTGGCTGATACGCTTAGTCACAAACTTAATAATCGAATTGCTGAAAGTAAAAACTGGATAAAAGATATGTCAAAACTGATGTATGAGATGGATACATCTATGGGATTAACATTTTCCCTAGAATGGAAATCACGTAATGCTGATAATGAAACAGAGCTTGATACTCAGGAATTAGAAAAGTTGCTGAATAGAGACAGAAAACTGTTAACTACTGAAGATATTGAAAAGGTATCTACCCATTTTAGAAGCAAGATTAGATTAGCAAAGCAAGTAGCAGAAGATAATGGAGATATTATTAATTATTCTGATTTAGTACGAGATGCTTTAGATTATCGGAAATGGTTTGAATTTAAAATGCATTTTTATAGAAATAGTGAGTCTAGGAAGGAATTAACAAATAGTGCATTTAATAAATTTAGCGGTGGAGAAAAAGCAATGGCAATGTATGTTCCACTATTTGCAGCTGTAAATGCACAATATAAAAAGTCAGAGAATCCAGATCATCCAAGAATAATTGCATTAGATGAAGCCTTCGCAGGAGTAGATGATAAAAATATAAGTAGTATGTTCGAACTTGTGCAAAAACTAGAGTTTGATTATATCATGAATTCACAAGCATTATGGGGATGCTATGAAACAGTAAAATCACTAAGCATTGCAGAGTTACTTCGACCAGCAAATTCATCTGTTGTAACAGTTATATATTATTACTGGAATGGTAAAGTAAGAATACTAGTGGAACAGTAAAAAAATAGGAGGATCTAATGTTAGAGGAGTGCGCAAAGTATTTTAAAAATAATAATGCTTATAAAAGAATATTTTTAGAAATGCGAAAAAAGTGGAAAAAGTATGGGAAAGTGTCAGGATTCATTGTATTAGAAAATGCAACCAGACCTGAGAGAGAAGCTTTGAAACTGATTATGGGGCGAAACTTTGATAATAAAATTGTTAAGGTTAAAATGGGTGAATTTGAAAGTGCATTGCATGAAACAAAATACAAAGAAATAGGTTTGAAGGAACTTTTAGAAGAATATTTTAATGAAAAGCTAATTACTAATAAAGATAAGCGTCAGGAAAAAAGTGAGGCAAAACAACAATTTTTTAATGAAATTGTAAATGAATTATCTCAAGGTCAAAGTAAAAATAACGATGTAATAAGATGGATTGAGCACATTGCTTATGAAAAAAAATATGGATATAATCTCATAAATATAGAGTATGAAAAACATGAAGATATTATAAAGAAGATTATAATTATGGTATGTAAAGCAATAGATTTGATACAATCACTAGATGAAGAGAAAATTCGATTATCCGTATTAAGTGCTGAAATTACATCAAATCCTCATTTTTTTGACAAGGGAAATGTAGCAGGCAAATTACTTATATATGCGTTGAGCTTTATTAATGAAAGCGAATATCCGAAAGATTCAGAAACTATTTTAGAATTATATTATATGTTTAATGTCAAACCTGATGATATATCTAGTTATACAACGGCCTATGGAATAAGCCTTTATAATGAAGATGGTATACATAAATCATATGAAATATTTATTGAAAATAGTGAAGCATATGTTGTTACTCTTTCTAACCTAAGCAAAATTGTGAGTGCAGACTGTAAGAGCAAGCAAGTTTTTATTTTTGAGAATCAGATGGTATTTTCTCATATGTGTGAAAGCTTAGTTGGAATGCCAGTATCAATGATTTGTACTTCAGGACAGATGAAGACAGCATCATTAATATTAATTGATCTTTTATGCAAATCTAGATGTACTATATATTATTCTGGAGACATTGATCCTGAGGGAATTGGTATCGCAGATAGAGTAATATCAAGAGATCCAGTGCATATAATTCCGTGGAGATTGAGTAAATCAGATTATATACTATCGATTTCAAGTGAAGAATTGAATGAAGTAAGTATTAAGAAACTTGAAAAAGTACAAGATAACCGATTTAAAGAAGTTATAGAAGCATTAATGGATAAAAAACGAGCTGGTTACCAAGAACTTTTAATTGATAAAATGCTAATGGATATTAAAGAAAAAACGATGGATTATTGAGATATATTAGAAGAAATGCACTTATTAAAATCAATGATATCCTTAAAAAAATAATTGCCATTTTGGATATAGAGTAAGAGATGAAATAACTTTTTATATGATATATGCAGTTAAAGACAATTTAATGAGCTTTGATGAAGCCTTTGACTTATGCATAGTTCAAAAGATTTTACCTAAAATAAGTGGTAGCAGTAATGAAGTTTTGGACATGCTTTTTGATATATTTGAATTATTTAATGATTATAGATTTTCTAATAGAGAATATTTAGAAGAAAAAGAATTGAAAGAACTAAAAGAAAAAGTTACAGCTTCAAATGAAGGTTCTGACAAAATAAATTACAAATTTAAAGTGAAACTTTTAAGGTGGAGTTTTATACTCCACCTTAATTTAGTTGAACTTATCCAAGAGCGTGCAGCCGTTAACTCCTACTTTAGCATGTAAAACCAGTAGAATAATTAATATGATTTTTTATTTTACTTAGTTTAGGAATATATATGGAGTTTTACGGATGCTAGCTATCGGACAAATTAACCAATGAAAAACTTATCTATATGATCAGGAGGTTCATAAGAGATGGATTCACAAACTTCTGGCAATAAGGAGCTTATATCCATGGAGACAGCTAATTTTATCTTTGTACTTAAAGGTGAAAGATATGGTATAAGTGATGAAGCTATTTTAAAGAATAATCTATTAAACATGGAGTTCCATGAAGCAGATATTGAACATATAAAAGGATTGTATCTTAAAGAATATTCTAATTATGAAATCATAATTCAAAGCAAAAATAACGCTAATGTAGAGTTTTATCATGAAAATAAGGAACATGAAATAAAATGAAAAGTCCAAAGCTGCCATGAATATTTTTCATCAGGGAAGGAAGCAGATTAACATCATAGCGGGCCTATTATGGTAATCTGCTGACACAGCCTGATGGAAAATAGGCTGGCAGATGGACTTTTTATTTATCGAATGTACCTAATATAAGAAATAAAGTAACACCAATAACTTCAAAATCAAAGAACCTAAGTGGTGTAATAAACTTCAAAGGAGATATTGGTGCTACTGATTTTATAATTAAGGTTAATAATAAGCCAGAACTTGAAATTACCTTAGAAGTATATCCAACTAAGATAAGCTATAAAGAAGATTATAAAGCTATCTTAAGAGATGTAAATGAAGAAATATACACCTATAAAAAGAGTGCGAAGCACAATTCGGAACTTAAATAGAGATGCAATCATCCATGATTATAACAAGGATAAAGTATTAGACAAATAATAACGATAGTGAATTTTACAGCATTTTAAATTATGTCTTTAATAAACAAAAGGGAGTCAAAGAGTCATGCCCAAAGATAATTTACTTAAAGAAGCAACCCTAATAAAAAAGGCAGATAAAGTAATAAAAGCAAATAAAACAGCCCAAAAACAATATAATTTTGGCTTTAATATTTTTACAGCACTAAATATTGAGAGAGATGAAGTATTTACCCATTCTAATATGATTTATGCTTTACTAAATCCTAGAGGAAATCATGGAATGGGTGATACATATCTTAAGCTATTTTTAAAAGAAATTGGCGTTTCTAAAACCTTTTTAAATTACTCCTGGTCTCTTGAGAGAGAATGGGTATTTGAAAATGGCAGAATTGACTTTTTTCTTAAATGTAAAAAAATGTGTATAGCAATTGAGATGATAATTGATGCAGGAGATCAAGATAAACAACTAATTAGATATGAGGAATATTCAAAGTGTGTAAATTCTAATTATTTAATATATTATTATAACTTTAGATGGAAAGTATCCTTCAGAACAAAGTGCAGAGGGGATAGATAAGTGATATTTTAATGTTTTTTAAAAAATTGTTAATCGGGTTAGTGTATTAATCTCATGGCTTTATGGATTTACAATATTGCGAATATATGACGTTATATATATTCCTAATATTTCTTTTCCAGGGGATCACTTTTTCCAACCTCCAAGCAATAAAGGAATTGTAAGAGGTGTTTTATCAGTTTTAGTTTATTCCTATTTTTATCATTGGCCTGTTATTTATACCTTATAATGGCACTACTTGGCCATTATAAGGTATATTTAGTATACTTCCAAAGTATACTCTATTGATCAATTCCTAACATCATTACAGTGTTTTGAAGACTTTTTGCATCCTCTAAATTCGGTACTGGCGATTGTACATAATCAATAACTAGTCCAGCTTTTCTGATTTCTATTAAATTATCAAGATTATTTTCATCATATATATATTCATATTCATTATGTTTATAAGTAAGCATATAAAATAACTCCTTTAATTTATTACTGATTATTATTATGACCACTATTGTCGATTAATATACATTTTAGAAAGAAGGACGATAAAAAATAAGCAAAGTTTTAATAATATAATATTTCGATTATAATTAGTACATAAAATAAAGAGACTATACTATGAAAAATAAGGATAGTTAAAATTAAACTTGTTTACTTTTCGGTGGGAGTGCAGTAATGGATACTATCACTAAGGTTATAGACCTGCCTGTAAATGTCTCGTTGCTTTTAGTACTTTTGGCGGCTATCATGGGCGCAGTTATATGGAATTTAGTAACATGGAGATTAGGATTACCTTCAAGCTCAACACATGCTTTGATTGGAGGGATTATTGGATCAGTATGGGTATCTTCAGGTCATCAACATATACTATGGGGCTGGAATGAATTAATTGGTAGTCAGCATCAACTTACTGGAATTTCAAAAGTAGTTGCGGCTTGATTATTTCACCGATACTTGGATTTATTATTGCATTTGCTCTTCAAAAGGTTACAAAATTACTGCTAAGGAATGTAAAATATACGTTAAATAATACTCTTAATAAATTACAATTAGTAATAGCGGCAGCCCTTGCATATAGTCACGGTGCCAATGATACCAAAAAAATAATTGGAATAATAACCTTACCCCTTATGGCAGGCAATGGCATTGCTACAACACCTTTTTGGGTGAAAGTATCTGGTGGGTTTGTAATGTTTATTGGAACAATGTTTGGAGGCTGGACAATAATGAAGACCATTGGTAGAGGCATATTTAAAATAAGGAGTATACATAGTTTAAATTCTCAGTTAGCCTATTTCTGTTGAAATGGATAAGGTAATTGAGTTCTCAAAATCTACACTGGAATCAATGGAAGCCTATGAAGTAGAAGCAAATGATATGATTATTAATATGGTGAAAAAAATTAAGGAAGGTACAGAGTATCTTTATGAATCATTGACAATATTAGAAAGCAATCCAATAAAGTCTCAACAAAACATAACTAAAATGAGGAATACACATGTTGAGGTAGAAAAGCTTTATAGAGAGGGAATGGCTTATATATTTAAAGGTAATGATTCAATGCATGCTCTTAAGCTAAGAGAAGTATACCACCATATAAAAGATGCCTCAACTAATTTAGAATATACCGTTGATATATTTCACAGGATAATTGTTAGAAGAGTATAATTTTAGAGACTATTTTTTGATGATTTAAAATTTGAAGCTTTTATAAATGATAGTGTTAAGTTAATTGAAGAAATTATTAATGAACAATATTAGAAAATGGAAAAAGTAGGATAGAGGTAGAAAAGTCTTGACTTAGAGTTTGCTCCAAGTGATAGAATTTAGTTTAGAATAAGAATTAAGGGGGAAACAAAGAAATGGAAAAGAAGAAATTAGGATTTGGATTTATGCGTCTTCCATTAAAAGATCAAGAGAACCCAGAAAGTATTGATTTTGAAACATTAAACAAAATGGTAGATACTTTTTTAGAAAGAGGCTTTACTTATTTTGACACAGCTTATATGTATCATGCATTTAAGAGTGAAATTGCTTTAAGAGAATCTCTAGTAAAACGTCATAATAGAGACAGCTTTACGATAGCATCAAAGCTCCCAACTATGTTTTTGAAAAAAGAGGGAGATCAAGAAAGAATTTTTGACGAACAATTGGAAAAATGCGGAATTGATTATTTTGATTATTATCTTCTTCACAACTTAAATGTATCAAATTATAAAACAGCTCAAAAGTTTGATAGTTTTGCATTTGTTCAAAAAAAGAAAGAAGAAGGAAAAGTAAAGAATATGGGCTTTTCTTATCATGATAATGCAGCTTTATTAGATGAAATTTTAACTGCTCATCCAGAAGCAGATTTTGTTCAATTACAAATTAATTATATAGATTGGGACAGCGAAAGCATACAATCTAGAAAATGTTATGAAGTTGCAAGAAAACATAATAAACAAGTTGTTGTTATGGAACCAATTAAAGGAGGAACTCTTGCAAATGTACCTGATGAAGCAGAAAAATTGTTTAAGGAATATCATAAAGATATGTCTGTACCATCATGGGCAATAAGATTTGTAGCTAGTCATGAAGGAATAATGATGGTATTAAGTGGAATGTCAAATATGGATCAGCTTCTTGATAATACAAGCTACATGCAAAATTTTGTGCCTTTGAATAAGGTCGAAAATGAGATTATAAAAAAGGCTACAGATATAATTAATAGCAGTATTGCAGTTCCATGTACTGCATGCCAATATTGTGTAGATGGATGCCCAAAGAATATACCAATACCAAAATATTTCTCTCTATACAATAGCAAAAAACAATTTGGTCCTGGAATTATACAAGTTTACTATAATAATTTAACTCTAGATAATGGAAAAGCTTCTGATTGTATAGGATGTAAGCAATGTGAAAGGCATTGTCCACAGCATATTGAGATTACAAAATGCTTAAAAGACGTAGCTGTTGCTTTTGAATAGAAATTATAAAGCTAATGTGCAACTTTAGCCACTACAGTTTTGTAGTGGTTAAAATTTTGAGAATCTAGCATTTCTATTTGAAAAGGTCGCCATAAGTATACTTTTCAAAATGTATGTTTAGAAGATAATAGTATAATATTAAATGATGAAGCGCAAAGAATGTAGATTGTCAAGTACTTTTGACCCACTTTTGCAAATAAAATTGACCCACTAAT
>NZ_JAABNP010000004.1:262099-283895 GCF_009928485.1 Clostridium sp. C2-6-12 | reverse complement strand
ATAATTTAAGTACATTCTTTGCATTCCCAGATAATATACGAAGAATAATATATACTACTAATGTTATAGAAAGCTTAAATAGCCAATTTAGAAAAGTAACTAAAACCAAACTAATATTTCCTAATGATGATAGCCTACTAAAGATGCTCTATTTAGCCGTTGAACGCGTAGCTAAAAAATGGAACAGAAATTATCCTGATTGGGATTTGGTTATTAATCAGCTTAATATTGTATTTAGTGATATTCTATATAAAATATCATAAGAAAAAGAACTTTAAATTAGAAAATTTCTAAAATTAAAGTTCCTTTAAAAATTATTTTGCCTAAGTATATTATTGCCACTAATTGGAGATAATATACTTAAGAGTAAAATAAATTAATTTCTATAAATATACATTATTAGACAAAATTAAATTATTTTAATTATTAAAGTTATTCATTATTTCTAAGAAGAAAATCAGAATACACAAAAATATTTACAGGCTCAATGTATTTCTTAAATAATTATAATAAAAATAATCATAGCTGCTGATTAGAATTAATCAGCAGCTATGATTTATTATATACGTATATTCAGCATACTAGATGTTGAATAAAATATCTCCGTAAGTTGGAATTGGCCAGAATTCTTCATCAACTATAGTTTCAAGTTTATCAGCATCTTCTCTTAGAGTATTCATTTGTTCAAATACTTCGTATCTGTACATCATACCTAAGTCAAATATATCTCCTTCAAAGTTATCAGCTTTTTCAACTGCTTTTTCAAGAAGTGCTATATTCTTATTTAATGAAGCTGTTAATGCTGAAACTTCAGTTAATAATTCACCTTGAACTGAAATGTCTGCATTTATACCAGTAGCCTTTATAGCATTGATTGAGTTAGCAAGGCTAGTAGTGAACTTAATTACAGCTGGTAAGATTTGACGTTTAGCCATTTCAAGTGTAGTTAAAGCTTCTATATTGATAATTTTGTTGTAATTTTCAAGAGTAATTTCATAACGAGATTCTGCTTCTACTTTACTTAAAACACCATGTTTTTCTAAAACAGCTTGGTTCTTAGGGTTAATCATAGCTTTAGCAGCTTCTACAGTAGACTTAATATTTGGAAGTCCTCTTCTTTCAGCTTCAACAACCCATTCGTCTGAGTATCCATTACCGTTAAAGATAACTCTCTTATGGTTTTTAACAATTTCAGTTAATATTGCTTGGATTTCAGCATCTAAATCAGAAGCCTTTTCAAGTCTGTCTGCAATTTCAGATAAAGTTTCAGCAACAATTGTATTTAATACGAAGTTACATCCAGCGATTGAAGCAGAAGATGGAACCATTCTAAATTCAAATTTGTTTCCAGTGAATGCAAATGGAGAAGTTCTGTTTCTATCAGTTGCATCTTTTGGAAGAGCTGGTAATGTATTTACTCCAATAGTTAATTCACTTGAAGATTTAGAACTTGTAGCTGGTCCTTTTTCGATTTGTTCTAATACATCTTCTAATTGATCTCCTAGGAATATAGAGATTATAGCTGGAGGAGCTTCGTTAGCACCTAATCTATGATCATTTCCAGCATTAGCAGCTGATACTCTTAATAAATCTGGATATTCATCAACAGCTTTTATTACTGCACAAAGGAATAAAAGGAATTGTTTATTTTCGTGTGGAGATTTTCCTGGTTCAAGAAGGTTCATTCCATCATCAGTACCCATTGACCAGTTGTTGTGTTTACCTGATCCGTTTACTCCAGCAAATGGTTTTTCATGAAGTAGGCAGTATAAGTCGTGCTTTACAGCAACTTTCTTCATTATTTCCATTGTAAGTTGGTTGTGGTCAGTTGAAATATTTGTTGTGCTGAATATAGGAGCTAATTCATGTTGAGCAGGAGCAACCTCGTTATGCTTAGTCTTAGCTAAGATTCCAAGCTTCCAAAGTTCTTCATCTAACTCTTTCATGAAATCAGAAATTCTTTGTTTTAATGTTCCGAAGTAATGATCTTCAAGTTCTTGTCCTTTTGAAGGTTTAGCTCCGAATAATGTTCTTCCAGTTAACATAATATCTTTACGAGCATTATATGCATTTTTGTCTATTAAGAAATATTCTTGTTCAGGTCCTACAGTTGTAATAACTTTTTTAGTAGTAGTATTACCTAATGCTCTTAAAACACGCATAGCTTGCTTATCTAAAGCTTCCATTGAACGTAATAATGGAGTCTTCTTATCTAAAGCTTCTCCGTTATAAGAACAGAATGCAGTAGGTATGCATAAAGAACCATCTTTAATAAATGCTGGTGAAGTACAATCCCATGCAGTATATCCTCTAGCTTCGAAAGTAGCTCTAAGTCCACCATTTGGGAATGAAGATGCATCTGGTTCACCTTTGATTAATTCTTTTCCTGAGAATTCTAAAATTACTTTTCCATCAGAAGTTGGATTGATAAATGAATCATGCTTTTCAGCTGTGATTCCAGTCATTGGTTGGAACCAGTGAGTGAAGTGAGTAGCCCCTTTTTCAACAGCCCAATCTTTCATTGCAGATGCAACAACATCAGCAACTTCTAATTCAAGAGCAGTTCCTCTTTCAATTGTCTTTTTTAATGCTTTGTAAGTAGCCTTTGGAAGACGTTCCTTCATTACAGCATCGCTAAATACATTAGAAGCAAAAATTTCATTGATTTTGTTCATTAATAAGATCCCCTTTCAAATTATAAACATTATTTAAATATTGATATTTACTAAATTAAAAAATTAACAAATTTAAAAGAATTTTAGAATATAATTGCCAAATTGTCAATAAAAATATTGAAGAAAAGAATATGGAAATTTGTTATTTTACACATATTTGGAATAAAATACATATTTAAAAAAATACGAAGCCAAAGAAACATTTGATAAATTTTCTTTAGCTCCGTTGCTAAAATTTTTATTTAATTTATATTCACCTAATACACATAGGATAACATTCATTAAAACTGCCGTAGTCTTAAAATCAATATATGTAAATTATACTATATTCTTAATAATTCTTCAATACTGAAATTAGATTTTTTTCGGGAAGAAGCAAGTAAAATACGCACCTATATAAAGAGCAGCTATGCTGCAATACGGAACTTTTCACCTATATAAAGAGCAGCTATACACTTCTGAAAAGAGTGGCTATGAGACAATGCTGGTTTTCTCTGAAGCTAGAATCTTCACTGAAAACCAGTGGCTTTTCTTTTTCAACTCATAACTGATTGAATCGCTGAAATTATTCACAAGTTCCAATTTATGAATATAATCAATTGGAACTTATATATTTAAATTTTTTGTATAATAAATTTAAAACTGCACACAATAATATTGAAAGAGGTGATTCTCATGGATAAAGATTTTTATAATGATGTTTTAGGGTTAGTCCGAAAATGATTTTAAAGTCCCATAGACCACTTATCTTTCTGAAAAAATAAAGCTAGGGTTCAAATTCCTAGCTTTATTTTTTGCTTTATTCAGTAAATATTTACTTTGATAATTAAATCCCTTACTCGTATTTAATTATACGCTCAGGCTATAATTTTCAATATCTCTATATTCTCCAAATTTTACTCCAACTTCTTTAATAGTTCCGCAAAATTCAAAATCAAATTTTTTATGTAATTTTCTGCTAGCATCATTTCCTGCTGTAATAACAGATACTACTGTGTGTGTTATTGCATCTTTCTTTGCTTCTTTTAAAATAAAATCCATAAGGGCAGAGGCTATTCCTTTTTTTCTATAATCTACTCCAATATATATTGATAATTCTACAGTACTTTTAAATGCTTCCTTTTCCCTATAAGAAGACAAGCTGGCATATCCTGCAACACAGTTGTCTATTTCAGCTACAAATAGGGGATGGTTTTCTACATTATGCTTATAAAACCATTCTGTCCATTCAGTTAGTGTTTTTGGTTTTAAATCCAAAGTAGCTACGCCATTTTCTACTTCATAATTGTATATTTCTAAAAGTTGGTTTAAATCCTTTGTTTCAGCTTTTCTTATTATCATATCAAATACATCCTTTTTAGCTTTTTGTTTAATATTAGGTTAGAGATATTGTAATTTAAAATACTTAATATAGAATTGGTATTGGTACTTATCCTTATATTATACTGTAATTTATATTTGTTATAAATATACTTTAAATAACTATGAATATTCAAGAGTAAAAATTAATTAAAGTATGCAAATAAAGATAATATAGTGACAATAAAAGATATTGAAACAAGTTATAAATTAGGTTATTATTTGATTAAAGTAGAAAAGAAATTAAACATATAAGGATAAATTATTAAATGGTATAAAAATATATTAAAAGGGTAAATGGAGGGGGCTTTTTGAAAAAGAAGTTATTAATTTTATTTAGTTTAGTTATTGGAGCAATGATTAGTGCAATTTCGTTTGCTTGTGTAATTATTCCTAATAACCTTATGGGAGGAGGAATAGGAGGACTTGCGCAATTAGTAAGCAAAATTACAGGTATAAATATGCAGCTTTTACTTGCAGGTATGTTTTTACCAATAGCTGTTTGGGCCTTTTTTAGATATGGAATAAAACAGATTATTACAGCATTCATAAGTTTTATTCTATTTACAGTATTTATGGGGATAATTCCTAATATAATTCCTGCATTAAAAACAGATCCTATTTTAGCTGCAATTGTTTCAGGAATTTTGTTTGGTTTATCTGGAGGAATTGTATTAAGGCTAGGTGTTTCTAATGGACCAGAAGCGCTTATTGGAATGCACTTAAAGGAAAAATTTAATCTCCAAATGGGTGTGTTTATGACAATTTTTAATTCAATGATAATATTGTCATCTTTAATAAGTGCAGATATTACAGTTGCACTTTACTCAGCAATTTCAATTTATATTGCAGGGAAGGTTACAGATTTTATTATTCTGGGATTTGGACGTTATTATGAAATGAATATTATAACTAAGGAATATATAAAAGTTGCTAGTTTTATTCAAATGAAAATAAAAAGAGGAGTAACTTATATTCAATGTGTTGGAGCTTATGATTTAAATAATAAGATGATGGTTAAAACCTTAGTAAAAAGTGACGAGATAATAAAGATAAAGAATTACATAAAAACAATTGATTTGGAATGCTTCATTTACATAAATGAAAGCTCAGAAGTTATTGGGAATGGTTTTAGAGAATAGGTTTTGATAAATGCAAATTAATTAACTCTAGATGGAGGTTTTATGAAAAAATTATTTACTGCTTTAAAGAATATATGTAAGTCTTCAATTGATGAGGAAGTGAGCCTTGAAAGAGAAACTGGGAAAACTAAAACAAATGTTGCAGTTCATAAAAGTGGCAAACAAGTTTTATATAGTCCTATAGAAGGCGAAATTATTGATTTAAGCAAGGTGCCTGAAGGTTCCTTTTCTGGGAAGGTACTAGGAGATGGGTTTGCAGTCATTCCCGCAGGAAATAAAGTGTATTCTCCAGCAGATGGGGAAGTAATTGTATTGTTTCCAACCAAGCATGCACTAGTATTATTAACAGATGAAGGTCTAGAGGTTCTAGTTCATATAGGTATAAATACTTCGAGTTTAAAAGGAGAAGGCTTTTCAGTTCATGTAAAAAAAGGTGACAAAGTAAAGGCTGGAGATTTGCTTATATCTTTTGATAATGAAATTATTATTAAAAGTGGAAAAAGCTTAATTTCACCTATTATAATTACTAATATGAATTCTGTAAAAGGGCTTTCTATTGATTTTGGGAATAAGAAGGTTCTAGAAAAGGTGGCTGAAATTAAGACTATAATTTAATAAATGATATGCTAATTGCTAATTAAGAAATGTAGTTTTTTAATTAGCAATTTTTTGTATGTAGTCTTCCTTTTAACAAGACATATAACTGGATATTTAGGCAAAGGATATTTTTTAGTATTTAATTTTAATAAAAACAAAGAGTTTGAATAGAGAATAAATATATAAGAGAAAGAGATCTTTCAAGTATATGTTTAGGTTGTGATTGTCATAAATTTAAAAGAGTTAATTTGCTAAGAATATAACCGTTAGCAAGTTAACTCTTTAACATTTAGTAGGTAGTATTATTTCCATAGTCCAATCTATATACTAAGAAAGTTTGACGTTGGTCTTTATCATATAAGGAAGGTAACCTTATTTCATCAAAAAACTGAAAAGGTGTATTGTTTTCTAAAAAATAAATATAATCATCTGATGGATAATATAAAATAATATCCACAGGTCTTTCATATTTTTCCACAGAAATTGTAATGTTTTTTACTACTTTTGTGAATATTTGTATAGAAAATGGATTGAAAAAGTAAAATTTATTATTTGATGGATTTATATTATATTCTTCTGCAAAACAATTTGAAAAATAAATGTTATGTATTATCTTTTTATGTTTTTTTATATAAGCTTTTTTATTTTCAAGAGCTTCTTTATAGAAAAATGAATTCATTTCTATACCTGTAACAGTAGATTTGAAAAAGTAGTTCATATAAAAGTTTAATCTTCCCTTGCCACAACCAAAATCCACTAAGCTATCTGTTTCAGTAAGTGTATAATTTTTTGATAATACTTCTAAAGCCGAATAAGAAGTAGGTTCATATCTATTGTAGTGAATTGATTCATTAAAAATTTTTTGTTCACCTGAGGTTTTTATATTTAATAATTTTTCATAATATTGCTCGTTCATTGATAGTATCCTTTTGATTTAAAATGTATTATTAATAAAATAATCGTTCTAAATTATATAATCATAATGAGGTTTGGACAAGTGATATGGTTACATTCACCAATTATTTTTAGATAAAACATTACTAAGGTTTACAAAAGTTGTATAATAATTAGTTGTAGATACTTTATAGCTTTGCTAATTTTAGAATCTACTAATTTATTTCATTAATGGGGTGGACAAGTTGGAATTTGAAGAAGTATTAACCGTACATGTAAAAATAGAAAAAACTATTGAGATGAAAAGTGATAATGTAGATGATGTTGTAATGATTATGTTTAATGGAAATGCTGATGGGAAGTATTTTAAAGGTGAGGTGCTTCCAGGAGGAATTGATACTCAAGTAATTGGAAAATTTGGCGATAGGCATACTTTATCAGCAAGGTATATACTTGAGGGGAAGGATTATACAGGAGAATGCTGTAAAATCTTCGTAGAGAATAATGGTAACTTCAATAAAGAATATAAAGACATTTTATTTAGAACTTATCCTAAAATCATAACAGATAGTAAAGCATTGGAATTTCTGAACAATGATATATTAGTTGGTGAAGGAATTGGTACAGAGTCTGGAGTAGATATAAAAATATATAGAGCATTATAGGAGATAATTATTAGGGTAAACTTTTATGAGTTTACTCTGTTTTTATTTTGATTTGATTAGTGAGTTTTTTTCTTTCATAATATAAAAATTCCTATTGACTATCATGTAACATTATACTTTATTATAAGAAATATAAAGTTATACTTCAATGAGAAGTAGGAAAGACAAATACACTAAAGGAGAAAAAATTAATGAATAAAAATTGGATATTTATAATTCTAGCAGGAATTATTGAAGTACTTTGGGCAATAGGATTGAAATATTCTAATGGGCTTATAGCTTGGATTGTAGTTGGTACACTTATCATCGTATCTTTTTTCTTGTTGTCTCAAGCTACAAAAGAAGTACCAGTTGCTACGGTTTATGCTGTTTTTACTGGAATAGGGACAGCAGGTACAGTTTTAGTCGGAATGGCTTATTTTAATGAAGCTTTTAGCTGGAGTAAAATATTTTTCCTTATTATACTTTTGACAGGTATATTAGGTTTAAAGCTTGTTACATCAGAATCAGGTGAGAAGGGAGAAAATTAAAATATGGGGTGGATATTTCTTATTTTAGCTGGTTGCTTTGAAGTAATTGGCGTTGATAGTATGAATAGGGTAGTAAAATATAAAAATATAAATTCTTATGTCAGATTATTTGCTGGCTTTGCATTGAGTTTTACTTTTTTATCATTAGCTATGAAGACTCTTCCAATGGGAATTTCATATGCTGTTTGGACAGGTATTGGAACTGTAGGTGGGACACTTGTTGGAATGTTATTTTACGGTGAATCGAAAGATTTTAAGCGGATTTTATTTATAGGTATGATTTTAACTGGAGTAATAGGCTTGAAATTAACAGCTTAAATTAAGAATAATATTAATTGCTAATTACGAAATTTAGGTTTCTTAGTTAGCAATTTTTTTTAGTAAGAAATATGTCGACGAAATAAACATATAACTACATAAAAAATATAAGAAGTATGTATTATACAAAAGGAAAATCATTATAGGTGTCGAATATAATTATTTAGAAAAAGGGAGGGGATTTTTATGAAGAAGGGTATTGGTGGAATAAAGGGAAGAATTTTATTATCTACAGTCTTAGTTGTCTTGATAACTGTACTAAGTATTAGTAGTATTGCAATTTATCAAGTAAATAAAAAGAATTATGACGATTATTTACGTAATTCAAAAGAACAAATGAGTACGATTTCTCAGGCAATTAATATTTTCTATGATCAAATAGATAAAAATCTTAATATGATAGCAACAAATCCTGTAGTAATGAGTGCAGATGACAGCATAACGTCGTATAAAAATACAACAACAGAAACTCAAATGAAACCTTCTGCTAATGGAGACCTTGAAAAAGCCATATACAAAGTGTTTGAGCAATATGGAAATAGCCATGAAGGAACAAATTATGTATATCTCGGAACTAAAGATGGAAGATATATACAATGGACTGAAACTACTACTTTTGCGGGCTATGATCCTGTAATAAGACCTTGGTACGTTGAGGCTCAGAAAAAAATGGGAATATTATTAGAACAGAGCCATATACTTTCAAATCAGAAATGCTTACAAGCAATGCTCGTATTCTTAAAGATAAAGATGGAAATGTTATTGGTGCAGTAGGACTTGATGTTAAGCAATCTAAAATCAGTGAGATGCTAAATAATATGAAGCTTGGTGAAACAGGATATTCAATGATTATACACAGTACAGGTGCAATAATGGCAGATGGAAAAAATCCGGATAATAACTTTAAAAAAGTACAAGAAGTTGGTATAGATGGATTAGATAAACTTTTAAAAGACCAAACACAACCCTTTGAGGTTGTGGTTAAGGGTGAAAAATATCTTGTAAATCCATATAAAGTTGAAGGAACTGATTGGATTTTAGCATCGTTTATTACCCAAAAAGAATTATCATCTGGTGCAAGAGAAATAATGAACGTTGTAATTATTTCAGCAGTAATCATATTAGTATTAGTAAGTATTTTAGTTAATTTTATTTCTAGTAGCATAACAAAACCTATTGTAGCAGTTACCGGCAGAGTAAAAGATTTTGCGAATTTAGATTTTTCAGCTGATAAGCAGCTAAGTGAAAAATACTTAAACAGAAAAGATGAAACAGGTGATATGATAAGGTGTCTTAAAATTATGAGAGAAAATGTGGCAGACTTTATTAAAAAAGCAGCAGATACAACGGAACATATTGCTGCTTCATCGGAAGAATTGACAGCTACTTCTCAGCAAGCTGCTAATGCATCAGAGGACGTTGCAAAAACTATTGTAGAAATTGCAAAAGGGGCCTCAGAACAAGCTACAGACACAGAAATAGTAGCCAATAATATAGAAGAATTAGGTACTCTGTTGGAGCAAGATTTAAATTACACCAAAGAACTTAATGGTGCAGCAGTTCAAATTGAAAAACAAAAAGAAGAAGGTTTTTTAATTTTAAAAGAACTTATTACTAAAACACAAGCAAATAGTAATGCCTCAAATAATGTTTTCAATATAATAATGAGTAATAATGAAAGTGCAGAAAAAATCGAAAGCGCTAGTACTATGATTCAAAGCATTGCAGAGCAAACTAATCTTTTAGCCTTAAATGCTGCAATAGAGGCAGCAAGAGCAGGTGAGGCAGGTAAAGGTTTTGCAGTTGTAGCAGAAGAAATAAGAAAACTTGCAGAACAATCGAATAATTTCACAAATGACATTAAAATAATAATAAATGAGTTAAAAGCAAAATCGCAAAGTGCAGTTGATTTGATGCAGGAATCAAAACATGTGCTTGACGAACAAGCAGGTAGTGTTAAAGCAACAGAAGGAAAATTTGAAGGAATAGCAACAGCAATCGATATTATAAAAGGCATAATTGAGAAACTAAATAATTCTACAAGTTTAATGGCTCAAAATAAAGATAAGATTATTGAATTAACACAAAATTTAGCAGCTATTTCTGAAGAAAATGCTGCAGGAACAGAAGAAACAGCGGCATCTATGGAAGAACAAGCTGCAACTATTCAGGAAATTGCAAGTGCTGGTGAAAAATTAGCTACAATTGCAGAAGAATTAACAGCATCTATAGAGAAATTCAAAGTTTAGTTTTTCAAAGGTATATTTTAGTTTTCTATGATAGTATGATAATCACATGGCTTTACAAACTAAAATCCATATAGGCAACTTGGGAAAGTATGTTATTGTGGTGGTTAATCAAATTTCAATAATAAAGATAGAATAAAGGAATGAAGAGAAGAATTTATTTCTCAAGTTCCTTTATTCTTTTTTCTATTAATAGATATATATTAATAGTTTTTATAAAAATTTTTCATTGCAATCCATTAATTGGTATGGTAAAGTAAAGGTATACATAAATATATGGATTGTTACTGATTCGATCAGGCGAGACCAAAATAGCGTTACTTAAGGTGCGTTTATTTTTGGTCTTTTTTTAATGTAGAAAAAAGCTCATAATTGTTATTTATATAAAATTAAAGAAAAGTGCTTTTATTATTAGCACTAGAAATGGGAGGTTTATAATAATGAAAAAAAGAACTTTAACAACATTAATTTTAACAGCTGCTATGGTATTTTCATTTGGTACAAGTGGACTTGCAGCTGATGGGGTTGCAGCAGCTGCAAATCCATCATACAGAACAGTGGCAGAGGTGGAAGATTGGGGAGCATCAATTACTAAAGTAATTGTAAATTTAGGGGAAGGTAAAAAAGTAGACAAAGGGTCTGTTTCAACAGATACCTTTAAGGTGCATGTAGTAAAGTATCAAAAAGATGGTAAAACCTTAGTAAATATACCTGATAAGACTGATGTAACTAGGCAAAACAAGATTCCACTTCAAGGTGGAGATCGTACTATAACAAAAGTTTATGTTTCTGATAAAGATGGAAATCCAGTAGATAGTTCAAATTTTGTAACCCTTGAATTAAAAATTGGACCAGGGGATGACTTAGGTTCAGTAATATATTCTTCAGGAAACTTTACAAGTGAATGGGCAGTTTCTAAATACACTATTACACAACAAAAAGATATAAAAACAAGTAATGGAGTAGTTTCAGGAATTAATGTAACTAACTCTACAGGAGAAGTAAAAAAAGTTGTTGATGATTTTAAAAAGGGAACATTCAAAAATGCTGAAGATAATGTTGCTTTAAATTTTGTAGACTATTCACCAGCACAAGATAACAAGAAAAATCCATTAATTATATGGCTTCATGGCATGGGTGAAGGTGGAACAGACCCTACTATTCCTATAGCTGGTAATAAAGCTTGTAATTTTGCATCTAAAGAAATTCAAGATTATTTTGGAGGTGCATATGTGTTAGCGCCTCAAGCACCAACATTTTGGATGGAGGGAACAAAAAGCGGCTCATTTGGAGATGGAACTTCGAAATATGAAAAGGCATTAATGGGATTAATCAAAGATTATGTTTCTAAGCATAGTGACATTGATACAAATAAAATATACATTGGTGGAGATTCTAATGGTGGATATATGACCATGGTAATGGTTAGAGATTATGGTAGTTACTTTGCAGCTGCTATGCCTACTTGTGAAGCCTTAAAGGATTCTTTAATCACTGATGAACAAATAAATAAAATGAAAAATACTCCAATTTGGTTTACAGCAGCAAAAAGTGATTTTGTAGTACCTGTTGATCAATACACTAAAGCAACCTATGATAGATTAGTTAAGGCAGGAGCTAAAAATGTTCAAATGTCTTTATTTGATAAAGTCCTTGATAAAACTGATTTATATAAAAATAAAGATGGATCACCATATGAATATTTTGGACATTTCTCATGGATATATGTATACAATAATGACTGTGTAGCTAACATTAATGGAAAAGCTACAACAATGATGGAGTGGCTTGCAGCTCAATCTCTAAATGGAAGTGTTTCTGACGGCTGGGCAAAAAATTCTGATGGAACTTGGAAATATGTCAAAGCTGATGGAAGCAAGGCTACTGGGTGGTTTAAAGATGGAGACAAATGGTATTGCTTTAATTCTGATGGAGTAATGCAAACTGGTTGGATTCAAGACAATGGAAGTTGGTATTATTGCAATGAATCAGGGGAAATGTTAGCTAATACAACTGTTGGAGAATATGAGTTGGGCAATGATGGAAGATATATAAATTAGATAAATTTTGGTGGCAGTCACTATAATTGTGGCTGCTATTACCATAAAAAACAAGGTGTATTATAAAAAAACAAATTTCTAATAATAAGTATATGTTACTAAATCCTTTAAACATAACAAATGTTTAATTAATTGTGATATATTAAAAATAGAGAATTAAATATTTTTAACAACATAAGCTCATAATCAATTTTTATAGATTTTACAAATAAAATTAACATGAAAATGGAGGTTTTTTATATGTTTCATAAAAAGTTAAAAGGTTTTCCAAAGGAATTTTTATGGGGAGCTTCAACATCTGCTTATCAAGTTGAAGGAGCAAACTTAATTGACGGTAAAGGTCCATCTTGTCAAGACGTTAAAAAAGTACCAGAAGGAACTTCAGAATTAGATGTTTGTGCTGATCAATATCATCGTTATAAAGAAGACGTTGCTTTAATGGCTGAAATGGGCTTTAAGGTTTATCGTTTCTCTATTTCATGGTCAAGATTAATTCCAGAAGGAACAGGAGAAGTAAATCCAAAAGGAATAGAGTATTACAATAATTTAATTGATGAATGTTTGAAATACAACATTATTCCTTTAGTTACAATGTTCCATTTTGATATGCCTGCAGCCTTAGATAAACGTGGTGGATGGTCTAAGAGAGAATCTATTGACTGGTTCGTTAACTTTGCAAAGGTTATGTATGAAAACTTCGGTGATAGAGTTAAGTATTGGTTAACTATAAATGAACAAAATGTATTAACTTTAATGGGTGATGTTATTGGAACTACAATGATACCAGAAGGTTGCACTAATATAAGAAAAGAATTGTATCAACAAAATCACCATATGTTAGTTGCTCAAGCAAAAGCTATGGCATTATGTCATGAAATGATTCCAGATGCTAAAATAGGTCCAGCACCTAATATAGCTTTAGTTTATCCAGCAAGCTGTAAACCAGAAGATAATTTAGCAGCTCAAAATTTAAATGCTATTCGTAACTGGCTATACTTAGATATGGCTGTGTATGGAAAATACAATAATTTAGTATGGTCATTTTTAGAAGAAATTGATGCTGTTCCAGAAATTCAAGATGGAGATATGGAAATTCTTGCTTCAGGAAAACCAGATTTTATTGGATTTAATTATTATAGTACAGCTACAGTTGAAGGCTATAATATGGAAGGCGAGGGCTCTGGTAAAAAAGATCAACAAAGTGGTATGGATGAACCTGGTGTATGCAAAGGCTTTAAAAATCCTAACTTACAAACTACACAATTTGGTTGGGAAATAGATCCAGAAGGCTTTAGAGCTACTGCAAGAGAAATCTATTCAAGATATAGATTACCTTTAATCGTAACTGAAAATGGTTTAGGAGCCTATGATAAATTAGAAGAAGATGGTTCAATTCACGATCCATATCGTATTGAATACTTAAGAAAGCATATAGAACAACTTCGTTTAGCTATTACAGATGGAGTAGATATGATGGGATACTGCCCATGGTCTGCAATTGATTTAGTTTCAACTCATGAAGGCGTTGTTAAGCGTTATGGATTTATATATGTAGACAGAGATGAATTTGATATGAAGACTTTAGATCGTTATAAAAAAGATTCATTCTATTGGTATAAAAAGGTTATTGCATCAAATGGTGAAGATTTAAGTGAATAATAAAAAATAGATTATAACCACTAATCAGTTTAAATTTGATTAGTGGTTTTTTGACTAAATATGAAAATTTGTTGTATTGTTAATATAATAAATTAATCAAATTTTCTATTAAATTTATTCAAAGAACTAGGATAAAAGATAAAAATGAAAAGAGAGGGGGAACATAAGCTTATACTTAATTTATAAAGATAAGTTTATCAAAAGCATATGAAACGTGGAATTTTAGTAACAGGCGGTGCTCATGGGATTGGAAAACAAACCTGTATAGATTTTTTAGAAGCAGGTGATATGGTTTGTTTTATTGATTTTAACAAAGAATTAGGTGAAGAATTTTCTAAGAAATATGAAAATTTATATTTCTATTATGGAGATGTTTCTAAGCCAGATAATTTAAAGGGCTTTGTTGAATTTGCAAAAGAAAAATTAGAGAGAATAGATATACTTGTTAATAATGCCTGCAAAGGAAATAAAGGAATTTTATCAGATTTAGATTATGAGGGATTTGATTATGTATTAGCAGTAGGGTTAAAGGCTCCTTATGAACTTAGTCGTTTATGCAAAGAAGAACTAATAAAAAATAAGGGAAGAATTATAAACATTGCCTCCTCAAGAGCCTTTCAATCAGAGCCTGATAGTGAAGCTTATGCAAGTACAAAGGGTGGAATTGTAGCACTAACTCATGCTTTAGCTATGTCTTTAGCCCCTGATGTGTTAGTGAATTGTATAGCACCGGGATGGATTAATGTTGATGAAAGCGAAGATTTTAGTAAAGAGGATATTGCAGCATTGCCAGCTGGTAAAGTTGGGACTCCTAAAGATATATCTAGCATGATTATGTTCCTTTGCCAGCATGATTTTATTACAGGAGAAACTTTTGTAATAGATGGTGGTATGAGTAAAAGAATGATTTACCATAATGATTGGAATTGGAAATATAGTATTCCTAAAGAGTAGCAGTATTATGTAAACAAAAATTTCTCGTAGTATTATATTTCTAAATATATAGAAAATAATTTGAAATGAGGGGAAACTATGAAAAAAATCTTAATCTTTGGTGGTACTGGTTTTATAGGGACTCAATTAACTAAGAAACTTAAAAGTGAGGGAAATTATTTAATTTTAGCTACTCGAAATAAAAATGCTAAAAATATAAACTTAAATATAATAGATGAGATTGTTGAATATAGAGAAGGTGAGTATTCTGCTTTAAAGGAAATTAAAGCAATAGATGTTATTATAAATCTGGCAGGAGAAAGCATTATAGGCTTAAGATGGACTAAACAGAAGAAAAAAAGAATCTTAGAAAGTAGATTAAAGGTTATAAAAGTTATTGAAGCTTTTGTAAAAGAGAGGGATAGTAAAATACCACTTTTGATACAGGCTTCTGCTGCAGGCTTTTATGGTTATAGTGATGATGATAAGGTTGTTAATGAAGATGCTCCTTCTGGAGAAGGTTTTTTAGCAGATACCTGTAAAGTTTTGGAGATGGAAGCTTTGAGGCTTAATGGACATTTTAATAGAATAGCCATAGTTAGGTTTGGAATAGCCCTTGGAAATGGAGGGTTTGTTAGACAAATCTTAAGAGGTTTCAAATTTAAAGTAGGTGTTTCTATTGGCAACGGATCAAACTGGTTTAGCTGGATTCATGTACATGATGTAGTTAAAGGGATAAGTTTTATAATAGAAAAGGAAGAATTAGAAGGAATTATAAATTTTGTAGCTAAAGAAAGTATAAGATTTGCTGAATTTACTAAAGCACTGGCAAGAATAAAAAATACTTTAATAATTATAAATATACCCTATTTTATATACAAGCCAGTCATAGGAGAGATGGCAGATATGCTTACAAAGGGAATTAGCATTGAGCCTAAGAAGCTTATAGACAGTGGTTATGAGTATGAATTTGTAAATATGGAAGAGGCACTTCTTGATATTTTCAAAAATAATAATGGTATTTAGTAATTAGAGTATAAATTGTGGATCATTAAATATGAAAAGAGTTAAGATATTTTAGAGTATAATACTTAAAAGAGATAATTATATTATATGGATATTGTTATATAATATTTTAAAATTGTTTATAAAATTTTTAAAATTGCTTTAAAGGATTTTTAAAATTGGCTTTTATAATGTACCTATAACAAGCAAGGACACACATTAAAGTATCCTTGAAAATATAGGAGGCGTTATAAATGAATAAAATTAAAGTATTATACGATGTATTCAAGACTATGAAGGAAAAAGAAGTATTTAAAGGAAATATAAAATTTGAAGCTACAAAGGGAGAGGAAAAAGTATTAGCTTTTTCTAATGAATTCGAAACTAATACAAAAAGTGGAGAAACAAAAGCTAATATAAATTTAGATTTAGATACTGAAGGTAAAAAAGTAAAACATGAAAGTAATTCAGAATTCAATATAAAGGATTGTCCACATCATGGATTCCATAGAGGAATGCATATGCATAATCATAATCATAATCATGGTATGAATATGCACGGGATGTGTGGTCACGGTGGAATAAAGAGACATCTTTCAAAAGCTACATTTATATTAAATTTATTAAATAATTTAGAAGTTGAAGAAAAGAATGAAAAAGCTATCATATCTTTAGAACTGAAAGAAGTATTTAAAGAATTAAAGGATATGCATAAAGAATGTCATAAAGGAATGGATGAACAAAAGATAATGGAGCATATAAAACAAATGAAGGAAGGTAATGATAGCGGTTTTCATAAACATCATAAATTTATAAAAGAATTGTTATGTACTGAAGATAGTAATCCGATATTAAAAATATATGCAAATAAAAACAATGAAGTTGAAAAAGTTGTAATTTCATCTGAAGGTGAAAATACTGTAAATGGATCATTAGATTTAGTTTGGTAATAAGTAGGGGCTGTCATACGTGGCAGCCTCTATTTCTAAAATAATATAAAGATAAAGGATAATTCCCTTGAAGGGAGTTGTAAATAGACTTATAATTTTAGAAAAGCCAGCGGTTTTTAATCATTAATTGTTAACTGAGAAAGTGTGGTGGCCAAGATTAGAAGATTTAGAGGAAGAATCCATTCAGATTTCAATAATAAATTTAAAAAAGAGCATGAGGAGTATTTTGAGAAACTCAATGAATTAAATAAAATGCGTAATGAATTAGTTTATGAACATCGAAAATTGTATCATGAATCTCATTCAAAACAATTTAATGAATTTAATAGAATACATAGATATCTAAGATGGATGAGGCCAGCAGGACTTTTGATAAGCATTGTATTGATTTTTGGCATATTTAAGTTCGTTAATGTGGAAGCAATTACTATATTTTTTGGAGCTGCCTTTATTATTCATCAGATTTTTCAAATATATATCACCATAAAAATGGAAAAAAGAATTATGAAGCCCATTGAAAAATTAAAAGATGGTGTTGAGCAGATAGCTAGAGGTAATTATGATGTAAAGATTGATAATGATATATATAATGAAATTGGACTTTTAATTTATGATTTTAATAAAATGGCTGAAAGCTTAAAGAATTCTGAAAAGATGAAACTTGAGTATGAAGAAAATAGAAAAGCACTTATAGCAAATATATCTCATGATTTGAAGACACCTATTACTTCAATTAACGGGTATATTGAGGCCTTAGTAGATGGTGTTGTTACTTCACCAGATAAGGTAAATAATTACCTGAATATAATTCATAATAATACTATTTATATAAATAATCTTATTGATGATTTGTTTTTATTTTCAAAGTTAGATATGCAGAAATTAGATTTTAATTTCGAAATAGTTAAAATAAGACCATTTATGAGGGACCTAATGGAAGAATTTAATTTTATTCTTAAAGAGAAGAATATTAAATTTAAATTTGAAGATAAGTTGCTTGAAGAATTAGAGGTCAATATAGATGGAAAAAGAATATATCAAGTAATTAGAAATGTTATTGGTAATGCCATTAAATATGGAAGGCAAGAAAATGCAATAATTGAAGTGGAATTAAGTAATAATAATGAAGCTATTAAAATAGAAATTAAAGATAATGGTCCTGGAATTCCAGAAGACAAACTTTCAAACATATTTAATAGATTTTACAGAATAGATACAGAACGTACAAAAGATTTTATGAGCACAGGTTTAGGACTTGCAATTGCAAAGGAAATGGCAGAGGCTCATGGTGGGAAAATTTATGCTACAAGTATAATGGAAAAGGGAAGTACGTTTACTATAGAACTCCCAACAAACAATAAAGAGGAGGAAGCAAATGAAACAAATATTAATTATTGAAGATGATATAAACATTGCAGAATTAGAAAAAGAATATCTTCAGCTAAATGGATATAAAGTTGAGATAGTTCAAGATGGAAATGAAGGCTTAAAAAGGGCTCTTATGGGGATATTTGACCTTGTTATTGTGGATTTAATGCTTCCGGGTAAAGATGGATATTCAATAGTAGAAGAGATTAGAAAAAAATTTGAAATACCTGTAATAATTGTGTCAGCGAGAAGTGAGGATATAGATAAGATAAAAGGCTTGGGATTTGGAGCTGATGATTATTTAACTAAACCCTTCAGTCCAGCAGAGCTAGTAGCTAGAATAAAATCTCATATAATCAGATATGAAAGATTATCTGGAAATAAAACTCAAGTTAGCATTATTAGTCATAAAGCCCTAGAGATAATGACAGATTCTCACAAGGTTTATGTAAATGGAAAAGAAGTTATTCTAACTACAAAAGAATATGAGCTTTTAGTGTTTTTAGCTGCTAACCCTAATATTGTTTTTACTAAGGACCAATTGTTTAACAGAATATGGGGAGAGGATTATTTTGGAGATACAGCAACGGTAGCTGTTCATATTCAAAAGTTAAGGAAAAAAATTGAGAAGGATCCTGGAAATCCTGATTATATAGAAACTCTTTGGGGAACAGGATATAGGTTTAATTCATAACATTATAATAGAAAACAAAGGTGTAAAATTAAAATTTTATTCAAATATATTTTCCTCTTTTATATTATTTTAAAATTGTTTATGAAATTTTTAAAATTGCTTTAAGAGATTTTTAAAGTTGGATTTTATAATGAATTCATAACAGTAAGGAAAAGTATTAAATAATACATGGAGGTATTTATATTATGGAAAATTTTAATGAAAATTCAGATCAATTTTATTTAGAAAAGGCATCAATACCTAAGGCGATAATGCATCTTTCAGTTCCTATGATGCTCGGAATGTCTGTTAGTGTAATTTATAATATAATAAATGCATTTTTTATAGGGTTAACTCATGATACTACAATGTTATCAGCTATAACTTTTGGTCTTCCTGTAATGACTTTATTAATTGCCCTTGGCAGCATTTGGGGAGTAGGTGGGGGAACTTATATATCGAGATTATTAGGTGCAAAAGAAATAGAAAAAATTAAGAAGGTATCAGCTTTTGTTTTATATGGTAGCATGCTATTTGGCGCTATAGTGGCCGCTTTATGTATCATTTTTATTAATCCAATTACAAATATTCTTGGAGCAGATCCAGAAGCATTCCAAGCTACGAAAAATTACATATTGTTTCTCTTTATTGGAGCGCCATTTCTTGTCGCGAATTTTACTTTAGAGCAAATAGTCAGAGGTGAAGGTGCAGCAAAAGAATCTATGTATGGAATGCTTATAGGTACAGTTGCCAATTTAATATTTGATGTACTTTTAATTTTAGTTTTAAATCTAAATGTCATAGGGGCTGCATTGTCTCTTTTAATTTCAAATTTATGTTCATTAATATATTACGTATGGCATTTACAAAGAAATAGTGAAAATATAGATTTATCGGTTAAATATTTTTCATGGGATAAAAAAATTATAAAAGAAGTATTTAGCATTGGGATATCTGATTTTTTAATGACAAGCTTTTTAATTGTATCTTCTCTTCTACTAAATAATTATGCAGTACATTACGGAGATGATGTGATTGCAGCTTTTGGAGTATCTCTTCGTATAGTTCAATTACCTGAATTTCTATGCATGGGATTATTTATAGGTATTTTACCGTTACTTGGATACTCCTATGGAGCTAAAAATAAAAAGCGTCTAGGAAGTGCTATGAAGCAAACTGCAATAGCAATTGGGATAATTGTATTTATTTTTTCATCCTTAGTATATATATTTAGGAGTGATGTATTAAAATTATTTACTTCAAATGAAAGCTTAATAGGAATAGGTATTTATATTTTAAGTGTAATGCTTATATCAACTATATTTAATGGATTTACAGGACTTATAACTAGTTATTTTCAAGCAACTGGTAAAGCTAAGGAAGCTATAATTATGTCTATATCTCAAGGAACATTGTTTATTCCAACAATTATTATAGCTAATTCAGTGCTTGGACTTCATGGTATAATTTTCTCAATGCCTATTGCTGAATTTTTAACATTTTTATTGGGAATTTTATTGTATTTCTATAAAAGAAATATAGATAGACATATTGAAATGGAAGGTATAAGCATTTCAGAATAAATTTCTTAAAGAAAATTATATAAACAAACATATAAATTTGCTTAAATACCAAATAGCTGATAATATCAATTCATATATAATTTGATATGGAGGCTTGAAATGATTGAATATCTTATAGTATGTCCACTAGTTTTTCTCGCAGGTTTTATAGATGCAATAGCAGGAGGTGGAGGTCTTATATCACTTCCTGCATACATACTTGCAGGAATTCCAGTTCATTTTGCAATTGCAACTAATAAAATGAGTTCCAGCATGGGAACAGTTATATCTACATATCGTTTTGCAAGAAAAGGATACATAAAGTTAAAATTGGCAGTTTGCAGTGTAATAGCTGCATTGATAGGTTCACCTTTTGGTGCAATGCTTTCTTTAAAAATTAATGATTCGTACTTAAAAATCTTAATGCCCATAATTCTACCTGTCACTGCATTTTACGTATTGCGTAAGCGTGACTTTGATGAAAAGGAATATGTAGAAAATTCAATAGATATTAAAACTTATATAAAGTGTACATTAATTGCATTTTTTATTGGAGCTTACGATGGTTTTTATGGACCAGGTACTGGAACCTTTTTAATATTATTATTGACTGGAATTGCTAACTTAAGTTTGACAACTGCAGCAGGAACAACAAAAGCTATAAATCTATCTTCAAATATAGCTAGTTTAGTCACATTTATTATAAATGGAAAAGTGGTTTTTGTTTTAGGTATAGTGGCAGGTTTATTTAGCATAGCAGGGAACTATTTTGGTGCTGGTTATTTTACTAAAAGTGGAGCGAAAATAGCTCGACCTGTAATTATAACTGTACTTTCAATTTTTTTGATTAAAATATTAGTTGAAATGCTATAACAAAGAAAATTAAATATTTATTATATAAAAAGATATTACATGATGGTAAGTAATATCTTTTTATTTTGCACAAAAACCTAAGTAATCTAAGAAATTTGTATTAATTTAAAAGAAAAAACTTTCATGTTTTTTATGTAATATTATTTATAAAAACATATATCCCTAATAGAAAGAAAAATAATTTCGAAGGGATATGCACCTCTAAAAAGAGCAGCTATGCACTTCTTAAAAGAGTGGCTATGCCACAATTCGGAACTTTTCTGCAATACGGAACTTTTTTAGTAGAT
>NZ_JAABNP010000004.1:0-262000 GCF_009928485.1 Clostridium sp. C2-6-12 | reverse complement strand
TTAAATTGCTATATGAATATGAAGGAGTATGATAGATATGAGGGAAAGAAGATATGCACCTATAAAAAGAGCAGCTATGCTGCAATACGGAACTTTTTTAGTAGATTAAATTGCTATATGAATATGAAGGAGTATGATAGATATGAGGGAAAGAAGATATGTTAAATTCAAGTTAGACATCTACGATGACACAAAAACTAAAGTTATAGATCAAAAACCAGAAAGGGATTTTATTCATTACTTTTTTGCCAGGTGCATTATATTAGCTGGAAAATCTGACTGTGAAGGTGAATTATATATGGCAAAGAATATCCCTTATACAATAGAAACTCTAGCAATAGAGTTTAACAGAGATGAGGCTCTAGTTAAACTGGCTTTAGATGTATTGATGGAATTAAAAATGATTGAAGTGACTGAAGATAATATTTATAAAGTAAAGAGTTTTGTTAAACATCAAAATATTAAGGTAGAGGAAAAAGTAAACTCTAAAGATAGAGGAATAGATTTAAAACATAAGGAAGCAGCTACAAGAGAAGTTATTATTGAAGCAGTTAATAATAAGGAAACAAATAAATCAGAAGAGAAAGCTAAAAATAAGGTGGCCGAGAATAAGTCATATCCTATTATAAACGATGATAAAGTAGCATTACCAATTAATAATAATCAATTTAACAAAGACAATAATCAAAGTATAAAAATTAGTGATAATATATCTCCGAGTAACATACCTATACTTTTTGATGAAAAGAAAAATAGAAAAACAGCAAACAAGAAAAAGAAGGAGCACGTAATTAATATGAGTGACGAAGAAGAGAGAAAAGATGAGGATCTGGTTTCTTTTAAAGAAGACGAATATGTATTAGGTGAAGGCGAAAGGCTTATTTCCGCGTGGACTTTTTAATTCATTTTAGATAATAAATTTATCATACAAGTCTCTTTCTATATTCTGCAGGAGTTAAGCCTTCATTTTCTAAAAAAATTTTGCCAAAATAACTGATGCTTGGATAACCACACTCTAATGCAATTTGCTTTACAGTTAACTCGCTTTTTTCTGTTAGCAATTGTTTTGACTTTTGAAGTCGGCATAACATAATAAAATTAGTAGGTGACATACCAGTAGTCTTTTTAAACATTTTACAAAAATAAAAGGTACTTATGTTTAATTCATCTGCCCAATATTTGAGATTAAAGGGTTTTGATGATAGCTCACGCATTTTAGGTAGAATTGTCACAATTTTATTATATATATCACCTTTATTTATAGTAAGTGCTTCTGCTTGTGATAGGAATTCTGAAATAATTCCATAAGTAAGTGTAGATAAGGTTGATTGATGAAGAATACCAGAGTTTTCTGCTTCCTCTAATAAATTAATGATGTTTATTTTTATATTATTCCATAACTTTAATGTCCATACGTTAGAAAGATGGAAGCCTTTTTCTATAAAAAATTCATTTAAGTAGCTGCCTCTAAAATGAACCCATACTACTTCCCAAGGATTTTCCTTATCTGAATAATAATGTTGCTCTTCAGAAGGAAAGTATAAAAAAGAATCTCCTGGCTGTAGCACATTCACATGATTATTGGCTTTGAGATAACCCTTACCACTTATTACAACATGGAGATTAAAATAATTAAATTCATTTTTTTCTCTAATGGCACAATGTTGAGGTTCGTCCTTATACCATCCAACAGCTTCAGGAAAGCAAAAATAAGGGTTTTCATGTACAATCGGTAGAAATACTTGTCTTTTCATTTAATAACCTTTCCGATAACAATATAATTATATAAATAACAATATAGATGTATATACTCTGTCAATTACGTGTAATACAATAACAATATATTAATATATAAATGAAATAATATCAAACTTATATTACAGAATTATTTTTCTAAACAGAAATCGGAATAGCTTTTGATTAATGTAAAAGCTAAAGCTAATAGTTAGTGTAATAGTTTTCTGTTTATAAGTTAATTGAAAAAGGGAGCGGAGTAAATGTCTATAAATCAAAATAATCAATTAGAAAAATCTTTTAAACTTGATAAACCAACAATTGGAGTTTGTTACTATCCTGAACATTGGCCTGAAAATTTGTGGGAAAGTGATTTAGAAAGAATGCTTGAACATGGTATTGAGGTTATAAGAATTGCTGAATTTGCTTGGAACAAATTTGAGCCACAAGAAGGAGTCTATACTTTTGATTTCTTTGATAATTTCTTAAATCTTGCATATGAAAAAGGAATGAAGGTGATTTTTTGTACTCCTACAGCAACGCCACCAGCATGGCTTACACATAATTACCCTGAAGTATTAAATGCCAAGGAAGATGGTACATTATATAGACATGGAATGAGAAGACATTATACATATAATTCACCAATATACAGAGAATTTACTTCAAAGATAGTTGATAAAATTGCAGCACATTACTGCTCTCATCCTGCTATTATAGGTTGGCAGATCGATAATGAATTGAATTGTGAAGTAGGAGTTTTTTATTCAAATTCTGATCATGCTGCATTTAGAACATATCTTAAGGAAAAGTTTAAAACTTTAGAAGCACTAAATGAAGCTATGGGTACAACTTTTTGGAATCAAACTTATACTTCATGGGAGGAAATTTATTTGACACGTCCTACAGCTAGTAACTCAAATAACCCACATTTATCTCTTGAAGAAAAAAGATTTATTTCATATAGTACTATAAGCTATTGTAAGCTTCAGGCAGATATAATAAAGAAGTACAAGCCTAAGGAACAGTTTATTACTACAAATGGAATTTTTGGACACTTGGATAGTCATGAAATGACTAATTTAGCACTAGATTTTATAACTTATGATTCGTACCCTAATTTTGCATATGACACTTGGACAACACCTAAAAAACCTGGAAATTTAAATGATCGTAGATCTTCCTGGTCTCTTACAAATGCTAGATCTATTTCACCTAATTTTGGTATAATGGAACAGCAATCAGGAGCAGGTGGCTGGGATTCAAGAATGAAGCAGCCTAGTCCAAAGCCAGGACAAATGAGATTATGGACCTTCCAATCCATGGCTCATGGAGCTGATTTTATTAGCTATTTCAGATGGAGAACCTGTTGGATAGGAACAGAAATTTATTGGCATGGCTTAAATGATTACTCTAATCAGCCTAATAGACGTCTCAAGGAATTAGGGGCAGTTCGTGATGATTTTAAAAAGTTAACAGAAATTTCAGGCTCAAAATATGAAGCTAAAGTAGCCTTAATAAAAGATTACGATAATATATGGGATGGAGAACAAGATAAATGGCATGGACCAATAGACAGTTTTAGTGATGATGGTTGGTTTACTGGAGCACAATTAACTCACACTCCGTTAGATTTTTTGTATTTTCAAAATGCTACAAGAAAAACTTCTTTAGAAGATTTGAGTAAATATGAATTACTAGTATATCCTCATGCAACTATTCTTACAGAAGAAACAGCTAAACTTTTAAAAGCTTATGTTGAACAAGGCGGTAAATTAATCATGGGAGCTCGTACTGGTTATAAAGATCAATATGGAAGATGTCCAATGCATCAAATGCCTGGGTTTGCATCGGAAATATGTGGAGTAAAAGTAGTGGATTACACCCATCTTGGACCTGGAGATGAAGATGAATATTCTATTTGGAATGGGGAAGAAATTGAAGCTCCTGTTTTTAATGATATATTAGAACCTTTAGATGGCGCAAAAGTACTGGCTACCTTTAAGGGAAATTATTATGATGGAGCACCAGCTCTTGTAGAAAATAAGCTTGGAAAAGGAACAGCTTATTATTATGGTGCTGGTTTTAGTCCCAATACAGCAGCAGTATTTCTTAGAAAACTAGGATTTACAGCGCCTTATAGCAGCCTTGTAGAATTGCCTAAAGAAGCAGAGCTTGCTGTAAGAAGAAAAGATAATCAAGATTATATATTTATATTAAATTATATGACTCATAATATTGAAGTAAATATAAAGGAACCAATGATTAATTTACTTTCAGGTGCTGAAGTTACTGGTAAGACAGAACTTGAAAAGTATGGAGTTATGGTATTGAAAAAACTTAAATAAAAGATTAATTATAATTAAAAAAATATAATATATTTTTAGTATATTTATAAAGATAAAATGTAAATTTTATCTCATGATATAAATAAAGAGTATAAGGTATTTAAAGGATAGAAATAAACTTTAAGTACCTTATACTAGTTTTATAATTATATTAACTAAGCTAAATATTTAATTATTATGTTTTATAGAAATAAAAAGGTTATTATTATATTATTAAAAATGTATATTAGCCAATGATGAAAAAAAATTTTTAATAAGGAAGTGAGTTAAAAATGAATATAAAAAAGAAAAATATAGTAATAGCATTAATGGTATCTATGTTTTTAGGAGCAATTGAGGGGACTGTTGTGACCACAGCTATTCCAACCATAGTCAAGGATTTACAAGGATTTCAACTTATTAGTTTAGTCTTTTCAGTATATTTATTGGCTTCTGCAATTTCTACGCCTATATATGGAAAGTTATCTGACTTATATGGAAGAAAAAAGATGCTTTCAATTGGAATAGTAATATTTTTAGTTGGAAGTTTTTTATGTGGAGCATCACAAAACATGTATATGTTGATTATATTTCGTATAATTCAAGGGTTAGGTGCAGGTTCAATATTTACGATTCCATATACAATAGTTGGAGATGTATTTACTCTTGAGGAAAGACCAAAAGTCCAAGGAATGATAGGAACAGTATGGGGAGTGGCAAGTCTAGCAGGACCTTTTTTAGGAGGAATATTAATCGATATATTGTCATGGCATTGGATATTTTTCATTAACATTCCATTTGGAATAATATCAATTATACTTCTTGAAAAAAATTTGGAAGAAGATTTTGAAAGAAAAAAACATAAGATTGATTATGCAGGCATTATAATTTTATCAATAGCAATGATTATATTTTTAAATATTTTTAATGAACAACAAAATTCTAATAATATATTTAATATAATATCAGTTTTTATAACAATTATACTATTATTCGTATTTTATAAGATAGAAAGAAAAGCAGAAGAGCCAATTATCCCTTTTGATATATTTACAAGAACAAGTATAATAATAAACTTAATAAGTTTTTTAGTAGCAATTATATTGATTGGTGTTAATGTTTATGTACCAATATATATGCAAAATGTGTTAGGTTTTAGTGCAAAGGCATCTGGTTTAAGTATGGCACCTATGTCTGTTACTTGGCTTATAGCCTCAGTAGTTTTAGGAAAATGCATATTAAAGTATGGGGGAAAAGTGGTAACACTTATAGCTAGTTTTATTTTATTTGTTGGAGTAATATTATTGATTACTTTAAATTTAAATAGTTCACTAGTGCTAGTGTTAGCAGTTGTCTCCATAATAGGCTTTGGATTAGGTGGTGTCCTTAGCATTTTAACTATAATCATACAGGAATCTGTTGGATATGATAAAAGGGGAGTTGCAACTGCAACTAATTCATTGGTTAAGACTATAGGTGAAACAATAGGGATAAGTTTGTTTGGTGGTATATTCAATTTGTACATAGCTAAATATTTTATTGATCGTGGCATAAATGGAGTAGATTCAAGTAGTTTATATAATTCTATTCTAACGAGCGAACAGATAAAACTTTCAATAAACAGCTCATTACATACTTTATTTATACTATTTGTAATTATAGCAATTCCATCTGTGATATTATCTATAGTTATACCTAAGGAAAAATAAATAGTGCGTGGATTATTAAAATAAAGCTAATGTTTAGTCTAAATATTCTATAATAAATTTGATTATTGATAAATTAATGAATAGAAATTAAAAAAATTTTATAGCCATAAGGAGAGAATACCTATGAAATTTGGAGAATTAAATAGCTCTATATTTGATTCCTTGTATGATGGAGTTCTTATTGCAGATAAAGATAATAATGTTGTATATGTAAATCCAGCATATACAAGAATAACTAAAGTAGAAGCAAAGGATATAATAGGAAGAAAAATTGGGGAAGTGAGAATAGGAAGCAGATTACCAGAGGTGATTAATAGTGGTGAAAAGCTTTTGGGGATTAAAAGAAGTGTTAATAATGTAGAATATTTTGTTAATATGGTTCCTGTTTTTGAAAATGGAGAGGTAGTTGCAGGAATATCTATTTTAAATGAGATAAATGATATTTACAAACTAATGGAGGAATTAAATAACTCAAAGCAGATTATTAAAGATTTAAAGAAAAAGATAAAAGCAAATGATAAGGCAAAATATACTTTTGATAGTATAGTTGGAGAAGATAGTAAAACAAAAGAATTGAAGGCCTTTGGAAAGAAAATCGCTAAAAAGAAAGTAAATATACTCATTACAGGAGAAAGTGGAACAGGAAAGGAATTATTAGCGCAAGCTATACATAATGAAAGTGATAGAAGAGAGGAACCCTTTATAGCTATAAATTGTGCAACTTTTGAAGCAAATTTTCTTGAAAGTGAACTTTTTGGATATGAAGAGGGGGCTTTTACTGGAGCTAAAAAGGGTGGAAAAATAGGACTTTTCCAAAAGGCAGAAGGAGGAACTATTTTTTTAGATGAAATTTCAGAAATGGATTATAGTCTTCAAGCAAGGCTGCTTAGAGTGCTACAAGAAAATATAATAAGACCTATTGGTGCTGTTAATGAAATACCTATAGATGTTAGAATTATTGCAGCAACTAATAGAAGCCTAGAAAATATGATAATAAATAAAGAATTTAGAGCTGATTTATATTATAGAATTGCAGTTTTTACAATAGATACAATACCTCTAAGAGAGAGAAAGGGAGATATTGAGACCTTAATAAATTATTTCTTGGAAGAAGCGGAGCAGAAATTTGCTAAGAAAGTTAAAATTTCAGAAGAAGCCTTTAATGTTTTATATAATTATAAATGGGAGGGAAATGTTAGAGAATTAAAAAACACGATTGAGTTTGGAGTTATGATGACAGATGAAGCTGTAATAAGAGTGGAACATTTACCTAAAAAACTTCAAATAGAAGGCATAAAGGAAAGTGTTATAAATATAAAGCTATTAAAAGATGCTGTTAAAGAATTTGAAGAAAAAGAAATTAATAAAGTTATTGATATTTACGGAAATACATTAGAAGGAAAGAAAAAGGCTGCGGAAGCGCTAGGAATCTCTCTTGCCTCCTTATATAATAAAATGCAAAATCTTCGTTAGAGGAAAATAAGTTAATAAAAATGTGAGTCGTTATCTTATGTAAAATCGTAGGTAATGACTCATTTTTTTATTGATAATTATTTAAAGAAAAGATATTCTAAAAATTTAGAAATTACGAATTGTAATTATAATTTTTTAGAATAGAGCTCCAATTAAGGTTTTGTAACATTTAAATAGCTTTTATGTAATTAGTTATAAATAAAATTCTAAAATTTTAGAATTTTATATTTTGATAATTAGAAGTTTAATTTTTTCATTAGAGCTTATAAACCATCATTATAACAAGAATTAAAGCCTAAATAATAAAATAATTATAAGTTGGCATAATAATTGCTTTAAATAAAAGGGAAGAATTAAATAAAGGAGATAATGTCAATGAAAAGCATTAGAATTGGTGGCGGAGCTGGATATGGAGGAGATAGGATTGAGCCTGCAGTTGATTTAATTAAGTATGGAAAGCTTGATTATATTATATTTGAGTGTCTAGCAGAAAGAACTATTGCCCTTGGACAATTACAAAAGCTTTCTGATAATAATAAAGGTTATAATGAACTTTTAGAATATAGAATGGAAAAAGTATTGCCATTAATAAAAGAAAAAAATATAAAAGTTATAACTAATATGGGAAGTGCAAATCCAATCTCAGCAATGAAGGTAATAAAAGAAATGGCAAAGGCCATGAACATTAGTGGCTTAAAAATAGCAGCAGTTTTAGGTGATGATATTAGTGATAATATTGAGAAATATTTAGAAAATCAAGTCATTGAAACAGGTGAAAAGTTAAAATCAGTTTCAAACGTTATATCAGCCAATGCATATATAGGCTGCAAAGGAATAGTTGAAGCTTTAGAAAATGGAGCAGATATTGTAGTTACAGGAAGAGTTGCAGATCCATCCTTAGTACTTGGACCACTGGTATATGAATTTAAATGGAACTTTAATGATTATGACTTATTAGGAAAAGGAACTTTAGCAGGACATCTTTTAGAATGTGCAGCTCAAGTAATGGGAGGGTATTTTGTTGATCCACCTTATAAGGAAATAAAAGATCTTTGGAATTTAGGCTTTCCAATTGGAGAGGTAAATGAAGAAGGACGTATAGTTATTTCAAAATTAGAACAAGCTGGAGGACAAGTTACTATAGATACTTGTAAAGAACAAATTTTATATGAAATTCAAGATCCAGAAAATTATTTTACTCCAGATGTAATTGCAGATTTTTCTAAAGTTAGAGTTAAAGAAATAAAAAAAGATGAGATTTTAGTTGAAGGTGCAAGTGGAAAAGCAGCAACAGGATTATACAAAACCAGTGTTGGTTATAAGGATTGCTACATTGGTGAAGGGGAAATAAGCTATGGTGGTACAGGAGCTTATGAAAGAGCAAAAATAGCAGGTGAAATAATAAAAAAGAGATTGGAGTATATAAAGCTTCCTATTGAAGAACTGAAAATAGATTATATTGGTGTCAATTCATTATATGACGCTAGCTTAAAAGAAAAAGCTTCCTATGATGAAGTAAGGTTAAGAGTTGCTGCTAGAACATTAACTAAAAAGGATGCAATAGTTATAGGCAATGAAGTAGAGGCACTTTACACAAATGGACCAGCTGGTGGCGGCGGTGCAAGAAAATATGTAAGAGAAGTAGTTTCAATTGCATCAATTTTAATTCCTGCAGAGGATATAAAAATATCTGTTCAGTATGAGGAGGTATAAAAAATGAAATTAAGAGAAATAGCACATTCAAGAACTGGAGATAAGGGAAATATTTCAGTTATTTCAGTCATTGCATATGATGAAAAGAATTATAAAAAACTCAAAGAAGAAGTTACTGTAGAAAAAGTAAAGAAACAGTTTGAGCATATTGTAAAAGGTAAAATAACTAGATATGAAATAGAAAGTCTTGGAGCATTAAACTTTGTAATGGAAAATGCATTAGGTGGAGGAGTTACCCGTTCTTTAGCAATAGATCCTCATGGTAAATCTCTAAGTTCCTTATTGTTAGAAATAGAAATAGATTAACATATTAGGAGTAATTACTATGTAAATAAGATTGAAGGAGGTTATTATGTCAAAGATAACAACACCACAAAAAGCAATTGAAATTATCGAAAGTGGAAGTGTATTGATGATTGGTGGGTTTCTTAAAGGAGGACATCCTGAAACCTTAGTAAGGGAACTAGCTACTAAAAAGCAAATAAGTGATCTTACGGTAATTTCAAATGATACAGGAACAACAGAATGTTCTTTATATAATGTAATAAAAAATAAACAGGTAAAAAAGGTAATTGCATCTTATATAGGTGCGAATCCAGAGACAGGTAAAGGGTTAATCACAGGAGAAATGGAGGTTGAACTATTGCCACAAGGAACTCTAGCAGAAAAAATCAGAGCTGGAGGAGCTGGTCTTGGAGGATTTTTAACTCCAGTTGGGGTTGGGACTATAGTTGAAGAAGGAAAAGAAAAAATAACTATAGATCAAAAAGAGTACATATTAGAATTACCATTAAAGGCTGATATTGCTCTTGTTAGGGCAGCTAAAGCTGATGAAAATGGAAACCTTGTATTTAAAGGATCTTCTCGTAACTTTAATGCTATAATGCCTTTGGCAGCAGAACATGTTATTGCAGAAGTCGAAGAAATTGTTCCTATTGGTGAAATTGATCCTAATGAGGTTGATGTGCCAGGAATATTAATAGATAAGATTGTAAAGGTAGGTGAATAAAAGCTTGGATAAAAGAGAAATTATAGCCAGAAGAGTTGCTAAAGAATTTAAAGATGGTGATGTTGTTAATCTAGGAATAGGCATACCAACTTTAGTTGCAAATTATATTCCGAGTCAGATTAAAGTTCATCTGCAATCTGAAAATGGTATTTTAGGCCTAGGACCTGTACCTAATGAGGAAGAAATAGATGATAATGTTTTAGATGCTGGTGGAAAACATATATCAGCAGCAAAGGGAGCTTCATTTTTTGACAGCGCATATTCTTTTTCATTAATAAGAGGAGGGCATATAGATATAACTGTCCTTGGAGCTTTGGAAGTTGATGAAGAAGGAAATTTAGCAAATTGGATGGTTCCAGGTAAAAAGGTTTCTGGAATGGGTGGAGCTATGGATTTAGTAGTTGGAGCTAAGAGAGTTATTGTTGCAATGGAACATTTGAATAAAAATGGAGAATGCAAAATAATTAAAAGATGTAATCTTCCTTTAACAGCAGCTAAACAAGTAAATACAATTATAACTGATATGGGAGTAATGGAAATTGATAAAGAAAAAGGCATAATTTTAAAAGAAATTGCGCCCAATATAACTCTAGAAGAAATCAAAAAAGCAACAAATAGTAATTTGATAATAACAGAAGATTTGAGAGTTATGGAACTTTAGTTATCTAGGAGTAATGCTTATATCAATTCAACTATTAAAGAAAATAGAAATAGTTGATGGACTTTTCATAAATTAACTAAATTTAAATAAAGAAGTGAGGGAGTTAAAATGTCATTATTTCAAGTAAGTTTTTTTTCAAAAGTATTAGGTAAAGCAACAATGTTAAGCGTAATAATACCTGAAAGTGATAACAGAGAATATAGTCCAATAGATAGAACTATAAAACATCCAACTTTATATTTATTACATGGAGGAACAGATGATTATTCTGCATGGATGAGACAATCATCAATAGAAAGATATGCAAAGGAACATAAAATAGCAGTAGTTATGCCAGATGCAGATTTAAGTTACTATACAGATATGGTTCAAGGAAGAAAATATTGGACTTTTATTAGTGAAGAAGTACCAGACTTTGTTAAAGCTCATTTTCCATTATCAGAAAAAAGAGAAGATAACTTTGTAGCTGGATTATCAATGGGAGGCTACGGAAGTTTTAAATTAGCATTAAGAAAGCCAGAAATGTTTAGTGCAGCAGCTAGTTTTTCAGGAACACTTTGTATGGATGATATGATAAATTATGTGCCACATAGAGAAAAAGAATTTAAAGAAATCTTTGGGTCATTGGATGCAATTAAGGGTTCAGAAAACGATTTGAAATATCTAGCAGAAAATGCAGTGAAGGATAAAATTGATTTACCTATATTGTATCAAAGCTGTGGCACAGAAGACTTTTTATATAAGATGAACATTGAATTTAAAGAATATGCTAAAGAATTGGGAATAAACCTTACTTATGAAGAAAGTAAGGGGACACACGAATGGGCATATTGGGATAAATGCATACAAAGAGCTTTAGAGTTTTTTGATATAAAGAAATAATAAATAAATTTAACTTTAGAAATAAGATACTAAAGAATTTGTTCGTAATGTATTTGTATATTACGAACAAACTTAGATACAGATTTTAAGATAAATAAGAAAAATAAATGACAAAAAGGAGTTTAAAGTATTATGGAAAAAACAAAAATGCACTATTCATGGCTTATATTTGCAGGTTGCTGCGTGATGTCCTTTGTAGGATTAGGATTAATTTTAAACACACAAGGATTATTTTTTACACCAGTAGGAAATGAATTAGGGTTTACACGTACTCAAATAGCTTTAATGTTAACGATTCAAAATGTAGCACAAATGATAACAATGCCTTTTGCAGGTAAAATGTTTCCTAAATATAATGCAAAAATTTTATTGACTGGAAGTTTTATAGTATTTGCAGGAGCTATAATAGCATGTTCAACATTTAATAACTTATATATGTTCTATGTAGCAGGTGCTGCAATGGGAGTTGTTCAGCCATTTTGTGTAAGTTTAGTATTACCAATATTTCTTGGGAATTGGTTTGAAAAGAAATTAGGTTTTGCATTAGGTATAGCAGCTGCAGTTTCAGGGTTAGGTGGTACTATATTTAATCCAATAGTAAGTAATATTATTGTAAATTATGGATGGAGAAATGCATACATATTTATCGGTGTTTTAGCATTAATTCTTGTTTTACCGTTTACATTATTTATAATGGTATTCAAACCATCGGATAAAGGATTATATGCATATGGAGTAGATCCATCTAAAGTAAAATCAGAAGAACAAATAGAACAAAGCGGATTTACTGCAAAAGAGGCCTACAAAATGCCAGCCTTTTACTTATTCTGTATAGCAGGGGTTGTATTACAAATGGTAGCAGGCCTTGTACAACACGTATCAGCCCACGTTGTTAATCTTGGATATCCACTAACTGTTGGAGCAACTGTTATATCAGGAATAATGCTTGGAGCAGCAGCAGGTAAATTTATTATTGGATTCCTATTAGATAAATGGTCATCAAAGCTTGTAACTTTTGTATATGCAACACTTGGTTTTATTGGCTGGTTAGGATTAAACTTAGCATTAAATCAACAATTGATGGTAGCTTCAGGTTTTGTAATTGGATTAGCTCAAGCATTAGTACTTGTAGCATTACCATTTTATATTAAAAGAGTATTTGGAACAAAAGAATATAGTGCTATTTTTTCAACTGTAAGCGTGTTAGCCGCATTAGCTTCAGCAGCTTCAGTTTATATTGGAGGAGCTTTCTTTGATGCAACAAAATCATATAGAATTCCATTATCATTAAATTCAGCATATTTTGTAGTTGCATTAATTACAATTATAATTGCAACTTCAAGTAAGAAGAAAAATGAAGCTAGAGCTATTAAAGAGCAATTAAGTTAAGGTTTTGATTATAATTACTTCAGCAGAGGAATTAATTTATAATTTTGATGCTGAAGTATTTTATATACAAATTCATTAAGGTAGTTTGAATATTATTAAAAATGTGAATAAGGACTGGTGATAATATTATGGATATAAAAGAGTTAATAAAAGAAATTAATGACAGAGTTATTAAAGAATTACCCAGTGCAACTCATGAAATTACTGGATGTGAAGTTTTTAATGTAAAAATGAGAGATGAAGTTTCTTTAGTTACTAAGGTATATTTTCCAAATGGTGAAGGACCATGGCCAGCTATATTAATAAGATATCCTTATCCTAGTAATGAACAGATATATTATGCAGCCTACAGCCATTTTGTTGAGCATGGATATGTACTCATAATGCAATCAGCTCGAGGAACAGGTGAATCAGAAGGAAAATGGGAGCCATTTTTTAATGAGAGAAATGATGGCATAGATACTGTAAATTGGCTTGTTAAGCAAAAATGGCAAAATGGAAACATAGGTATGTTTGGAAGTTCTTATTTATCTTTTTGTCAGTGGATGATTTCAGACTCACTTCCAAGTGAAGTGAAAACTTTGGTCATAGACTGTTTTGGAACTGAACGACATGAACAGATTTATATGAATGGTATGTTTAGACACGACATTTATACATCATGGGCATATGGTAATTCAGGATTAAATCCAAAGGAGCATCCAGGAGAATTATATCAAAAAGGTATTTATATGAGACCACATATTGAAGCAGATAAAGAACTATTTGGAGGTGAAATTCCATTTTATAGAGAATATATGTCCAATGTGGAAAGCTCTAGTGAATATTGGACAAACGGTACATGGGCTACACTTAAGGAAATTCCTTCAAAAGTTAAAGTACCAATGCTTTTGATTGATGGGTGGTTTGACCATCATTTAGATGGATTGGTGAAGGGGTATTTAAATTTAAGTGAAGATGTAAAAAGTAAGAGTCGCTTAATAATTGGTCCTTGGGATCATATGGGGAATAGTCCAGGAGAATTAGAATATCCTAATAATGAAACAATAGGATATTTAAAGGTAAAAGCAGGATTAGAATGGTTTGATTATATGTTAAAAGGAAAGCCTTATAAAGATAAGGTTGGAAGTATTGAGGCTTATATTGTTGGAAAAGGCAAATGGGAAACCCTTGAAAGTTGGCCGCCAAAATCAGAAATTCAAACTATGTATTTTGAAAAATTAGAAGAGAAATATAAAGGTGGACTATTGTCAGAAAATACACCATGGAATGAAGAAAAGTTAGAATATAAATATGACCCTGATAAATATATTATGACAAATGGTGGTACAGCACTGCTTGCATGGATTACACCAGGATATGGTGATACTAAACAAGGTGCAAGATTACAGGAAGAACCAGGATATAGAGATGATGTATTGACTTTTATATCAGAAGAATTTTCAGAAGATAAAAAAATAGTTGGGAATATAAAAGTTAAGCTAAAAGTTAGTACAGATGCAGAAGACACAGCTTTTGTAGCTAAAGTGATGGTGGTGCTTCCAGATGGACGTTCATTTAACATTTGTGATGGGATTAGCAGTTTGATTTATAGAAGTAAAACGGAACATGCACTTGAATATGTTCCTAATGAAATTGTAGAAGTTGAAATTGAAATGTGGCCAGTAAGCTGGTGCATTAGCAAAGGATCGAAATTAAGAGTAGATATATCATCATCTAATTTTCCAGCATACAACAATCATACAAATATAAAAGGAAATTGGGCAAAGCAAAAAGAAACTTTCGTTGCTAATCAAACAGTTTACGTTGGACATGTAAATTCATCAAGTATTGAATTACCAATAATAGAATAAAGATTCTTTATATAAGAATAATACAAAAAGACCTAAGTCAATATATGGCTTAGGATTTTTTGTTTAGTTTAATAATTATTTTATTTAAAACATTCATAAATATAATTAAAGATAGATTTAACAGTAATTAAAAACTAATATAACTATATTTTTTACCTAAAAAAAATAGTATAATATAATATAAAAAGAAAATGTATAATTTTAGGAGAGTGTATAGTATAGGAGAAATCTTATGAAAGAAGAGGATATGAGAAATAAGATTAATGCAATTTTAAAAGAGGGAAACGATCTAAGATATATTGATTCAAAGCGCGGAATAGAAACCTTAAAATATGCAATTGACTTGTGCAAAGAGATAAATTACGTATTTGGTGAAAAGTTAGCTAATTTATATATGGCACATTGTTATCATAATATTGGTAAAGGTGAAAAAGCCATACTCTTATTGATTGATTCACTACGCTACTTTATTATAGAAGAATTCTACGATCTTCAATGGATGGCCTATAATATTTTGGGAGTTTTATTTCTTCATGCAGGGGATATAGAAAGAAGTATGGATTTTCATGATAATGCCCAGATGGTTGCGGAAAAAATTGATTTTGGGAAAAAATATCATGAAGAGTTTACTTCGAAAAAGGCAATGGTAATGACTTTTAATAATATAGCAGAGAATTATAAAAAATTAAGGAAATTTGAAGATGCATTAGCTTATTGCATAAAAGCATATGACATTGATGAAAAGTTTGATTATGCATTAACTAAGGGATTGATAATACTAAGTTTGGGTGAAGTATATTATGAACTTGAGGATTATGAAAAAGCTGATAAGCTTTCTTTTCAAGCTCTAAAGTATTTAAAGAAATATAATCATACAATAGCTGAAGCAGATGCTTATAAATTAATGGCATTAAGTTTATGGAAAAGGGGTTTTTATGATAAGGTAGATGAATATTTCCACATTGCAATGGAATTAAATGAAAAGGAAGCTTTGCCTAATTACAAAATTGAAGCATTAATTAGTTATGCTGAATATTTAAAAGATAGAAAAAGAATAAATGAAGCTTTAGAAATATTAATTAGTGCTTGTAATTTATCACTTAAATATAAGATACCTGAAAAGGTATCTAAAATATCTATTATGCTATCAACTTTTTATGGAGAACTAGGAGATTATGAAAATGCCTTTAAATACACTAAGTTGCACTATGAACAGGAAGAAGTTCAAAATAAATCATATTATAGCAATGTAGCAGATAATTTAAGTGTAAAAAAGAAATTAAAAGAAATTGAAAAAGAAAATAACAAGATTGTAGAGAAGAACATAAATTTACAAATGCAAAGAGAATCTTTACAAATGCTTGTTGAAAAGATTTCTATAATTAGTGAGTTGGGGCAAAAGATGACATCAACTTTGGATATGGAGACCTTAATGGAAATACTTCACTTAAGTATTAAGAGTTTTATGAATTTATCTTATTTTGCTGTTGGACTTTATGATGAGGAAAATTACAAGATTGATTATTTATATACTGTGGATAGAGGGCAAAAAGGAAGAAGGGAACTTTTATTAATCAATGAGAGTGACACTTTTGCGTGGAAATGTATTCAGCAGAAAGATTTAATTGTAATAAATGATATAAGTAAAGAGTTTGATAAATATATAGATCAAAAAAAATATGAATATTTATCTAAGACAGGCAATAATGCAGAATTAAATTCTTTTATTTTTTGTCCACTTATAGTAGATACAAAAACTATTGGAATAATTACAATACAAAGTACAGAAAAAGATGCATTTACGCCATATCATGTTGAAATGGTTAAATCACTATCCGCATATGCTGCAATAGCTCTTAATAATGTAATAAAATCTATGGAGTTGAAAAGTTTAAATGAATTATTATTATCTTTATCTGAGGAGGATAAGTTAACAGGGATTGCCAATAGGCGTAAATTTGACGATTATATGGATCATATTTGGAATTCAAGTATTAAAGATAGAAGCAGCATCGCCTTGCTCATTATTGATATAGATTATTTTAAGGAATATAACGATAATTTAGGTCATGTAGAAGGAGATAAATGTATAACAAAGGTAGCTAATGCTTTGAAAAATATGAATATAAAATTACATTTTATTGCAAGATATGGTGGAGATGAATTTATGGTGGTCTTAGAAAAAAGCTCAATTGATCAAGCTGTAAAATTAGCAGAAAATATAAAAAGCGCAATAGCAGAACTTAATATACCACATGAATTTTCAAAGATTTCAGATAGAGTAACACTATCAATTGGTGCAGCAGCAGTAATTCCTAATGAAAATATGACCATAAAGGATTTTATAAGGGAAGCAGATAAAGCTCTTTATAGTGCAAAAAAATCTGGAAGAAATCAAGTTGCTGTTTGCACAGAAGAATAACTAATTGTTAACATCATAAGTTGAATTCAGAATGTCTTTGAAATTAAAAAAATTTCAGAGGCATTTTTTAAACAAGGTAAAAATAAAATGTGAGTTTTAATAATGAAAATGTATACATTTAGTGAAAAGCTACAATTTAATAATTGTATAATAGTGATATAATTGCATTAGAGATTTAAAGAAAGAGGGTATTCTTATGCGAATTACTAAAATTAAATTATGGGAAAACAATGAAGAAGTTACACTAATATCATATATTCTTGATAATTCACCAGAAATAAAAATTAAAAGACGTCCTACAATACTTATATGTCCAGGTGGGGGATATTTAATGACTTCAGATAGAGAAGCTGAGCCAATTGCAATGAAATTTGCAGGAGAAGGCTATAATACTTTTGTACTTAGATATACAACACATTACAATAAGCAAAATATAGATTTTAATAATCTGCCTAAAGGAAATGAAAATTCTAAATATCCACAGCCTTTATTTGATTTAGGAAAAGCAATATTAACTATTAGAAAAAATGCAGATGAATGGTCAGTGGATACAAATAAAATTTTTGTGTGCGGATTTTCGGCAGGGGGGCATTTAGTAGGTAGTTTAGGAGTGCATTGGGATAGTGAATTGCTTAAAAATAAATTTAAAGTTGAAAGCGAATTGTTTAAACCAAATGGACTTATACTAGGATATCCAGTCTTAGATTACAACTTAATGGAGGAACTAAAATTAGAAATAAATGATCCTGGTTTAAATGAATTTTGGGGAATATCTAATAATGCTCTTTTTGGAGAACCAAATCCATCAAAAGAATACCTTAAGGAATTAAGTCCGGTAAATTATGTTTCAAAGAATACTCCTCCAACTTTCATCTGGCATACTGCTAATGATGGTTTAGTGCCTGTGGGAAATTCAATAAATTTTGCTGCTGAATTATCTAAAAAAGGAGTACCATATGAGCTTCATATATTTGAAGACGGTGTTCATGGACTAGCTCTTTGCAATGAAGTAACTGCAAATGAAGCAGCTCATATTAATAAGAGTGCAGAAGCTTGGTTTGGACTGGTTTTAACTTGGATTAAAAAACATATAAAAGCATAGAAATAAAAATAAAATACTTGAATCACCATATGAAAATGTTGTGATTCAAGTATTTTTTTCATTGTCATTTAAGTATTACTACAAAAATATATAAATATTATATTGACAAAGTAAATCTGAGTGATATAATCTGAATATAAACCAAGTAAATGTATAGGGATTGTGTGAAAAAATATTAGCGAATAATATCATACAGTAATAATATTTGTAAATGTTAAAATAAATAAGGGGGAAAAACAAATGAAAATAGGAAAAATATCAAAGATTTTAATTGTAGGAATTACGGCAATAGGGATTTTAACTGGATGCGGTGCCGCAAGTAATAATGCAAAAACTGAAACAAGTACTCCAAAACAAGACACCTTTATATATGGTATTGATGGAGATCCAGGGAATTCTGTAAATGTAATAACAACAAGTGATCGTTATGGCTTGATGGAAATAAAAGCTTTATATTCACCATTATATATGTATAACGCAGACAAAATTGAATATTTCCTAGCGGAAAGTATGACTCCATCAGAAGATAAATTGACATATACAGCAAAGCTTAGGAAAGATGTTAAGTGGAGTGATGGAGAAAAATTCACAGCTGATGATGTAGTTTTCACTTACAATGAAATGTTAAAAGAAAAGAACGCTGGATGGGCATATAGCCAATTAATATTTAATGGAAAACCAGTAAAAGTAGAAAAGGTTGATGATTATACCGTTAACTTTATACTTCCAGAAGTTAGTGCACCAGCAATAGAACTTTTAGGAAATATTTTTATAATGCCTAAGCACATTTATGAAGGTGAATCAAATTTTGAAAACAGTGAAAAGAATGCAAAACCAGTTGGAACTGGGCCTTATAAATTAGAGGAATACAAAGCTGGTCAATATGTTAAGTTTGCAAAAAATGATGACTATTTCTTAGGTGCAGCCAAAATACCAAATGTTGTATTTAAGATTATACCAGATGCAAATACAGCTAAACTTGCTATTAAAAAGGGAGAAATAAATGCATTAATAGTCCAATCTAGTGATTTAAAAGATTTAAAAGATGACAAATTATCTACTTACACTTATGATGAAGGTAGAATTGCTTATATGGTAATGAACTCTAAATCTCCTAAGCTTCAAAATGAAGATGTAAGAAAAGCTATTTTCTATGCACTTAATAGAAAAGATTTAATTAATGCTGCTTATGGGTCAGATGAATATGCAAAGGAAGCTTATACTTTCCTTCCAAATGAAAGCAAATATCATACAACAGATGTTGAAAAATATGACTATAATCAAGATAAAGCAAAGGAACTTTTAGCTAAAGCTGGAGTATCTGGACTTAAACTTAAACTTGGATATGTAGGAAATAATGTGCCTTACCAAAAGGATGCTGCTATAATTCAACAAAATCTTAAAGCGGTTGGAATTGATGTTGAGCTTGCTGGAGGAGAATCAGCAGCTATTACACAAAAAATGAAAGACCCAAGTAGTGATTATGATATGTTCCTTGGTGGATACATTATGGGAATAGATCCAGATACATTTAATTCCTTGTTTATACCAGGTTCACACAACTATAGCCATTTTGATAACAACAAACTTGTGGATTTATTTAATGCTGGAAGAGTAGAAAAGGATGAAGCAAAAAGAAAAGACATATATAATGAAGTTCAAAAACAAATTCAAGCTGATGTATATTTCTATCCAATCCTTGAAAATAAGAGAATCCTTGTTATGAGCTCTAATATAGATGGAGTTAAAGAGGCAGCTCTAGTTCCAGTATATACTTTTGAAGATATGTCAAAGTTGTTTTTTAAATAAGATAAATTAAAAAATTATTATAGTTAATCAAATGGGGAATAACAAATAATTATTCCCCATTTATAATTTATTAATAAAGGAAGTGACAAGGTAGTGGCTAAATATATATTAAAGAGAATTCTTCAAGCAATTCCATTGCTTTTTATAATTTCAATAATATGTTTTACTTTTATTAAGTTAGCTCCATATAATGCAATTGATGCAATGGCTACACCTAATATGCCAGAAGAAACTGTCAATTTAATAAAAGCAAAATATGGATTTGATAAACCAGCTTATGTTCAATATTTTTTATGGCTAAAAGGAATATTAAGTGGACAATTTGGATATTCAATAGTTACTCATGAAAGTATAGCTAATGATTTGGCTGCAAGAATACCAGCTACTATAAAATTGGTATTACCTTCATATTTATTAGCAGTTATAATTTCAATAATTTTAGGATTACTAGCTGGAGCAAATAAGAATAAGCTTATTGACAAAATTATTGATGGGTTTTGCTCAATAGGCATAGCAATACCAACCTTTTGGTTTGCTATGATAATTATATTTATATTTGGATACAAGCTATCTTTATTGCCTATATTAGGAATGAACACTATTGGTAAGGAAGATTCCTTTTCAGATTTTATAGTTCATTTTATAATGCCTTGTTTTGTTTTAACTTTTGCTTTTTTACCAGAACTTATAAGATACGTAAGATCCTCAACAATAGGTCAAGTAACACAGAATTATGTAATGGTTCAAGATGCATTTGGTGGAAGTAATGTAGAAATATTATTTAAGCACATATGCAAAAATGTATTATTACCTATAGTGACGAAGGTTGGAATGGCATTGCCTATGCTTGTAACAGGTGGAATGATAACAGAAACTATCTTTGGATGGTCAGGCGTTGGGCCATATTTTATAACAGCTATTAAGGGGATGGATTATCCTGTAATTATGGCAATATTAGTATTATCGTCATCATTAGTTATACTAGGAAATTTATTGTCTGATATATTGTATAGCTTAATAGACCCAAGAATAAGAGGAATGAGGTGAAGTTTGTGAAAAATAGACGAATAAAGAATTTTAAAGATGAACTCAAAAATAGTAAAAGTGCTATTTTTTCAGTAGTTTTTATTATTTTTATTATAGTTCTTTCAGCATTTGCATTCCTAATACCTATAAATCCTGATGCAACAAACACAGCTAATATGCTTCAAACTCCAAGTATGGAGCATTTATTTGGTACTGATGAACTTGGAAGAGATTATTTAACTAGAACCATATATGGGGGAAGAGTATCACTTATAGTGGGAGTACTTGCAATGATAATTTCTACATCAATAGGCGTTTTTGTTGGGACAGTAAGCGGTTATTTTGGAGGGAAAATAGATAATATTTTAATGAGATTTGTTGATATTATATCATCTATTCCATGGTTAATACTTGTAACAGTAATAAGTATTTTCTTAAAACCAGGACTTCAAGCTATAATAATTGTAATAGGTCTATTTACTTGGATGGAGATTGCAAGGCTTGTTCGTGCAGAAACCCTTTCTATAAAGGAAAGAGAATATGTCTTATATGCAATTTCTATTGGACAATCTTCTAAAACCATAATAATTAAGCACATTATTCCAAGTGTATTTCCAACTATTATAATTGCTTCAACAACAAGTATAGCGGGAGCGATAATGACAGAATCTTCTCTTAGCTTCTTAGGACTTGGAATTCAACAGCCAATGTCGTCCTGGGGAAATTTACTTCAAAATGCGCAGGCAAATTTGCAAAGTGCTCCATATATGGCTATATTGCCAGGTATATTAATAATTCTTACAATATATTCATTTAATAAACTTGGAAATACTCTTAGAGTGCTTGTAGAGCCTAAGACTGCTGGAGGTGAACGATAATAATATGAATAAAGAAACGCTTCTTAAAGTAAAAGATTTGAAAACTACTTTTTACAGCAAGGATAACAAAATAGAAGCAGTAAGAGGAGTAAATATTGAAATAAACTCTGGAGAAATTTTAGGTATCGTAGGAGAATCAGGGAGTGGGAAAAGTGTTCTTATGAAATCTGTAATTGGAATACTTCCTAAAAATGCTAAGATAGATTCAGGGGAAGTTTATTTTGAAGAAAAGAATATATTAAATTTATCAAGCAAAGAAATGAGAAAAATCAAAGGAAAAGAAATAGCTATGATATTTCAAGATCCTATGACAGCCTTAAATCCCTTAAAGAAAATAGGGGATCACATTATAGAGGTTTTAGTTAGGCATAGAGGTGTTAATAAAAGAGAAGCTAAAAAAATGGCAATCGATGTCTTAAAGGATGTTGGAATACCAATGGCTGAAAAAAGGATTGACCAATATCCTCATGAATTCAGTGGTGGCATGAGACAAAGAGTTTTAATAGCAATGGCACTTGCTTGTGATCCTAAGCTTTTAATAGCAGACGAGCCTACAACAGCATTAGATGTAACTATTCAAGCTCAAATATTAGAACTTTTAAAGGAACTTAAAGATAAAAATAATATGTCAATAATTCTTATAACACATGATCTTGGGGTAGTAGCTAGTTTATGCAATAGAATTGCAGTTATGTATGGTGGCTTAATAATGGAAGAAGGAACTACAGAAGAAATCTTTTATTCTTCACTTCATCCATATACAAAAGCATTATTAAATTCAATACCTAAGGTAAACGGGGATGAGAAAGTAAGATTAGAACCAATAAAGGGTTCAGCACCTTCTCTATTAAATCCACCAAAGGGATGTCCATTTGCAGAAAGATGTGCATTTGCAAAGCCAGAATGTAGTAGCAAAATTCCAGAATATAAGAGCTTTAGTGAAACACATAAGAGTATGTGTCTTTTCAATTTACAATTAACAGTTAACAATTAACAATTGTGGAGGAAAAGCTGAAGGCTTTTCGATTATTATTGTGGGGTTAGATTAAAAATATTGGGTATTGGTGTTTAGAAAGGAGATAAGTATGGATAAAAATAATGACATATTAATAGAAGTAAAAGATTTAAAAAAGTATTTTCCAGTTAAAAATGGAATTATTAATAGTAAATATAATGTTATAAAGGCTGTAGATGGAGTTTCTTTGGAAATTAAAAGGGGAGAAACATTTGGATTGGTTGGAGAATCAGGTTGTGGAAAATCTACCTTAGGCAGAACAATAACTAGGCTTTATGATGTAACGGATGGAGATATATTTTTCGAAGGAACTAATATTGCCAAATTAAATAAAAAACAAATGAAAGAATATTATAAAAAAATGCAGATTATCTTCCAAGATCCATATTCATCTCTTAATCCTTATATGAATGTTAAAGAATTAATTGATGAACCTTTATCTTTACATACAAGCTTAAACAAAATTGAAAGAGAAGAAAAAATTCAAAATCTCCTTCAAATGGTTGGTCTCAAAGAAGCTGATATGGAAAAATTTCCACATGAATTTAGTGGAGGTCAATGTCAAAGAATTGGTATTGCAAGAGCAGTGTCAACCAATCCAGATTTTGTACTGTGTGATGAACCAATATCAGCCTTAGATGTATCTATACAAGCTCAAGTTGTTAATATGCTAGAGGATTTGCAAAAAGAAATGGGATTAACGTATCTTTTTGTAGCACATGATTTATCTATGGTAAGGCACATTTCGGATAGAATTGGAGTAATGTATTTAGGAAGTATTGTTGAAGTGGGAAGAAGTAATGATTTATATAAGAATCCACTTCATCCATATACAAAAGGGCTTTTATCTTCTATACCAATAGCTGATCCTATAAAAGCAAATGAGGCAAAAAGAAATATTATTGAAGGAGATATTCCAAGTCCTATGAATATTCCAACAGGATGTAGATTTCACACTAGGTGTCCATATGCAAAATCAATATGTGCTGAAGTTTCACCAGAGGAAAAAATGGTTGAAGATAATCATTTAGTTGCATGTCACCTATATTAAGCCTTACAATCATATAATTTAAAAGTATTTCTTTTTAAATTTAATAATAAATGTTTAAAATAGCCTAGAGTATTTTTATTTCTATACTCTAGGCTATTTTTGCTAGCAAATATAATTCTTTTATTTAGATTCATTTTAAACTTAAAAAATATAAAAGTATCACAAATTGGGACAATTTAATTATTAAATATCCTAATTTATCTTGATTATGATTTATATAATTTAAGATATTGTATTAACAGATTCTCTTTCAATAAAATCAACTGGATTTAAAATTGTTTCATTATGAAGTTTATCTGGAGATGAGCCTCTCTCCATTATTAATTCAACAGCTGTTTCACCCTTTGCAAAGATATCTTGGTTTACAGTAGTTAAACCTGGTATAAAAAATTTGCTGTGCTTTATATTATCAAAACCTACTATTGAAAGCTCATTTGGAACGTGGATACCATAAGAATATAGGCCTTTAATAATTCCTAAAGCTAAAATATCCGAAGTGCAAAAAAGTGCAGAAAAATTATTCAAATTATTTTTAATGGTTTCGGCAAGTATAAATCCATCATCATAAGATACTTCTGTTTGAAAAATTAAATTAGTATCGAAGCTTAAGTTGTGGAGACTGAGGGCTTTTCTAAAACCATCGAAACGATGGCTGAAAACTGAAGAAGTCCAAAAGTTTCCTGAGGCAAAGGCTATTTTTTTATGACCGTGATTTATTAAGTATTCTGTAGCCATAAAGCCGCCAGCTTCATCAGCTGATAATAAGTTTATGAATGGTTTTTCGCTTCGTTCTTGATCTAATAATATTATTGGAATTGATAACTTAGATAATACTTGATAATGTTTTTCGCCAATATATCCCAGAATTATTATTCCTGATAAATCACCTGAATTAATAAGACTTAAAAATTTTTCTTCATCATCTATACCTAGAAAGGTAGTATTAAAGCCATTTTCACTGCATTTATAATGAACTCCGCTTATAAATTCTTGGAAAAAGGGATTTTCACTAAGTATTGAACGCTTAGATTTATCTTCAAAAGGGGTAATTAAAGCAATATATTTTGACTGCTGTCTTGCAAGGCTTCTAGCAACGCTACTAGGCGTATAATTTAATTTTTTTATTGTTTCCAAAACCTTTTCTCTAGTATCAGGTGTAACTTTATTTATATTATTTATGACATAAGAAACAGTAGCAGTAGACACTTGAGCTTCTCTAGCCACATCCTTAATCGTTGACTTGCCGTTGCTTTTCATAAATGTTTCTCCTATTCATATAAAAATTTGCTTGGTTAAATATAACTAGACATTAGCATAATAATGCGTATTATTCAATATAAATAACCAGATATCTGCAAAATTTGTGAAGAAATATAACCGATTAACCAAAAATAAATAAAAAAATACAAAATAAAAATTATTGACAATGTTTACAAAAGTGATAATATAAAGATATAATCTAGATTGAAATTAAAATGTTTTAAATTTAACCGGTTAACTAAATGGATTAGAAATTATATAATATATTGCAATAATAAGTTTATAGCAAAAAGTGGATATAATCATTTATTAATAATAAAATTATAGAAATTTTATGCAATATATATTTAATTATGATTTCTTGTAAAACTTAATTTAAGGAGGCGAAAAGAAATTCTATGCAAATTTGTAATTCTAGTTGGTTAAATACTATATTTTCAGATGGTAGCGAGAGATTTTTAAGCAAACCAAACCCCAGTATTGGAGATAAGATTAAAGTAAAAATAAGAATCATACAAAAATCTCCTGTTCAAAGAGTTTATCTTAGAAGGTTAACAAATGGAGAAGAAACTTTAGTTCAAATGGAAGAAACAGAAGAGGGAAAGTATAGCGTTTATATAGCATATGTAAAAATAAATCAACCAATAATAAACTATCATTTTATAATATTAACTGAAGATCGAACTTATTTTTATAATCAATTAGGAGTATTTCAATATAACATTAATGAAGATTATGATTTTAAAATTATAGCTGATTTTCTTGAACCTTCATGGGTAAAAGAATCAATATTTTATCAAATCTTTGTTGATAGATTTTTTAATGGTGATGTAAGTAATGATGTTAAGGATTTTGAATATGAGGAGTATGGTTTCTCTTCAAAAGCAATATCTTGGAATGAACCGCCAGGTAATTATGAAGAATATGGCAATTTAAATTTTTATGGAGGCGATTTAAAGGGAATAGAAAAAAAGATTGATTATTTAAAAAATCTTGGAGTTAATGCTTTATATTTAAATCCTATATTTTCTTCACCATCAAATCACAAATATGATTGTGATAACTTCTTTAATGTGGACAAGCATTTTGGTGGAAATAAAGGGTTAGAAGAACTAGTTGAAAAATTACATGAAAATGGAATAAAGGTTATTCTTGATATTTCAATAAATCATACAGGAATAACGAATAAGTGGATTGAGGAGCATCCTGAATATTATTATGAAAAAGAAAATGGTGATTTTGAGCTTTGGAATGGAGTGAAAACATTACCAGTATTAAATTATACCAATATTGAATTACAAGACGTTATATTTAAAAGTGAAGATAGTGTATTAAAGCGCTGGCTTAAGGGTCCATACAATATTGATGGATGGAGATTAGATGTAGGTCATAATGTAGGAAAAATGAACAAGGTTCAAATGGATAAAGATATTTGGAGAGAAGTCAGACAATCAATTAAATCAGTAAATGATAATGCATATATAGTAGCTGAGCATTGGACTGATTGCAGTGAGTATCTTCAAGGTGATATGTGGGATGGAACTATGAATTATTTTGGATTTATGAGGCCAGTTAGAAGATATTTAGGAGAAAATGATAAATTCTTAAGCTGGAAAATTGATAATTTAAAAATGAAGACCAATAATGGAGAAATTTTCAAGGAAGAGGTAATAAGGCATTATGGAAAATTACCTCATCAGCTTCAAAATCTACAGCTAAATTTATTAAGCAGCCATGATTTACATAGGCTTCACACATCACCAATTATAGATAGAGATAATTTAAAGACTGCAATAGTAATGCTATTTACTTTCATCGGAGCGCCATGTATTTATTATGGAGACGAAGTGCTGATTCAAGGAAATCATTTAAGTGATCAAGGTTCAAGATATCCAATGGAGTGGAGAAGTGAATATCAAGACAAAGAAATATATGAGTTATATAAAAGGATGATTGAACTTAGAAAAAAGGAAAGTGTACTTAAAAATGGAAGCTTCAAATTTTTAAAGTGTAACAGTAAAAATGTAGTGTATAGCAGATTTAATGAAAATGAAGCAATAATATTTGTTAAGTCGCAAGATAGAAGAAAGAATTTTATTGTAATACCACTAGATTCTATTGGAGATGTAGACTCTTTGGAAATACTATATGGAGATGGCTTTAAATATGAAGTTAATCAAAATGTATTACATTGTCATGTTAATAAAGAAGAGACAATATTAATTAAGGCTTATTTAAAAAAGTAATTTAGTTAGAAATTTAACCGGTTAACTGAATTGTTAATAGGTTTACTGAATAGAAATAGGGAGGAATTAATAATGAAAAAGTCAATAAGAACTATAATAGCAGGTTTACTTTCAACAGCTGTGTTAGGAACAATGTTTATGGGATGTGGTAAAAAGGATGATCCAAATGAAATAACAATTTGGTCTCAATATCAAAATGAAGACTTAAAAATAGTCCAAGATATGGCTAACGATTGGGCTAAGCAGTCTGGACATAAAGTTAAAGTAGTTGAAGATAAAGGTGGATATGATTCTCTAGTTACAGCAGCTAAAGGTGGTAAAGCTCCAGATGTTCTTATAGGAGTTGCAAATGACCACTTAGGCGCACATGTAAAAGGAGGATTATTAGATGAAGTTAAAAGTGGTGTAATGGATGAAAGTGATTATATTGATGCAGCTTTAGAAGCAAGTGCAATTGACGGTAAGAGATATGGTGTACCTCTAACATTAGAAACTTATGTACTATTTTATAACAAAGATTTAGTAAAAACTGTACCTAAGACCTGGGATGAAATGATTGAACAAGCTAAGACAGTAGGTTTTAATTATTGCTTAAATGATTTTTATTATAGTTTAGCTTTGATTCAAGGAAATGGGGGCTATGTATTTAAGAGTAAAGATGGGAAAATTGATACTAATGATATTGGATTAAACAATCCAGGAGCCATAAAAGGTTTTGAAATGATAAATTCCCTTGCGACTTCAAATATGATTAGTGCAAGTGTTACTGGTGATATAGCTAAGGGAAATTTCCAAAATGGAAAAATAGGTTTTTATTTAAGTGGACCATGGGATGTAAATGCATTTAAATCTGCTAATGTTAATTTTGGTGTAGCACCATTTCCTCAAATAAATGGAGCCCCAACACCAACAGTTTGTGGAGTTAAACTTGCTTTAGTTCCAAGTTCTTCAAAAAAGAAGGATTTAGCATGGGACTTCATGGGTTATTTAGCTAAAAGCGGACCATATAAATTATTTAAGCAAACAGCTGCAATTCCTGTCCTTAAATCGGAACAACAAAAGGATGAAATTAAAAATGATCCTATAACTAATGTATTTGCAGAACAATCTAAACATGCTACACCTATGTCTTGTGCTCCTGAATTTGGACAAGTGTGGGAACCAGCAAAACAAAATATTACAGCCATGGTAACAGGTGAACAAAATCCAAAAGATACTGCTGATAATATTGTAAAGCAAATGAAAGAAAAAATTACAGCTATGAAATAAATATTTATTAATTTGCTGCTTCGAAATTACATATAGATATTATGATTTTTTAGCAGCAAATCGAATGTAGTAGGGAGGAGAGAAAATGGAAAAAACTAAAAGTAAAAGCAGATTTATGCCATATATTTATTCATCACCACTTATGTTATCTATATTTATATTAAGCTTTTTACCTGTTATTTATACAATATGGATAAGCTTCACGAATTTTAACTTGGACCATCTTCTTAGTTATGATTTTGTTGGATTCAAAAATTATAAAGAAATATTAACAGGTCCCTTAAAATCTATATTTTTACCTGTATTTATTTGGACTATAGTTTTTGCACTTATATCTGCTTTTGGAACATATCTTATAGGCCTTATATTTGCACTAGTGTTAAGCAATGAAAATATGAGGGAAAGGAATATATATAAAGCATTACTTATTTTGCCATGGGCAATTCCAGGAACAATTTCTATGCTTGCATGGACTGGATTATTAAATCAAGATTATGGTGGAATAAATATAGTATTAACTAAATTCCATCTTATTGATAATAATATTCCATGGCTTACAAGCGTATTTTGGGCAAGAGTTGGAGTTATAATGGTTAATCTATGGCTAGGGTTTCCTTGGATGATGAATGTATGTTTAGGTGCATTGTCAGCAGTTGATAAATCCTATTATGAGGCAGCCAAAATTGACGGAGCAAGTAGATTTGCAAGGTTTAGATATATTACTTTGCCATCAATTACAGCATCATCACTTCCTTTGCTTATATCAGGCTTTGCATTTAACTTTAATAATTTTATGATCGCATATATTCTTACAGAGGGTGGACCACCAAGATTAGATACACCTTATGCAGGAGCGACAGATTTACTTGGAGGAGCAGCATATAAATTAACTGTATCATCATTTAAATATGATTATTCTGCAACATTAAGTGTATTAATATTTATTATAGTTGGAACATTAAGTCTGTTACAAATGAAGAAAACAGGTGCATTTCAGGAGGTGGATTAATATGCAGGCAAACGCAGTACAATTAGATGTAAATGAAATTAATAACGAATCTATTAGTAAAATTAAATATTGCAAAAAATTAACTGGTTTTGAAAAAAAAGAATTATGGTTTCAAAGATTATTTATATGGATTTCTATAGCAGTGATATTTTTTCCAATATTATGTGTTATAGGAGCTTCACTTGGAACTGGTGATGCATTCTTTAATGGAACAATTATACCTGAAAAAATAACTTTCAATAACTATATAGAAATATTCACAAGTGACAGCACAGATTTTATTGGTGCATTTGGCAGAACCTTTGCGGTTTGCGCAGGGGTTGGAATTATACAAATTGTAATGACAGTAACTGCATCATATGCAGTGTCTAGAATGAGATTTAAAGGGAGAAAATATGGATTATTATCTCTTTTAATACTTCAAATGTTTCCGTCCACTATGACAATATCAGCAATATATGCAATTGTGTCACAATTTGAATTGCAAGGAAATATGCTTGTGTTAATTTTATTCTTAGCTGGCGGAAGCGCTTTTAATGTATGGCTTTTAAAGAACTTTATGGATGGAATACCAAGGGAATTAGATGAATCAGCTAAGGTTGATGGAGCTACACATTGGCAGATATTTACTAAAATAATACTTCCACTCACAAGACCAATGATAGCAGTAATGTTTTTCTTTAGTGTTCAAGGAACCTATAATGAATTCATTCTTTCTAACATGATATTAAACACTCCGGAAACCCAAACTATAATGTGCTTATTAAGATCGTTTATAAGTGGGAATTTTAACAGGCATTGGACTATATTTGCAGCAGGCTCAATAGTAGCGTCAATTCCGTTAGTAGTATTATTTATGTGTTTGCAAAAATTTATTGAAAAGGGATTAGTTGCTGGGGCTGTAAAAGGATAAATTCATTTGTAGAAATCTATTTTATACTCGATAAAATATTTACCACTAAGGTTTTATAATACTTAAAAAAATTATTATAAAACTTTAGTGGTAATTTTTTAAAATCAAATATTGCTGATATTAGCAATTAAATCTAGAGTGATCGAATAAGCTGTTTTTGCAAGTTACATAGCAAGAATAACATATTTAGTATTCATATAATTATGATATACTTAAAATTATAGTAATACTAAGAAAGAGGATTTTTATTTATGAAAAGAATTGAATTAATTCTCATGAAGCTTAAAGAAAAATTGAATACAAATCCCAATGGATGTTCTGCAACGGAAATTGCTGAAGAGTTAAACCTTATCAGAGGTAATGTAAGCAATGATTTAAATAAGTTGGTGAATCAAGGCCTAGCTATTAAGATAAAAGGAAAACCAACCTTATTTATTGCTGTTTCTGATGATGAAAAAGAAGAAGCTGGAATACCTATTATAAATCAATTCTCAGAAGCTAATCCTAGTTTATATACAGCAATAGAACAGGCTAAGGCTGCTATATTATATCCACCTAATGGTATGAATATATTGTTGCTGGGAGAGACTGGTGTTGGGAAGTCTACTTTTGCAGGTTTAATTTATAAGTATGCAATTGAAATGAAGGTAAAGTCTAAAGATAGTCCATTTGTAACTTTTAATTGTGCTGATTATGCAAACAATCCTCAATTATTGCTTGGACAATTGTTTGGGATAAAAAAGGGAGCATATACAGGTGCTGATTTTGATAGAGTAGGTCTTTTAGAAAAAGCTGATGGTGGAATCTTATTTCTTGATGAAGTTCATAGACTGCCAGCAGAAGGACAGGAAATGTTTTTTACTTTCATGGACAGAGGAGTATACAGAAGACTTGGAGAAACTGATAGTGAAAGAAGTGCAAAGGTACTTATAATAACAGCAACAACTGAAGATCCTAACACAACTTTACTTCAAACTTTCACTAGAAGAATCCCAATGGTTATAAATATACCATCTTTACGAAATAGAGGAATGGAAGAAAGATTTAGTCTTATAAAGCAATTTATGATAGAAGAGTCTGGGCGTTTAGGAAAGAGTATTAAAGTTTCAGTAAATTCATTGAAAGCTTTTTTATCTTATGATTGTCCTAATAATATAGGCCAGTTGAGATCTGATATTCAGCTTACCTGTGCTAAGGCATATGCGGAGTTTCTTTCCAATAGAAAAGATGAAATAAGAATAAGCAGCTTAGAATTACAATCATATATTAGAGAAGGTTTATATAAAGAAGTTGAGCATAGACAACTATGGAATAAGCTAATTGATATAAACAATAGGTATTGTATCTTTGATAAAGATGAAAAGCAAATGATTTTTGAAGAAAGTGAATATGAGTCTAATATTTATGAAATGCTAGATGCAAAAACAAGAGACCTTAAAGCAAAAGGAATAGAAGGCAAACAATTTGAAGAAGAAATGGAAAGTGATATAGACGAATATTTCAAAAATTATATGATTAAATTTCATAACAATGTACATTCAACAAATTTAGAGAATATTATAGAACCATATATTATGACTATGATAAAAAAAGTAATTAAATTTTGTGAAGCAGAATTACAACATGAGCTTGAAAAACAGATATATTATGGGTTAGCAGTTCACATAAGTAATTCTATAGATAGAATTAAAAGAAACAAGAAAATAGAAAATCCTAATTTAAATAAAATAAGAAAAGATTATAGTAGAGAATTTAACATTGCAATAGATGCCTTAAAGATAATAGAAGAGTCAATAGATATAGAAGTTCCTATTGATGAAGCAGGATTTATTACTATGTTTCTAATTTACAATAATAAAAAAATTAAAAACATACAGGATAATGTAAAAGTAATAATAATTGCTCATGGCGAAGGAACGGCTACATGTATGGCCAATGCGGTAAATGGGCTTTTGGGTACACAATATACAAAAGGGATAAATGCACCAATAGAAGAGAAACCTAAAGTTATATTAGAAAAGACCAAGGAGTATATTAGAGAAAATAAAATTAAAGCAGATATTTTGTTTTTAGTAGATATGGGTTCTTTATTAACCTTTGGAAAAGAAATAGAAAAGGAATTTAAATTAAAGACAAGGACAATTCCACTAGTGAGTACTTTACATTGCATTGAAGCAACTAGAAAAGCTATGATTGGATATACTTTAGATGAAATATATAGAGACACCTTAGAGGTAAATAATCTATATGATAATAATGTATTAGATTATATTCCAGAAACACCTGAAGAAAGAAAATTAGCAATTGTAACAATATGTACTACAGGTGAAGGCAGTGCTAAAACAATGAAGATATTACTAGAAAGAACCTTGAAATTTGAAAATAATTTTCTAGAAATTGTACCTATTAATTTTATAGGAAAAGAAAGCGTATACAGAAAACTGGATAAATTGTCAAATAAATACGAAATAATTTGTTTGGTTAGTCCTTTTGAGCTGGAGATTGATTATTTGCAATATAACTTAGATGATGTTATTGAGGGAAATTGTATAGAAAATATACAGGATTTAATAAATAGGGAAAAAGTTTATGCCAAGATGGAAGAAACTTTGGAACATCAGTTGAAAAACGTTGAAGGAAGGGTAGTTCTTAATGATATAAAGAGATTTACTACAACTGTTACTAAAGTGTTAAATATTAAGCTAACTTCAAATACAATCATTGGTATAACTCTTCATATGGCAGTAATGATTGATAGATTATGTGGTGACGGCCAAATAGATGCATATAAAAATACAGACTTATATATAAAAGAAAATTCAGAGTTATATAGGATAATAAAAAGTGAATGTTCAAGATTAAATACCAAGTATACAATTTATATTTCTGATGATGAAATATGTTATCTTATGAATCTGTTTACTATGAAGGGGAGAAAAAAATAAAGCACATTATCAATGTGCTTTAGAAAGTTTTCGAAAAGTAAAGCACATAAATTACTTTTTGAAAGCTTTTTTTTGTTAAGTTAAATCGGCTAAAATACAAGCTTGAAAATAATATGTAGCTTTTTTAAAAGTTTTTTTGCTTTGGCACGAAAGTTGCTTTATATATTAGTAAGATGCAAATCAAATAATTGAAATAGAAGGTGAAGACATGGAAGAATTATCAATGGATCAAGTAGTCATGGAATTAGTCGTAAACGGAGGAAATGCAAGAAGTAAATCCATGGAAGCTATTAAAGCAGCTAAGGCAGGAGATTTAGAATTAGCAAAAGAAAAAATAAAGGAAGCAAATGATGCTTTAAATAAAGCCCATAATTTTCAAACTAGCTTAATTCAAAAAGAAGCAGGTGGAGAAGGAGTACAAATTAGTTTATTAATGATACATGCTCAGGATCATTTAATGAATGCTATGACCGTAAGAGATTTAGCAAAAGAAATGGTTTCAATGTATGAGGAGTTTAGAAAATAATTATTAATGAAAAATAAATTTAGTTATCAAATGAAAATAAAATATAAATAAAAAAGTTTTAGGAGGACGAAAAAATGAGATATATAACTTTAGTATGTGCAGCAGGTATGTCAACAAGCATCTTAATGGCTAGAATGCAAGAAAGTGCAGAAAAACAAGGGATTGAAGCAAAAATTATTGCTATGTCAGAATCAAAATTTGAAGAATATGAGGAACCAACAGAAGTTTTACTTTTAGGGCCACAAATTGAATATTTAGCAGATGAGATGAAAGAGCAATATGAACCTAAGGGAATTAAAGTAGCAGTAATAGATATGATGGATTACGGAACACTTAATGGTGAAAAAGTATTAAAAGATGCACTTGCATTATTAGATTAATTGAGAAAAATTAGGATAAATATTTATTGAGGAGGAATTATTATGTCAAATTTTGATGCAAAAGCTATATCTAAGAAAATATCCCCAGTATTAAATAAAATTCAAAAAAGTAAATTAGCTAATGGTATTTCTGGGGGAATGATGGTAGCTATGCCAGTAACACTTTTTGGTGCATTTGCTGCATTGTTTTTAAACGTGCCAATTCCAGCGTGGAAAAGTTTTATTGCGGCAACAGGAATTGCATATGCATTAAATGCAGCTATAATGTTTTCAACAAATTTTTTAGCTGTAGTTTTTGGAGTGACTATAGCAAGCAGTTATGCAAAGCAGTATAAAGAAGATGGAACAGTGCCATCACTATTAGCTTTGGTTTGTTTTTTCATAGTAACGCCGTTTACTACAGATAAGGGAGGAACTACACTCTCTATGTACTGGTTAGGGGCACCTGGTATATTTTCAGCTATGATTATTGCTATAGTATCAACTAGAGTATACATATATATTAAGCAAAAAGGGATCACTATTAAGATGCCTTCAACGGTACCACCAGTTGTATCTAATAGTTTTAGCAGTTTAATACCTGGTTTTGTATCTATTATCATATTTATGACTGTGGCAGCTCTTTTTGGAGCAACTTCATTTAAAACTATGCATCAATTTATATATAACTTTGTTCAAACTCCACTACAAGGTGTTGGTGGAAATATTGTATCAATAATAATTTTATGGACATTTGCACAAGTATTATGGTTTTTTGGTATTCATGGAACATTGGTTATTTATTCAGTTGTACTTCCAATATTTACAGCAATGGATGCTGCACAATTAGCAGCATATTCAGCAGGGGAGGCTCTTCCTAATATAACAGGTAGAGCGTTTGTGAGTACGTATACAATGTCTGCTAGTGCCATTGGATTTGCATTACTGATGTTATTTGCAGCTAAAAGTAAACAATATAAAACTTTAGGAAAGCTAACAACAATACCAGCTCTTTTTGGAATTAGCGAACCATTAGTGTTTGGTACACCTCTTGTTTTTAATTTCAAATTTGTAATACCATTTGTGTTTATGAATGCAATTAACTTAACTATTGCTTATTTTCTAACAGCAATAGGAATAGTTCCAAGAGTTGCAGGAATATCAGGTATGAGTGGAATACCAATAGTAGTTACTGGTTTTATAGAAGGAAGCTGGAAAATAGCTGTATTACAAGTTGTACTTGTAGGTTTATCAACGTTAGTATGGTATCCATTCTTCAGAAAAGCAGATAAAGAAGCTTATGAATTAGAACAAAATACAGAAAATCAATAGTAAATGCTTTAGGTATGATAATTGGCAAATTTGAGCTTTATTGACTAGATACCTTAGCTTTTATATAAATAAGCTTAATTTAAACCACCACTTTTTTAGTGGTGGTTGAATTTATAATTTCATATATGTGGAGGAAAAGTTATGAAAACAATAGATTTAAATGATAACTGGTTATTTACAAAAGAAAATAGCCAAGTTTATATAGATAAAGAAATAGATAAAGGCGATAATGTTAATTTACCACATTGTTTTAATGCTGTGGATGGACAAAGTGGAGATGGTATGTTCAAAGGAGAATGCTGTTATCAAAGAAAACTAAATATAACAGAGGAAGATCTGGAGAAATTTATATTTATTGAAATAGGAGCAGCAAGTCTTGTAGCTAAAGTATATGTTAATGGGAAATTAGCAGGGGAAAGTAAATGTGGATTTTCAATGTTTAGGGCTCATATTACTTCTTTCTTGAGATGTGGAGAAAACCTTATTTCAATTACTGTGGATAATAGTCGTCATGATGATGTTTATCCTCTTATGGCTGATTTCTCATTTTACGGAGGTATATATCGAGAAGTTAAACTTATAATGTTAGAAGCTCTTCACTTTGACTTATTAGAAAATAGTAGAGATGGCATATATTTAACTCAAAAGGGAATTGGGGAAGATAAGTTTGAATTAAAGATAAATGGAAAAATTATAAATGAATTAACAGAAGTTAAAGCTTCTAAAGTTGAATTTAAATTATTAGATAAAGAAGAAAATATTACATTTAACAAAACAATTAATCTTGAGGTCTCAAAGGAAGCAGAATTTGAATTAATAGAAGAGATAAATAACCTTGAGTTATGGCAAGGAATAGAAAATCCTTATCTTTATAAATTTGAAGCTGAATTATATTGTGAAGGAGTAATATGTGATAAACGAAGCATAGATATTGGCTTTAGAATAGTTGAAATTACTCCAGATAAAGGTGTATTTTTAAATGGAAAAGCTATTAAGTTTAATGGTGTAAGCCGTCATCAGGATTTTGCAGGCATAGGTAATGCTTTAACTAAAGAACATATGGATTTAGATATGTCAATTATTAAAGAAATAGGTGCAAATACTGTAAGACTTGCTCATTATCAACATAATGATTATTTTTATAGTCTTTGCGACCGTGAAGGTATATTAGTTTGGGCTGAAATTCCATTTATAAGTGTTCCAACTACTTCAGATAAGGATAATACTAATGCTAAGGAACAACTAGAAAGATTAATTAAGCAGGCCTATAATCATAGTTCAATTTATTGCTGGGGAGTTCAAAATGAAATTACAATAGCAATAGAAAATGAACAAATATATGAAATGGTAAAAGAACTTGCAGTGATAGCTAAAAATTTAGATTCAAACAGATTTATTGCACAAGCTAATATTCATTCTGTAGCTAATGAAAGTCCATTAAACGAATTAACTGATTTTGTAGGATATAACTTATATTATGGTTGGTATTATAAAGAAATGCAGGAGTTAGGAACAAGATTAGATGAATTCCATAAAGTAAGGCCTAATACACCAGTTATGGTTACAGAATATGGAGTTGATACTAATCCAAAGCTTCACTCATATAATCCAACGGTAAAAGATTATACAGAAGAATATCAATTATTGTTCCAAAATAATGCTCTTAAAACTTTCAATGAAAGATCATTTATTTTAGGTGGATATGTATGGGCTATGTTCGATTTTGGAAGTGAAATAAGAAATGAAGGTGGAGAAAAGGGAAGAAATCAAAAAGGCTTAGTGACTATAGATAGAAAGCTTAAAAAGGATTCATTTTATTTATGCAAAGCTTATTGGTCAAAGGAACATTTTGTTAAGTTAGCTGGCAGTAGATTTGTAAACAGACATGAAGAAATGAATGATATAGTGGTGCTTTCAAATATTAAGCATATTAAACTTTATGTTAATGATGAATTTGTAAGTGAAATCAATAGCAGTGAACCAATGAAAAAATTTGAAGCCGTTAAGTTGACTTTAGGAGAAAATAAAATTAAGGCAGAAGCTTTTGATGAAGCAGGAAATACTTATATTGATGAAATGATTTTAAAGCATGTTAAGGAAGCTGATGAAAGCTATGTACTTAAAAAACCAGAAGAACAAACACATGTAACTAACTGGTTCCAAAAATTCGATTTATCAAATGTACAAGAAGTGGCAATTAAAGAAGGGTATTATTCAACCTTTGATACAATTGAAGAGCTTTATAAAAATAATGAAGCAAAAGCTGTATTTATTAAATATTTTGGAGATATAGCTGAAAGTCAACAATTTAAAGTTATGATGGGGTTAATGACTATAGATAGTATGTCTAAGAGATCAAGATTTAATATACCAAAAGAATTATTAACTGTTATTAATACAGAATTGAATGTTATAGAAAAGAAATAAAAAATGAATTTTTTCAGCTAATTCTTTTAAAGAAGAAAGTCAGATAAACTTCACATAAATCTATAGTTACTCTGTCAATATTGTGATAAACTAATTTTAGATAATTAAACTTTCCAAACTGGTGAAAATAACACTACATTGTTAAAGAATAAGAATGTGCAAGAATTTTTAAATAGTTAAAGGATGTGATATTAATGGCTATGAATCCAATAGATAATAAAATATATACTTATGATGATTATTTAAAATTTCCTGAAGATACAATAGTAGAAATTATTGATGGGAGAATATCTGCAATGTCACCAGCTCCAAGTAGAATACATCAAGAAATAATAACCGAAATCTTAAGTGAATTAAGAAATTGCATTAGATTAAATAATGGTCCATGTAAAGTTTACGCAGCTCCTTTTGATGTTGTATTAAAAAATGAAGAAGAAGAAGTAGGCAATAGTAAGAATATAGTTCAACCAGATATATCAGTTATATGTGATAAAAATAAATTAACTGATAATGGTTGTACTGGTTCTCCTGATATGATTGTTGAAGTTGTATCTCCATCTAATTCAAGAGATGATTACGTAAAAAAACTAAACCTCTATGAACAATTTAAAGTAAAAGAATATTGGATTGTTAATCCTATAAAGAAAAATATATTAGTATATGCTTTAAATGATAAAGGTTATGATATGCCTGACATGTATACTTTTAATGATAAGGTTAAAGTTAATATTTATGATAATTTAGAAATAGATTTTAGCACTTTTAATCTCTCATAAATTTAATAGAATAATTTAAAGAGCCATGAATTTCATGGCTCTTTAAATATAAAATGGAATTCCTTTGTAAGTACGGTTAAACTCCCGAATAAGCTGAGAAACCACCATCTATTGGTATAACTATACCATTTACAAAGCTTGAGGCATCTTCATTTACTAAGAATAGAAGTGCACCTATAAGCTCTTCAGCCTCACCAAATCTTCCCATTGGAGTAGCATTTAAAATCTTGTGAGAACGCTCAGTATAGCTTCCATCTGCATTTTTAAGAAGTGCTTCATTTTGTTTTGTTACAAAGAAGCCAGGAGCTATAGCATTAACTCTTATGCCAACCTTTGACATATGAACTGCTAACCATTGTGTGAAGTTTGATACTGCAGATTTTGCACCTGAGTATGCTGGTATTTTTGTAAGTGGAGTGAAGGCATTCATTGATGAAACATTGATAATGCTACAGCCTTTTCTTCCAATCATATCTCTTGAAAATTCTTGAGAAGGAAGTAAAGTTCCAAGGAAGTTTAAGTCAAATACAAATCTAATTCCATCTTCATCAAGATCGAAGAAAGTTACAAGATCTTTGTTTTCTTCCTTTAAATCTTCTTCATATAAATATTCTTTAGTAGTTGTTCCTTTTGGATTGTTACCACCAGCTCCATTTATTAAAATGTCGCAAGGACCAAACTTTTCTAAAATAACTTCATGAGCTTTTTTAAGACTTGCTTTATCAAGAACATTAGCTTCAACGCCTATAGCAGTTTTTCCATTAGCTACAACTTCAGCTGCTTTTTTTTCTGCACTTTCTAAGCTTCTATCTAGGATTGCAACTTTTGCACCACACTCAGCTAAGGCATCAACCCAAGAACTTCCAAGTACTCCAGCTCCACCAGTAACAACTACAACTTTATTATTTAAATCTACATTAAAAGGTAATTTCATTATAAATCTCTCCTTTATTTATTAGTTTTTCCTAGAGTTTCCCAAATTCCTGCAATATACATAGCGCCTAAAGCACGGTCATATAAACCGTATCCGGGTCTTCCAGTTTCTCCCCAAATCATTCTTCCATGGTCTGGACGAAGATATCCATCAAATTTATTTTTATGAAGTACTTTCATAATTTCAACAATATCTAATGAACCACAAGGTGAGTAGTGAGCACTTTCTTCAAAGCTTCCATCTTCAAGAAGCTTAACATTTCTAACATGCATAAAGTGAATACGACCTTGGCTAGAGTATTTATCTACCATTTCAACAATATTATTAAAGCTTGCTGATCCAAGAGAACCTGTACAGAAAGTAAGTCCATTATACTTACTATCAACTAACTTTAAGAATCTATCTAAATTCTTTTCATTTGTTATTATTCTTGGAAGCCCAAAAATGTTATATGGAGGATCATCTGGATGAATTGCCATCTTAATATCATTTTGTTCAGCAACTGGAATAATTTGCTTTAAGAAGTATTCTAAGTTGCTCCATAAAGCTTCTTCATCAACTTTTGAATATTGCTTGAATAAATCTGCAAGTTGATCCTTTGTATAGCTTGAATCCCAGCCTGGAAGTGATAATTCACCAGTAAGAGGATCCATTTTTTCAAGTTGTTCTTTATAATAAACAAGAGCAGTTGAACCATCTTCTAAAACTTTATCAAGTTGAGTTCTAGTCCAGTCAAATACAGGCATAAAGTTATAACAAATTACTTTAACTCCAGCTTTTGCAAGACGTCTTATGTTTTCTTTATAATTTTCAATATATTTGTCTCTTGTAGGTAAGCCAAGCTTTATGTCTTCATGTACAGGAACACTTTCAATAACATCAAAATTTAAGCCTACACCTTCAACTTCAGCTTTTAATTTAAGTATGCTTTCATTGCTCCATATTTCTCCTACAGGAACATCATAAATTGCAGTTACAATACTATTCATACTTGGAATTTGTCTAATGTATTGAAGCTTAACAGCATCGTCAGCTCCATACCATCTAAATGATAATTTCATATTATTAATCCTCCAGTTCTAAATTAATTTTTGTTTCAAATTTTAATGATTTATAGAGCATAAATTTGGTTTGTTTAATAAATAAAAAGAATTAAATTAAAGCTTTTTTTGCAATTAAATCAAAAAAATATATTTAAGTATTTTATTTTATTAATACAAGTTCGAATTTTTGTTCAAATTATTATAAATACATGCACTATAACTGTGAAACAACTAATATTTATATTATAATTATAAAAGTAATATAAAAAATATAATATGTTATTATTGCTATATGACTTGCAAAAAATGCTCATATAAAATAATCTTAGATTAAAGAAACTTTTAATGGTTTTATTTATAAAAATATGAAAGGTGTAATAATAGTGAAAAAAAGAACTCATGAATATCAAAGCAGACAATATATGCTGAAAAATGATTATGAGATTTATCATTATTTAAATGATGATATAAAAAGCGTAAACATTCATCATCATGACTTTTATGAATTATATTATTTTATTTCTGGCGATGTTAAGTATTTAATAGAGGGTAAAGTATATTATTTAAAACCAGGAAATTTAGTATTAATAAATTCCAAAGAACTTCACCAAGCTGTTATAAACTCAGGAGAAAATACTTATGAAAGAATAGTACTTTGGATAGATAAAGAATTTTTAAAACAGCTTTCAACATCTAAAACTGAGTTATCAGCTTGTTTTGAAAGTGATGATAAAAGGAATGTCTTGGAAATGAGCTTGGAAGATCAGAAGAGTATAAGATTAATTTTAAATAAGATTATTAGTCTTGAGAATTATAGTGGAGTTGGCCATGAACTACTTTATAAAGTATATATTATTGAGCTAATGATATATATAAATAATTTAGCTTTTAATGTTCAAAGTGTAGGAAACATTGAGATAAAGAAAAGTAAGATAATTGATCAAATAATAGGTTATATTAATAATCATATAGATGAAGATATTATAATTGATGATATTGCAAAGGAGTTTTATATTAGCAAGTTTCATCTTTCAAGGAAATTTAAAAAATATACAGGAACAACAATTCATAGATACATTATTCAAAAGAAGCTTATTGAAGCAAAGGAATTAATACTTAAAGAAATGCAAATTAAAGATGTATATAAGCAATGTGGATTTGGTGATTATTCTAATTTTTTTAGAGCATTTAAAAATGAATATGGGATTACACCAAAGCAATTTTATGAAGTAATGAAAAATAGTGAAGATTAGAAATTGACTTTAATAATGTAAATAAAATGACACAGGGTTTAACGACTGTGTCATTTTTAATAACATTAGTTAAAAGCATATAATTGAATTTCATCATTTATTTCAAGTTTGCTTGTTACGAGAAAGAATTATTATAAGTGTATATTTTAGGACTAATTAGGTGAACCATATTTTAGAACATAATTCTTTGACTCAGTTTGCTCTGTAATTTTTATAAAGGATTTTCTGCATGTCCAACCTTCGTAGCTTATCATTAGAACCCAGCCAATAGCAGTTGCATAGCATAAACCTGGTAAGCCAAAGTATGGTGCAAGAAGATATGAAAAACCAACTCTTATAGAAATCTGCATAGTAGTTGCTATAAAGGTTGTAGATAATTTTCCAATTCCTCTAAACATGCCCTGAAAAATGTTACAAAAGCCTGAAAGCACATAAAAGATGGACATTGCCTTTAAATATTGAATGCCAAGTGAAATAACTTCTTTTTCTGAACCTGAAACAAACAAAGTCATAATACCTTCAGTGTAAAAAAATATGATTAGCGAAGTAATAATAGAATAAATAGTGATTATTATTGTACTCTTTTTAAAACCATCAATTATTCTTAAGTTTTTACCAGCACCTTTATTTTGAGCAGTATAAGTTGCTATAGAGGAACTTAAACTATCTTCTGATGAAAGTGTAAAGGAGTTAACTCTGGTAACAGAATTATAAGCAGCTATAGCATTTGTTCCATAGTGATTGACTTTTCTTATATAAATTAACTAACAAGGACAATGCGTTATTTTAGTTTAATTTATTGTATTTTAAAAATTATTTTTGATTATTTGTAAAGTGGTGTAAAAAATATAGAATATAGAAGACATAGAGAGAAAAATATATGAAAACGATTGACGATGCCTAAATTTAAAGAAAAATATAATTTTACAATATAATAAATATGCTATAAAATACAGATAGGTAGATTTATCAAATATTTGTGGAATCAAAATTGGTAGCGCTACCAATACCCCTGTAAACCATTTTTGAAAAGTGGTAGTGCTACCTATGGATTTTATTATTTTTAAAATTGGTAGCGCTACCAAAAAAATAAGGAGGATTCACTAAATGGCGACAATTAAGGATGTAGCAGAAAAAGCTGGAGTTGGAACAACAACTATTTCAAGAGTTATAAATAACAGTTCTTTAGTATCTGATAAAACCAAAAAGAAAGTTTTAGATGCAATGAATGAATTAAACTATTCCCCTAATAATTTAGCACGTGGTCTTGCTAGTTATTCAACATATATGATAGCTATTATAATGGACAATACCATGGATAAAGTATATGCTAATCCATTTATATACGAAGTTTTTAGAGGTGTTGAAAAGAGCATTTATGAAGGTGGATATAGTCTTCTATTGTTAGGTAAAGATACATATCGAAATGATAGATTAGCAATAGAGAATATTCTTCATGGAAAAATGGTAGATGGATTAATTTTACCGGCTGGATTAATTATGTCAGATTATTTTAAGAAAATAGAAAAATATCAACTTCCAATAGTTTCAATTGGGAAATTAGAAAAAATAAAGGATATAAGTAATGTTGATGTAGATAATGTCAATGGCGGATATTTATCAGCAGAATATTTATATAATAGGGGGTATAGGAAAATTGCTTTTGCTGGTTATACAGAGGAAAAGCTTTTTGCTAGAGATAGATATAACGGATATAAGAAATTTATTGATGAAAAAGGATTGGATATCATTACTTTAGATAAATCAATAAGCAATGCAGATTCAATTATTTGTCTTGATAATATTTGTGCATATGATATTTTAAAAAAATGCAAGGAATTAAATAGAAGGATACCAGAAGATATAGGAATTATTACTTTTGATACTTATCCATTAGTTGAGTATCTTGAGCCTAATATAACTAATGTTGAAGTTGATTTATATAAACTTGGAATTGAAGTTGGAAATGAAATGCTGAGAAAGGTTAATAAAGGAAATAGTAATGCAAGAAATATAAGAGTTCCAATTTCAATAAATGTACGTTCTTCAACTAAGTAGTAAGTTTGAAAATTTATAAACAATAGGATTAAAGATTTTAAAATCTTTAATATATAATTTAAGTTTGTATTGACTAATTACGGAAAGATACTTTAGAAAGGAGATGATAATATATAGAATTATAGTTATAAGGTTATAGATTTATTTAAATAATAATGATAGGGGGAATAAATAATTATTTGTAAACGTCTAACAAAATCTAGATGAAATATGAATGTTAATTGAATATTAATTTAATATATCTTTAACATCGAAAAACATTAGGAGGGAAAATATGAAAAAATTTTTAAAGGGCTTAATAGCTTCAAGTTTAAGTGCTATGCTTCTAGTTGGTTTTGTAGGTTGCAGTAATAACAACAAAAATGAAATTGCTCAAAAAGAAGGTAAAACAGTAGTTGAATTCTGGCATTATTGGGATGGAAATAATGGAAATGCAATAAATGAATTAGTTAATAAGTTCAATTCAGAAAATAAAGATATAGAGGTTAAAACAATTTTTGTTACAAGTGATCAGCTTATGACTAAACTTCAGACTGCGATTTCTTCTAATACAGTACCTAGTATTGCAGCAGCAGATATATCTGGTATGGCAAAGTTAAGATCATCAGGAAAGCTTCTTGAATTAGATAAATATATACAACAAAATAATATAAAAGTAGGTAATTTTTATGAATCTCTTTTGGAATATGGAAAACAGGATAATAAATTGTATTCACTTCCAGTTAGTACAAATAATCTAGCTTTATTCTATAATAAAGATTTATTTAAAGAAGCTGGATTAAATCCAGAAAATCCACCAAAAACCTGGGAAGAACTTGAACTTTATTCACAAAAAATTATAAGCAAAGATCCAACTAATTATGGATTTGAGTTTTACACTCAAGTTGGAGATAATGGTGAAGGTTTAACATGGCAATTACAACCATACTTATGGCAAACAGGGGCGGATTTTATTAAAGATGGAAAAGCAGCATTTAATAATGAAAATGGAGAAAAAGCATTAAACTTTTTAGTAAAACTGATTAATGAAAAGGTTTCACCTGTTGGATCTTGGGATGATTTTGCAAAGGGAAAATGTGCAATGGTAGTAGATGGTTCATGGATGACTGGGATATGGAAGGATTCTGTAAAATTTGATTTTGGAACTTCTATGATACCAGTACCTTCAGATAATCAATATGCAACTAATATGGGAGGAGAGCAAATATTTGCTTTCAATAAAACTGAAAAAGAAAATGATGCTGCAGCAAAGTTTATTGCTTATATTACTAGTGCAGAAACACAAATTGAATGGGATAAAAAGACATTTTTTATGCCTATAAGAAAAGATGTAGCAGAAAATGCTGACTACTTAAATTGGATAAAATCAACTGAGCCAAGGCTTATGCCATTTGTAGAACAACAAAAATATGCTCATGCAAGACCATCTATAATTGAGTATCCAGCAGCATCGCTAGAATTCGCAAAATGTATGGAAAAGGCTTACTATGGAAAAGTAAGTGTAAAAGATGCACTATCAAGTGCGGAAAAGGCAGTTAATAGTGCATTAAACAATTAAAGATTTATTTATATATTGAGGGCTATTTGTAGCAGGATAGCCACTCACAATATATTTTATATTAAATGCGAATATAAAACAATAATTTTTATAGAGGTGAAATGATGAAAAAACGAAACAAGCAGAATGTTATATCATATACGTTTTTAACACCTGCATTAGTTTTATTCGTACTATTTAGCATTATTCCTATAGTATACTCACTATATTTAAGTTTAATTAAGTGGGATGGATTTAGTATGAATAAGAAATTTATAGGACTTAGAAATTATAGTGACATTTTGAGAAATACCGAGTTCTATAATTCATTATATATTACAATAATATACACAATTTTAGTTACAATAGGAAGTATAATTATTGCTTTATTTTTGGCTAATATTTTAAATAAAGGATTAAAATTTACAACTTTTTTTAGAACAGTATATTTTATTCCAGTCATAACCGCAACTTCTGCAGCTGGAATAGTATGGAAGTATATGTTGGATCCATCTCAGGGGATAGTAAACAAGTTTTTGAACTTTATTCATTTACCTTCAGTTTCATGGCTTACGAATCCATTTTGGGCGTTAATTTCTATCTCAATAGTGGGGATTTGGAAGAGAATTGGATATAACATGATCATATATTTAGCTGCAATGCAAAGTATATCACCAAGCTTATATGAATCTGCAGATATTGATGGAGCTACTAGTTTTAGAAAATTTAAGTCTATCACAGTTCCTTTATTGAAACCTACAACTCTTTTACTTGTAATAATGTGTTTTATTGATTCATTCCAAGTATTTGATATAGTCTACGTAATGACAAATGGTGGACCTATGGGTGCAAGCGATGTTTTAGGACTTTATATGTATAGAGAAGGTTTTGCATCTTCGAATATTGGATACGCTTCTGCAGTAGGCTGGGTTATATTTTTATTTGTATTTATAGCAACTATCATACAATTTAAAATTAGCAGTAAAGGGGAGGCAATGTAATGAAGAAATTAAGAACTACAAAGCAATATATATTTATGCTTCTAGGTGCATTTATAATGATAATGCCATTTCTATGGATGATTACAACTTCACTAAAACCATTAAAGGCTAGCTATGATCCTCCCTATTTAATACCTAATGCTTTTGAATTTAAAAATTATTTGATAGCTTGGCAATCAGCGCCATTTGTGGATTATTATAAAAATAGTTTGATTGTTTCTATAAGCATTACTATTGGAACTATATTAATTTCAGCGATGGCAGCGTATCCATTTGCGAGACTAGACTTTAAAGGAAAGAATGTTTTATTTTATATGTTTTTAGGTACAATGATGATTCCTTTTTATGTGCAAATAATTCCACTTCATAGTATTATTCAGAAATTAGGATGGCTTGATACTTACAAAGCGCTTATAATTCCAAGATTATTTAGTCCCTTTGGAATATTTTTGTTTAGGCAATATTTTTTAACTATTCCTAAAGAATTAGATGAAGCAGCAGAAATAGATGGATGTAGTAAATTTAGACTGTTTTGGAGGGTGATTTTACCGCTTTCTAAACCAGCTATTGCTTCATTAGGAATATTCACTTTTTTATTTGGATGGAATGATTTCTTATGGCCGCTTTTAGTTACTAATAAGCCAGAATTCACGACAGTTCAAATTGGAATAGCAAATTTTTCGGGAAAATATGGTACATTTTGGACTTACTTAATGGCTGGAACAGTAACTTCAGTATTACCTGTCTTTATAGTCTTTATAGCAGGACAGAAAAGCTTTATATCAGGAATAATGTCTGGAGGTGTTAAAGAATGATAGGAAGCGTTATATATCAAATTTTTCCTGAAAGATTTTGCAATGGTGATAAAAGTAATGATCCAAGGGATGTAAAAGTTTGGGGAAGTGACGTAGATAGAGACTGTTTTATGGGAGGAGATTTAAAAGGGATAATTGAAAAGTTAGACTACATTAAAGATTTAGGTGCGGATACTATATATTTAAATCCTATATTTCAATCTCTATCAAATCATAAATACGATACTTCAGATTATTATAAAATAGATAGTTGTTTTGGTACATTACAAGATTTTGAAACTTTAATATTGGAATCTCATAAAAGAAACATAAAAATTATTATTGACGGAGTTTTTAATCATACTAGCACAGAATTCTTTGCATTTAAAGATATATTAATTAATCAAGAAAAATCTAAATATACTAGCTGGTATGATATATTTGAATATCCTGTTGATATAAAAAATAATCCGCCATATAGAGCTTGTGGAGGGGCGTCTTTTTTGCCTAAGTTAAACACAAATGATATGGAAGTACAAGATTATATAATTAAAGTAATAAAGTATTGGGAAGGTAAAGGAATTGATGGAATTAGGCTAGATGTACCTTTTGAAATACATTATTCATTACTGGAAAGAATAAGAAGAGAGACCCAGCTATACTTATTGGGTGAAATTTGGGGATATGGTAAAGTATATGTGCCCAAATACTTTAATGGTATAACAAATTATACATTACGGGATTTAATAAAGAAAGCTGTCGTTGATCAATGTATTTCCACAGAAATATTTATTGATGAATGGAAAAATATTGAGGAGATGTATAAGGAGAATTTAGATTATAATGTGAATCTGGCTGGTTCTCATGATACTAAAAGAATATATAATTTTTGTAATGGCGAAATAAATAAGGAAAAATTATTTTATACATTTCTATTTATATTACCAGGGATACCATTAATTTATTATGGAGATGAAATAGGAATGAAAGGGGAAAATGATCCATATTGTAGAGGATGTATGGATTGGAATATGGAAAATTGGAATCAAGAAATATATACACATATAAAGAAATTGATTGCCCTTAGAAATAAGTTTGATGTTTTAAAAAGCGGTAAAGTTAAAATTAAAGGATTTAATGAAAGAACTTTAATTTTGACTAGATATAATGATTTACAAAGTATTAGTTTTATTATAAACTTTGGATTTCAATCGGAAATAGTGAATGGAGTAGTAGTAGAACCAATGACGTCAACAATTATAGAGTCTTAAATATTTAGTGTTTTGATAGAATATGTATCAAAGTTCAAAAAATAAGAATTTTAAAGTTATGGACGTTTGTAAAAATATAAACTAATATAAAGTTTTTAATTGTAAAAAGGAGGAAGATTATCATAAACCCTTTAGAGTGGAAAAATTACTTCTATTCAAAAAAGTTCATAAAAAATTATGTTTATAATAAACTTGACTTAGGAGTGAATTATTCAAAAGAAAAAACAATATTTAAACTATGGGCTCCTACAGCAAATAAGGTTACACTTAGACTTTATGCAACAGGAAGCGATAAGGAAGAAAGTGCAAAGAAATTGGACGTACATTCTATGGAAAAAGGAGAATGCGGTGTATGGATTAATGAAATTAGTGGTAATCTAAATGGAATATATTATGATTATGAAATAGAGGTTGACGGAAGTGCGGTTATCAGTGCGGATCCTTATGCTACAGCATGTGGAGTAAATGGTATTAGGAGTATGATTTTAGACATTGAGGGTACTAATCCAAAAGGGTGGAATAATGATACATTTGGTGTAAGGATATATAAGTGTCCAATAATATATGAACTTCATATAAAGGATTTTTCATATGATAAAAATTCAGGAATAGAAGTTAAATATAGAGGGAAATATCTTGCATTCACACAAGAAGGTACTACACTGCTAAATGATAGAGTTCATTCAAATAGTACAAAAAATAGAATAAAACTTAGGTTGCCAAAAGGAGAATGGCAGATACTTTTAGATGGACAAAGTTCCAGATTATTTGAAAAGAATATATATTATAATGATGAAATTACCGTCGAATCTAAATCAGCAGTAATTCTAGGTAGATGAGTATATTTTAATAAATTTCAATATCTTAAATAGAAACAATATTGGTATAGTTTTTATTATGATAGGAAAACAAGGGAAGGTTTATTTTTAATTTATTAAAATGAATCTTCCTTTATTTTAATCAATATATCTAGTTAATTAGTGAAATGGAGGCAATATGAAAAGTTTAGTTAACAAGTTAAAAAGTATCAAGATTAATTTAAAAAGTTTTCTAAGAACTATTAAGGGAAAACTGATAATAACATATATATTAATTGGATTTATTCCCATATTCATTGTATCTATCTTAACATATTCAGTTAATAAAAATATTTTAATATCTAAAATAGGGGTATTATCAAATAATTATAGTATACAAACTACAAGGATTTTGGATAATTATATATCTGAGATTGAGAACGCAGCTTCATTGGTATTCGCAAATGAGGAAATTTTAAATTTTAATCCGTCTAATAGCAATATTGATACATATGAAATTGAAAAAACTAAAAGGGGAATTAGGGAGTATTTACTTTCAATAGAGCTATTAAAAGATTTTACAGACTTTTCTTTAGTATATCAAGATGGAACTACTATTGGAAAAGTATCTGAAACAACAAAGAGTTTATATGGTAAGACTAATTTATATAGAGGACTAAATAATGAAATTAAAAATTCAAAATCTAAATCAATGTGGTTAACAGGAATACAGGGAGATTTTAAAAAAATATATTATGTTAAACAGGTAAATAAGTATACAATTATGATTACGTCGATTTATTCTGAAAGTTTTGGTGATATATTTAAAGGAATAGATTATGGAAGTAATTCTACAATATTGCTCTTGGATGATGATGATAATGTAATTTATTCAAATAATTTAGGACTAGTAGGAACGATGATCGATGCTGAAATTAGGGATAAAACATTAAATTCATCTTCAGAAATATTTGAAATAGATAATAAATTAACAACTTTAAATACTTGCAAAAATGGTTGGAAATTTATTAATTTTACTCCCAATAGTTATATCTTAAAAGAGGTCTATATAATAGCACTGATTACTATAATTATTGCTATCATATGTATGATAGGTACTGGTATATTTGGTGCATTAGTCGCCAATAAAATTTCAAATCCAATACGAGATGTAGTGATTAAGATGAAGAAAGCTGAGGAAGGAGATTTAACAGTAAAAAGCAGTGCTATTGGAAATGATGAAATAGCTATGCTTAGTAAGAGTTTTAGCAATATGATTAAGCATATAAGGCAATTAGTAGAAGACACAAAGAATGTCTCATCTGTAGTAATAAATAAATCAGATGAGATAAAAGAAATTTCTAAACAAAATCATGAATTATCCAAAGGAATCACTGAGGTTATGGAGGGGATAGCTCATGGAACAATTGAACAGTCAGTAGAATTAGATAAAACTATGGAGGTTGTAGAAAATTTATCTCAAAAAATAAATGATATAGTTATAAACGTTTCTAATGTTACCGAAATATCTAATGAAACAAAAATTATTGGTGATAAATCACTAAAAATAATTCAAAAGCAACAGATTAAAAATGAAGATAAAAATAAGACTATGGAAGAAATTTTTTATAATATTCAAATTCTTGTTGATAGTATAAAAGAAATTGAAAGAGTAATTGAACTTATGGACGGTATAAGCCAACAGACTAATCTTTTATCATTGAATGCAAGTATCGAGGCGGCACGTGCCGGGGAATATGGAAAAGGATTTTCAGTTGTAGCAGAAGAAGTGAGAAAACTTGCAGATAAATCTAAAATGTCGACCAATAATGTATATGAAATTATAAGAAATGTTTATGAAAAAGCTAATTTAACGATTAAGCTTATCAACTTATCAAAAGATGCATTTAAAGAATCAAACGAAATTTCTAATTTTGCTAATAATTCATTTATTAAGATAATTGATGGTATAGAAAAAATAGATTTTAAAATAAAAAATATAGAGATTTTTATGAAAGATATAAATAGAGAAAAAAATAAAAACATTATTGCTACAAATAACATGAGAATTATAGTCAAAAAGGAATCGGCTAATGCGAAAGAGGCTTTAGCGACAACTGAACAGCAAAATATTAATGCAGAAGTATTGGAAGAAAGAGTTGATATTCTTGGCAATTCAGTGGTGATGCTATCAGACAGTCTAAATAAATTTAAAATTTAGGTAAAGCGTTAAGATATAATTCTTGCAGCTTCAAATTTTAACTCAAATTTAGAATGTTTGTTTATATGGAAATCAACTATATAGTTATATGTAAGGGTTAAAAATTTATTATTAACTCAATTTTTGTAAGATAAAATTGAGAATTTTTCCTTGATATAACAAGGCAAAGCCTCAATAAAACTATCAGTTATTGAGGCAATAATATTATTTGAAAGCATTATAATTTCTATAAAGCTGTTAAATATGTGAACTAGCTATCAAAAAGAACATAAGACTTTATTTTTCAAAAACTATATTATTTAAGAATATAGTTTTTTTACACTAAAAAGTTCATTTAGTGTTATATTAAATTTTTTACATCAGCATCTATTGGAATTGCAGGGATTTTTGCTGTGATTTTTGTACCGATACCTTCTTTGCTTTGAATTTCTAATCCAAATGAATCACCAAAGTAGAGTTTAATTCGGTCGTTAACGTTTTTTAATCCATATCCCTTTGAGTGGATATTTAATAAACAAGGAAGAATATTGCCATTAATGCCAACTCCGTTATCTTGGACGCATACTTCAATTAAATTAGATTCTTCAATAAATGAAGCAGAAACAATAAGTATTTTCTCACCACTTTCTTTTAAATCTAAACCATGAATAATTGAATTTTCAACTAATGGCTGTAGTGTTAAATTTAAAATAGAAAAATTATATATATTTTCATCTAGATTATATTCAACTTTAAATTTATTATTATGAAGCATTAATTGAATTTCAATATATGATTTAGTATTTTCAATTTCATCTCTCATACTTGTAGAATTTTTTCCTTTATTTAAAGAGGTGCGATAAAAAGTAGAAAGTAGTTGAGACATTTTACTGATTTCGTGTTGCTCGGCCATAATAGCTTTCCAATTTATAAGGGAAAGAGAATTATATAAAAAATGAGGGTTAATCTGAGCTTGCAATGCTTTTAATTTAAGTTTTTGTTGTTGTATTTTATTTTCATATATTTCTTTAAATAGAGTATCAATTTGAGTTAACATATTCTGAAAGGTATTAGTCATAATACCTAACTCATCAGTATAGGGACTGGAAATTTGAATATTCAAATTTCCGTTTTTTACTTCATTCATGCTTTTTGTTAGTTTTATCAATGGACTTACAATTAATTTTGATAGCAAAATACCTGTAAAAAATAAAATGATTCCACAGATAGCAATTACAATTAATATTGTGTAGATAATAGAGCTAATACTCTTTGAAATAAAAGTAATTGGTCTATATATGATAATTTTCCAATCGCTATTTTTTAAAGAACTTGATTTAATAGCGTAATTTTTCAGCAATTTTGAATTTGAAGAATTCTGATTAAATTCAAAAATTTGATTGTCAGAAAGTTTAAGATAAGAATAGTTATTATCAAAAAAGTCTTTTGAATAGATAATTTCATTTTTTGAATTTATTATTACTAATCCATAGTTATTTCCAAGACTTGTTTCCAAAGTTCGAAAAATACCTTCCGAATCAACATTTAAATAGACAATGGTATGCTTTGGACTCTTAAAATAACGTAAATTTGGCATTCTTCTTATACAGGATAAAGTATTATCCTCATCAATAAACCAATGAATATTATAATCAGATATTACAGTGTTATACCAATTTTTTTCATAAATACTATTCAGGTTCTTTAATATATTTCCATGTTGGGACATGTTTGTATTGGTATAAAGTGTCAGTTGTTTTATTGATGGATATAGGTATTTCAAAGAAAAGATTATAGGATCGATTAAGTTATCATATACTTGTCCCATTGCATAGTAATTATTTTTATAATCATCTTGTAAGGCAGATTGAATACCACTGTTATAGGTAACATAATTTGATGCATTAGTATAAGTCTCTAAGGCGTAATCTATATTAGTTGAAATTTGACTTATGGTAGTCTCTAAGTTCGCTTCTTCTTGTTTTATAAGTAAAGATTTAGTTTGAAAATAGCAAAAGATTCCTAAAAACAATATTGGTATTAAACTAATCAGTGAATAAGTTATATTTATTTTATTACGAAATTTTAAATTACCATAAAATTTAAAAAAAATATTCATAAGTATTATTCCTTTTTCCTATATTTTTCTGGACTTTTACCGTAAAATTCACGGAAGCTTTGACAAAAGTAAGAAACATTGTTATAACCAACTTGTTTGCATATGGATGCAATTTTCATATTTGTATTTTCAAGTAACTCTTTAGCTTTTTGCATTCTAAAGGATTTAATATATTTATTAATACCAGAGCCTGTCTCTTGTATGAAAATATAACTCAAGTATCTTGGTGTAAGATAAACATGGGAAGCTAAAACTTCAAGACTTAACTCACTTCCATAATTATTTGCTATATATTGTTTTACTAATTCAACAGCATTAGAACCTGAAGAAGTATGTTGCTGTGAGTATAGAGCAAACCTGTCCACTACAGGTTGATTTTCATATATTTCATCATTAGCAAAAATATAAGTATCTGAAAGTAAAAACTTGTTATTTAGTAAATTCTCCAGAGAGGAAATTTCTAATAATATATCTTCAGCTGATTTTATATTATTACTTATGGAAATATAGCAATTAATATTGTATTTTTCTCTTATAATATTCAAAAGAAATTTCGCGGTTTCTCTATAATTATTAGGTGAGTTAGTGAATTTTTTTATAAATAATAAGCTTTGTGAGTTATTTAGGTTTAAATAATCATATTGGAAATTTAATAATGGAAGAATTTCTTTATCAAATAATAATCCTGAATTTTCAAAAAATCCATGTTCAAATTCTAGCATGAATATTTTCGAATAATTGTTTAGAAAGTCTAAATCATAAGATGAATTAAATTCTTGGGATAGAAGTTTTACAGAAGTACCATTTATATACCCCAAAAGAATATAACGACGAATAAATAAATCATTTTGATTTTTTGATTCTAATTGTTTATTCTGATAATCTATTTTTTCTAAAGTAGAATCTATAACTTTTCGAAATTCATCTATATCTATGGGCTTTAAAATGTAATCAATTACACCGAGGGTAAGAGCTTTTTTCGCATATTCAAATTCATGGAAACCACTAAAAATGATAACTTTCAAGTCTTTATAAAGTTTTACTGCTAATTTTGTTAATTCTAAGCCATCTATAAAAGGCATTCTAATATCTGTAAATAGGATATCAAAATGATTTTCTTGTAAATAGGAATAGGCTTGATTTCCATTTTCAGCTTCTATAATTTCAAAATTGTATTGAAATTTTTTTAATAGAAATATAATACCATCTCTTTCAATGTCTTCATCATCGACTACTAATATTTTTAGCATCTTCTGAATCCTCCTTTGTTTCAATTGCTATAATAAAATGATAGCATATTTATATGTAAAAATATACAAATGAAAACCAATACATGAAAATCTGATATATAACGAGAATTATTTATATTTACGCTTAAATTGGTTCAAATTATAATACAAGTAAGGTTAGTTGAATAACTAATTTGTATAAATGATTAGTTAATTATGTATTTTATAATCTCATATGATAGAGTTTTTACATATTTTTTATTACTTAAAAAAGTTTTGCTTTAAGATGTGTAACTCTTTATATTCAAAGCTTGTGTAAACATTTAAACAAGGAATAATTATATATAGTATTTGTTTATTCAACAAACCAAATGTACAAAAACCAAAACATTACCGGTAAAGTATTAGAAATTATTAATATAAAGTGAGGGAATTTTAATGAAATATAAAAGTTTATGTAAAAAATTATTAGCTTTTATTACACTTAGTACATTTCTGATTACTGCTGTTGGTTGTAGTAGCGGAGATAAGAAAGTGTCAAATACCAGTGCAAAAAGTACAGATCCAGCATGGCAAGAGGCTGCTACAACTCCATATGGGAAATACCCAGATTTAGTTACTTATACTATGGGAAAAATGACAGGAGTAAACACTAATCTTCCAGGTGATGGAAAATATGCATCTGATAATTATGAAAATAATGCATATACAAGATTTGTTAAAGGGTTTTATAATATTCAGCAAAAAGATGCCTTTGAAGCAACTGGTGGTGATAATTATAATCAAAAGGTTTCTATGGCAATTGCAGGAGGAGAAATTCCTGATGTAATGATAGTAGATGAAGCTACTCTTAGAAGCTTGGTTGCAAATGATATGATAGAAGATTTATCAAATGCTTATAAGAATTGTGCAAGTGATGAAGTAAAGGCAAGATACAATTCTTATAATGGTAAAGTTTTGGAAAGAGCTACGTTTGATGGTAAGCTAATGGCTATTCCAGATGCTACTATTGATGCAGGTCCTAATCTATTATGGTTAAGACAAGATTGGATGGATTCACTAGGATTAAGTGCTCCCAAAACTATGTCAGACATTGAAAATATCCTAACTCAATTTGTACAAAAGGATCCAGGTAAAAATGGAGCAGGAAAAACAATTGGTTTAACATTGAATAAGAGGGTATGTGGAGATTATACTGGAGAATTTGAGTCAGATAATATTTTTGGATTATTTGGTTCTTATCCACGCCAATGGATGAAAAATAATGCTGGAGATGTGGTTTATGGAAGTACTACTCCTGAAACTAAAAAAGCTTTAGAAAGCCTTACTTCATGGTATAAAAAAGGCATTATTGATAAAGAATTCCCTGTAAGAACAGATGATGACTTAAGAGCAACTGTTATTAATGGTCAAAGTGGTGCATTCTATGGACCATGGTGGGCAGGATATAATCCGCTTCAAGATGCTTATAAGGTAAATTCAAATATTAAGTGGACTCCATATGTAGTACCAGTAGATGATCAAGGAAATGTTAAAATGTATACTCAAAATATGGCAACACGTTTTGTAGTTGTACGTAAAGGATATGAGCATCCAGAAGTAGTAGTTAAAAGCTTCAATGCAAGATGTGGAATTAAAGAAGCTGATACTCCAAGAGCTCAAACAGATGAAATTAAAAAGTTACAAGCAGACGTTAACGAATGCGATAAGTTAGGTATTGATGGTTCTTTATATCCAGTTAACATCATAGTAGATTATAGAGATGCATGTTTAAGATTATATGACACAGCAAATAAATATGTTAATAAAGAAGTTAAGGAAGAAGATATAACTGATGAATATTTCAAAAATGTATCAAAAAGCTGTGCACAATATTTAGCAGATACTGCTGCGGGTAATAAACCTAAGGATTCTGATTATGGAAACTACGTATCAAGAATGCAAGGGTCACCACTTATGAGATCTAAGAATGTAGTTCAAGTTGATCCAGTATTTTTTGGACGAACAGAAAGCATGGAACAAAAGTGGGCAAATCTTGAAAAGCAAGAAAATGAAATGTACTTAAAAATTATTACTGGAGAACAATCAATAGATTATTTTGATGAGTTCGTTAAAACTTGGAAGAGTACAGGCGGAGACGATATTACAAAAGAAGTATCTAAAGCAGTAAAAAAATAATTATTAATGGTATTTAAAATTTCTAATTTTAAATACCATTCTTATTAATAGAAGTCACTAAATTATTTTGTAACAGGCTTGTTTGTACAAGCTAATAGGAGGAAATATGAAGCAAAAAAAGGTACAAATTTCATATCATCTAATGATGTTACCATCAATGATATTTTTAATAATATTCTCGATTATACCTATGTTTGGAATTATCATGGCATTTGAAAATTATGTGCCAGCAAAAGGGATTCTTCACTCTAAATGGGTTGGGTTAGATAACTTTAAATATATGTTTAGCCTTCCAGATTGTGCACAGATTTTTCAAAATACATTAATAATTGCAATAGGGAAAATTGTCTTTGGGACAATCGCAGCAGTAGTGTTTGCACTTCTATTAAATGAAATTAGAGTAAGATGGTTTAAAAAGTCAATTCAAACAATTGTGTATTTACCCAATTTTCTTTCATGGGTAGTACTTGCAACAATAGTATTAAATATATTTAGCATTAGTGGGCCTATTAATGCACTTTTAGGAGTATTTGGTGTTAAGCCCATTTTGTTTATGGGTAGTAATATATGGTTTAGATCCATGCTTATTGGAACCGATGTTTGGAAAGGATTTGGTTATGGGTCAATTGTTTATTTAGCAGCACTAACAGGAATTGATCCTACTTTGTATGAAGCAGCATCAGTAGATGGAGCTAACAGATTTAAGCAGCTAATCAATATCACATTCCCAGCATTAGTACCAACAATTGTCCTAATGACAGCATTAAATTTAGGAAATATATTAAATGCCGGATTTGATCAAATATATACTTTATATAATCCTTTAGTATATCAAACTGCTGACGTTATAGATACTTATGTATATAGAGTAGGTCTTGTTCAAAGACAATATAGTCTTGCAACAGCTGTTGGTTTACTAAAATCAGTTGTTAGTTTTATTTTAATTATTTCTGCAAATGAAATGTCTAAAAAATTAACAAATCAAAGAATATTTTAGGAGGGATATAAAGTGGTAAAAAATAAAACAATCTCAGGAAAAATTTCTGATTTAACAATAGTGATTGTGATTACAATAGTTACTTTATTATGTTTATTGCCTTTATTGAATATGATAGCTATTTCATTTAGTAATAAATCTGCAGCAGCTGGGAATTTAGTAGGGCTTCTACCTGTAGGATTTAATACAGCTGCATACGAGAAGATTTTAGCAGATAGTCAGTTTTGGAGATCATTTTTAATTTCAGTAGAAAGAGTGATACTCGGAACTGCTCTGAATATAGTACTTATTGTATTAACAGCATATCCATTATCTAAAGCCAAGGACAATTTTAAAATGAAAAATATATATATGTATTTTTTTATTTTCTGTATGCTGTTTTCAGGCGGAATGGTTCCTATTTATTTAACTGTTAAAAATTTGAACATGTTAAACAGCATTTGGGCTTTAATTTTACCTGGTGCAGTTCCAGTTTTTAACGTTATATTAATGATGAACTTTTTTAAAGGCATTCCAAAATCATTAGAAGAATCCGCAACCATAGATGGGGCAACACCTCTTCAAGTATTATTAAAGATCTACTTACCTATATCATTACCAGCATTAGCAACAGTAACATTATTCTGTGTTGTTGGCCATTGGAATGATTTCTTTAGTGGAATTTTATATATGAATTCACCAGAAATGTACCCGCTTCAGACTTATATTCAACAGTTAAATGTTGAAGTACAGAAGATTACAAGCATAGAACAACTTAAGCAGTTAGAACTACTTTCAAATAAAACATTAAATGCAGCTAAAATTGTAGTGTCTATGGTACCGTTAATGTGCATTTATCCATTTATGCAAAAGTATTTTATTACTGGACTAGTTATGGGATCAGTAAAAGAATAAAAAAGTTCCCCCCTTTTTAGTGGCTGGAATTTATAAAATTCCCAGCCACTAAAAATAAAAATAATGGACAATTGATGATGAAATTCCTTACAGAATTTCATCATCAATTGTCCATTGTAAGTTGAAGGTTATGAGGAAGGTATACATAGTTTTTTGCACAATAATAACCAGTTTAAAAGAATTACTGCATATTAATTTTAGATGAAGGGGGAGGGGACGTAAATAATGTATAATCAAGAAAAGAGTTTAGTCCTAATTGTGTATGGGTTAGTTAAAGAATTCCAGTATGTTAAGAATTAGCGATTTCTAAAAAACTTTAGTATGATATTGGAGGATATATTAGTATGAAATTTTCGAAAATTAAGATAAAAAAGGCATTTGATTATTCATGGAAAATAAAAAAAATTTTACATAAAATTGAAGAAATTATAAGAAGTTTAAAAATAAAAACTAGATTAATAATTTCATATGGGTTATTGGTTTTAATTCCACTACTAATAGTGGGGATTACATCAGTATTACAATCTAAAAATTCAATTGATAATAAAATTTCTAATTTTTCTTCTCAGATAATGTCACAAGTAGGAATAAACATTTCTAATGCTATGAATGATAATTCTAATTATGCAAGAACTATAGTCACAGAGTCTAATCTCCAAGATTATTTTGAAAATCAACAAAATATTGATTCTTTAGCAGACTATAAAAAAATTAACAATTTAAATGAATTAATACAAGGAAAAGTAGCAGCAAAAAATGGTATAACAGGCTTTGGGATAATAAGTAATGATAATAAAAAAATGGGAAAGCTTCAGTTATCTGATGATATAATTAAAACGTTATTTGATCAATCTAGTAAGGCAAAAGGAAAGTTCATTTGGTCATTAAATAAAAATTCAGCGGGATATAGAATTTATGCTTCTGCTCAAATTAATACCCTAACTACAGGTAAAAATTATGGGATTGTTATAGAAGAATTGAATCCTAAATTGCTTGTTGATTTATTTAAAAATGTGAATTTAGGCAGCGATTCAGAGATATCGGTTATTGATTCAAAGGGAACTATTGTATTAAATGATGATATAAATTTAATAGGAACAGAATATAAGGATAAAAGCATTATTAAAAAAATTCAAGAAGTGGAAAACGACTCAAATGGCGATAAATCAGTACCAATAAAAGAAACTTTTTCATCAAGTGATAGCAAATCTTTAATATCATATGCGCCTTTAAGCGGTACAGATTGGTATGTAGTAGGTGCAATTCCTTATAGTTATATAAATTCAGTATCAAGTATTTTGAGAAACAATACTATATTAATCGGAGCAATTTCATTTGCAATTGCTATGATTGTTGCCTTAATAATATTAAGAAGTATTTCTAATCCACTAGGAAAATTAGTTATACTTATGAATAAAGCAAAAGAAGGAAATTTAGCTATACATATAAATGATAATAGCAAAGATGAGATTGGTGAAGTAATAAGAGCATTTGAAGATATGGTAATTAAAATAAATATTTTAATTGGTGACGTTAAAATTTTAGCTGAAAATGTATTAAGTATTACGAAAATAATGGTAGAAGTTTCAGAACATTCGTATTCAACTTCTGAGGAGATTGCAGCTACAATTAGTGAAATTGCAAAGGGTGCTTCAGATCAGGCTCTTAGTGCTAATGAAGGAATGAATTATATGAATAACCTATCCCATGAAATAAATGAAGTGAGTAGAAAAAAAGAAAATGTAGCTTTAGTATTAGAAGAAACAAAAAGTTTAAAAGAAGAGGCGGGTGTTTCAATTGAGATATTAAATAATAAAGCAGAAGAAACAAATAGAGTTTCTACTAAAATTGTGACAGATATAACTGTTTTAAATTCTAATATTAAAGATATAAAAAGAATTGTTAGATTAATTGGTGATATTGCAGAACAAACTAATTTATTAGCATTAAATGCAGCAATTGAAGCGGCAAGGGCTGGAGAATCAGGGAGAGGTTTTGCAGTAGTTGCAGATGAGGTAAGGAAGCTGGCTGATGAATCAAAAGAATCTGCTATTCAAATTAGCAGAATCATAAAAGACATTCAAGATAAAGCGGAAATGGTAGTAAAAGAAGCAACTAATTCTGGTGATATCATAAAACAACAAATAGAAGCAGTTGAAAAGACAGGCACTGCATTTAATACAATATTTGAAGGTATGGACGAAATATCAAAACAAATAGAAGAAATGATTGGATCTATTAATGAAATAGTATTATCTAAGGATAAAGCTAAAATATCAATAGAAAATATAACTTTTGTTTCAGAAGAAACTGCTGCAGCTACTGAACAGGTATCTGCTGGAGCACAGGAACAAATCCAAGGAATCGAAAAAGTATCTCAATTTTCTGAAGAATTAAATGAAGTAGTCGAGAGATTAAATGTTACAATAGCTCAATTTAAAGTTAATTAGAGAATATAACCGAAAAATTATATCTTATAATATAAGGGGCTGTTGCAAAACTAACATAGTTAGTTTTGTAGCGGCTAATTTTTTTAGATATAAAAAAATGTGAATTCCGAAGAACTCACATTCATTTGTTATAATAATAAAAAATTAGTGCCCTCTTATATTATTCATAAAAAATCCGAAAGTGGATACAAATCAGAAGTAACGGTGTATAAATGCGAAAACTGTGGTAACTTTGCTCACAAAGTAAAGTGTACAAAAGCAAAAGGAAATAGAAAAATGCAGGTTTTAAAAACTTTTGTGGAAAAACGTGAAATATCCTACAAAAATATTACAACTGAATTTGGAACTAAATTAAGAATGAACAGATCTATTCAGGTCGAAGGAGCATTTGGAGTTCTAAAAAGTGATTATGAATTTAATAGATTTTTAACACATGGAAAAAATAGTGTCAAAACTGAATTTATTTTGCTTTGCTTTAGCTACAACATCAACAAATTACATTCTAAAATACAAAATGAAAGAACTCAGAAGCATCTTCATGAATTAAAAACTACTGCCTAATTATGGAATAAAGTAACTAGGCCTATTTGAGTGCGCTTAAAAGTCATAAATCTTTAAATAATTGATGTGGAATTTTAAATATTTGGAAATTTACTAGTTTAAACCGAAAAGGAGCATCGATCCTGATTAAATTTAATCATTTTGCGACACTCCCATTTATAACTGCTAGATATATTTAAAAATTGCAAATAAGGATAATAATTTAAACAAACCTAGATATTAAAAACGGTTTCTTTCTAGAATATAATTTACCTATAGTGTGAATATATAAAGAACAGGAGGAAAGATATGAATTACTATTTAGCTATTGATATTGGAGCTTCTAGTGGAAGACACATCTTAGGTTCAGTAGAAAATGGCAAAATAAAATTAGAAGAGATTTATAGATTTGAAAATGGAATCAGCAAAATAGGAAATGAATATTGTTGGAATATTGAACAATTATTTAAGGATATAAAAGCAGGAATTAAAAAGTGCAAAGAAATAGGAAAAATTCCTACAAGCATAGGTATAGATACTTGGGCAGTAGATTTTGTTCTGTTAGATGAAAACGATGGAATTCTTGGAAATGCAGTTTCTTATAGAGACGATAGAACAGAAGGTATGATGGAAGAAGCCTTTAAGGTTATTCCAAAGGATATGATGTATTTATACACAGGAATCCAATTCCAAAGATTTAATACAGTTTATCAATTACTTTCTATCAAGAAAAATAATCCTGAAATGTTAGAAAAGGCAAAGACCTTTTTAATGATTCCAGATTATTTAAATTTCCTGCTTACAGGTAAAAAAGCAAATGAATATACTAATGCATCTTCAACTCAATTAGTTAATTCCTTTGATAGAACTTGGGATACAAAAATGCTAGAAGAGTTAGGCATTAACAAGGATATCTTCCAAGAAATAAAATTACCTAAAACAAGCCTTGGAAATTTGAGAGAAGAATTAGTAGAGGAATTTGGCTTTGATATGGAAGTTATACTTCCTGCGACTCATGATACAGGCTCTGCGTTTATATCTTCTGTATGTAATGACAGCGACAGCATTTATTTAAGTTCAGGAACTTGGTCATTAATAGGTGTTGAAAATAGATTCCCAATTTGTGTACCTCAAGCAATGGACTATAATTTCACAAATGAAGGTGGAATAGATTATAGATATAGATTCCTAAAAAATATTATGGGGCTATGGGTTATTCAAGAAGTTAGAAGAAATCTTGATAACAAATATTCCTTTGCTGAACTTGTGGATTTAGCTAGAGAGCATATGGACTTTGCTTCAATAGTAGATGTTGATGATGACAGATTTTTAAAACCAGAAAACATGATTGAAGAAATAAAGAAGTATTGTGCTGAGACAAATCAAAAAGCTCCAGAGGAAGTTGGAGAAATAGCTTTATGTGTATTTAACAGCTTAGCTCATTGCTATAAAAAGGCTGTAGGAAACTTAGAAGAAATCTTTGAAAAAGAATTTAAGAGAATAAATATATTTGGTGGAGGCTGCCAAAACAATCTTTTAAATGAATTAGTTGCAAAGATTACAGAAAAAGAAGTACTAGCTGGTCCAGTTGAAGCTACAGCAATAGGAAATTTAGTAGCACAGCTTATAAGTAAAAATGAATTTAAAGATTTAAGTGAAGCAAGACAAGCTATCAAGGAATCTTTTGATATTAAAATCTTTAAATAAATATTAACCAAACTAAAAACTCACTAACTTAAAACATAATTTATTAAATCCATAAATAAAGTAACCAATAATATTAACCTAAAAATTGTTAACTGTTAACTGTTAACTGAATTGAGTGGAGGATAACGATGAATATTAAAGAAAAATATGAAGTAGCTAAAAAAGAATATGAAAAATGGGGCATAGACGTTGATAAAGTTTTAGAAGAACTTAATAAAGTAAAAATATCAATCCATTGCTGGCAAGGTGATGATGTAAAAGGCTTTGAAGTGTCTAAAAATGAATTATCTGGAGGAATTCAATGTAATGGTAATTATCCAGGTGCAGCTAGAAATGCTGATGAATTAAGACGAGATTTAGATAAAGCTTTAAGCTTAATTCCAGGAAAACATAAAGTAAATCTTCATGCAATATATTTAGAAACTAATGGTGAATTTATAGATAGAGATGAAATTAAACCAGAACATTTTGAAAACTGGGTTAAGTGGGCAAAGGAAAATGGTTTAGGACTAGATTTTAATCCAACAATCTTCTCACATCCAAAGTCATCAGATGGATTAACTCTTTCTCATCCAGATAAAGAAATAAGAGATTTCTGGATTAAGCATACAATTGCTTCAAGAAAAATTGGAGAACATTTTGGTAAGGAACTTGGACAAACTTGCTTAACTAATATTTGGATTCCAGATGGATACAAAGATATTCCAAGTGATAGATTAGGACCAAGAAGAAGACTTAAAGAATCATTAGATGAAATCTTTAAAGTTGAAATAGATAAAAAATACAATATTGATTGTGTTGAATCAAAGGTATTTGGAATTGGAGCTGAAAGCTACACTGTAGGTTCTAACGAATTTTATTTAAGCTATGCGGCTAAGAATAACATAATGTCATTAATGGATACTGGGCATTATCACCCAACAGAAGTTGTTTCAGACAAGCTGTCTGCAATGTTATTATTTAATGAAAAGGTAGCACTTCACGTAAGTAGACCTGTGAGATGGGATTCAGACCACGTTGTAGTTTATGATGATGAATTAAAAGAAATAGCTAAAGAAATCGTAAGAAACGATGCTTTAGATAGAGTAATCATAGGACTTGACTTCTTTGATGCAAGTATTAACAGAATAGCAGCATGGACAATTGGTTCAAGAAACATGATAAAAGCATTATTAAATGCAATGTTAACTCCAAATAATAAATTAAGAGAATTACAAGATGCAGGAAACTTCACTGAAAGATTAGCTTTGATGGAAGAATTTAAGACTTACCCAATGGGAGATATCTGGAATTACTACTGTGAAAAGAACAATGTTCCAGTAGGAGAAAGCTGGATTAACGAAGTTAAGGAATATGAAAAGACTGAATTAGCAAAGAGAAACTAAATTTATATTTACAATTACTCATTCATAATTACAAATTAGTAATAATGAATAAGTAATGTATTGAATATTTAAAAATACAAGATAACAAAATTTAATTATATTAAGAAAGTAGGAAAAAAACATGAGTTTAGAAGAGATGAAATTTATACAAAACTTTAAGAAAATAACAGAAGATGCATGGCTTAAAGGCTGGCATGAAAGAAACGGTGGAAATATAACTTACAGATTAACAGAAGATGAAGTTGCTGGAGTTAAAGAATTCATAAATGAAGATACAACATACACTCCAATTGGAGTTACTGTTAAAAACTTAGCTAATGAATATTTCTTAGTTACAGGAAGCGGAAAATTTATAAGAAATATGACTGTGTGTTTAGAAGAAAATGCAGGAATAGTTAAGATTGATGAAAAAGGTGAAAACTATAAAATAGTTTGGGGATTAGTAAATGGTGCAAAACCAACAAGTGAATTACCTTCACATTTAATGAGTCATTCAATAAAATTTGAACAAACAAATGGAGCTCATAGAGTTATAATGCATTCTCATACTACAAATGTAATTGCATTAACTTTTGTATTACCATTAGATGGTGCTGTATTTACTAGAGAATTATGGGAAATGGCAACTGAGTGTCCAGTAGTATTCCCAAGTGGAATTGGTATAGTTCCTTGGATGGTACCAGGTGGAGCTGCAATTGCAGAAGCTACTGGTGAATTAATGAAAAAGCATGATGTTGTAATATGGGCTCATCATGGAATATTCTGCTCAGGAGACACTTTAGATTTAACTTTTGGTCTTATGGATACAGTAGAAAAATCAGCTGAAATCTTAGTTAAAGTATTATCTATGGGTGGAAAGAAACAAACTATAACTTCACAAAACTTTAGAGATTTAGCAAAAGACTTTAAAGTTAGTATTTCAGAAGATTACTTAGCTTAATAAAGCTAGTCTGAGACTTGATTGCATAATTACTAAAAGTATAAACTAAAATCTATCTCTGTATACTCCTATAGTCTCAGACTGTTTATTAAATATATCATAATATGGAAATCTAAAATTACCATTAAGACCCCTTGAGGGTAATCATTAGATTTAGAATTTTTACAATATTTATATTGGGTATTAATCTCATAGTTTTAATTATTTGGTAGAATATTAGTTTACATGTTCATATATTATTATAAACAATATAAAAAGTGATATTATGAGATACATTTTAGATGTAAAAGAATGTAAACCATTAGGTAAAGGTGATGAAGGTAGTGTATACTTAACGCCTGAGGGCTTTGCATTAAAAATATTTTTTAAGAAAAAGAACGCTAAAGATGAAGCTGAAATTTTAGAAAAAGCTAAAGATAGTAGGTTCTTTCCAAAGGTTATTTTTCTTGCAGATAATATGATGCTTAGAGAATATGTGGCTGGCAATAATTTGTATGAATTTTTAAGTAATAATAGATTATCTTATAATTTATCAATAGAAATTATTGAGCTTATTGAAGAGTTTAAAAGATTGAAGTTCAAACGAATCAATATGAGAAATGCTCATATATTTGTTGATGAAAATGAAAAAATACAAGTTATTGATCCTAGAAAAACTTATATTAAAGAAACACCTTATCCAAAAGATATTATCAGTATTCTTATAAAATTAAATTTATTTGATGAATTTCTGAAAAATCTTCTAAGATACCAACCAGCATTGCTAAAATATTGGATTGATGGATATGAGTATTATCAAAGGATGTCAAAAAAAACAATTTGTATCAATATGTACGCATGTTAAAAATAGGCATCTTTAATCACAACAAACTATCTGGAAAACAGTGGTTCTATATTAGTTACCAGATAGTTTGATATATTCGATATAATGTACAGTTTAAATTGTGTAATTTGCCACGAGTGAAATGGTTAAAAGAATTAAAGTGGATATTATAACTTGATTAATTGCTGGGTTACATAATTTTTATTATTACATTTAAATTTGTAAATAATGATATATGATTATTTTTTAATTATATGATAATTTGTAGATATTTAATTTAAATAAAAAATAAGTATATATATCAAAAATTAATTTAGAAGGAGATTGATTATTATGGCAAACAGAATGGTTCTAAACGAAACAAGCTATATAGGAGCAGGTGCAATTGAAAATATTGTAACAGAAGCTAAAGTAAGAGGTTACAAAAAAGCATTAGTTGTAACTGATAAAGATTTAATTAAATTCAATGTAGCTACAAGAGTTACAGATTTATTGAAAGCAAATGATTTAGCTTTTGAAATTTTTGATGAAGTAAAAGCTAATCCAACTATAAATGTAGTTTTAGCTGGTATAGAAAAATTCAAAGCAGCTGGAGCAGATTATTTACTTGCAATTGGTGGAGGATCATCAATTGACACTGCAAAAGCTATTGGTATAATAGTAAAAAATCCTGAATTTTCAGATGTAAGAAGTTTAGAGGGAGTAGCTGATACAAAAAATAAATGTGTTGATATAATAGCAGTACCAACAACAGCTGGAACAGCAGCGGAAGTAACTATTAACTATGTAATTACAGATGAAGAAAAGAAACGTAAATTTGTATGTGTTGACCCACATGACATTCCAGTAATTGCAGTTGTTGATTCAGAAATGATGTCATCAATGCCAAGGGGTTTAACAGCGGCAACAGGTATGGATGCGTTAACTCATGCAATTGAAGGCTATATTACAAAAGGAGCTTGGGAATTAACTGATACTCTTCACTTAAAAGCTATAGAAATTATTTCACGTTCACTTAGAAGTGCAGTAAATAATGAACCAAAAGGAAGAGAAGACATGGCTCTTGGCCAATATGTTGCAGGTATGGGCTTCAGTAACGTAGGTCTTGGAATTGTTCACTCAATGGCACATCCACTTGGAGCATTCTATGATACTCCACATGGAGTTGCAAATGCAGTAATATTACCATATGTTATGGAATATAATGCACCAGCTACAGGGGAAAAATATAGAGAAATAGCAAGAGTAATGGGTGTACAAGGTGTAGATGCCATGACTCAAGAAGAATATAGAAAAGCAGCTATTGATGCAGTTAAAAAGCTTTCAGAAGATGTTGGAATTCCAAAGACATTAAAAGAAATCGGTGTTAAGGAAGAAGATTTGCAAGCTTTAGCAGAATCAGCTATGGCAGATGCATGTACTCCAGGAAATCCAAGAGATACTAATGTACCAGAAATCTTAGAAATCTATAAATCAATATACTAAGATTAATAGAATAAATAATAACTTAAAACTAATCTATAATATATTAGATATGATTACAAGTAACAATATATTATTTATATAGAAAAAATAAAAAATACTCCTATAAAGTAAACAGTTAAATAATAAAGTTGTTTTACTTAAGGGAGTATTTTTTGTGGTATAATTTGTATAATAAGAATATTCAGAGCAAATAAGGGGGCAAATAGATGCATAGTGATAATAAGCAACTAGAACAAGTAAGATTTATAAAAGCTACAGATAAAGACGTTCCAGTAATATTAGCCTTTATAAAACAAATAGCAACTTATGAAAAAATGTTGGATAAAGTAATTGCAACAGAAGAATCTTTAAAGGAATCAATATTTGAGAATAATAGAGCAGAAGCATTATTGATTGAGCTTGATAAAAAGGTTATAGGATATATTGTATATTTCTTTAATTATTCAACTTTTGTTGGAAGAGAGGGATTATATATTGAAGATATTTATATAAAACCTGAATATAGAGGTCAAGGATTAGGAAAAATATGTTTTGAATTTTTGGTAAGAATTGCAAAGAAACATAAATGCCAAAGAGTTGAATGGACTTGTTTAGACTGGAATGAACCTTCCCTTAAATTTTATAAGAATATTGGTGCAAAACAAATGAATGAGTGGATTATACATAGACTAGATAAAGAAGAAATTGATAGAATAAGTGAAGAGGGTCTTTAAATAATTCTAGTAGAAACAAGTCAGCAGGCTGTTTTATTCCTATATCTAAGGGAAAAATAATTTCCACAAGACATAAGATAAATTCATTTCATACTGACTTGTTATTTTTTGCAATAAATTATGCTTAAGGTGTAATAGAGTTAATTGCTTGTTCACGCTCTTTTTTCATTGATAAAAATATTTGAAAATCTTTATTATCCTCATTTAAATTTACATCTGTAGGTCCCCCAACTAAATAAGTAGTATTTCCTATCGTTATATGTCTTTTCCCATTAGGTAAAACAGAGTCAGAGAAATTCTCATCTTCTTGCGTATAGTTTTTCTTTAGGAAAAAAAGCAAACCTAAATTATCAGGTGTATTAGGATCTGTTGATTTAAAATACACATACATGGATTTATCATCTTCTTTAATTTTATATCTGTTTTTCCAATCAGATGGGAAAGTTATAGAAAATCCTAATTTACTTTTATAATTTAAGCTAGTGGTATTTTCTTGTTTATTATTATTTGAATTATTATTGATAGAGCTACTACTAGCAGTATTGTTGTTGGAATTTGTATTTTTACTTGAGTTTGCGCTTTTCTCATCAGAAGAAGTAGTAGCTGTTTTATCTGTATTAGCTTTGTTGTCTTCTTTTTTTGTAGTTTCAGGGGAATTGTTATCCTTATCTGAAGTATTATTTTCAGTCAAACTACTTTCTTTTGAAGATATCTCCTTTGAATTAGAGTTTGAACAACCTAATAATGTAACTGTTGTTGAAATTAATAACGATAAAATTAGTATTTTTTTTAATTTCATAAAATCCTCCTTAATAGGTACACATATACATTATATACAATTACTTTTATCTTTCAATTAAATTTGGAATAAATAATATGGGTAGAAATAAGGAGATGTACATTTCAGTATTAGAGATTTTCCGAAGTGGCTTTGCTTGATGAACTGAACCTATCTTCAATTTCTTTAAAAATGTACCTATCATAAATGAAAAATACGAAACAAATTGCACTAGGCATAAAAATTAAAAATAGCAGTGAAATGCTATTAGCTAGATAATATGTCAATACAAGGGTTCCGACCTTTAATAAGGTTACAGGGAGTTTCCTTAACATGTAGTAAAATGATAATAAATATAAATCTTTTAGTTTAATATGAAATTTAGAGTTTATAGGTAATGAATAAAAACTAATCAATATAAATATCACTATTAAGGCAGCAAAGATAATATGAATATTATTTTCTGGAGCATTTAAGTAAAAATATTGAAGGTCGATAAATAATATAGCCAAGGTAATTAACTGAATCAGCCATAATTTTAGGGAAGAAAGAAAATTACTTTTATAAAAGCTCCAAAAATGTGAGGAAAAATATATATCTTTTTCAGAGACTATCTTTGATACTGAGCTATACAATGCACTTAAGGATGGTCCTAAAGGAATTAAAGAAATAAAGAGAAATAATAAATTAAACTGACCTGGAAGAATTGTGGTAAATATAAAAAATAATATAAGCAATATATTACAAACAGCAAAATAGAGGCTGCTTTGAATAAAACCAAAAACGTAATTTGAAATTGTATAAAGTTGTTTATCATAAAAATCTTTTTTCATATGTCCTCCTAGTTTATATATGATTATATGGGTAAACTTTTACAATAATAGTATACATCTTAAATAAAACAAAATAAATAATATTTAGTAAAAACATTATTTATTTTAGTAAAAAGCGTAATTTGAAACTGGTGTCAATTAGGTTTTTAGAAAAAAATTAAAGTAATTGATATGAAAATGTAAAACCTGTATAATAAAATCGAAAAATTATTTTAATTAAAAACTGAAAAGGGTATATTATGGAGATGAAAATGTAGGAGGTGATAAAGAGTGAGCAAAGAGAGTATAAATATTTATGCAATTGCAAAGGAAGCAGGAGTTTCGCCAGCAACTGTATCCAGAGTGTTGACTAAAAGTGCACGAGTTAGTAAGGAAAAGAGAGATAGAGTTCAGGCCTTGATTGACAAATATAATTTTAAACCTAATATATTGGCAAGAAGACTTAGTAATACAGAATCTAAAACATTAGGAATATTATCACCAGACGTACGTAATCCATATTTTGCGGCTTTATTTGTAGAATGTGAAAAGGCGGCCAATGCAAGAGATTATACTGTTTTATTGAGTAATTCTTTAGGAGAAAATCAATTGGAGGATGCACATTTAGAGGGGTTATTTGAGCAAAGAGTAGATGCTATTATTCAAATTGGTGGAAGAATAGATCAATTAAATTCGGATAAAGATTATGTAGAACGCGTAAATAGAATAGCCAATTCTATTCCTGTTATAATAGCTGGGAAAATGGAAGGTGCTGAATGCTATCAGGTTAGAATTGATCATGATCAGTCTATAAAAATTTTAATGGAGTACTTAATTGAATTGGGACATAGAGAAATAGCATTAGTTGGAGGAACAAAAAAAGCAAGATCAACATATGATAAACAGTTAGCCTTTAAAAAGTCACTTAAAGAACATAATATTAAATTCAAGAAGCATTGGATTGTTGAAGAAGATAATTATGATATTGAAGGTGGTTATAAATGTATGAATCATTTATTTGATTTAAAGAAAAAATTGCCATCAGCTTTAATTGCTGTAAATGATTTTATGGCAATTGGAATTATGAATTCTATAAGAGAACATGGGTTAGAAATTCCAAATGATATATCAGTAGTGAGTTTTGATAATACATTTGTTTCCGAAATTGCAACTCCGAAGTTAACAACTATTGGATATGATTATACATTATTTGGAGAAACCTTAATTGACGCTGCTATTAGTGCTATACAGAAAAAAGAACCACCACGAGTTCAATTGATCAGCTCTGAACTTATAATAAGAGATTCCTGCAAAAATTTGCTTTAAGGCATTATTATGTAGAAGAGATATATGAAGTGAAAGTATTAAAATAGATAATAATAGATATTAAAGATAGAGAAAATGAGAATATAAAGTCATTTACATCTATCTTTAATTTTTCCTATAATATAGATGAAGAATAGTGTTAGTAAAGTTTACTAAAATAAAAAGTAGAAAGATTACAAATTTTATGAAAAACAGATTGACAGTAATTAAAAACTAGATGTATAATAAAAATATGAAATGGGTTTCAAATATGAATTTAGGACAAGCTATAAAATAATGGATTCAGTTAACAATTAATAATTGTAGTTAAAGTTTTAGTAAAACATTTTGAATTCCATTGTAAATAACTATATTATAGTAAATATAAGAATGTAAATTCTTTATATTTATAAAATAATTAAAGTGGTTTTTTAGAAATTTTTAAAATTAAAAAAGCTAGGTGTTAAAAATACATAGAATAATTTTTTTTGATAATTTTTGAAACCAGTTTCAAATTTTAAGATGGGGGAATTTTATTGTGCAAAAGAATTTAAAACAAACAAATAAATCGCAAGTAGCAGCTATAAAAAAGAAAACTTTTTGGAAAAAAGTAAAGGATAGTAAGACGTTAATTTTCATGTGTTTACCTGCAATTATATTCTTTATAATTTTTGCTTATTGTCCCATGCCGGGTGCATATATAGCTTTTACAAATTTTAATTATAAAAGTGGTATTTTTGGAAGTCAGTTTGTAGGTTTTGATAATTTTAAATTTTTAGTTCAATCTGGTAGTTTATGGATGCTTACAAGAAATACCATTTTATATAACTTTGCTTTTATTGTATTAGGTAACATATTACAAATTTTTGTGGCTATTTTATTAAATGAAATAAAAAATAAAGTGTTCAAAAAAGTGTCACAAACAATTATGTTTTTACCATATTTCATTTCAGCAGTATTAGTAGGTTTGTTAGCATTTAATGTTTTAAACTATGATTTTGGATTTATGAATTCTATAATTAAAATATTTGGTGGAGATCCTTTAAAAGTTTATTCTATGCCAAATGCATGGCCAATAATAATTGTTCTTGTGGCTTTATGGCAACAAACGGGATATGGATCTATTGTATATTTTGCATCTATATGTGGTATTGATTCAAGTATTGTTGAAGCGGCAGAAGTAGATGGAGCCAATATAATTCAAAGAATTCGCTATATTATTTTGCCAAGTTTGAAACCGACTGCAGTTATTTTATTCTTATTTGCAATTGGTGGAATAATGAAAGGTAATTTTGGATTGTTTTATAATTTAGTAGGTTCATCTAACTCAATGCTATTCCCAACAACAGATATTATAGAAACTTATGTATATAGAACATTGATGAATAATTTTAATTTTGCAAATTCTACAGCAGTAGGTTTATATCAATCAGTTTTTGGCTTTGCACTTGTTATGGCTTCTAACTGGATTGCTAAAAAAATTGATGAAGAATATGCACTATTCTAAGGAGGAATTGAAATGGAGGCTAAAATAAATAGTAATATTAAAATAGAGACTAAAACTAATATTAAAAAAGATAATATGACAAAAGGTGTACATGCATTTGCATATATATTTATAACACTTTTTGCTTTAGCATGTTTAATTCCTTTTGTACTTATGGTTTCTGCTTCTTTTAGTACCGAGGCGATAATCACAAAGAACGGATTAGCAATATTGCCACAAGGATTTACAATATCAGCGTATGAATTGATTTTTAAAAGTCCTAGGATATTAATTGGATCATATGTTGTTACTATCGTTATGACTGCAGTAGGGACTTTAATTGGATTGTTTATAGTAGCTATGACAGGTTATGCACTTCAACGTAAAGATTTTCCATTTCGAAATGGGATTATGTTTTTTATATATTTTACAACTTTGTTTTCAGCGGGGTTAGCACCTACTTACTTATGGATGACTCAATATTTAAATTTGAAAGATAGCTATTTAGCTGTACTTTTACCACTGTTAATGAGTCCTTGGTTAATTATATTAATGAAAAACTTTGTGAAATCCATTCCATATGAAATTACAGAATCAGGGAAAATGGATGGTGCAGGTGATTTTAAGATTTTCGTTTCATTAATTTTACCTATGTTAAAGCCAGCTTTGGCAACAATAGGTTTATTCATAGCTTTAGGGTATTGGAATGAATGGTATAACGCTATGTTGTATTTATCATCATCTGTAGAATATAAACCATTACAAAATTATTTGTATGGAATTATTAACCAAGCTGCAGCTTTAAAGAACTCAGTAGCTGGAGCTAATGTACCAGTAGGACAACTTCCGACTACAACTTTAAAAATGGCTACAGCAGTACTCGCAACAGGACCAATTATTTTCTTATATCCATTTGTACAAAAGTATTTTATTGCAGGTATTACTGTGGGAGCTGTAAAAGGCTAAATTTACATGACAAGGGTATGATGATATTTCCCGTAATGGGAATTACATAAATTTATATTATTTAGGGAGGCAAGTATAATGAGTAAAATAGGAAGAAAGATTTTAGCTACGTTATTAGTTGGAGCAATGGCTTTAAGTATTGCAGGCTGTGGTGGTACTGCTAAAACATCTGGAAAGGCTTCAACTACTTTGAAATCAGATGGCACAATTGATACATCGGAGCATGTTAAAGTAAAATTTGTTGTTTTAGGTGATAAACCAACTAATGGAAGATTAGAAGCTACAATGGAAAAAGTAAATGCAAAATTAAAAGAAAAGGTAAATGCTGAATTAGAGCTTCAATATGTTGTATGGGCTGATTGGCAAACTCAATATAATTTATTATTAGCTAGTGGAGACCCTTCTATTGATCTAATTACTACTGCTACAGACTGGTTAGATGCATGGCCAAATATTAAAAAGGGTTCTTTCTTACCATTATCAGAAGATATGTTAAAAACATATGCTCCTCAAACATATGCAAGTGTATCACCAGAGCATTGGAATCAATGTAAGTACAATGATAAGATTTATTTAATTCCAGAAGATAATTATGCACAATACACAAACCATGGAATGTTCTATAGAGGTGATTGGGCTAAAGAAGCTGGTCTTGACCAAATTAATAATTTTACTGATTTAGGAAAGTATTTTAAATATGTTAAAGATAATAAAAAAGATTGTATTCCTTGGGATGTAAGTGGAACAGCTGCAGCTGGTAATGCATTAGCTAATGGATATATGAATTCTAATACAAAAAATGTATCAATTGATGGAATTCCAATTGGATTATCTTCATTATTTTATGGAAAATCTAAAGATGATTTATATACATTAACATCTCCATATATGGAAGGTAACACATTAGAAGATATGGCAACATTAATGAAATCTTGGGCAGATGCAGGATACTGGAGAGAAGATGTATTAAATTATGATGGTAACAGCCGTGATTTAATGTATGCAGGGCAATCAGGTGCAGATCAACATCATAGTGAAACATACTTTGGAATAAGACCTTTAATGGATCAAAAACAACCTGGTTCTGAATTAAAAATGTTCCCATTCTCAGAACCAAGCAAAAACCTTACAAAAACAGTTATTACACATGGTGCTTTAGCAATTGGTGCAAATTCTAAAAATCCTGAACGTGCTTTAATGGTATATGATTTACTTCGTAATGATAAAGAAATCTATAGATTATACAATTATGGTATTGAGGGAACAGACTATATAATTACAGCAGACAATAAATTAGGAAGACCAGCAGGATTTGATGCAGCAAAAGATAGTCTTGGTACAAATTTCTGGTGTGGACGTAATGATAACTTAGGACTTGTAGATTCTACATCTTATTCTGGAAGAGCCGATATGATTAAAAATTACAATACTTATGCAATAGAATATCCTTATGGTCAATTCATTTTTGATAATAGTAAAGTAACTACAGAAATTGCTGCTATGGCAGATGTATGTGCAAAGTATATTCCTAAACTTGCATTTGGTAAAGTAGCTGATCCAAAAGCTGAAGTAAAAGCTTTTAAAGAAGAATTAAAAGCAGCTGGATATCAAAAAGTATTTGATGAAATTCAATCACAATTAAAGGCTTCAAAAAAATAAGAAGTAATTAATATAATTTCATACAAATAATATATTGACTAGGTAAAAAAGATTGCTTCAAAATATCATATATATTTATATATATAATTTTGGAGTAATCTTTTTATGTAATAATTTTTTATTACAGCATTAATAAAATTAGATAATAATAAGGTATAAAGGAAATTATTTAATAGATTCTTGTGATTTGAGAAAGGGATGAATATAAATATGAAAAAACTTCAAAAGTCTACGGCAGTATTGGCCTTATTAAGCTCAACCTTAATATTGCAATCCTTACCAGCAATGGCCGAGACCAACCTTAATAATCAAGAGAAAAAATTAGTAGTTAATGCAGATAATGATACAGCTAAAAATAAAGCTAATTCTATATTGGTAAGTAATTCAAATAATATAACTAGTGAAACGACTACAGGGTCTTCAATTAGATTAATAGCAGAACCATCTACAATAACGTTAAATGATTTAAAAAATAAGATAGATACATTATTAGCAAAAGTAGAAGCAGATGAGAAATCAGGCGTTATTTTTGCAGATAAGAAATTAGAAGATATATATTTAGATGCATCGCAAGTAGATGATACATTATCTAATTTCAATTTAAAGATTCAAGCAGGGAAACAACTAATAGCAGTTAATAGTACAGATGCAGAGGCTATAAAAGCTGTCTATAATGCAATAGATACAGCTTATAACTCACTTAGAACATTGAAAAAGTATAGTTCTTTTAGTGGGACAGATGGAGAGCTATGGAAGGATACTAATGGAGTGCCAATTCAAGCACATGGTGGTCAAGTTCAATGGTTAGAGAAAGAAGGCAAATGGTATTGGTATGGAGAGGACAAGACTAAAGGGTATAGAAGTAATGGAATAAGTGCATATTCATCGAAAGACCTTTATAATTGGACTTTTGAAGGATATGTTATGAGAACTATAAGTAGTAGAGAAGAGTTAGATAATGATCCTTATTTCTCTGAGTTATATAAAGATTATACTAAGCAACAAAAAGATAACGTTTACCTATGTTTTAATGATTCCCAAGCCGTTATTGAAAGACCTAAGATGATATATAATAAAAATACTGGCAAATATGTTCTTTGGTTTCATGCAGATGGCCCAACAGCAGAATCTCCAAATAGTAATTATGCAGCAGCAGCAGCTGGAGTTGCAATTAGTGATTCTCCAAATGGTCCATTTAAATTCCTTGGCAGATATCGCTTGAATGTTTGTCCGCCTGAAGATAAAAAGGGAGAGTGGTATGAGTCTAGTGCAGGTTTTGCAAGAGATATGAATTTATGGGTTGATGATGATGGTACCGCATATATAATTTATTCTAGTGAAGAAAATAGAACTATGTTTATTTCAAAATTAAATGATGAATATACTAATTTGGCTACACCTGTAAATAAAGCAGTAAAAGGAAAAGACTTTGTACGTTTATTCCCAGGAGCTCAAAGGGAGGCACCGGCGTTATTTAAATATAATAATAAATATTATATGATTACTTCAAGTGCTACAGGCTGGGATCCCAATCAAGCAAGATACTGGGTTGCAGATGATATATTAGGTGAATGGACTGATATGGGAGATCCTTGTGTTGATGACAAAGATAAAAAGACTTTTTATAGCCAAAGCACAAATGTAATTAATGTGGATAAAGAAAATGGTAAGTTTATATATATGGGAGATAGATGGAAAGCAAATAATTTGGGAGATTCTAGATATATATGGCTTCCATTAGAGTTTGATTATAGTGGTAAATTATTGATTAAACCATATACAAATTGGAAACTCAAAGACTTGGATAATAAATATACTTTTAAAATAAATTCTGAACTTAAAGAGACTTATACTGGGGGTGAAGAACTTCCTAAAACTTTAAGTATTAAAGTATATGAAAATGGAAGTTGGATTGACAAAGTTACTACTGTTAAGTGGAATTTGACAGATATTAAGCCTATGGCGAAAGTAAAAGTTACTGGAGTATTGGAAGGAATTAATAGAACAATTGATGTTAATGTTGTAAATATTCCAAGCAACTTAAAGTATTATATTGATTGTGGTGCGAAAAGTAATTCAAAATTATATGATTTAATAAATAATAAAGTTCAATTAACTAACAATCAAAGTTTTGATCAAGCTTATATACAAGGTTCCTGGGGATACTTGGGTAAAATAGGAACAGATATTAACTTTAAAAATGCAAATAGTACAGATGATTATGATAATGGATTATGGGCATACAAGGATAAAAAAATAGAATATGCAGTTCCTCTAAAGGCAGGAAATTATAATTTATATGCAGGCTTTAATGAATGGTGGGGAGCATATAGAACTATGGGAATTTCTATATCATATAAAAATTCAAATGGAGAAACTGTAAATAATAATTTGGGTACATTTACCAATAATGCTAAGAAGGATGTTAATTACACCTTTAATGTACCAAATGATTCTGAAGTTAAAGTGAGTGTATATAAACCTAATTCTAATAATCCTGATGTAATTCTTAGCTGGCTTGCTATTGAAGCTATTAAATAAGTATTTATAGGTATGAAAAAAATAATCCTTGATATGAAATAAAATTTTTCCTATCAAGGATTAAATCAAAATTATAATTCGTTAAGTTTAATATAAAGATAAATATTTTAATAAATTCAAAAAAATAAAAAAGTATTTAAATTAAATAAGGAGGAAATGTATGTTTAATTTGAAAAAAATAGTGTCTTTATCTTTGTTAATGGCTTTTACTGCATCTATAGTTCCAATTACTTCAATATCCAATATTAAAGCTAATGCTGCCACTGCTAATATAGCAACAATTGATCCTTCGCTTCAATATCAAACCATGGATGGCTTTGGAACATCTCTTGCATGGTGGGCAAAATTAGTTGGGGAATGGAAAACTGATGCAAAGAATGAGATTATGGATTTAACCTTTGATAAAGATAAAGGGCTTGGGTTAAATATGGTTAGATATAATATAGGTGGAGCTAAAAGTCCAGCTGACAAAAATTTAAGACCTGGAGCAGATATTGAATCTTATTTGAATTCAGATGGTGTAACTTATGATTGGACAAAAGATGCAGGTCAGAGATGGGTTTTAAATGAAGCAAAAAAGAGAATAGCCAAAAATGAATTTAAAAGTGAAGCATTTTCTAATTCACCACCATATTTTATGACTATAAGTGGACAATCTTCTGGAAATGTAGATGGTAAAAGTAATCTTAAAGCAGATCAATATGATAACTTTGCAAAATACTTAACAGAAGTTGTAAAGCATTTCAAAGATGCTGAGGGAATAACTTTTGATACAATTGATCCTATGAATGAACCAAGTACTCATTATTGGAAAAAGGGCGGAAATCAAGAAGGTTGTGATTTTGATGCTCCAGCTGAAAAAGATAGAATTTTCCAAGCTTTAGGCAAAAAATTTGATGATAATGGTATTACTACTAAGCTTGCAGGCTTTGACGAAACAGGAATTGATTACTCGGCTGAGGCTATAAAAAAGGCTGATTCTCAAACTATAAGTAAAATTAGTCAATTTAATACTCATGTTTATAGTGATGGTTCAAGAGCTAATCTAAGAGATTTAGCAGCATCGCTAGGAAAACCGCTATATATGAATGAAATATGTACAAGTGGTGGAGCAAAACATGATTCTGATGATATGGATAATGGACTTAAGCTTGCAGATTTTATCTTCAAAGATTTGAGAGATTTAAAGGTACCAGGATGGGATATATGGCAAGTTGTTGATGATGAAGAAATGAACAAAAATAATAACTCAAATTGGGGACTTATAAGTGCTTATTGGTCAGGAAATAAGGTCGAAAAATATAATATTACAAAACAATATTATGCAATGGCTCATTTTAGTAAGTTTATAAGACCAGGATACAAAATAATTGATGCTAATAATTCAAATGTAGTAGCTGCAATTGATCCTGCTTCGCAAAAGCTTGTAATTGTAACAAGAAATGTTTCTGATAGTGAGGAACCATTAATATTTGATGTATCAAAATTTGATACTACAGCAGCTACAATAAAAGCATATAGAACGACAGGAGAAGAAAGTCTTAGAGATATATCATCAAAAGGTGTAACTTTAGCAAATGGAGAACTTAAAGATAAATTGCCAGCGAAATCTATGGTGACTTATGTTATTTCAAATGCTAAATACACAGGAGAAATTGGAACTACTATAAATGATAATGTTAATGGAACAGGCGATAATCAATTCCAATATAGTGATTCTTGGAATTATTATAATGGGCAAAATGGAGCTTATAGTAATGATGTTCATTATTCTAATACTACTGACAGTTATTATAGTGTCAAATTTAATGGTAATAGAATAAAGCTTTATGGAACTTTTGCACCTGATTCAGGAATAGCAGCAATATCAATTGATGGTGGAGAAGAAACTAATGTTGACTTATATTCAGCAGCTAGAAAAGATAATGCAATAATGTATACAAGCCCATTGCTAGATTCAAAAGAACATGTGGTAAAGGTTAGAGTTACAGGAAATAAAAATGATGCTTCAACTGGAACTTTTGTTATAGCAGATAGAGCAGTAGGAATACAAAACAGTTCAAATAATATAGTTGCAGCAAGATCACCACAACTTCTTCAATTAACTCCTGGATATAATAGTATCTATGCTAAATATAATGGAGTAGAAGGTGCTAACTCTTATAATATAAAATATGGAATAAAACCTGGAACATACACAAAAGTAATTAATAATGTAACAGATACCTCTTATTTAATTAAAGGTTTAGATAATGGCACAAAATATTATGTATCAATAAGTGCAGTTGTTAATGGACAAGAAACTAAGAATTCAAATGAATTAGCTGAAATACCTATCTCACCAAAAGATCCAAACTTGTTATACTATGTAAATTGTGGTGATTCAACTCCTAATGTCTTAGAAAATGATGAAATATTAGGAACAAATAATAGTACTCAAGATCAAGAATATGGTATAGATTTATTGACAGGCTTTAAATGGGGATATATTGCAGATGAAGGCAAGCCATGGTCTCAAGATAAAGAAGCTGAAGTTGGATCAAACTATGGCTGTGAAAGACAATATGATGGAAGTGCAGCACAAGGTGGTTTAACATATAAATTTGAAATTCCAAATGGAAAATATTCAGTGACAATGGGCTTATATGACCCTTGGGAGCATAAAGATAGACTTGAAGATATATTAATTAATGGAAATGTAGTAGAGAAGGGACTCTGTCCAACAATAAAAGGTAAAGCACCTAATAAATATGATGCTGAAGTAAAGGATGGAGTATTAACTGTAAGAGTTCAAAAATCAATCAATGGTAAGGATAAGCCTCTTATTTCTTGGATAAAAGTTTCTAAATAAATATAGTTTTTTATTAATGAATTTAAATTAGAGAATGTATTAAAGTATAAAGAGGAACTGGAGTTAGAATCCAGTTCCTTTATACTAAGGCTTTTCGTGTCCATTTACGTGATTTCCAACGGAAGAAGTAAATGACTCCTCTAAAGAGTTCATCCATTGCAAAGGCAATCCAGCACCCAGCTAATCCTAAACCTAATTTTATTCCAAGTATATATGAAAAAAGAATGCTCATTGACCAACAGGAAATAATAGAAATAATCATTTGGAAAAATACATCTCCGGCACCACGCAAGGAGTTTTCTTCTATATGATTAAAACCTCTGCCAATCTCTACAAATAAATCTATAATCATAATAACTTTTGAGATTGTAATAATTTCTAGATTACTTGTAAAAAGTGAAATTATTTTATTTCCAAAAACTATGATGAAAAGCGAAATTAATATATTCAAAGAAATAGCAATTTTTAAATTTTGACGGTTTAAGCGATATGCGTGTTCATAATTGCCTGCACCAACTAGACGTCCAATCATTAGTGATGTGGCAAGACCTAAAGAAAGTCCTATAACATAAACATAAAAGAAAATATTTGATAAATAAATTTTTGATGAAATAGCAGTAACTCCCAAAACAGCAATTATAGAGGTTGATACTACTTGTGAGAGTGAATATGAAATAGAACTGACACCACCTGGTACACCAATATATAAAATATTTTTTATAATTTTAAGACTTTCTAAAGATTTTTTACTAAACTGCAAATCTAAGCGTGCATTTATAAATAATATTGAAATTAATATTAGTGCACAAAATTCGCTGATTATATAAGAAATTGCAATACCGCTGACTCCTTGAAGAGGTGTTTCAAAGGGTCTGAATACTACAATGTAATTTAAAATTGCATTTATAATGTTCATAAACAGAGATACACTAACAGCGATTTTTGGTTTTCCATAACTACGTAATATTCCAGATAAAGATGAATTAATTGCTTGTATGAAGGAAAAAGTTATGCAGATTTTAAAATAGGTGGAAGCATCTAAAAGTAAGGCATCTTTAATCTGCATTATAGATAATATTGAATTTGAAAAAAAGGATAAAGTAACGCCTATAATTAAACTTAAAACACCACTAAATATAATAGCTGTAAAGGCAGCATCACTAGCTGATTTTTTGTTATTTGCACCTAGATTATGGCTGATTACTATTGAAGCACCTGTACTTATTACAGTATAAAATGTAAAAATCATAGTCATAAGTTGTGAAGATGCCCCTACAGCAGCTACGGCATTGTCTGAATAGTGTCCGAGCATCAGAGTATTTACAGTTCCCATCATGTTAATAAGAATAAGTTCAAGAAAAAATGGTATAAAAATTGAAGTTAAAGTAATTACTCCATTTGAGGTTTCTATCTTATTAAGTTCTTTATCTATGATTAAAAATTTCATTTCAAGGTTCCTTTCAGAATTATATTAAAATAGAGGAGGTGTGTTATGTGTTTTTTAGTTTAAATCCTAATATATTACCTAAAATAAGGTTAATTAATTCTGTTACAATTGATCTCCCTTATATACATAAACGCCGAAAAGCCAATGAATATATTTTGTATATTATACGAAAAGGAAACATGTATATTATGGAGGAGGGAAAAAAATATGTTTTGAAAGAAGGAGATTTTTTTCTTTTGGATCCAGCTTATGTTCATGAAGGCTATAAAGCAGCTTATTGTGAATATTTCTATATTCATTTTCAACATTCAGAAATTTACAAAACAGAAAATATGTCAAAGGATTCACTAATACAAATGCTTTTAGAAAATCGAAATGAATATTTGCAAAGTAATTCATTTTCAAATGATATATATCAAACAGAAAAATTGTTAATTCCTAAGAAATATAGTTTTGTGAACTATAATAGTTTTATAAAAACCATCTGTTTGTTAAGTGAAGCGGTTGAACAAAATAAAAATCAAATTGAAAATTATAAAATTATTTGCTCGTGCAAGGTATTAGAAGCCTTTATTGAGGTTTCAAGGAGCTTCATTTTTTCTGAAATTGAAAATTTATCCTCAGGAGTGCCCAAATCGTATAAAAAAATTCAGGAATTATTAAAATATTTAAATACAGAATATGCTGATAAAATTACCAGTAGCACAATTGAAGAGCAGTTTTCATGCAATTTTGATTATATGAATAGGGTTTTTAAGAAATTAACTCAAAAAACTATTTTTACATATTTAAATACAGTAAGAATTGACCATGCTAAAGAATTAATTTCAACTACATCTTTAAAGCTTAGTGAAATTGGTGAAAGTGTAGGTTTCAATGATGAATATTATTTTAGTAAAGTATTTAAAAAACATACAGGTATTCCTCCTACAATTTATGCAAGAGGAATACTAAAAAAATAGTTTATTATAATGTTAGCTTTGCTGATTTTAAATTGCTTCCATAAACATTTATTGATATTGAACTTTGCTTAGAAGTTTTGCGGACATATATAATTAAGCGTCCTTCATAAGCTCTGCGATAATTAGCTGTATATTCAGTAACATCAGAAAGATCACCATTTTCTAAACCTAATAATTCACCATCTCCATCAATTTCTATATGGAGCATTGATGCATCATTTACAACACGACGATTTTTTGTATCAGTAACAGTAACTTCAATTTGATATACATTTTCGTGCATAACTACATCAGAAGCTTTATTTTTCCATAATGAAAGCTGTATGTTACAAGAAGAAGTTGTAGTTTCTATTTTATCTGATATTTCATGTGATTCATTATTAGATATATGGTTTGAAATCACCTCTAATAATCCTTCTTCAAAAGGTAGAATCCAAGAAATATAGCCAGTTTCTTTATCTAAGCTTTGTATGCCTATGCTTTTTTTATTGCAAAATAACTCAGCACTTTCAAGGTTTGTATAGCAACGGACCAAGATTAATTCACCAGGAGTGTAATTCCATGATTCATACATGGCTTTCCACTCATTTTCATTATCATCACTTGATCTTGCAGTTACTATTTTTATCATAGGTTCTAAGGACCATAAACTTTGTCTGCGATAAAAAGCAGTTTTTTCAAAGCCGGCTAAAGTCATAAATCCAGCATATGAACCATGTATAGGCCAGCCGTGGGCTTCACCTAAATAATCAATACCTGTCCATAAAAATTGTCCTGAAATATATTCATTTTCTAATACTGAGTTCCAGGCTTCTAAACTATGACTGTTTTCACTTCCAAGGAAAGGTTTATCTGGGAAGCGATCATGATCTTGAGCATATAAATGTTCCTTGTAATTGTAACCAACAACATCTAAGGAATCTATAAATCCAATTTGTGTAGACAATTCAGGAAAAGCTACAGCGGCAGTAACAGGACGAGTAGTGTCCTCTTCTTTCACAAGCTTAGTAAGCTGTTTTGCAAGAACAGATAAACGTTCTGCATTTGGCTTGCTTGAGTTAAATTGTCTTTCAGCTTCAGGCTTATTTGCATCATTATTTCCAGTCATGGTAGAAAAAAGTGGATGACAGTAAGGATCATTTGGATAGTCAATTTCGTTACCTATACTCCACATTATAATACTAGGATGATTACGATCTCTTTTTATTAAAGCTTTTAAATCTCTTTCATGCCATTCAGGAAAAGCTTCAAAGTATCCTTGGTGTCTTGGTGGATATACATTATGCCCCTGCCACCATTTATTTTTAGCACCTTCCCATTCATCAAATGCTTCATCCATGACTAAGAAACCAACTTCATCGCATAAAGCATATAGTTCAGGCATATGTGGATTATGGCTCATTCTTATGGCATTGCAGCCAGCTTCTTTTAATTTCATAAGACGACGAAGCCATATTTCAGGTAAAACAGCAGCACCTAGACAGCCAGCATCATGATGTACGCATACTCCCTTAAAAATTGTAGATATTCCATTTAGAAAAAATCCTTTATTTGCATCAAAAGAAAAACTACGTATACCTACTTTTTCTTCTTTTACTGTATTCCATAATTCTGAACTATCCGAAGATGTTTCGTTTTTTTCATCTGTTACTTTTACATTTATTTTTGTTATTAACTTATAAAGATTTGGATTTTCTGGAGACCACAATAAAGGTGAATAAATGACTCCTTCTGTTACAATAGTTTTTCTTTCACCTGCTAAAAGTGTTTGTGTATCAGAAAAACATCCAGCTTCAATTCCAGCAGGAGTTATAAGAATATTTTTAACCGTTACTATTGAATCTAAATTACTATCATTTGAGATTTCATTTTTCACTGATATTTGAGCTTCAGTTGAAGTTACTTTAGGTGTAGTGAAAAATATTCCATCAGGTGTAGGGTGAATTAAGTCTTCAACTAGAATCTGTACTTTTCTTGTAATACCTGAACCTGTAAACCAGCGAGAATCAGAAATATCTTGATGGTCTACTTTTATACTTATTACATTTGGAACTTCACCAAAGCATACCTGATCTGTAATATCATAACGAAAGGTTGTATATCCGTAAGGCCACTTACCTTTGTAATAGCTATTACACCAAACTTGACTGTTTTTATATATTCCATCAAAAATAATCCATATTTTTTTGCCTCTAAAAGCTTCAGGTAAGTTAAAGGATTTTCTATACCAGCCAATTCCACCAGAAAGATAACCCGTTCCACTTGAATAAGTTCTAGAAAATGGTTGTTTTATTGACCAATCATGAGGTAAAGTAACTCCTTCCCAATCAGAAGAATCAAAATCTTTTTCAAAAGCTTCAGGGCAATCATTTAAGTGAAATTTCCATTCTTCATTTAGGTTTATATATGTTGTGTTCATTATTTAAATGCCTCCTTAAGTAAAATTTTAATTGCATACAAATATATAATTTGGTAAATATAATTATTAAAAATATATGGATAGTTTACTAAAAATATCTAACTTATTTTTGATAATAACTATATTTTTACTATAAATATTTTTACTGATTTAAATATATTTTAGTATATATTTTCAATCAAATTAGATAGTTTTAGTATATAACTTCAATTGAAAAACACAATGCAAATTGGAGATTGGATTTGTAAAATAGAGACTTTTTTAAGAATAAATAATTTTAATTTGATAAGTTTCCTAAGATTAAAAATAGAAAAGTTTTTTAGTAAAAATTGACTTGATTTTACTTATGATATAAACTTAAATTAAGATCAATTTTAGTAAAATGTTTTATATAGAATTAAAAAAGAGATATTATTATTTTAATAAACTTTATTATGGTGATAGGAGGTCTTTTATTTGGCTACCATAAAAGAAATAGCTTCAATAGCAGGAGTTTCAATGGCAACTGTTTCTAGAGTTTTAAACTTTGATGAAACATTGAACGTAAGTGATGTTACAAGGGAAAAAATATTAAAAATTGCCGATGAACTTGAGTACGTATCGTTGAAAACAAAGAAATCTAAAGGAAAAAAAGGAAAAGAAATAGGGATTATTTACTGGTATAACTATGAAGAGGAGTTAGCAGATCCATATTATTTATCAATAAGACTAGCAGCTGAAAAAAAATGTAATGAGAATAATTTTAATTTAGTAAGATTAACAGAGGAAAGCATTACAGAAGAGATTTCCGATTTAAGTGGGATAATTGCAATAGGAAAGTTTTCTTCGAAAACTATAAAAAAATTATATGGTTATAATGAGAATATAGTATTTGTAGATTTTTCTCCAGATGAGAATATGTTCGATTCTGTTATGGTAGATTTAAGTGAAGCAACTTTAAAAATATTAAATTACCTATATGAGCTTGGTCATAGAAAAATAGGTTTTATTGGTGGAAGTAATTTAGAAAATATAAGTGAAAAAAATGAAGAGGAATATGCAAGATTTGATGGAAGAAATATAAAATATAAAGAGTTTATGGAAAAAAACGGCATATATAATCCAGAATATATATATGAAACAAAAAAGTTTACCTTTAAATCTGGATATAATCTTACAATGAAGGCCTTAGAAACAAAGGATAGACCAACAGCCCTTTTTATTGGAAATGATACTATGGCAGTTGGTGCATATAAGGCCATTTCAGAATCAGGTTTATCTATTCCAGAAGATATTAGTATTGTTGGGTTTAATGATCAGCCAAGTGCTAAATATATGGTTCCATCCTTAACAACCATAAGGATACCAAGTGAATACTTAGGAAGTGCTGCTGTGGATTTATTACTTGAAAATATTAATGGAAGCAGAGAATACAATAAAAAAGTTATAATTCCAACTGAATTTAAGGTGAGAGAAAGCGTAAGTCAGCTAAGAGTTAAGAGTTGAGGATGAAATAACGTGGCTATTCCTGAAAATAAATAAAATTTATTATTAAAAGCTAGAAGAATAAATTAATATAAATAAAAAATATAAAGACATGTATATAAGAGAGTTTTAGGTTATATGCATGTTTTTTACTTTTATCAAGTTTGTAAATTATCACACAAATATTTTAGTAAAATAATGTTGATTTTTTACTAAAAAAAGATACAATATAATTATGATATAAGTTTAACATGCATTAATTGTTTAAAAATAAATGAAAGTGAGGGAGTAAAATGAGTAATATTAAGCCATCATTAGATTGGTTAGAAAATCCAGAAGTATTTAGAGTAAATAGAGTGGATGCTCATTCAGATCATTGGTTTTATGAAAAAATGGAGGAAATTCAATTAGAAGATAACATGCCTCTTAAACAAAATTTAAATGGAAAATGGAGATTTTCTTATAGTGAAAATCCATCTTTAAGACTTAAAGAATTTTATAAAGAAGATTTTGATGTAAGTGGATTCGATTACATTGAGGTTCCGGGACATATACAGCTTCAAGGCTATGATAAATGTCAATATATTAACACAATGTATCCTTGGGAAGGGCATGATGAATTAAGACCACCTCACATTTCAAAAACTTATAATCCAGTAGGAATTTATGTTAAATTTTTTGAAGTTAAAGAAGAACTAAAAGATAAAGAAACTTTTATTTCTTTCCAAGGTGTTGAAACAGCTTTTTATGTATGGGTTAATGGAGAATTTGTTGGATATAGCGAAGATACTTTTACTCCATCAGAATTTAATATTACAAGTTGTTTAAAAGAGGGAGAAAATAAGCTTGCAGTCGAAGTATATAAAAGAAGTAGTGCAAGCTGGATTGAAGATCAAGATTTTTGGAGATTTTCAGGTATCTTTAGAGATGTTTATTTATATGCAATTCCAGAAACACATGTAAATGATATTTTTGTAAAGACAGATCTATATGATGATTATAAAAATGCAAAATTAAATGCTGAGCTTAAAATAGTAGGAAATTTAGAAGCTACTGTAGAAGCATATTTAGAGGATAGTACAGGAAGGAAAGTTGCTGAATATAATAAGGTACCGGTTTTTAATGAATTAACTTTAACTATAGATGTGAAAAATATCAGCCCATGGAGTGCAGAAGAACCTAACTTATATACATTATATCTTCTAGTTCACAAAGATGATGGAAGTTTAGCCGAAGTTGTCACACAAAAAATAGGTTTCAGACATTTCGAAATGAATGATAAAATCATGTGCTTAAACGGAAAGAGAATTGTCTTTAAAGGTGTAAATCGTCATGAATTTAGTGCAAGACGTGGACGTTCAATTACTAAAGAAGATATGCTATGGGATATTAAATTCATGAAACAGCATAATATTAATGCTGTAAGAACTTCTCATTATCCAAACCAAAGCTTATGGTATAGATTATGTGATGAATATGGAATTTATTTAATAGATGAAACTAATTTAGAAAGTCATGGTTCGTGGCAAAAAATGGGACAATGCGACCCTTCATGGAACATACCAGGAAGTCTTCCAGAATGGCAAGGTGCTGTTTTAGACAGAGCAACTTCTATGTTAGAAAGAGATAAAAATCATCCAGCTGTGCTTATATGGTCATGTGGTAATGAATCTTATGCAGGGGAAGATATATTCCAAATGTCAGAATACTTTAGAAAGAAAGATCCTTCACGTTTAGTTCATTATGAAGGAGTATTTTGGAATAGAGAATTTGACAAGACAAGTGATATGGAAAGCAGAATGTATGCTAAGGCTGTTGATATAGAGAAATATTTAAGCAATGATCCTAAAAAACCATATATAAGCTGTGAATATATGCATTCTATGGGTAATTCAACAGGTGGAATGATGAAATATACAGAACTTGAGGATAAATATAAAATGTACCAAGGTGGTTTCATCTGGGATTACGGCGATCAAGCACTTTATAGAAAATTACCTAATGGAGAAGAAACTTTATCTTATGGTGGAGATTTTACAGATCGTCCTTCAGACTATAACTTCTCAGGAAATGGTTTGATTTTTGCTGATAGAACAGTGTCTCCAAAGGCTCAGGAAGTTAAGTACTTATATCAAAATGTAAAGTTGTTTCCAGATAAAAATGGTGTAACTATAAAAAATCAAAATTTATTTATTAACACAGATAAATTTGATTTGCATTATTCAGTTGAAAAAGAAGGTAAATTAGTTCAAGAAGGAAAGATAAATGTATCTGTTGCTGCTGGAGAAGAAAAGTATATTGAATTGCCATTACATAACTTTACATGTCCAGAAGAAATTGTACTTACAGTATCTTTAATTTTAAAGGAAGACACCTTATGGGCAGCTAAAGGTTATGAAATTGCATTTGGACAAAAGGTAATTAAGGAAAAGGAAGCTGTAAATAATGGTTCTGATTTTAAAATGAAAGTTGTTCATGGAGATGCAAATATAGGGGTTCATGGAAAAGACTTTAAAGTTATTTTCTCTAAACAAGAAGGTGGAATTGTATCTTTAAGGTATGCCAATAAAGAATTTATAACAAGAACACCAAAGACTTTCTATTGGAGAGCTACAACTGACAATGATAGAGGAAATAAGCACGAATTTAGATGTGCTCAGTGGTTAAGTGCAACTACAGGACAAAGATATGTAGATTTTTCTATGGAGGAAAATACTAATAAGATAGTACTAAATTATACTTATTTATTACCAACAATTCCAGAAACTAAGGTTAATGTAGCTTATGAAGTTTCAGAAGATGGTGTAATCAAAGTAAATGTATTATATAACGGAGCTAACGGACTTCCAGAACTTCCAGTACTAGGTATGAACTTTAGATTATTAGCAGAATTTAATAGCTTTAGTTGGTATGGAATGGGACCAGATGAAAATTACATTGACAGATGTGAAGGTGCTAAATTAGGAGTTTATGAAAGCACACCTAAAGCAAACTTATCAAAATATTTAGTTCCTCAAGAATGCGGTAATAGAACAGGAACAAGATGGGTAAAGGTTAAAAATGAAAAAGGAGAAGGGCTTAAGTTTACTTATGAAAAAGAGCCATTTGAATTTAGCGTTTTACCATACAATAATATGGAACTTGAAAATGCTCTTCACCAAGAGGATTTACCTCCTGTTAATTTCACTAATGTAAACATAATAGGAAAGCAAATGGGTGTTGGTGGAGATGACAGTTGGGGAGCACCAGTATTATCAGAATTCTGTATTGATTCTAGTAAGAATCTAGAATATAGTTTTACAATTTCTAACATATAAATGAAATAATATATTCTGAAGAATATTACAATATATATTCTTCAGAATATTATTATATATGGGAAAGTATAGGGCTGTAGAGATTTTTAAAGACATCATAATAAGTTAATTGAATAATTTATAAGTCTTTTGAAGGAGATGAAATTTTATGTTTGAACATCACAAAAAAGCAATTGATGATATAACTAATAAACTAAAGGTAAAGGAAGAAATATTAGGAATAATTGCAGGTGGATCTGTAGCACATGGATTTGCAAATGAAAACTCTGATATAGATATAATGATTGTTTTATCAAATGAAGATTACAAAAAAGCACTAGAAGAAAAGAAATTTGGTTATTATGAAGAAGACGTGTGCCCTTGGGAAGGTGGATACGTTGATGGTAAATGCATTTCTGTAGAATTCATAGAAAAAGTATGTGAATGTGGAAGTGAGCCAGCTAGATTTGCTTTTAAAGATGCATTTGTTACTTATTCCAAGATAGAAGGATTAGAAAAGCTTATTGAAAATGCAGCTTTATACCCAATAAGAAATAAGGAAAATAACATAAACAAGTTTATTGCTCAATTTAAGGGATGGCATTGGTATTATAATGAAGGACTAAAAAGAAATAATAGATATCTTATGGAGGTCGGATCAACAAATATGATTTTATTTGCTGGAAGATTAATATTGGCTTACAATGAAGTTTTATATCCATATCATAAGTGGTTTTTAAAAGTATTAGAAACTTGCCCTAATAAACCAGAAAATTTAATAGAAATAATGAATAAATTTATAGAAGACAAAAATGTAGATAATGCAAATTTATTGTATGACACAATAATTAATTTCAATACTTGGGAAGATGAAAGTAAACCATGGAATATTCAGTTCATGCTAGATAGTGAATTAACTTGGCTTCATGGGTTTACACCAATTGCTGATATATAAAAATTAACGTGTTGTGCTGGTAAAATTTAAATTAACTATACCAAAGATTATAAATATTGTTAGTGAGTATGGAGTGAAAAGGGGATGAATAAATTGAACAATGAAGCTAAGAGAAGCCTTCAAAATAATAACATGGAGGCATATTTATTTGTGCATTTTTATCATGGAGAAGATACTTCTGAGAAAGAACAAATCTATTTTGCTGTAAGCAAGGATGGAATGAAATGGGAAGCATTAAACAATGAAAAACCTGTATTAATAAGTGAATTAGGAGAAAAGGGAGTTCGTGATCCTTATATTATACGTTCTAAGGAAAATGATAAGTTTTATCTTATAGCTACAGATTTAAGCATTTATAATAACAATGATTGGACAAGAGCACAAACTAGTGGAAGCAAATCCATTATGATATGGGAATCTTCAGATCTGGTTAACTGGTCAAAGCAAAGAATGGTTAAAGTGGCAAGAGATGATGCTGGTTGTACATGGGCACCAGAAGTTGCTTATGATAAAAATTTAGGAGAATATATGGTATTCTGGGCATCAAAAGTAGGCAGTGATAATTATTCTAAACAAAGAATATATAGTTCAAGAACTAAAGACTTTGTGAATTTTACAGAAGCAGAAATGTATATTGAAAAAGCTAATCATATTATTGACACTACTATTATAGAAGAAGAAGGTAAATATTATCGTTTTTCAAAGGATGAAACAAGCTCTTCTATAATAATGGAAGTTAGTGAATCTTTAAATAGGGATTTTGAATTGATTGAAAGTTTCACCATGATGAATGTAAAAGGATATGAGGGCCCAATTTGCTATAAATTAAATGGACAGGGAAAATGGTGTTTATTATTAGATGCCTTTGCAACCGGACAAGGATATCAAGCTTTTGTAACAGATAACTTAGCAAGTGGCAACTTTACTGAAGTAAGTTCAGAGTTTATTACTCCATATAAGTTTAGACATGGTACGGTTATGCCTATAACTATTGAAGAATATAACAAGCTAAAAGAAGCTTTTGGAAATTTATAAATTAATAATTTTATAGTATGTTTTTAGAACAAGAAGAAGTACATACGTATGCAATGAAATGTTAAATATTATGCGATTTATTTAAAAATATGCAGGAGGAAATACTAATAATGGAAGCAAAAAATACGAATACAATAGTATTGAACATGGAGTCAGAAGGTATTGAAATTAGTCCTATGTTATATGGGCTGTTTTTTGAAGATATAAATTTTGCAGGTGATGGTGGAATTTATGGAGAATTGATTAAAAATCGTTCCTTCGAATATTTTGATATTAATGGAGTTTTAGATAAACGCCTTATGGGATGGGAGAAGGTTACAAGTGGAGAGAGCAAATTAGAAATTGGAGTTCTTTCGGAGAAACCTCTTAATGAAAATAATCTTAACTATCTTCACATAAAAGCTGAAAAAATTGATGGAATAACTGGACTTAAAAATTTAGGCTTTAATGATATAGGCTTTTCAATTAAAAAAGGTGAAAAATATGATTTCTCCATGTTTGCAAGAAATTTAAATGCTGAAAAAGCTATAAAAGTAGTAGCAGCAATTCAAAATCCTAAAACAGGAGAAATTTATGGTGAAACTTCATTAGAAATATCAGGTGAAGAATGGAAAAAATACGAAGGTGTAATTTCAGCTAATGAAACTTTTACAAATGCTATTTTTATCTTAATTTTTAAAGAGGCTGTAAAAATGGACATAGATATGGTTTCTTTATTTCCACAAAATACTTTTAACAATAGAAAAAATGGATTAAGAGCAGATTTAGTTCAAATGTTAAAGGATATAAAACCATCTTTTTTAAGATTTCCTGGAGGCTGTATAGTTGAAGGAAGAAGTTTTCCTAATATGTATAGATGGAAGGAAACTATAGGTGATGTCTCTGAAAGGAAGATAAATTGGAATCGCTGGCAATTACAAGAATACCAACTACCTAATCAAAATTCTGAAGAATATTTTCAGTCTTATGGCTTGGGATATTATGAATATTTTCTTCTTTGTGAAGATTTAGGAGCTGAGCCAGTTCCTATAATGAATGCAGGAATGACTTGTCAGTGGCACGAAGGTTTATTAGTAGAGCTTGATCAATTAGATGAATATATTCAGGATGTATTGGATTTAATTGAATATGCTAATGGAGATGAAAGTACAACTTGGGGAAGAAAAAGAATAGAAGCAGGTCATCCAGCACCATTTAATTTAAAATATATAGGAATTGGTAATGAGCAATGGGAAAAACAATATTTTGAAAGATATGAAATCTTCCATAAAGCAATTAAGGATAAATATCCAGAAATTAAACTCATAACTAGTGCGGGCTGGACAGCTGAAGGTGATGATTTTGATAAAGCTTATGAATGGATGAAAACAACAGAGCAAAAGGCTGAACTAGTAGATGAACATTTTTATAAAGCACCTAAGTGGTTTATTGAAAATGTTAATAGATATGATAATTATGATAGAAATCTACCTAAGGTTTTTGCAGGTGAATATGCAGCACATACATCAAATGAAATACCTGAGAGGAGAAATAACTGGGAAGCAGCACTTTCAGAAGCAGCATTTTTAACAGGGATAGAAAAAAATTCTGACCATGTATGGATGGCTAGTTATGCTCCCCTTTTTGGTAAGACAGGATATTGTCAATGGCAGCCTAATTTGATTTGGTTTAATAATAGTGAGGTTTATGGTACTCCAAGTTATTATGTTCAACAGCTTTTCAGTGTTAATGTTGGAAATAAAATTATACCAACAGAGATTAAAGAGAATAATTTTAATAATGATAATAATCGTACAAATAAAAGTGAAGAAGATTTTTACGTAGTTTCAAATTTTCATAGTGAAAGTAAAGAAATTATAATAAAAGTAGTAAATTTATCTGAGGCTTCAAAAAAATCGACAATAAAAATAGAGGGAATTAATAAGGTTTCTTCTAGAGGAACAGCAACTATATTAAAATCAGAAAGTTTAATAGATGAAAATACTTATGTTAATCCAAGAAAGGTTTATCCTGTTGAAAAAGTTATGGAAGAGGTAAGTACAGAATTTACTTATGAATTCTCAAAGTATAGTGTAACTGTTTTGAGATTATCAATGTAGAAAATCAAATTAAATAATAAATATATAAATTTAAAGTATAAATTTCGAAACCTATATCTTACCATAGAAGGAAGATATAGGTTTTATATTATTGATACTTTGATTGTGTTTAAAGATATGTGCTTTTACAACAATTAATTCATGACCACATTATTAGAAATATTTACAATAATAATAAAAATAAAATTTAAAGTGAGAGTTCAAAAACTCTATAGGGAGGAAAAATATTTGAAAATTTTTAGTATGAAATGTAATCGTATAATAAATCCATTGGGGTATACACTTCACAAGCCTAGTTTAAGTTGGATTACTGAAGCTGAAGGTGCAACAACTCAAATAGCTTGTCAAGTGGAAGTTGCTTATGATGAGAATTTCTTAAAACTATTACATGATAGTGGGAAAAGAGAGGATATTGATAGTATCGGTTATACCCTAGAAGCAAAATTAGATCCCTGTACCAGATATTACTGGCGTGTGCATGTATGGACTGAAAAGGGTGATGTTATAAGCCCTGTTGCATGGTTTGAAACTTCCAAGATGGAGGAGCCTTGGATAGGTAAATGGATAAGTCCAGATTTGGGGGATAAGTCCATTCATCCACTATTAAGAAAAAGTTTTAGTATTACTAAAGAGGTAGCACAAGCGAGACTTTATGTTTCTGGGCTAGGTCTATATGAGGCAGAGATTAATGGAAAAAAAGTTTGTGATGAATACTTAACACCGTATTGCAATAGCTATAATAATTGGATTCAATACCAGACTTTTGATGTTACAAACCTTGTAAATATAGGGGATAATGTTATAGGTTCTATGCTGGGAAATGGTTGGTACAAAGGACGTTTCGGGGTTGATAACAAAAAGGAAGGACATTACGGTGACAGTTTTGCATTTTTATGTGAACTTGTTGTTAAATTCACTGATGGCAGCTCAGAAATTATATGCTCTAATGAAAGCTGGAAGGCAGCACCATCATTTATTCTTGAAAGTAATATTTATGATGGAGAAATTCAAGATTCAAATAAGTTCTTAAAAACATGGTCTAGCGTTGGTATAAATGAGGAATGCTGGTCAGGTGTATATTTAATAGATATAGATTTTAGCTTATTGGAGGCTAGAAGGAGTGTTCCAGTACTTATTAAGGAAAAGCTAAAGCCTATTAATGTCATAAAGACTCCAAAAGGTGAAGTGGTACTTGATATGGGGCAAAATATGGTAGGATGGGTTAGTTTTGAGATTTGTGCGCCTAAGGACAGTGTTATATATCTTCAGTATGGTGAAGAAATGCAGGAAGGATGCTTTTATAGGGAAAATCTCCGCACAGCTAAAGCAGAATTTAAATATATTTCTGATGGAAAGCCTGCCAAAGTACAGCCGCATTTTACTTTCTATGGGTTTAGATATGTGAAGGTAGAAGGGTGGCCAGGAGAAGTAAGGGCAGAGGATTTTACAGGATGCGTTGTATACTCGGATTTGGAGAGGACTGGCAACATTGAAACTTCAAATCCTATGGTAAATAGATTGTTCCTAAATGCATTATGGGGTCAGAAAGGAAATTTTCTTGATGTTCCTACGGACTGTCCACAGCGTGATGAAAGAATGGGATGGACTGGAGATGCTCAGATGTTTTCAGGTACTGCATGCTTTAATATGGATTCAGATGCTTTCTACCACAAATATCTTTATGATCTGGCGAGAGAACAAGCTTGGATTGGGGGAGGGATAGTACCTCATGTGGTACCAACCTTCGGAGTAAGTAAAAAAGAAGTAAGCGACTTTTGGTCTGGTGGATCTTGTGCGTGGTCAGAAGCAGCTACAGTGATACCTTGGAATTTATATCTTCACTATGGGGATAAAGCTATTTTAGAGCAGCAGCTAAATAGTATGAAGGATTATGTTGATTATATAAGGAGACATGATAATGGCAGCAGGTTGTGGAATACAGGTTTTCATTTTGGAGATTGGCTGGCTTTAGATGGAAAAGGGGAGTTTGATCCAGTTGGTGGAACACCAACTGATCTAATAGCTACTGCATATTATTCCTATTCAGCAGGTCTGGTGGCAAAAGCAGCAAAAGTTTTAGGAAAAGAAGAAATTGCAAGAGAATATGAAAAACTGTCAATTGAAGTTAAGGAAGCCTTTTGTGAAGAGTATATTTCACCAAGAGGACGTCTTTTGCAGGATACTCAGACAGCATATGTACTTACACTTTTTATGAATCTTGTTACAGATAAATTTAAGAAAAGAATAATTGAATCACTAAAGAAAAATCTTGAGGATAATAATTATTATTTAAAGACTGGATTTGTTGGAACCCCATATTTTTGTAGAGTACTATCAGAAAATGGATATAATGATTTAGCTTATAGGCTTCTTCTTAATGAAGAGTTTCCAAGTTGGCTATATGAAGTCAAGCTTGGAGCTACAACCATATGGGAAAGGTGGAATTCACTGCTTCCAGATGGTAAATTTGGAGAACTAGGAATGAATTCTTTGAATCATTATACATATGGTTCTATAGTTGAATGGATGTATCGCAATATGTGTGGAATAAATCCTCTAGAGGAGTTTCCAGGCTTTAGAAGAATACGGTTGATGCCACAGCCTAATCCTCTTATAAATTATGCCAAAGCATCCTTAAATACAGCAGCAGGGCTTTATGAGAGTGGTTGGAGCTTTGAAGAAAAGGGTTTAAGCTATAAGTTTATTATCCCATTTAATGCTCAAGCTGAGTTGGTACTTCAAGATACTGATATTAATAAGGTAGATATAAATGGAATAGATCTTGAGAATTCTGGAATTCACTATTATGAGAAAGATGATAATTTAATGATATTGCTTAAGACAGGCAACTATGAGATATGGCATCAATTATGAGAATGATTTTATACTCAGATAAATTTCTTGTTATAGTTTAACCTTCTTAGATGAATGCAAAAACAAAATTAACATATTGATTAAAATTATTTATCTTATCAATGTATAAAGTTATAAGCTTATATTGAGGTAGACTTATTAAATTAAAAAAATAGTACTATCAGTAGAAAAGGAATTATATATATTGGGACTTGTTACAAAGGATTATTATTGAGATTTGTTGAATAGTAAAATTTATAGTAACCAGATTAATAGTTGGGGGGAATAATGAACATGGACAATAAAGTTGAAAGATGGAACATTTATGAAGCTACATTTCAAGGCCCTAATGACGGAAATCCTTTTATAGAGGTTGAAATTACAGCTGTTTTTAAGCATTTAGAAAATTACATTGAGGTTAATGGTTTTTATGATGGAGACGGAAAATATAAAATAAGATTTATGCCAAATATGTTAGGCGATTGGAGCTATACTACAAAAAGCAATATTGATTCGCTTAATAATATTACAGGAAACTTTGAGTGTATAGAAGCATTAGGAAATAATCATGGACCAGTAAGAGTTAGAGAACAATTCCACTTTGAATATGCAGACGGAACTCCACATTATTCTTTTGGGACTACTTGTTATGCTTGGATATATCAATCTAATGAACTTCAGGAGAAAACACTTAAAACATTAAAAGATTCTCCTTTTAATAAGCTGCGTATGTGTGTGTTTCCAAAACATTATGATTACAATCATAATGAGCCAGAATTATATGCGTATGAGGGTTCATTAGAAAAAGGCTTTGATTATACAAAGTTTAATCCTAAATTTTTTAATCATCTAGAGAAAAGAATACTAGATTTGCAGAAATTAGGCATAGAGTGCGATTTGATACTTTTTCATCCTTATGATAGATGGGGATTCAGCAATATGGGAGCTGACAATGATGATAGATATTTAAAGTATATAGTATCAAGATTATCGTCATTTAGAAATATATGGTGGTCAATGGCAAATGAATATGACTTGTTTAAAGATTTTGAAACTAATATTATGAATAAAACTATTGATGATTGGGAGCGATTAGCACATATAGTAGAAAAATATGATAAATATCATCATCTAAACTCGATTCATAATTGCCTAGAGTTTTATGATTATAAGAAATCTTGGATTTCTCACTGTAGCATGCAAAGAGTGGATGTTTATAAAACTTCAGAAAATACTGATGAGTGGAGAAATCTTTATGGTAAACCTATAGTTATTGATGAATGCACTTATGAAGGAAATATAAATCATGGCTGGGGAAACATAACTGGTCAGGAAATGACAAGAAGATTTTGGGAAGGTGTAGTAAGAGGAGGATATATGGGACATGGTGAAACTTATGTTCATCCACAAGACATATTATGGTGGTCTCATGGTGGAGAACTTCATGGAACTAGTCCAAAGAGAATAGCTTTTTTAAGAAAGATAATTGAAAGTGCACCAGGTCCTATAAATCCAATAGAGAAGCCATCTAATGGTGGATTTTTATATTGGGATGTTACAGTTGGAACTGTAGGAAAGGAGTATTTCTTATTCTATTTTGGATTCAATCAACCAAGTTTTAGAACGTTTACTATGCCAGAAGGTAAAAAATATAAAGTTGATATAATCGACACTTGGGAAATGACTATTACAGAGGTTGGAGTATTTAGTGGGGATTTTCGTATAGATATGCCTAGTAAACAGTATATGGCAGTTAGAATGACAAGCTTATAGGTTAAAAATAGGGTGCTTCTGCACCCTATTTTTTAATCACTATTTATTAAAATAATTTATATAGTAATGCACCATGTAAAGGAACAGATCCTACAATTTCTTCTTCAACTGAACCTAAATTTTCATGCTTCCATAAATCGCGAACAGAAACTTTTGAGTCGATTCCAATATCTTTTAAAGAAACTTTAATAGTTTTATTTTCATCAGATAAATTGAATAGAGCTAAATAGTAGCTATTATCATTATTATCTTTGCTAAGCCATATAGCATGGTTTTCATCACGTTCTATTTGAATTGCGCCATTTGAATTACTTATTAAATGAAGCAATTCATCATTTGTCAAAAGTTTTAATGTTTCTTCATCTAACTTGGTTAATTCAGCTCCAAGCATTAAAGGAGATCTGAAAATACACCAAAGTGTCATTAAGGTAATTTGCTCATCTGTTGTAAAGTTAGTGTAACGCTCTTTACCAAAGCCTTTACCTAAGAATCCAACTGGAATCATATCGCAGTCAGGATAACAGCCAGTGGATACGTGTTTTTGCCAAACTTCACAACGTTCAAACATATTTTTTAACAAGCCCCAATTATCCCAAAAGTCATCAGTAATACGCCACATATTGGCATACTTTTCTAGATGCCAAGCCTTTTCTATGACTGCTGGTCCTGGTGAGAGGCTTAAAACCATATCTCTACCAGAATTTAAAATGGCTTTGTGAATCATTTCAATTTCCTTTTCTGCTGAATATGGATTATCTGCATAAAAATTGGTATTACATATATCATCTACCTTTACGAAATCAACGCCCCATTCAGCATATAATTCAAAAATTGAATTATAGTATTCTTGAGCACCAGGTTTTCTATAGTCAACCCCATACATATCAGGATTCCATTTTGACACAGAATAAGGATTTGCAATTTTATCAGCAGTTATATCAGTTCCTTTGATTTTCATGTGTGTATGAGCTGCATATCTTGGAATACCTCTCATAATATGAATACCGAACTTTAAGCCTAAACTATGAATATAATCTGCAAGAGGGCGGAAGCCAGCACCATTTTTAGAAGATGGAAATCTGTTTTCAGCGGGAAGCTGTCTAGAATATTCATCCATATTAAAATGGCTGAAATTTATATATTGGTAGTTTTTTCTGTCAGTGCCTGCATCAGGATCAGACCATTGAATATCAATAACAACATATTCATATCCATGTGGTTTTAAATGTTCTGCCATGTATTCTGCATTAGCCTTTACTTCAGCTTCATTTACTGTAGTATCATAATAATCATAACTATTCCATCCCATTGGTGGAGTTTTTGCAAAAGTGTTTTTTAATAACATAATGAAAGTCCTTTCTAAAATAAAAATATTATTAATTAATTAGTTATATAGTGTTTTTTTGATATAATTATATTGTTTATACTTATGATAATAATAACTATATATTAAGTATATTACAGCATTTTTAAGTGATACAAGAGCAATAAATTGATAAAAGGGGTGAATTTTTGATGTCATATAAGTTTGGATCTTATGGTTTTGTATTTTTTGATGAAATTCAGAATCCACCATTTGAATTAAAGGATATGGGAATCGAAAAGAGAAATACTAAGGAGTATTACTTTGATAATAATTTTAGAGACATAAAAGGATATTTATTTCAGTATACCTTAAAGGGGTATGGTATTTTTGAAACAGGAAATCAAAAATATAGAATTGATCCAGGTCAGGCGTTTTTTGTTGAAATACCAGATGATGAAAAATATTACTGCCCAGATGGCTTAGATGAAGATGGATGGCAGATATTATATATTCACTTTGAGGGAACTGCTGTAAAGCCATATTATGATAAGATTGTGAATAAGATTGGAAAGATCATAACACTTTCAGAAAGCAGCAGCCCAATACAATATTTATTAAAGTTTCATGAAAATTTAAGTAATGGAATGCAGCTTCAGCCCTTTTCGGGAAGTGAAGCAGTCTTTCATTTCTTATGTTTATTATGTAGCAAAGTTGCATATAATAAAGAAGATTATTCAACAAGAACGAGAATAGCCATAGAGAGAATGGAAAATGATTTTTCAAAGCTTGAAGGAATAAATACTTTAGCAGAAGAATTTGGAATTTCTCTTAGTCATTTTACAAGAGAGTTTACTAAGGAAGCTGGAATTAATCCATTAAAATATCTTAGCAACATAAGAATGCAGTATGCTATGGAGCTACTTCGCAATACAGAGCTTTCTATAAATGAAATAGCTTTAAAATGTGGATTTTCCTGTGGCAACTATTTTAGTAAAGCCTTTAAAAAGAATACCCACCTTACACCTTTTCAATTTCGCAATGAAAAAAATTAAGATTTTTATTTAATAAATTATGAAAAATTATATGTTGAAAACTGCAGTTAAAAAAATATTAATGACTGCAGTTTTTAGTATTTCTATATTCTTTTGCAGTGGAATTCATTTTAATTATAGAAGTTATATAATATAGTGTTTTATCACAATTTTTAACTTTTAGATTGATATAGTGAAATTATCTATTTGTATTTATAAAAAAGATTCAAATGGTTTTGTTGAATAGTAGCATTAAAAACACTAGATATTAAATAAGGGTGAAAAACAATTGACAAAAAAGAATGATACGAGATATAATTATTTTATGAAACGGGTTTCAAAATAATTTGAAATAAAATTAGAACATAGAAAAAATTTGGATATATCATAATCAAAAATTAATAAATGAGTAAAATATGTAATGGATTTTTCTTAGAAAGATGTATTTCATATTTTACTTGTTTGTTATATAAATTAACACTAAGTTTTTTTCTAGAACTAGTTGAAAATGAAGTTTAAATTATATAGGAATCTATAATTTAAAATTAATAATAAAAATCATAAAATTAAAAAATTATGTGTTTTTAACCAGGTATTAAGTAGTTTAAATTATTTTGAAAATGTTTACTTAAAGTGTTGAGAAAAAGTAAAGAAAATTCATCTAGATTTAATATTTGTCTATGCAAAATGAAATCAAAAAGTTAAACGTTTAAATTATTTTTAAATAGGGGGAAGAAGTTAATATGAATTTAAAAAACAAGATGAAGAATCTAAAAGTGAGAACCCAATTAAAGGATTTAAAAAAGAAAAATAAGCTAAAAGACATGAAAATAAAAAATAAACTATTCAATTCATTATTATTAATAGCGTTAATTGGAACAATAACATCTCTAATTGGATTGGGATTTTTAATTCAAACAAATAAAAAATATCAATATGCAATAACTAATTATGGGTTTTCTCAAGGTAAAATTGGACAAGTTGGAATCAAATTTCAAGAAATGAGAGTAAAGTTAAGTGAACTTAGTGTCGCTAATGATAAAGAGAGAAACCTGAAATATCAAAAGGACATTGATGAATATGTTAATCAAATCAATCAACTTTTAGATGAAGTAGAAGTAACAATTGAAACTAAAGAGGGCAGACAGTGTTTTGCTGAGCTTAAAGGAACTATAACTCAATATACACCAATTAAAACTCAAATTGTTTATGCAGCAATTTCAGATAATAGTAGTGATGCTAGTAAATTACTTTATGAAAAAGCGTCTCCATTAGCAGTTAAAATCAGTGATAATATTTCAACTTTATTACAAATGAAAATAGATGATTGCAATAAATTAGTAAATCAATTAAAAATACTACAAATAATTTCAATAGTTGTTATAATTATTGCAATTGTTGGTCTTTATGTAATAACTTTATTTATATCAAAGTATATTTCAATATTAATTGCTAAGCCATTAGAAAAGATGAAGAAGATAGCAGAAAAAATGGCGAATGGAGATTTAGAAGTGGAAATACAGGTTGAATCAAAGGATGAAATAGGTGATTTGGCTAATTCATTTTCATTAATGATTACAACAATTAAATCGTACATAAAGGATCTGTCTTATGTTTTGTCTGAAATGTCAAAAAAAAATTTAGCAGCTGAAACAAATGCAGATTATAAAGGAAATTTCATAGAAATAAAAAGTTCAATTGATAATATTATAGTAGCTTTTAACGAAACTTTCCATGAAATAAAGGAAGCTTCTAAATATGTAAGCGGAGGATCAAGACAAGTATCAACCACTTCTCAAAGTTTATCACAAGGTACTATAGATCAGGCAAGTTCAATTCAGGAATTATCTGCAGTTATTGAAGAGATTGATTCTAAAATACAAACAGCAGCTAAAAATGCTGCTAATACTAATAATATTACAATTAAATTAGTAGAAAATATAGAAAGCAGCAATGAAAAAATGAAGGAAATGTTAAGTGCAATGGATGACATTGAAGAATCTTCTAAAAATATTAATAATATAATTAAGACTATTGATGATATAGCTGAACAAACAAATCTACTTGCATTAAATGCAGCTATAGAAGCTGCAAGAGCTGGAGAAGCAGGGAAAGGTTTTGCAGTTGTTGCAGATGAAGTAAAAAAACTTGCAGAACAAAGCTCTCAAGCAGTAAAGCAAACAGCAAATTTGATTAATTCTTCAATAAGCAATGTAAATAAAGGGAAAGTATTAGCAGATGATACAGCAAAATCTCTAATAAAGGTTGTAGAAGATGTAAGGGAAGCAACTGAATTAGTTTCTGATATAGCTTTAGGAGCTGCAGAAGAAGCTTCATCCATAAAGCAGATACATGGTTCAATAGAGCAAATATCTGATGTAGTTCAATCAAACTCTGCAACGGCAGAAGAAAGTGCTGCTGCTAGCGAAGAATTAATGGCACAAGCAGAAATATTAGGTACAATGGTAAGTAAATTTAAAATAAAATAAAAATATTTATTTAATTAAGCAGATGATTATCTTATACAAAAAGTTAGCAAATATGCTTTAAATATGTTATGTTTAAGTTGATAATAACAAACCTTAGGAGGTTAATTTATGTTAAAAATAGGATGTCACTTATCAACTTCAAAAGGCTTTAAAAATATGGGTAAAGAAGCCCTTCAAATAGGTGGAAATACATTTCAGTTTTTCACAAGAAATCCAAGAGGGAGTAAAGCAAAGGCTATTGATGAAAAAGATATTAAAGAATTTTTAGAGCTTGCAAAGGAAAATGATTTTGCTAAACTATTAGCTCATGCACCTTATACATTAAATCCTTGCTCAGCAGATGAAAGTACTAGAGCTTTTGCAAAAGAAGTAATGGTAGATGATTTAGTTAGAATGGAATATATTCCAAATAATCTTTATAATTTTCATCCTGGCAGTCATGTTAAACAAGGTGTGGAAGTTGGTGCTAAATACATTTCTGACCTATTAAACGAAGTATTAAAAGCAGAACAAACTACAACTGTATTACTAGAAACAATGGCAGGCAAAGGAACTGAAATAGGACGTAATTTTGAAGAATTAAAAGAAATTTTAAATTGCGTAGAGCTTTCTGATAAAATGGGAGTTTGTCTTGATACATGCCACGTATATGATTCGGGATATGATATTGTTAATGATTTAGATGGTGTGCTTGAACAATTTGATAAGATTATTGGCTTGGATAAATTACGTGCAATACATTTAAATGACAGCATGAATCCTTTTAACAGCCATAAGGATAGACATGCGAAGATTGGAGAAGGTTCTCTTGGTTTAGAGGCAATTTCAAATATTATTAATCATCCGAAATTATGTGACTTACCATTCTTCCTCGAAACACCAAATGAACTTGATGGGCATGGAAAAGAAATTGCTTTACTAAAAAGCCTTTATAAATTTTAAATAAATAGATTGCTATAAAAAATAGTATTTTTTGTAGCAATCTATTTATTTATATATGAAAATATTGTATATAGCGATTTAAAAAGATAAATTTTTATACCTTAAAGGAGAAAAATGAAAAATATAGAATTATATATTATGATTATATATTTATATAGACAGCTTGAATAAACGAATTTCATACACTGTAGTTTAAGGCATTTTTGAAATATCTAAAACAAAGAAAGGAGTTTGCTAAAGCTTTTATTATGAGCAGTTGGTTGAACTAGAAGAAAGAGTAAAGAGTTTTGAAGTTTTAGCATTGATGATTTTATGAAACAATATGGAATTGTATATACTAATTTCGAAGAAATGAACTCTTTTATTAAGAAGCAAAATATTAATAATAATGAGAATATTTTAATTCAAGTTTTTACAAGTACAGTTAAAATTGAATTTATTAATAAGCTTATTAAAGAAATAGTGGCATTGTTGCCAAATGCAGAAATTATAGGTACATCAACTGCTGGCGAAATATTTTTAGGGAATGCGTTTGACAATACAACAGTAATATCATTCACTGTTTTTGAAGAAGTACAGGTTAAAGCAAAGTTGTTTAATGGTAATAAAGAATATGAAGTAGGAGTTGAAATAAGTAAAGAATTAATTGAAGAAGATACAAAGGTGATTATTTTATTTTCTAATGGTTTGTTGGTAAATAGCTGGGAAGTTATTCAAGGAATAGGTTTGGAGAATCATAATGTTATTATTTGTGGTGGGCAAGCTGGTGATAATGGGTATTTAAAAGAAACACTTGTGTTCACTAAAGAAGGAGTTACAAAGAGCGGTATTGCGGTTGCTTCCTTAACAGGAAAAAATTTAATAGTCACAACAGAATTGAATTTTTCTTGGTCGCCAATTGGGAAAATAATGACTGTAACAAAGGCAGTTAAAAATAGAATCTTCACAATAGATAATGTTAAAGCTATAGAGATTTACAGAAAATATCTTGGTGATGAAGTTGCTGATGAATTACCAATGTCTGCTACTGAATTCCCATTAATAATTAAAAAGTCTGACATTGATATAGCTAGAGTAGCGTTTAGATGCTACAAAGATGGATCCTTGGGGTTTCTAGGAAATGTTGAAATTGGAGATAAAATTCAATTTGGATACGGAAATGTAGGTATGCTAAAAGAATGTGGCTTGAAAATAGCCGATAGATTAAATGAGAATAAGAGTATTGAAGCAATTTTTGTATACTCTTGTTCAGTGAGAAAATCATTTATGAAAGATAGTATTAAGGTGGAGACTTGTAATTTAAATGATATTGCTCCTACTTTTGGATTTTTTACTTATGGAGAGTTTTTTACATACAATAATTCGTATAAGATGCTAAATGTAACAATGACAATTCTAGGACTTTCAGAGGGCAAAGAGACTATCCATAAGAATAAAACATCATTACTTAAAAGCAAAAATCAAAACCATAGTTTTTTCGAAGGAAAGGATTTAGGGGTCATAAATGTATTTACAAATCTTGTGAACCAAGTAACGAAAGAGTTGCAGGAATCAAATGAAATATTGGAAAAGCAAAAATCTACAATAGAAAAGATGAGTGATTTTACAAAATCAATTATGGAGATAAACACCAAAATGCTTACTTCATGTGAGACAGATAGTATTTTTACATTAATATTAGATAAAGTATTAGATATAATTCCAAAAGGTAAAATGGGAAGTATTATAGTAATGCAGAATAATAAGTTGCAGTACAAAGCAACAAAAGGGTATATTTCAAATGAAACAGAAAAGATAAATTTAGATATTCCAGATATATTGGAGGTTTATAAAGATAATATTTTTAATTCTGAAAATATATTTAAGCCAGTAATTTTAAAGAATTTAGAAGAGAACTTATTTGATTCACAGGAACATTATGAGATATGGAGAAAAATATTATTGGAATCTCCATATGAAATATTAACTTCTGGAATTGGGATTGATGGAAGAAGTGTTGGTTTTATTAATCTCTTTAATAATAATGAGGCTGAGAGTTTTGATGAAGAAGATAAAAAATTACTTCAACATCTATGCTATGATATAGCTATAGCTTTTAATAATGCTGAATTGTTAGAAAATATTATATATATGTCAAGGTATGATAAGTTAACAGGGGTATATAATAGACGTTATTTTGAAACTTTATTAAATAAAGCCTTAAATGAAGCAAATAACTTTAGTCAAGAATTTGTAATATGCACATTAGACTTAAATGATTTTAAAGAAATTAATGATGTATATGGACATGATTCTGGAGATAAAGTATTAGTTCAGTTTGCAAAAATATTTAAATCAGAACTTAGTAAAGAAGATATTTTTGGGAGAGTTGGCGGAGATGAATTTTCAATAATATTTAGGAATAAAGATAGACGCCAGGTGAAAAATATTATTAATAGAATTTATATGGCTTTTGAAAATAGTGTTATCCATCTAAATGATGATATTAAAAAGATTAGTTTTGCATATGGAATTTCTCAGTTTCCAGATGATTCAATTGACGCAGAGGAACTATTGAAAATAGCTGACAAAAGTATGTATGATGAAAAGAGAAGAATGAAAAGCTTGAAATTTTAGTTATAAAACAAAAAAACTATATGTAATGTTTATACATGCATATAGTTTTTTGCTTTATAAAAATAAAGTGAGCATATTTACTTATTAATATTGACAAAATGCTTATAATTACTTAAAATTAAACTAAAGAAAACTATATAGGCTAAATAATAAGTAATTTATTCAAATTAATGAAATAAGGTGATTAGATGTATCAAGAAGAAAGACTTTTAAAGGTCTTAGAGTACTTAAATGAACATAATTATATGTCAATTCATGATATTTGTGAAATGTTTCAAGTATCAAGGGATACTGCACGCCGTGATATTGTAAAACTTATAAACCAGGGGACAGCAATCCGTACTCATGGGGGAATTAGTCTTCCAATTTTAAACAATGTAATTAAAGAATATAGAGAAAGAATCGAATCATACTCAGAAGAGAAAAAAAATATTGCTAAAAAGGCATTAGAATTTATTGATGAAAATAAACATTACTTTCTTGATGTATCTACAATAATAAGTTATCTAGCACAAGAGGTAAATAAATCAATTTGGGTGCTTACTCATTCACTTGATAATATTGAAATACTTTCGGAAAAAGAAAATGTAGAATTAAATTCCATTGGAGGGTGTCTTAATAAAAAAAATAGATTCTTTTATAAAGCAGATTATGTAAACTATTTTGATGGAATGAGATTTGATGCGGCAATACTTGGTGCTGCAGCAATAACGGAGGATGGAATTTATTATGTTGATGAAGAAGATGCTTTGATTAAGCAGGCAGCAGTAAAAAAATCGGATCAAGTAATTATTCTTGCTGAATATGGAAAGTTTAAGTGTTTGAGTTATTATAGGGGAGCAAAGTGGGAACAAATAGATGTTATCATAACTGATAAAACGCCTCCTGCAGCCTTTTTAGATATTATAGAAGCATATGATATTAAACTAATTATTACTAAGTAATTATTAATTTGATAATAAGTAATTGTAAGTATTATTATGATTAATAATTAAAATTAAGTTGATTTTATTATTTTGAAAATCCAGTAGGATTTTAATTATAAATTGTTAACTGTTAACTGAATTAAGGGGGAGGAAATTTATGAACAATTTTAAAATGGTATGTTTAGATATTGATGGAACTTTATTAAATTCAAAACATGAAATTTCAAAGAAAGTAAAAAGTGCAATAAATTTTGTGGCGAATAAAAAAAATATACCTGTAATATTAGTTTCGGCAAGGATGCCAAAGGGAATATCTTTTCTGCAGAAAGAACTTGAAATAGAGCAGCCAATAATTTGCTATAGTGGAGCTTTGATTTTAGATAAAGACAATAATATATTATCTAAAGAAATCATAGACGTTTCTGATCTTAAACAAATATATAAATTGGCTAGTGAGCAGAATATTCATATGAGTTTGTATAAAGATAATGAATGGTATATAGAAGAAATGGATTATTGGGCTAAACAGGAAAGTGAAATAACCAATATTATACCTAATGTTGTAAATTTTGTGGAACTGATTGAAATTTGGGATAGAGAGGAAACAGGACCAAATAAGATTTTATGCATGGCAGAGTCAGATAAAATAACTTTACTAAAGCAAGGAACTGAGAATATTAAATTAAATATATATCCTTCAAAACCAACATACTTAGAAATTATGCCATCAAATGCATCAAAAACTTCGGCGATTAGCGTATTGCAAAAGAAATTTAATGTTAAACAATCAGAAATAATAGCAATGGGTGATAACTATAATGATATAGATATGCTAGAATATGCAGGACTTGGAATAGCTATGGGAAATGCTCCAGAGGAAGTAAAGAAGCATGGAAATCATGTGACTTTAACAAACGATGAAGATGGGGTAGCGGTAGCATTAGAAAAGTATATTATTATATAAGAGATAATTAAAAAGCATTTTTGAAGTGAAATAAATCAAAAGCTTGTAGAAGTATTGAAATACTATCTACAAGCTTTTTTTATATTGGTGCCCAATATTGGTGACCGTCACTACATATAATTAGGCTTTTTCGGTTTCATAAAAAGTCTGCATTTTTATAGATTGGTTATAGTCTCCAAAACCTTCACCAAACAATGTGAAACCACCAGGATTTTTTGTGTCTTTTGGTACAGAAAATCTAAAAGCAATAGTGCTGGTGTAATCTATTTTAAGATCATCAATTGTAGTTTCAGAAATTTGATATCCTCCATCAATAAAGGTTCCATCTTTATTGATGGAGAGTGTTTTAAGTCTTCCATATTGATTACAGCCTTGGGGCCACCAAGTAGGCGTGAAGCGTCCACGTCTTGCACCAAAATCACCAGGACTTACCCAACAGCCTAAATCGATATTGTTAATTGAAAAATAAATATCTGAAGGATAGTCTTCATTAAATCCAGGGCTTTCAGAAGAAATTTCAAAAGAAAGTTGAAGTTCTGTAAGCTTTTGTCCAGCAGTTAATCGATTTGGAAGATTATATTCTATAAATCCAGTAGTGAACCAAAGAACAGAAGCACCAAAATGTTCTGGAAATAAGAAATAGCGTGGATCATCAAATTCTCCAATAATATTGTCTTTTGTTGAAATTCCACAAGTAGCTGTTATTTGACAATTAGAGTAATACCCAACTTCAATTTCATCTTGGTACGAAGAAACATCAACTTTTTTAGGAAATAAATCAATTATTAACATATCGTGAAGTGGTTTGCAGATTTTCATAGAACCACGTTTACCAGACATTGTACGAATTTCTATTAAACCAACTTCCTCTAGTTTTTTTATATGAAGGGAGATGGCACTATTAGTCAAATTAAGCATATTTGCCAAGTCGTTTAAATTTTTATCTCCGTCTTCGTATAATATTTCCATTATTTTAAGTCTCATAGGGGCACTAAGTGCCTTGAAAATTTCACTTGCATCGCTCATTGATTTAAAATGTAGCATATATTTATCCTTTCTGTATAAATTGGTGATTACCCTAGAAATGTTTTTAACACATTCATGATAGCATCCTTATGTTCAGTATTAGAAATAACCACAAGATAATTATCGTCATTAGTATAATGAACATCTTTTAAAAGGTTTAAATTTTTAACAGATATACCATAAATACTATTACCGTTACTATCAGCCTTCTTTAGCAATTCATGATTTGAAATTGAAAGTTCAGAAAATCCATCAAGAGATTCTAAATTCATAAACATTTCAGAAGAAAAATTTTCTTCGAAAAATTTTTTGTTTACAATAGCAAGATCTATTTGCTGTGCTGCAATACTTACATGAAGCTTTTGTTTCATTGCAGTACCAGCCTCAGTATTAAGATCAGTAAAGACAGAATCAAATAGAATAACTTGCTTTTTTGGATTTTGCAGTAAGGTATCACTAAGGGTATTTTTTATTGGCTCTAGTTCTTGAGTATTAATTGAGTTTCCAACATATGTAATATTGCAATATACTTCTTGTCTGTTTATAAGATTAGATATGTAAGAACCTACAAAAAAGAATAAAACTAAAAAACCTATTATATGTAGTTTGTAGTAAGTCCATATATAATCTACTTTTTCCATAAATGTTTTATTTGCCAGCCCTTCACGTAGGGTAAGAGTACGATCCATTAAAATTCCTCCTATGTACTAAGCTAAATAACAGCTTAAGAAATTATATTTATTAGATATTATATACCTACTAAAGTTTAAATAAAAGTAAAAAAATTCATATTAATTAAAAAGAAAAGATAGTTTTTATAAGCTTTCACAAATTTATAGAAAACGTTTGACGTAAAATAATCCTCATGTTATATTAAAGATATATTAAATGAAAACTTAAATATTAAAGTATTTACTTAAATAAAAGGAGGATATTATGGGCAAATTAGTTGTAAATGTACATAATAAAAAAGGAAAAATTAATAAAGAAATTTATGGACACTTTTCAGAACATTTAGGTAGATGTATATATGAAGGATTATATGTTGGAGAAAATTCAAAAATTCCTAATACAAATGGTATGAGAAACGATGTAGTACAAGCGTTAAAAGAAATGAAAATACCAGTACTTCGTTGGCCAGGAGGATGTTTTGCTGATGAATATCATTGGAAAGATGGTATTGGACCAAAGGAAAATCGTAAGAAAATGATTAATACTCACTGGGGTGGAGTTGTTGAAGACAACAGCTTTGGTACTCATGAATTTATGGAATTATGTAGACAATTAGAATGTGAACCATATATTAATGGAAATTTAGGAAGTGGAACTGTTCAAGAAATGTCTGAATGGGTTGAATATTTAACTTTTGATGGTGTTTCTCCAATGGCTGACCTTAGAACTAAAAATGGCCATGAAAAGCCTTGGAAAGTAAAATACTTTGGTGTTGGTAATGAAAACTGGGGTTGCGGTGGTAACATGACACCTGAATTTTATGCAAATATGTATAGGAGATACCAAACATATTGCAGAAATTATGGAGATAATAAACTTTTCAAAATAGCTTGTGGACCAAATGTTGATGATTATAATTGGACAGAAGGTGTAATGAAGGTAGCCGCTAATTTTATGGATGGATTATCTCTACATTACTACACAATTCCAGGAGAATTTTGGACAGTAAAAGGAGCAGCAACTGGTTTTGATGAAAAAGATTGGTACGTAACTCTTAAGAAAACATTAATGATGGAAGAATTAATTCGTAGACATACTGCAATAATGGATCAATATGACCCAGAAAAGAAAGTTGCACTATTAGTTGATGAATGGGGAACTTGGTATGATGTTGAAGTTGGTACTAACCCAGGATTCTTATATCAACAAAATACTATGAGAGATGCATTAGTTGCAGGTATTAACTTAAATATCTTTAACAAGAATTGTGATAGAGTTAAGATGGCTAATATAGCCCAATTAGTAAATGTACTTCAATCTGTTATTTTAACAGAAGGAGAAAAAATGATATTAACTCCAACTTATCATGTATTTAATATGTACAAATGTCACCAAGAAGCAACTCTTGTTGAAAGTTATATAGACACTAAGAATATTGGAATTGAAGAGGAAAATCAAGTTCCTAACTTACATGAATCAGTATCTGTAGATGCAGAAGGAAGAATTAATATTACTATAAATAACTTATCAGTTTCAGAAGCTTATGATATTCAAGGAATTTTGGTAGATAGAGAAGTTAAAGCTGTTAAAGCTACTGTTTTAACAAATGAAATGGGTGCTTATAATACTTTCGACGAGCCAGAAACAGTAAAACCAGAAGAATTCAAAGACTTCAAGATTACTGATAAAGGAATTGATTTTAAGATTCCTAAGTGTAGTATAATTCACTTTGTTATAGAATAATATGAGTCAAAGATTTTGCAAACGCTGTTTGTTAGATGAGCTTTTCGATGAAAAAGAATATAAGCATTTACAAGATTATATTGAACATTTAGATAAGCACATTAAAACAGAAGAAGAAGAATATAATAGAAGGCTTGATATATGTAAGGAATGTGATAATTTAATTAATGGCATGTGCAAAATTTGTGGCTGCTTTGTGGAAATGAGAGCAGCTATTAAGAAAAATTATTGTCCTGATATAGAAAGATATTGGTAAATATATATTTAATGTTTATTTTGAAATAACTTGAAATAAAGAATATTAACTTATAATGTTAGCTAAATATTGAAATATAAGGTTTATACAAGCAAAATATTGCTTGTATCAGCCTTATTTTATTGTTAATTATGATTAAGATATTAAAAAAGGAGAATTATTTATGTTAAACAATAAAGAATTTAAAAATCCAATTGTGTTCCAAAGAGCTGATCCTTGGGTTTACAAACATACTGATGGCTATTATTATTTTACAGCATCAGTTCCTGAATATGATCGTATTGAACTTAGAAGAGCAACTAGCATTCAGCAATTAGGGAGTGTTAAGCCTGAAACAATATGGAGAAAACATGAAAAGGGAGAAATGGGGGCACACATATGGGCACCAGAAATCCATTTTATTAATAATAAGTGGTATATATATTTTGCAGCAGGAGATGTAGAAGATATTTGGCGCATAAGGATATATGTCCTTGAAAATTCATCACAAAATCCACTGGAAGGTTTATGGGTAGAAAAAGGACAAGTAAAAACTAATTGGGAATCTTTTTCATTAGATGCAACTACTTTTGAACATAAAGATAAAAGATATTTAGTTTGGGCCCAGAATGATCCTAAATTTAAAAATAATTCAAGTCTCTTTATTGCCCTTATGGAGAATCCTTGGACAATTACAGGAGAACAAGTTATGATATCAAGGCCTGATTTAGAATGGGAAAAGGTTGGAGAAATAGTTAATGAAGGACCAGCAGTAATTAAAAGAAATGGAAAAATATTTATTAGCTATTCTGCTAGTGCAACAGATCATAATTATTGTATGGGTCTATTAAGCGCTCCAGAAACAAGTGATTTATTAGATCCTAATTCATGGAGTAAATCGCCAAAGCCGATTTTTGAAACAAGTATTGAAAATAGTCAATATGGTCCTGGACATAATTGTTTTACTGTTTCCGAAGATGGAGCTTATGATGTTTTAATATATCATGCTAGAAACTACAAAGAATTAATGGGACATCCTCTTACTGATCCAAATCGCCATGCTAGAGCTCAAAGATTAAATTGGAATGAGGATGGAACTCCAAACTTTGGAATTCCAGAAGAGGATTAATATTATTAATATTTAATTCATACTAAAAGTAGAATATTTTTTAGGAGAGACACCAACAGCTTTCTTAAAAGATTTCAAAAAGTTGCTATAATCATTAAAGCCGCAATCAATGTATACATCATTAATATTAGCTCCATTTGAAAGAAGAGATTTTGCTATTGATATTCTCCGTGCAGTTATGTATTTATTTATAGTAGTTCCAGTAGCCAATTTAAAAATTCTGCAAATATATGATTCACTTAAAAAGAAATGTTCGGCCAAATGTTTAATTGTTATATTTTCTAAAACATTATCATTTATGTAGCTTATTACTTCTTGAATTTGATTATTATATTTGTAGTTTGATAAAATGGAATCTTCATTATCAACAAATAATTTGGTGAAATAGGTCATAAGCTCTATAAAGCTTGAATATTCAATTCTATCAGCTCCAAAGCCTTCAGCACTGATAATTTTATTTATAAAATACATAAATCTATTTTGCTGTTCCTTATCTAATTGAATTTTATGACTAAAGTTTTCATCGCGATGAGTGAAACAATAGCTTAAATCCGTTTTATTAGTGGAGATAGCTTTTAAAAAATCAGGATGAATGGAAAGTACTATTCTCTCATGAATCATTTTACTTATTTGAGAAACATAGTGACTTTCAAATTGATTTATAACAAATAAATCTCCAGGATTAATATGGTAGAGCTTATTATCTATTAAAAATTGTTTTCCACCAGAAATAGAATAATAAACCTCATAGGAATCATGTATGTGAATTGCCATAGTTTCTTCTTCACTATGTAAATGTGCAATAGAAAAATATTTATTTGAGATACAATTATTAATGGCTTCTTTACAAGATGCAAATTCTTTCATAAATGTCACCTCATTATAAGTTATTTACTTTTTATTATACTTACTACTTCAAGATTTGCAATATTTTGAGGAAAATATAACAAGAAACAGTTATATTATCATAGTATAATTATAGTATCAAAATAAGTAGAAGAGATTTTAAGGAGGAAATATTAAATGGATATAAAGAAATTTTCATTAGAAGGTAAAATAGCATTAGTAACTGGAGCGGCATATGGTATAGGCTTTGAACTTGCAAAATCCTATGCAGAAGCAGGAGCTACAATAGTATTTAATGATATTAATCAAGAAATGGTTGATAAGGGTTTAAAGGGCTATGAAGAATTAGGAATAAAAGCTCATGGATATGTATGTGACGTTACAGATGAAGATGCGGTAAATGAATTAGTTGAAAAGATTGAAAAAGAAGTTGGAGTAATTGATATTTTGGTAAACAATGCAGGAATAATTAAGAGAATTCCAATGCTTGAAATGAAAGCATCAGAATTTAGACAAGTTATTGATGTAGATTTAAATGCTCCATTTATAGTATCTAAGGCGGTAATTCCAGGAATGATCAAAAAAGGTCATGGAAAGATAATCAACATTTGTTCAATGATGAGTGAATTGGGAAGAGAAACAGTTTCAGCTTATGCAGCAGCTAAGGGTGGACTTAAGATGTTAACAAAGAATATTGCATCTGAATACGGTGAATATAATATTCAATGTAACGGTATTGGACCAGGATACATAGCTACACCACAAACAGCACCACTTAGAGAAGTTCAAGCTGATGGATCAAAACATCCTTTTGATCAGTTTATAGTTGCAAAAACTCCAGCAGCACGTTGGGGAACGCCAGAAGATTTAGCAGGACCAGCTGTATTCTTAGCATCCGATGCCTCAGACTTTGTAAATGGTCATATTTTATATGTAGATGGTGGAATCTTAGCTTATATTGGAAAACAACCTAAATAATTAAATTTATCTAATGTCACAACAATTTAAATTAATATAGTTTGGAGGAGAATGAAATGAAGATTGCTTTAATAAATGAAAATAGTCAAGCCGCTAAAAACCCAATTATATATGAAGCTTTAAAAAAAGTTGTAGAGCCAAAAGGCCATGAAGTATTCAATTATGGAATGTATGGCACAGAAGGTGAAGCACAATTAACATATGTTCAAAATGGTATATTAGCTGCTATTCTTTTAAATTCAGGAGCAGCAGATTATGTTATAACTGGATGTGGAACTGGTGAAGGTGCAATGCTTGCAGCTAATTCATTCCCAGGAGTTTTATGTGGACATATAGTTGATCCAGCTGATGCGTATATGTTTGCACAGGTAAATGATGGAAATGCAATAGCCTTACCTTTTGCAAAAGGTTTTGGATGGGGAGCTGAATTAAACTTAGAATATATTTTTGAAAAGTTATTCCAAGGTGAAAGCGGACAAGGATATCCAAAGGATAGAGTTATTCCAGAACAAAGAAATAAGAAAATCTTAGATGAAGTTAAAAAAGTAACGCACAAAGATATGGTAACTATTTTAAAAGAAATAGACCAAGAGTTATTAAAGGGTGCTGTAAGTGGAGAAAAGTTCAAAGAATACTTCTTTAATAATTGTAAATGTAAAGAAATAGAAGCTTGTATTAGAAATATATTAGAATAATAAAAAAACTATTAGTGTGTGTAATTAATCATAAATATATATAACAATCTTAAATATAGACATTAACCAATTAACTTAAACAGAGAATATTTATATAGCCTTATTAAGTACAAATATTAAAGTGTAGATTTTATATTTAGTACTTAATAAGGCTAAAAAAATAAAGTTAAACAATAAATAGCACTATATAAATGATCTTAAATTCAGCAAAGGTTTTAATAAATTTAATTTTTATTATCAATGTAAATGTATTCAAAATATTTTATATAACATGGGAGTGTTGAAAAATGAATCAATATAAAAAGAAACAATATCAGTTAATAGCTAAAGAAATGGTAGAAATATTAAATGAAAAAGGATATGTAAGCTACTATGCTGAGGATAAAGAAGAGGCTAAGAGGAGGATTTTAAGCTTAATACCAGAAGGAGCCAGTATATCTGTAGGAGGCTCAGAAACTCTTGGAGCAATGAATATGACAGAAGAATTTAGAAGTGAAAAATATAAATTTTTTGATAGATTTCAAGACAAGCCTTATGAAGAAATTTATGAAATTTATAGACAATCATTGCTTTCAGATTATTTTGTTTCAAGTACAAATGCAATAACTAGAAAAGGACAGCTTGTTAGTACAGATGCATCAGGAAACAGAGTGGCATCTATGATTATTGGACCTAGAAAAGTAATTATAGTAGCGGGAGCAAATAAGGTAGTTGATGATTTAGAGGAAGCTTTTAAGAGAATAAAAAAGATTGCACCAATGAATGCTACAAGGGTTAGACATGAAACTCCATGTGTTCAAACTGGACGATGTATGGAATGTGAAATGCAAAGTTCTGTGTGTAATTATACTGGGATAATAGAAAATGGACGCAAGGAACCTGGAAGAATAACAGTTATTATGGTAGCTGAAGAGTTAGGATTTTAATAATATGAATTGACAACAAAGAAACATAAGGTCTATAATTATTTTATGAAACTGGTTTCAAAAATTGTAGTGTGTAAATAAGAAGAAATAAATATATTAATTTAAGTATACTTTTTAATATATAAAGTATAGAAAATTAAAGGACAATTGAATCATTAAAGTTTTTGTGAAAATGTTTACTGAAATGCTTTCATAAATTTAAGCAAATAATAAAGAAATAATAATGTTATAGTCCTAATCATTTAGAAGGGAAATATTCAATTATGAAGGAATGGTTTTTAAAAGAGATAAAGCTTAATAATACAAGAGCTCCATTAATGAAACAGATTGAGGAATATGTAAAAGTTATCATTAAGGGAAATATACCACAAATACCCTTTAGCTCATATGTAGAGTTTTATACTAAAGGAAGCAGAAAAGAGTTTGAAAGAGCATATTTTGAAAGGAGAAAACAGTTAACTGCTTTAGGCTTATATCTTCAATGGAATAATTCTAAGGAAGCAATAGACTATTTTCATGAATTATTATGGACAATATCCAATGAATTCAGCTGGTGTTTAGCTGCTCATCTTCAATATGGAGAAGAAGAATTTTTAGGTGAATCAGAAAAGATAATAGATCTTTTTTCAGCAGAAACAGCACAAACTTTAAGTGAAATAATAATTATTCATGGAGAAAAGCTGAATTTGCTATTACAAAATCACATTAGAAGACAAATTAAAGAAAGAGTTATAAATCCATTTATAAATAGAAACTGGGAATGGGAAACAGCTACTCACAATTGGAGCGCGGTTTGTGGAGGTTGTATTGGAATAACAGCTTTGCTTATAGAAAAAAATGAAAGGCAAAAACTAATTTTAGATAAGGTTGAAAAAGCTTTGGAATACTATATTAGTGGGTTTGGTGAAGATGGAGCAACTTTAGAGGGGATTGGATATTGGTCTTATGGTTTTGGATATTATATTTATTATAAGGCCTTAAAGGCGGAAATGTATTTTGAAGATAAGAAAATTGAAAGAAGTTTTAAAGATGAGGAAGTAGGTAATAAAATTGCTGCTATAGCTGAGTTCCCTCAAAAGATTCAAATCTCAGAAAAAGTATTTTTACCATTTTCAGATGTACCTCCTAATATGATTTTGCCATCAGGATTAATTTCATATTTACATAATAAATACAAAATAAATGTTCCTTTAATAAAAGAAATTAGTACTTTTGATTTTGATCATTGTTATAGATGGGCACATGTTAGCAGAAACTTATGGTGGACAAGCGAAGAAATATTGAATAAAGAATTAATAAATGGTTCGTATTATTTTAAGGATGCTGATTGGATGGTTCATAGAAAAGATAAGTTGTTTTTTGCCATAAAAGGAGGTAGCAATAATGAACCTCATAATCATAATGATGTTGGAAGTTTTGTTGCAGCTATAGATGGGGAAATTATTTTAACAGATTTAGGTGCAGGTGCATATACAAAAGGATATTTTGGAAGTGAAAGATATACTTATCATAATACAAGATCATATTGGCATTCGGTACCATTTATAAATAATTTTGAACAAGAAGAAAGCAATATAAAAAGTAACTTTATTAAACAGGAAATCAATAATGATTATATAGAATTTAATTTAGAATTAGCCAAAGTTTATACTTCAGTAAATTTAAAGGATTTTTACCGGAAAGCAAAGTTTGAAAATCGTGATTCCACGTTGATTATAGAAGAGTCAATTTCAGGTGAGGATGTAATTGAAGTAAATGAAGGATTTATAAGTTATATAAAACCACAAGTAATTGAAGATGGGAAGGTTATTTGGAAAGGAACAAGTGGGAATATTGTCTTGTTATGTGATATTAATACATTTGATTATGTTATAGAAAAAGAAGAAGTAGCTAACCATTACAATGAAAGCGTGAGTATATATAGATTGGGATTAGTGACGCGTAAAAAAGAAAAAGAATTTAATATGTTATTTAAATTTTGTTATCAAATGATACATAGTCAGGGTTTAGTTGAATAGAAGATTTATTTAAATATAGATAATATAGGTATTTAGTTAAATATTATCAAGGAGGCACATTTAGAATGAATAACGATTGGAAAGAAGAAGCATGGGGCTTTATTCAAGAAAAAACTAATTTAAATAATGATAGAATTGGTGTGAATTTCCCTCATGTAAGCAAAAATAAGCATTATGATTTAGAAAAGCCTCAGTGGTGGACAGCAGGTTTCTGGCCAGGAATACTTTGGTATGTGTATCTTGCAAATAAAAACCAAAAATTAAAAATCACTGCTGAAGAATGTGAAAAAGAAATGGATTATTTGTTAACTGATTCTGAATTAATAGATCATGATATGGGATTTATGTGGACATTAAGTAGTTTGGCTAATTATAAAATAACAGGAAATAAGGAGTCAAGAAGGAGAGCATTACTTGCTGCTAATCTTTTGGCAGGAAGATTTAATATAAAAGGAAATTATATCCGTGCGTGGAATGATTGGATAGGTAAAGATGACAATTCGGGAGTTGCAATAATTGATTGTATGATGAATTTGGCACTTTTATATTGGGCATCAGAAGAAACAGGAGATCCAAGATTTAAACATGTTGCAGAAAGTCATGGCAAGATGGTATTAGAAAATTTTATCAGAGAAGATGGTTCGGTTCAGCATATGGTGGTGTTCGACTCAGAAACAGGAGAAGTTGTTGAAAAGCTTGGAGGACAAGGATTTGCACCTAATAGTGCATGGGCAAGAGGTTGTGCATGGGCAATCTATGGTCTTGCAATTTCATATAAATATACTAAAAATATAGAATTTTTAAATGCAGCTAAGAAAACAGCTAATTATTTTATTGCAAATATGAAAGATAAAAAGTGTCCAGTTTGGGATTTTAGAGTCCCAGAAGATGGGGAAAGAAAATATAGATATCCAGATTCATCAGCGGGAGCCATAGCTGCATGTGGCTTGCTTCTTATAAGTGAAGAAGTTTCAGAATTGGAGGTTTCATTATATAAGGATGCTGGAGAAAATATATTAAAAGATTTGTATTATGAATGTGCAACGAAAGAGGATATGGAAGAAGAAGGCTTATTATATCATGCAACAGGGCATTTTCCAGAACAAAAAAATCTAGATATTCCAATAATTTATGGTGACTATTTCTTTACAGAAGGAATTGCAAGGTTAAATGATGAAAAATTGTTATTTTGGTAAATGAGTTCAGGTTCAGTTTTTATTATTAAAAGTAATATAATGATTATTTCGCATTATTCTACATAGGTATTGAGATTTAATTATAATTAATAAGGATAGAAGGTAGTTTAGATGATTAACGAAAATATAGGTTTATATAATAAAAATCTTAAGAAGAATCCATTGAAAACTAAAGAAGATTTAAGAGCAGCATTAATTAATATAATAGAGCCCTTAACACCATTTTTAAAGGAACAAAAGCCTGGTCATTTAAATTTAGGAACCAGTGGGTCAGTTTATAGTGAAAATTCAAGAGAATGTGAAGCGTTTTTAAGACCTTTATGGGGAATAGGACCTCTTTCTACATTAAAAAATGAAAGTGATTCAGAATTAATTCAATATTTTGTTAAGGGATTAATAGAAAGTACTGATCCAAATAGTGAGGCTTACTATGGAAAAGTCAATGATTATGATCAACGTATAGTTGAAATGGCTTCAATTTCATTATCACTAATGTTATCTAAAGATATATTTTGGGATGCTTTAACAAAGGAACAACAGGATAATTTATATAATTGGTTAATTCAAATCAATGATCATACAATTCCAGATACTAATTGGTTATTCTTTAGAATCTTAGTTAATGTTGCAATGAAAAAGTGTGGAAGACAATGGTCAAAAGAGATACTTTTAAGAGATTTAGATAAAATAGATTCATTTTATTTAAATGATGGTTGGTATTTTGATGGATATGAAAAGCAAATAGATTATTATATTCCATTTGGAATGCATTATTATGGATTAATTTATGCAAAGGCAATGGAAGAAGAAGACCCAAAAAGATCAAAAGATTATAAAGAACGTGCTAGGATTTTTGCTCAAACTTATAAAGATTGGTTTTCAGTAGATGGATCAGCTATACCTTTTGGAAGAAGTTTGACCTATAGATTTGCTCAAAGCTGTTTTTGGTCTGCCTTAGCTTATGCAAATGTAGAAGCATTACCTTGGGGGGTTATAAAAGGTATTGTAATGAGAAATCTAAGATATTGGATTAATGAAAATATATTCTCAGCAGATGGATTGTTAAATATAGGATATACATATCAAAATTTAAATATGGCAGAAGGGTATAATGCACCTGGATCACCTTATTGGGCTTTAAAGACATTTTTAGCATTAGCAATACCTGAAGATCATCCGTTTTGGACATCAGAAGAACAAGATTTACCTTTTGCAGAGAAAAGTATTCAAAAAAGTTCTAGAATGATAGTTTGCCATGATAAAATAGGTAAAGAAGTTCAAGCATTCACCTCTGGCCAGCATTCACATGAGCATGCTCATGGAGATGCAAAGTATGAAAAATTCGTATATTCAACAACTTTTGGGTTTAGTGTACCTAAAGGAAGATTGCTATTAAAGCAAGGAGCCTTTGACAGTTGTCTAGCACTATCAGAAGGTGATGGATATTATAGAACTCGTTATGGCTGTGAAAGTTATGATATAAAAGAGGATTATATTGAATCATGTTGGAAGCCTTGGAAGGATGTTATAATAAAAAGTTTTATTATTCCTTTAACTCCATGGCATGTTAGAGTACATGTTATTGATACTAAGCGCATATTAGACATTGCAGAAGGCGGTTTTGCAGCACCTGCATGGATTGGGAATGGAAAGTTATTTGATGATAAAATTTTTTATAAATTCAAGGATTGCATTACTGGTATTTTAGATTTAAGTGGAAAATTAAAAGCAGAAATGATTGAGCCTGAACCTAACACGAATTTGTTATATCCACGAACTGTATTACCAACGCTGACAGGCAGCATTAATCCAGGAAAAAATATTTTAGTTTCAGCTGTTTTAGGTGCAGTAGCTGTTGATGAAGAATTTAATTTTGATGAAGGTCCTGTTGCAAAAATAGATCAAAATCTTGTGGAAATTTCATTTAACGGAAAAATAATATCAATAAAAATAGATTAAATTGAAATTGCATGAATGAGGATATTTCACCATGAAATATCCTTATTTAAATAAGGATATGCAAAATATGATCAAATTATTTTGAGAACTTAATGTAAGGGAGCGATAAAATGAAATCAAGAAAATGTTTCAAAATGAAACTTTATGATGGTTTTGAAGAGGAATATAAAAAAAGGCATGAAAATTTGTGGTCAGAAATGAAAAAAATGATTCATGAACATGGAGGGAGTAATTATTCTATTTATTTAGACAAAGATACTAATTATTTATATGGATTTATAGAATTGGAAGAAGAAGCTTTATGGAATAAGAGCGCTGAAACAGAAATTTGCAAGAAATGGTGGAAGTATATGGCTGATATAATGGAAACCAATCCAGATTGTAGCCCTGTTTCAGTGGAATTAGAACCAATGTTTTATCTACAATAAGAAAATATATCAGCAAGTATAATTAATATAATTCAATAAAAATATTGAATTATATTAGGAGTAAGTAAAAATAGCCTATTGATTTTAAAGAAATTATTGTTAAAATTAACAGACTATTTTTATATAATATTGTTAAAAAAATACTTATTCTTTAAAACAAGGGAATAGAAGTTTATAATGGAATAGAGCAATAAACATGACCTTATTTATAATATCTTACAAGCAATATTCTATGAAAATGGAATAAGGTACAAGCAAAAAGATTAAGGAGAATGATAGTAATGAAAACAGAACAAGGTATAGTAATTGAGGTGAATAATAATGAAGCCCAAATCAAAGTAGGCAGACATAGTGATTGTAGTAGCTGTGGAGGCTGTCCAGGAAGTGATAGTATCATAATAAAGGCAAATAATAAAGTTGGAGCAACCGTTGGACAGCGAGTAGTTTTTGAAGTTAAGGAGGTGAATGTATTAAGAGGTGCCTTTGTTGTTTTTGTTTTTCCATTAATTGCTGCTTTTATTGGGGTGTTATTAGGAGGAGGAATAGGAGATTACATTGGAGGTAATGTACATACTTTTCAAATAGCAGGTGGGATAATAGCTTTCTTATTATCGATGGTGTTAGTTAAGCTATTTGATAAAGCTGCTACTGCAAATGAAAAATCCAAACCAGAAATTATAAATATTTTATAAAATAATTAGTTTGATTTTTATGTACAAGTTCTAATAAGGAAATTTACTGTCGAAAAAAGTAATTGTTTACATTAAATTTTGATTTGAATTAAATTTAGTGAATATGAAATTTAGACAGCTATGAGATTAATTTATTTCTATAAACTTGAGAGGTGATTGTAATGTTAAAAAGTTTTCTTGGAGGGGTTCATCCTAAAGACAGCAAAGGGTATAGCTCCAATCAAGCAATTAAAATTCCAACATTACCTTCAACTGTAACTATTCCAGTGAGTCAGCATATAGGAGCTCATTGCGAACCAATAGTTAAGGTTGGAGATAAGGTTAAGAAGGGACAAGTAGTAGCAAAAAGCGATGCTTTTATGCACAGTCCAATACATTCGTCGATTTCTGGAGAAGTTATTAATATTACAGAAATGCCACATGCATCATTAGTTAAATGTTTATCAATCGTTATCAAAAATGATGGACTAGATGAATGGGCAGAGGGTCTTCCACTAAATCGTGATTGGGAAAATTTAAGCCCAGATGAAATTAGAGATATTATAAAAGAAGCTGGTATTGTTGGACTTGGAGGAGCGACGTTCCCTACACATATTAAGCTTTCTCCCAATAAAGATAAAAAAATTGATACTTTTATAGTAAATGCAGCTGAATGTGAACCATATCTTACAGCAGATTATAGAATGATGCTTGAATATTCAGAGCGTATGGTTAATGGAGTAAAAATTGTTATGAAGCTCCTAGGTGTTAACAAAGGATATGTAGGAATAGAAGATAATAAACCAGAAGCTATAATGGCTATGAAAGAAGCTTTTAGAGGAACTTCTGTTGAAGTTGTAGCACTTCCTACCAAATATCCTCAAGGTGCTGAAAAGATGCTTATAAAAGTACTTACAGATAGAGAAGTTCCAGCAGGTGGATTACCTATGGATGTTGGAGTAGTAGTCCAAAACGTTGGTACTACTATTGCAATTTATGATGCTGTAGCTAATGGAATCCCATTAATAGAAAGAGTTACTACAGTTTCAGGAGATGCAATTAAAGAACCTAAAAATCTATTATTAAGAATTGGAACAAGCTTTAAGGAAGCAATAGATTATTGTGGAGGTTTTAGTAAGACTCCTGAAAAGATAATTATGGGAGGACCTATGATGGGATTTGCTCAATTTACTTTAGATGTACCAGTAATGAAGGGTGTATCAGGTATATTAGCATTAAGCAGTGAAGTTGTAAATTCAGGAGAAGAAGGTCCATGTATTAGATGCGGAAGATGTGTTAAAGCATGTCCAATGGGATTAGTTCCAAGTATGCTAAGTATATTAGGTGAACGTCATAAATTTAGTGAAGCTAAAGAAGAATATGGCTTATTAAACTGTATAGAATGTGGAAGCTGTGTTTACGTATGTCCAGCAAAACGTAATATTGTGCAGTACATAAAATATTCAAAAGCACAAAACTTAGCAAAAGCAGCGAAGAAATAGGAAGTGAGGGGATAAAAATGAGTTCTGAAAATATAGTACAGACAAATAATGTACAAGAAGATAAAGTACGTGAAATCAAAGCAAAGGGAATAGAAGTTCAAGAAAGTATGTTTACTGTTTCTACCTCACCTCATGTACGTTGTGAAGAAACGACTTCAAAGATAATGTGGAATGTAAATATAGCCTTAGCGCCAGCAGCAATTTTTTCAATATTTTATTTTGGACTTACAGCTTTAATTAATATAGCAGTTGGTTTAATTTCAGCAGTTGCATTCGAATATTTACTACAAAAATTCACTAAGAAGAAGATTACTGCTTTTGATGGAAGCGCAGCTATAACTGGTATTTTATTAGCAATGTCTCTTCCACCTAGCTTACCTCCTTATATGATTGCAATTGGTTCTTTTATTGCTATAGTGGTAGCTAAGCAGTCAATGGGAGGACTTGGCTTTAACATTTTCAACCCTGCTCATATTGGAAGAGCAGCCTTAATGGTATCATGGCCAGTTGCAATGACAACTTGGACAAAGATAACAACATCAGTAGATGTAGTTACTAGTGCAACACCATTAAACATATTAAAACAACAAGGATATGATAAATTAGTTGAAACTTTTGGTGGAAATTTTGAATTGTATAAAGCAATGTTTCTTGGAACAAGAAATGGAAGTTTAGGTGAAACTTCTACTATATTGCTTTTAATTGGTGGAATTTATCTTATATATAAAGGATACATTAACTGGCATGTTCCTGTATTTATGATTGGAACAGTTGGTATTATTACTTGGATTTTTGGACCAGCAGGATTATTTACTGGAGATCCGTTATTCCATATGATGGCTGGAGGTCTTATAATTGGAGCGTTCTTTATGGCAACAGATATGGTCACTATTCCAATCACAACAAAAGGACAAATTATTTTTGCTGTGGGAGCTGGTGCTATAACTGCTTTGATCAGATTAAAAGGTGGTTATCCAGAAGGGGTTTGTTACTCAATTTTATTAATGAATGCTGTAACACCATTAATAGATCGTTTTGTAAAGCCAAAGATGTTTGGAGCAAGGGGGTAATGACATGTCAGAAGTAGAGATTAAAAAAGAAGAGTCTATATTTAAAGTAGCTATAAATTTAATAGTGACTTGTTTAGTTTCTGGGATAATAATAGCTTTAGTATATTATGTAACAGCGCCTATTGCAGTTCAAAAAAATGAAATGATGAAGCAGGAATCAATGAAGGCATTGGTTAGTGATGCTGATAATTTTAAGGAAGTATCAGGACAAAAAGAATGGTTTACTGCTGAAAAAGGTGGAAAAATAATAGCCTATGTAGTACCTGGTGAAACTAAAGGTTATGGTGGTGCTATTAAGATGTTAGTAGCAGTTACACCAGATGGGAAAATAGTTGATTACAGTATATTATCAGCTAATGAGACTCCTGGTCTTGGAGATAATGCAGGAAAAGAACCTTTTAAAAGCCAGTTCAAAGGAAAGAGTGCAGAAGCTTTAACTGTAGTAAAAGATCCTTCTAATAAAGAAAATATTCAAGCTATGACAGGGGCAACAATTTCCTCTAAAGCTGTAACACTAGGTATTAAGGAAGCTGTAGAAAAAGTAGTACACTTTACAGGAGGTAAGTAATATGAGAGAGTTATGGAATATTTTTAAAAAAGGTATAATAGATGAAAACCCAATATTTGTATTAGCCTTAAGTCTTTGTCCAGCGTTGGCAGTTACGACTACAGTTGTTAATGGATTAACTATGGGATTAACAGTATTATTTGTTATTACAGCTAATAATGTAGCAGTTTCAATAACACGTAAGCTTGTAAATGATAAGGTTAGAGTACCTGTGTATATAACTTCAATTGCAACAATAGTAACTATAGTACAACTTGTATTGCAAGCTTTTGCGCCTACATTATATAAGGCACTTGGCGTATATTTAGCATTAGTAGTTGTATTTGCAATAATCCTTGCTAGAGCAGAAGTATTTGCATCTAAAAACAAGATTATTCCATCATTTTTTGATGGACTTGGAATGGGTGTTGGATTTACAATAGCTATGCTTGTAATATCTGTTATAAGAGAGCTTTTCGGTAATGGAACAATATTAGGATTTTCAGTGTTTGGAGCTGGTTACAATCCTGCTTTAATTATGATTTTACCTCCAGGAGCCTTCATATTAATTGGTTATATGATGGGTGGAATTAAAATGTATCTAGAGCGTAAAGAAGAGCGCATAAAATCAGAGGGGAGTGAATCGTAATGACTGTAATGAAGGAATACTTTGCACTATTTATAGGTGCAGTACTTGTAAATAACTTTGTATTAACAAAATTTTTAGGTTTATGTATATTTTTTGGTGTATCAAAAAGTTTAGATGCATCTATAGGAATGGGAATGGCGGTTACGTCAGTTATAACCCTTAGCTCAATTCTTGCATATATAGTATATCATTTTGTATTATTGCCATATGGTCTAACTTTTTTAACAACAATTGTATTTGTAATACTTATAGCAAGTTTTGTACAGTTGTTAGAATTAATAATAAAGAAACAAGTGCCTGCTTTATATAATATGTGGGGAATCTATCTTCTTTTAATAGCTACAAACTGTATAGTATTATCTGTTCCAACATTAAGTGTTGAATCAAATTATTCATTTGTGGAAAGTATAGTGTTTGCAATAGGTTCGGGTATAGGCTTTGCTCTTGCATTAATACTCATGGCAAGTTTAAGAGAGAAGCTGGTGAATGCAGATGTTCCTAAGGCATTACAGGGAACTGGAATAGCATTTATTTTAGCAGGAATGTTATCTCTTGCATTTCTTGGGTTCTCAGGAATGATATAAGTTAATTTACCATTGATAAAATTGTGCTTTTGGTAAATTTATACAAGGGTCTGACCCCTTTATTGATAAAGATTAAGGAGATGAATTGATATATGAGTACTGCTATAATGGTTGTTGTAGTAATGGGAGCAGTTGGAATTGTTTTTGGATTTATTCTTGCAGTAGCAAATAAAAAGTTTGCCATGGAAGTAAATCCGCTTATACATGAAGTTGAAGAGGTGCTTCCTAAAGGTCAATGTGGAGCATGTGGTTTTGCAGGCTGTGCTAATTATGCAGAAGCTGTAGTTTTAAATCCTGATGTTGCACCTAATTTATGTGTACCTGGTAAGGAAGCTGTGGCAAAATTAGTAGCAGAGCTTACAGGAAAAGCAGCAGAAAAGGTAGAACCAAGAATAGCTCATGTTAGATGTAGAGGAACAGGGGACAAAGCTGTTTTAAGCTATAATTATAAAGGTGTAAAAGATTGTAAAGCAGCAAGTATGGTTCAAGGCGGACCTAAAGGCTGTAAAAATGGTTGTGTAGGTTTTGGAAACTGTGTGGAAGTTTGTAATTTTGGAGCTATGTCTATGGGAGAAAATGGACTTCCAGTTGTTAATAAAAAAAGATGTACTGGCTGTGGAGCTTGTGAGATAGCGTGTCCAAAGAGCGTTATTCAAATGATACCAACCAATGCAAAGATAAAAGTAGATTGTAATTCTAAGGATAAAGGAGCAATAGCAAGGAAATTATGTACAGCAGCATGTATAGGCTGCGGTATTTGTGCAAAAAACTGTTCATATGGTGCTATTGAAATTAAAAATAATCTTGCAGTAGTTGATCATAAGATCTGCATGGAAAAATGTAGTGAAGTAACCTGTATAGCTAAATGTCCAACAGGAGCAATTAATCTTGCTATCCAAGGACAAACAAATGGAAATACAGTTAATTTAAAAGCTACTGTTTAATAAATAAAAAATTAAGCTTGTAATCTTAATTCTTATAAAAATTAGGCTCATGCTAATTAGAATTAGTTTGAGTCTAATTTTATGTAAAAGTAGCTTGTGAATTAATGAAATTTAAGTTGAAATTTTATATAATTTATATTAATAAAGCAACTAGTAAATTGTATTGTTAATATTATAAAGTTAGTTAATAATTAAAGATAAGATTTTTCTGATGTATTTTTGTATAGCATCAATATAAAATAAGAGATTGGAGTACATATATGAAAAAGATTATATATCCACTAATAGGAGTAATTTTAAGTGGTATGTTTTGTGTTTCTTGCACAAATAACAAAGGTAAGTTCTATGAAAAAAGCAATATAGTAATGGATACAGCCGTGACTTTAAATGCTTATGGAGAAAATTCAAAAGAAGCGGTTGAGGAAAGTTTTAAAAAATTAGATGAAATTAATGAAATGGCAAGTACAAACATTAATACAAGTGATGTTTATAAAATAAATGAAGCTTCAGGGAAAGGTTATGTAAAAGTTCATCCGGAAATTTTAAAAATGGTAAAAACCTCAGTGGAATATTCTAAATTAAGTGAGGGAGCTTTTGATATTACATTAGGACCAATAATAAATTTATGGGGAATAGGTACAGACAATGAAAGACTTCCATCTGATGAAGAAATTAAAGGAAAGCTTCTGCTAGTTGGATATGATAAAATTAGCATTAACGAAAATGACAGCAGTATTATGCTTCAAAAGGAAGGCATGGCAATAGATTTAGGCGGAGTGGCTAAAGGATTTGCAGTTGATGAAGTATTAAAAATCTATAAGAAATATAAAATTGAAAATGGACTTATTAATTTAGGTTCAAGTTCAATTTATGCGGTTGGAAAAAATAAAGAAAATAAGGATTGGGCAGTTGGAATTAAACATCCTAGAAATGAAGATCCTAATGAATATTTAGGAATAATAAAGATGACAAATGAATCTTTATCTACTTCTGGAGATTACGAAAGATGTTTTATAAAGGACAATAAAAGATATCATCATATTATAGATCCTAAAACTGGGTATCCAGTAGATAATGGAGTTATGAGTGATACTATAGTAATAAATGGAGAATTTGATGACAATGGTATGATAGCAGATCTTCTTACTACTACAGTTTTTACACTTGGACCAGAAAAAGGCTTAAAGTTAATTAATAATATGCCAAAGGTATCATGTGAAATTACAACTTCAGATTATAAAGTTTATACTTCAAATGGATTTAAAGATAGAGTTACAAATTTACATAAGGATTTTAAATTTGCAAATTAGAGAGGTTATTTAAATAATAAATTTAGAATAATTCCCCTTTCTACAATTGCAAGGAATATTAAAGATTAGAAATCTTAAACAAAATTATATAAGGTGTAGCTAACATAAAATTTATGTTAACTACACCTTGTTTTGTTCATGTTCCAAATTATATTCACTTATATTTAAATTGCTAAAATAATGTAGTTTAGAAAGATGTCTAACTATAAAATTTGAAGTGATTCCAATGAAAATTCCAGTAGATATACCCGTTAGAGATAAAATAGGAAGATAAAGCATTATAGCAATATTTTCAACCATAGCAGAAGCCACAATTAACTGACCAACATTATGAAAGAAAGCACCAGCAGAACTTACGCCGATTATACTAACTTTATCTTTTAATGATCCTTTGACTAATACCATTGCTAAATAACTAAGAATTGCACCAGCAACGCTATATATGAAAGTTGATAGTGTGCCACCGATCATAGTTGCAAGTAAAAGTCTTAGTAATATTACTAAAAAAACATCTTTTTTACTTTTCAATGTGTACAATGCTACAACAGTAATTAAATTTGCGAGTCCAAGCTTTGCACCAGGTGCAATGAAGGGCACTGGAATCATACTTTCAACAGCATAGAGAGCTAAAGCTTGTGATACCAAAAGACCTATAAAAACTATTCTAAATGTTTTACTCATCGGATTCACCTCAATGTACTGGTATAATATCAGTATCTTTTTCATTATTATTGCTTTTAATTTCAACCATTAACTTATGTGGAAGACATACTAAAAGATCTCCTGGTTTTGATATAAAGCCGGATTTTACACAAATTTTATCAGGACAGTCTGAATCTACTATTCTAATAGAATCATCTTTAAGTTCAATTGTATTATATCCGTAGTCTGTTTTTACTTCTATTTCTTCTTCACCTCTATGCTCTGATAGGAGAACTTTCTTATAAAGCTTACCATCTAGCGTTATTTCAGCATAAGTTCCATTATAATTGTGTCCCATTATTACCCCAAAAACTAGTTCAGGAATAAAAGATAAGCAGATTAGTAAAATGATTATAATTATATCCCACTTTTTAAACATAATAGTTCCTTCTTTAATTTCAGCTTTTGAATTTAGGTAATTATAAAAAATCTAAAGCTTGTAATTTGATTTAAGACGTTTAATGATAATATGTATCTTGTATATAAGTAAATATTATCATTAGATAAAATTATGGGCAATAAATAAGTGAAAAAATAATCCACATATACAAATATAAATTTATTTTATTATTTCTATTATGTAGATTACTTAAAATTCTAAATATAAAAAGCCAAGATTAAATTAGAATTACAGAGAAAAGAAGTTAACAAAGCTGTTTATAAATATCTTTAACCCTTTAATAGTATCTATTTCTTTAGAAAATATTTTAGTGTCGTCAGGGGTAGAAAAGTAAGGATTTCTTTTGAATTGTTGATATTTTAATCATGAATTAGTAGAAAATATATTAAGAAAAAATCTTAAATTCTAACTTAATATTTAATTGTTAAGTATTGACAAAATAAATCTACAGTTGTAAACTTAATGTGTGGTTTACGATTGTAGATTTATTTTTAATTTGAGAAAGGAAGAATAAGGATGAGAAATATTTTTATAAAGAAAACATTAGTATTTGCATTAGCAGCTACAGCATTAATAGGAGTGTTACCAATATCAGCTAATGCTGAATGGAAAGAGAAGGATGGAAATAAATATTATTTCAATAATGAAAATGGAACATATATAACAGGATGGATGCAAGATCAAAATGGAAATTGGTATTATTTTAATGATAATGGAGTTATGCAAAAAAATACGACAATAGATGGTGGATATGTATTAGGAGCAGATGGAGTATGGACTGAAGGAAAAAAATATGTGTCAGCAAGTACAAGTTATTCAAATAATACTGAAGGAACATGGAAACGTGATGGAGGCAAGTGGTATTTTTATGATAAATCCGGAACTATGTTAAGAAATACAACTGTAATGTCTGGTGGTAAAGAGTATAAGCTTGGAGCAGACGGTGCATGGATTGATGGGGAAGCGGATGCAGGATCAAGTTCATATAAATTGAATGGCCTTTGGATAAATAATAGTGGTAAATGGTATTATAAAAAGAATGGAGAAAGTTCATACACTAAAGGATGGCTCAATGAAGATGGTAAGTGGTATTATTTAGATCAAAATGGAGTTATGCAACAAAATACAACTATAAAAATTGATGATAAAAACTATACGTTCGGAAGTAATGGGGTTTGCACAAGCAAATAATATTAAAAGTAGGTAAATGAAATTAAACAGCTTTTTACTAAATATTAATAGTATTAGGCTGTTTTTAACTATACTTGAGTATATCGCGTACAAATAAGTTTAATTTTGGTAATTAATGCATTGACAAACAAAATTCATGGAGATAAACTAAAAATGGATATTTACAGATGTAAACCAAAAGTGAAAGGGGCATTATAAATGAAGGAACTTCCAAAGATATCTGAAGCAGAGTGGGAAGTAATGAAACTTTTATGGAAAGCAAATCCATTAACTTCAGAAAAAATTATAGCATCATTAGCAGAAGAAAATAATTGGTCAACTCAAACTATAAAAACTTTTATAACAAGACTTATTAAAAAAGAAGCAATAGGTTTTGAAAAAACGGGGAGAGTTTATAACTATTATCCATTAGTATCGGAAGATGAGTGTATAAAGTCTGAAAATAATTTCTTTTTAAATAAAGTATACAATGGGGCTTTAAACATACTCTTTAGTAAGTTTTTAGAAGACGATAACTTGTCTATTGATGAAATTGAAGAATTAGAAAATCTTCTTAAAGAGAAAAAAGAAAAAAATTTAAATAAAAAGTAATCAATATTGTTTAAATAAATTTTAATGCACTTTCAGAGAGGTTATTTTTATGGAAATATTAGAAAGAATTTTTTTGAGTTTTTTACAAGCTTCTTTATCAGCAAGTATTTTTATAATATTAGTGGTTTTTATATTAAAAATATTTCGTAATAACATTAGTATTAGAGTTAAAAATGCACTGTGGATTTTAGTACTAATTAAGCTTCTTATACCAGTTGTTACTGAAACGAATACAAATATAATAAGTATTTTATATGAGAAATATGGAAATTCAGTTCAAGAGCAAAATAAAAAAAATGATATTTATGAAGTGGGTAACCTTCCTCAAGTCACTCATAATGAATATGTGGATTATAATTATAATATTAATGAAGATTATACTAAAAATGATAAAATTCAAGATACTGATATAAAAAATTTAATTTCAAATATTTTAAAAATAGCTTCTCTTATATGGACTATAGGAGCAGCAATTGTTGGTTTAACGCTATTAAAATTTATATTTAATTTGAGAAGAACAACCAAGTTATTAGTGAATAAAGCATCTTCAGAGATTGTTTCATTAATAAAAGAATGTAGGAATAAAATAAATATAAAATCAAGGATTCCTGTATATGTATATGATGGCTTTAAGAGTCCGTGTATATTAGGTGTCATAAAACCTAAAATTTATATTCCTAAATATGTTTTAGATATAAAGGATAATAATCAGCTTGAACACATATTTTTACATGAATTAATGCATTATAAAAGAAAAGATTTGATTTGTAATTTTTTAGGAATAATGGTGTTGATATTACATTGGTTTAATCCACTAGTATGGCTTGCAGTAAAAAAAGCAAAACTATATAGGGAATATGCCTGTGATGCAAGTGTTCTTGAACTTCTTAAGGAGGAAGAAGGTATTGAATATGGAATGACTCTTTTAAAGCTTTCAAGAATGCTTTTAAATAGAAAAAATTATTATCAAGTACCGGTCTTTTTTGAAACTAATAATCAAATTAAAGATAGAATAGGAATGATAAAAGAATTTAAAAAAGGCTCTTATAGAATGACATTAAAAGCGGTCATGGCATGTGTGGCTGCAACAATAATAATACTTAGTAATAATTTGGCAGTCAAGGCTTTAGATGCTGAAAATATTATACAGATGCCACAGATGGAAGCAGTAATTGAAAATAATGATATTGGAGTTACAAGTAACAATAAAGATGAATCAGAAGTAGTCAACTCAGAAAATGAAGGAAACGCTAATTTATCAAGCAATAACAATGGATGGATATTGGATAATGATAAATGGTATTATTACATTAATGGTGTCATGGTAAAGAATAAAGAATTAGTTCTTGAGGGTAAGAAATATAAATTTGATGGAAATGGTGTTTGGATTAAAGAATTTGAAAATAATAATACAAATCATTCAGTAGATAAATTGCCAGTAAGTAATAAAAATCAGGAAGCAGAAAAGCTTATAAATAAAACATTAGGTGAAAAGGAAATAGAGCAGAAGCAAGAAAAAAATATTGATCAATCTCAAATAAATAATAGTAGAGAAGCATTAAATAATCAAATTAATGAAAATAAAAATATAGCTATCAACAACAGTGAAGATAATAAAAAATCAAGTGAAAATGAAGTGAAGAGCTTGAACAATAAAATTCAAAATCATAATAAGCGTACAACAGGATGGGTAAATGATCAAGGAGATTGGCACTATTATAATGAAGATGGTGTTATGCAAAAAAATGTAACTATTACTGATGATGGTAAAGAATATAAAATTGGTGAAGATGGTATTTTGAAATATTGGAAAAATAAATAATTTCCATTGAGAAAAATATATTTACGGGCAGCTTATGCAAAATAGATTAAATTGAAAAGGAAGAAGAATTAGGATGAAAAGCATTTTGAAAAAAGGAATATTAAGCGTAATAACATCTGCAACTTTCTTAACATTATTACCAATAGCAGCTAATGCTGAATGGAAACAAGAAGGAGAAAATAAATATTATATTAATGAAGATGGTTCAAAGGCAAGAGGCTGGCGACAAATTGACGGAAAGTGGTATTACTTTGATGAAACAAATGGAGTTATGGTAAAAGATGGAGTAGTGGTTTCGAAGCTTAAAGAGTATCATTTAGATGCAGATGGAGCATGGATTCAGGATAAAAATAGTGTAACGTCAAATACAGCTAAAATAGGAGATACTGAAGGCCTTTGGATACTTAAAGAAGATAAAAAGTGGTATTTTAAAGATAAAAATGGAGTTATGCTTAAAAACACAACTATAATTTCAAATGGTAATAAAATCATGTTAGATGAGAATGGTGCAGCGAATCAAAACGGAGCATTAGCAACAGTAAGTGGGGAAAATGATTTAATAGAAGGAGCAACAGCCAATGTAGCATCTACTAATGGAGAATGGGTATATGATGAAGCAGCTCAAAATTCATATTTTCAAGATAAAACTGGAAAAAGGCTTACAGGGTGGATAGCTTATAACCATAGATGGTGTTATCTGGACAAACAGACAGGACTGAGACTTAAAGATACTATAATAGATGGATATAAACTAAACGAAGTAGGTGCATATGCTGATGATAAAATTGTAGATTTAACGACTGCTGAAAATGCGCATAAAAATACAGATGCATATAAGGTAGAAAGCAAATCGTGGAAAAAAGAAGGAGATAATTGGTATTACTATAATGAAATGAATGAAAAGGTAACTGGTTGGCAAGAATTTAAAGGGGATATGTATTATTTTAATAATAATGGAATAATGCAAAAAAATACAACTATAAATGTTGATGGAGTTGAATGTACCCTTGGTGAAGACGGGGCTTGGACTAAAATTAACTTTATACAAAAAACATTAAATCCATAATATTTAAGATCCAATATAATAATAGCTTCTTACTAAAATAGTAAGAAGCTATTATTATATTTAGAAGATTATTTGACGAAGTATTTTTACTTAATATTTACATAACTAAATGTCTAATGGATTTTAGAGTTCCAAGAATATCATTTGAATTATTTTTGCCGTTTATTAAATCCATCATATCTCTTACGTTTTGTTTATGAGTGCTCTCAATGCTTAGCTGTTGTTTTAGCTCAAAGGAAATATGAGCATCTTTAAGCAAATTATAATTAGAAGGTGATGATGTATCTGGAGATTGAATTGGACTTTCTAAACTGTTTTGAATTCCAGCTTTAGCAATAGGAACTTGGCTTATTTTTGTTTTTTGCCCTTCTTCATCAACTAAATAAGTACAATAATATTGACCTTCTATTTCAGAAGTAATTTGCATTTTCTTTTGTACTTTCTTTTCATCTTCGCTGCTATCTTCTGCATTTTGTGTATTTTCACTTTTTTGTGTACTTTTACTTTCAATCTGAAATTCTTGAGTAGTCTTATTATTAGACTTATAATCTGCTGTTATACCTGAAGTATAAGGATTTCCTAAAAAAGTATTGTCAATGGATAAACTCATTTTCTCACCTCCTGAGAATAATATTTGATATATATTTAATAAAATCTTATATAAATATTTTTTTATATTTATAATTAAATAAAAATTTATTTACTTATATTATCGTTTATTTATTTGGAAATTTAAGTTATATTTTTAAAAGATTCTTATTTTACAAAATAAATAATACTAATTCATATAAAAAATTAAAATATATAAAAAATACGTTAGATTATTTTGTAATTATATATATTAAATTATCTAATGATATGTTTTAATATATATAAAATAAGCAAACTAATAATATATTTTCATTTGATAAGAAAGAGGAGTAGCAATGAAAGGAATAGGAGTTTTTGATATTTTAGGACCTATTATGATAGGACCATCAAGTTCACATACAGCAGGTGCAGCAAGACTTGGGAAGATTGCAAGAAGCATAGCAGGAGAAGATATAGAAGAGGTGACATTTATGCTCCATGGTTCTTTTGCTAAAACATATAGAGGACATGGAACAGATAGAGCTTTAGTAGCAGGAATACTTGGGATGGAACCAAGTGATGAAAGATTAAGGAATTCTCTAGATATTGCCAAAGAAAGAAATATAAAATTTTTATTTAAAGAAGCTGATTTAGGAGATGTTCATCCTAATACAGTAAAATTTATTATGAGAACGGTAAATAATAATTATTGTGAAGTCATGGGATCTTCTATTGGTGGTGGGAGCATTCAAGTCATAGAAGTTAATGGAAATGAAGTGGATTTTATTGGAATATATGAAACTTTGATAGTAACTCAAAAAGATGCGCCAGGTGTTATTAATAGTGTGACAAGTATTCTTTATAGTGAAAATATAAATGTGGCTTTTATGAGAGTGTTTAGAAATCATAAAGGTCACGAGGCTACGATGATTTTTGAAATGGATAATAAGGTAAATGACGAAATAATAGAAAAAATTAAAAAGCTGGAATTGGTTTATAATGTGATTTCTATAAGCCCGGCTAAAATCAGTTAAGAGTTGCACTTATATAAAGAGTGACTATGCGACAATATGGAACTTCTCGCATATAAAAAGAGTAGTTATACAATAATGCGGAACTTTTCTGCAATTAAAAACTTAAAACTATTTAAAAAGTAAGGAAGGTGGAATAATTATTTATGTTGGCAAAGAGTGGAGCGGAATTACTAGAAATATGTGAAAAACATAATATTTCTTTAAGTGAATATGCAATAAGATGTGAAGTAGAAGAAAAAGGTTTAACACGAGATGAAGTTATAGAAAAAATGAGAAGTATTTTAAAGGTTATGATTTCAGCAGCTAATGAAGGTATGGAAAAGGAAGTTTATTCTGTTAGTGGTCTTATAGGTGGAGATGCTTATAAACTACATAATTATGTTAAAAAGGGAAAGACCTTAACAGGAGATGTAACAAATTTAGCAATGGCAATGGCACTTTCTTCTTCAGAAGTAAATGCTTCTATGGGCAAAATAGTTGCATGTCCAACTGCTGGTTCCTGTGGTATATTACCAGCAGTTATTTTAGCAGCAGGTAAGAAGCTGGAATTGGATGAAGACGGACTTTTAAAAGGATTGTTAGCAGCTTCAGCAGTTGGTATAATTATTGGATTAAATGCAACCTTATCAGGAGCAGAAGGTGGCTGTCAGGCAGAATGCGGATCAGCATCAGCAATGGGAGCAGCTGCTGTTGTTGAAATGATGGGAGGAACTCCTGAAATGAGTTTAAATGCAGCAGCGATAATACTTAAAAATGTTTTGGGACTTGTGTGTGATCCTGTTGCAGGACTTGTTGAAATACCTTGTGCTAAGAGAAATGCTCAAGGGGCAATAACTGCTCTTTGTGCTGCTGATATGGTAATGGCAGGAGTAGCATCTAAAATTCCATTTGATGATACAGTGTGTGCAATGTATAAAGTAGGAAAATGTCTGCCAGTAGCACTTAGAGAAACTGCTTTAGGTGGTGTAGCAACAACAAAAGAGGGCTTAAGACTTAAGGAACAGGTATTTGGAAAATAGAAATTGAAGAATTATATATAAATGATTAATAGTTAATTTGATGTAGTATATATTGTATTATTTAGATAGTGAGGGGCAAAAATGAATTCAATAGTAAAGGAACAAATTACAATTCTTGTAGTAGATGATGAAAAGAGTATAGTTGATTTTGTTAAGATGGGCTTGGAAGCTGAAGGATATGTGGTATATTCAGCTTTTGATGGAAATGAAGCAATTGAGGTAGCTCAAAAAGTGAATCCTCATATAATAATATTAGATATTATGCTTCCAGGAATGGATGGATATGAGGTTTGCACTAGAATTAAAAGATTAATAAAAACTTCAGTAATAATGCTTACAGCAAGAGATGATGTAGATGATAAAGTTAGAGGCTTAAATACTGGAGCTGATGACTATATGGCTAAGCCTTTTAGTTTTAAAGAACTTTTAGCGCGTATTAATGCAAGGATAAGAAACAGTTTTCCAGAGTTAAATCAAGTTATAAACATTGGTGATTTTACTATTGATGATGGTGCACATGAATTTACTTATGGTGGAAAATTAATAGATTTACCACCAACACAATATAACTTATTAAAGTTTTTATTAATTAATAATGGAACTGTACTAAGTAAATCTTTAATACTTGAAAAAGTTTGGGGATATGATTTTAATGGAGAAGAAAATATCGTTGAGGTATACATAAGATACTTAAGAGATAAGCTTGATGATAAGGAGCATAATATTATAAAAACTGTCCGTGGTGTTGGATACAAGATGGTGGCACAATGAAAAAGTTAATAGATAAATTTACAATTAAGAGTTTAAAGTGGCAGTTATTGTTTCGCTTTATTATGATACTATTTATTTTATTAGCTGTCATGGGAATTTTTCAATATATAAGCATGAGAGAATATTTGTATAAAACTAAAGTGCAGGTATTGCAGGAAAGATTTCATAATTTAGATATGGAAGCATTAGCTAAAGAAAATGCGGATAATATAACAGAAGATGCTTCAAAAGAAATTCTGAAAAACTTATGGGATAAAACCATGAGCGTAGCTATAATAAACAACAATGGAGAGGTAGTAGGGAAAAGATGTAATTCAGAAACACCTAAAGATGATAAAGATGGAGATGATGATTCTAAAGAAGAACATGAAAGAAAAATAAAAGAAATACCAGTTCCAATTAGATACCAAGAAGATTATATTGAACTTTGCAGTGAAGAAGGAAACCTAGAAAGAGACTTTAAAAGTGTAAAAGATTCAAATGGTGATATGCAGTTGGCTGTATGGAGAAAAATTGGTCCTTTAAATTCGCCTTCAGGATTAATTCAAATTAGCACTTCAATTAAGGATATTGAGGAAATATTAAATCGTGAAGTATATATGCACACAAGTATTTCCATTTTAATACTTATAGTTGGAACTATAGTTGCTGCTACAATTATTAAACGTACTTTAGTTCCTCTTGATGATATATCAAATACCGTTGAAGGAATAAGTGTAACAGATTTGCATACAAGATTAGATTCAGAAAATGGGCAGCTTGAAATTAATAGATTAGCAAAAGCCTTTAATATAATGCTTGAAAGAATAGAAACTTCGTTTGAAAAAGAACAAATAATAAAGGAAAAGATGAGGAGATTTGTATCTGATGCTTCTCACGAACTGAGAACACCTTTAACATCAATTCATGGCTTTGTTGAAGTTCTTTTAAGAGGTGCAGCTAAAAATGAAGAGCAATTGGATTTAGCTTTAAATAGTATATTGACTGAAAGTGAAAGACTTACAAAACTTGTGAATGATCTTTTAGTATTAACCAGATTAGAGCAAAATCCAGTTGTAGAAATGAAGCAGGAAAATTTAAAGGATATTGTAGAAGAAATATTTCCACAACTTAAGATTCTTGCTAAGGATAGAAAGTTAGAATTGGATTTACAAGAGAATATAATAGCATATATTAATAGAAATCAAATTAAGCAGGTCATATTTAATCTAACTCAAAATGCAGTTTTACATACGGATAAAATTGAAGGGATTATTAAAATAGCTACAATTATTGAAGAAATAGAAAATGAAAATTATGCAGTATTAAAGATTTCAGACAATGGAATAGGAATATCTAAAGAAAATATTTCAAAAATATATGATAGATTTTTCAGAGGAGAATCACATAGATCAAGAGAACAGGGCGGTTATGGATTAGGACTTTCAATTGTAAAGTCTATATTAGATAGTAATCAGGGTCAGATCAAAGTGGAAAGTGAAGTTGGTGTTGGAACCACCTTTTATGTATATTTAAAATTATTTTGGTAATTTTATACTAATACATGTATAAGGAAAATGCACCAATAAACATAGATACTTACTTTCTGTATTAAAATTAATGCAATATGTTAATTTAACAATAAAATATTTGAGTAAATAGAAATTGAACTTATTATTAAGGATTTAACAGGTCTATTAATATTAGGTTCTTTTTGTTTTTCTATTTTCTCAGCAAATTCTAAGCTTAGGTTAAGGTTGTATTCAGACTCGGTTGTTATAATTCAAAATGTAAGTTATTTAAAGAATGTATTTCAAGGAGGTGGATTACTATAGGTGCTATAACTACCCAATTAATAATAATAGCAATTATAACAGTATTAATTTTATGTTTTATATTTATTACTGGAAAAAAAGAAAAGATTGAAGTTATAAAAGGCAGTTATGTTCTTGGAACTCTTATAAATTTAAAAGCATTTGGGAAGCAAGCAGAAAAAGCAATAAATGAAGCAGTTGATAGGTTAAATGATATTGATGATAAAATGTCAGCTTTTAAAGAAGAAAGTGATATATCAAGAATAAATTCTAAAGCAGGTTTGGCTAAAGAAACTGTAAGCAAAGATACTTATTTTGTAGTAAAAGAAGCGGTAGAATACAGCAAAATATTAGAGGGGACTTTTGATCCAACAATAAGGCCTTTAGTAAAGCTTTGGAATATAGGTACTGATAAAGAGATAATTCCAAAAGAAAAACAAATAGAAGAAGCACTAAAGCTTGTAAACCGTGATGATGTAATTTTAGATGAAAGTAATTGCACAATAATGTTAAGAAATATAAATCAAGCATTAGATGTTGGTGGAATAGCAAAAGGCTTTGCAGCTGATGTTGTTAGGGATACTTTTCGTAAATATAAGGTGCAAAGTGGACTGATTGATTTAGGGGGAAACATTTTTGCTCTTGGCTGCAAAGAAGATGGTAGTCTTTGGAAAGTTGGGATTCAAAATCCATTTAAACCAAGAGGAGAATACCTTGGAGTATTAAGTGTTAAAGATAAATCAGTGGTTACTTCAGGGAATTATGAAAGATATTTTATGAAAGATGGACAAAGATTTCACCATATACTTGATCCTAAAACAGGCTATCCATCCAAAAGTAAAATTATAAGTGCAACTATAATATCAGATAATTCAATTGATGGAGATGGATTATCAACAGGTGTTTACATTTTAGGTATAGAAAAGGCTTTAAAGATTATAGAAAGTATAGAAGGCATTGAAGCAATATTTGTAACAGAAGATAAGGAGGTTTGCATAACCTCAGGCATTAATAAAAGTATTTTTACTTTAACAGATGATGAATTTAAGTCAGTTAAGAGTTAAAGAGAAATTTAAAAATAAATATAATGGTTGAATTTAATTCCAGGGAAAACTTTTGGTTTTATGAATTTCCCACAATTAAGGATTAAAAAGGAGTAATTAAGATGGCTAAGAAAATAAATAAATCACAGATTTTAAGGCATATTATACAAATAATTTTATTTTTCACATTACCAGGATTATATGCAATGACATTTAGTGAATTAAAGACAGTATATCAAATGATTATTCAAGGGAATTTTAAATTTCTTGAAGCAATTCCAAGTTTAATTGAATTTATTACAGTAATGTTATTAACAGCAGTAATGGGAAGATGGTTTTGTGGATGGTTATGTGCTTTTGGTGCATATAATGATTTGGTATATTTCATATCAAAGAAAGTTTTTAAGACGAGATTTAGAGTAAATGAAAAAGTTGACTCCATATTAAAATATGCAAAATATGTAGTATTGGTATTTATTGCAATTATTTCGTGGACAATGGGAAGCAGTATTTTAGAAAGTACGAGTCCTTGGGATGCTTTTGGTCAAATAACTGATATTTCTACTATTTTCTCAAGTTTACTTATTGGGTTAACACTTTTAGTTTTAATTACTATAGGTGCTGCTTTTATTGAAAGATTTTTCTGTAGATATTTATGTCCTTTAGGCGCAGTATTTTCTATAATTTCAAAGATTGGAATAGTAAAAATTAATAAACCTAAGGCTGATTGTGGTAAATGTAGAGCTTGTACAATGAACTGCTCAATGGGACTAAACCTTTATAATGTAGATGGAGTTCGTGGTGGAGATTGCATAAACTGCTTAAAGTGTACAGAAGTTTGCCCAAGAAATAATGCTAATGTAAATATATTTGGACAAGATGTAGATCAAAATTTAGCTGGATCAGTAGCAATGGCAGCAATGCTTGGAGTATATGGACTAACAAATTTTGGCGCTGATGCATTAACAAGTTCTGGTGTGGTTTCAAATCAAACTGAAATTTCTATCAGTGATGTTATAGAAAATCCAGCTTCAAACATTACATCACAATATAAAGATGGAACATACACAGGAAGAGGAATAGGATTTAAAGGTAGAACAACAAAGGTTTCTGTTACTATAGCTGACGGGAAAATTACTAAGATAGAAACTTTATCATATGGAGATGATCGTCCATATTTTGAAAAAGCAGAAAGTGGTGTAACTCAAAATATAATTTCAAAGCAATCAACATCAGTAGATACAGTTTCAGGAGCTACTTATAGTTCAAAAGGAATCATAAGTGCTGTTAAAGATGCTTTAAGTCAAGCAACAGCATCATCTAATGATACAGCTAATGTAAGTAAAGAAAAAGAAGAAAATGCTTCAAGTGCAACTTCAACAGAAAATTCAAAGAATCCAGCTGCTGCAGATACTAAAAAAGCAGCAGACAGCGCAAAAACAAGTGAAGGTAATACAAGTGCAGCTTCAACTAGCAACAATACAGCTAAAAGTGAAGCAGCAGCATCAAATAATCAAACAACTTCATCTTCAAATACACAAGCAGCTACTCCAAAAGCAAGTCAAGGAACTACAAGTTCAAACACAACAAGTAGTAATCAAGGTGCTTACAAGGACGGAACATATACAGGAAGCGGAAAAGGGTTTAAAGGTGGAACAACTACAGTTTCTGTTACGGTATCAAATGGTAAGATTGCAAGTGTGCAAACTGTGTCAAATGGAGATACTCCTCAATACTACAATAGAGCTTCAGGAACTGTAATAAAGAATATAATTTCAAAACAATCAACATCAGTAGACACAGTTTCAGGTGCTACCTATAGTTCAAAAGGAATAATGAGCGCGGTAGCAAATGCATTAAGTCAAGCTAAATAAGAACATTATTATAAGATGGCCGGTTTTCAATATACATGTTTTTATTTAAAAGTGACTATTATTATTTATATTTTACTTAGAAGCAGAATACAGAATTTCAGCAGTTAAAAAGCAGATGATATCTAAAATAATTCATAATTAATGCACGTTTATTGAACTTGTTAATATAATAGTTGAAGGATTTATAATACTACAGGAGTATGATAAAAGTGCCAAGCAAGAATAGAAACAGAAATAATATGAATTATAAACCAACATTTATTCCAGAAAAGAGGGTAAAGCCCAAGAAAGAAAAAATCTTAATTGAAGTTTCCAAAGATCAAGAAATAGAAGAATTTATCAATGGTTTTGAAGTTATAAAACCTGTTAAAAGATTTGGAAAATATTATGTTTTAGTCAAAAATAAGTAAAGAAATAGATACTTGACGTTTTATGTTTAATAGTATAATCTTAAACTTGTAGAGACAATTTAATAATTAAAATAACTAGAGGGGCTAATATTTTAGCTGAGATTGGAATAATTGATTTCCTGACTCTTATAACCTGATTTGGATAATGCCAACGTAGGGAAGTATATTAATATTGATAGGTATTTTATTGATGTATTCCTTTTTGGAGTACATTTTTTTTCGTTAAAAATTAAAATATTTGTAAAGTTAGTGTTCTGTAGTTATTTTAGAAAATTTAAGGAGGAAAATTGAAGTGATGGAAAAAAGCAAAGCACAAAAAATTGCCTTAAGTGGAGTGTTAATTGGTATTGCAGTAATTTTTGGAACTTTTTCAATACCAATAGGAGCAGCCAAAATATCTCCAATACAACATTTTGTTAATGTAGTAGGAGCAATAACACTTGGGCCAATGTATGCAGTTTTAAATGCCCTGGCAGCATCAATAATTAGAAATGCTATGGGAACAGGAAGTTTATTAGCATTTCCAGGAAGCATGGTAGGCGCGTTTCTTGCAGGAATTCTTTATAAAAAATTTAGAAAGCCAGTAATAGCTGTATTGGGTGAAGTGATTGGAACAGGAATATTGGGAGCTTTACTAGCATATCCAGTGGCGGCGTTAATTTTAGGAAAACAAGTAGCGCTTTTTGCATATATAGTTCCATTTTTAATGAGCTGTAGTGCAGGGGCTGTTATAGCATATTTATTTGTAAAAATTCCTGTCATAAAAAAGATATTAATAAATAATGAAGCCATAATAGATAGTCATGATTCTAAAAAGACAAATCAAATTTAATGTATAGAATGAATTAAAAATTATTAAGAGTATAAAACTAATTTAAAGATGATAATCAATGAGAGGATGATTTTATGTTTAGAGCATTAACTATAGCAGGTTCAGATACTTGTGGAGGTGCTGGAATTCAAGCAGATTTAAAGTCTTTTTCTGCAAATGGAGTTTATGGAATGAGTGTTATTACAGCTGTAACGGTTCAAAATACAATGGGAGTGTTTGGAATTCAAGACATAAATCCAGAAATAATTGAAGGTCAGATAGATGCTATTTTTGAAGATATTAGAGTTGATGCAGTTAAAATAGGAATGGTTTCTCAAATTCCATCAATTAAAGCAATATCAAAGGCTTTAAGAAAAGTTAAGAACCTTCCCAAAATAGTTCTAGATCCAGTTATGATTTCGAAAAGTGGATTTAATTTACTATCAAAGGATGCAAAAGATACATTAGTTAAAGAATTATTTCCCTTAGCAACATTAATCACTCCTAATTTACCTGAAGCAGAAGAAATCTTGGGAAATGAAATTAAAAATTTAGAAGATATGAAAGCAGCAGCCCTAAAACTTTTAGAACTTGGACCAAAGGCTGTTTTAGTTAAAGGCGGTCACTTAGATGGGGAAGCTACAGATTTATTGTACGATGGTAAGGAATTTATAGTGTTACCACAAGAAAGAATTAATACAACTCACACTCATGGAACAGGATGTACTTTATCATCAGCCATAGCAGCTAATCTTGCTAAAAATATGACTATGGAGGAAGCTGTGAGAGAAGGGAAAAGGTATATAACGATTGCTATTGAACATGGTTTTGATCTTGGAAAAGGGGTTGGACCTACTAATCATTTTTATGAGCTTTACAAGAAGGCTGGAATGGAAATTGATTAATAATTCATGAGTAAATGCAGAGGGATATAAAGAGTGCGAAATACAATAAGAAAATATATACCCATAGAAAAAGAATGGGGTAGCGCGGCTAGGAAATTTAATAAATATTAAGTTAAAAAATAAAATGTGGGGAGAGAGCAAAAAATGAATTATAAAACACAAATGGAAGCAGCTAAAAGAGGTATAGTTACTGAACAAATGAAGATAGTAGCTAAGAAAGAAAATATTTCAGAAGAAAAATTAATGAAGCTAGTAGCAGAAGGTAAGGTTGCTATTCCAGCTAATATTAATCATAAATCTCTTAGTCCAGAAGGGATTGGTGACGGATTAAAAACAAAGATAAATGTTAATTTAGGGATTTCAGGTGACTCTGTTGATTATTGCAGAGAAATGGAAAAAGTAAAAATGGCAATTGAATTTGGTGCTGAGGCTATAATGGATTTAAGTAATTATGGTAAAACTCAAGAATTCAGAGAAAAATTAATTGAATATTCACCAGCTATGATAGGAACAGTTCCTATGTATGATGCAATAGGATATCTTGAAAAAGATCTTTTAAATATAAAGGCAGAGGATTTCTTAGAGGTAGTTAGAGCTCATGCTAAAGCAGGTGTTGACTTTGTTACTATTCATGCTGGAATAAACAAGAGAACAATTTCAGTATTCAAAGAAGATAAAAGAAAGCTAAATATTGTATCTAGAGGAGGATCTCTATTATTTGCTTGGATGGAGATGACAGGTAATGAAAATCCATTTTATGAATATTATGATGAATTATTAGAAATCCTAAGAGAATATGATGTGACAATAAGTCTTGGAGATGCAATGAGGCCAGGCTGTATTGATGATGCAACAGATGCAGGTCAAATTACAGAACTTATAGAATTAGGATTACTTACAAAAAGAGCTTGGGAAAAAGATGTTCAAGTTATGATTGAAGGACCAGGACATATGGCTATGAACGAAATTGCAGCTAACATGCAGATTGAAAAAAGATTATGTCATGGTGCACCATTCTATGTACTAGGACCACTAGTTACTGATATTGCACCAGGATATGATCACATTACTTCAGCTATAGGTGGAGCAATTGCAGCAACTCATGGAGCAAACTTCCTTTGTTATGTAACACCTGCTGAACATTTAAGACTTCCAGATTTATCAGATGTTAAGGAAGGAATCATAGCATCAAAGATTGCAGCGCATGCAGCAGACATTGCTAATGGCCTTCCAGGTGCAAGAGATAGGGATAATGCTATGGCAGAGGCTCGTCAAAAGCTAGATTGGGAAGCAATGTTTAAGGTTGCTATTGATGGTAAGAAAGCTAGAGAATACTTTGAAAGTATACCACCAGAAGATCAACATAGCTGCTCTATGTGCGGAAAAATGTGCGCAGTAAGAACAACTAATAGAATTTTAAATGGTGAAAAAGTTGAATTATTGGAGCAAGAAGCTTAATACGGTTAATATTGAACGATGAATGGTGAATGATTAAGGAAGAAAAGTCTGTGGCTTTTTAAAAATAATTGAAAAATATTCGATTTTTAACCTTAATTATTCATTATTCACAATTCATCATTAACTAAATGTGTCATAGCCACTTTGGTCTAGATGTATGTGATTAAAAGAAAGGATGAATATAATTATGGAAAATGAAATGGTTATAAAAATAGGCAATTTATTAAATGAAGTTAGAAATAAAAAGCCACTTGTACATAATATAACTAATTATGTTACAGTTAATGATTGTGCAAATATATTACTTGCAATAGGGGCTTCACCAATCATGGCAGATGATATAAGGGAAGCAGCAGACATTACCAAGATTTCATCTGCACTTGTAATTAATATTGGAACTTTAAATGAAAGAACAATTGAATCTATGATAGCATCAGGTAAAAAGGCTAATGAGTTAAATATTCCAGTTATATTTGATCCAGTAGGCGCTGGGGCATCTGAATTTAGAAATGAAACTACAAAAAGAATATTGGATGAAGTTAAAGTAAGCGTATTGCGTGGAAATATGTCTGAAATTAAATTTATTAGTGGGTTAGAAGCTTCAACTAAAGGTGTTGATGCATCTGAAAGTGATCTTAAAAGCGGAAATACTGAAGGCATTAATGTAGCGAAAACTTTAGCTGAGAAGCTAAAGTGTACTGTTGCAATTACAGGTGCAACTGATATTGTATCTGACGGAAACAGGTTGGCTATACTTGAAAATGGAACTAAGCTGCTTGCAAATGTTACAGGAACAGGCTGTATGACAACTGCACTTGTAGGAGCATTTTGTGGTGCAGGAACAGATTATTTTATAGGAGCAGTTTCAGGAATCACTGCTATGGGTATTTCCGGGGAAATAGCACTCGAAAAAGCAGGGAAAATAGGAACAGGAAGTTTTCATATAGCAATTATAGATGCTATAAGTAATTTAAATTCTGAAATAATTGAAAATATGGCTAAGATCAAAGAAGTGTAATATAATTTTTATTAAGGCATATGGAAAATCATATCTGGTACAGGGGTATTTTCAGTATGCCTTGTAATATATGTGATTTGAGGAGGGAAATTCAATGAAGCCTAAAATAGATTATAGTATCTATCTAGTTACAGATAGAGATTTAATGAGTACAGAAACCTTAGAAGAAGCTGTAGAACAAGCAATAATTGGTGGCTGTACTTTAATACAATTAAGAGAAAAAGATTGCTCATCACTTGATTTTTACAATACAGCAGTAAAGGTGAAAGAAATAACTGATAAATATAATGTACCTTTATTAATAAATGATAGATTAGATATTGCACTTGCTGTTGATGCAGCAGGAGTTCATGTAGGCCAAAGTGATCTTCCTGTTTCAGTAGTTAGAAAAATCATTGGAGAAGAGAAGATCATTGGAATTTCAGCAGGAACTCTTGAAGAAGCAATTCAAGGGCAAAAGGATGGTGCTGATTATTTAGGAGTAGGGGCAATGTATGCAACTGGAACTAAAAAGGATGCAAATCCAACTTCAATGGAGGAATTAAAGAAAATAAGAGAAAATGTATCTTTACCTATAGTTGTAATAGGTGGAATTAATAAAGAAAGAGTTGAAGATTTTAAGGGTACTGGGATTGATGGACTTGCAATAGTATCTGCTATTATTGCTCAAAAGGATATTTCAGGAGCTGCAAGGGAATTAAAAAAAATATTTAAAGAAAATTATTAATATTTATGTCTAAAGCTATTGTATAGCTAAAAGTAAGTTATGCAGTAGCTTTCTTTGTTTATGCTAATATTTTTATTATTAGTAAGCTAATTATAGTGTTAACTATAATAGCGTAAAAATATTTGAATTATAATTTGTATTTTTTAAGCCTAAAAAGGAGTGTGCCTAACTAGATATAACATTACCACTAAAAGATATAAACATTCCAGCTGATTCAACATCAAGACAATCCTTTTTAAATGATCTTGGAATATATATTGAACACAGCGATGGAACAAAGGAATTTGTAAAGGGTGAAATAGTAGAATACGAAACTGGTGTTTATGGAATAAAATTCTCAATAAATAAATTCAGTAATTTTACAATAGTAAAATTAAATCAACAAACAGCAGGAAGTTGGCAAAATAGTGTACAAGGTTGGAAATACATTATTAATGGACAACCTGCTACTGGTTGGAAACAAATAAATGGAACTTGGTACTTAATGGACTCAACTGGAATTATGCAAACTGGTTGGAAGCAAGATAATGGTACTTGGTATCTATTAAGAGATAATGGATCAATGGCAACAGGATGGTTACAATCAAATGGGTTATGGTACTTCTTAGAAAATAGTGGTGCTATGAAAACAGGTTGGAAACAAGATGGTGGAAAATGGTACTATCTATATTCTAATGGATCTATGGCAAGTAACACTGTAATTGATGGGTATACTTTAGATGCAAGTGGAGCTTGGATTTAGTAAAGGACTGTAATAAAGAATATAAAATAAGGACGCCAAGTATTTTGAGAAAATGCTTAGCGTCCTTTATATTCATTTTGTTATTTAATATAAATGTATAAGAATGTTTGTTTGTATAATAATTATAATTAAGTCAATAATCTTAAAATAAGGTAAATATAATTGATAAAATTTATAAATGAGTATAATATAATTAGAAGAATATTATGCATAAAAAGCTTTAGTGAATATAAATTGAAGCTTTTTTATGCTTTATTTATAATTGATTGCTTATAAAAAATTAAGTAAAGTAAAACAGGAGGATGAAAAGAATTATGTGGAAATCATTTCTTTTATTGATATTTCAAGGTATTTCAGGTGGTGTCGCTGGATATATTACAAATAAATATGCTGTAAATATGCTTTTTAAAGAATATACTCCTTTAAAATTAGGTGGTGTAATTAAAAAGAAAAAGGAAAAATTTATAGATGAAATAAGTGATTTAGTTGAACGCGACATAATTAATTCAGAAACTTTAAAAGCTGAAATTGTTAATAAGAATTTTGATAATTATATTGAACAAATTGCTGAAAACTTTTTTGAAAAAGGTTTAGCAGAAAGCTTGGGAAAAACTAAATTAAAAGAAATAGCCGATTTTTCTATTAGTGCTGAAAAAAGTGAAAGTTTTGTAAAAGAAAATTTAAATACAGTTGTTCCAGAATTATTAGAAAGTATCTTTATAAATGTTAAATTAGAAGATATATTAACTGAAAATCAAATTTCTAAAATTGTAAATTCAGGCTATGATTTATTAGTTGAAGAACTTGAAAATGATAAATCATTAGATATGCTTCTTTTTAATTTTTATGAAGAAAATTCTAATATAACTCTTGCAGAAATTTTGTCAGAGGAAGTTAGAGAAAAGTTTATAAATAATATTACTGAACGTATAAGTGAAATAGTTAGAGAAGAAATTTTAGCAGATCAAGAAGGTTTAAGGATATTTTTAGATAAAATACTTTCAGTAATAAATGTAGATGTAACTCTTGTTAAATTACAAGGATTAATTGGAGATTATGAAATTAATCAATTCATTACAAGTTCAGAGAAGGAAGAATTTACTTTAAAGTTATTTGATAAAGTTAATGAGTTTATTAATTCTGAAAGAGGAAAAGAACTAGTAATAAAGCTTTCTGAAGAGATTTTATTGATTGGAAAGGATATTGATTTTACAATTTATGAAATTCTTCCACCAGAAATGGAAAAGTCACTTACTAATTTTATAGAAACAGTAATTCCTAAGGTTATGCCATATGTATCAGAATGGATTTCTGGAAATAAAGATAATTTTGATGAAATGATCGAAGCTTCTATTGATGAGGCTATTTCAGATATGGATGATAATATTAAAAAGCTTGTAATTTCTAAAGTTAGAAGTGCACTTATGGGGGATATTTCTTCCAAGAATAATGTTGTTAATAAGATTATTACATATATGAATGATAGTTTTGATGAAGATTCATATGCTAAGTTAGCTGATTCAATTATAGAATATTTAAAGAGTAAAAAAATAAAGGATATAATTGAATTACTTGAAAATAAGAATTTATTTAATTCAAATAAGTTAGCAGAATTAATTATTAAAGAATTTAGAGCGCATGGAAAAGAACTTTTAGCAACCATTTTAAAAATTCAATTTTCTAAAAAAATACATAAAGTGTTTGATTTTGATTTAGTTAAGTTATTTAATAATAAACTTAAGCCAATATTATATAATAAAATTTTTGATAATAAAGATAAAATGGAAGAAAGAATGAACTATCTTATTAAAGATTTTATTAGTTTAAAAGGTAAGGAAGTTTTCAATAATAAATTATCTGAGTTATTTGTAAAAGAACAAGTTCATAGCTTTTCTAATATGTTCGCAAAATTTGCTAATAAATTTTTAGCTTCAAATTCATCTTTATATAAACCTGCAATAAAGGAGCTTTTATCTAAGCAAATTAAAAGTATAAATTTATCAAATACTTTAGAAAAATATAAAGTGAATATTTCAGAGTATATTGTTAATAATTCTGTGATTGTTTTTAAAGATACTGTGGATAAATATAAAGAATATGAGGTAAAGGAAGTAGCTAGCACGCATATTACCAAGGACACTTTAGCAAAACTTCTTATAGATAAAGGATATCCTAAATTAGTAGAAAAACTTCCTAGTATTCTTGATGGAAATATTAAAAAATTTGCTAGAAATAATTTAAGAAAATATAATGAAGATGAAATTTGTGACATAGTTCAAGACTTTATGGGAGATCAACTAAAACCTCTTTCTGTTTTTGGGGCTATTCTTGGAGTAGTGGTTGGTGTAGGATATCAACTTATATATCCAAATTCTGTTGGTGCTTATGGATTTCCAGGTGGTTTGTTAGATACAATAATGTCTTGTGGAGTTATGGCTTTTATTGGTTATATAACAAATGTAGTAGCCTTATGGATGATTTTTCATCCATATAAGGAAAATAAGGTTGTAGCTAAAATACCATTTTTTAAGAAATTTGCATTAGGATATATTCCAGCTCATAAAAATCAATTTGCAAGTGGTATGGCTAAGTTAATTGATGATGAGTTATTAAATAAAGAAGAAATTAACAGAGTATTTAAAGTAAGAAATAACAATATGAAATCAGTTTTGATGATGTTAGTTACAAATAATGACTATCAGATATTAGTTGATCTTTTAAGAGATAAAAAACAAACAGCAGCAAAGTATGTCTATGAAAGAATTTTAAAATATTGTAATAAGGATTCTTATTTATCTAAAAGAATTTCAAATTCAATTTTAAATAACAAGTTTGATCAATTTATTAAAAAAGATAACTTTTTAAAGGTAGTGCAAAACTTAATAGGAAAAGTGAATAGCATTAAAAATAATTTGGTTGAGTATATAAATAAGAAGCTTTCAGATACTAATAAGGTTCATGATATTTTACCAGTAGGGGTATATGATGGAATTGAAAAATATATTGATATTCAAACTAGTACATTATTAGATGAAAAATATGAAAAAATAAAAAATATAGATTTTATAAGTAAAATTGTTAAAGAGTATTATGGAGAATATGATTTGATAATTAATAAATCAGCAAAAGAAATCTTTAGTGAAGAAACATTAACTGATACTAAAAATAACATTGAAATTAAGATTGAAGCATACTTTTCAAATAACTTAAAAACAGATATAAGTACATTTGTAAAACGATTTTTAGAAAGCGGATTAGATGAAAATAATACTATAGGCTCCATGTTTGATGGAAAAATAAAAAGAATCATAGATGAAAATTTATATTTGTTAACTACCAAGATTGCAAATAAACTGATTATTTATGTTCAACAAAATGAATATGAAATAGCCTTAAGCGTTCAGGAAGCAATTCAAAATGAACTTAATTTCTTTGAGAAAATAGCATATGGCGCATTTGGAGGAGATGAAATTGCAAGCAGAGCAGTATCAATCATGTTAAAGGAGAAATTGCCTGTAATGATTAAAGCTGAATCTGATAAACTTGTTCAAGTAGCGCAAAATACATTAAATAACAGCATTTATGAAATGAAAACTAGCACTTTAAAAATTAAAGCAGATGAAATTAATACAGCTATGTTATTTGATAATGCATTTGATAAATTTAGTGGCAATTCTTTAATAAGAGAACATATTAGCAAGGCAGGAGATTTTATTTTAACTTCTTTATTTGCAGTTCCAATTGTTGAATATCTTGAATTGTGTAATTTAAACAATTTAGAATTGGTGTATAAAAAATTCTATAATGAAATCAATATTATAAAAGAAGATATTTACAGTAATATTAAAGCAAATAAAGACAATTTAAGTGAAACTCTAAGTGGGTTTGTAAATGAAAAAATAACAAAAGCATTATTTGAATCATATAATTCAAAAATATTTGAAGGAATTACATCAGCAGATGTAGAGTATTCTTTAAATAATATTTCTAATATAATTAGTTCAAGTCAAGTTGTTGAAAATTATATAAGCATGTTTTTGGAAAAAGTATATGATAATAAACTTTCAAATATGGAATTTAAAGAAATTCTTGATGAAAATATCCTAATTAATGATTTTGAAAAAATAATTAAAGTATTATTTGAAAATGAGTCAATTAATGAGAAAAATATAATATTAATTGAAGGTATAATACAAAATTCTGTTGATAGAAATTTTGATTTCTTGGAACAAGATACAAAAGACTATTTAACAGATAAAACTATACAAGCAGGATTATATTCAATTAGTGATTATATTATCCCTATATTGCAAGAAGTCAACTTAAAGAACATTACTAATAAACAAATTGAATTGCTTAATCCAAAGGAAATTGATATATTATTTAAATCTTTTGCAGGAGATTTCTTCAAAAAGCTTGAGATTTATGGAGTGTGGGGATTTGTGTTTGGAATTAATGCAGGATTATCACTTGTTTTATGGGCTCTTGATTATAGGTATGGAAAGATTTCAGCGAAGAAAGAGTTAAGGGCATCAGAAGAAGTATAAAATAATAATTAAAATCAATTGTGAAGGTTATTGAATTAGAATGTGAATTTTTAAATTCACATTCTAATTACCATAGCTAATTGGCAGTAATAAGAATATTCCCATTGAAGATTAATTATGTTAGAATAGGGATAGCAAACAGGAAGTATAGCAAAATGTTTATACTTCTTTTATTTTGGCATGTTTCAAAAAATCGTATCAGATAAAAAAATTAACACAAAAGAGTGTTTAAGGAGGAAATATATAAATGAAGAAAATTTCAGATGATATCTTATTTAAGGTTGAGAAACCAAGTAGATATACTGGTGGGGAATTAAATGAAATAGTTAAGAACCCAAGTGAAGTTGACATAAGATTTGCATTTTGTTTTCCAGATGTTTATGAAGTTGGAATGTCTCATCTAGGAAGCAGAATACTTTACCATACTATAAATCAAAGAACAGATACATATTGTGAAAGATCCTTTGCTCCATGGCCAGACATGGAAGAACAGCTTAGAAAGAATAATATTCCATTATTTACATTAGAAACTAAAGATTCTTTAAAGGATTTTGATATTTTAGGTTTTACACTTCAATATGAAATGAGTTATACAAATATTTTAAATATGCTTGATATGGCTGGGATTACTATAAGAGCCTCAGAAAGAGGAGATGATGAACCGATAGTAATGGCTGGAGGACCTTGTGCATATAATCCAGAACCTTTATACGACATTGTTGATTTCTTTGAAATTGGTGAAGGCGAAGAAATGATGAATGATGTTTTAGATGTATATAAAAAATATAAAGGTAAGGGAAAAAAGAATGAATTTTTAAGAGAAATATCTAAAATTCAAGGTATTTATGTGCCTTCATTATATGATGTTGTTTATAATGAAGACAACACAATAAAAGAGTTTAAACCTAAGTATGAAGACGTACCTAAGACTGTAAGAAAGAGAATAATAAATAATTATACTAAGGTAGATTTTCCAACAGAAATAATAGTTCCTTATTCAGAAATAGTTCATGATAGAATTGTTTTAGAGTTATTTAGAGGATGTACAAATGGTTGTAGATTCTGTCAAGCAGGTATGATCTACAGACCTGTTAGAGAAAAGACAAAGGAAGATTTAAAAGATTTAGCTAGAAAATTAATTAAGAGCACTGGGTATGAAGAAATTTCTCTTTCATCATTAAGTACTTGTGATTATTCTGACATTAAAGGGCTAATTAATGATTTAATTACAGAACACGAAGAGGAAAGAGTTGGAATAGCACTTCCATCAATCAGAGTAGATGCTTTTTCGGTAGATTTACTTAAGGATATTCAAAAGGTTAGAAAAACTGGATTAACTTTTGCACCAGAAGCTGGTTCTCAAAGAATGAGAGATATAATTAATAAAGGTCTTACAGAAGAAAAAATTCTAGATGCAGCTACAAGTGCTTTTGAAGCAGGTTGGAAGACTTTAAAGCTTTACTTTATGGTAGGGCTTCCTTATGAAGAATTAGAGGACTGTCAAGGTATTGGTCAATTAGCAGAAAAAATAGTATATAGATATAAGCAAGTACCTAACAAGGTTAACAATAATAAGGGATTAAGACTTACAGTAAGTACTTCAATACTTGTACCTAAGCCATTTACACCATTCCAATGGTCACCAATGGCAAAATTTGACGATGTTACTGAAAAAATAAAAGCGGTTAAATCATCAATTAAATCTAAATGTATAGTTTACAATTATCATGAACAAAAAACTTCTGTAATGGAATCTGTTTTTGCAAGAGGAGACAGAAGATTATGTGATGTATTAATAAAAGCCTTTGAAAAAGGTGCAAGATTTGATGGATGGGATCAGCATTTTAAATTCGATGTATGGATGGAAGCTATGGAAGAGTGTAATTTACCTGTAGATTTCTATGCATATAGAGAAAGAAGCTATGATGAAATATTACCTTGGGATTTCATAGATATCGGAGTTAATAGAAAATATTTGGAAATAGAAAATGAAAAAGCTAAAAAAGCAGAATTAACACAAAACTGTAGAGAAGGTTGTACAGGATGTGGATTCGATATAAACTTTAAAGATGGGAAGTGTTTTGAAGGTGCGATACTTAACTAAATTTACTAAAGAAGAAAATATTAAGTTCATATCTCATTTAGATGTACTTAAAACAATTCAAAAAAATATTAGAAGAGCAGGGCTTCCAGTAGAGTTTTCACAAGGCTTTAATCCTCATATGAACACTTCAATAGCCCAGCCGTTATCAGTAGGAGTATATTCAAGTGGAGAATATATGGATATGGTATTAGTAACTGAGATGGATGAAAAAGAAATTGTGGATAAATTAAATGCAACTGCTCCAAGTGGAATAAAATATATAAGTGCAACAGCAATTCCTTATACTGAAGGAGAGAAAAAAGTTCCTCAGGCTATGGCGTTAATTGATGCAGCAAGATACACTATAAAGGTTAAATATTCAGATTTATCGGCTTTAGAAGATGAAATGAACAAACTTTTAGAGACAAAGGAATGGATAACTATAAAGAAAAGTAAAAAAGGTGAAAAAGAAGTTAATTTAAGAACTTTTATAAAAGATTTTAGTTTTTGGATTAAGGATGAATATTTAGTACTTAACGTATTAATAAGCACAGGAAGCAGGGAACATTTAAGTGCAGATTTATTAGTAAACTACATTCAAGAAAAGACTTCAAATTCAGTTTTAGATGCTTTTGTTAATATTAAAAGAGAAGAAATGTATTTCTATAAGGGCGATAAACTTGTACCACTATACTCAGTTAAGAGTTAAAGAAGAAAATTAAAGATACTCCAAAGGAAAAGTGAGGGTATAAAAAGTGAATGTTCAAATTTTATATTTGGAAACATGAACTTTCTCTTTAGAGCTTTTATATTTGGTTCCTCGAATTTCTCCTTTGAGCTATCATCTACAACTCTTAACTTTGAACTCTAAACTCCTAACTGGAAAGGGCGGTGTGATATGAAAGAGATTTTTATAGAAAGAAGAGAGAAACTTCTAAGAATTGCTGTAAAGCATAATAATGAATTAGTAGAAAGTATTGTTGAAGAACAAAAAAATGAACCTATAATAGGAGAAATTTATAAGGGAAAAGTTAAAAATATCATTCCTGGAATTAATTCTATATTTGTTGATTTAGGTTTAGATAAAGAAGGCTATGTGTATTACAGTGATGAGTTAAAAGAAAAAGGAATAAAAAAAGGAGACGAAATATTAGTTGAAGTCATAAAAGAACCTATCAATGATAAGGGAGCTAAATTATCAACTAAAGTTTCAATTCCTGGAAGATATGTAGTTTTAAATTGTTATGGCAAAGGCATAGAGTTTTCTAAGAGAATAGAGGATGAAACAAAGAAGAAGGATATTTTAGAAAATATCACCCTTTTAGAAGATGCATCTATAACTGTTAGAACAGAAGGTGCAGAAGTCACTTTAGAAGTACTTAAGAAAGAAATAGATAAGCTTTACGAAGAATTTAAAAATATTGATAAAAAAATGAAACATTCCTTAGGGTCTAAAAAGCTTTATGGAGAAGACTTAAGTTTAACTAAGCTGTTAATTAATTCAAGTAGTGATGAAGTAACAAAAATTTATGTAGATAATGAAGCGGATTTTCAAAAAGTATCAAATTACATCAAAGATGAGAAAAGTTTCAAAGTAGAAAAATATGAAGGTTATAGAAATCTTTTTGATTTTTATGGCTTAGAAAAAGAATTATTAAAACTTAGACATAATAAAGTTAAGCTTCCATGTGGAGGCTACATAGTAATTGATAAAACAGAAGCAATGTATGTTATTGATGTAAACAGCGGAAAAAATATAAAGGAAAACAGTTTTAATAAGACTATTTTAGAAACTAACTTAGAAGCTGCCAAAGAAATCGGAAAGCAAATAAGACTTAGAAATTTAAGTGGAATTGTTGTTATAGACTTTATAGACATGAGAGATAAGAGTCAAAAAGAAACAGTTATGAAAGCACTTAAAGAAAGTTTAAGACTAGATAAAGGAAATGTAAAGATATTTCCATTTACTCAACTGGATTTAGTACAAATTGCAAGAAAAAGACAAGGAAAAAGCATATATGAGTACATGGAGGAACAATGTGATTTATGTAAGGGCAGAGGTATAATTTTAAAACTTTCATATATTGAAGGTCTTATTAAAAATGAAATAATAAGAATGGGCGAAGAAAATTCAATAAAATGTTTCCATATACAAATTGATAGTGTCTATAAAGATAAAATCAAAGAAGATATTTTTAATTTTATAAAGGAAATAGATGGTTTAGATAAAGAAATTTATTTAAATTATGTTGATGGAATTGAAGGATATAAAATAGAACCACTTATATTTCAAGGACAAAAGGATAATTTAAAGGATTATAAGGTTACTGCCATAGAAAAAATTTAACTGAAGAAATTAAAACTCAAAATTATATTTGGATAATTCCATTTATAATTTTGAGTTTTGCTATTTATAGATAAATTTATTACATTTTTTTATTATAGTATTTGTATGCTATTACATAAGTTAATAAGAATATACAAACTATCAAAGAAAGAACATTGAATAATATTGGGTAGAATATTCCTCCAATTAGTCCGATAATATATAGTGAAGCAAGCATTACATAAGCAGCTAGATTGAGTGATTTACGAGAAATTTCTACAATTCTTTCATCAGTATTGTTTAAGCGGCTTTCTTTAAGCTTTTTTTCATTCTTAAGAAGAGATTTATTTTTTATCCATAAAACTAAACCAGCTGCAAAGAGGCTTGAACCAAGACCGGTATATATTCCTAATACTTTATCACTAACAGGTGTCTTTAAATAAAATTCTCCTAAAATACTAGCTAAAGCTGTTATAATACCAATAACCATAAGTATCACCATAATTTTCATACGATTTTTTATTATATTCTTATATTCTTCATTAGTTTTTGCTGTAGTTGTACAAAAAATATTTTTCATAGATTTTCCTCCTCTAAATCAAAAAGAAATACTTCTTCAATAGTTGTATTAAAGAACTGTGCAATTTTATGTGCTAATATCAAAGATGCATTATATTTCCCGTTTTCGAGAGAAATAATTGTCTGCCTTGTAACATCAACAGCATCTGCAAGTTCGCTTTGAGTTATTTTTTTTGCCTTACGCAAATCTTGAATTTTATTTTGCAAATTTTCACGACCTTTCAATAAGTACAGTTTGCTTTACATTTTTAGTATAGTACACTTTGCATTTGATGTCAAGCACACTATACATTTTTCGTTTCAAAATAAAAAATATATGATTTCACATTATTATTTGCAGCTGTTTTTCCAAAATAGAAGTGGATAGCATAAAATAAAAAAATAAGTTTTATTGCGGATAAATGAAGAATATGCTTTACAAACCATAAAAAATATGATAAACTGGCTTTTGTAAACCGCGCACGTAAGGTTTTCTAAAACAAAGTTAAATCTTTGTACCAAAAGTGGCGAGACCGTTATGAGGAGGTGTTTTAATGTACGCAGTATTAGCAACAGGTGGTAAACAATACAGAGTTCAAGAAGGAGACGTAATATACGTTGAAAAATTAAACGCTGATGTTGATTCAACAGTTGAATTAAATGAAGTTTTAGCTGTAGGAACTGAAGATGGTATCAAAGTTGGTACTCCAGTAGTTGAAGGAGCTAAAGTTGTAGCTAAGGTTGCAGCACAAGGTAAGGCAAAGAAAGTTGTAGTTTTCAAATATAAGTCTAAAAAAGACTATAGAAGAAAAAATGGACACAGACAACCTTACACTAAGCTAGTAATCGAAAAGATCGAAGCTTAATATTATGATTAAAGTAAAAATCAAACAACATAATGAAAATATTGTTGGATTTGTAATGAATGGTCATGCTATGGGTGGAGACAGGGATTTTTCAAATGAGCCTGCTTTAATAGGAGAAGCATTTGATTTAATCTGTAATTCTGTTTCGGTACTATCTCAAAGTGTAATCATTGGATTGGATGAAGTGTTAAAGCTTAATTCAACTTACGAAATCAATGATGGCTACTTAAAATTGGATCTTCAAGATTTTACTCAAGAGGAACTAAACCAAGCTCAGGTTTTATTAAGAACCTTTGAAAAGAGTTTGGAAAGTGTAATTTTAGGATTTGATCAATTAGTAGGGGAAAAGAAACGTAGAGAATATATAACTTTAATAAAAGAGGAGGTGTAGTCACATGCTAATTATGAACCTTCAATTATTCGCTCATAAAAAGGGAGTAGGTAGTTCTAAAAATGGTAGAGACTCTGAATCTAAGAGATTAGGAGCTAAATCTGCTGATGGAGAATTTGTTCTTGCAGGAAATATCCTTTATAGACAAAGAGGAACTAAGATTCACCCAGGTGAAAATGTTGGAAGAGGTAAAGATGATACTTTATATGCTAAGATCGATGGAATCGTAAGATTTGAAAGACTTGGTAGAGATAAGAAGAAAGCAAGTGTTTACCCAGTAGACGTTGAAGCAATAGCTGAATAATTTATTTTAGAAATTAAGCACTCTTAAACTAAGAGTGCTTTTTTTAAATGCCTATTAGAAAGAATGTTTTAGTTGAGATTAAACATTAAATGAAATATAATAAATTAAGCTTTTTAGGGAATAATAATTATAATATTGTAGCTGAAAATTTATTTAGCTATATTTTATAAGTTAAATTAATTAAGATGAATAGATAGTGTAATATAAATCAGCTAAGAAAATATAGAAGCATAATTTGTTTACATTATCAAATAAAATAAACAAGGAAAGGTGATTATATGTTTATAGATAAAGCGAAGATCTTCGTTAAGTCTGGAAATGGTGGAAATGGTGCTATCACTTTTAGAAGAGAAAAATATGTACCACTTGGCGGACCAGATGGTGGAGATGGTGGAAAAGGTGGAAGCATTATCTTTAAAGTTGATACAGGTATAACTACACTGTTAGATTTTAAATATAAAAAGAAATTTATTGCAGAACCTGGTGGTAACGGTAGTGGTGCTAAGTGTTATGGAAAAGATGGTGAAAGCCTTGTAATAAAAGTACCTATGGGAACAATTATAAGAGAAGCAGAAAGTAATAAGATAATTGCAGATTTATCGCATAAAGATCAAGAAATTGTATTACTAAAAGGCGGAAAAGGTGGAAAAGGTAACGTAAAATTTGCTACAGCTACAAAGCAAGCACCTCACTATGCAGAACCAGGAATGCCAGGAGATGAATTAAATTTAATACTAGAATTAAAGCTTCTTGCAGACGTTGGATTATTAGGTTTCCCTAATGTAGGAAAGTCAACATTACTTTCTATGACAACAAAAGCAAAGCCAAAGATTGCAAATTATCATTTCACTACTTTAAATCCTAATTTAGGAGTTGTTGCAGTTAATGGAATAGAACCATTTGTTATGGCGGATATTCCAGGAATAATAGAAGGTGCAGCAGAAGGTGTAGGACTTGGAATTCAATTCTTAAGACATATTGAAAGAACAAGACTTTTAATTCATATAGTAGATATTTCAGGTGTTGAAGGTAGAGAACCATTTGAAGATTTTGTTAAAATAAATGAAGAATTAAAGAAGTATTCAGTTAAGCTTTGGGATAGACCACAAATCGTAGTAGCTAACAAAACTGATATGCTTTATGATGATAGTATTTTTGAAGACTTCAAGAAAAAAGTTCAAGAAATGGGCTTTGATAAAGTATTTAAAATGTCAGCAGCTACTAATGAAGGTGTTGATGCTGTAATGAAAGAAGCAGCAAGAATGCTTAAGGAAATTCCTATTAAGGAATTAGAAATTTCAGAAGATGAAATGTATATACCAGAAGATAAGAAATTTACTTATGAAATCAGTGTTGAACATAATAAAGATGAAGAAGAAGAATATGATATTTACATTGTTGAAGGTTCGTTTGTTGATAGATTATTAAGTGCTGTTAACGTAAATGATGCCGATTCTTTAAGGTATTTCCATAAAGTTCTTAGAAACAAAGGTGTATTTGATGAGCTCAGAGAAATGGGAATAAAAGATGGAGACATGGTAAGATTAAATGACTTTGAATTTGAATACGTGCTATAATCAATTAACAGTTAACAATTAACAATGAAAAGTTGAGGAAAAACTCCATAGGAGTTTAAAATATGTTTTTAAGAAATTCTAAAGGGACTTCCTCAATAATTGTCAATTGTACATTGTTAATTGAAAAACCCCCAGGGATAAATAATACAACTAACTATATGTTGAAATTTTAGGAGGAAAATAAATGTTAACAGGAAAACAAAGAGCTTATTTAAGAGGTTTAGCAAATGATCTATCGCCAATATTCCAAATAGGGAAAAATGGTGTTGAAGAAAACTTTTTAATACAAGTATCACAAGCTTTAGAAGCTAGAGAATTAATAAAAATAAAAGTTTTAGAAAACAGCGGTTTAGAGTCAAGAGAAACTTCAGATATGATATGTAAGGCTCTAAAATGTGAAGGGATTCAAGCTATTGGGAATAAGATTGTATTATATAAACAATCAAGTAATCTTAAAAAGAGAAAAATAGAACTACCTAAAAAATAGAACTTTGAATTAGTTAATTACCCTGTAGAAGCAGACACGAAGATAAGTGTGTTAATCTCCAGGGTATTTTTATGTTCAAAATAATATGTGGTGTTGATTATTAAATTTAATTTATTTTAGTAAAAATTAAGATATTAAAAATAATATTTAATACTACTTCGTGATATAATAGTAAAATAACCTTTTTACTTTGGAGGAAAGCTTATGAAACGGTATGGTATAATAGGAGGGACATTTGATCCTATTCATTATGCGCATTTATATATAGCTTATGAAGCTAAAGAACAATTAAAGTTAGATGAAGTAATATTTATGCCAGCAGGAAAGCAGCCGCTTAAGGCGGATAAAATAGTTACAGATTCTAATCTTAGATATAATATGGTGAAGCTAGCAATACAAACATATGATGGTTTTTCTGTTTCAGATTATGAAATCGAAAAAGAAGGACTTAGTTTCACATATGAAACCTTAGAAGATTTTAAAAACAATACAAATGAAGAAATAGAACTATTTTTTATAACTGGTGCAGATTGTTTATTAACTTTAGAACAGTGGAAATCAGTTGAAAAGATTTTTTCTTTGGCATCTCTTGTAGTGTTCCCTAGAGTTGGAATTAGTAAAGAAGAAATGATAGAAAGAAAAGAGTTAATTGAAGAAAAATATAATGGAAAAATTATCATCTTAAATTTAAAAGAACTTGAAATATCTTCAACCTATATAAGGGAAAGAGTAAATAAAAATCAAAGAATTGATTTCTTTGTACCATCAAAAGTAGCAGAGATAATATACAAAAATAAATTATATATCAATAAATAGAATTATAAATTATTATAAAGTAAAGCTATATAGTTAAAGTTACAATGCAGTTAAACATAATCCTTAACTGTTAATTGTTAACTGATAATTGATTAACGGGGGTATTTATGTTATCTATAGAAGAAATGAACTTATATCTAAAAGAAAATTTATTAGAAAAGCGTTATATTCACGTAACTGGTGTTGTTGAAATGGCTAAAAAGTTAGCGCAGCTAAACAATGTTTCAGAAGAAAAAGCTGAAATTGCAGCCTTGGCTCATGATGTGGCTAAAAATTTAGCTAAAGATACAATGAAGAAAATAATAGCAGAGAATAATATTATTATTTCATCAGTGGAGGAAAATAATTCTAACTTATGGCATGGTATTATTGCGCCAATAGTGGCTAAAGATAAACTTGGAATTGAAGATGAAGAAATATTGGATTCTATTAGATGGCACACTACAGGAAAAGAAAATATGTCTGTTTTAGCTAAAATAATATATATTGCAGATATGATAGAGCCAAATAGAAATTTTAACGGTGTTGAGGAGATAAGGAAAATTACATATGAAAATTTAAATGCGGGTGTGTATGAAGGGTTAACTCAAAGTATACAATTTTTATTGAGCAAAAACCTGCTTATTGATGAAAATACTATTAAAGCTAGAAATTATTTTTTATTTGATTCTGAATTTAATAAATAATTCATATAGTCTCAAAATACAAGAGGTGAGTTATGGGGAGACGGTTTGAAAAGAAAAAAAAGAAAGCTATACTTTCAAAGATTTTTAGAAGAGATAATTCTACTTCAATACTTGAAAAGGTAATTATAGGGATAATAGCATTTGTGTTAACATTTATTGTGATTTCAACAATATTTGGAGTTTCAGCATTAATGAAAATTGGAAGTAAGTCAATGCCAAGCAGTATTGATGTATCTTCAAGGGATCCTGTAAATATATTAGTACTTGGAATGGATATTGGAGATCCAAAACAGGTGGACAATCAATCTATAAAAAGAACAGATACAATAATGGTTTTGAATTATAATCCAGCTAATGATAAGCTTACAGTTGTATCGATTCCAAGAGATACCTTGATAAATATTAATGATAGAAATGTTAAGATAAATGCTGCTTATGCAATTGGTGGGTACCCTAAAATAAAAGCGGAAGCTGAAAGTTTATTAAATATAAAAATTAATTATTTAGTAAAAATCGATTATAATGCATTTAGAGAAATTATTGATGCTCTAGGTGGAATTGAAATGAAGATTGAAAGAAATATGATTTATGATGATGAAGGACAAAATCTTCATATTAATTTTAAGGCTGGAGAGACAGTTAACTTAGATGGGAAAAAAGCTGAAGAGTTTTTTAGGTGGAGAAAAAATAATGATGGAAGTGGCTTTGCTAATGGCGATTTAGATAGGATTGAAAATCAACAAAAATTCATATCTAAGGTGGTAGATAAATTTACAAGTCCTTTTATAATATTTAGGATTCCAAGTATAATGTCAGCGTTAGGTGATAACATAGAAACAAATATGTCATCATTTAAAGTTATGAGTTATGGCTTAAAGTTTATGAATTTAAAAAAAGATAAGATGTCAATGGTAATAGCAGCAGGGACGCCTAAAACTATTCATGGAGAATCTTTTTTAATATTTGATAAGAACGGAAATAAAGATGTTATAGGTTCTTTAAGTTCAGCAGCGTCAGCTAAAAATTCATCAGTAAATATATCTAAAGATGATATTAAAATTAAAGTATTAAATGGAACTAAAATTAATGGACTAGCAGCTAAAGCAATGCAACAGCTTAAAAACGCAGGATATTCCAAAATTGATACAGGAAATACTGAGGTCACTGATAAAAGCGTAATAATGTCCAATGATAATGATAAATTAAAAATAGTTAATCAGGATTTAAACATCAAAAATGATGATAAAAAAGATACAAGAACAGAATATAAAGAGTATGATGTGATAATAATCTTAGGGAAGGATTATGCATCTTTGGTTGAATAGATTGTTGATAAAGTTGTAATATTTATAGAAAATTGTGCACATATAAAAAAAGCGCATAGCGCAATCAAGAACTTATCACATATAAAAAAGCGCATAGCGCAATTAAGAACTTATTAAGTGCAACCGAGAACTTAAATAATAATAATGAATTCGAATTAAAAACTGTGGGTAAAATTTTGCTCTGTATGTTTTCAAGTAAGTTATATGAGGAGTAGATTAATTACATGAGTATTTTAGAAAAAAAGGTTACAAATATAGAAGAGGGAACTAAAATTAGAGAATATCTTAAAACAGAGCTTGGATTATCAACAAGACTTATAAGAAGTGCCTCTATTAATAAAAAAATATTTGTCAACGATCAAGTTGTAAAAATGAATAGAGTATTAACTATTGGAGAAACAATAAAAATAGACTTAGAAAAAGATGAAAGTCAGGATATAGCACCAGAAAAAATGGATATAGATATAGTCTATGAAGATGAAGATATATTAGTAGTAAATAAAAAACCTTTTATGGTGGTGCATCCAACTAAAAGCTATCAAAGTGGAACTCTTGCTAATGGAGTAATAAATTACTTTATGGAAAGTAACCAAAATTGCATTGTGAGATTAGTTTCAAGACTGGATATGAATACTTCTGGACTTATTATAATTGCTAAAAATCAATTTTCGCATGGAATGTTATCAAAGGAAATGACTGAAAACAAGGTGGAGAAAAGATATTTAGCAATAGTTCATGGAATTATGAAGGAAAAGCAGGGCACAATCGATCAACCTATATACAAACCAGAAGGTATTGAAAATGGAACTAAGAGAATTGTTGATGAAAGAGGACAAAGAAGTATAACTCATTATAAAGTTGTAGAAGAATTTAATAATGCAAGTTTAGTAGAATGTAAATTAGAAACTGGTAGAACTCACCAAATAAGAGTTCACTTAAATCATTTAGGACATCCAATCTATGGCGACACCTTATATGGTTATGGAGAAGAGGAAGAGGATTTAATAAAGAGGCAGGCACTTCATGCTTATGGACTAAATTTTAAATCTCCAAGAACAGGAGAAGAACTTGCACTTAGAGCTGAACTTCCAGAGGATATGAAGGAATTGATTAATAAGATAAAATAGAAAATAATTAATTTCTTAAATTGTAAATCACATTGTTCAAAAATGAATGATGTGATTTTTTTTGAGGACACAAAGAGTACAGATTGTAATATTAGTATGGTTATGGGAGGGGAAGAAATTGAAATATAAAGTTTTATTAGTTGAAGATGAAGAAAGAATGCAGGAAATAATTAAGGATTATTTTCAAGTAAAAGAATGTGAGGTGATTTGTGCCAGCGATGGAATAGAAGCTTTGGAAATATTAGAAAGGGAAAATGTTGATTTAGTTCTATTAGATATTATGATGCCAAAACTTGATGGTTTTTCCGTTTGTGAAAAAATACGTAAAGGTAAAGTTGAAGGTTCTATGAATGGCAGTGATATGCCTATAATTTTTATTACGGCTAAAAGTGATGAGGAGGATAATCTTCATGGATATAGCTTAGGAGCAGATGATTATATAACAAAGCCTTTTTCACTTAAAGTATTATATGCTAAATGCATTTCTGTAATTAAAAGAGCAAGGGGAATCATAGTAGACGACAAGCTTTATGCACAAGAAATTTGTGTGGACTGTAAAACGCATAAAGTTTATATAAATGATAAAGAAATTTTTCTTCCTAAACTGGAATATGATTTACTTTATTATTTTATTGTAAATAAAAACAGGATTATAGAAAGAGAGCAACTATTAATTAAGTTTTGGGGATATGATTTTGATGGAAATGACAGGGTGCTTGATACTCATATTAAAAAGTTACGTAAGGCTTTGGGAGAAGGCGCTTATCATTTACATACAATTGTTAAGGTGGGATATAAATTTGAGGTGAGGAATGATGAAAGTTAAAATTACTTTTAAAAGCATATTTTTAAGGACAGGATCTATGTTTTTTACGTTTTATTTTATTGCTGCAATTGTATTTACAGGAATATACTATAAATCTAAAGTGGATGAGAATAATGCTAAGTTTGATAATATGGGGAGCGTTTTACAAGATAGAATAACTAAAAATATATATGATATTGAATATGAAAGATTATCAGACGATAGGACAGGGTTTTGGTTAAATGACCTAAATTCTTTGAATAAGGATATAAATTATTTAACAAGTTTAAATAGTGAAATTTCAACAGCATCTTTTGATAATGAAATGTTTTCCAAAACTTATTTATATGATGAAAATTTTAAGCTGTTAGCTAAATCTGGTAATATCCTATTGAGTGCTGAAGAAGAACCTGAAAAATCAAATATAGATCATTGCAATGTAAATAGATATATTGATTTAGATAAGTATTTATCAGAAGATGAAAAAATAGAATTTTTTAAGATCTTTAATCAAAAAAGTAAATCAAAAAAATATTTAATTAAAGGACAAGGGTTTGTTAATGGAAATGAAATAATACCAGAACTATTAGAAATTTATGAAAGTATAATAGATGAAGCAGTAAATCCAAATGAAGGTATAAAAAGTGGAGAAAAAATTAAAACATATAACTTTAATGCTGAAGGCATAGGGGGATTAAGAAAAATAGAAATATCTGATAATTTTTATCCTTATTGGGAGGTTAATTATAGGAAAGATATTTATAGGGAAAATAATAGCGATTATTTATATAAAAAAATCTTTCAAAGATATAACAGTTTTACGGAATACAATAAAGATGAACTAAGAAGTCTAATGGATAATAAGGGGCATAGTATAAATAAGCTTACTACAACTAAAAATTTTTGTAAAATTGATAATGAAATTTTTTATAAAGTTAATTATGAGTATATTAATACCTTATATATAAATGGCCATCAATATTATTTATGTTTAAAGGCAGATTATTATCCATGGGAGGAAATACTACCAAAGGCGATTCCGTTATATTTGCTTTCATTTATTATGGTCCTTGCAATGACAATGATTTTATCAAAGGGCTTATATAAAACCTATGAAAAGCAGGAGGATTTAGAAAAAAACAGAAGAGAACTTACAAGTGCTATAGCTCATGAACTAAAAACTCCGCTTGGAATTATTAGAACATATGGAGAAGGTCTTAAGGAGAAAATAGCTGAAGATAAAAGAGACAAGTATTTAGAGGTAATAATAGATGAAACCTATAAGATGGATAAAATGGTGCTTGAAATGTTAGATTTATCTAAACTTGAAGCAAAAGCTTATGAATTGAAAAAAGAAAACTTCTGCATAAATGATCTTATAGAAGGAATTATGAAGAAAAATGAGAAGGTGTTTAATGATAAGAGCATTAATGTTAATTATACAAGCGATAAAGAGTATTATATTGATGCTGATTATGTACGTATTGAGCAGGTGATAAACAATTTATTATCCAATGCCATATATCACACTGAAGAAAATAAATCTATAAATATAGGATTAAATAACGAGAAATTTATTATTGAAAATGAAGGAGAGCATATTTCAAAAGATAAAATAAGTTTAATATGGAATACATTTTATAGAGGAGATAGTTCAAGAGATAGAAGTGAAAGAAGAACGGGAATAGGACTCGCAATAGTTAAAAATGTTTTGCAGCTCCATAACTTTAAATTTGGTGTGGAGAATACAACGATTGGAGTTAGGTTTTGGTTCAAGTTTTAAATATAATTTTCATAGTTTGGTTAAATGAGGATATTTGAATGGGCTAAGGAGTTTTGTATTGATTTCCTTAGCCTTATTTTTGATTGGGTTCTATTTCCATGAAGATTCATTGCTTATTTTAAATATTCCATAAACTTTCTAGATAATTTAAGAAATTCTCTAAGTGCAGGAGAAATCCATTTATCCTTATGATAAAGCACTTGGGATATTATTTGGAAATCAGGACCAGCCCAATTTAAAGGAATAAGTTTCCCATTAATTATTTCATCTTCTACAGCAACTTTGGGAAGCAGTGTTATTCCGAGACCACTCATGGTAAATTGCTTAATAGCTTGGACGCTTCCGGTTTCTAAAGTTATATTTGGTTTAACATTACAGTTGGCTAAAATATTTTCAAGTGCAGCTCGGTAGCTGCAGCCCATTTCTGTTAATACAAGAGGTTCGGTTTCAATATCCTTTGGGAATATTGCTTTTTTATTTATGAGTGGATGACCAGGATAAGCCAAAAGAACCATAGGTTCAGGAATCTCTATATCTGATATAAATTCTTTTGAATCTATTTTAACGCCTAAGGAAAATGCTACATCAATAATATTATCATTTAAAAAATACCTAAAATCAGCACAGCTTCCAAATTTTAAAGAAACTTCTACTTCAGGATATAGTTTTTTATATTCCTTAAGTATTTCTGGCAATCTTAAAACACATAATGATTCAGCAGCTCCAATTGTTAAAGTTCCACTTGGAGTTTCCTGACTAAAGACTGTGCTTTTGATATCACTTGATAGCTTTATTATTTGTTTTGCATAAGGTAAAAGCTTCTTTCCTTCATGCGTTAAAGTAACATTTTTGCCTATTCTTTCAAAAAGCTTTACTTCAAGCTCACTCTCAAGTAGTTTAATTTGAGTTGTTACACTAGATTGAGCATAACCTAAAACTTCTGCAGCTTTGGTGAAGCTTTGAAGTTTGCTTATTGTCAAAAAAGCATTTAATTGTTTAAAATCCATAAAATCATCTCCATCAAAAAAATTGATTATAATAATAGAAATTATCAATTTTACTAATATATGTATAGATGATATCATATCTATAAGCAGTAGGCAAAATATATTTTAAGGGGGATATTTAAATGAATAGTAAATTAAAAGTAGGAATAATAGGGGCAACAGGTATGGTTGGGCAAAGATTTGCATGCCTTTTAGAAAATCATCCTTGGTTTGAGGTCACTGTTCTTGCTGCAAGTAAAAATTCAGCAGGTGTAACTTATGAAGAAGCTGTGGGTAATAGGTGGAAGATGACTACACCAATACCTGATAAATATAAGAATATGATAGTTAAGGATGCTTTTGAAGTAGAGGAAATCTGCAACATGGTTGATTTTATATTTTGTGCAATCTCATTAGATAAAGAGCAGACTAGATTACTTGAAGAAGATTATGCAAAGCATGAGACTCCAGTTATATCTAATAATTCGGCGAATAGAAACGTAGATGATGTACCAGTTTTAATTCCTGAAATAAATGGAGCTCATGCACAAATCATTGAAAGTCAAAGGAAGAGATTAGGAACTAAGAGAGGTTTTATAGCAGTAAAGCCTAATTGCTCAATTCAAAGTTATGTACCACCTATAAATGCTCTTATGGAATATGAACCAGAAACAATATTAGCGTGCACTTATCAAGCTATTTCTGGGTCTGGGAAGACTTTTAATGAGTGCCCAGAGATTCTTGATAATGTTATTCCATTTATAGAAGGAGAAGAAGAAAAGAGTGAAAATGAACCACTAAAGATATGGGGGGAAATAGAGGATGGTAAAATTGTAAATGCTAAGAATCCTATTATTACAACACAATGTATAAGAGTACCTGTAACAAATGGACATTTAGCAGCAGTTTATGTTAACTTCAAGAAAAAGCCTTCTAAGGAGGAAATAATAAATTTGTGGGAAAATTTTAAAGCACAAGAAATAGTTTTAAATTTACCAAGTGCACCAAAGAATTTCCTAAAATATTTTAATGAAGATAACAGACCACAAACTAATTTAGATAGAGATTATGAAAATGGAATGGGAATATCTATGGGAAGATTAAGAGAAGACAAAGTATTCCATTATAAGTTTGTATGCCTTTCACATAATACTTTAAGAGGGGCTGCAGGAGGCGGAGTTTTATCTGCTGAGTATTTGAAGGCTTGTGGATATTTAACTGCAAAATAGAGTGAATAATTTTATATATTAATCCTAAATTTTTAGGTGAATTTATAAAAGGAGGTAAAGAAGTTTGTATTTATTGCGGTATTTGTAAAGTGTCATGTCCGGTGGAAGCAATAAAAGATAATACTTTATTGGGAGTTGAATGTGGCAAATACCAAGATAAACGAGATACTGATAGTGGCATTGATGGAAGTTATATATTTAAATGCGAAGAATGTGTGCGTGCTTGCCCTATAGGAAGTTTTCTAGAAAAAACCAGTATATCTAGATAAAAAAATAGGCTATATTTCAAGGTATTATTGAAATATAGCCTAAAAAAATGAAAACTATTAATAAAACTTAAACATCTTTTTTAGTTCTACTTTTTATATATTTTCTTAAACCAAAGCCTCCAGCTAATAGTCCGACACCAGTAGCTCCTGCATAAATTGGAAGATTAGGAGTTTGTGATAAGGCTTTAACAGAAGCGATTGGAGACTGGTAATGCCTTGAGGTTCCAGATGCTAAATCAACAGTTAAATATTCTTTCCCGTTTACATAAAGAGTTCCTTTTAGAATGTTATCACCTTCTTCAAAAGATTTTTTACTTAAATCTTTATCTTCTACCTTAAGTTCAGATGAAACTGATTTTTCATTTCCAGTAGGAACAATATAATCTATATCTTTTTTTACTTTAAGTGGTATTGTAAGATCATCGTTTATCTTAAATTCTGAAACTTGGGTATCTTTTTTATAAATATGTACTAGAGAAAAGTTATTAAAACCATAGTTAAAAACAGTCTGCATATCACGGAAATTTTGATCTTTATCTAGTGCATTTAAAAATGCAGCTACAAGTATATGGCCGTCATGTTCAGCGGCGGCTACATAAGTATGGTTTGATTTTGTTGTATATCCATTTTTTCCACAAATAGCAAATGGATAATAATATTTAGAATTTTTATTAATCATATAATTTTTATTGTTAATTATAATAGTTTTTGAAGGATCACTCTTTAAAGTTATTGTATAAAAAGGAGTCTTTGAAATTTCCATATAATCCTTATTATTAACTGCTTCTCTTAAGAACAAAGCTAAATCATGTGCAGTTGTTGTGTGTTCAGGATCAGGTAGTCCACTTGGATTTTTGAAATTTGTGTGAAGAGCGCCAAGCTCTTTTGCCTTAGCATTCATAAGCTTGGCAAATTCAGTAGTATTTCCAGAAATATGGTCAGCTAAAGCGTTAGCACAATCGTTTCCAGATTCTAAAATAAGACCTAAAAGCAAGTCTTTTACTGTTAGCACATCACCTTTTAATAAACCAATAGCAGTTCCATCTATTTTTGTGAAATCTTCTTTAACAGTAACTTGGTCATCTAGTTTACATTTATCTAAGGCTACGAGTGCAGTTACAACTTTAGTTGTTGAAGCGGGCTCTAAAACTTTTTCTTCATTTTTTCCAAATAAAACTGTTCCTGTAGAGGCATCGATTAAAGCGCACCCCTCAGCATTGATTTGAGGTCCAGCAGAATCTGCTTGAGCATTAGTATATGTAAAGCAAAATAAAAACAAAAATACTATGTTAAATATTTTAAAAATTCTTTTCATAAAATTCTCCATAATTATATATTTTGAAATATAAATTTATCCTAAAATAAAAAAAGTTTAAATTTCTTTATTTATTTTTAGTCGTGCTTATAATCTATTTTACCAAAAAAAATAGGTTTATGCTATATTAAGTTTAGAATAATTCCAATAATAGTCTAAATTGCAATAAAAATGGTAATAATATACATAGAGCAAAATGTTAGTTTTTTGGGCTTAGTAAGGAGATAAGTTAATGATACAGGAATTATTAAAAGATAAGAAAAAAATAGGTATTGGAATAGTATTGTTTATAGTGGTAATTATTTCTGGAATCACATACGTTAAATCTGGATATAAGGAGTTAAAAAAAAATGATACTGAAAGTATATTTGTAGACAATTCAGATGAAAATGAACAATTGAATGAAAATAAGAGCAAATATAAAAATACTTCAAAAAAAGCTAATGGAGATATAAGTAATAAAGGGATAAGTATTCCTGCCAAAGAAAATACTATAATTGTTGAAATTAAAGGCGAAGTAAAGAAACCAGATGTATATACCTTAAATGAAAGTGCTATTGTAAAGGAACTTATTGAAGCTGCTGGAGGACTTACAGAAAATGCAGAATTAAGCAATATAAACAGAGCTAAAAAGCTACAAAATCATGAATTAATTTATATAGCCAATAAAAATGATGTAAACAAAGAAGTCAGTAATGAAAGTTCTGGTATAAAGAGTTCTGATAATAAAGTTCAAGGGGGGAATAATAAAAGAATTAATATAAATACTGGAACCTTAGAAGAGTTAAAGACTTTAAATGGAGTTGGAGATTCAAAGGCTAAAAGTATAATTGAGTATAGAGAGCAAAATGGAGGGTTTAAATCCATAGAAGATATAAAAAATGTAACAGGAATTGGGGAAAAGATGTTTGAAAGGATAAAGAATCAAATAGAATGTTAACTATAAAATTTACATTACAAAGCAAAAAAATGGTATTCTTTTAAAGATATACACTATAATGTTTGCACGTAAGTACAAAAAAATATATAATATACATGCATGTTAAATAAAATTAAGTATAAACGTATAAATTCAAACATATAAACTAAGTATTTGTTTGCAATAAATTTGCTTATTAGGGGATAAATTAATCTAAAATTATTATAATAAAGTTAATTTTGAATTAGATAATTTATTTATAAAAAAACAAAAGTATAATGTTGACACAAAGTTGTAATACAAAAGTGATAGTATTGTATTATTAATTTGCCTTGAGTGGTTAGTCATGAAAATTAATTGCCGTATGTAAGTTCTAGTGAAATTTATACATCTAATAGTTGTTATTAAGCAATTAATATTTTGTTATTATACTTTAAAATGTGCAATAAACAAATGTTTAAGGAGAAGAAGGAGGAGTATTTCTTGTCTAAGAAAATTATAAGTGTGATAATGAGCTTAATAGTGGTGACTTCATTAGTAGGATGTCAAAATTCAGTGGGAACAGAAGAGAAAAAAACTGAAAAAACAGCAACAACAGCTGTAGATAATTCAAGTGAAGAGGATGCTAATTTAGAAGGAACATGGGCTGAAAAATATACCTTAGAAGAAACACAAAAACTCTTTAAGGAAAAGTTAGCTAAAATGGAAAGTGTAACAAAAGAATTAGGTATAAAATATAGCAAAGACGAAAAAATAAAAAAAGAAAATAAAGTATCTGTAAATGATAATTCAATATATTACGACAATGCTAAGCCAGAAACCAATAAAATTGAAAGTATGTATTTTGGTATGAAGACATATGGAGAAAATTTAGAATCTGGTGATATATCTTTAAAACTAAGTTTGAATTTTGATGGCGAAGGTGCTATAAAAAATAACAATTTTGATTTAGGGAAAACCTCGTTCAAAAAGTACATAGAAGCATTTACAGGACAGGAAAACAGAGATTATTCAGATATAAATAAGCAAATAATTGAAAAACTAAAAAATGGAGAACAAGTTGTGATAAATAACACAATAGATGGCTTAAAAGAAGAAATACGAGCTACCAAAACGTGTATTATATATAAATTATCTACTAAAAAGTACAAATTTGCAGATGCAGAAATGAGTATGAAGTAGAATATAAGGGGGAAACTTTGTTGGAAAATAACAATATAAAAGAAAACGAAACAGTAAATGAAGCAGAAGAAAATGAAGTAAAAGTTTCAGAAGAAATAATGGAGGCTAATGTAAATACTGAACTTCATAATTTAGTAAATGAAGATGTGACGGTGAAAAATGAAAAATCATCAATTAAAAGCTTTTTAGCTAACATTCTTGACCAAACTTTATTAATAGCAGCTTCAGCAATATTAATAATTTTACTAGATCAAATAATAAGATTATTTGGATATATGTTTGTGAGAGAAACAGGCGGAATAATATTAGCGGCAGGAATTATTTATTTCATTTTAAATTGTATTTATGCACCAATAATGGAAAAGACTAGAGCAAAAGCTACTATTGCAAACAAGATATTAAATATAAACTAATTTTTGATTAAAACATTAAAAGAGGATAGAATATAAAAGAATTTTTATATCCATTCTCTTTCTTAATGTCTAGATAATTAAAATTAATCATATTAGAAAAAATAATAGATATAGGGAGTAAATAATGAGAAGAGGAAGCGATTTAAGCGTTAAGATAGAAAAGTTACAATTTCCATCAACAGGTATAGGTCAAGCAGAAGGCAAAACAATATATGTAAAAAATGCTTATCCAGGCCAAACAATAACAGGAAGAGTAAAAAAGAAAAGGGAAGAGTATGCAGAACTTAAATTATTAAGTGTGGATGAAAGAGCAGATTATGAAATTGAAGGACCATGCCCTCACTTTGGTGTTTGTGGAGGATGCTCATCTCAAAGTATACCTTATGAAAAACAATTACAATTTTTAAGTGAAGAAGTTAAAGCTTTATTTGAGGAAGCTAATGTACCTACAGGGGAATATCTAGGCATTCAAGGAAGCCCAAATCAATGGGAATATAGAAATAAAATGGAGTTTACTTTTGGTGATGAAGCTAAAGGTGCACCGCTTTCTGTAGGAATGCATATGAGAGGAAAATCATTTGGAATTGTAACTGTAGATAATTGTAAGATAGTTGATGAAGATTATAGAAAAATTATCAGATTAACTGCAGATTACTTTCAAGAACAAGATTTACCATACTACAGAGTAATGAAGGCAGAAGGTTACTTAAGACACTTAGTTATAAGAAAAGCCCAAAATACAGGTGAAATCTTAGTGAATTTAGTTACAACTACTCAAATAGATTTTGATTTAAGCGATTATGTTAAGCTTTTAAGAAACGAAAGCTATAAAGGAAATTTAGTCTCAATAATACATACAGAAAATGATTCAAGATCTGATGCTGTAATACCTGAGAAAATTAATATATTATTTGGTAAAGATTATATTAGAGAAACTCTACTAGGCTTGCAATTTAATATATCACCATTTTCTTTCTTCCAAACAAATACAAAGGGAGCAGAAAGCCTTTATACAATAGTTAAAGAATTTATGGGAGACAGCAATGATAAAGTTGTATTTGACCTATACTGCGGTACAGGAACAATAGGGCAAATAGTAGCAGGGAATGCAAAAAAAGTTGTGGGTATAGAGCTTATTGAAGAAGCAGTAGAAGCTGCAAAAGAAAATGCTAAATTAAATGGATTAAATAACTGTGAGTTCTTAGCAGGTGATGTAGCGGAAATTATAAAAACAGTTAAAGATAAACCAGAAATAATAATTTTAGATCCACCAAGAAGTGGGGTGCATCCTAAAGCTTTAGATTATGTGATTAAATTCAATGCACCAGAAATAATATATGTCTCTTGTAACCCTAAGACTTTAGTGGAAGATCTTAAGGTGCTTACAGAGAAAGGGTATGAGATTGTAAAGACTAAAGTGAAGGACATGTTTCCAAATACTCCTCATGCTGAAACTGTGGTTAAACTAATCAAGCGATAGATTCATTATTGATAGCAAAATTGATATAAAGTCTTCCGACATCCGATATTCTTCCGACCGAAGATTTAGGAGGTCGGAAGATTTATTTTTACGGATAAAAATAAAAAACTATATATTTAGATCTTGAGAAATATGGTACTATCTACAAATTAAAACAGATCTTACATTCAGATTTAAAATCAAATTATTAAATAAAAGTGTAACTTTTTCTATTTTAATGAAACTAATGTAATGTAGTGTAGTGTTATAAAGGAGGTGGAAAAGTGCAAGGAGATGAAGCTATTCAAGAATTTGATGTATTATATCAAAAATATCATGATGATATTTATAAATTTTTAATGAAATTAACTATATATAATTCCTATTTAGCTGAAGAACTTACGCAAGAAACCTTCTATAGAGTTTATTTAGGAATTGGTAGCTTTAAAGGCAAGTGCCATATTAAAACTTGGATATGCCAGATCGCAAAAAATAGTTATTATTTATATATAAGAAAAAATAGAAAAACAGAAAATTTTAATGTTTTCTCTTCTATATTTGATAAGGTAGATCCCAAATCTCATATTAGTAGCACGGAAAAAACTTATGAAAATAAGGAAATGATCAATATTATGATTAGAATTATTAATTCTTTTAAAGAAATAAATCAAAATGTAATGATTTATAGAATTTTTTTCAATATGCCTTATACTGAAATTTCTAAATTATTAGGAATAAGCGAAGCTTCGGCAAAGGTAATTTATCATAGAGGAAAAATTGTAATGCAGAATAAATTGAGAGAGGAGTATGGCTATGAAATATGATTGTGAAGTCATTAGAGATTTATTACCTATTTATAAGGATGGCATTGCTAACAAAAAAAGCAATGAAGTCATTGAAGAACATTTTAAAGAGTGCAAAGCATGTGAAGAATATTATAATGACCTTAATAAAGCTGAAATTGATTTACCAGAACCTATAGTAATTGAAAATCAAAATGTTGTTAATTATGGGAAGAGAGTTAGAAAGAAAATAAAAATAGCTTTTATTTTAGTGGCAAGTATTATAGCTTTTTTACTTTTTGTCATAACTTTTATGTGGATGTTTTTTACTGGTGGATTTCCTACTAAAACATCAAATATAAAGGACTATGGTTCTTTTAAAGATTTTAAGGGATATAGTAATCTTTATATTTTTCCAAAAGAAATACCAAAATCAGCGAAAGTAGATTCCTATTACTATTACCATAGGGATACTCTTTTTGATCCTACGTGTCAGATTTATTTAGAATATTCTCTTTCAAAAACAGATTTTGATGCGGAAGTATTAAGGCTTTCTAAGATTTGTGAAAGTTATGAAAATCAAAATTATAAAGACAAGGTAAACAACATTGTCTATGACACCAAAAATTTTATGTATCCAGCTTATGTAACAATATTTAATCGAAATCATTGCTATGAGTATGCACTACTTGATAATGAAGAACATAAGATTATTTATGTATTTACTCAATTTATCGAGCTTAAGAATGTAAATTTTGATAAAAAATATTTGCCAGTAGATTTTGGAAAGGAAAAAAGTAGTAAAGGTTATAATATGTATTATTCTGGAAATGATTTTGGATATTTTGAAAGGCATAAACGATGAAATAATTATTAGGATATTTTAATTGGATAAAGTATAGATTAAGAATCATAAATATGTTCACCTCACCGTAAATAGCACAAATGGTGAGGTGAATATTTTTTATGATGAAGCGCTTAGATTATAGACAATTATTGAAAAATGAAATTATATTAATATTAATTTTATATAAGGGTTTCAATCATAATTTTTGATACATAATTATGGGAATTTTTTTCGGCTATATCTGAAATTAGATATTCTTCAAAAGAATAATCTCCTAGAGGAATTTTATTTTTTTCAGCATATGATAGCATTTGGTCATACAGCTTATAGAATTCCTCATACTTACCTTTATAATACCCACATAAATATAGTCCGGGTTTACGTATTATAGTTTTTCCTTCAACATGATTATCAGATTTTATATATAAATAAGAATAATTTAAATATTGTTTACTATTTATATTATCTACAGAAACGATTGTTCCTACGGATTCATTAATAGTTATACCTAAACTTTTACAAAACTTAATATAGTCTTCCATAAATAAAGCAAAGTCTTTATCTGAAGTATTTTCAAGATTTTGTGATCTTAGAATAATAGTTTCTGGAAGTGACTCAAGGTGTATGTTATCATTACTTTTTAATGCTTCTGTGGTTATGTCTTTTAATGTTTTAATGGTTTTTTGAATATCTTGAAGCCATTTTATTTTTTCTGAGATTTCTGTATTCTTTTCTTCTAGCAAATCTAAAAACATACTTGGGTCTCGATTTTCAAGATATTCTTTTATATCCTTCAAAGACATTCCTAAATTTTTTAAATTTAATATGACATATAAAGTGAAATACTGTTCATAAGAGTAATAACGATATCCGTTTTCTTTTATTAATTCAGGTTGAAATAGACCAATTTCATCATAATGAAATAAAACATGTTTATCTATATTACACATCTTTGCGAATTTTCCTGTAGTAAAATACTTTTTGTGCATTTATATTATCTCCTCTTGACTATAAGGTAACATTATAGTTTATCATATAACCTATTGATACTTAAATCAAGTTGATTTTAAGGAAATATTTGTTCAAAGAGGTGTTTAGAATGAGATTGATTTTACAGCATTTAAAAAAATACAAAAGATATGTATTTTTTAACATCCTAGGGGTTTTGGCTTTTGCTGTAGCAGAACTTGGGATTCCAACAATTGTATCTAAGATTATAGATAGAGGGATAGTATTAAATGATAAATACTACATATATAAATTAGGAATTGTGATTTTAATTGTAGCCATTATTGGCGGAATAGGTAATATTCTTATTGCTTATTGTAGTTCAAAGGTTAGTACTTCTATTACTAGAGATATTAGAAATGACATTTTCAAGAAGTCACAGGAATTTTCACATACAGAGTATAACAAATTTGGAGTTTCAAGCATGATAACAAGAACTACTAATGATGCATTTATTTTAATGCAGTTTATTAATGTATTATTTAGAACAGCACTACTAACTCCAGTAATGATATTTATAAGTATATTCATGGTAATAAAGACTAATATAACATTATCAATGGTAATAGCTGCGCTTATTCCAATTATTTGTGTTGCAGTATACGTTATCGCTAGAATTAGTGAACCAATAAGTTCAAACCAGCAAAATGGAATGGATAATATTAATAGAATATTAAGAGAAAATTTAACTGGAGTAAGAGTGATTCGTGCCTTTAGAAAAGATAAATACGAGATTCAGAGGTTTTCACAAGTGAATGGAGATTATTCATATAATTCTAAAAAGTTATTTAAGCTTATGGCAATTTCGCAGCCAGCATTTTTTATGCTTCTAAATATAGGACTTGTGGCTATATTTATTTTATCTAGTAAAATGATTGATAATGGTGTGCTCCAAATCGGAAGTTTAGTGGCATTTCAAGAGTATATGTTTCATGCTATGTTTTCAATTATGTTATTTTGTATTGTATTTGTAATGTATCCACGTGCTGCAATAAGTGCCAGACGTATTCAAGAATTATTAGATGAAGACCCCAATATTAAAAACCCAGAAAATCCTATAATCAATAGTGATGAAAGTGGAACCTTAGAGTTTGAAGAAGTATCTTTTAAATATACTGACAGCGAAGCTTCTGTTTTACAGGATATTAGTTTTAAAGCAAAAAGGGGAGAAGTAGTTGCTTTTATTGGAAGTACTGGTAGTGGTAAAAGCACATTAATTAATTTGATTCCAAGATTATATGATGTAAGTGGAGGAAGTATTAAAGTAGATGGAATAGACGTAAGAAAATATGATTTAAAATCCTTGAGAGAGAAAATAGGATTTATTCCACAGAAATCTATGCTTTTTTCAGGAAGTATAAATGAAAATATAAAATATGGGAAACATGATGCTATTAAAAAGGAAATAGAAGAAAGTGCTAAAATTGCTCAAGCATATGATTTTATAAAAGAGAAACCAAATCAATTTGAAGAAATGATTGAAGAAGGTGGAAGTAATTTATCGGGTGGACAAAAACAAAGATTGAGTATTTCAAGAGCAATTGTAAGAAAACCAGAGATTTATATATTTGATGATTCCTTTTCTGCCCTAGATTTAAAAACTGATGCTAAGTTAAGAAAGAATCTAAAAAAAGAAATTAAAGAAGCAATTACTTTAATTGTAGCACAAAGAGTATCTTCAATAATGGAAGCTGATAAAATTATAGTTTTAAACGAAGGAGAAATTGTTGGAATAGGAACTCATAAGCAGCTATTAAAGGATTGTCGCATTTATTATGAAATAGCTGCAAGTCAAATGTCAAAGGAGGAATTAGAACGATGAAGAGAAAAGATAATGGCATTAAATGTTTAATTCCATATTTAAAAAAATATAGAATAAAAATAATATTAGCAATTTTATTAATTGTTATAGCTGCTTCTTTAGCTGCATTTAGTCCAATTTTAGAAGGTGCCATCACTACCCAGTTATTTTCTGATTTTACTAATGGAAGATCAGTGAATTTTACGAAGATAGGGCAGATTATTATTACTTTAAGTCTTGTTTATTTACTAGGAACTATTAGCAGTTATGTTTATCAACTTTTTTTGACAGATGCAATACAAAATGCAATGGAGGACTTAAGAAAAGATGTTCAAAACAAAATCTCAAAGCTTCCAATATCATATTTTGATAAAAACTCTTTAGGGGATACTTTGAGCAGAGTTTCAAATGATGTGGAGACTATTTCTAATGCACTACAACAAAGCTTTGCACAAATTTTAAATGCAATATTAGGATTGAGCTTGGCAATATTTATGATGTTTAAGATTCAAAGTGTTTTGGCTGTTTCTTCAATAATAATTATAATTTTTTCAGTTATAATAGCTAAGGTTATTACAAAGAAGTCTCAGCCTATTTTTCAAAAGCAACAAGATGCATTAGGAAAACTCAATGGTATTGTGCAGGAGAAATATACAGGATTTAATGAAATCAAATTGTTTGGAAAGCAAGAAGCTTCCATGGAGGAATTTACTGAGATTAATGAAAAGTTGTGTAAAGAAGGTTTTAAAGCACAGTTCTTAAGTGGTTTGATGAATCCTCTTGTAGCTTTAGTCACATATATTGGAGTTGGAGCTGTAGCCATATTAGGTTCGTTTTATGTTATTTCTGGTACTATTGCTGTTGGTCAGCTACAAGCCTTTATTCGTTATATATGGCAGGTGAATCAGCCTATGTCGCAAATTACTCAGCTTGCTGGAGCAATTCAGTCTTCTATAGCAGCAATTCATAGAGTCTTTGAATTTTTAAATGAAGCTGAAGAAATAGATGATACTTTATTAGAAAAGCAAAATAATAAAAATTATGGAAATGTATCTTTTGAAAATGTAGCTTTTTCTTATACAAAGGATAAAGCGTTGCTTAACAATGTAAGTTTTCATGTAAAAAGTGGACAAATGGTTGCAATAGTAGGTCCAACAGGAGCAGGAAAGACTACATTAATCAATTTATTAATGAGATTTTATGATGTTACAGGAGGCTCTATAAAAATAGATGGAGTTGATATTCGCCATATGAAAAGAGAGAACTTAAGAGAAAACTTTGGAATGGTTTTGCAAGATACTTGGCTTTTTAAAGGGACTATTAGTGAAAATATAGGTTATGGAAAGGAAAATGCAAGTAAGGAAGAAATCATTTCAGCAGCAAAGGTGGCAAATGTGCATCATTTTATTACAACACTTCCTGAAGGCTATAATATGATATTAAATGAAGAAGCTAGCAATATTTCACAAGGAGAAAAACAGCTTTTGACAATAGCTAGAACTGTCTTATGCGATCCTCCTATTCTTATTTTAGATGAAGCAACTAGTTCTGTAGACACAAGATTAGAACAAAAGTTACAGTCTGCTATGAGAAATATAATGAAAGAAAGAACTTCTTTTGTAATTGCTCATAGACTTTCAACAATAAAAAATGCAGATTTAATATTGGTAATGAATGATGGAAGAATTGTAGAAACAGGAACACATGAAGAGCTTTTACAAAGAAAAGGATATTATGAACAATTATATAAGGCTCAATTTGGAGAAGCTGATGTGGTGTGATATTTTAAAGTTCATGATTTTAAATAGAATTCGATCATTTCATGTATACATTTTATCGAAAAAGATAATAAATTAATAAGATATTTATAATTAGAAATGGGCAATTAGTAGAAAACAAATTCTATCGATTGCTTGTTTTTTACATTCAAAAAAATATATAATAATTATCAGAAAAGGATGAAGCTAATTGTAGTTATATATTTTAATTAACAAATGAATCCTGACAATGTTTTAGTATTATTAATGAAGAGTATTTTTATAACTAAATAGGAGGCTAAAATGATTAAAATTAATTTAGAAGTTGATCAAGGCATTCCTCAATATGGTTGTAGTTCTTGTTGGAATTGCCAAAGTGATTTTGGAAAGAGTTTATGTTCGGTAAAAAATAGAGGATGTTGTTGGTATTTCCCTAAGTTTTCAATGTATGAAATTCATAAGATGGTAAAAACAGAAGAAGGCTTAGAAACCTTAAAGAAGATTATTAATCTTCCTAAAACTAAAATTCATAATTATTATATTCATGCAAAAGGATATTTTGATGAAGCAGGATATAACGAGTATATAAAAAATGAGTATAAATGCGGTACTACGGTTAAGGATAAAACTATATTTTTTAGGGCGTGTCCATTTGTAGAAGCAGGAAAAGGCTGTACATTACCTAAGAGGTATAGAAGCTTTGTATGTAATTTTTTTATATGTGATGATATATTAAATAAAGCAGAAAAATATGATGAATTCAAAAATTATATTAATGAACGTAATAGTTATGCTAGATGGATTGAATGGGAAAATGTTTCATTAGAAGCTTTATTTATGGAACAAAAATTAAATTTGGTAAATAACTATGATAAAATTATAAATATTCTTAAAGATATGCCACTGAGAGAATATGAATTTTTGAATTTAGTTCCAATAGAAATTTTAGATGAAGGAGAATACAAATGAAAGTTACTTATATAGAACATAGTTGTTTTTCAGTGGAACTCCAAAAAGTAATTTTATTATTTGATTATTTTAAAGGAGAACTTCCTGAATTTGATGAAAATAAAACAATATATGTATTTTCAAGCCATAATCACCATGACCATTTTGATATATCCATTTTTCAGCTTTTAAAAAGATATCAAAATGTTAAATATATATTTTCAAAAGATATTAAACGTAAATTTGGAAGAAAATTTTTTAATACGAATGGTGTTGAGGACGAGGTTTATGAGAATATTGAATTTATTAATATCAATCAAACTCTTCAAATATCAGATTTGACAATAGAAACATTAAGATCAACAGATGAAGGTGTAGCATTTATTATAACGGCTGAAGATAAGACAATTTATCATGCAGGAGATTTAAATCTATGGTGGTGGAATGGCAGAGATAAAAGTGATAATGAAAGAGCTAGAGAAAATTATGAAAAAGAAATAAATAAAATTAAGAAAAGACATTTTGATATTGCTTTTGTTGTTTTAGATCCAAGGCAGGGAGAAGAGTTTTATTTAGGGTTTGATTATTTTATGAAAAATACGGATACAGATAAAGTATATCCTATACATTGCTGGAATGATATTTCTGTAAGTGAAAGATTGAAGGGCATGGATTGTTCGGAAAAATATCGTGATAAAATATGTTCTTATCAATTTAATTAATACATTAAGTATCTTAAAGTAAGTTTATAATTATAAGGTCATCCTATAAAGTCAGAATAATTATAGGATGATCTTAAATCCATTAATATGAAATACAAGTAAATAGCATAAAATATTATCTGTTATTTAATTAAATAGTTTATTTCATTTTCTTTAATTTAGTGTTGTATAATATTATACAAGTGATGAAAGCACCTATGACTTTAACAATAAGGTCAGTAGCAGTGTCTTCAAGTCCTCCGTTAACCATATCTGTATTCAAGAAATAATCACACAAAAACTCAACTATTTCCCATAGAGTACCTATTGTAATTGAAAAGCAAAAAGCAAATATTGAAGAAAAGACAGCAAATCTACCTGTGCTTATACCCTTTTCTTTCTGTATAACTCCTCTAATTAAGTGGAGGGCAATGATAACGCCATAACAGCCAAAAGAACCATGTAGAAACAAGTCCCACCACCAAAACTTAGAATAAAATTTAAGATATTCCCCAAAATACAAGGCAAGTAAAACGAAAATTACTGATATAGTTTGAAAAGTTGAGGGTAAAATTAATTTAAGCTTATTTGAAACATATGTAATTATAAATGGGAATAAGATACATATCATAGCTTCAAATAACAAGGATATATTATCTTTTTGATTAGACATAAGTTTGAAAATAGCATTACCCAATAATATTATTTCAAATAATATGGTAATTGAGACAGCAATTTTAAGTTGTTTATTGAACATAAAAATCGACTCCTTATTTTTGAGTTATTATGAAAATACTAATTATATGTTTTCCATAATTACTTAAAAATATTGGTATAAATTCAAAATATGTGACATAAATATATGGTTTATAAATTTATATTTATTTGAAAAGAACATAAAAGTATGTTAAGAGAAAATCTTTAGAGTCATAATAATACTTTGTATAAAAAATAAGCTGATAGTAATGAAAAAATAAATTTTCTACTATCAACTATTTTTACTAAAAATCATTTTATTGTAGTATAAACCATGACTTTTATATAATTATGAAAAGTTTAGGTGAAATATATTAAACAGCTTTGATTTTCCAAGTAGTACTTTGATAATCTCCTTGAAGGTCAGGGATAGTAATGCCGCCATACATAAGCTCGTCCCCACCGAATATCATTCCAGAGGTTCCTTCGCCTTCAACTGAATAGTTTTTATCTGGATCTAACCCGCGTAAATATAATCTTTTTATTGGTTCATTTGGAGTGGTTAGAATCTTAAAATAGCTTACAAAAGCTTCTGCTTTATCTTCTGCTACAACCATAAAAGAAGCTTCGCTTTTTTCAAATGGATTAATAAGTCTGTACATATCTCCAAATTGAACTAATTCTCTAAGTTCTTTATAAGCTTTAACTTGTTCTTGTACAGTTTCTTTTTCTTCATCACTAAACTTAGTGAGATCAAGTTCATATCCAAAGTTACCGAGCATTGCTACATCACCTCTCATTTTTAGAGAAGTATTTCTGTGAACCTGATGATTCGGTACAGCAGATACGTGAGCTCCCATAGTACTGATTGGATAAACTATACTTGTTCCATATTGAATCTTCAATCTTTCTACAGAATCAGTATCATCACTAGTCCAAATTTGAGGCATATAGTAAAGAGTCCCTGGATCAAATCTTCCACCACCTCCAGAGCAGCCTTCAAATAATACATTTGGAAAAGCAGTCACAAGCTTTTCGTAAACTTTGTATAAACCTAACATATATCTATGTGCTGTTTCTCTTTGTCTTTCAGGAGGAAGAAGAGGAGATCCTATTTCGGTCATATTTCTGTTATAATCCCATTTTACATAGCTTATATTAACAGAGCTTAAAATAGAAGATAAAGAATCTACTATATAATCACATACATCTTCTCTTGAAAGGTCTAATACTAATTGATTTCTTCCTTGTGTACGATATCTGCCAGGTACATGAAGACACCAGTCAGGGTGAGCTCTATATAAATCGCTGTCAGGAGATACCATTTCAGGTTCAAACCATAAGCCAAATTGTAAGCCTAAATTGTTTATGCGGTTGCCTAAGTCATCTAGTCCATTAGGAAGTTTATTTCTATCAACAAACCAATCTCCTAGGGAAGAATTATCATTATCTCTTTTTCCAAACCAGCCATCATCAAGTACAAAAAGTTCTATTCCAAGTTCTTTTGCAGCTTTACCGATATTTTCGATTTTATCAGCATTAAAATCAAAATAGGTTGCTTCCCAGTTGTTTACCAAAATTGGTCTTGTTTTATCTCTATAAATACCCCTGCATAATCTTTTTCTATAAAGTCTATGATAGGTTCTTGACATCTCACCAAGACCATTTGAAGAATAAACCATTACAACTTCAGGAGTTTGAAAAGTTTCATTTGGTTTAAGGAGCCAAGAAAAATCAAATGGATTTATACCAAGAGATACTCTTGTTGTTTTGTATTGATCTACTTCAGCTTGAGCAAGGAAGCTGCCGCTATATACTAAGCTAAAACCATATACCTCGCCATTTTCTTCAGTAGCATCTTTACTAAGTAAAGCAATAAAAGGATTTTGATTATGGCTGCTTGAACCACGTCTGCTTTCTACTGATTGAGTACCAATTAATAAAGGAGTTTTTTCAATATGTCTCTCTCTTGTCCATGCACCGTGTAAATGTAGGAAATCATAGTCGGAATTATTGAAATCTATATTCATACTTAAAGCTCTTAATAATTTTAAATCTTCGCTGCCGCAATTTATAAATCTTACGCTTCTAGTTATGGCATCATAATTTTCATAAGCAGTGTAAGATAAAATAACTTTAAGTCCTATTAGTTCATCAAACATGGTTATTTCTAAAGTTTGAGCTTCGTCATCATTTTCAACATAAGTTGCAGGAAGACCTTCTAATTTAGGCTTTCCATTTATAATTTTGTGAGATTCATATCTTAAATCGGTTATAGTAGATCCGTTTTCAAGCTGAACTGAATAGGCAGGTGTACGAAAATCACTAGTTCCATAAGATGGATATTCTTGAGGAAGAGTATCAAGAGTTAGCATTCTATTATTTTGATTAGGACTTGGGGAAAAAGAACATCTTTCTCTAAGTGCTAATAAATTATTGCAGTTAAAATTTCTTAATTTTCTTCCAAAATAAATATGTGATAAATATCCATCTTCGTGAATTTGCAATATATAGCTAGTATTATTAGCTGTTAAATGAAAAGATTTTGTATTGTTATCATATATAATGCTCATATTAATTCCTCCACGTAATTTAAAATTTATTGATTAAGAATAATTCTGCTAATACAGAGTAAAAATAAATTTATTCTATTAAGACTTAGAAACTCTCTAAAAGGATCACAAGGGTTTCATTAAATATAAGTATAATGTTATTGGCGGAAAATGAAATGGAATAATATAAGATTATTATGGTATAATCTAAGAAAAATAATTTTGTTATATTTGAAAAAGAGGATTTTAAAATGAATAAAGATGTTGAAATGGCATTTTTTTCGCCAATTATTAAAGAAGGATTTCATATTACTGTATATCAATGTGGTATGGAAAAATGTAAGAAATCATATTCCTATGGTCCAGCGGTTAGAGATCATTATTTAATACACTTTATCCTTAAAGGAACAGGCACATTTTATGTGAATGGAAAGTCGTATAAGTTAAAAGAAAATCAGGGATTTTTAATTTGTCCAGATATTGTTACATATTATGAAGCAGATGAAGAAGATCCATGGATATATACTTGGATTGGATTTAAAGGAATAAAAGCAGAACTATATTTAAAATTAGCAAACTTGGATCAAGAAAATCCTATTTTTGAATGTAAAGAAGTAGAGTTTGTAAAGAAGTGTTTTGAAGATATGAGAAAAGCTGCTGAACTAAAATTTGCTAGGGAATTAAGATTACAAGGATTACTCAGTATGTTTTTATCTGAGCTTATTGAGGAGGCTGGAAAAAATTACACTATAAATAGTAATTATAAAGAATTATATATAAAAAAGAGCCTTCATTATGTTGAAACTAATTATGCTAGCAAGTTAACTATTGCTGAAATGGCTAAAAGTGTAGGGCTTAATAAAAATTATTTTAGTACATTTTTTAGAGAAAACATAGGTATGACTCCGCAGCAATACATAATAAAATTTAGAATTAATAAGGCTTGTGAACTTATGGAAAACAAAGGTTTAACAATTGGAGATATTTCTCGCTCAGTAGTATATGAAGATACCTTAGGTTTTTCTAAAATATTTAAAAAAGAAAAGGGCATGTCACCACAACAATATAGAAAAGGGGTCTGACCCTTGGGAAATATTGTAAATGCTCCTTTGAAGGAGCATTTAATAAGCTGGCTATTTTATCAGCTTTATTATTATTTTTTTGAATGGGATTTTCTTTTTTGAGGATTATTAGAAGCCATGTTATTCATATTTGAAGTGCCTTGATTTCCCATAAACATGTTTAAGAGTGAATTAATGTCGCCCATGTTAGGATTAAAACCATTCATGTTAGAACCAGCACCATTCATATTGTTAAAACCATTCATACTAGAATTATTGTTATTAAATGAAGCTCTATTATTGCCCATTCCACCCATAAGCAGGTTCATCAAAGGATTTCCATTCATGCCAGAATTCATATTTCCACCCATAGCGCCCATAAGCATATTTAATAGAGCATTACCATTTAGCATATTATTCATATTAGGCATACCATTCATTTGAGCTTGGCCATTCCCACGATTTGGGTTAGGCATAGAATTCATCATATTATTTCCTAAGCCCCCACCCATGCCAGATAAAAGTGAACTTAATATCATGTTTATTAATGGATTCATTTTACCACCTTTTTAATTAATTGCTTTAATATAATCTATTGCAATTAGCAATAAAAGGGTACAGATAAATTGTTTAAAATATGGATGTGAATAAATTATTTAAAATAATATACGAATTTTCATGATAGATGTGAATAAAAGAACTTTAAAAATGATGTATATAAACCTTAGAAATAAGGAAAAACAAAAATATAATATATTTTTTATAGTCTAGGAGAAATTTATGAGAATTGGAGACGTTGAAGTAGCTATAATTGACATAATAACTTTCATAGGGATAATAATTACTTTCTTAACAGGAGTATTTAACTTATTTCAAAATAAAAAAGGTTTATATATTAATAATATCACGCGCTTTAGGGTTATTTGGATTACTACACTTAGAGGACATATTGCAACCTTAAAAGAATTAAGTAATATAACTAACTTATATATAATAGCTAAAGATGGAACAAATAAAATAAGTTATAGGAGAGAGTTAGAGAAAAATGTTTCTTTAATAAAAATGTATCTCAACTTTAGTTCAAGATTAGATAAGGATTTAATATGCAAAATAGAAGATTTTAAAGCTGCTATAAATAGTTATTTATTAATGTTCTTTTGCAAAAATTCAATTAAAGATGTAGAAAATGAACATGAACTTGTGACTAAATTTCATGAAGCTGTGGATATAATAAATGAAAAGAAAGTTTTAAAGGAATTATTGAATGTAATACAAGATAATAAAAATAAGGATAAGATTGTTAAAATGGAAAATATAAATTTATTAGAGTTAAGAAGAAAAGTTAAAGAAGTATGTGGAGCAGATTCAAAACATATAAGAGAAATTCTTAAGCAAAGTGACCGCATAATAAATAAGTTTGAAAATGAAATTGAAGTTTTAAATAATGACATAGATTATATTGTTCAAATATATTTAAAAGCAGAGTGGCTAAAGTGCAAAATAGAAACAAGAATGTGGCCATTTTGCATATATAATGAAGATAAAGTTATAAGAAAGCTAGAAGAAGAATATGAGAAGAGCAAGTAAAAAATCAGTTCTTTAATCTCTAAATTATGGTAGATATATTTATTATATCTCTTACTGCTTAAGGAATTTAAGCTAAACTTATTGAATTAGAAAACTTATAATGATATTATTTTAGAGCTAATAAAAAATATAATTTATAAAAACTCATATCATTTAATGATATGAGTTTTTTGATAAAAGTGCTAAAATGATAGTAAAGCATAAAAGATGAATAGATTACATGTCTATAGGCAAAAAATAATTAGTATAATAATCACAGTAATTGTTAGGAGAGATATAGAGATGAGCGATTTAAGCAATTTAAAGGAATTGACAAAAGCTAAAGAAGAACAGGAAATGACGGAATTAAAAAATAAGATAATTGAAAGATTAAGCTCTATAAAAAGAGATGGAATAGATGAATTAATAAAATATCTAGAAGAAAGAACAGATTACTTTACAGCACCAGCTTCAACAAAGTTTCATTCTAACTTTGATGGAGGACTTGCATACCATTCAGATAATGTTGTTGAATTATTAATTCAGAAAAATAAACAATTTAAACTTGGTTTAAGTAATGAGACAATTTATTTAACAGGATACCTGCATGATTTGTGTAAATGTAATTTATATGAAAAGACAATGAGATTAAAAAAAGATGAAATGACAGGTAAATGGATAGGATATGCATCTTATGAATTTGATGAAAAAATTCCTTTAGGTCATGGTGAAAAAAGTGTAATTTTACTTCAGCAATTTGTAAAATTGACTTTAGAAGAATGTTTAATGATAAGATGGCATATGGGAGCATACGTACCAAAAGATGAATACAGGGATTATAATAAAGCCATAGAAATGTATAAATCTGTATTAGCATTTAGTAATGCAGATGCGGAAGCAGCTCATTTCTTAGAGGAAGTAAGAGAACCAGAACTTTATTCAATAGAAGAATATAACCAATTTGTGAAAGATAAGGCTATGAAGAAGAATAATTAACTCTAATTAAATTTTATATTAATGAGAAATTGGTAGTATTTAATAAGAAAGTTAAGCATAAGTGACGTTAAATAAATTTAACCAAGTATATCAAAGAAATATTGTCATAAATAGTAGCAATTTTAAAGATAATATAGTAAAATGTCAATGTTGTATGATAAAAGTGCTTCAAAAAAGGTGTATTATTAAAGAAATAGCAAGCCAATGATGTTGTGCATAATATGCGACTAGAACTTAATTTAACTAGAAAGGTTGTGATGTTAGGGTTGGAAAACAAGCTGAAGTTATACGGCTTTAACAACCTCACAAAAACACTTAGCTTTAACATCTATGATGTATGCTATGCAAAAAGTGAGCGAGAACAAAAGGACTATATTGCTTACATTGATGAGCAGTACAATTCAGAAAGACTTACAAGAATTCTGTGTGATGTAACAGAAAGTATTGGCGCACATGTACTTAATATTTCAAAACAAGATTATGATCCCCAAGGGGCAAGTGTTACTATTTTAATATCAGAAAAAAATTTAGGGGTACAAAAAATAGATGAATCTTGTAACAGAGGCGAAATAGAAATTATGAAAACGAGAGAAACTGTTGTGGGACATTTAGATAAGAGTCATGTAACCGTGCATACTTATCCTGAATATCATCCAGATAATTCAATTGCTACTTTTCGTGTGGATATTGACGTAGCCACTTGTGGAGAAGTTTCTCCATTAAATGCATTAAACTATCTTATAGGAAGTTTTGATTCAGACATCATAACGATAGATTATCGTGTTAGAGGTTTTACTCGAGATGTTGATGGTAAGAAATTGTTTATAGATCACAATATAACATCAATACAAGAATATATTGATGAAAATACTTTAAAGAAATACGATGCGATGGATATAAATGTATATCAATCAAATATATTTCACACTAAGATGTTGATAAAAGAAATGGAACTTCAAAATTATCTCTTTAATAGGGACGTTTATGAAATTAGGCCTAAGGAAAGGCTTGAAATTGAAAGCAACCTTCGTAAAGAAATGATTGAGATTTTCAGTGGAACTAATATATATTAATGGGGGGATTAAGAAATGAAGAATAAAGATATAAAATCCCACTCAAGAGCACCTATTTATGAAGCATTAATGGAATATAAAAAGGCTAGAGTGGTTCCTTTCGACGTACCAGGACATAAGCAAGGACGAGGAAATGCTATGCTTAGGGAATTTTTAGGCGAGCAGTGTTTATCAGTTGATGTAAATTCAATGAAGCCTCTTGATAATCTTTGCCATCCTGTATCAGTAATAAAAGAAGCAGAAGAACTTGCAGCGGATGCATTTGGCGCAAAACATGCATTTTTTATGATAAATGGAACGAGTTCAGCAGTGCAAGCTATGGTTATGAGTGTATGTAAAAAAGGTGAAAAGATTATCATGCCTCGTAATGTTCATAGAAGTGCTATTAATGCTTTGATAATAAGTGGAGCTATTCCTGTATATATAAATCCAGGAACAAATAAAAAACTTGGAATTCCTCTTGGAATGTCCGTTGAAGATATAAAAAAAGCAATTAAAGAAAATCCAGATGCAAAAGCTGTACTTGTAAATAACCCAACTTACTATGGAATTTGTTCTAATTTAAAAGAAATCACTAAAATTGCACATGAAAATGGTATGTATGTTTTAGTTGATGAAGCACATGGAACACATTTTTATTTTGGAGAAAACATGCCAATATCAGCAATGGAAGCAGGTGCAGATATGGCAGCAATCAGTATGCATAAAACTGGTGGTTCTTTAACTCAAAGTTCATTTTTACTTTTAAATTGCGATTTAAAAGTTGGATATGTAAGACAAATAATAAATTTAACTCAAACTACAAGTGCATCATATCTGCTAATGTCTTCTCTTGATTTAGCAAGAAGAGATTTAGTGCTTCATGGTAAAGAGATTTTTCCTAAGGTTGTACAAATAGCAGAATATGCAAGAAGTGAAATAAATAAGATAGATGGTTATTATGCATTTTCAAAGGAATTAATTGATGGTGATGCAGTTTATGATTTTGATGTGACTAAGTTGTCTGTTTTTACAAGAGATATAGGGCTTGCAGGAATAGAAGTGTATGATATTCTAAGAGATGAGTATGGTATTCAAATCGAATTTGGTGATATTGGTAATATATTAGCAATTATTTCAGTTGGAGATCGTAATCTTGCAATAGAAAGATTAATATCATCTCTGTCAGAAATTAAAAGACTATATTCAAAAGATAAAGCAGGAATGTTTGATCATGAGTATATAAATCCAGAAGTTGTACTTACACCGCAAGAAGCATTTTACTCACCAAAGGTTTCAATGCCCATGAGTGAAAGCAATAATGAGATATGTGCTGAATTTGTAATGTGTTATCCACCTGGAATACCAATTCTTGCTCCGGGAGAAAGAATAACTAAAGAAATTTTAGACTATATAAGTTATGCAAAAGAAAAAGGATGTTTTTTAACAGGAACAGAAGATCCTAAAATTGAAAATATCAATATAGTTGCTAACGGTGAAAGTGAGGTATAATTATGGAATTATGGTATACAGAACAACATACTGAAAATGTAAGATTTTCTATTAAAGTTGAAAAGGAAATCCATACGGAACAAACTGAAATTCAAAGAATAGATGTTTTGGAAGCAAAGGAATTTGGTAGATTTTTCACTTTAGATGGATTAATGATGATAACAGAAAAAGATGAATTTATTTATCATGATATGATAGTTCATGTACCAATGGCAACTAATCCTAATATTAAAAAGGTTTTAGTTATTGGTGCCGGAGATGGCGGAACTATAAGAGAACTTACAAGGTATGATTCTATTGAGCAAATAGATATGGTTGAAATAGATAAAAGAGTTGTAGATATTTGTAGAGAATACTTTCCTATAACAGCTTGTAAGCTTGATGATGAGAGAGTTAACAAATTCTATGAAGATGGCTTAAAATTTGTTCGTGGTAAAGAAAATGAATATGATTTAATAATAGTTGATTCAACAGATCCATTTGGACCAGGAGAAGGCTTATTTACTAAGGAGTTTTATGGAAATTGCTACAAAGCATTAAAGGAAGATGGAATATTGGTTAATCAACATGAAAGTCCATATTACGATGGTGATGCAGCAGCAATGAAGGAAGCACATGAAAAAGTAGTGAATTACTTTCCTATCATTAGAGTATATCAAGCACATATCCCAACTTATCCATCAGGGCATTGGTTATTTGGATTTGCTTCAAAGAAGTATCATCCAATAAAAGATTTAAATGCAGATGCTTGGAATAAGTTAGGCATAAAAACAAAATACTATAATACAGATCTTCATGTAGGAAGTTTTGCATTGCCTAATTATGTAAAGGAAATGTTGCCAGGTCTTACAGATTAAAAATTAAAATACATGTTTTTTTATCTTATTTAAGGTCTATTTTAGATTTTAAAAATTTATAAATCAATTGGAGGAATAAAAAATGGGAAGAGCGTTAATTATTGGTGCTGGCGGAGTTGCTAGCGTTGCTATTCATAAATGTTGTCAAAACTCAGAAGTATTCGAAGAGATCTGCATTGCAAGTAGAACATTATCTAAATGTGATGCAATAAAAGCTTCATTAGAAGGAAAAACTAAGACTAAGATACAAACAGCACAAGTAGATGCTGATAATGTACCAGAATTAGTAGAACTTATCAATAAATTTAAACCAGAAGTTGTAATAAATTTAGCACTTCCATATCAAGATTTAACAATCATGGACGCTTGTTTAGAAACTAAGGTTCACTATGTAGATACAGCTAATTATGAACCACTTGATACAGCTAAATTCGAATATAAATGGCAATGGGCTTACAGAGAAAAATTCGAAAAAGCAGGACTTACAGCATTACTTGGAAGCGGATTTGATCCAGGTGTTACAGGAGTATTCAGTGCTTATGCTCAAAAGCATTATTTTGATGAAATAAACTATATCGATATATTAGATGCAAATGCTGGAGATCATGGATATCCATTTGCAACTAACTTTAATCCAGAAATCAACATTCGTGAAATCACTGCTCCAGGAAGCTACTGGGAAGAGGGAAAATGGATAGAAACAGAACCACTAGAAATAAAGAGAGTTTATGATTTCCCAGAAATAGGGCCAAAAGATATGTACTTACTTCACCATGAAGAATTAGAATCTTTAGGTTTAAACATTAAAGGAATTAAGAGAATAAGATTCTGGATGACATTCTCACAAAAATATATAACACATTTAAATGTACTTGAAAATGTTGGAATGACTTCAATTGAACCAATTGAATTTGAAGGAAAGCAAATAGTTCCATTACAATTCTTAAAGGCAGTTTTACCAGATCCAGCATCACTTGGACCAAGAACAAAAGGTAAGACTAACATAGGATGTATCTTCCAAGGTAAAAAAGATGGAAAAGATAAGACTTACTATGTTTACAATGTATGTGATCATGAAGAATGTTATAAGGAAGTTGGCTCACAAGCAATTTCATATACAACTGGAGTTCCAGCTATGATAGGTGCAAGCTTAGTTATGAAGGGATTATGGAAGAAACCAGGAGTATATAATGTTGAAGAATTCGATCCAGATCCATTTATGGAAGAATTAAATAAATGGGGACTACCATGGAAAGAAAGCTTTGAACCAACACTTGTTGATTAATTAACTGATAATTAGCAGTTAACAGTTGAGGCGGAAAAGCCTTAGGGCTTTTATTAAATTGGATTTATTAAGAACTACGTTTGTTTTTACTGTTAATTTTATATTGATCACAAAGTACCCATAAGGGGCACTAAATATACAATAAAAGAGTGGCTTGGCCACTTTTTTATTTTTATAACTTTCTCGAAGTATCTTGTTAGGGTGTTAAATTTTTATCCGATAGCTAGCATCCATAACACTCTCACTCAATTAAATGGGAGTTAACGGCTGCACGCTCCTGGACGAGGTGCCCCTTGAGGGTATAAGTTCAACTAAGATTCAGATGGGGATCAAACCCCACCTGAATCAAGTTTCACTTTATAAAAAAGGAGAATTAAAATGGAAGATTTAAAAGATATAGATATAAGTAAATTGCCATCACCTTGCTATTTGGTAGATGAAAGACTTATTAAAAAGAATTTGGAAACTTTAAAATATGTTCAGGATGCAACAGGTTGTAATATTATTCTTGCAACTAAGGCATTTTCTATGTATTCAACTTTTCCTTTAATCGGAAAGTACTTAAAAGGGGTTACTTCAAGCTCTTTACATGAAGCTAGACTAGGATATGAAGAAATGGGAAAAGAAGTACATATATATGCTCCAGCGTATAGAGAAGATGAGTTTGATGAAATAATGAAATACTCAGACCATATAGTATTTAATTCTTTTGGCCAATGGAAAAAATTTAGAGATAAAGTAAAGGCTAATGATAAAAATATTGAATGTGCTATTCGTATTAATCCTGAATATTCTGAAATAGAAACAGATATTTATAATCCATGCTTTATAAATTCAAGAATGGGAGTTACTTTAGATAACTTTGAAGAAGATGAGCTAGAAGGAATAGACGGCCTACACTTCCATACTATGTGTGAACAAAATTCTGATACTTTAGAGCGTACAATAAAGGTTGTAGATGAAAAGTTTGGAAAATACATTAAGAAGATGAAGTGGATTAATTTTGGTGGAGGACATCATATTACAAGAGAAGATTATGATTTAGATACACTAATAAAATCTATTAATTTTATCAAAGATAAATATGGAGTACAAGTATATCTAGAACCAGGTGAAGCTATTGCCTTAAATACAGGTTTCCTAATATCAACAGTTTTAGATACTACTAAAAATGGAATGGATATTGCAATCCTAGATACTTCAGCGGAATGTCATATGCCTGATGTACTTGCAATGCCATATAGACCTAATATTATAGGCTCAGGGAAACCAAATGAATTTGAATTTACTTATAGATTTGGTGGGCCAACTTGCCTTGCAGGTGATATAATAGGAGATTATTCATTCAAGGAACCATTAGAGCCAGGAGATAGGCTTGTATTTTGCGATATGGCTATTTATTCAATGGTTAAAAATAATACCTTTAATGGTGTGAATCTTCCTGCAATTGTTAAATATAGTGAAGAAAAAGGTGTAGAAATAATAAAGCAATTTGGATATGAAGACTTTAAAGGTAGATTATCTTAGGAAAATAATATAAAAAGTTTATTAATAATTATAGAAGAGTATGTGATATTAAATATATCATATGCTCTTTTTTATACATATATGGAATTTTTTAAATAAAATTAAATATATTTGAAGAATAAAAATATTGGTATTTTCTGATTATTTATTGGTTATTTTGTTAGGGATATTTAGGGAATAAATAGAAGAAGTTTAATTAAATTTTAAAAGCTTAAATGAGATATGATTGCTAAATATTAAATTTTACAATTCACAATCGTAAAAGTCAATACAATTATCGTAAAATGTTATAAATCAATAGTAAAACGATGAAAAATTAGTAGAATGGCAGTAAAAATTTATTTACGATTGAATTTGTACATTTTACGATAAGGGCGTTTATTTATTTAAAGTATTATGCAAGAATTTTATAGGACATTTTATTAAAAGGATGTTGAAATAAATAATATTATGAAAATAAGCTTATGTTATTAAAAAATAAATTTATTGTATACAAGGGGGATTCAAAAGTGGATGTAATAGCGCAAACCAACAGAACCATATTATTTGAGGAAATCAATCCAGAAAAATTAGATTTAATCACTGTTGTAGGGGATACAAAAGGATTAAATAGTTTAAATGACGATAAGATAAAAGAAATTAATGAACTTCTTTTAGTAAATAGCTTTGACGAATTTTTAGATAAATTCGCGCCAGTTGTATATTCCTTTTATAATGCAAATAATCAAAAAGTAATGTACACATTAAAAAAACCAGAAAATTTTCCACCTGAATTAATAACTGAAATTCCAATTAATCAATCTAATGATTTCTTAAAAATGTTATTTACTTTAATTGACACAAAACGTGCACAAGGAATAGCTAATGTTGACTTTAAATTTGAAAATTTATTAGATATGATATCGCCTAAAAAAGTAATGGACGATATAAGACAAACTAGAAAAGAAATTCAGTATACATATAGCAAGTATGACGTTTTAGATGATGAAGATCCAAGTAAATTAGATTTAGGGGACAAGCTTAATGTTATGTTTGAAGAAGCAAGTTCAAATTATAACAACATAATGGCAATGCTGCCTCTTGCAATTGAAGATATAAAAACTAGATTATTACTTGGCGGAGATGATAATGGAAAGTCAAATGAACCTCTTAAGCTTGGTGTTTTAAGTATGGGCGAAAATGGAGAATTAAAGGTTATAGAAGCTCCAAAGACAGAAGAAACTTCGCTTATTGCAATAGATGATAAGGCCAATACTGGATTAATTCAAGCTTTTGAAGATGATTATGATGAAGTCAATGAAGTTAAATCTGATTATGTAAAAAGCTTAGTGGTAAGAACCTTCTGTCCACTTGCATCAACAATGGAAAGTTCTGTTGATTTAGATGTAGAAATAAGCAATTACAATACTTATTTAGAATTTTACAAAAGTTCAAAAGATGACTTTATAAAAACAGTTAAGCCGCTCATAGAAAAAATCATGGGTGTAAAAATGTTTTTTGATCAATATCAAACAAAAAACAAGGGAATGAAGCCAAGTCTTTTAGTTACAAATACAAAGCTTAGTAGACTAGTAAATTCTCAAAACCTTCCAAGGTTAAATACTTTCTTAAGTTCTGTAAATGATAAAAATGATTTTGATAATACTATTTGGTTTGGAATAGTTCCATCAATAGAACTTGAGGCACAAACTAAGAAGCAAGTTAGAGAAAGATTTAAAGCTAATAAGCAAGTTGAAAAGACAGATTCAAATTCTATGGAAGATTTAGCAATGCTTTTAGATACAGTTCAAAAATATCGTCTGCAAATATTCTTTAGTTTTGAACCAAGAGAAGATACAACCTTTAATCATATAGCTACAGCAGGAGTTGAAAAATTTATAGATAAATGTGAGCCATTATTACGTAAGACTTACAGTGAATTTGCAATTCCATGCATACCAAACTTTACTGTTATTCCAAAAGAAAAATCAGGAGTTGTCTTGGATAAGAGAATGATACTTGCAGAAAATGGAGTAGCAGAATTATCTAAAGAAAAAGAAGATATATTAAAGCTTTGGATAGAAGGGGTTTATATTGGAAGTTCATATATAGCAGCAGGAATTGTAGCTGCATATCAATGTCCAGAATATTTAAGAGAAAAGTTTAAAGATGTATATAGTGAATATCCAGGTGTTAGATTTGATATTGAATCAGGATCAAATGCTTTGATGATTACAACTACATTAGCTAAAGAAATATCTGGTTTTACAAATGAAATCAAAAATATGATAAATAGGAAAAACTTTGGGTTTGTATTTTCATCAGAAAATGCAAAACTTCAAGGTAAAGATATAAAACAAATCACTGTGTACAAAGCAAGAAGCTTACAGGCTACTGAAAATGATTTTGAATCAATATATAAGACATTAGTTACAACATATATAGAAAGAATCTTAAGATTCTATACTAATGATTTCAAAGAAGATAATATTATTAAATTCTTTAGTAACAATCCAACAAGTGTTAAGAGTAAGTGGATGGCACATAAAGGACATAGTAATGCCATTATTAAAGATGGAGATGATATTAACTTTGTAATAAATGAAAGAACTGGAACTTGTAATATCGACTTAGTGTTTAACGGAAATGTTAAGAACTTAGAAGTTGAAATAACTCGTAATGATGCACATGGTGAAGTTAGTTAATTATAATAGATGTTAAATTTAATATCTATTTTAATTATAAATAAAAATTAAAGGGAGGATAAAAAATGGGATTTAGAGTAAAGGTTGAGGGTGCTGAAAGTATTGATTTAAACATTGAAAGTATCGAAACTGTAGAGTTTAAAACAGATACTCCAGATGATTCAAATGCACGTTCAACAGATTTAGGAACTTCATTAATGATTACTGGTAAAATTTTAACACCAGTAAATGGGGAAGCAGCAGACACTACAATTAAATTAGCTCAATGGTCGCTTGTACCAGCAGAGAAGGCTGATTGTTATAGAAATGTAAAAGTAGATGTTATTTCTGCTTCCCAAGTAGTAAGACAATTTACACTACCTAATGCTTTTGTAGTAGACTACGAAGAAGATTATGGACATGTAGAAGGTGTAGGTACATTTAAATTGTACGTTAAACAAAAGAAGGATAAAACTGCAGGTGTTAAATTTGAAGGCGGTTTTGCTGAATAAAATTATAATTAAGGAGGAAGCTTAAAATGGGATTTAGAGTGAAAATTGAAGGTGCAGAAACAATTGATTTAAGCATAGAAAGTGTTGAAACTGTAAAACTTACAACAGATACACCAAAAGATTCAAATGCAAGATCAAAAGATGTTGGAAGCACAATGGTTATTTCTGGTAAGATCTTAACAGCTGTTGATGGTGATCCATTTGATAGCACAAGAAAAATGGGAACTTGGTCATTAGTTCCAGCTGAAAAAGCAGACTGTTATAGAAAAGTAACTGTTGAGGTAATTTCAGCAGACCAAATTATAAGAAAAATAACTTATCCAAATGCTTTTGTAGTAGATTACAAAGAAACTTTTGGAGACACTGAAGGTATAGGTACTTTTGAACTTGTTGTAAGACAAAAGAAAGACAAGCTAAGTACAGTTACAATAGAAGGCGGATATAGCGCTTAATATAGTGGTATCAAGCCCAAATAAGTAACATATTATGTTACGGTTTCTTTAAATTTTGATGGATGGTTCTAAGACCAGAAGTTGCACTCAAAAGGCTTGCTTCAATAGATGAAACTCGACCCACATGCGTTCGCTGAGTAAGTTCGAGGGGCTAAATATAAGATTTGGACTCTCACTTAAGTCTTTTGGAACAACTTCTGGTCAAGAATCATAACCATCAAAATATCAATGAAACGCTCCACATAATATGTTACTTATTTCTAGTATAGATACAAGCAAACCAAAGGGAAGAAATATCTACATCCATATTCTAAATGCAACACTGCACAAAAGAGCGTATTCCCTTTCTGGTATTATATGTATTTAATGATATTTTTCTAATTAACAATGTACATTTTACAATGAATGCTGAAAAGCCTATGGGCTTTATAAAAATAATATTAAAAGATATTCCAAAGGAATATCATCCTAAATTGTTAACTGTAAACTGATTTAAGTGGGTGTAAAGTGAAAGATTATTATAAAATATTAGGCATACCTATGACTGCAACTGGTGCTGAAATAAAAAAGGCGTTTAGAAGTTTAGCTAAAAAGTATCATCCAGATAGAAACCCAGATGATAAGGAAGCCTTGAGAAAATTTCAAGAAGTAAATGAAGCTTATGAAGTTTTAAGCAACGAAGATTCAAGAAACAAATACAACAATGAAAGATCTAATAATAAAGAGAATAACAGTAATAAAGAAACAAAGAGTAGAAATAATAAATCAGATAATAACAAAAAATATCAAGATAAAGGTGAAAGCATAGAAAACTTAAATAAATATTTTGAGAGTTTTTTTGGATTTGATGCTAAGTCTAATAACATCAATAAGGATAAATTAAAAAAAGAAAAGAATCCAATAGATACAAGCAAAATGTTTGATAGTTTTTTTAATGTAAAAAGAAAGTAATGGAGTGGTTACTTTGAATGATGAAAATAACGTGAAAATTAATAATAAATTACTTATGACAATGGAATTAATCAATGTTTTTATAGGAATTATTATTGCTTTAATATTTATAGTTGCCTATATGACAATAGATTCAACTTATATAAGAGCATTAATAATATTTTTAGCAGCAGGCTTTGGAATAGTATGTTTTGTTAACTTATATAAAAGACTGCATAAAGAAGAAATAATAAAAGATGAAAGTAATATTAACAGAATTGAGTTAGTAAACGAGGAAAATGAAATTATTAGAACTTGGGAAATAGGGGAGAGAATATCTTTTATTATTGGTAAAAATAGAGGGGAAAATGATGTTTATATAGATTTAAGTACTTCAATATATTCAAGATTTATTGAAAATAATCATGCAGTATTAAATTATGCTGCCGGAAAATGGTATATAGAAGATTTATCAGAAGAAAGTGGAATTAGCATACAAAAAGTTGAGGATGATAAAAAATATAGAATTGTAAAAGATGCTCCGTGTGAATTAAAAACAGGGGATATTCTGTTTATTTCAAAAGTTAAACTTTTACTAAAATAAGCTACAGTATTGATAATTTATAATTCTCAAAAATAAAAAGTCGTGGACTTTTTTACATTAACTAAAAACTGTAAATTGTAGACTGAATTGATTGGAGTGATATAAATGGGACTTATTAGATGTCCAAACGGACATATGTTTAGTGAAAGACGTTATGGAAGTATATGTCCATATTGTAATATAGATACTTCTAAAAAGGAAAGACCAGAACCTGTTCAAGAAATATTAGAAATCGAAACTAATTTGCTTTATCAAGAGGTTGAGCCAGTTTGCGGATGGCTTGTATGTATTGAAGGAACAAGAGTGGGTAAAGATTATAAAATAAAAAATGGAAAGAATTTCATAGGTAGAGCAGATGATATGGACATTCAAATAATAGGAGATAATCAAATTGCTATTAGAAATCACGCAATAGTAGTATATGATCCAAAGAAAAAGAATTATGTATTATTACCAGGAGATTCTTCGGGGATTGCTTATTTAAATGAGGAACCAGCTTACATGCCGTCAGAATTATCTGCTTATGATGTAATTGAACTTGGAAAGAGCAAATTCCTATTTGTACCGTTTTGTGGAGAACATTTTGAATGGCAGGATAATGAGTAGGTAGCAGTCATGGTGAAGATTAATGAGTATTCTAATTTAAAACTAATCTTTATATTTTTAGTTGTGCTGGCGATTTTGCTAATAATAAAGAGCATTTTATTGAGATGGATTTATATAAATAATTTGGAAATAGCAAAAAAAATATCAATTGGGTATGAAGAAATCCAAGAAGATTATGTGGAAACAGTAACTACGGTTAATGGAACCTTAGCTGTTTTAGCTGATGGACTTGGTAATAATGAAGTGGGAAGAATTTCAAGTATGGTAGGGGTTAAGACAATAATTACTGCCTTTAAAGAAGAGGGCAGCAAGGAGAGGATGACTTACTTTTTTAATAAAGCTTTTAAAAAAGCAAATCATGAGATTATAAAGAGGGTTGAGAAAGATAAAGGCGGCGCCAGTGTACTAAGTGTAATAATAAATAAAAATTTATTATCCTATGCTTTAGTTGGAGATGTTATGCTTGCTATTTTTAGAAATAATGAGCTTGTAAGATTAAGCAAGGGACATTCCATAAGTGAAGTAGCTAAAAAGGAATATTATAATGGAAAAATTCAAAAGCAGGAAGCTCTATATGCCTTAAAGGAAGAAAAATTATTATATTATTTAGGACAAGAATCCGCTGAAAATATAGAGATTTCAGATACACCAATAAAGCTATATAAAAATGACATTATTGTACTTATGAGTAAAGGTGTATATAAAGGTCTAAGCTGGATAGAATTTGAGAAAATTTTAGGGGATAAAAATATTACTATAAATGAAAAAAGTGAAGAAATAATGGAAAGAGTAAAAGATAATTACAAAGATAACTGTAATGGCAGTATTATGCTTATGAAATACACAGGGAAATGACTAAGTTTTAAGGCGCAATTATCAACGTATAATTATTAACTGTTAAGTTATAAAAAAGATTGATTGTTCATTATAGACTGTGAATTGTGCATTAGTCATTGATAGAATAACTAAGTTAGGGTGAAGAAAATGAGGAAGCTAAACTCAAAATTTAAGACAAGTTTTGTATCAGAAGAAGGAACTTATCTGGAAAATAAGGATTACTTTGCATATGTTGAATTAGACAATTATGCCTGTTATGTAGTAGCTGATGGAATTGATGAAGATAAGGAATTAGAAAGTGCAAAAATTGCAGTGACAGCCTTTATAAAAGATTTCACAGCAAGGCCTACTATGAATAGATTTATTTTGAAAAAGTATATAAGAAATGCAAATAATGAATTAATAACAAATAGTAGAAATGTTAGATTGAAGGCATCAATTACAGTAGTTGTTACTAATTACAATAAATTAGTCTATTCAAATATAGGAAATACAAGATTTTATTACTTTAAGGATGGTTATTTGAGAGAAAAAAGTAAAGATCAATCCTTAGCACAGCAATTAGCAGATGACGAAATGATTTCTTTAGATGCAATGGCAAAGCATACTGAAAGGAACAATCTTTCTTCATATTTAGGACAAAATAAGTTAAATAAAATCTACATATCAAAGAAGATTAAGCTTTCAGATGGAGATGTATTTGCACTTCTTACAAAGGGAGTATGGGAAAACTGTGAAGAAAAAGAAATAGAGGATTCTTTAGAAGGTGCAAAGGAGCCTAAAGAAGTTATTGATAGCGTTGAAGATATGGTTTTGTCAAAGCAGCCAAAGCAAATGGAAAATTATACTTTGGCAATGACTTTTGTAGAAAAGGCATATTTAGATCCTAAAAGAAGCAAAAAAATTAAAATAGCCATAATAGCTGCAATACTCTTACTCTTAATTATAGCAATAGGGGTAGGGGCATTTATAATTTATAAAAATAAGAAGCAGGATGATATTGCTACTATGGCAGTAGATAAGAAAAATGCTGAAGAATATATAAAGTTTGGAAATATGGAAAAAGCTGATGAAGAGTATAAAAATGCATTAGATATAGCCAAAAAATATAAGCTTGAAGATGATATAAGGATTTTAGATGATGATTATAAATATGTAGGAATTATAGTAGATGGAGATAAAGCTTTAGATAGTAAAAAATATGAAGATGCTCTAGATAAATATGTTTTGGCATTGGAAAGAGCTGGTGATGCTGAAGATATAGGTAGAAACTATGTATTAAAGAAAATTGACATGGTTAAGAATTGTATAAAAGTAGCAGATTTATTGACCTTGGCAGATAAGCAGCTAGATGGTGGACAAACTGAGGATGCCTTAACAAATTATCTAGCAGCTAAGGATTTAGCCTTAGACTCTTACTTAAAAGATGAAAAGAAAGAGGCTATGGATAAAATACAAAAGATTTATGATCAAAAGGCTGCTGATGCAAAACAGAAAAAAGATGATGAAGATAAAGCAGCAAAAGATAAGAAACAAGCAGATGATGATGCTAAGAAAAAAGAAGAAGACACAGCTAAAAAGGCAGAGGAAGAGAAAAAGGCTGCCGATGAAAAATTAAATAAAGCTATAGATCTTAGAAAGAATGGAGATTTAAGCTACACAAAAGGTGATTATGTAAGTGCAAAAATGTATTATGCCTTAGCCAAAGAAGGTTTTGAGGAAATAAATTCTCATAGTTTAGCTGATGAATTAGTAGAAAAAATAGCTCTTATGGATAAAAAAATTAATGAAGTGGCAGATAAAAAAGGTGAAGCAGATAAATATATGCAAGAAGCAGATAAAAGATATTCAGCAGGTGATTCAGCTTCAGCAAAGGTATTATATCTTTTAGCTAAAGATGTATATAACAGTTTAGGAGATACGGATAGCGTATCAAAAGTAACTGAAAAAATAACAGCCATAGATCAAGCTTCAGCCAAAGTTCAGGCACCAGCAAAATAAATTAATAGTTAACGTAGGTGAATAAAATGGATGATAGAATTTATGAGAAATTAAATGAAATAAAGGATTTGAATGATAGGGTACTGCTAAAGCAAATAATGAATAGTGTATTTGAAGCATTAGAAGAACATTCAAATAATAGAATTAATGAAATTGAAAAAAGAGTATTTAGTGAGTTGCATTATATAAAAGAGAAGTACAATATTTATTCAACAATAGTAAGAAGAGAAAAAGTTGATGTTACAGATGAATTTTTATTTCCCATGTTAAAGGAAGATATAGAAGAAAAAATTTATGATACTGCAGAAATCCTAAATTTACTTGAAATAAATGAGCATAAGAATTTATTTAAGATTTTTCTTAAATGCGACTATCTGATATTTAAAGAATTTATCAATGAAAATTTTAAAATAAAGGGACTTATTAAAACAGATAAGAAAATCCATGAAGCCTACTTTACAGTTGTAGAAAATAATCAATACAAAAATAAAATTCATAAATTATATGAAAGTTTTATAAATAGTAATATTGCATGGACAACAATAAATAATCCATATATTCATAAGATTGCAGATGTTGTATTAACAGCATGTGAAGATAAAATCCAAGGTGATGAGAATATAACTGAAATTGAGCTGGATTTTGGAGAATACAGCAAGTATGTGGAATATGATATGGTTCCTCTTTGGAATGTAAAAGAACTAAATTTAAAGTGCGATGGATTTCCAATGCCATGTATTGATAAAGTTGGTTATGAACATAATATTTCAATTGAAAAAGAAGGTGAGAAGAATGGTTATTTAGTGGATAATGAAAATCATGCTATTAATTGGGTAATGTTCACTAAAAAATCAGTAATAATTTCTTCTAATATACAAAAAGCAATGGCATGGAAATTATTAAGTATTATTAATTTTGATAAAAATACAAAGAAGAAATATAAATATGAGCTTATGAGTAATGAAGTTAATATAAATTTCTCTAATAAATTAGCTTTTAATAAATCTCATACCATAAAAACTAAAACAGAACTTGCAAGGCTTATAAATTCTTTTAAAGCATCTAAATATTTGAGATTTACTGAGGCTACACTTATGGAAGAGGCTTTAGATGAAAATAAACAGACCTATGAAGTTAATGATTTTATTATTGATGAAATAAGAGAAGAGAATATAAAAAAATCGTTGATTTTATATTTTGAACCTATTAATAAAGAAAATTATTTGAATAAAGATATTTTAAGCTTTTTAGTATCAGAAGTTCAATTTATTTATCCAGAATATAAATGTGAAGGAAGATTACTATGAATTATATTTGGGAAATTTTATTAAGAGCTGATGAAGAGAATATTCCTAGAGAAGAGATTAAGTTTGTTCAAGCTGAAATATGCAGCCCTTATATGGAAATTGCTTTTAATGAGCTTAATTCAAATTTGTTGCCAGAAAATAATGTTATTGAAGTAAATGAATATTATAGGTTTTATGAAATCTTTAAAGACTTATTTAATATAAACATTGATGAAAGTAGAGAGCTTAGGCAAGTCCTTTCAGATATATTGTTACATTACTTAGGGGGATTAGACTTAAAACAAGGATTAAATAAAGGGGAAATATATAAAAAATTTTTATATAAAGATATATTAAACAATGTGTTTGGTAAAAGATTAGCTGAAAATATTAAAGATTTTAGTAAGGAAGAAAAGAATAGTATGTTAAATAGCTTTATTATTTTATATAAAACAGGAACCTCTCTTAAATTATTCAAACAAGTGGTTAAAGAAATATTTAAGAATAGTATAGTTTATTCAAATAAAGAAAAGCCAAAGAATATTTATATTTATTTATCAGAAGCAAAGCAGAAAGAACTTGAAAGCAAAATTAATGTTATTTTAGAAACTTTTTTACCAATAAACATGAAGCCCTTTGTATTTTGGGATAAACATTTTGGGATTATAGGATTAGATAACACTATGAGAATTAATGAGATAGTTATGGTTGAATAAAATAGGGTGAAGTATCAATTCACAGTTAATAAAGAAATATTATGTAGAGTTTTGAAACTATGAATTGTAAAAAATTTAGGAGGATAAGATGAGTTTATATTCATATAAGTTACATAAAGGAAATGAAAGCCAAGTTACAAAAGCTAAATATAAAGAAAAAGATTTAAGACTGATGACTACTTTTCAGTTAAAAGAAATATGTAACAAAGAAAAATTAGTAAAGAGCATAATTAATCCTCTTGATAAAGAAGAACTTATAAGGCTGATAATGAAATACAGAGGAGAAAAAGATACAAAACTTATAAAAAAACATCTAATAGGCGGAAATGAGCGGATTGAGAGATTATTAAAAAGAAGTAATAAAGAAATAATTAAAACTAATGTTAATATAGATTATCCAGGGAAGATCACCCTATATGAGAACATTGGACTTGATATTTTTGATAATTATATTTTAAAGAGCAATGAAAAATTAGAAGAAGGAAATGTACTGTTAGTTGATAATAATTTCAAAGTCTGCACTATACTTAATATAAAAAAGTTAGTGTATGGCAATGAAGAAAAATATTATTTAACTAAAGGAGATTTTATAGAGGCAAAGGAATCTGAAAGTAAGCATTACAGTCTTTTATTCTTTTCCGAAAAAGATTCAGAGGTGCTTTATGATACTTATGAAGGTGACACAATTGAAGTGGATTATACAATAAAGTTTAATTCACTGCCAATATTGGAATTTGAAGTAAAGCCATTATTAGAGACAAAAATACCTTTAGCCATTGATTTTGGAACCTCAAACACAACAGCAGGTATTTATATAGATAAAGAAATATTTCCAGGGTTAAATGAGAATTTATTTCAAAATAAGGAATATGAAAACTATGAAGAGGATAAGGTAAAATTCGTAAAAATAATCAATGAAAATAAAGATGACAAGGAAATAACTCCACTTATACCAAGTGTAGTTGGGGTAAAACATATAGAAGAAGATAATATACAATATATCTTTGGGTATGATGCAATGAGGGAATCAAGAAGAAGGTATGTAGACGATGGAATGAGCCTTTTCTATGACATAAAAAGATGGGTAAGTGATTTTGAAAAAGAAGAAAAAGTAATTGATGTAAGAGAAAAAACTACTTTTATAAAAAGAAAAGAGATCATTAAAGCGTACTTAGAGTATATTATAGCTTTAGCTCAGCAAAGGTTTAAATGTAAGTTTAAAAATATTTATATTTCATGCCCATCAAAACAAAAATATAAATTTCATACTTTATTTAAAGATATTTTAAGTGATTACACAGTTGAAAGTGAAAATATTTTAGAAGAAAGCGCAGCTGTACTATATAATACTATTTCTGAACTAATTGAACAAAAGAGATATGTTCAAGGAGAATGGTATAAAGCTCTTATTATAGACTGTGGAGGAGGAACTACAGATTTAACAGGCTGTAGCTTTTCAATAACTAATAGCAGAGTTTCTTATAAGTTAGATATAGAAACCTCTTATGAAAATGGAGATACAGACTTTGGAGGAAATAACCTTACCTTTAGAATAATGCAGTTTATAAAGATATTAATGGCAAATGCTTTAGGTAATGGAAAAGAGGCAATAAAAAAAGCTATAATAGATGATTTCAAAATGGATATATTTAGATTTGTGGATAAGTTAGGAATTAATGAATTGTATGGAACTCTAAAGGAAGAATATGAAAAAGCAGAAGCAATAATTCCTACAAAGTTTCAATTATATGAAACAAGAAGTAAAGAAGATTATTGCAAGGTAAGAAGCAATTACTATTTCTTATTTGATTTAGCAGAGGAAGTAAAAAAACTGTTCTTTGCAAATCCTGATATTTTAAATATTATTTTGAAACCTGAAGATCGGAAGGAAAAGAAAGAGGACACAATCAATTTTGATAAATGGAAATTATCTTACATGAATAAAGGTAATTTGCAAGTAGTAAAGGAAGCTCCAAGTATTTCACTTAGCATATACGAAATTGAAACTTTAATTAAAGGTGATGTCTATAACATAATAAAGAAGTTTTTAGAAAAATTATATGAAAATGAAGAACTATATGATTATTCACTTATTAAGTTAACTGGACAGTCATGTAAAGTAGAGTTATTTAGAGATGCTTTAAAAGAATTTATTCCAGGAAGAATAATAGAAATCAATAAGAGCAAAAAGGAAAATAAGGAAGAATACGAATTAAAATTATCCTGCCTTAAAGGTGCTTTGAAATACTTATATGATAGAAATTTTGGATATGCAGAGATAAATATAGAAAGTAAAAAACCAACCCTTCCATATTTACTAACGGCTTATACCCATACTGGAGAGCAAAAGGTATTGATAAAAGGAAGAGAGGTTAATAAAGGTTTCATATCGAGATTCATGGATAGAATTCTTCTTAAATTATATTTAAAAGATAGTCATGACAATGTTAAGTACGAATACGATTATCAATTTAATGAAGAAGAATTAGAACAAACAAATGCAAAAATAATAGGAGAAATGTATCCAAATATTAATCAGCATGAAACAGATAATATAGAAAATAATGAAGTGAAGTTTTTTGTTTGGGAAGAAGAAGAGCTTTGGGGCTTTTATGTATTAGCCATCTTAAGAAAAGATGAAGAACTATATATAGGAAGAGAACAATTCTTCTACTTTGAAAATGATAAATGGGAACAAAACTTCTTTGACGGAATGAAGTAGCAACATTTATGTAACCAAGAACTTATACAAATGAAATGTGGTTTTGTGAGTTTGGAGGAGAAGGAGGTAGCAAATATGTTCCAAAATAATTATCCACTTTTTAATAGTGGACGACTTTTGAAAATTGAAATGTTGGAGGAGCTTAGAGATTTTCCAAGAGAATTTTTTTATGCTCAGTTTAAGGGATATTCTGATGGAATCATATGTGGGTGTGATTTAGAAGTCTCTGATAATTATATATGTATAAGAAAAGGAGTAATAAAACATCAAGATACACTTTATATTTTAAAGGATGAAGAGAAAATTTCATATGAATGCAATAATAAATTGATGATTTTAAAAGTAAAGTTTTTACAATCAGTAGAAAAAGCAGATTTTAGAAGCAATTTTACAGAAATTAATTTAAGTGAAGAACTTTCGTCAGAAAATAATGAAATTGAAATTTGTAGATTTAAATTAAGAAATGGTGCAAAACTCAGAATAAATCATATGGACTTCAATGATTTATCAACAGAATACGATACTGTAAATACAATTAATGCACCGTATTCTACTTATGGAGACATAAGTTTAAGTCCTGAAATATTAAGAAGATTTGGAACAGAACTATTAGAGTTAAGTTTAAGTGAGTCCTGGGATATAACTTTTGCAATGCTGTGCGTTCAAAGCAAGGAAGCCATTCAAAAAGAAATAATAGTCAGTTATCTAATTAATAAATTAAACATTGAAAGAAAAAGTTACTCCAATGAAGAGTTATATAATTTTCTTTTACACGTATTAAATAGCGAAAAAAATGGACAAGGAAGTAGGATGAATAAAGGAAGTGGAAGATTTAAGAAAATTTTAATTGATTAGATTAAAGGAGGAGCAGAGAGATTATGAAAGAGGATTTTATATCATACGATAACTTAAGAATATCAACTTATGACTGCAAATATATACAAAATATGAAAATAGAAAATGAAATAAATGATCATGCAATTTTAAAACTAACTTGTGTTTTAGATGATGAAGTGAAAGATAGTTATATTCAAAGTACAAATGAAGAAACACCTATAGAAGTATTCTATGAAAAAGAAGAAGCTCATTTCTCTTTGTTTAATGGAGTTATTACTGAGGTAAAAGTACAGGTAATTAATTATGTTTATATTTTATCAATAGAAGCTAAAAGCTTTGATTACAAGATGGATATTTATAAAAGAAAAAGAGATTTTCAAAATATTAATATGACTACTCATCAGTTAATAGATGAAGTTATGAAGACATATACTGAAGCTCAATATCATATTAATATTCCTAATGAGCCCATAGGCGAATTTATACTTCAATATAATGAAACTGATTATGAATTTTTAAAGCGAATAGTTTCTAAATATAATCAAGCAATTATATGCGGAGCAGAAGCAAAAAATATAAGTATATTTTTGGGAACTCCAGAAATTGCTGTAGTGCCAAAAACTAAAATAATTAATTATACAATTTCTAAAGCAGTAGATGAATATAATGATGTATTAAATAATGATAAAGCGGATGTGCTAGAGACAGATTTTATTACCTATAAAATAAGGACTCAAGAAATATTAAATACAGGGGAAAATTTTAGCTTTAAAAATCAGCAATTTTATATTAAGAAAGCTACTTATTTAATGGATGAAGGTAAATTGGAAAACGTATATGAATTAAGACCAAAGGGAGGTCTAAGATCAAAGCGTTTATATAATGGAAATGTTATTGGAATTTCAATAAATGGATCAATCTTAGAAGTACAAAGAGATAAAGTAAAAGTTCAATTAGAAATCAGTAATAGCATGGATGCGTCTACAGCATACTGGTTTCCTTATGCAACAGTTGCAGCATCACCAGATGGTGGAGGATGGTATTGTATGCCTGAGGTTGGAGAAAAAATAAGATTAAATTGCCCAACAAAAGATGAAAGCAGAGCTTTTGCTGTAAATGCAATAGGAAGCCATGAGGGAAAATCTGGGGCAGAAGCAAAGAATGATAGAATGTCAAATCCAGATATAAAATCTTTAAAAACTGATGCAGGGCAGGAAGTTAAATTTACTCCAAGTGGAGTGGTTATAGATTGCAGTGGAGGACAAGCATCTATGAGATTAAATAATGATGGAACTGTAGATGTTGTAGGACAAAAAAATATAAATATTGCTTGTGCTCAAAAGCTTTCGCTGAGGGCTGGAAATGAGATGACAATAAGTGCACAAAAGACTGTAGATATTTTATGCGAAGCGGGAAGTAGTCTTGTATTATCTGAGGGAGATGAAATCTTAGTAAGTGGAACTAGGATTCAGAATAATGGATAAATAGATATATATTTTTAAATAAAAAAATATATCTAGAAAAATATTTAAGAATATAAATAGATAAATATAAAAATATATAACTATAAAAATATATAAATATTTATAGTTATAGCCTGCATTTAAAGAGATTTTTAAAGCTAAAATAAAGAACTTGGGATATGCTCAAACATAAAAAGGAGGAGTTAGTTTTGGATAATATAGATGAAAAGATAGCCAAGTTGAAAATGCAACAAAGGCTTGAGAAAGAAGCAGAAATAAAAAAAGCTTCAGAAGAAGAGAATTTAACTTCTAAGGAAGATGAAATTACCTTTGAACAAGTAATAGAACAAATAGATCAGGGGTCTCTAAATATAAATAATACTAATTTTAAATTTTCTAAGAAAGAATATTTAAAAGGAAAGCTACAAATTCCAATTCCATTAGCTTATTTTGAAGAAAAAGCAAATACTAATAAAAGTGTTACCCTAATAAATGATAATAATGGAGTAAGTTTTACTATAACATATATAGATAAAGGAGCTCAAAAGCAAAGCTTTGCTAGCTTTAAAAAAGGCATGGAAAAAAACTTTAAGGATATGGATCTTTACTTAGAATGGATAGAAGAAGGCGAAGTAGGAGAAGGTTCTTCAAAAGTATCTTATGGAACATATATGACGCCAACGGGAAAAGGAAAAATTTATAATTTGATCTTTTATAGAGAACATAAAGGATCTTTAATAATTGGAAATTATAATTGCTTTGAAAAAGATTTAAAAACATGGGGGCTTTTAATAAAAGCAAGTATAATGCTTATGAAAATAAAGTAGATAAGATCTAAGTTAATAAAATAGGGTACAAAATTTAAAGGGAGTGATATAAGTGGAAGAAAATCAAATTGTTGAAGCCATTAATTACGAGAAAATAAGAGTTAATGGTTATAATTTAGAAGCAATTAAAAATCTGAAAATAGAAACCAATATAAATGAACATGCTCTCTTAAAGCTAACAGGAATTTTAAAAAATGAAGCTAAGGATAGAGATATTAGTTCAACAACTAATAATAAAACCATAGAAATTTGTTATGAAGGTGATGAGGGTAAAACTTTATTTTATGGTGTTGTTACCAACATAGAAATAAATGTAGAACTTGATGTATATACTCTAAACCTTGAAGCTAAAAGCATGTCTTATTTAATGGATATAAAATCAAAATGCAAATCTTTTCAAAACATATCAATGACAACTCATAAGCTTATAGATACTATAATGCAAGAGTATAGCAATTCTAGCTACATTTTAAAAATACCGGATGAAGAAGTAAAAGAATTACTTATACAATATGAAGAAACAGATTGGGAATTTTTAAAAAGAATAGCTTCTAAATATAATCAAGGTTTATTTTCAACTATGGATGGAAAGGTAATACAGTATGTAATGGCAGTACCAGAACAGGCCAAAGCATTAAAAGGGAAAAATATTAATTATAAAATTTATAAAGATTTAAACAGCTATAAATACATGCTTCAAAATTATCTTAAGGATGCAAGTGAAGCAGATTATATAACGTATGAAATAGAAAATTATGAGATTTTAAAGCTTGGAGATAATATACAATTTCAAGGGCAAGCTTTTTATATACATGAAGGAATTTATGAAATCAAAGATAGTATGTTAATAAATACTTATAAATTAAGAATGAAAAATGGGCTAAAACAGAAAAGAACATATAATACAAAAGTCATTGGAAGTTCAATCGATGGGAAAATCATACAGGTTCAAAATGATTTGGTAAAGGTTCATTTAGAAATAGATGAAGTTCAAGACACAGGAAGGGCTTATTGGTTTAAATTTTCTACTATGTCAGCGTCAGGTGATGGAAGCGGATGGTATTGCATGCCTGAGATAGGAGATAGCGTAAGAGTGTATTTTCCAACAAAAGATGAAGATGAAGCTTTTGCAGTAAGTGCAGTAAGTGGGTATAAACAAGGTGCAGGTGAGGCAGAAGATAGAATGGGAAATCCAGATGATAAATATTTAAGAACTGCCAATGATAAGCAAGTAAAGCTTACACCAAATGGCATTTTTATTTCCTGTGACAGCGGGCAGGCAGATATGAGCCTCACAAATGACGGAACTCTTAGCATTACGAGTCAAAATAACATAAATATTAATGCACAGCAGAACATAAAAATTCAAGCACAAAAAAGTTTTATGGTAAGTGCAAAACAAGGAGTAAATTTTGCCTGCGATAAAGGTGGAGGCTTAGAATTTGATAGTTCAGGTGAAATAAAGGAAAAAGGTACTCAAGTTAATGTAAATGCAGAATAAATTCAAAAGAAGGATTCCTAAAATAGAAGGAAGGGATTGAAATGAATAGAGAAGAGTCATTAGATCATTTTAATGAAAATGTAATTAAAAAATTGATAGATGAGATTAAGTTGAAGGTTTATGAAAACTTTAGAGTTAATGAAGAAAAAGTTAAAAAGCTAATAATGGATGCAATGAAAAAACTAATAAAAAAAGCAGACAATTTTCAGGAAATAGATAAAGAATATAAAATAGCAGTTTTCCAATTTGAACTTCTTAGAATTAATATTGTAAATGAATCTTATAAAATATTAGCACATGGTTATAATTCATGCTGGTATTTAGATTCTAATTCTATGTATGAAGAAATAGATTTAAGGTTTTTATTTGAGCCTTTCATTAGCCTAAAGGAAAGGTTAATAAAAGAAAAAAGAATTTGTATGGGTAAGGTTAATGATTATGATATTCAAAAAATAATATTTGAACTTGTATCAAAATGTTATTGGGATATGGCTAAAGAGGTGAGAAATTGGTTTTGGAATTTAGATGAAGAGGATTGGATGCAGAAAACTTCAGTAGAAGATTTTTATATAGTTAAGTGGAGTGAATATCAAGGAAAAAGTGAAACGCTTTTTGCTATGGATAATAAAGAAAAGAATATAAAAGAACTTTTAGAATTGAAAAAACAGCCTGAGGAAAAATTACCTTTTGTATTTTCTGTTTGGAAGAACAGTGTATTGGAAGATGGTGATTTAGCTAAGCAAAATATGTTATTTATAAATTTTAAAGAAAGTAAGCTTAAAAATATAAATTTCTCAGAAAGTTATGTAGTAAGAGGACAGTTTAAGGTTACAGAAATAAAAAGATGTATATTTACAAAAGGTCAATTAATAGGGGCAGTTTTTGAAAAAGCCAAAATTGAAGATTCTGATTTTCAGGATGCTGACTGTTCTGGAAGCGATTTTAGAGATGCAGAGCTTATATATGTAGACTTTTCAAATTCAAATCTTAAAAATTCAAATTTCATAAATGCAAAGTTTAAAAATGTATCCTTTGAAGGATCAGATTTAGAAAATGCTATATTTAGTGCTAAAGATATACCTTTTATAAATTTAACTTCAGAACAGCTTCAAACTATATATATAGATGGAGGCGAAGAAATATGAAGTACTTTATTTTAAAACAGGACAGAAAGCTTGAAAATGCAATTGAAATAAAAGGCTTTAATAACAGTCAAAAAATGACCTTATTAAAAGAAGATGAAGAACAATATAAAGACTCTACAAATGTTCCTGTAAAGGGAAATGAAAATAGCATTTATCCTGACCTTATACAAGCGCCTGTACTGCTTATTTCGGATGAGCTTCATAAGCTTTTTAAATTATATGAAAATACTATAGTTTATAAAATAGCAGTGTTTTCAGATTTAGAGATGAAAACACAAAAAGTATATAGATTAGTGTTGCCAGAATTATTAGATGCATTAAGCGATAAAGCTGTTTTTTTTAAGAATGGCTGGATAGATAAGATTGTTTTAGATTCTAAGAAAATAGGAGATTACAATATATTTCAAATTAAAGCAGGGGTTGATTATTACTTTATTGTCTCTATTGATGTCGTTGAAAGCATGCTAAAAAGAGGATTATTTGTAGGGATTAATTTTGAGGAAGTTGAGGTGATATAAGATGGCAAGTGAAAATGAAGAAAAATATGGAACTTTAGCTGGAACAGCAATAAATGAAGCAGAAAAAGGGGTAAAAGATACAGTTGACTCAGCTAAGCAAATGGGAACTATGGCTGAGAGGGTCGGCGGATTTTTAAAAAGAGATATTGGAAATGTAGCTGAATGGCTCACCTCATCACCAGAAGAAAAGGCTGCAAAGAAAGCTGAAGAAGAAAAGCAAGCAGCAGAAGCTCAAGCAGAGGCAGATAAGAAAGCAGCAGAGGAGGCAGAAGCGGCTGCAGCTGAAGAGCAAAGAATGAAAGATCTTCAAAAAAGCTATATAGTTCATACTGCCGCTATTACCTGCAGCTGTGCACTTCATGAAAGTTATGTTGTAGTTCCAATTGGCCATGGAGAATTTATACATGGAATTCCCCAACTAAATATAGGAGACAGCAAGCCTAATATTAATGTAAGAAGCTTTGGAATATGTAAAAGCCCTGAAAATCCAAGTGTACAGGCAAATGCTAAAAAAATAGCAGATGAGGTTAAAAACAGGCCTAAAAGTTTTATGGAAAAGGTTATGGGGTTATTCTCAAAAGCTCCGTCTGAAGATGTAGGAAAAGATTTGATAGCAGATTGTGTAGGAGAATGCACTCCTATGATAGCTACAGAATGGATAGATGGAAAAGAAGATGTTCTTATTGAGGGAAAGCCAGCATTACTTGGAAAATGTAAGCTTACTTGTTCCTACGGAGGAGAAATCAAATTATATACAAGTGGGCAAAAGGGATAGAAAATTAGGTGGATTTTACTAAATGAAAAGGAGGGGCAAATATGATGCTGACATATAAAAGTATAAAAATAGACATACCCTATAGTGCTATTCAAGTAGAAGATATTGATATATTGCATCCTATTAATGATCATGCATATTTAAAGATAAAACTTCTAATAGATGAAGGAAAAATATTAGAGTATCTAAATAAAAATGTTAGTGAAGAAAAAGTAACTGTATCAAGAATTGAAGAGACAGGTGAAGAAACTAAGTTATTTGTAGGAAGAATAAATGAAGTTTTTATGTCCTATGAAGGCAGTGTTCATGTTATGGAAATACAAGCTGTTTCTTATACCAAGGAGTTTGATATTAAGAAAAACAGTAGAACCTTTTGTAATTTAGATATGACATATCAAGAGGTTATAACAAAGACTTTAGAAGTTTATAGCAAGAAGGCATTTACTGATGGAATAACAAATGGACAAACTATTGGAGAATTTATTCTTCAATATGAAGAAACAGATTGGGAATTTTTAAAAAGGATAGCAAGCCATTTTAACGGCGTATTACTTGCAGAAGCTACAGAAGAATATGGAAGATTTCACTTTGGAATACCAAATTTAAATAACAATGTAGAATTAAATATTGATGACTATGAAGTAGTGAAAGATATTGATAGCTTTAATAAGCGTGCAGCTATGGGCTTTGAAGAAAATTATCTTCAAGAATATACAACCTGGGATATTGTGACTCCAATGAAGTTAATACTTGGAGAGAAGGTTTTATTTAATAAAGTTGAATGCATAGTTGCTAAAATTCACACTGAAGTTTATAAAGAAGAAATTAGAACAATATATACTTTAGGACTTGAAAGAGGTCTTAGAACAACACTTAAGGTAAACCATAAGATATTTGGAATGAGTATTCCAGCAACGGTTAAAGATGTAAAAGGTAATACTATGTGTGTTCATTTTGAAATAGACCCAGAATATGAAAACTATGCAAATCAAAAATATTTTACCTATGCAATAGAAAGTAGTGCTTGGTATTGTATGCCAGAGAAGGAAAGTAAGGTTCATATATATTTTCCAACTAATGAGGAAAAGGAAGCAATTGCAGTTCATGCTGTAAGAAGTACAGCATCAGGAGCAAAATATGCAAGCAAAACTCAAAATCCTGATAATAAGTCATTTTCTCATACAGGTGGAAGTGAAATGAAATTAACACCAAGTGATATGAATTTTACACCAGGAGGTGGAGGTGTAAGTTTAAATTTAGCACAATCAGGTGACGTATCTCTTAAAGGACAGAATATAAATTTTACAGCTACAGAAAATTTAGAGCTTGGAATGAGAGATGGAAGTGGAGATACGCCGCCATTTAGACCTCAAAGTGTTGATATTTCTGCTAAGAGTAAAATAGAAATAGCAAAAGGCGGCATTGGCATTCAAATGGTAGATGCAACATTTATGAAAGGAAATATGATTAAGTTTGAGGGAAGTATTAAAGATCCTGCAGCTTTACCAGATGAAATTGCCAATAGAAATAAAGATGATGCAGCTAAAATAGATGAGATTAATGGCCAAGCTAAAGCTAATATGGAAGCAAAAGTTGATGCAGCTAAACAAAAGATAGGATTTGGTGCAATTGCACTAGCTATTGGTATAGGAGCTGTAGTTGCAGCGGCAACAGTTCTTACAGGAGGCTTAGCCCTTGTTGCATTAGGAGCTGGAGTTGCAGCGGCTGCAGTAGGTGCATCCGAACTAGCTGAAGGAAGCTCAGATTATAGTAAAGCCCAGAGTGGAGATTATTCCAAATCCTATAATTTTATGAGGGATACCGTATGTCAGGGGAATGAAACACTTTATAATGTTATAAAATATGGATCGGTGCTTATATCAAGTGTTGTAATTACGCTTGCAACAGGGGGAGCAGCTACAGAAATTCTAACAAAGATGGCATGGGATGGTGGTGGCGATGTTGTATTAAATATGCTTGCTGACTATGCTGATGATGGAAAGCTAGATAATAATATTATGGATTATGTAAAATCAGCGGTTATGTCTATGTCTATGTCTAATATAAATATAGGAGTAATGAAGAAGGTTAAAAACCTAAAAGCAATAGCAAAAATAGAAGATGCTGAAAAGAGATGTAAAATAATGGGCAGAGTTAGATTGGCATCTGATGTAGCGTTAGATATTGGACAGCAACTAGCAACAACTGGTGATGCAAATCTTACAAGTACATTTATAAAGAAGTATATTGGTAATAAAATGTGTTTCTCTGATCCAGTAGATGGAGCAACAGGAAGTTTATATATTCCAGCAACAGATATTGTACTTCCAGATATTCATGAAGAATTTAAAATTGAAAGAAAGTATGAGTCTGTAAATAACAGAATAGGACTTCTTGGACTTGGATGGACATCAAGCTTTGAAACTTGTCTTGGAGTTGAAGAGGAAAAGATAAATGTACTTTGTTCAGATGGACATATTGAAAGCTTTTATTTAAATGATGATGAATGGATAAATGATAAAGGCGGAGCTAAAATTTATTCTTTAAAGCAAGACAAGGATTATTGGATATTTAAAACTGCTCTTGATAAGAAAACTTATAAGTACAATAGTTCAGGGAAGCTAGTTAATATAACTGACAAACATGGTAATAAACTTTCATTAACTTATATAGGAGAAAACATTGAGACTTTAAATACCTTCTCAAATTATAAGTTATTCTTTACCTACAAAGATGGAAAAGTAATTGAAATAAAAGATGAGCTTGGAAGAATAGTTCAATATAAATACGCTGGAGATTATTTAACAGATGTTATCCATGTTGACCAAGGAATAACAAGATATACCTATGATGATAAGGGATATATAAGCAGTATAACAGACCAAAATGGACATACTTATACTAAGAACTTTTTTGATAAAAAAGGAAGAGTAGTAAGGCAAGACTTCCCTAATAATAATACTTGCAAAATAACTTATGATGATTCAGAAAAAGAAGTAACCTTCTACTATACTAAGAGTCAAAGAACAGAAAAAACAAGATTTAATAAAGATGGCTTAATTACACATTTATTTTATGAAGATGGAAGCACAGAAGAATATAAATATGATGATTATCAAAACAAAATATATATAGAAGATAGAAATGGCTTTGAAACTCACAAGGTTTATGATGAATTTGGAAACTTATTAAAAAAGACTTTACCAAATGGATTAGTTACAGAGTATACTTATGATGAAAACGGAAATCTAGTTAAGGAAACAGATAATGAAGAAAAGGAAATTATTTATGCTTATGACAGTATCGGTAATTTAATAGAAAAGAAAACAAAGATTTCAGTTGGAAATTGGACAACTGAAAGTTACAGATATGACTCCTTTGGAAGAATTTTAAGCAAAACAGATGGTAATGAAAATACCTCAAAATACGAATATGCAAACTCAAGCAGCTTAGAAGGAAAACAAGGAAAAGACCCAGTAAGAGTAATAACAAATAGTGGATACGAGTATGAATACACTTACGATAAAGTAGGTAGAAATACTGAAATAAAAACTGACTATGGAACAATAGAATTTGGTTATAATAATTTGAATTTTGTTGCAAGTATAAAGGATGCCAATGGAAATGTAACAATAAAAAATTATGATAACATGGGAAATCTAACAAGCATTTATACTCCAAATGCATGCATAAAAGGAAGTATTTCTGATGAAGGCTACAAATACTCTTATGACCATATGGATAGGCTTATAAGCATAAGGAATCCACTTGGAATTGTTGAAAAGAACATAAGAGATAGTGAAGGAAATATAATTAAAGAAATAAATCCTAATTATTATAATGCGGAAACTTACGATGGAATTGGAGTAGAGTATGTCTATGATAAGGATAATAGAAAGATAAAAACTATATACCCTGATGGCGGTATTGAGAGATTCTTCTATGATTCAAATGGAAATGTTATAAGACATATAAGTCCAGAATATTATAATGAAGAAACTGATGATGGTCTTGGATACAGTTATACTTACGATTCAATGAATAGATTAAGTTCTATAATAAATGAAGAAGGAAATGTAGAGAGAACATTTGAATATGATCTTCATGGTAATATCATTAAAGAAATAGATATTGAAGGAAATGCTACATTATTTAAATATGATCTGCTTGGAAATTTAATTGAAAAGAGAGTTCCTGTTGAAGAATATGAAGCAGAATTTAAATATAATGTAACTTGTTATGAGTATGATAAAAATGGGAATAAGATACTAGAAAAGCATGGAACAACATTAGTTTCTGAAAAGCGATTTTGCAATAATTATCATGAAATTTACTTTGAATATGATAAAGAAAACAGACTTATAAGCGTTAAAGACAAATATGGAGCAAAATCATTATATAAATATGATTGCTTAAACAAGAAAACTTATGAAAGCTTTAAGATTAATGATACAACTACAAAGGCAATTCATTATATTTATGATAAAGTAGGAAACTTAATTCAAAAGAAAGAAGAAATTAATGGAGGCTTTGTATCACCAGAAGCTGCTGGTAAGAATATCTGGGCGGTAACAAATTATGAATATGATAAGAATGGAAACATTACTAAAATCATAACTCCAAAAGGTTACGAAATAGGAAGAGTCTATGATAAAGCTGATAGAGTTATTGAGCAACATGAAAAAGATGAAGCTAATGGAATATTTAGAAGTTATGTTTATAATTATGATAAAGCAGATAATGTCATAGGGATAAGTGAATATTCTGGAGAAGAAGCTAAGCTTATAAGTAACAAGTTTATAAGCGAAAATGATTATAGAGTACATTGGTCTGAAAGACATGAAAATAGGAAAGAAAATGAGAAGCTATTTGAAAGACTTAATTTCAAGGAAGATCAAAAGAAAAAGGCTTATACTTACGATGCTCAAAATAGACTTACTCATTTTATAAGTTTTTCAGGAAATACAACAAGATTATTTTATGACAAAAACGATAGGATAATAAAGCAGGTATTGCCAGAGCAATATGATGAAGCTAAAGATGATGGAGTTGGAACAACTTATTCCTACAATCTAAAGGGACAAGTTATTGAAGTTAGAAATGCTTTAGGAGAAACAGTAGCTAAAAACACTTACGACCCGAAGGGAAATATAAAGACTTCAATTGATGGAGAAAATAATAAAGTTGAGTACACTTATACATTACTTGGGCAAATTAAGGAAGTTGTCACTCCAAACTCAAGAAAAGAAAATAAAGCAGCTCAAAGCTACAAGTACGATGCTAGAGGAAATATTACTGGAATAACTGATGGTAATGGAAATCAAACAAATTATCTTCTTGATGACTGGGGAAGAATAATTCAAATAATAACACCAGAAGGTGGAGTTGAAAAGTACACTTATGACTATGCAGGAAATATAACAAGCACCACAGATGCTAATGGTGGAACTATAGAATATATCTATAACAGCTTAGGACAAGTATGTGAAATAAGAGACCAAGAAGGAATTAGTGAATATTTCTATTACGATGTAGAAGGAAATCTTACTAAGCAAATTGATAGAAATCAAAATCATGTAGATAGAAACTATAATTTAGATAGAAATATAGTTTCAGTAAGGGCTTATCAAATTGATAAAGAAGCAATTGCTTTAGAAGCAAAGAAGGCTGAAGAAGCTAGATTAAAAGCAATTGAAGAGGCTAATAAAAAGTCAGAAGAAAACTTCGTGGCAAGCCCATTAGCTCAAAGTTCTCGAAGAAGAAGCTTTACAGAAAGGTTAAAAGACCGAAAAGAAAGGCAAGATCAAGAAGAAAAATCAAATAAAACAAATTCAGATGAAAAAGTAGAAGACTTAAATAAAAATAAACTAAATGTAATAGATCAAAGATTTAAATATAATCCAGATGGTACTTTAAAAAGCGCATATACAGGAAATATGCAATATGAATATGCTTATAATATTGAAGGAATGCTCGAAGCTAAGAGTGCTTCAGGAAGAACACTTTTAAGTTATACTTATGATAAAAATAATAATATTAAAAGTATTAAAGACATCACTGGAAAGAGTAGTATATATAGTTATGACGAAGCAGACAGAGTTAAATTAATTCAAGATGATAACCATAATAATCTTGCAATCTATGATTATTATAAGAATGACAGTATAAAATCAGTAACTGTTGGAAATGGATTAAAGACAGATTATACTTATGATGGTGATGGAAATGTTCAAAGCTTAGTTACGATATCATCTACAGGTGAAGTATTAATTGATTATAATTATGCATATGATTTAAATGGTAATAGACTTGAAAAAGTAAGTTCAAAGCATAAGAACTTCTACACTTATGATTCAATGAACAGGCTAAAAGAAGCAAGTTATGATGATCGATGCGAAAGCTTTACTTATGATAAAGTTGGTAACAGATTAACTAAGACTACAAATGATATCACAGAAAAGTATGTTTATAATGTAAAGAACCAATTAAAGGAATTACACAACAATTCTGGAGCAAACTACTTTACATATGATAAACAAGGAAATACAATAAAAGAAGAGACTTCAACTGGAAATAATATCTTTGAGTATAATACTTTAAATCAACAAGTTAAAGCTATAACTAAAGATGGAAATACTTTAGTTAGTAGGTATGATTCAGAAGGCTTAAGAGCTGAAATTGAAGAAAATGAAAAATTAACTAAGTTTATTTTCCATAAGGAAAATGTTTTAGTTGAAGCTGATAAAGATTATAATGTTATTTCTAGGTTTAGTAGAGGATATGAGGTTGTTGCTGCTGATATTGCAGAATTAGGTGAAGGATCAGAAGCTAACTTAAATATACATTACTATACTGTTGATGAGCAAGGAAGTACAGTATTAATTACTGATGTTAATCAAAGTGTTAAAAATGAATATTGTTATGATGCTTTTGGGAATGCTCTTGATTGCAAGGAAGAAGTTCATAATAGGATTACTTATACTGGTCAACAGTTTGATGGTGTTACAGGACAGTATTATTTGAGGGCTAGATTCTATAATCCTGTAATTGGTAGGTTTACTCAGGAGGATATTTATAGGGGAGATGGATTAAATCTTTATGCCTATTGTGGGAATAATCCCGTTGTTTATTGGGATCCTAGTGGATATATGGATTGTAAGAGTAAAGATAAACAGTTAAATTCGGGAATGGAATGGAATGATTACCTAAAAGAAAATTATGATCCTAATAATGTAAAATGGGTAAATAAGATACAAGAATTTGATGTTAGACCATATGGAATATATAAAGATTTTCCATATGATAGTTTATCTGGTCATGAATTATTACAGAATGCTTGGTTAGAAGCTAATGGGTATGGAGCTAGAGGCGGCGAATTATCTAAACTTAATCCTGCAATGGCATTAAAAGAAAATCCAATGCATAAATTTATTAGTTCACAACAAAGAAAATTAAAGATGAATACTAAAAATTTGAAAGGTGTTTCTTGGAGAAAAAATGTTTTAGATAATATTAAATTAATGAAAAAAGCAGGAGTTCCTAGAGATAAAATATTAGAAATCACCAAGGCAACAAGAACTTTTGCAAAAAAATATTTGACCGAAGAGGAATAGTTGTTATAAAGAGTTGTAATATAAATATTAAGAAGGAGAAAGAAGTTATGTTTGATAGAGAAAATTTTTTATTTCCAGAGTTGTTTTTATCGATGGACCAATTTGGGTGGTTAGAGCCTAATAATTTTTTGGGAAGAGATAATTTTGATTCTCAAAAATATTTATGGTTGTATGATATGAGATGGCTAACATGCAGTAAAATAATTAATTATGAATATGAAGAAGAAGCTGATTATATTGTACCATTCGCATATACAGGCGGTGGTGATAAATGGGTATGGTATTTAAATGATAAATCAAAATTACCAGTGGCGCTTTGTCCAAAGGATGATGATGAAGCAGTTATTTACGCAGGAAGTATTGAGGCTGCAATATTTAGGCAAATACTTGAATTTGTATCTCAAAATAATTTTTATTATGAAGACAAAAAAGAGTGGGAAATGGACGAAATTACAGCTAAAAAGCATTTGATAAATTGGAAAAATAAATTTAAAAAATGGTTTAAGAAAGAATGGATTGATGAATTAGATGATATAATTAGCAAAGATTTAAAACTTTATGAACATAAATTTGATAGATATATTAGCAAATACTATGTGTTCATTACACCAGAGGAAGCCAATGAAATAATTGAAAAGTACATTGATTTTGATTTAATAAATAAATCATTTATTTGGACCAAAGAAGAGTAAAAACTATTCATATACAGTTTTTTTATTCTAAATTATAGAACTGCTATATCAGTAGTATTTTTGGTAAATTAGAACGTGTATTGAATTTGGGAGATTTTCACTATTTAACAAAACCTCATTTCTGTTAAACTATTAACCGAAATGGGGTTTTTTATATTTGAGAAAAAAGTACTTTCCTAAAATTAGTGATATAAAGAAACGGTGAAGAAGTTACGATAAAAGCTGTAGAAGAAACTGAACAGAAAGGTTAAAAGACAGGAAAGAAAGGCAAGATCAAGAAGAAAAATCAAATAAAACAAATTCAGCTGAAAAAGTAGAAGATTCAAATAAAAATAAGCTGAATGTAATAGACCAAAGATTTAAATATAATCCAGATGGAACACTAAGAAGTGCATATGCAGGAAATATGCAGTATGAGTATTTATATAATATTGAAGGAATGCTTGAAACTAAGAGTGCTTCGGGAAGAACACTTTTAAGCTATACTTATGATAAAAATAATAATATTAAAAGTATTAAAGACATCACTGGAAAGAGTAGTATTTACAATTATGACGAAGCAGACAGAGTTAAATTAATTCAAGATGATAATCAAAATAATCTTGCTATTTATGATTATTATAAGAATGATAATATAAAATCAGTAACTGTAGGAAATGGATTAAAGACAGACTATACTTATGATGGTGATGGAAATGTTCAAAGTTTAGTTACCATATCTTCAAATGGTGAAGTATTAATTGACTATAATTATGCGTATGACTTAAATGGTAATAGGCTTAAAAAAATAAGTTCAAAGCATAAGAATTTCTATAGTTATGACTCAATGAATCGTCTTATTGATTCAAGCTATGATGGCCGAAAAGAAAGTTTCACTTATGATAAAGTCGGAAACAGGTTAACTAAGACTACAAATGATATTACTGAAAAATATGTTTATAATGTAAAGAACCAATTAAAGGAATTACACAACAATTCTGGAATAAACCACTTTACATATGATAAACAAGGAAATACAATAAAAGAAGAAACTTCAACTGGAAATAATATCTTTGAGTACAACACTCTTAACCAGCAAGTTAAAGCGATAACTAAGGATGGAAATACTTTAGTAAGCAGGTATGATGCAGAAGGTTTAAGAGCTGAAATTGAAGAAAATGAAAAATTAACTAAGTTTATTTTCCATAAAGATAATGTTTTAGTTGAGGCTGATAAAGATTTTAATGTAATTTCTAGATTTACTAGAGGGCATGAGGTTGTTGCTGCTGATATTGCAGATTCAAGTGAAGAGATTAATTCAGCAATAGAAGCTAAAATGAATAGATACTACTATACGGTAGATGAGCAAGGTAGTACAATCTTTATTACCGACAAGAATCAGCAGGTTAAAAATGAATATTGCTATGATGCTTTTGGTAATGTTCTTAATAGTAAAGAAGATGTTCATAATAGAATTACTTATACTGGTCAGCAGTTTGAGGGAATTACAGGACAGTATTATTTAAGAGCTAGATTTTATAATCCAGTTGTTGGAAGGTTTACTCAAGAGGATATTTATAGGGGCGATGGGTTAAATTTATATGCTTACTGTGGGAATAATCCTGTTATTTATTATGATCCAGCAGGATATGAAAGAGAGTGTGTTAATAAAAGCAGAAGTGCTGCTGAAGAAGGCGCTAATTCTAATAATATATTAAATAAGCCAGTTGTGGAGTGGACAGATGAAGAATTACAAAGAGCTACAGACAGTATTCATAATGCACAATATGGAGGAAAGTGGTTTGGAAATAAGAATCCAATATCAGTAACAGTTTCATCAGAGGGAAGAGTAATAGTATCTAAGAATAATGGCGTTCCAGGTCCAAAATCAAGAGAAATGGCAACAAATATATTTGGTGACGATGCTGAATTTGTAAGAGGTGGTAAGAAATCTAATTATCAAGGAACAACTGCTGGACCAAATCATGCTGAAGCTCGGGGAATACAATATATGTTGAATAATGATATTTCTACTGAAGGATCACGTCAAGCTGTATCACATTATTCATGTAATGACTGTGCTGAAAAGCAAATAGAACATCATATTGAAAATATTACAGGGAATGCAAGAGATAATAATAATATTATTTCAAGGGAATATGTTGAAAAGTTATATTAGAACTAGAATGGAGAGTTGTATGACAATGAAAAAAAAGCAAATTGAGTATTCATCAATAAAATGGGAAAAAAAGAAGGACGTATGCATAAAAAATTGTTATATGAAAGAAAAGCAAGATAAATCTAAAAAAATTATTGAAGATTTTAAATTATTAAATCAAAAAGATTATGTTGGATTTTACTATACTTTATCATTGTATTATCATCAGTTAGCTGATTTTTCATATCTTTTAGAAAATGATATTGAAGCATGTAAAGGGTATTGCTATTTAGTAGCAAAGTCAATTGATACTGCATATAAATTGTTTAATAACGGAATGGAACCAGCAGCATGGCTAAGAAAGGAGATTAGTGCAAGAAAATCGGAGGAATTTGCAGCATATTGTGCAATAGTAGTTGATAACTATGACTTAGCAAAGTCTATATTAAGTGAAAACACTATTATAGGAAATTTGCTCCTAGGAAATATTGAAAAAGCAAAACAAGGTATAAATGATATGCCAGAAAAGGATGGAATTAAAGATATATTCTTAGCTATAGTTAACAATGAACCAAAGAATTTAGAGCAAGGTATAGTAAAAAGATTAAAAACATTAAGAAAGCAGTCCATTGATTATTTAACAATTGTTGATATTTGGTCAATTGCACTAATAAAAATTGCTAAAAAATTAGGAGTAAATATAGAAGAGATAGATATAGAGGTTATTGAGATGCCAAAGCAACTATTAGATGAAATTAAAATTGATTATGAAAGATGGAAATTGCCAGCAGTTTAGCTTCTAAATTTTAAAACCATTGATATGACTAGCGTTTTTGGCAATTTAAAAAGTGTATCAAATTCGAAGAATTTTTACTATAAATGAAACCTCATTTTTGTTAATCTATTAACTGAAATGAGGTTTTAAAAATTGAGAAAAAATTACTTTGCAAAATTAGTGAAATATATGAAGAATGTTTATAATATCGAGAATGGATTAAACAAATTAACAGATGGAAGGATTAATCCTACATATGGCACAGCACAGGTCGTAACACTTGTGCTTTTAGGTTTTTTGCTTAGAATTAAAAGCTTTAATGAATTAAATCTGATGATTAAAAATAATGAATTCATCAAATTATTTCCTAGAGGTAAAAGGTTGCCAATGATTGATACTATAAGAGATACACTTAAAGTCATTGATATTAAAGGCTTGAAACAAATAAATGAATATATAATAAAAAAGGCAGTAGAAAATAAAGTTTTTGAAAATGGAACCATTGATGGATATACAGTAGCGGCTATAGATGGAACAAAATTCTTTGGAAGCAATAAGAAAAGTTGCCCAGAATGCTTGAGGAACAAAGCACATTGTTTTCACAGTGGAGCCGTCATGTCAATAGTTGGAGATGGGCCAAAGCTGGTTATTGATTTTGAAAATTATAGGCCTGGACAGGATTCTGTATCAAAGGGTGAAGGTGAACAAAGTGTAGCAAAAAGGCTGCTTACAGATGTAGTAAGTATTCACAAAAATTTAATTGATTTGTAGTTTACGATGCTCTTGCCTGTAATTCTGTTTGGATCAATCATTGCATAGAACATGGTGTTGATGCAATTGTTAGAACAAAGAATAACAATAATAATAGCATTAGAGAAGTGAAAAAGAGGGTAAATAAGTCAGATATAGTTGAAACTTGGACAGAGGAAAGAGGTTTTGAAAAAATTGAAGTATATGAGTCAGAATTCACTATGGACAAGGTATTAGAGCCATTACGTTTTGTGAAATATACAATGAAATACCCAAATAAAAAGAGGTCGCAAATTATGATTGTAACAAATTGTATGAATATGGAGCTTAAGACTTTATTTAAAATAATAAGAGCACGCTGGGATATTGAAAATTCTATTTTTAATAATTTGAAAAGAGAATGTGGTTTAGAACATTGCTTTGTCCATGGTGGTAAAGCAGTTGAAGCCGTGCTTTATTTGATATTTATTGCATCAAATATAATGCAGTTATTTTTATTTAGACGACTGAGAAAACAATTTTCAACGCAGCGAGAAATCGTAAGACTTTTATTAAAGGGACTATATCTCATTAAGTATAAATCAGAGTTGGTTTTTTATGGTACTTAAAGAGTGGGAAAATATAATTAAGGAAGAAATAGTTTTGGGGTAAGGGGAAAGTCTGCCGATTTGTAGAAAAATCAGTATTATCAAGTGAAGTATTGATTGGAATAATGGAAAATATTATAAAACATATGTATAATTGTAGCAAAGGCTAAATTACTGGCATGATGATGAGGTTTTCGATATTACAACTTTTGAAGTTATAGTTTTGGTTGGATTACCTTTAGCTGGTAAAGATACTTATATAAAAGAAAACTTAAGTCATATGAATATAATTTCCTTAGATGATATAAGGGAAGAATTTAAAGTATCACCTAGAGATGACTCAAGTAAAATTGCTATGATTGCAAAGGAAAGAGCAAAGGAATATTTAAGAGTAAAACAGCCGTTTGTATGGAATGCAACAAACATAATATATGATACTAGAAAAAAGTTATGTGATTTATTTTCAGCTTATGGAGCTAAAGTGAAATTTATTTATATTGAAACACAATATAAGGAATTAATATCTAGAAATAGAACTAGGGCTAGAAGTGTGCCGGTGAAAGTTTTAAATAATATGATTCATAAGCTTGAGATACTTGAAAATTTTGAGGGCTATGAAGTTGAATATAAAGTAAAAGAAGGAAGTTTTGAATAAAGGTATTAATATAGAAATCAGCAAATATTAAATTCTTTAATTACACATAATAAAATTAATTAATTAAAGAAAGGAGTAAATAAACTAGATTGAGAACTGGTTTATTGAAGAAAGCTATGTTTATACCTAAAAGAATTATATTTGAAAAAGATTCACTAAACTATGAAATGGCTAGAAATATCTATACTAAATTTGAGAAAGATGACAAGATAGAGATCATTAATTTAACTTCAAATAAATTAAAACAACATATTCCAGGGGAAGATTTTTATTCCCAATATAGAGAAGGCAAAAAGACTTTAGTAGTTGGAACTAAAAAAAGTTTAAAATTTCAATCCTGTAAGCCTTCAGCTCATTATCAGCTCCCATTAATTTCAGGGTGTATGGGGCAATGTGAATATTGTTATTTAAATACAAAGCTTGGGGATAAACCTTTCGTGAAAATTCATGTTAATGTGGAGGAAATTCTTAATCAAGCTGAAAAATATATAGCTGAAAGATTGCCGGACATAACTATATTTGAAGGAGCTGCAACTTCTGATCCTATACCAGTAGAACCGTATACTCACTCTTTAGAAAAGGCTATAGTATTCTTTGGAAATGAAAAGAATGCTAGATTTAGGTTTGTTACAAAATACAATGATATAGATTCATTATTGGATTTAGAGCACAATGGTCATACAGAAATAAGATTTAGTATAAATACTTCCTCAGTTATAGATAAATATGAACATGCCACAGCTTCTCGAGATTTAAGAATAGAGGCGAGTATAAAAGCAGCTAAAGCAGGATATCCAATAGGATTTTTAATTGCTCCTGTTTTTATTTATGATAATTGGAAAGAAGAATATCATGATTTATTGCTGAAGTTAAGCAGAGAACTGCCAAAGGATTTAAAAGTTCCAGTAACCTTTGAAATAATTTCTCATCGTTATACAACTACAGCAAAGAATATTATACTTCAAGCTTTCCCTAAAAGTGAGCTGCCAATGAAAGAGGAAGAGCGAAAATTTAAGTACGGACAATTTGGATATGGGAAGTATGTATATCCTAAAGAAAGCTTGGAGGATATAAAGCAATTTTTTAGGGAAGAAATTGAGGAATTATTCCAAGAGAAAGAAATTAAATATATTATATAAAGTATAGTTCCAAAGTAATATATTAACTTAGTGATTCATTTATTAAAGTAATATACATATTTGTATAAAAATGTAGTCAAAAAGTTGCTTATAGATGTAAAGTTTGTGATATAAGAAATTGTAATGATATAATTTTATAAAAACAATATACTTATTGTTGGAATTATAGTAAAATAGTAGGTAAAATCTTATATTATTACAAGGGGGAAATATTAGTGGGATTATACGATAAACTTACAGGTAAAGCAACTATTGGTGCAGATCTTAAATATGTGGAAGATTATATTTTTGATGGAGAAGAGGTAATTACTTCTTATCAATTTTTCAGAGATTCAATAGTTTTAACTACTTTAGGAATTTATCAAGTAGATGTTCAAGGAATGACAGGAAAAAAGGTAGAAGTTAAATTTTTTCCTAAAAAGAATATTAAAAGTGTTTCTTTTGAAACAGCAGGTAATTTTGATTTAGATGTGGATATTAAAATTGGTGTTGATGGAAATACAGTAATGGGTTCTAGTGGTGCTTATTATAGTGCTCCAATTTCTTTTAAAGTTCCTAAGAAACAAGCTGATGAAGCAAAAGAAGTTGTTAATTTAGTTAAAAAATATTATTTATGTGTATAGTATATATTAGAGAAAGAATGAATTGTATAATTGATATATGATTCATTCTTTTTTTAGAAATAACATTTATCAATAGGACAATAAATAATATACAAGGAATAAAATTGTTTGGAGGTTTATATGAGCTGTTTCAAAACTAACAGAGTTAGATTTGTATCGGCTCATATTTTTTATATAAAATAAAACTATCAAGAATATGGTACTGATACCTTCGAATATTTTTAAGATAATATTTTTGAATTATTAGCATCATGATTAAGAAAAAAATATAGGTTATTAATACTTAAATACAAGGCTTAGAAGGTCAATATAAAAAATGCTATAAAAAAATCTTTTTAAGTACTTGACATGATATATGTGGAACTGGTATCATAAAAACATGAAAACGGTTTTAAATCAACAAGGTGATAAAGGTTTTCATAAATATATTAAATAAAAAATGTATATGTCAAATCATTAACATATACATTGAAAATTAATTATTTTTTAAAGTAGTCTTATTTATCTAAGTTGTTTGTCCTTGAGACAACATCACTGGTAACTTTATGTCACTTGGAATCATTGTATTATGGTTGTTGATTAGGTATAACAGTGTTGAGACTGCTGAATTTGCAATATCTCTTATTGGTTGTTTTATTGTTGTAAGAATAGGACTAATAATACTACCAATTGCAATTCCGTCATAGCCTATAATTTTTACTTCATCGGGTACTATTAGGTTACGACTGGATAATTCTTTTATTACTGCAAATGCTATGGTATCCACAGCAAATATACCATCAACCTTTGGGTTAGCATCCAATGCTGCTTTTATAAAAGGTAAATAATTTTCGAAGGAAAAGAAATTTACCGGAAACTCTATATCTGTGCATTTAATATTATTTTTTTTCATTATTTCAGAGAAGGTGAAATTCTTTTCATTTGCAGGTGTAGCTACTTGGCTGTTTCCTACAAATTGAATAATATTTTTGCAACCAAGACGTATGAATTCATTGGCAGCTAAGGAACCACCTTGAGAATGATCAGAAGAGATTACTGGTATATCCTTTCCAAGAAATCTGTCTAAAGCGACGATTGGAAGTTTTAACTTAGTGTATTCTTCTAATTTTAAAGTGTGACTGCCGATGATTATGCCATCAACTTGATTTCTTTGTAGCATAGTTATGTATTCTTTTTCCCGAACGCAATTATTACTTGCATTGCATAAAAGTAGCTTATAACCATTCATATATAAAGCTTCTTCTATATGTTTTGCTTCTTCCGCATAAAAAGGAATGGCTACGTCGGGTAAGATTAACCCGATTAGATTGGATTTCTTTGTATATAAACTTTTAGCCATTTCATTAGGATGATAATTCAATTCTTCCATGGCATCATATACTTTTTTTCTTGTTTCTTCAGAGATATAGCCTCTATTGTTCATAATTCTAGATACTGTCGTTACTGAAACACCAGCGTGACTCGCAACGTCCTTTATGTTAGGCAAAAAATCACTTCCTTACGTATTAAAAACTTACTATATTAAATATAACCTGAAAAAGTAAAAAAATCTATAGTAACATGTTGACATATGTTATCATAATAATGGCGTAAAAAATATAACTTTTTATAAAGTTATATTTAGCGACAATTAGAATGAAAATGAAAAGTGGTTTAATATTTAAAAAAATATTGTGAGTGTTATTGATTGGTATTTATAAAAAAGATAATTAACAATCAGAACGTCATTATACAAGAAAAGAGGTATTTGTGAGGATTTAAAGAGCAATGAAACATGAGGCGTTTACCAAAAATTATTATTGATAAGAACTAAAAGCGCGGTCCTTTAGGTTTGTAAAATATATATTGTGAATTGTTTGTATTAAAAATTAAAAGAAAAATATTATAAATATTTATGACAACCCGTTGACATGTTGTTAAAGTGGTAATATAATAATTTCAACGAGTAAATGTTTACAAGAATTAAAAATTAATTGTGATATTTGTAATTTGATCTATTTTAAATAAATTTTAAATAGGGACAAGTTATTTATATAAAAATTAAAATAAGGGTTAATCAAAGGTTATAATTAAGAACTTTTGAAAACCTATATTAAGTAGGGGGAATATTATGAAAAAGTCAAAATTGGTATCTATTTTAACAACAGCTGTTGTAACAGTTTCTTTATTAGCAGGTTGTGGTTCTAGTGGTGGAAGTTCAACTGGTGATAAAAGTTCAGCAGGAAAAAATGTTAAAATAACATTTCTTAACACAAAAGGAGAAATTGCAACTCAATTAGAAGATGCAACAAAAGCTTTTACAAAAGAAAATCCTAATATAACAGTAGACATTGTTCAAGCTGGTGCAGGAGAATCACCATTCCAAAAGGTTTCTTCTATGTATGCAGCTGGAAATGCACCATCTTTAAGTATGCTTGACCCAAATGACATTCCTAAATTTGCAGATAAGTTTGCAGATCTTTCATCTGAAAAATGGGTTAAAGATGCATCAGAAGGTACTTTAAATGCAGCTAAAATAGATGGAAAGCAAGTAGGCTTCCCATTATCTGTTGAAGGCTTTGGATTAATATATAACAAAACAGTATTGGATAAAGCTGGAGTAGATCCAACTACTATCAAAACTACGAAAGATTTAGAAGCGGCATTCCAAAAAATACAAGGCATTGGAGTAGCACCTATGGTTCTTTCACCAATGGATTGGTCATTAGGAGCGCATTTCCTACCAATAGCATATTTAGACCAATCAAAAGAAGCTGGAGCAGCAGATAAATTCGTACAAGACATAAAGGCTGGAAAAGTTGATTTAAATAGTAATGCTGTATTCAATGGATTAATATCAACTTTCGATGTTTTAAAAGCAAATAACATAGATAAAGCAGCTCCACTAGCTGGAACTTATGAAAAAGCACCTGAATATTTAGGGACAGGTAAGGCAGCATTCTGGTTTATGGGTAACTGGGCATGGCCACAAATTAAAGAATTTGATCAAGCTAATGGACAATATGGATTCATACCAGTTCCAGTAAGCAACAATGCGGATGATTATGGTAACTCACAAATATATGCAGGACCAGCTAAATTTATTGGTGTAGATACTAAAAACAATAATGAAGATCAACAAGCAGCAGCAAAGAAATTCTTAGAATGGTTAGTATATAGCGATAATGGTCAAGATTTCTTAGTAAACAAAGCTAGTTTAATTCCAGCTTTCTCAAATGTTAAATTAGAAATAGCTGACCCACTTGGAAAATCAATAAAGAAATTTGTAGAAAATAAAAAGGTTATAGCACCTATGACAACATTACCTGGAGATCATTGGGCACAAGTTGGAGGTTCAATGCAAAAATATCTTGATGGTAAGAGTGATAAGGCAGCTCTAGCTGGTGACATTCAAAATTACTGGAAAAACGTTAAATAATAACATAAAAAGAAATAACGGATAGGCGTATTTACGAATATCCGTTATTCCATATAAGCATATAAAATTTTTATAGGAGGAATAGTGAATATGAGAAACGAAAAAGGCTTTCTTGGTAAATTAAAAACTTATCTCATATATGCAGGACCTGGTACTTTTGCATTTTTTACAGTTATGATTGTTCCCTTCATATATGGTATTTATTTAACTTTCACAAATTGGAATGGTGTATCAGATGCACATGATTTTATAGGATTTCAAAATTATTCAGAAGTATTTAAAGATGTGGTGTTTTGGAACTCGTTGTGGTTAACTTTTAAATATGCAATTGCAGCTGTAATACTCATGAATATCATAGCATTTTTACTTGCATATGCATTAACAAGTGGCATGAAAGGTCAAAATTTTTATAGAGCAGGATTCTTTACTCCAAATCTTATTGGTGGAATAATTCTTGGATTTATTTGGCAGTTTTTATTCTCAAATATTTTAGTTTATATAGGTAATAATTTTAATATTCCGATTTTTTCTACCTCTTGGCTTGCGGACCCTACCAAAGCACTGTGGACTTTAATAATTGTAACAGTTTGGCAATATTCAGGATATTTAATGATCATATATGTAGCAGGTTTTATGAATGTTCCAAGAGACATTTTAGAAGCAGCAAGCATAGATGGAGCTAATGGTTTTAGAAAGCTCATAAGCATAACCCTTCCTATGATGATTCCATCCTTCACAGTATGCCTGTTTTTAAGTCTACAAAGAAGTTTCATGGTTTACGATGTGAATCTTGCACTTACTAAGGGTGGACCTTATCAAGCTACAGAAATGATATCAATGCATGTTTATAATAAAGCCTTTTTATCGCAACAATATGGTGTTGGACAGGCAGAAGCCTTTGTTTTATTTTTAATAGTTGCAGCAATATCATTATTCCAAGTTTACACAACTAAGAAGATGGAGGTAGAAGCATAATGAAAAATAAGAAGTTAATAGCAAATATTATCAAGTATATAGTTATATCAGGTCTTCTACTTGTATATATAGTACCATTTGTATTTGTACTAATAAATTCTCTTAAGGCTAGAAAAGATGTAATTTCCAACCCATTAGCATTACCAAGTACGTTCAAGTTTTCAAATTATGTTGATGCTTTTGAAAAAATGAACTATGGCCATGCGTTTGTTAACACTCTAATAATAACTGTTTTAAGTGTGCTTATAATAATTATATTTTCTTCAATGACAGCTTATATATTAGTAAGAAAAGATTGGAAGTTCAATAAATTTATATTTTTTGGAATGGTTTTATCTATGATTATACCATTTCAAGGAATAATGATACCTTTAGTATCGATTTATGGATCAATGGGAATGCTTAATACTAAATGGGCGTTGATTTATATGTATTTAGGCTTTGGAATGTCTTTAGCAGTATTTATGTATCATGGATTTATTAAAAGCATACCGGTAGAATTAGAAGAAGCTGCTATGATAGATGGTGCCACAAGATTTCAAACTTTCTGGCAAATTGTCTTTCCTATTATGAAGCCTATAACGATGACAATAACTACTTTGGACGTGCTATGGATATGGAATGACTTCTTATTACCATCGCTAATATTAATAGCACCAAACGAAAGAACTCTCCAATTATCAACATACGCTTTCAATGGTACTTATACTACAGATTACGGATTATCAATGTCAGCTTTAATGTTATCAATTCTTCCAGTATTAATAATTTACCTATTCTTACAAAAGAGTATTATAGGTGGAGTTTTACAAGGATCTATTAAATAAAAATACAAAATTGTGGGAGATTAAAATATGTTCAGTAATAAAATACGAGAGGCAGATCAATATATTAAAGAAAATAAATATAAGATAAATGATCAATATAGACTTAACTACCATTTGATGGGGGAATATGGATGGATTAATGATCCTAATGGTTTTTGTGAATATAAGGATAATTATCATTTGTTTTATCAACATAATCCATATGATGCAGTTTGGGGGCCTATGCATTGGGGTCATGCAGTGAGTAAGGATTTAATAAAGTGGGACTACCTTCCTATAGCTTTAGCGCCTGATAAGGAATTTGATAAAAATGGATGCTTTTCTGGAAGTGCAATAGAAGAGGAGGGAAAGCTATATCTTATTTACACTGGGCATATAAATACAGGAATCAATGAAAAAGAGGATTACAAACAAGTTCAGTGTTTAGCTTATTCTTATGATGGAATACATTTTAAAAAACATGAATGTAATCCTGTAATAGACACAAACCAAGTTCCTAATAACTCTTCTTCAAAAGATATTCGTGATCCTAAAACTTATAAAGTTGGAGATTTATATTACACTTTCTTAGGTTCAAATGATAAATGTGGAAATGGACAAGTTTTAATGTATAAATCCAGTAATTTATTGAATTGGGAATTTGTAAATGTGGTAGCTAAAAGCAATGGAGACTTGGGAGAGAACTGGGAATGCCCAGACTTATTTACATTGCAGAATAAGGAGGTTCTCATTGTTTCTCCACAATACTTAAAAAACCAAGATGCAAAATTAACCAATATTTATTCATGTGTCTATATGGTTGGAAATTTAGATTATAATTTAGGAAAATTTAAATATGATAGCTTTTATCCAGTTGATTATGGATTTAACTTTTATGCACCTCAAACAACTATAGACAGTAAAGGCAGAAGAATAATGGCTGGATGGATGACTATGTGGGAAAAAGAATATCCTACATATAGTAATGGGCATAATTGGGCTGGAGCAATGACAATTCCAAGAGAAGTAATTCTTAAAAATTCTAAATTATATTTTAAACCAGTTGATGAAATTGAAGAATACAGAATCAATGAAGTTGTTTTAAAGGACATAAAGATAAATCAAGAGAAAAAACTTGATTTAAATGGAGATAGTTATGAACTTGAAATAAATTATGATCTGATGGAAGCGGAGGAGATTGGTTTAAAGTTAAGAGTAAATGAGTCTCAAGAAACAGTTTTATCATATAGAAAGAAGGAGAAGCAGTTTGTCTTTAATATTGATAAGTCAGGTATTGGACCTGGAGGAGAAAGAAGAACAGAAGTAAACTTAATTAATAATAAATTAAATCTTCGTATATTTGTTGATAAATGTTCAGTAGAAGTATTTATTAATGAAGGCGAGAAAGTTATGACAAGTTTAATTTATCCAAGTGAAGATGCCATTGGTATTAAAGTGTTTTCAAAAGGAGAGTCAAAAATAGAATCTTTGAAAAAATGGGATATAAAATGATTTACTATCTTACTTTGAAAAACAGGAGATGAATAAATATGAAAGATATGATGAAGCTCCTTAAAAAAAGAAAAATAAGATTTAAAATGTCATGGACAATAAAAACTAAATTAATGGCTACATTTCTATCAATAGCAATAGTTCCGATACTCATAGTTGGAAGTTTTTCATATATTGTAGCTGAAAATACAGTGGAAAAGAAAGTTGCTGTTTTTTCAGAACAATTGCTAAATCAAATTAATATGAATGTTACTTCATTTACTAATGAGTATGTTAACAAGACGACTTTAGTAATAACAAATTCAAATTTAGCTGATTTAATGAAAGATATAAATAATGATAGTTATTCCTATGAAAGTATTCAAAAAAGCAAAGAAGCTGAGGGAATACTTAAGTCTATAACTAATTCTGATGGAAATATTTCTACTTTCTGTATTCTTCAGCAGGATGGGAAGACTTTGGGTTCAGTTGATGCTCATTCCCAGGATTATATTAAAAATAAATTGAAAAGTTCTTCATTATATAATGAAATAAGAAAAAATGAAGATAAAATATATTGGATAACAGGTATTAATGATAGTTCTGAAATATTTTTAATGAGGGAATATAAGGATTCAATTAGAAAGAGTGATAATGGCATATTGATAATGTCAATAAAGGTAAATGCTTTTAAAAGTCTTTTTGAAAAAATGAATTTAGATGAAAATAATAATATTCAAATAGTAGATGAAAATCAAAATATTATTTTCAACTTTCGTGAGAATAGTATAAGTGATGATTCTTTAAAGAAAATTATAGATGAAGTATATAATAAGCAATTGTATGGGAATCTGGTGAAAGATAGTAATTTGATTACCTTCAGTTCTTGCAGTAATGGTTGGAAGGTAATATCAGAGGTTCCAATGAATTCGCTTATAAATGATATTAAGTTATCTGGGATATTTACATTAATAATAGGAATAGCATGTGGAGTTACAGCAGTAGTAATTGGCTTGTATATAGCACGAGGAATAATTAAACCGATCAACAACATAATGAAGTTAATGAAAAAAGCAGAAGATGGAGATTTGACAGTAATATTAGATCACAGAAAACTTGATGAGATAGGAAAATTAAGCAGCAGTTTTAATATAATGATTAAAAAAATTAAAGAACTCATTGGGGAAGTGAGTCTGGTATCTAATAAGGTTTTAAAAAATGTTGAGGAAGTTGCTGAAATTTCAATGGAATCAGCTGAAGCTACAAAACAAATTTCTATGGCAATTGGAGAAATAGCAACTGGGTCTACAGAACAAGCAAAAAGTTCTAGTGAAGCAATAGAGCAAATAAGAGTTTTAGGCCAAAAAATTGACGTTGTTATGGAGAATACCCAAAAGGTTAAAGCTATTTCAAGCGAAACAAAAGAAATTGGAAATTCATCTATTGTTGTAGTTAAGGAATTGAATGAAAGAACAAGACAATCATTATCAATGGTACAGGAAATAAATCAAGATATATATGATTTAAATGATAGCTCAAAGGAAATAGAAAAAATAATTGAAGTTATTAAGTCAATTAGCGATCAGACAAGTCTTTTGTCATTAAATGCATCTATTGAAGCAGCAAGAGTTGGTGAAGCGGGTAAAGGTTTTACTGTAGTTGCCAATGAAATAAAAAAATTATCAGATCAGTCAAAAGAAGCAACAATGATGATATCAAACATTATTAATAACATTCAAAATAAGACTAAAAATACTGTTAATTTGGTTAAAGAGGCAAATGATATATTTAGGGAACAAGAAAAATCTGTAAGGAATACTGATAATGCCTTCAGAATTATAGTGCAATCAACAGAAAACATATCATTACAAGTAGAAAATGTTACACTTGTAATGAATGATATATATAGCTTCAAAGAAAAAACAATTGAAACTGTAGAGAATATTTCTGTTCTAGCAGAGGAATCATCTGCAGCTACAGAAGAAGTCTTAGCTTCAGTTGAAGAAGAAAATTTATCAGTTCAAGAATTGGCTTCTTTATCAAATGAATTGAAAGAAGCTGTTCAAAATCTTAATGAATCTATTCTTATGTTTAAAATATAAACGCAAGATATAAAGAGATTTTCTAACTGATAAATAAAGAAATCAATCGATACCTAATATAAAAAATAACATTTATCCATGCTTTTACTACATAATAATATATGTTTATTAAAGTAAGAATTATATAATTTGAGTGAAAGCAAAGAATAAGATTATATCTATATAAATTTAATCTATATAAGATTATGTGATTTGAAAATAAAAGGATAGAGAAGGAGAATATTTATGAACAAAATAAAAAATGAAATAATGCTAATAACATATGCAGACAGCTTAGGAAAGAATTTAAAAGATTTAAAGGAAGTTTTAGATGAACATTATTCTGGAGCAATAGGTGGAGTTCATATACTTCCATTCTTCCCATCATCAGGGGATAGAGGTTTTGCGCCAATGAGATACGATGTGGTGGATGAGGCTTTTGGAGATATTGAAGATGTTAAGGAAATAAGTAAGGATAAATATTTAATGTATGATTTTATGGTAAATCATATTTCAAGACAATCTGAATTTTTTAAAGATTTTCAAGAAAAGAAAGATGAATCAAAATATAAGGATTTCTTTATAAGATATAAGGATTTCTGGGAAAACGGTGAACCAACAGAAGAGCAGGTAGATGCCATATATAAAAGAAAACCAAGAGCACCGTATTATGAGGTTGAATTTAAAGATGGAACTAAGGAAAAAGTATGGTGTACTTTTGCAGAAGAACAAATTGATTTAAATATGGATTCTAAAGTTGCAAGACAGTTTATTAAAGATACTTTAGTATCAATGTGCGAAAATGGAGCAGCAATTATTCGTTTAGATGCCTTTGCATATGCTATAAAGAAAGCTGGGACAAGCTGTTTCTTTATTGAACCAGATATGTGGGAACTATTATATGAAATTCAAGATATAGTTAAGGAATATGGCGTAGATATATTACCTGAAATTCATGAACATTACACAATCCAACATAAGATTGCTGAAAAAGGATTTTGGATTTATGATTTTGCTCTTCCTGTTTTAGTTTTAAATGCGTTATATTCAGGAAAAGGTGATAATTTAAAGAGATGGCTCGATATGAGCCCAATGAAACAATTTACTACTTTAGATACACATGATGGAATTGGAATAGTTGACGTAAAAGATTTAATGACTGATAAAGAAATAGACGAAACTAAAGAAGCTATGTTTACAAAGGGAGCTAATGTTAAAAAAATATACAATACAGCAGCTTATAATAACTTAGATATTTATCAAGTTAACTGTACTTATTATTCAGCGCTTGGAAACAATGATAAAGCATATTTATTAGCTCGTGCAATTCAATTCTTTGCACCAGGTATACCACAAGTTTATTATGTAGGAATGCTTGCAGGAGAAAATGATATAGAATTAATGGAATCAACTAAAAATGGAAGAGATATTAATCGTCATTACTATACAAAGGAAGAAATTAGAGAAAACTTTAAAAATAGAAAAATAGTAAGTGACATCAGAGACTTAATGAAATTAAGAAATACTAATCCAGCCTTTGGATTAGATGGAAAATGTACAACAGAAGTTAATGGTAATGAAATAATAATCACAAGAGAATGTGGTTCATATAAAGCAACATTGAAAGCAAATTTAAAAACTCATGATTTTACTATTGAAGTATAGTATAAGAGGGGATTAAGTATGGATAATTCATGGTGGAAGGAAAGTGTAGTTTATCAAATCTATCCTAGGAGTTTTAAAGATTCCAATGGAGATGGAATTGGAGACTTAAGAGGAATCATTGAAAAATTAGATTATCTAAGTGAATTGGGAATTGATGTTATTTGGCTATCTCCAGTATATAAATCACCAAATGATGATAATGGTTATGATATAAGTGATTATGAAGATATAATGGATGAGTTTGGATCAATGGATGATATGGAGGAGCTTATTAAGGAAGGTGAGAAGAGAAACATAAAAATCCTCATGGATTTAGTTGTTAACCATACTTCTGATGAACACAAGTGGTTTATAGAATCTAGGAAATCGAAAGAGAATCCATATAGAGATTATTATATATGGAGAGATCCTATAAATGGAGCAGAACCTAATGATTTAACTTCAGCATTTGGAGGAAGTGCATGGGAGTATGATAAAGAGACTGACCAATATTATTTACACTTTTTTAGTAAAAAGCAGCCAGATTTAAATTGGGCAAATGAAGAAGTTCGTAATAGAGTTTATGATATGATGAATTTCTGGATAGATAAAGGTATTGGTGGCTTTAGAATGGATGTTATTGATCTCATTGGAAAAATACCTGATAAAAAGATAAAAGAAAATGGACCTAAACTTCATGAATATATAAAAGAAATGAATAAAAAAACTTTTGGAGCTAAAGATTTGTTAACTGTTGGAGAAACCTGGGGATGCACTCCGGAAATAGCTAAACTATATTCAAATACAGATGGTAGTGAGCTTAGCATGATATTTCAATTTGATCATATTATGTTAGATCAACAGCCAGGTAAGGAAAAATGGGACTTAAAACCGCTAGATTTATTAGATTTAAAGAAAGCTTTATCAAAATGGCAGATAGAATTAGAAGGAACAGGCTGGAACAGTTTGTTTTGGAATAACCATGACTTACCGAGAATAGTTTCAAGATGGGGAAATGATAATGAATATAGGGTAGAAAGTGCAAAAATGTTAGCTTCGTTGTTACATGGAATGAAGGGGACACCCTATATATATCAAGGTGAAGAGCTTGGTATGACTAATGTAAGATTTGAAAATCTTAATGAATATAAAGATATAGAGAGTCTTAGCATGTACAAAGAAAGAAAAGAAAAAGGATATAGTCATGAAGAAATAATGGAATCTATTTATGTAAAGGGTCGAGATAATGCTCGTACTCCAATGCAATGGGATAATAGTGAAAATGGAGGATTTACAAGTGGTGAACCATGGATAAAGGTGAATCCAAATTATAAAGAAATAAATGCTGAATCACAATTAGATGATGAAAAATCTATATTTAATTATTACAAGAAACTTATTCAAATCAGAAAAGAAAATCCAGTTGTTGTATATGGAAAATATAATTTATTATTAGAAGATAATAAGGAAGTATTTGCATATACAAGAAGTTTAGGAAATGAGCAGCTATTAGTTATTTGCAATTTTACAGGAAATAATACCGTATTTGAATATGAAGAACGAACTGAAGTTAAGTCTAAGGAAATTTTAATTTCAAACTATGATGTAGACGTAAATGAACCAATAAGTAGCATTAAATTAAAACCGTATGAATGTAGATATTATAGGTTTTTAATATAAGTTTTAGGAGTAAAAAAATCTTTAAGATATATTTAAGTTATATAATTTAGTTTGAAATTTAATAAGATGATTTTTATGAAAGAGTTTATAAAGGAATAATGAATGTTGAATTATTCAACATTCATTATTCATTAAAGTATAAAATTTGTTGTTGGAATATTTCTACAATAAGTTTAAAAGTATCTTGTAATAATTAATCATTATGTTTAATTGCTGCTGAAGTACTCATTTCTCGGTAACTTTTAGGACTTTTACCCTTGATTTTTTTAAATATTTTAGAAAAGGTTAAAGGATCTGAATATCCAATTGATTTTGCAACAACTTTGATTGAAAGGTCAGTATTTTCCAAAAGAGTACATGCCTTATCTATTTTATAATTTAATAAAAAGTCTTGAGGTGACATATCAATATTTTTCTTAAATATATGAGTTAGATAACTTCTATTTATTCCTATGTAATTTGCTATATCATTGATTTTTATATTATTAGGATAATTATTTTCTATGAATTCAATGGATTTTTCTAAATATAATTCAGTACTTTTATAAGACATCTTATTAGAAATGTCTTTTCGTGATTCAACTAATTTTGACATAAATAAATATAAAAGACCTTCAAGCTTTAGCTCATTAGAATAATCCATTTCTTTTAATTTAAGCATTTCAGAAATATAGTCTTTTAAAGAATCATCCTTTGAATAATCAAAAATGAGATTTTCTTCATTAAGGTTTGCGTAGTTTAAATAAGTTTCGGCCTTAACTCCATTAAAACCCACCCACATATAACTCCAAGGATTTTCTTTATCAGCTTCATAATAGGTTATCGTGTCAGGACAAATTAAAAAGCCTTGATTTTTTCCGAGTTTATAGGTTTTGTTGTTAACAGTATAAGAACCTTCACCAGCTATTATGTAATGAAGTAGATATTGAGATCTTACAGCTGGCCCATAGGAGTAGCCAGGAGTACAATTTTCAGATCCGCAGTAGCATAAAAATAAATCAACAGCCTGTTTTTTTTGAGGTTCTAGATATTTTGCTTTAGAATCTTCAAAATATTTTATTTCAGACAATTTCAACACTCCTTTAAAGATGTATTGGGAATGATTTTTAAAATTCAAAGTGACATTTAATAATTAAAATTAGATTTTATACATTACCACATGAGCAGCTTACATAATGCCATATAATTTGTTATTATATCAGATTATAATGAATACATACAGAAAGTAATGAAAAAACATAAGAAATTTAAAGAAAACATTTACGTCAAGGCATAATAATGTTTCTGATTTTTATTTTTTAGGATGATATATACGCAAAAGCTTAAAATCTTGATACATTACTTAAAAAAATGCTTATGGAAAAAATAACATTAAAACATAATAGATGGAGGAGAAACATGGCAATTATTTACGAAAGAGATATAAAAACATTTCATCTCAAAACAAAGAATACAAGTTATGTAATAAAAGTATTAGAAACTAATCATTTATCTCAATTATATTGGGGAAAAAGAATAAATACAAACAATTTAGATTATCTTTTAGAAAAAAATTTATGGGGAAGTTTTCTTACTAATACAGATAATATAGGAACATTTCAATTAGAAGCCACTACTCAGGAATATCCTGCTTATGGAACTACTGATTTACGTTCTCCAGCAATTGAGCTTCAATTTAAAGATGGAACTACAGCAACTGATTTAAAATATGTTGACTACAATATTTTTAAGGGTAAAGTGCCTCTTAAAGGATTACCAGCAACTTATGTTGAAAATGATAATGAAGCAGAAACCTTAGAAATACACCTAACAGATAACTTAAAGAAAGTAAAAGTAATATTAACTTATACTGTTTTTGAAGAGTTTGATGCAATAACTAAATCAGTGAAAATAGTGAATGAAAGCGATAGTAGAGTAAATATATTAAGAGCATTAAGCGCTAATGTAGATTTCAAAGAAGATGAGTTTGATTTTGTACATTTATCTGGTGCATGGGCAAGAGAAAGGCATATTGTTAGAACTGGTCTTAGATCAGGCACTCAATCAGTTGAAAGTAGAAGAGGAGCAAGCAGTCATGCTCAAAATCCTTTTATGGCGCTAGCGAGGAAAGGTTCAGATGAGCAAAAAGGTGATGTATATGGATTTAGTTTAGTTTATAGCGGAAACTTTTTAGCAAATGTTGAAGTAGACATGTATAGCAAAACAAGGGCACAAATTGGAATTAATCCATTTGATTTTAAATGGCTTTTGGAAGAAGGTGAAGAGTTCCAAACACCAGAAGCAGTACTTGTTTATTCTTCAGAAGGCTTAACAGGAATGTCTCATATTTACAATAATTTATATGGAAAGCGTTTATGTAGAGGACAACATAGAGATAAAGTAAGACCAATATTAATAAATAACTGGGAAGCAACTTATTTCGATTTTAATGAAATAAACATAAAAGAAATTGCTAAGGAAGCAAGCAGTCTTGGAATGGAGCTATTCGTTTTGGATGATGGCTGGTTTGGAAAGAGAGACGATGATACTACATCTCTTGGAGATTGGTTTGTTAATGAAGAAAAAATAAAAGGCGGCCTTAATAATCTTTCTAAAGAAATAAATGAAATGGGGTTAAAGTTTGGTCTTTGGTTTGAGCCTGAAATGGTATCCCCTGATAGTGAATTATATAGAAAACATCCTGACTGGTGTATTCATATACCAGGAAGAAACCGCTCCACAGCCAGAGAACAGCTAATATTAGATTTATCAAGAGATGAAGTATGTGATTATATAATAAAAACTGTTAGTGATGTATTAGAAAACGCTTCGATTTCATATGTAAAATGGGATATGAATAGAAATATGAGTGAAATAGGTTCACTTGGATTATCTGCAGAGAGACAGAGAGAAACAGCACATAGATATATGCTAGGCTTATATAAAGTTTTAGAGGAAATAACAAGCAGATTCCCTGAAATTTTATTCGAAAGTTGCTCTGGAGGAGGAGGAAGATTTGATCCAGGAATGCTTTATTATATGCCACAAACATGGACTAGTGATGACACAGATGCCATAGAAAGATTAAAGATACAATTTGGAACATCTTTAGTTTATCCTAGTGCAGCTATGGGATGTCACGTATCAGCAGTTCCCAACCATCAAGTTAATAGGATAACCCCAATACAAACTAGAGGAATAGTTGCTATGGCAGGAAATTTTGGTTATGAACTTGATATTACAAAATTATCAGAAGAAGAAAGGGAAGTAATAAAAGATCAAGTTAAATTGTACAAAGAAATAAGAGAGACTGTACAATTTGGAGATACTTTTAGATTATTGAGTCCATTTGAAAGTAATGAAGTTGCATGGATGAATATTTCTAAGGATAAATGTGAGATTGTAGTCAGTTATGTAAAACAATATGCGGAGCCTAATAAGTGGGATAAACCATTAAAATTGTTAGGATTAGAAGCTGAAGCTAAGTATAAAATTATTAATGAAGATACAATATTTGGTGGAGATGAACTGATGAATATTGGACTTGTTATACCTGAGCTTAAGGGTGATTATGCTGCTAAGCAATGGATTTTGAGGAGAATATAAATGGTTATAAAATTATTTATGGCTATTAATTATTTAAGTTTATAGGAAAAATAAAATCATTAAAATTACGGAAAACTCTTTGATATAAGATTTATATTAAAGGGTTTTTCTGTTGTTTTACATAGAAATTGTAGATTATTTTCATAATAGTCATAAATAAAACATGGTTATATGTTAAATGTATAGTGAAAATGTAGTAAAGGTTTTCTATTGACCACATTAAACCATGAAACGATTACATTAATCCATTTTAAACCCATAGTATATATTATATTATTTGAGTATAGTAATTATTAAAAATTTTCAAAAAGGTGTATACAAGCTTTTATGAATCAATTAAAAAGTAGGGGGTCAATATTTTATGAAAAAAAGTATTAAAAAATTGATAAGCGTTATTGCGGCAACTATAACTGTAGGTACAATGTTAGCTGGATGTAGTGGAAGTAATTCTAGTGCTGGAGGTTCAAAAGGAGATGTTACATTAACTTATGCTATTTGGGACAAAAACCAAGAGCCAGGAATGAGAGCTATGGCTGATGCATTTGAAAAGAAGAATCCAGGAATAAAAGTAAATGTTGAAGTTACTGCATGGGATCAATATTGGACTAAATTAGAAGCAGCAGCTTCAGGTGGAAGCTTACCAGATGTATTTTGGATGCATCCTAATCAAGCAGCAAGATATGCTTCAAACTCAGTTTTATTGGATTTAACAGATAAAATTAAAGGAAGCAGTTTAGTTAGCTTAGATAAATTTCCAAAAGATTTAGTTAAGGTTTATGAAAATGGCGGCAAAAATTATGCTCTACCTAAGGATTTTGATACTATAGGACTTTGGTACAATAAAAAGTTATTTGATGAAGCTGGAGTAGCTTATCCAAATGAAAATTGGACTTGGAATGATTTATTAGCAGCTTCTAAGAAAATAACTAACCCTGAAAAAGGAATTTATGGTTTTGGTGCTCCGCTAGATCTTCAACAAGGTTTTGATAATTTTATATTCCAAAATGGTGGAAAAGTATTATCTGATGATAAGACTAAATCAGGTTTTGATACACCAGCAGTAAAAGAAGCAATGCAATGGTATATAGATTTAAGTGTTAAAGAAAAAGTATCTCCAAATCAACAACAATTTTCTGAAAACTCATATACAGCATTTTTTGAATCAGGAAAAACAGCTATGGCTTTATTTGGATCATGGATGCTTTCTGAATTCGGTTCTAATGAATATGTTGCTAAAAACTGCGATGTAACTGTACTTCCACAAGGTAAACAAAGAGCTACAATATATAATGGCCTTGGTAATGCTGTAGCTGCAAGTACTAAACATAAAGAAGAAGCATGGAAATTTGTTGAATACTTAGGTTCAGAAGAAGCAAACAAAATTCAAGCAGAATCAGGGGTTGCTATTCCAGCATACCAAGGTACAACAGAGGCATGGATGAAAACTCAAACAAAGTTTAACTCAAAAGTGTATGCAGACATGTTAAAATATGCAGTTATTAATCCATATTCAAAAGAAACTGATAAATGGCAAACTGCTGAAAAAGAAACATTACTTAAAGCATTTACAGGAGAAGTTCCAGTAAATCAAGCTTGTGATGAAGTAGCTAAAAAAACCAATGAAATTCTAGCAACTGAAAAGTAAGGTGAAAATTTGTGGTACCTCTTATTTTAAGGGGTGCCATAAACTAGATAAAGGAAGTGAGTAATTTGATGTCGAAGAGTGCAAATGCAGCAAAAGTTTCAATAGATGAGAAAGTTAAAGTTAGAAAAAAGATTAGCAAAAGCACATTAAATGAATGGAAATGGGCATATATTATGATATTGCCAACTTTTATAGGCCTTATGGTACTAAATATAATTCCAGCAGTACAAACATTAGTTTTAAGTTTTCAAAAGGCTGGAGCCTTTGGAAATAGTACTTGGGTAGGATTTGATAATTATAAAAAGTTATTTAGTGATCCTGCTGTAATTAAGGCGGTATTTAATACTTTGGGATATACGATTATATCTGTCCCTGCCATAGTAATTTTATCTTTAATAGTTGCCGTATTACTAAATAAGAAAATAAAAGGTACATCAGTATATAGAACAATTTACTTTTTACCAATGGTTGCAGCGCCAGCTGCCATAGCAATGGTGTGGAGATGGTTATTTAACTCAGATTATGGACTAATAAATTACTTATTATCGGCAGTAGGAATAAATGGACCTAAATGGATTACTGATCCTAGAGTAGCTTTAATATCTATAGCTATAGTTGGGATTTGGAGTGCTGTAGGATATAATATGGTACTATTATTAGCAGGTTTACAGGAAATACCAAAGGATTATTATGAAGCAGCAAGTATTGACGGAGCAAGTCCATTAAGACAGTTTTTCACAATAACAGTGCCTTTAGTTTCGCCAACAATGTTCTTTGTAGTTGTAACAAGTATTATAAGCGCATTTCAAGTATTCGATATAATATTTATGATGATAGATAAAACAAGCACTGCAATAGAAAGCACACAATCCTTAGTTTATTTATTCTATAAACATTCATTTGTATTAAACGATAAAGGTTATGGTTCAGCTATTGTTATGCTATTATTAGTAATTATAATGGTGGTTACAGTAATTCAAGTAAAGTGTCAAAAGAAATGGGTAAATTATTAGAGAAGGGAAGTGTAAAGATGAAAATTTCAAGTAAAAACAAAGGTAGTATTATAACACATTTAGTTTTAATAATTGGAGCAGCAATAATGATACTTCCATTCTTGTGGATGATATTAACTTCTATTAAGACATTAACAGAATCAGTACAGATTCCACCTAAAATTTTACCTGCTGTATTTCAATGGGATAACTATCCAGCGGTAATGAAAATACTTCCATTTGGTTCTTTTTATATAAATACAATTTTAATGATGGCAGGAAGGGTTATTGGTTCGGTTTTGTTTAGTGCAATGGCAGCTTATGCATGTGCAAGATTGAATTTTCCTGGGAAAAACATATTTTTTGGAATAGTACTGTTCCAAATGATGATACCAGGACAATTATTTATAGTTCCACAATTTTTAATTGTACAAAAATTAGGTTTATTAAATACAGTTTCAGCTTTAATAGTACCAGGTGTAGTTAGTGCATTTGGAACATTCCTCCTTAGACAATTCTTTATGGGCTTGCCTAAGGATTTAGAAGAAGCAGCAAGACTTGATGGATGTACTATATGGCAGACTTTTTATAAAATAATGTTGCCTTTATCACGTTCAGGATTAATTGCATTAGCAATATTTACTTCACTATTTGCATTTAAAGATCTTATGTGGCCATTAATTGTAAATATGTCAATTGATAAAATGACACTTTCATCTGGACTTGCATCTCTTCAAGGACAGTTTTCAACTAATTATCCTCAGCTTATGGCAGGATCATTGCTAGCAATTTGGCCAATGCTTTTAATATTTATAGTATTCCAAAAGAGATTTATCGAAGGTATAGCTACTTCAGGAGGAAAATTATAAATTCTAGTTTGATAAATAATGCTTTTGGTTTTATATATTAATAAAAGTGAGGTATCTTAAATCCAATTTAAGGTATCTCACTTTTATGTTTTGTATGATTTGATTTAAGCTGTAACTATTTGAGTGAAGTAATTATTTGTTAAAGTCTTTCATAAAATCACCATGTGCTTCTATCATTTCATCACACATTTTTATAATATCATCAATGGATAATTCAGCAGCAGTATGAGGATCCATCATAGCAGCTTGATATATTTTAGTTCTGTCTTTCGTTACAGCAGCTTCAATAGCTAATAATTGAGCATTTATATTACTAATATTCATTGCTGCAAGCTGTGTTGGAAGTTTACCTACATGAGTTGGGTGGATTCCCATTGCATCTACCATACAAGGAACTTCTACACAGGCATCCTGTGGTAAATTGTCTATAAGTCCTGTGTTTATGACATTTCCACCAATTTTGTATGGTTTATTTGTAACAATAGCTTCCATAATGTATGAAGCATATTCCTTAGAACGTTCATGTGTAACTTTCCCATTTTGTAAAATTTCATTTTTTTCTTTTTGCCAACCTTCTATTTGTTCTATACATCTTCTAGGGTATTCATCTAATGGAATATTAAATTTATCTATTAATTCAGGATATTTTGATTTTATAAAGAATGGATTGTATTCTGCATTGTGTTCGCTTGATTCAGTACAGTAATAGCCAAGATGTTTAATGTATTCATATCTAACCATATCATTATGTTTTTCTTCAGCAGAATTTTTAGCAGCAGCTCTTTTCTTGATTTCAGGATATAAGTCATTACCATCTTTATCGTATATTTCTAGAAGCCAGCCCATATGATTGATGCCAGCAATTAATTCTTTTCTGCCTTCTAATTTATCTTCCATTCCTAAATCCTTTAGTAAATGTTCAGAGCATACTTGCACACTATGACAAAGACCAATTGTTTTTACTTTAGTAAAACGTTGCATAAAGCCTGTAAGCATAGCCATTGGGTTAGTATAATTTAAGAAAAATGCATTAGGGCAAACTTCCTCCATATCTTTTGCAAAGTCTGCCATTACCGGAATTGTTCTAAGAGCTCTCATTATACCTCCAATTCCCATAGTATCAGCAATTGTTTGTTTTAAGCCATATTTCTTTGGAATTTCAAAATCAGTAATTGTACAAGGATCATATCCACCTACCTGAATTGCATTGACAACAAAAGTAGCATCTTTAAGAGCAGCTTTTCTATTTTCAATTCCTAAAAAACATTTGATATTAGCTTTTCCTTCATTTATGTTTTTGTTGATTGCATTTAGGATTATTTCGCTTTCTTTAAGCCTTTCGTCATCAATATCGTAAAGAGCAATTTCGCTTTCGCGCAAGGCTTCAGTGCACATGCAGTCTCCTAAAACATTTCTTGCAAATACAGTACTTCCAGCACCCATAAAAGTTATTTTCATTTACTTGTCCTCCTTAAATTACTTTGAATTAATTACACATTAATTATATAATTTCAAGTAGAAATGTTTCTATGTTCTATGTTTCAAAAAGTTGTCATTATGTTGAAATTTTAATGTCATTTATGGTTTGTATTGATAAATGATAATTTGTTAGGTAGTTCATTTAAGTAAAGTGATAAGGAGGAAAAGAAAATGTCAGATAGATTTGAAATTACATCGGAAAGCAAGTTGAGCAGAGCTCTTGCAATATATTATGGAGGTTCAGAAGTATGTGTAGCTTCTCATTCTTTTGGACCTGCCATTCGTCCACATTATTTGTTACATTATGTTTTAAATGGAAAGGGAAAGTATTATGTAAAAGATAAATGTTATGAATTAGGAACTGGGGAAGGCTTTTTAATTTGTCCAGGAGAGTCTACATATTATAAAGCAGATAAAGAAGAACCTTGGGAATATTGCTGGATAAGTTTTGATGGGTATGAGGCTTCTAATATACTCAAAAAATGTGGATTATCAAAAGAAAGTTTAACTTTTAAGGATTATAGTAATGGAATCTTTAAAGAAAATCTTCTTGACTTAATTCATAATTGTGAAGAAAATAAGGGGAATGAATTTGCTTTACTGGGGCAGTTTTATTTATGTTTTTCTAGTATTTATGACCAAATTAACTTAAAAGAAAATAGGAATATATCTTATTTTGATAAGGCTTTAGATTATATTTATAATAATTTTACTTATGATATTAAAATAAGTGATATTTCTAAACATGTTAAAATTGACAGAACTTATCTATATAAATTGTTTATTCAGGAACTAAAAATTTCTCCTCAACAATATCTTATTTCTTTTAGATTAAATATGGCAGTAAATTTGTTAGAAACAACAAAAATGAATATAACAGAAATATCTTATTCCTGTGGATTTAAAGATACACCTACCTTTTATAAACATTTTAAAAAACAATTTAACATTACACCTCTTAAATATAGAAACAATAATGTTAATTACATTAAGTCACCTTAAAAATAATACAAAAAATTTCATTATCATATGTTAAGTTTTTAAGAGAATATTAATAAAGCTTGTAAGTTTAAAATTCATATACCAATAAAATAGTATAATTTAAACATTTAACATTTTGACTGGTTTAACTAACATAACAATATTCTTATTATTATAAACAATTTATATAATAAGTATATGGCGAACAGTTTTGGTCTAAACTATTTATTTTGAAAGTGTAGGGATTATAGGATGAATGAAAAACAAAAGCGAATTTTAATGGCATTTATAGGAGTAGTGGTTACTGGATGCAGTGTGGGGTTATTTCAGATGGCTTCACTTGGAACCGATCCATTTACTAGTTTTGTAACAGGTCTTTGCAATTTATTTAATATGAAATTTGGTGTTTTTTACACAATAATATGCGCGTGTATGTTCTTTATTGTATTTCTTTTAGATAAACATTATATTGGCATAGCAACTTTTTTTAATTTGCTTGGAAATGGATTTGCAGCAGATGCAACAACTAGTATTTTATCAAGAATGATACCAAACTTAACAATTACTCATAGAATTATATTACTAATTTTGGGAGTAGTATCAATGTGTTTTGCAGCTGCATTATATTTTACGGCAGATTTAGGAGTATCTGTCTATGATGCAATTTCAATAATTATGTCAGATAAGAAAATAGCATCTTTCAGAATTTGCAGAATTGGTACAGATTCTATATGTGTAGCAATTGGATTTGCACTAAAGGCATCTATAGGCGTTGGAACAATAATTACAGCATTATTTATGGGACCGCTTATTCAAGTATTTAAGACATATTTTGCAGAACCATTGTTATATGGTTCTCAAACAGTACAAAAAAATTAAATATATAAAATTAATAATTTATAGGACTGTTGTACTAGAATCATATATTTTAGTAAATGGTCCTTATATTTATGAAGTAAAGAGTACAATAATCATAAAATAAATATAAGCACTTTTAATAATACAAAACCATATTTTCTATTTTTTAACATTTAATTTACAGGGATTTTACTAATTAATAAAGTTGTGTTAACAAAGGAAGAATATACTATCCAATGAAGATAAAAAACTATAATAAAAATCATAAAAATATGATTATCATAGTAAAGGGGATAGTAAATAATGAATAAGACGGTTAAAAGAATTGTAGGGGCAGCATTAGCTTTAGCGTTAGTAGCGGGGGCAGGTTATACATTAGATACTCAGGTGAAAAATAATGGTGTGAGTGCAGCATCAAGTTCGAATTATAACGGTAAGACACCTAAATATATTTTTATGTTTATTGGAGATGGTATGAGTTTTCCTCAAATCCAAGCTGCACAGTATTATAAAGGAATTCAAGCCCATGGACCAATTGATCCAAAGAAAGGAAATTATCCAAATCCAGAAAAGTTATCATTTATGAATTTCCCAGTTACAGGAACGGTTACAACATATGATTCAACTTCACTTTGTCCAGATTCAGCATCAACAGCTACATCTCTTTCAACAGGAAATAAAACTTTAAGCAGTGTAATTAATATGGATGAAACTAAAACTAAATCTTATGAAACTATAACTGAAAAACTAAAAAAACAGTTAGGATATAAGGTAGGAATTGTATCATCAGTAAATATAGATCATGCAACTCCAGGTGCATATTACGCTCATGTTCCTTCTAGAGGTGATTATTACAATATGGGGCTTCAGCTTGTAGATTCAAATTTTGATTACTTTGCAGGTGGAAAATTCTTATCAGATGATTCGAAGGAAGTAAAGGAACAAGGAAAAACTAAAATAGGTGAATTAGCAAAACAAAAAGGGTATAAGGTTGTTAATACTAAATCAGATATTGATGGTTTAAAAAATGGTGAAAAAGCAATTGCAGTATGTCCAGATGATCAAGTTGAAAAAGAAAGTGGAGCAATAAAATATAGTTTAGATAGAACTGGAGATGAACTTACCCTTGCAGATTATACTAAAAAGGGAATAGAAGTTTTAAATAATGATAAAGGCTTCTTCATGATGGTTGAAGGTGGAAAAATTGACTGGGCAGGTCATGCTAATGATGCAGGATCAAATATTAGTGATACACAAGCTTTAAGTGATGCAGTACAAGAAGCAGTTAATTTCTACAATCAACATCCAAATGAAACATTGATTTTAGTTACTGGAGACCATGAAACAGGGGGACTTACAATAGGATTTGCAGGAACAAACTATGATACTTACTTACAAAATTTATCTAATCAGAAGATGTCATATACAGCTTTTGATAGAAAGATTTCTGAATTTAGAGAAAAGAAAGTTTCTTTTGATGATGCAATGAAGGAAGTTGAAGCACAATTTGGATTGAAAAGAGCTGGCTCAGGCGGGGAAGCAAAAAATGGTGGAATGACTTTAACACAAGCAGAAGAGGCTAAAATTAAAGCTGCTTATGAAAAGAGTATGATCCCAAAAGCTGATAGGAAAATTGACGAAAACGAATATGTTATGTATGGAACATACGAACCATTTTCAGTAACGTTAACACATGTATTAAATAATAAATCTGGAATCTCTTTTAGTTCATATTCTCACACAGGAATTCCAGTTGCAATGATGGCTAAAGGGTTAGGCCAAGACTTATTTGCAGGATATTATGATAATACAAATGTATTTGATAAGCTTAAGGCGATAACGAAGGTACAATAGACTTAAATCAGTTAAGAGAGTTATGAGTTCAGAGTTAAGGAGGAAAAGCCTTAGGGCTTTTCTGAAACTCATATGATTGTTAATTAAAACAAAGAGGAGAATGTTTAATTGTTAAATAATATTCATAAGCGCGATACAATTCCTATATTAGTAACACTTATAGCAATAATTTTGCTTATATTTTTACCTAATAAATTTCCACAAAAAATATATGAAAACACAGAGAGAGTGTCAGCAAGAGTGTTGAGTACAGATGAGAGTTTTATTATAAACACGGGGCTTATAAAGACTGGTGAACAGTTATGTAAAGTGGAAATACTTGATGGGAAATTTAAAGGGAAAACAACTCAGGGCACTAATAGGCTTTCAGGTTCTCTTGAAGAAGATAAGATATTTCAAGTTGGGGATAAAATATTAGTAACCTTAGATTACACAGGAGATGAAATTAGGGTAGCAACTCTTGTTGATCATTATAGAATTAATTATGAAATTTTACTTGTAGCTATTTTTGTAGTTATGCTTATTGGGTTTGCAGGAATAGTTGGTGTAAAATCTATTTTATCGTTTAGCTTTACTGTTTTGGCAATTTGGAAGGTTTTAATTCCATTATTTTTAGAAGGGTATAATCCTGTAATAGTTGGAATTGCAACAACAATGATTTTAATAATTACAATAATAGTACTTGTTTATGGTATAGATAAAAAATCTTTAGCAGCAATAATTGGTTCTTTATCAGGTGCTCTTGTAACCTGCTTTATGGCGTTATTTTTTGTAAGTAAATTTAAAATTCATGGAGCTGTAATGTCATATTCAGAATCACTTTTGTATTCAGGATATGAAAATTTAAATTTGACACAAATATTTATAGCCAGCATATTTATAGCCTCATCTGGAGCAGTTATGGATGTGGCAGTGGACATAACTTCAGCTGTTGCAGAAGTTATTGAAAAGAAACCAGATATAACAAAGCTGGAGGCAGTTAAATCAGGAATAAATGTTGGACGTTCAATTATGGGAACTATGATGACCACATTATTATTAGCATATTCAGGTGGATTTATAGGACTGCTTATGGTATTTATGGCGCAGGGTACGCCAATAATAAATATATTAAATTTAAAATATGTTTCTTCTGAGATTCTGCATACATTGATTGGAAGTTTTGGGTTAATTACAGTAGCACCATTTACAGCAGTAGCCAGCGGTATTTTATTAGCGGCAAGAGAAGAAAAAGAAAAATTTTTAGATAAGATTGCAGAAGTTTTGAGATGATTTTTTTCGAGAAATAAACTTAGCTTTAGTTATAAAGTATTTATTGTGATAGCTAAAAGAGAGAATGGATTTTTTATTTATTCTCTCTTTTAATATTGATTAGAAATATATAATAAAATTGTAGTGAGAAGTATTAGACTACAATGTTAAATATAAGAAGATCGTCAAATAATTATCTTTCTAATTTCCACCAAAAGCATTCGATATCTTCTTTATAAAAAAATAGAAATTAAAATAAATTTCTATTTTGTGTTTAATATATGTGTGGTGATATAATACTATTAGTGTATAAAAATATATTTATGGAAAATAATTAGAGTTAATATTCAGCAATTAAGAGCTAAAGAAGTAAAAACTAATTCCAAATAACTCTTAACTCTGAACTCATAACTCTTAACTGAATTAAAGGAGTTGTTATTAATGAATGAAGTATTGCAAAACATGTTAACTAGAAGAAGTATAAGAAGCTTTAAGGAAGAACAAATAAAAGATGAAGAACTTGACTTAATATTAAAGGCTGGAATATACGCTCCAAGCGGTATGAATAAACAAAGCTGGCAATTCACTGTAGTTCAAAATAAGGAAAAGATGAACTTACTTGCAAAAGTAGTTAGAGAAGCCTTAGGAAGAGATGAAGGTTATAATTTTTATGCCCCTCCAACTTTAATAATGTTATCTAATGAAAAAGATAATACAAATGGACTTGCTGATTGTTCATGTGCTCTTGAAAATATATTTTTAATGGCTAATTCTTTAGGAATTGGTTCATGTTGGATTAACCAATTAAAAACTATATGTGATGAAAAAGAAGTAAGAGAAGTATTAACAAGCTTTGGAATTCCAGAAAACCACATTGTTTGGGGGATGGCATCTATTGGTTATCCTAATGGTGAGGCTAAAGAGCATGAAAGAAGAGACAGCGTTATTAAATATGTAAAATAACATATATTGTGCTAGTAAAATTAATATTTAATCTTCAAAATGTTAAATAATAAAAGATGAATAATAGATGATTAATTAATATATGAAAAATAAGGGGCTGTCGCATTAGCGGATTAAAATCGGTTAGCGATAGCTCCTTTTTCAAATT
>NZ_JAABNP010000049.1 GCF_009928485.1 Clostridium sp. C2-6-12 | reverse complement strand
AACGAGTAATTCTATGAATAATCAAGCTATTTTTTCATAACAGCTTAACAGATTCTCATATGTTTTATTTCATACTCAAATATATATATTACATTTTAACTTTTTAATTCACATGTAAAAATTGACTATTATATATTTTACTATACAAACCATCTTTAGCTAACAATTCTTTATGAGTCCCCTGCTCAACAATATCCCCCTTATCCATTACTAATATCTTGTCTGCATTTTTTATAGTTGATAATCTGTGAGCTATTATAAAGCTTGTTCTTCCTTTCATTAAATTATCCATAGCACTTTGTATTTCTAATTCTGTACGTGTATCTACACTTGAAGTCGCCTCATCTAGAATTAAAATTTTAGGATCTGCTAAAATTGCACGAGCAATACATAAAAGCTGCTTTTGTCCTTGAGATATTGACGAATTTTCATCACTTAAAACCGTATCATATCCCTTAGGAAGTGCTCTTATAAAATCATCAATCTTAGCAAGTCTTGCTGATTCTTGAATTTCTGAAATATCTGCATTTTCTTTCCCATATGAAATATTGTCTTTTATACTTCCATCAAAAAGCCATGAATCTTGGAGCACCATACCAAATAGCCCTCGTAAATCACTTCGTTTTAATTTAGTAATATCAATACCATCAATTTCAATTTTTCCACTATTTAAGTCATAAAATCTAATAAGTAAATTTATCAGTGTAGTCTTTCCTGCACCAGTTGGACCAACTATAGCAACCTTTTCTCCTGCTGTCACCTTTAAACTCACTCCTGAAATTAGAATTTCTTTTTCATATCCAAACCTTATATTCTTAAATTCTATGTCACCTTTTGGCTCTGATATTGTTTTGTTATCTACAACATCTCCTTCTTCTTCAGCTTCATCTAAAATTTCAAAAACTCGTTCTGCTGAAGCAATAGCTGCCTGCATTGAATTTAATATATATGCAGCTTCAGTTAGTGGCTCTGATGCCTGGTCTACATATTGAAAAAAAGCTTGTATTATACCAATAGACAATCTTCCTTGAATTGCAAATATAGCTCCTATAGCAGCTATTACTACATATCCAAGTTGATTCATCAATCGAATTAAAGGATTTATGGCATAAGTTATAAATTGGGCTTTTTTCTCATCTGAATATAATTTCTCATTAGATATTTCCACAGCTTTTATTATATCTTCTTCCATATTGAAGACTTTCACTTCCATTTGTCCTGTAAAATATTCTTCAATTTGTCCATTAAATTTTCCTAAGGATTCTTGTCTATTGGTAAAAAGGTTAATGCTTTTTTTCTCAAACATAGATGCTGCTATAATTCCCATGATAATAATAAAAATAGCTACTAATGCTAATATCCAATTAATTAATATCATAAATGTAACAGCCCCTATTATTGATAGAACTGCTGTAATAAACTGCATAATTCCTGATTGCAGCGTGTCAGATACTTTTTCTAAATCATTTGATATCCTGCTTAAAATTTCTCCCTTTTTATGTGTATCATAATATTTCAAAGGTACTTTTGTAAGCTTTTCACTTAATTTTTTCCTTATTGATAACACTAAAGTTTGAGCTACTGATGCCATTATATACTGTTGTATGTAATTAGATATAAATGATAATAAATATATTCCTAAAAGCATAAAAGCCAGCTTCATTATAATATCAAATCTTATATTAAATTGACTGCTAGAAGTCGCATTTTTTATTCCATCGTATATAGTATTAATAGCTTCACTAAAAATTAATGGAGAAACCATTGTAAAGGCTAAACTCATAATAGCGAAAAATATTACAACAATTAATTTCCATTTTTGATTAAGGAGCAGCTTCATGAGCCTTTTTAAGGTTTTCTTGGTATCTTTTGCTCTTTCTATTGATATTTCACTATCGAATGAGAGTATATCATTTGATCTTTCATCATTCATTAGGCTAATTCCTCCTTGCTCAATTGTGATTCTGCTATTTTTATATAAACAGGGCAATTTCTCATAAGTTCCTTATGTGTTCCCTTCCCTACAATTTGCCCTTTATCTAAAACTATAATTTGATCGGCTTCCATAATTGAGCTTATTCTTTGAGCAATTGTTATAACTATTGACGATTTCAACTTTTTCTTCATTGCTGCTCTTAGTTTAGCATCGGTACTATAATCCAAGGCAGAAAAACTATCGTCAAATACATAAATATGGCTTTTCTTTACTAAAGCTCTTGCAATACATATTCTTTGTTTTTGTCCTCCTGAGAAATTACTTCCTCCTTGTAATACTATTGAATCATAATCAGATTTTAACTCCATTATAAAATTATCTGCTTGAGCTGTTACTGCAGCACTTCTTATTTCTTCTAAGGATGCATCTTTTTTTCCATGTCTTATATTGCTAGCTATACTTCCACTAAATAAAAATGCTTTTTGTGGAGAATAACTTATCATATTCCTTAAATCTTTTTGTAAAAACTTTTTTATATTTATGTCATTAATTAATATTTCTCCATCTTTAACATCATGTAGCCTTGGTATTAATTTACCAATTGTACTTTTTCCTGAACCTGTAGCACCTATAATAGCAGTTGTTTTACCTCTTTCACATATAAAGTTTAGGTCTTTTAATACTGGCTCCTGAGCATCTTTATAGGAAAATGTAACATTTCTAAATTCTAAACTTAGATTATTATTTAAGATTTTATCGGTTGTTTTTTCATCTATTATTTCAGGCTTGTAAGCTAATACTTCTAAAATACGCTTAGAGCATGCGCTGGAACGTGGTAAGTTCATAAGTACCATTACAGCCATAATTAAATATACAAGTATAATTATTGAATATTCTATAACAGCCATAATATCTCCAACTAACATTTCCCCAGCATTTATTCTTACTGCTCCAAACCATAAAATAGCTACAGTACATAAATTCAATATAAATAATATAAATGGCATTCCCATAGCAAATATCTTATTCATTTTTATGTTAATAACAGCATAACTTTCAAAAGTGCTATCCATTAGTTTTTTTTCATACCTATCACGATTAAAAGCACGTATAATTCGTATTCCAGAAATAAATTGTCTAACTCTAGAATTTATTTTATCCAATTCTTCCTGCATTCCAATAGATAAACCTATAACTCTTTTGCTTATAAGCAAAATAAATATTAAAAGCGTTAAACCTGTAATAAGAATTATTAAAGCCATATACTTGTCTTTTGAAAATGCTAATAACATTCCAGTTAAAGTAATAAACGGAACAGGGATAATCATTTCGAAAATCATTATAACTGTATTTTCAACTTGATTCACATCGCTTGTACATCTTGTGATCAAGGATGAAGTTGAAAAATTTTTATAGTCTTCTACAGATAACTTTTGTGAATGAAAAAATATTTTTCTCCGCATATCTCTAGAAAGTGTTGCAGATAAATTAGCAGACAAATATGTAGATAATATGGCTAATATTCCTGTAAATATTGCTACTCCTATCATTATCCCACCAGTTTTTAATACGTAATTTATATCTCCTTTTACTACTCCATTGTTAACTATACTAGCTGTCAAGGTTGGAACATATAATATTCCTAAGGTTTTCAGCAATATAACTATAATTAATGAAGTAACAACTACTTTATTAAACTTGAAATATTTAAGTAACTTTAGCATAACTTTCCCTTTCATTTTCAATTTAATTTTTAAATCTTACTTATTCATCCGATACTTTAACATCTAGAATATCTAAAATAAAAATAACTAAAGGTATTCCAAGCAATAATCCCCATGTTCCCATAAAATGTTCTCCAAAAATTAATATTATAAATACAAAGAATACTGGCAATGATGTTTTATCGGACATTAACTTTGGATTTAATATATAACTTTCTAACCCATGTAATAAAGCAATCATTAAAATAACGGATATTACTTTAATTACACCTCCAACATTAAATGCTATTAAACAAAGTGGTAATAAAGATATTATAACTCCAGCCACTGGTATAAAACTTAGCACAAATATCATAAAGCCTAGACCTATTATTTGTGGAAATCCCATAATCCATAAAGCTATGGTAGAAAGAATAGAATTTACTAATGCTATTAAAAATTGAGCTTGTATTACTTTTCCAAAGGAATTTAAGAAATTTAATCCAAAATACTCAAGACAATTGTAAAGTCTTGATACTTTACTCGTTTTAAATTTGCTTATAAATTTTTTTATTCTTTCTATATCTAAAATAAAAAGCATACTTAATATTAATGAAATGAATAAATTAGCACTTCCCTGTACTAAGCTTTTGCCCGTAACTATCAAAGTATTCATAAGCGTATCATAAGATTTTGATATATCAATTTGATTCCTTAAGATATCTATATATTCTTTCAAATTATCAGGTACATTTATCTTCCTTATCTCTTCATATATGCTTTGAATTTCTCTTATAATTTCAGGAATATACCTACATGCAAAAAATACTATTAATCCAAGAATAGCAATATATAAAACAATCGTTACTAAGGTTCTTGGTAAGTGGGTTTTACTTACTATATATTTTTGCAAATTATATAGTAAGTAAGAAAATAAAAATGTAAAAATAATTAGATTAAATAAATCTTTAATAAGATAAATTATTACGGCTATAAGCATAAATTCAATCACAGTTCTTATTACATTTTTCCAAAACTCATCTTTTTTTACTTCCATATTAAAATTCCTCCTCTGTAGCTTATACCGCTTATTCAAACCTCACTTGCTTACCAGATTAAAATTTTTTCAACTTAAATTTTGATATCATCATGTAAGCAAGAGCAATCATCAATATAATCGCTAAAATTATTATAGATATACTATTTTTAGGTACAAATAAAGAAAATAATGCAAGGATTGAACCAGCTACAGTTATTGGTATTCCAGTGAAAATTCCATTGAATTCACTAATATTATATTTTGCTAATCTATAGCAGCCACATATAATATAAACTTGCGCTGAAATAATTCCAATCACGTCAAAAGCATGATAAGAGAAAATGTATTTAGTAAATATTAATATAGCTGGTGCAATTCCAAAGGAAATTAAATCTGCTAAAGAATCTAGTTCTTTTCCTATTTCACTGGATACATTAAAAAATCTTGCAATTCTGCCATCATATCTGTCTATTAAAGCAGCAGCAATAATAAATAAAGCTCCTCTGCCAAAATTCTTATTGAAAACTTCAATTATTGAAAGAATTCCAAATGATAAATTCATAAATGTTAATATATTAGGTATAAGTTTTTTAACCATGCCTCCACTCCTTTTTTATTACTTAACTACATTTGTTCATTAACTTGATTGCCTTGGGAAAACTTACTTATAAGCTTATCCTTATAAATTATCCCTAATACAAATGAGATTAAAGCTATAAGTGAAATTATTATTGTTGACACATAATTTCCATAATGAATATTAGATCCTATTCCTACGGAAGCTAATAGCCATGGGAATCTACTTATAAATAAAATTCCAAAGAACTTCAATGGCTTTATTGGCGTTAACCCTGCTACATATATTAAAAAATCTTTTGGAAACCCAGGTATAATAAAAAATACAAATAATATAACGGAAAACTTTTTGCTATTCATAATATCCAAAAGCCAGTTAGACTTATTCTTTTTAATCAGTTTTTCTATAAAAGAAGCTCCTATTAATCTTGTGAAATAAAAAGCTATAATCCCACCAATCATAAGTCCTAATGTTGTATAAATTAGTCCAAGAGGAACTCCATATATATATCCACCTGCAACTTGAATTACCTCACCTGGAATTGGTGCAATAACAGTTTGAAGTATTTGAAAGAATATAAATAAAAATGCTCCAAACCTCCCTGTAGAAATTATATAATCTCTAAACTTATCAAGAGATGTTGTTAGTTCAAGAATATATGGTAAATACTTAATAGTTAATGTAATTGCTACTATTCCTAATACTCCTAATAATGTTTTTCCTATTAGTATTTTTTTTGTTCTATCCATAATTTTTCTCCTTTCTTCCTTGTAATGTGATAATTAAAATTTTATCTATAACATCTTAAAATTTGCATATGGTAAATCTTAAGAATTCTTAAGTCATCTTAAATAATATGGCTTTAAGCTATATTGCGTTATATACTAATAACAAATGGAGGTGGCTAATAAATAATATGAGAAATATTTTAATTGCAGATGATAATGATGAAATAAGAGAAATAGTTAAAGTTCTATTGGAGAGTGAAGGCTATAATGTGCTAGAAGCTGTAGATGGCGAAGATGCTATAAACAAAGTTGATGATAGTATTGATTTAATAATACTTGATGTAGTAATGCCTAAAAAAACTGGCTTTAAAGCATGTATAGAAATTCGTGAGAAAACAAGAGCCCCAATTTTATTTTTGACAGCTAAATCTCAAGACTCAGATAAATATATGGCATTTTCCGCTGGAAGTGATGATTACCTTTCAAAGCCATTTTCATATACAGAATTGGTATCAAGAGTTAAAGCTTTGCTTAGAAGGTATTATGTGTATAAAGGAAAAGATTCAAATAACTCAACAAAAGATTCCATTAGTATTAATGGATTGAAAATAAATACAACCTCAAATGAAGTTTCAATAGATGAAAAAGAAGTTGTTTTAACTGAAATTGAATATAATATTCTTTTATTAATGTCTACAAATCGTAAAAAGATTTTTTCAGCACAAAATCTATATGAAAGTGTTTGGAATGAGCCTTATTTTTATTCTTGTAACAATACTGTTATGGTTCATATAAGAAATTTAAGAAGTAAATTAGAGGTAGATCCTCAAAATCCTAAATATATAAAAACAGTTTGGGGAAAGGGGTATAGAATTGAATAGAAAATTTCTATCTACTAAATTAGAAGGTAAATTAATCATATCCTTGATATTTTCATTTATTATATCTGTTTGTATATTTCTTTTACTTCAAGAAATAGGAGAAAATTTATTAAATAAATATTTTGATAAAAGTTCCTTTCTTGTAAATCAAAAAATGCAAGCTATATCAGAGTTTGAAAAATATGTGTCAGATAATAATTTATCAATAAACGACCATGATAAAATAGAAAATTGGACTCGTAAAAACAAGAATGTAAATCTTTATATATATAATGGAAATGATTTAGTTTTCGCTTCTAACTTAAATAATGAAGTAACAAATTATGAACAATATAAAGAAAGTCCAATTTTCCCTATTAATACTCTTGTTGATATATCATTTAGCGATGTTACTGCAAAAATTCATATGGAATGCTTTTTTGAATACAAGTACTACTATATTCTAGCCTTTGCCAACATAGCCATATCATTTCTTTGTTTTGTAATTCTTATATTATTTTTTATCAACAAAAAAATAGCCTATATAGGAAAACTTGAAAATGAAATAAAAATTTTAGAAGGTGGAGATTTAACTTATAAGATTACTGTAGATGGTAATGATGAACTTTCTTCTTTAGCTCAAAGCATTGATGATATGAGAAAATCCTTTATGGAACGTTTAGACAGTGAAGATGAAGCAAGGCTTGCAAATAGTGAATTGATTACAGCCTTATCACATGATTTAAGGACACCCCTCACTGCCTTAGTTGGATATTTGGACATTATAGAATATAAAAAATATAAAAATGAAGAAAGCTTTAATCAATATATTCATAATAGCAGAGAAAAAGCATATCAAATTAAATATCTATCAGATAAATTATTTGAGTACTTTACTGTTTTTAATACTCAAGATGAATTAGACTTAGAGATATTTAATGGAAATGAACTATTAGATCAACTAATTCAGGAACAAATTTTCATGTTAGAAAGCAAAGGCTTTTTATTTGATTTCAACTCTTTTAATACACACTTTTTTATTGAAGTAAATTTAATATCAATACAAAGAGTTTTTGATAATATTTTTTCTAATCTATCTAAATATGCAGATAAATCTAAAGAAATTAAATTAAAATACTATGTTGAAAATGAAAAACTATTTGTAACTGTAGAAAACCAAATAAATAATTTGAAAGCCCTAGATAGCACAGGCATCGGCTTAAAAACCTGCAAGAAGATAATAGAAATGCACAAGGGAACATTTAATATACAAAGAATAGATAACGTTTTTTTAATCACAATAACTTTAAATACAAATTCTTTTTATTAGCACTTAATATAAATAAAAACTTTCTATATTCTATGCAATTAAAATCGGCTTAGAATATAGAAAGTTTTATAGCTTTATATTTATAAAAATCTAAAATTGCTGAAATATTATTATTTAAGCCATATGCTTTTGATAATCTTAAAAATATCTGTAATCATTCCAATTTGATCACTTATTTCTTTTTTTGTATCAATTGCTGTAGCAGTAGCTTCAATAAGCACATCACTTGTTGTCTTTAGATTTTCACTTAACTCAACTGTATTATTTGCTATAACTGGCATTGATTTTACTGTCTCAGAAATATTTTTAGAATTTTCATTCCAAAATACAGATATTTGCTTTAATAATAAATTTAACTTACTTAAGCAAAGTATCAAATAAATCAAAACAATTCCTGCCAATATGGCTAAAATACCGTAACATAGAGTCGAAACTTCAATATACATTTGCATCCCCACAATTTCTATACAATAGTTTTTTCTTCAGCCTCTTCTTCTTTTTCTATTGACTTATTTTCCATATCTTCTGCTTCTTTAGATGAATCACATTTTCCTTCTCTTTTAGCTGAAAGATAGCTATTAATTTTATCTCTTGTCTCATTTACGCTATTTGATAATTTTTCTTTCTTTTCTTCAATATCTTTTTTTATACTTTCATTATTTTCTGTAATCTTTTTAACAACATCTTCTTTAAGTTCTTTACCAGATTTAGGTGCCATTAGCAAGCCTCCGACAATACCACTTACTCCAGTTGTTACTAATGCTGCAGTAATTCCAATTATTTTTTTGTTTCTTTCCTTCTTTTGTTTCCTAAGTTTTTCTTTCTTCATTTCAGAGATCATATTTTTAAATAACATACCCTATACCTCCAATAAATTTATGCAAATTCTAGTTCGATGAACAATATTTTTTTGCTTATATATAACTTAAACTTATTTTATAACAAATTCTACTAAATTTCTTGTAAAAATCGGACAAATACTACTTATTTAATAAGGTTGGAGATATACCACAAAAAAATTTGAATTCTTTAACTAAATGAGACTGATCATAATATCCATTTTCCAATGCAACGATCTTCCAATTTAAATCACGCTTACCTTTTATAGAATATAACATATTTTGAAATCTAACTATTCTACAAAATAATTTTAAATTCATCCCTATTTCACTTTCAGATATTCTGTGCAAATTTCTAGAGCTATAATTGCTTACCTTTGATAATTCTTCTATGGATACTTGTCCCTTATTATCGTAAATATATCTTATTAAATTTGGCATTACAGTTTTGTTTTTACACGAAGGTATATTTTCAAAAAACTCTAAAGTATAATTATCTATAGAGGACATTAACATTTTTTCATCTATATTCTGGGCATTTTCAGGTATATACTTACTAAAATCCTCAATTATATCTTTTAATAAAAGCTGCTTATTCACAATAGATTTCATAGGTATATTAACCAAATCAGAAAATTTTCCTGGCAAAATTCTTATTCCAAATATGTTTACACTATTATCTATCTCATAATTAATAGAACTTGTTATTGGACCCAAAACGGAAATACCTTTTTCTATGCGTTCTTCATTTAAATCTATGAGAATATTTATGCATCCATCTGGAATCATTGAAATCGTATAATTTTTTTCTTCAATTTTTTTTGAAAAAAGTCTAAAATAACATGATACGGTATTGCATGTTTCTTCACTGGGATATATTTCTTCATACATGAAATTTTCAGGAATAGATTTCAAGTTAATAATTGGCATTTGAATTGACATGGCTTCACTCATAAAACCTCCATTTCACCACTGGTGGCACAACTTCCTTTTACCAATTATAACATAAATCTAAAATGCTTTCCTGCAATAAAAAAACCAATATTTATGAATTATAATACTTTTTTGAGAGCTTTTTAGTTATTTACTTAACACCTAATATTTAATTTGTTGGTCTAAATTATTCTTTACTTATTTATCTATATTTTTTATTGTGATATATGCAATACATCATAAATTTTTCCTTCTAGTGACTTTATTTTACTCAAGTCATCTGTAAAGTAAAATACATGATATTTCCACTTGTCTGGATTATAAATAACTATAAATTCTGTTTCTTTAATACTTGAAATATCATTATCTATTTTATCTTTTAAATTATTAAGGCTTTTTTGTGGTTTTATTTCTCTTGCTATCTCAAATACATATTTACAATCTTTAATTTTATATGTTGTTTTATCAATTAATGGAATTCCTACATTTACTTTCTGCCATCCAAAAGAAGTTATTATATTATCATAAAAACCATTAAACAAAAACTTATTTAATCCATTGCTATCCATCCAAATATATAAAGGACAATAGCTATTTTCTAAATTGTTATTTTTCCCTTTTTCTGTTATTAGATATAGTTTAAACTTTAAATCCTCAAATCCATCTGTTTTATATCCGTTGTTTTTCACTCTATCCTTTATTATCCCCATGTCATAATCACTAGGTAATATAATCTTGTATTGTGTTGCTATCATTTATTTTCCCCTCCATTTACCTTTCATTTTCAATTCATGAATAAATTTAGTGCTTAATTCTTTACTACTTTTTTCACTTATAGTTTAACTCCATATATAAAAATTGTATAATACTTATAAATAATCTTTGATATCACTAATAGTGATATCAAACATAAATTAATTTTAGTGAAAGGTTTTTATGCTATGGAAATCAATGATTTGAGAATATTTCAGACAGTTGCTTATGAAAAATCTATATCAAAAGCAGCTTTAAAGCTTGGTTATGCCCAATCAAATATAACCATGAGAATTAAATTGCTTGAAAACAAATTGAACACCACTTTATTCATAAGAAACAATAAGGGCACTATAATTACATCAAATGGAGAAAAATTACTTAAATATGCAGATAAAATTCTTGATTTAATCGATGAAGTTAATCATGAGTTTCTTCCATCTAAAATTACTTCTACTATTAAAATTGGAGCTACTCAAACTATTTCTGCATCTATTTTGCCTAAATTATTTTCTTTGTTTTATGAGAAAAATCCTGAAGTATCATTAATATTAAAAACAGAAACTCAAAAGTTTCTCTCAGATATGATTATAACAAATGAATTAGATGGGGCTTTTATATCTGGACATATTGCGTCTTCTAAGATAAAAAAGGTTATTACTTTCAAAGAAAAGCTTGCATTGGTATCTTCCATAAAAATTGATAGTATTAATAATTTTACTTCTTCAATAATAGTAAATTCAGATCTAGATTGTCCTTATCGTAAGCTTCTACTAAAATGGTTAGCTTATAATAACCATAAAACCGCTGCTATCATTGAGTTTAGTTCTTTAGAATCTATTCTTAGAGGAATAGAGGAAGGTCTAGGAATATCACTTCTACCTAAAAGTATTTTACCTAAAAATAATAATTTCTTTATTTATGATTTAAAAGATGGATTTGATGAATTAGAAATTAAATTTATAGTAAATAAAAACTTACAAATAACACCTTTACTTAATAATTTTATTAATATAGCAAATAGTTATATCTTTAATTTGGATTGATTAAATTAACAAATATGGCTGAAACATCTCCTCCACCAATGCTATCCATTATTACTCTGGAAGGATCTGTATTCAGCCTTTACATTTGAAATAATACTAATATTAATATTTTAATTTTGATATAATTTTTTCATATATTCCAATTCTTATATACCTGTTATCAATTATAGTATACGTTAATTGGGATTTTACATTAATATGGTTTCCTATATCCATAGTTTTTTGCACCTCCACAAATTATTCTTTATATTTTTCCTAAAGTACAATTTATAATATTTTCGGAAATGCATACAGTATGATAACACCAATTAACCTCTTGTCTCTTTTTAATTAGTATTGTAACAATATTTATTTTCCATCCAATTTTAAGTTTATCTTTCTTAAAATTGAATTTAAAATTTCTTTTTCTTCTTTTGTTAACATGGTTAATAAGTCTTGTTCAACAGCCACATGTTCATATACAGCAGTATTAATTAAGTTCAATCCTTCCTTTGTTAATTTTACATATACAGTTCTTCTATCTTCTGTATCATTAACTCTAATTACTAACCCTTTTTTCTCTAAGGTATCTATCCTGTTAGTCATTGCCCCTGAAGTTACCATCAAAAGATTATATAATTCTGTAGGTTTTAATTTAAATTCTCCTCCCGAGCGTCTTAAAGTTGCAAGTACATCAAACTCTCCACTATTAAGATTAAATTTCGAAAAATTATCTCCTAATCTCCTTTCAGTAAATTTAGCTATTCTCTTGAATCTTCCAAAAATAGCCATAGCTTTTGTATTTAATTCTGGTATTTCATTTTTCCATTGTTCAATTATTAAATCTACATTATCTTTACTCATAATAATAATGTTAGCATTAGAAAAATCAAATATCAATAATAAATTCAATTTATATTAACAATCTTAACATTAAGATTGTTGACTTTAAGATATATATGTTTTATACTATACTTATCTTAACGTTAAGATACTCATTGCTAAGATTGTTTAAAAATATTTAAACAAATATATATGAAATCAAATTAAATATACAAGAGAGGAGAATTTTAATGAAAAATTTAAAAGATACTTTATTAACAATGCTTGCACCAATGCTTTGGGCTTCAACATATATAATAACATCAGTGCTAATTCCAATAAATAAACCAATTTTCGTAGCACTTATGCGAGGCCTTCCTATCGGACTAATACTTTTACTTTATTATAGACAATTTCCTAAAGGCAAATGGCTTTTAAAATCTATTATTTTAGGAACTTTAAATATTGGCGGTTTTTTCTTATTTCTATTTATTGCTGCTTACAGACTTCCAGGTGGTATAGCTTCAATATTAGGAAGTGTACAACCTATTTTTACTATTTTCTTTAGCTGGATCTTTCTTAAAGAAAATCCAAATAAAAATTCCTTTATTGCAATTTTAATGACCATTACAGGTGTATCTCTATTATTATTAAAACAAGATGCAGTCATAGACACTATTGGTGTAATCGCTGCTCTTATAGGTGCTATAATTATGGCACTAGGAGTTGTACTAACAAAATACTGGGGTAAACCTAAAGAAATAAATAATATGGTCTTTACTTCCTGGCAGCTATTCTTTGGAAGCCTTATATTGATTCCTGCAACATTTTTAATAGAAGGTGGTATTCCAACACTTAATAGGACAAACATCTTAGGACTTGTTATATTAGGAATATTTAATACTGGCTTAGGTTATTATTTATGGTTTAGAGGTATTTCTAGATTATCTCCTACCAAAGTATCTTTTCTTGGTCCAGTTAATCCACTAACTGCATTTTTACTAGGCTTTATTTTCCTAAAACAAACTATTAATCCAGTTCAAATATTAGGAGTTTTAATAATAATTTTTAGTGTTTATTTTTCTCAAAAAACTCCACAAAAAATTAATCCTGTTATAAGTAACTCAAAAACCATTACACCTTAATATTAAATAAACAACCAAACACGATTACCTGTAAAAATATTATTAATATCTATACAGGTAATCGTGTATTTTAATATCTACTAAATTATCTAAAATTATATTGAGTAACTATGCTTTCCCTATCTTTAGTCTTATCATTAAAATATTCATAGAAAGATAATCCCAAAAAGCTTCCTGTTATATTATATGCATTACTAAAGCCTAAATTTTGAAGAGCTAAAGTTGCATTGTAGCTTCTTTGACCTGTTCTACAGTGAAGGTAAACAGGCTTATCTTTTGGTATTTCATTTATTCTTTGTCTAATTTCACTTAATGGAATATTTACAGCATTTTTAATATGACCACTCGCATATTCTCCTCTTTCTCTAACATCTATAATATAAGCATTATTTTCAACAAGTCCTCTGACTAAATCCACATTAACTTGTTTAAAATCCCCATTTAGAATATTAGAGCCAACATAACCGGCATAGTTCACAACGTCTTTTGCAGTAGAAAATGGTGGTGCATAACATAATTCTAAGTCTTTTAAATCTTCTACAGTTCCTCCAAATTTAATAGCTGTAGCAATTACATCAATTCTCTTTGTTACATCACCTTTACCTATAGCTTGAGCACCTAATATCTTTCCTGTTGGAACTTCATATAATAATTTTAAATGCATAGGTGCTGAAGTTGGCATAATTCCAACCTTATCTGAAAGAATAACCCTCACTACATCATATTTTATCTTCATATTCAAAACATTTATAAGTGCTTCGTTTAATCCTGTTGCTGCTCCGTTATAATCAAAAACCTTTATAGCTGATGAGCCTATATAACCTTTATTTAATCCTTTTTTCCCATTAATATGATCAGCTACTGATCTCGCTTGCTTTAAAGCAGGCCCAGCAAGGGATAATTTTGCAGCAGAATGAGTTAAAGCATTATAAATTTCTACTGCATCTCCAACAGCATATATGTTTTCATCATTAGTTCTATAATTTTGATCAACTTTTATAGCTCCTGTTTCACCAATATCTAAAGCAGCTTCTTTTGCAAGTGTAGTTTCTGGTGCTACACCTATTGCCATAACTACCACCTTTGCTTCAATTCTTTTTCCAGAAGCTAATACAACTGTATCTTTTTCAAATTTTTCTACCTTATCTTCTACTATTAAATTTACACCACGATCATAGATTTCCTTGTGAAATATTTGGACCATATCATAATCGAAAGGCCTTAATATTTGATCTGTTCCTTCTATAAGGGCTACATTATAACCAGCTTCTTTTAAATTTTCCGCAGCTTCAACTCCTATAAAGCCGCCGCCAATCACTGCTATATCCTTTACGTCAATTGATTTTATATATTTATTAAGCTTATCAATATCAACAACATTTCTTATTGTAAAAATATTAACCTCTTCACTTCCTTGAATATTTGGCACAATTGGTCTTGCTCCAGGAGATAACACTAACTTATCATAGCTTTCCTTATATGTTTCGCCTGTTAATAAATTTTTAACTGTTACATTTTTTTCTTCTTTATTAATAGCTATAACTTCATTATTTACTCTAGCTTGAATATTGTATTGAACCAAGAATTTTTCTGGACTCATTAATACTAACTTATCAGCCTCATCTATTAATCCACTTAAGTGATATGGAAGTGAACAATTTGAAAAGGATACATGAGGCCCTTTTTCAAACATTATAATTTCATCCTCTTCACTAAGTCTTCTAAGTCTTGCTGCTACAGATGCTCCTCCTGCAACTCCCCCAATAACTAATATTTTTCTCTTCATATCCCTTATTCTCCCTTCATATTTTAACTCTAAATTTATTTACTTTCTTTTACTTCCTACATAAGAACCCATTCCACCAGAAACATTAACAACATTAAACCCTTGATTTGTAAGTGAATTACATGCCCTTGCACTTCTTCCTCCTGATTGACACATTATGTAGTACTCTTTGCTTTTATTTAAATACTTATCGGGATTGTTTAAAAGTTCTCCCATTGGAATATTCTTTGCACTTTTTATACTTCCACCTTTATATTCATAATCTTCTCTTATATCAATTAAATCTACCTTTCCAATTAACTCATCAATATCATTTACATTAATTACTTTTCCACTTTCCTTTTTGAATAATCCAAACATTTTTAGTTCCTCCTTAAAATTTATTATAAATTCATATTTAAGATTTCATTACATATTTCCTTTGATCCGGTCACATATTAATCAGAATATAAATTTTTCAAGTATCCATAGTCACTTATTGCTCCATTGTTCTTTATATCACTCTTATGTAATACAGGATACTTATTGTAGAGATCTTCTAATTTTTCAAATTTATTATTAAATACCTCTTTATTCTTCATATGCAGCATCCTTGATTTTATTATATATCAATATTTATTAAATATATGTAACTTAGTCACATAAAAAAGAAAGGATAAACTATTTCTAGTATCCTCTCTTTTTAATAATTATTATTAATTTTTATTATTATCTAAATCTACCTTACACATTTGATCATTATATGTAAATTTCACACCAAAAATATATACAAATAGTACAATCATTAAGAAATACAATATCATATATAATGGATTATTTGATAATAAAGAAACAGTTTCAAACATAGTAATTGTTCCAAATATTATAAATATTATTCCTGCTCCCCACTTTATATATTTCTCTGGAATATGTTTACACATCCATGCACCACCTAAGATACCTATTCCATCAGAAATTAACATACCTACTGTTGTTCCCATTAACACAAATAAAGGCATTTTACTTTCAGCAGCTATTGCTATTGTCATAAGTTGTGTTTTATCTCCCATTTCTGCTAAGAAAAATGCTATAGCCACAGTTACAATTGGACCAAACTTGTTTTTCTTCTTTCCTTCTTCATCAATTTTGTCTCCTCTTAAAGTCCAAAATCCAAAAACTAAAAATGACACAGCTGCTACAATTTTAACTACATCCATTGGTATGATTGAACTTAAATAGCTTCCTAAGGCTACTGCAAGTGCATGATTTAGAATTGTAGCTATAAGTACTCCTGTCATTACCTCCTTTACTTTGTATTTACTAGCCATTGCCATAGCAAGGAGCTGAGTTTTATCCCCCATTTCTGCTACAACAACAAATAATAATGCTTTAATAAATTCTCCCATCGCGTGACCTCCAAAAAAAATAATATATATAAATAAAAAAGACTTTCAACACAACAAAAGCCATATTGTCATCTCAAAATTCTTCAATGTAATTTTATATTGAAGAATCTAAAAAAACAATAAAACTATTATTGTGTTAAAAGTCTCACTTGACTAAAATAAGCCACGATAAAGCCAGACCTCTCAGTCAGTATGTTGACTTTATCACCTAATAAAGGCAGTTACTCCCTCTTAACTTAAGATATCTTATTTTCCTTTTAAAACTAATATTTATATTATCATAAATTTAAACTTTGCACAATAAATTTCTTCACTTTATAATGACATAAAAAATATTCTTACTCCTACAATAGCTAGTGCAACTGCAAGGCTTCTAATTATAGCTACTCCATGTATTTTTTTTGAAAATCTTGCCCCTAATTGTGCTCCAAATAATACGCCTATTGATAATGCAATTGTTTGAAGAGCACTGGATTGAAGAACTCCATTTACTATATGTACTACAGTTCCTGATAGTGACATTACTGCTAAAACGAAATGAGATGTCGCTGTAGCAATATGAACTGGATAATTTAACATATTAACAAGGACTGGAACATGTATTATTCCACCACCTATTCCTAAAAAGCTAGACATAAAACCCACAAAAACACTTACAATAATTCCAATTACAGGATTATATGAAAATTTATGTTCTACGCCTTCAATATCTATTATAGTTCTTGTTACATAACCATTTTTAACTACTAAATCAGTTTCCACGTCTTCCTTTTTGCTCCTAATGATTAAGAATGCTGATACAATAACTAATATTACACCAAATATCCCATTAAAAAGCTGTCTTGGTATATATGATGTTATTACTGAACCTAAAATAGATCCAGGAATTGTTGCAACTGCAAAAATTATCCCTGATTTGTAATCAATACGTTTCATTCTTGAATACGCATAAGACCCTGATAATGCATTAAAAAATACAACTGCTAGAGAAATACTTGTTATAGTATCAGGGCTTTTGTCCGGATATAACAACAATAAAATAGGTACCAGTATAAATCCTCCACCAGCACCAATTAAAGTTCCAAAAGTTCCAACTAAAAATCCTAAAGGAACTAACCATAAAAATTGTATCAATTTCTAAACCTTCTTTCATAACAATTAAACTTAGTATATTTATCTTGACTTATAATCCTCTCTAACTCATATTTTTTAATTTATCCAATACCACTTAAATATATTATACAATACTTTTGTCCATTTCGGAAATAAGTTTTTTCTTTTTGCAAATCAAACCTGCTAGCATTAAAATAAACTCTATAAAAAACAAATTCTATTGAAATTTCTTTTCTAAGTTTCCAATAGAATTTGCTTTTTGTATATAAGACTTTTTTAATTTTCACTCCAAAATAATTGCCTATATTATGCTTCTTTATTATATCCTATTGCCTTTTTAGGACAAGCCATAACACATTGGCCACATTGTATACAATCAGGATGACTTAAGATATCAGCTTTATAATTATACGGTACCAATCCTATTGGGCATTTCTTTTCACACAATTTGCAGGAAACACACGAAGAGGATACATGCAACACATCTTTACTTTTTCTAAATTTTCCTGTAATTGATGCTAAAGTTCCCATTGGACAGAAATTACACCAGGTTCTATGATTATAAACTAAAGATAATAATACTCCTATTATAGTTGTTACAACTATTAATCTATAAAACACCATTCCTATGCCATAAAGATTACCCCAGTTTTTGTATACGCCTGAAGTAAACATAGCCATCATTATAGTTAAAATTACAGCCCTAAAGTAATAAGATTTAAAAAACTTAGGCGGCCTTTTTTTATTACTAATTTTTGAAACTACCCTATCATAAAAATTTCCTCTTGGGCATAAATTCCCACACCAAAATCTCCCCTTAAAAATAGACAGAACTATAGGTGCCACCATGCAAATCCCTGCTACAATTGCAAATCTCAAATCAAAGATGCCGAGTACAATAAATGCAACCAAAAGTATAAATGAATATTTTTTCCACAATTTAAAAACCATTCCTAATAAATACCTCCAAATTATTATAGTTCTTTAAACGAACGTTAATATTGTTCATTTAATACTTTTTCATTTTATTAAAGAAGTACATTATTATCTGTAACTTTATCACTCAATAATAAAAAAATAATAAGCTGGTATTAAATTCAGCTTATTATTTCATAGATTTATTATTTAAATGTACTTCCTTTTATTCTGCTTCTATAATAATTCAACCCTATAAAAATAATCCACACAACAACTCCCATTAAACTAACAAATTGAGCCATTCTAATATTTCCAAACATTAAGCTATCAGTTCTCATACCTTCTATTATAAATCTACCTATAGAATATAAACCTATATAAGTAAAAAACACCATTCCATTTATTTTACATTTCCTTAATATCACCATTAATAATATGAAAACTATTATATTCCATAAAGATTCGTATAAAAAGGTAGGATTATAGTATATTCCATTAATGTTCATCCCTTTTTGAATAAACATAGGAAAATGCTTAATAAATTCATAACTAACAGCATCCCCATGTGCTTCTTGATTGAAAAAATTTCCCCATCTGCCTAAAGCCTGAGCCAAAATAATTGATGGGGCTGCTACATCAGCAAACTTAATAAAGTTCAATTTTTTAATCTTTGTGTAAATCAAAGCAGTACCTATGGCAAAAATAAGTCCACCATGTATAGCTAATCCACCATTTCTTATGTTAAACGCATCAATAATATTATTTTTATAGTTATCAAATTCAAATACTACATAATATAATCTTGCTCCTATAATTCCAATTGGAAGCGCTAGTAATACAATATTTAGCAAGTTATCATAATCAACTTTTCTCCACTTACAGTTATATTGAGCTATAACTATACCTAATATAATTCCTGTTGCAATTAAGATACCATACCACCTTATATCAAAGCCTCCAATTGAAAATGCTACTGGATCCATAAACTCACTTCCTTATCTTTTAGTTTAATACTTCTTCTAGAACTATAGCGCAAGCTCCTATTGCTATAGAATTATCATCAAATTCTCCTCCATTGCTAAATTCAATATAATTGTTTTTTATATGGCATTTCTCCATGGCTGTTTCTTTTGCAATATCATAAAATAACTTTGAATGCTGGATTAGAGGGCCGCTTAATATTATTAGTTCTGGATTAAATAACTTGATATAATTTGAAAGTCCAATTCCGAAATACGAAGCTGCTTCTTTAATAATATTCATAGCAACTTTATTATTATTTTCAGCTAAACTACAGACATCACGATAATTAATATTATTTAAATCCTTGTTTAAACCTAAGGGATTGATTTCTTTCATGGAACTAATAAATTTATCTGTAATATTTAATATTGATACATAGCCTTCTATACAGCCAAGATTTCCGCAGGAACATTGCTGTCCATTAGCTTCAACAATCATATGCCCAAAGGCATCTTCCACATTATTTATTGTTCTTATCAAAACACCCGAGGATATAATTCCAGTTCTTATTCCTACACCACAGTTAATATATGAAATATTTTTCTTTCCCTTACCTATTCCAAAATTATATTCTCCAATAACAGCTGCATTAACACCATTATCAATATATACTCTAGTGTCAAACTCCATTGTTAATTCATAATACAAAGATGTAACATTAAATCCTCCAACTATTCCTATACCAATTCCAACAATAAAGGAATTTTCTATTTCAAGCTTTGAGAATAAATCATTTATTACACTAGGTATAGTTTCATCTACATTTTCCATATTATAATCATGACTCAGTAATCTTTCTGATATTATTTCTAATTTCAAATTTACTACAACTATTTTTGTATATGTACGAGAAATATCTATTCCTACAACATAAAATTCTTCCTGATTTACATCATATAAGCTAGGTTTTCTCCCACCAGTAGATTCTCCAATATGACTTTCTACAATAATTTTTTCATTAAATAATGTTTTAAGCTCTCTATTTAATGTAGTTAATTTGATTTGGGTTAGATCTATCAATTCATTTTTAGTTTTAGGTCCATTTTTCTGTATTATGTTAAAAATATTCTTGCATCTATCATTTAATAATTCAAAACCTTTATAAGCTTTCAAAAACTTCCCTTCCTCTCTTAATAACAAGAATATCATCTTTTAACCATTTTGGAAACAAGTTTTTTTCTTATACAAAATAAAACGATAAGGAAATGTAATAATATTTTCACATTTCCTTATCAATATAATTATATATAATATTATGTTTAAAAGCGTATATTTTAATTTACTTTATTTATTTCCAAAAGCTAAAATTCATACGTGTTGGAATTTCTTTGCTAGCAAGTTCTTGTCTCATCTTTGCTATTGCTGTATCAACTTCATTTCTTATCTTTCCTTGAGTTGCTACATCTACAGTTGTTATTGTTCCACCACTTGGAAGTTTATTAGCTTTTGCAGCGGAAAAGGCTTGTACATTATTAAAAGTTCCAGCTGTCATATTGTTTAATTGATAATCCATTGCTTTATTTCCAAATGACATACCATTAGTTATATTAATTGTACCAGTTCCGTTGTTTTGATCGAAACCTTTTGACATATTATCAACAGCTAAACAATCCGTCATAGTTTTAGTACCATTTGTTTGAGGACCATATTTTGAATTTGCTGATCCCATCTTGAAACCATTTCCATTTCCACTGCATGCTCCATTTGTTACATCCTTATCAACTGGAAGTTTATGTTCTTTATCATATGCTCCATTATTGAAGACTGATGCATCTCCATTATGATATGCTACACAGTGATCATATGTTATATCACTACTTCCTATTCCAAAATGATCCCAAGCATCATCTGAATTTTCAGCTGATACACAGTATGAAAATGCATTTCCTGTTCCAATATCTATCTTTGCTGCAAATCCATCAGCGTTTCCACCTTTTGTAAGTGGATCAAAGTTTCTATAAGCCACGCAGCCTATTACTTTATTATTTGCTGGACGTACATGTATTCCTTGATCTTCAAGCCCATCACTACCTGAAATTTGAAGACCTGCGTCACCATTATAACTAAATACACAATCTATAATTTTATTATTATCAGGTTTTCCTGGTACCTGTTTATCTTTTGATAAAGTACTATTATAATTTGGCTTTATAAGCATTCCATTATCATATGCTTTTTCAATCATAAGCCCTTGAATTGTATAGCTTCCTCCACTAATTCTTACACCTACATATGCATCTCCAGTTTTACTAGGACTTGCTTTCTTAGCTACTTCTCTAAATGAAGAGAAATCCAAAACAGGAGTGTATCCATCTGCAGCTTTAATTGTAATATTAGAATCTATTTTATCTAGCAGAAGTTGACTTGTACAATCTACTGTATTTGCTGCAATTTCAATTGTTTGACCACTAGTTGCAGCTGCAACAGCATCCTTTAACTCATCAAAAGTTTTAACTGTAATAACACTTATAGCTTTACTAGCTGAATCTACATTACTGGTAGTTTTTGCTTTAGTAGTTGCTGCAAAAGCATTTATATTAGATGCTCCTGAAACATAACAAACAGTTAAAGCCATAGATACTACTGTTAACTTAGCTAAGATTGTTTTTATCTTTTTTGACATATTTTTAGCCTTCTTTCATTATTGATTTATACGTAATTTATGATTTTTATAGTTTTTAGCTAATTAAATTAATAATTGTGAACTTTAAAAATAATATTAATTTTTCATTTTTAAGCTAAATTTATTTATTTATTTATTTATTTATTTACTGACGTTCCTCCAACAGAAATCAAATCAGATTGATACCCCTTAACCTTAGCCATTAAATTAGCATCTATAGTACTATTAGTATCATCAGCTGTAGTAAACTTCCATACAAAATCTCCACCATTTACTCTTCCTGCGTAAGAAGTAACCTTGGCTGCTACATCTTCTGGTGCATCTGGGCTGTAGCTGTACATTGTTGAATTAGTATCAAAGTTATTATAAATTGTTCCGCCACTTACAGTTTTATATTTATTAGGTACTAATTCATTTCTTGTTTTAGCTAAATATGCATCAAATTGAGTAGGATTATCATTAGTATAAATAATACTTTCTGCACCTTCTATTTTATTATTATAAGCCTTAATCATTCCACCAGCTTCATTTGAAAAGCCACCTACACCGTCTTTAATATCAGTGCCTTGCAGCGAACTCAACATTGGATCTTTACAATTTCTAAAATAGTTAGCTTCTACAAAAGCTGAAGAACCTTTTGTAACACCAACTCCATATTTTGCATTACCATCAAAATAGTTATTGTACACGTGAACAGTTCCAACTCTAATACGTGGATGCCTTGAATCAGAATGATCAAACCAATTATGATGATATGTTACATGGAAATCTTCTGTATCCTTCATACCACAGAGCGAAGATTTACCTGAATCGTAAAAATGATTATAAGAAACGGTGACATAATCAGATAATTTTACATCGCACGAACCATCGCCCTTAACTTGATCTGCATCACTACCTGCTGCGCCATAAAAAATATCATTATTATGAACCCAAATATTTTTATTACCTGTATCAAGAGATATTCCATCATCAGGGAACATCATAACTCCTAAATTTTTAACTTCTACATTAGTTGAATTTCTAACAAGTATTCCCCATCCATAAACTGTAGCATCTTCTCCTACACCTTCAAGTGTAACATTATAACAGCCTTTTAATTCTAAATATCCAGTGCTATTTAGCCCAGTAATATCTGAACCTTTAATCTCACCTACCATACGAATAATAAGTGGATTTTTATCATAACCTTTTTGGCGGGCAGCTAAAATTTTAGTAAGACCGATGCAAGTAGTTTTATTTCCTTTTGCATTTGTTATAACATCTGCAGTTACTGTATTTACTGTGTCTGCTGTAATATAAATAACCTTGGCATTTTCTGGAACTGTACCATTATCATTATATCCGCCTGAAGCAGTTCCTGTTGGTGATTGTTTAGAAAAAGCAAAACCTTCTCTTGTATTTGCTTTTACACTAAGGGGTTTTGTAATTGCTTGCCCTGCTAAAGCTTCTTGATTATTTATAATAGGTACTATTTTTATTACATAGTTTCCTTCTGAAATTCCTAGCACATCAGCTCTAAAATATGATGCATATTTTCTGATTAATTGATTATCTATTTGTTTATAAGTAGTATCTGATGCATTTGCTGCTTTATAATAAACATTATATCCAGTAGCATTTTTAACAGGACTCCATTCTACGTTTGCAGATTCTAACCAGCCTTCACTATCTAATACAGATACAGTACTATCTGCAAAAGCTACTAGAGATACACTAACTCCTGCTGCTGTGGTACTACTAATATCACTTACCTCAGTTGTGTTTTTTGTAGCACTTATATTATTTTTAATATCTACGATCGAAGTTTTTTTGTTATTATCTAAGGTTTTAGCACTTGCGCTAGCTGAAAATGTTGGTGCCATCACTACTGATGTTGCCAAAGCTGCTAATGCTGCTTTTTGTGAAATGCTCATAACTTTATTTTTCTCTTTTAATTTTTTCTTCAACACTCTTATCACCTTCCAATTACATCTACTTTTATTTAGACCATATAATCAAACATATTTTGTGATTTTTTATATAATTTCCCCCTCTTAACTTATAAAAAACTTTAGTATTCAATCCACACATGATTAACTCACATATTAAATAGTATGATTTTGTTAACGTGAACATTTTATCGAGTATCGCCTTCTTAATCACATTGTAACTTTAACATTTTATTTTTTTATAGTAAATAGATATATCGTAATTTAATCTTTTTTAAGCTTTTAACATATAAAATGAATTATATTTATAGTTTACGACGAATTTCTCTTTTTTTACGCTTTATTTTTAATTGTAGTGACTATCATCATTTTATGAATAAAAAACCAGACATTGCTTTTGTCTGGCTTTTGATAATATGATTTAATTATTCTGTTATTATATTAAACACTTATTATAATACACTATACTATTTTTTGATTGGAAAGTATAACTCAGCTGTTTCATCTGTAATACCTTTAAATTCATAACCTTGAGATTTATAGTATTTTATTATTTTAGGGAGTGCTTTACATGTGTTATCATTCATATCGGTACAATGTAAAAGCAGTATAATATTATTAAGCTTATCGCTTCCTTTTATAGCTTTTACATATAAATTATATGGCTGAGTTTTTGGGTCTAATCCATCACAATTATCCATATTCCAATCGTAAACTCTAAAATTATTATCATGTAATTTTTTTAAGTAACTTTTGCTTAAGTGTTTGTAACTACCACCAGGAAATCGTATTATGTTTGGTGCAATTCCAATAACTTCTTGAATTTCGTTTCGGCATACCATCATTTCCTGTATGAACTTATCTTCATTACAATAGATCTTTCTAAAATTATGAGTATATGTATGAAGACCTATGCTATGTCCTTCATTATATATTCGCTTTACAACCTCTTCTTTATCTTTTATTTGGCTTCCTATAAGAAAAAAAGTTGCTTTCACATTATTTTCTTCTAATACATCGAGAACCTTATTAGTTATCTTATAGCTTGGTCCATCATCAAAAGTTAAATAAATAACTTTCTTATTCTCTTCTTCCACAGCATTACTTTCCACACTTTGCTCCTTATCTAAAAGATTTCCTGATGCAGCAACACTGGACATGTTTTCATTAATTACTAACATAATAAGAAATAAACTTATAAAACTTAAAACATATTTAAACTTATTCTTCATTTTTCCTCCTTGAGTTGTATTGTTTTAATAAAATAATTCTTTATTTCTTATTGTTTACTTTTTTAATCCTTTTATTTGTATTAATTTTTACCGCTTTTGTGTTTTATTGGTGTTTGTGTAACCTCAATAACCCTAGCATTAATTCTAAAGATAAATTAGTCCAGTAATACTGCCTATATGAGAGGTATACGTTTCTTCTAATTCAATTACATTCAAATCAAAAAGGCTAACTATGATCTTTTGAAGCTATTTTTCAAACATTAACAAAATAAAAAGGACTGTCATAATATAACAATCCTTTTATAATGAAATTATTCTTAAAGCTTCTCTTATTATATTTTAAATTTACAAACTCCTTCTTTTAACTTTTCTACACTTTCTTTTGCCTTTAAAGCTTCATCTACCACTTCATTTGACTTGTTATTTACTTCCTGTATTCTAGTTGCTATATCTATAGTCCCTCCAGCTCCTTCACTTGCTGCTTCTGCAACTTCATCAATAGTTTTTAAAATATCCTGTACTGACGCCAAAAGCTCCTCTGATATTGAATTTAAATTTGTAGAAAAATCTTTATAATATAATGCATCATCGTTGTACGCTTTACCAGTTTGAACTAAAGTTTCATAGTCTTTTAAAATTCTATTTTCAATGAAATTCAGCATATTGTTTGAATTTGAAGTTAATTCGCTAACAGATGTCAATATAATTCCTGTAGTACTTTGTATTTTATTTATAGTTTCATTTGACTGCTCTGCAAGCTTTCTTATTTCATCAGCCACTACACTAAAGCCTTTTCCTGCTTCTCCTGCTCTAGCAGCTTCTATAGATGCATTTAATGCAAGCAGATTTGTTTGAGATGTTATTTGAAGTATTGAATCTGCTAAAATATTTATTTGTTCCACTGCTTTTGCTTTTTCAATAGATGCTTTTAATGTTTTTTCTGTTTCCTTAAACATTTTTTCTGTTTCTTTTTTATTATTTTCTGATGTAATCATAATATTAGTAGCCTTCTCACTTATTTTTATTGCTTTACCAAGACCCTCTTGGGATTTTTCCGCAACAAAATTAACTGTTCTTTCAATTTCTTGTGAAGTTGCTGACATTTCTTCTGAAGAAGCTGCTGTTTCTTCCATACTTGCTGAAAGTTCTTCTGTAGTTGCTGATACCTCTTCTACATCTTTATCTAATTCACTTATATTTTTTTTAACATTTAAAACTATATTTTCAATATTATTCGATTGATTATTTATATTTAAAATTAATTCCCTAAGAGAATTTTGTGTCTTACTCATAGCTTGTGCAATCTTACCATTTTCATCTTGTCTTCTCATAATTTTTTCTGGTACTTCCACTGAAAAATCACCTGTTGCTAAAATATTAAGATGATTTACTGACATTTCTAATGGTTTAGTAATACTTTTTGAAATAATAAAAACTACTATACTACAAATTAAAGCACTCATTCCAATTAGTAAAATCAAAACATTTCTTAAATTATTGTTATATTCATTTAATAATTGCATTGATTCTTCTTCCGATATACCAACAAATAGTATGCCAATACTTTCTCCTGTTTTTGATAATATCGGTTTATATATTGTAAGATAATTCTTATTTAAAATTTTAGCATTTCCAATATATTCTTTTCCTTTTATTACATCATTATAGGCCTTACTTTCTTTACCTAAATTTGTACCAACAGCTCTTTCACCATTTTCATTTTTAATATTTGTTGATATTCTCTTGAAATCATCTCCACTTTTAACAAATATTGTAGCAACATCTCCAGTATCATTAAAATCCTATCTACCATTTTAAAGCTGTCGCCTATGTTTTTGCCATTTTCATCTACTAGATTACCCTCTGAAAAAGATATATCCCCATAGAATTGTTGCATATAATATGTAGCTACATTAATATCTCCTGTTATTTTTTTATTTAATAATTCAGCCTCCATTGTTTTCATTCCATTTGAAGCTAACCAAAAAGAAAAGCCTCCAATTGTTCCAGAAACTAAAATAATCAAAGCACAAAAATATATTACTAATTTCGATTTAATACTTTTCATAAAAACCTCTCCAATCGCCATTATATATTGTCAAAAATCCCTTACTATTTTTTACTTTTATTACTACAATGGTACATCTTAATCATTTTTTTTACAATCTTTTTCCCAAAGTTTTTATGATTTTTAACATTTTTTAATACAATTATAATACTAATTATAACATTTTCTTATCTGTTCTTTTCTGAAAAAATTATTTCAAGAAAAGAATTCATCTCTAACTCCACATAATTTCTATTTACATACCAGTCAAGCATTCTCTTTATTTCTTCTATTCATAAAACTACTTTTTATATTTATATTGAAATCAAATGATTTTTTTAATAGACTAACCATATAGAATCTTATTTAGAATATCATTATTCATTTTGCAGATCCTACTCCTAATAACAAATACATATACACAATTGATTTAGGATTAGATAAAGTATCTTTATATAAATTACAAGATGGCTGTTTTAAGGAAGAAGCTAATTTAAATATAGCTCCTGGTTCAGGAGCAAGCATATGGAATTTCATCCAAATGGAAACTTTTCTTATTTGCTTAATGAACTAAGTTCAGAGATTACTGTTTTAAAATATAATGAGGACAAACCCTTTTTTGAAGAAGTAGAATATATCTCTATACTCCCATCAGATTGTTCAGTTGAAAGCACTGGTGCTGCAATTCACATATCTACTAATGGAGAATATTTATATGCTTCAAATCGTGGACATGATAGCATAACAGTTTTTAAGGTGGATTCAGTTTCTGGAAAATTAACTTTTGTGTCAAATACAAAACTTCAAGGGCAATCTCCACGTGACTTTTCTATATCACCTTCAGGTAAATTTTTGATTGCAGCAAATCAAACTTCAAGTAATGTAGAATTATACTCAATAAATCAATTAAATGGAGAATTGACTTATTTAAATATATCTGAATATATACCAAATCCTGTTTGCATTAAATTTTTAAATTAATCTAATTATTTCATTAAATAAACTTAAGTGCGCTTGCTTGTGCTACTTCTATTTATATAGGTAATCGCGTATTTAAGATCCTAACTTTTTATGCTTTTAATCAAAATAGTTCAACACTACTTTCATATCTTCTGACCCATCGTTGCTAGAGTTAGAATTGTATAGTAAAAAATCGCAAATTCAATCACTCCTTACTGATTCTTTCTGTTGATACACCTAAATTAGTAATGCATATCCTGTCATGGAACTTCCCAAAGTAGAAATGCTTTGACTGCTCTATAAAAGAAGAAGGAGAACCTCTCCATATGGACTTGGTTCTCCTCCATTACTTAGATACATTATTAAATTATTATTTATATTAAGTTCTATTGATTCAATATCCCTAGTTTTGCTTATAGTCATTTTAAACTTAGACTATACAACAGTTTCTTTTGTTGCACCCTTGAAGCGTAGCTTGATAACCATAGTATTGTTCTTTAATTTTACATACTATCCTTTATTTATGATATAATTTTACGTACCAGTAATAAGTTATGCTTTTTAACAATATACAAAACAGCTTTTATATCTACTATGTAATTTTTTCTCTTCTTATTTAGTTATTTTCTACTAAAAATATTACATTTAAATATTAAATAATAGTTGCATATGAACCTACAGGGAAATTTGTAACTTTGCCCATATCATATGATTCATATCCATAAAGTTTTCCATAAGAACGCATTTTATCTGATTTTAAATCTTCTATTACAGTTCCAACTGTTGGAACTATTCTCTCTAACCAAGTAAACCAATATAATTTTTCATCAAGTTTTAGATAATAACATCTATCAGTATCACAAAGACCTTTTTCTATACCACTTTTGCAGTGCCATGTATAATATTTTTCATTTAAATATATATGTTCATAGGTATCATTTTGACTATATTTAAACTCTATTCTTTCACCAACTAGTTCATCTGTAAACTCATGTTTTAATGTATCTTTTGTAAATTCATTATTTATTGATGCATGATTAAATTCACTCTTTACTGATGTAAAAGGTAATCCTTTATCTCCTCTTTCAAATTGTGAAACACTTACTTCTTCTTTATTAGGTAATATTCCTATTAAAGTTGTAGCAATATTTTTATTTAAGTCAATTACAGTAGTTATTGATTTAGTGTCTCCGTAAGACCAAATAAAATCTAAAATATAAATATTATCTCTAGGTGATGCTAATGTATATATTGCCGCAACCATTTCTTCAATGTCACCTTGTATATAAGTACATTTTAAAGTTTCAAAATCTATAAAATTATATATAACCTTATATCCTTTTTCATAATTTAATTCTAATTTTCTACCAATAAAATCTCCACTTTGTGGCAGTCTGAATTCACTAAATCCTTGTGATAATTCTGATACTGTTGGAAATTCTCTATTATTTTCTTTTGTCATAACTTATATCCTCCTTAAAGCTCATATCACTTAAAAGTATAATAGGTACAGTTACTGGAGGGTCAATAGAAATTACATTTTTATTTGATTAATATTTCTATTTTTACTAAGGTTACTTCTTTTTTATCTTGTCCTATCCTTGGAAATATCCATGTTTCGTTAAAATCACCTAATACGTCTATATTATTATCTATTATATAATTAACTAACTTATGATAATATTGTTCCTTATTGTTACTATTATCATCTAATAATATAGATAGATAATTACCTTTCGGCAAAACATTATAATTATCTATACCATCATCACATTCAATAAAATATCTTATGTCATTATTTGATATCTTATTTTCATTTTTAAAGAATTCAAAACTAGTGCTTGTTCCAAAAGAGGAATATACTTCTTTTCTCTTATTTTCTATATCAAGTATAACTTTTCTTAAATTTATTTCCAATTCATCAACTGTTTTAGAAATAAAATCATATGCTATATATTTTCGTTCTTCATTATATTTTATAAACGCATTATTATCATATTTTAAAGCATCTACTATATTATGGTGGACTTTTTCCATAGAAGCTTTAATTTGAGATAATTCAAATATCCTTTTTTCTAATAGTTTTGTTTGCTTATCTATTAAATCTATAGTATTTTCTAAAGGGGCTGTTGCAAAACTAACGTAGTTAGTTTTGTAGCAGCTCATTTTTTATGGAAATAAAAAAATGTGAATTCCGAGGAACTCACATTCATTGTATAAT
>NZ_JAABNP010000048.1 GCF_009928485.1 Clostridium sp. C2-6-12 | reverse complement strand
GTTATTCATTATTTCTAAGAAGAAAATCAGAATACACAAAAATATTTACAGGCTCTAATACCAGAAGTAATTGTTAAGACAGAGATAATAAATAATCCATTGTAGATAAAAAGAAACTCCTAAAATATTTAGGGGTTTCTTTTTTATATCAAGATATTTTTTTATGATACACAAACACCTTTTGAGTTTACACGGTATCCATCAGGAGTGGTGGTGTCTTTAGCCATTAAACCATCTGAATATATATAATACCAGTTTCCATTATAATTTAACCATCCTTCTTTTATTGAGCCATCTGGATAACTATAACGCCAATTATCATCATTATCTCTCCACCAGTCAGTTTTCAAATAACCATTTACGTTATCTCCTGATTTCGGTGATAAATAGTATTTTTTGCCATCAATTGTTTGATATCCTTGTACGCATTTACCATCAGAACCATAATATCTCCATGCATATTTATCTTTTCCTGGTATTTTTACTTGTCTCCATTGATTATATATTATGCTTCCGTCTTCGTTTGTGAAATACTCTCCAACAAGTTCATTTTTAGGTTTTTGAGGTCCATTCGCAGTAAGTGCTAGTTTATAATATTTTCCGTCCTTTGGGTTGTAATAAAGATTATCATCTGTTTTTGTACACTCGTTTTTAATAAATTGCAAATAATTTTGTCTTTCTGCCTCTGTTACTGTTGATGTTTCTGCAAAAGCATTATTTATTGGAGTTAAAGCAATTAGCAATAATACCATAAGTGAACTTGCTATCATCCTTTTTGATTTTTTTATCACATATATTTCCCCCTTGCATTTGTCATTTATATTTATCTATAGTATAACATTATCTTTCCATAACATATTAGTTAATTTGCAACTACCGAGCCTATAAGAATTATAAAACTACTTATTTTAAAAGAGTTTCTATCTGAATTATAGCATTGCTAATCAATACTCTTTCTATAATATCAATAGGCTTATCATATAATTGATTATTGCTTATAATCATATCAATTAGTTCATGAAATGCTCCTTGTATATTATTTTCTTGAACATTTCTAGTAACTGCATCCATACAACTCATCTGTCTGCTGGTTACTATTGCTGGAATTACTTCAACATCTTTTTGGAAATAAAGTTCATCTAATTCCTTTTGTTTACGCTCAAAATCTAATTTTAAAACTACCTTTAAATATTCTATATGTTCTTTTATTGCTTCGTAATTTTTTAAATCAGTAGGTTTTCCCCAGGCTCTAACTTCATCTGGAATGCGTTCTACTACCTTTCTTCTATCTGGTATTTCAGTTAATATAGTTTTTTTATACATGTGTATCTCCCACTTTCATTCAATATTTGTTCATAATATAACTTGAATTTTATAAAAATAACTTCACCTCCATTTCTTTTTAGGATCAACAGGAAAAGGTACAATAAAATTATTAATATGTAGTACCCTTTAGATGCTACTCCTTCTTATTAAATTTTATTTTTTGAATTCTCACACTTTTAGAAAGTTAAACTTTTTCTTTAATTTTCTAAAGATTGTACTTTTATTATATAGCACTATTCCATAATGTCAATACATATATAAAGTAATTCTTTAAAAAACTAAAGAATTATGCTAGTATTATGATATTATATTTGGGAGGTTGAACCATGGGATTTTCTTTCAAACCGTTATGGAAAGTTTTAGTAGATAAAGATATGAATAAAGAGGATTTAAGAGTTGCAATAAAAACTTCATCTGCAACTATGACAAAAATGAGTAAAAATGAGTATGTATCAATGAAAATACTTAATGATATTTGCACCTATTTGAATTGTAGTATATCTGATGTAATTGAATTCGTTCCAGATGAAAAAATAATTAATGAATATAAAAAGTAGATTTCTCATATATTATTTACTTGAATAATATATTCTGTTATTGATCATACTTATTATGTTGTTAATAAGTATGATCATAAAATATGATTATTTCATAACTCATATATGCCAAAAGCCTAGAAAATAATAAGTTTTCTAGGTCTTCGTAGTTTTTCACTAAAACACACATTACAATAGAAGTTTCGGTATAATATATGTATTATTTCGGTATAAACAAAACTCTCTCTTATTTATTTAGGTATGTATTAGGTATCTCTTCGGTATTACCAAAAAATATTCTATATATGAACATAAATGCTTTTTTAGAATTACACATAAAAGAGGAATAACTGCATTGTAGTTATTCCTCTTTTATTTATCATCTCTTTAACAAAAAGAGACATCTATGAATAGATAACTCATAAATATTACTATATTATCAGTAATATTTATTATTAGTAATATTTATTATTATATTATCCTGAATTTTATTCAATCTTTTTTAATTGTTCTGCCAATAAATTAATTTGCTCTTTTTGACTATTGAAATATATATTTACGGCCTTTTCTAATATGCTGCCAAATTCTTCACTAGGATTTATTGCTTTTAAAATATTTATTTTATCAATAGTATCTGCAGACAAAACAAATGTCTTTCTAATTTTTTTACTTTCCTCTTTTACCTCAATATTTTTCCTTGTTTCTTCACCTGAATTTATAGGTTTTTGTAATTCATCTAAAATTCCTAATCCCATTGCTCCAATATTATTTTTAATATCTTTTTTAGCCATTCTTTAAAATCTCCTTTGTTAGTTCCGTATATTGAACAGATCCTTTACTTTTAGAATCATATAACATCACTGGAAGTCCAGAACTTTGACTTCTATTTATTGCAGTGTTTAAGTTTATTTCTGTTTTTAATAATTTGTTAGGGAATATTTTATTCAATTGCTCTTTGAATTCATTAGCAACGTTGCTACGAGCATCTACCCTTGTTAATAGTATCCCCTCAATTTCTAATTTAGGATTCAAATTAGATTTAACAAGATTTATTATCTTAACTAAATTTCCTATTCCTTGTAAGTTGAATAATGAAGGTTCTAACGGTATTAATATGCTATCACTTGCTACTAATGCATTAATAACAGTAGTATTTAATGATGGTGCACAATCTATTAAAATATAATCATAATTGAGATTCGATTCTTCCAATAAATTTCTTAGTAATAATTTGTTGTCTTTAACATTTATTAATGCATGATCTACGTTAGAATAATCCAAGTTAGATGGAATTATATCTAAGTTTCCTAACGTTGGAACATTGATTATTGCATCCTTTAATTTTAATTCTTTTTTAAAACAGTTAAACAAAGATACATCATTTGGAGTTATTCCAACCGAAGCGGTTAAATTTGCTTGATAGTCATTGTCTATGATAAGAACTCGATTTCCTTCTTGGACTAACGCTGCACCCAAATTTACTGTAGTTGTGGTTTTACCACAACCACCCTTTTGGTTACAAATACTAATTATTTTCATGGCTACCCCCTCTTTCATTATAAGTGTTATGTATTACTTTATTACTATGTTGCTAGTAATATAGTAATATAGTAATAAAGTAATAATATGTTACTAGTAATATATTATTATTTTATTACCATTTAAACTATATGTAAATATTATTTTATTATCAATATTAAAGTAATATAATAACATAGTAATATATATTATTTGAATACCAAAAAATAAGGAAGTGCCTAGACACTTCCACTACTTGCTATTCGCCTTCTTTTACAACCTTCTTTTTAGTTTTATTTTGTAACTGCTCTATAATGTTATTTAATTTTTGTATCTCTAAATCCTTTTTGCTTAATTCAATATCATGTTTATTATTTAAATTACTTACAGTGTTCTCTAATTGCTCATGTGTTGCTTTTTCATGTTCTGCCTTAGTATCTTCTATCTGTTTATTATATTTATTCTCTAATGCCTTAATATTATCCTTATATTCTTCAATAGATTTATTCTTATTTTCAATTTCATTCTTATAGAAGTTAATCATATCACCATTAGCATTAATTTTATTACTTAATAACTCATTATCGTTATTTAATTTATTATTTGTTTCCTTTAATGCTTCATGATCTGCTTTTAATTTTTCTAAATCTTTTTCAAGCGACTTATATTGTTCTCTGTATTGCTTATATTCTGTCAACTGCTCCTGCAAAGTTTCATTATTTTTATTTGATACTTTTAATTGATTTTCCAATGTATTGTATTGTTCTATCAACTCCATGCCTCTCTCTGTTAACATGGTTACTTTATCATCCAACTCTTTACTATTATCTTTTAAAGTTTTGTTCTCTGCTTTTAAATCTTGCACCTGTTCATATAATGCACTTATTGTATTGTCTTTTGCTTGTAACTCTTTTGATAATTCCTCTCTTATTCTTTCCTCTGATGTTTGATTAACATTAAGGCTATTTAAAAACATGCTCATAAGATTATTTATAGTATCCTGAAATACCTCTATCTCTTTAGCCCTGTCTTTAATCATGTTCTTGGCCTTTGCCATTTCTACCGTCTGCATAATGCTTTTAAATGCCTCTGCTTGGTTATACCCCTCTTTATCTGCAAACTCCTTGAATTTTGCTATATCGTCCTCACTTACTCTGAAACTTGTTGCTTTGATATCTGACATTTTCAACACTCCTTTTATATATATTTCTATTGTATTTCAACGTATTGTATTTGTATTTATTATTTATATTTTCATTATACACCTTATCTTTCATTTTTCAACATTGTATTTGAAATACAATATATTGTATTTTATATGTATTACATTATATTTGAATAAAAACATAAAAAAGAGTACCATTTGATACCCTAATTACTAATATTATTTAATTTTTCTCTTATTATTTTCTCTTATTAGGGTACTTTTAGACATTCCAGTAATTTCAACAACCTCACTATAACTCTTATCTCCACCATTGATTGATAGTAAACTAAGAGCATGATCTAATTGCTTATCAGTATACCCCTTAGGTCTACCTTCTTTGAATCCTTCCTTAGTCTTTGCTATAGCCTTACCACTTTGAGTACGTTCGATAATCATTGCTCTTTCAAATTCTGCAAATGCTAATAAGTTAGTTACTATTAACCTTCCCATAGGTGTATCTTCTATAAGCCCCATATTGAGTATATGTATCTTAACACCTTTGTTCATGAGCATATCGATATACTGTAATCCTTCTTTAGTTGTTCTGCAGAATCTATCTAACTTAGTTACTACTAATAGATCATCATGTTGTAATTCATCTAGAACTTTATTAAATAAATTTCTTTCTTTTGCTCCTGAATAACTTTCTTCTACTATATTAGCGTTTGGATATCTTTCTAATATTTTAGATGATTGTTCTTCTATGCTATTACCTTCTAGTTGTCCTTTAGTTGATACCCTACAATAACCTATTATCATTTAAAATCACTCCTTGTATTTTGGTACTAAGTTATGACACCATTATATATATTGATTATAGGTTATCACTTTGCCAGTGTCAATACTTTTAAGTATTGACACTGTTAATTAATTTTTTTAGCATAGAATATCGTTCAAACGTTATTACATTAATTTCATTTATCTTCAAACAAAAAAGAGCAACTTACTGTTACTCTGTCGTTACTGCTGATTCTTTTTGAGGATCATCATCTGGAATATATATATATTCCAAATCATCTTTTCCTTTTTCTAATATATATAATTTTTTTATGTCATAGTCTGTTTGTCCTTTTATATAACGATCATCTTCCTCAACTATAAAGGTCATAGGTGCATAATAACTTTTTCGTTTTGCTAAAAACAAATGAATATATAAATTATCCTCAATTGTATATAAAACTAAATCTGCATCAATTTTTGTTCTTAGTTTACTTCTATCAAAGTCATATATAACCTTTTGAAAGACTAAATCTTTAATCTTATAAAAATAATTAAATTTATTCTCTATTTTCGGATAGTGTGGACTTGTAATAATCATTTCATTTGTAATTTCTTTTTTTAATTCCTTATAAATTTTTTTACCACTTATTATTTTTTTGCTAAGTTTTTCTAAGTCCTTTATATCAACTAATTTATGTAACCCGATTACATGAGGGAAATTTTCTGTCTTAAACTTAACTTCTAACTCATTTTTATCTATTAGTTGATATTTATAAGTTTTATTTAATAATGCTTCATAGTCTGACATTACTTCATCCAACTTGTCCATCTTTTTTCCTCCATGTAATATGTATAAAAAAAACTCTGGATTTTCCAGAGTTGAAAATTTCTATATAAAGTGTATTTTGTTTTTTCGGAAAACTCCTATTCAGCAACAGGCTTATACACGAACCTGTCGAGTGCCTCCATATTAACCTGCTGACCAGGAAAAATATTTCAACAGCGGATAAAATCATTTAATTGATTTTACACTTAAATTATAACTTAAATAAAAAAAAAAGTCAACAAACATTAATTAACATTATTTTCCCAAAATACAAAAAGTCACTACATTCTTCTATATTTTTATTATCTTTATCATGATCATTCCCTAAATATTTTCAATTCCCACAAAAAATATACCTTAAATGGAAATATTAAATTATAATAGATATATATTCAAATTATTTATTCAATTTTAATCTAGACAATATTAAAATGCAATAACTATTATTCATCTAAAATAACTACTTTACGAAAGGAAGAATCTTATGCCATTTAATTTTACCAGTTATAAACATTATTCAGTTAACTATTCAAATTTATTTGATGAACTCAATTCAAATAAATTCCTAAATGATAGTACTATTCAAAGCAAATATCTAGAATCATGGATTAATACATTAAAAAATTCTGATAATATTATTACTGAACAATTGAAAACTCCAGACTCTATTAAAAATTTAATTGTACTTTTAAGTTCAGAACCAGAAATATTTCAATTACCAATAACTTATGGTGACAATGAATTATTTATCCATTTTAGAGCATCTATCGCTAATCAAATCATTCCAAGTGGTACAAAAGGTGAACATATTCCACTTAATGAGTTCACAAAAAGTAATAGTAGCATTCATTGGACACCAGTTGATGAAAATGTCGATTCATATTCAGATTCCAAAGAACCTATTATTATGGTTCCATTTTTAAATGGACAACATAACTCACTAGTTATTGATGGAAATCATAGAGTTACATATAATGTAAAAAATAATATTGATAATATTACTGAAATAATTATTTCAGAGCAATCTGTTATAGATTTTTCTTTGTTTTCAAGTGGATTTGATAAGATGTTGTATATTATGCATAATGAATTAAATCATATGGCCAATGCAACACATCGTGAAAATGCTAATGCTATTGATTTGATAAAAAAATCATATCTTGTAGATAAGAAATTTAAATTTATATAAATATTGTAGTATTAAAAGTTTATATATTAATATTTTAAAGGAGTTTTTTATTATGGATTTATATTCTACTATAGTTAACGAAATTTCTAATTTTGCTGAAACTCATACTCCAATTTCAGACATAGCACATAAATATAATTTTGAAATGGTTCCTATTCCTAAAGATCCAAACTTTGTTGATGGCAATACGTGGACTTGCTTTCACGCTATAAAGCAAGACGGTGAATACTCACTCTCTATTACAATTGAAACGAGAGAAAAATACCGTTCTTATGGTAATGATGAAGAGCCATATACAAATACAATAACTATTACTAAAGATAATACTGTAATTGATACAAAATCATATATTTACTTTGAATAAAAAATTGTTCTACTTAACTTAATCCCCAAATGGTAACCATTTATATTCTATGATGCTATTTGGGGATTAACATAGATATAATAGTAACAGTTCCTTAAAGTGATTAAATAATAAATAAATTTATTCATCCTCTAAAAGTTTAGGCCATTGCCTTTTCATATATTGCTCTACACCCATTGCCATTATATCTTCATGAATTTCTTGTGTTGTTTTTTTATATTCTCTTTCAAACTTCAACCCACTACCTTTTCTTTTTCTATTTTTACTTAAATACCTTAATAGATAAAGTTGTATTACTTCACTTTTTGATATTCCTAATTTTTCAGCATCTTCTGTTAATTCTCTATCTAAATGTTCTATTAATATGCACTCTTCCTTTATGCACTTTTCTCCAAAACAATTATATTCTTCTTCTCTCCAGTAATCTTTATCCTTATATCTTTCCATTATTAATATTTGTGTTTCTTCAAGGGAATCAGCCGAAGTCCTGAGTACATCAAACTCTTCTAAACCAAATTCTTCTCTATACATTTTAGATAAAAAACATTTATCAGCTGAACTCCAATAATATTCTTTTTCTACACGTTTCCTGAATGTACTATCACTTTCAAAGCCTATATCTTTCGCTACCTCTTTAAAACTTTCTCTTTTATTTAATCTTTGTGTTACAATTTCATGCAGGCTAAACCAATGCTTCTTAGATTCGCTATAATAATATCTTTTTTGTATCTCACCCTTTAATTCAATTGAGTTACAGTCTATTAGACGGGCTACATCTTCCATGCTTGTATTACTATTTAGCATGTCTATAATCTCCTTTAAAGAAAGTTTTTTTTGTATCTGCCCACTTGACTCGCTATAATAATACTCCTTCCCTATCCCTTCCATTAATTCAGATAAATCATAATTTAATTCCTTTGCTATATCGTTTATATTCTCATCATTGTTTATTCTTTTAACAATTTCTTCTTTATCTAATATTTCACTTCTACTAATCATAGTACATCCATCCTTTTTTATCTTTGTTTTCATTTCTTCTTTTAATTATAAAAGTTCTCTTCTACAAAATGTTGATTTTATTCATTTTTTCCACTTGAACACAGATAGAAAACTCAAAATATATAATAAGAAGAGAGAGATTCTAAATCAATATATAGTTATAGTTACATACTCTAAAATACTATAATTCTTAGATATTAAATAGTAGCGTACCCTTTTGCTTTGCAATCTAATTTCTCTATGTTAAGTTCTGTGATATAATATATATTAGGCAGAAGATTTTGGCTGAAAATTTGATATATTTTAAGGTTAAAGTAAAAAATAGTAGGTGCAACTACTATTTTTTTATTTTAACAAAAATCTCTAAATAATTTAATAAGACTTTACTTAAAATTAGTTTATCTTATTTTATATACATATCTTTCAACTTCTGATTTTTTATTTAATTAGAGCAGTTAGATCCATAAAATTATCTAAATACAACTTTACAAAATACGGCAAATTATAGTAATATATGAATTAAGTAATTAATGGTAATTATGAAATTTAATGTAATGCACAAATACTATATTTTATCTATAAATACATATATATTTATATTTTACATAAATAAACTATATTAAGAATGGAGACACAAAATGAAAAATGTACAAAAAAAACTAATATATTTCTTAACCATTGTAGTTATTTTTAGTTTTACAATATTACCCACTAATATTGTAGTTACTGCCGCCACTACAAACGATAAAAATATAGATTTAGTAATTTTATTTAATGACAATAGTATTGATAAAAATGTAAAAGACATTGTAACTAATTCTGGGGGGAAAATTCTAAATGAATTTCCCGAATTAGGAGGAATTGAAGTCGAATGTCCTGCTAAACTAATACCTGCAATCAAGTCACAAACTAGTGTGCACTCCTTATCTCCAAACCATATAATTAAACTATCAAATGAAAAATCAGAAGAATTTACAAATTCAGAAGACAATTTATATGAAAATTATCAATGGGATATAAAAAGAGTTACTAATAATGGCGAAAGTTTTAATTTAGAATCAGGAAATCATGATGTTATTGTTGGAATTATAGACTCAGGTGTAGATAAAACGCATCCTGATTTGATTAATAATTTTTTAGGTGGAAAAAACTTAGTTCCAGCAAACTTTGGAAATGATCCATCCGAAACTGGAAATTCAAATGATATAACTGATAAATTAGGTCATGGCACAAATATTGCTGGAATAATTGCAGCTAATGGTAAAATAAAAGGGGTTGCTCCAAACATTGGTTTCAAGAGTTATCGCATTTTTAATCAGCATGGAGATACTAGTGCTACTATTTGTTCGTCCGCAATAATGACTTCAGTTAATGATGGGGTTAAAGTTATTAATTTAAGTCTTGGTGCTTATGACTTAAAGGGAAAATGCTATTGGACTGATCCTAATACAGGTATCAAATATAATCTAGGTGATGACATGGCTGAATATTCATTGTTCAAAAGAGCAATTAAATATGCTACTGAAAATAATGTTACAGTTGTTGCTGCTGCTGGCAATGAATCACTAGATTGTGCTAATAATAATAAATTAACTGAATATCTGAATACACTCTATGGTGATTCCGGATTTAACTATACCGGATTAACATATGAAGCACCTGGTGATATCAAAAATGTTATAACTGTTTCAGCCACTGGAAAAGATGATAATGTTGCATCATACTCAAATTATGGGAAAAAGTTTATAGATATATCCGCACCTGGTGGAGATATATTTGAATCATCTAATCTATCAGATATGTGCTTAACAACATCTATTAATTCTGATTATATTTGGACACAAGGAACATCTATTGCAGCACCAAAAGTATCAGCAGTAGCGGCTCTTATTATTTGCAAAAACAATAATATTACGCCTAAACAAGTAGCAAAAAAAATATATAAAACTGCTGAAAAATTAGATGATGGTAACTCTAGTAAATACTATGGTGCTGGAATGATTAATGCATATAAGGCTATACAATAATATTACATTTTATATATTTAAATTTCAAAAATATGTATAAAAAATCCATTAATAGATATTTATTATTTTTTTTATATTTTTTTCAATTAAATCGAGTTATTTTGACACTTTTTTTACAAATGATGGATTATAATTATATTGATATTAAATTTAAAGGGGGATATAAATCTTATGAAACACAAATTTGTAAAAACATTAAGTCTATTACTAACTGCTTCAGTATTAAGTGGAATGCCAGTGTTTGCTGCTACTAATGCAAAAACTTCAGAACCAGCAACATCATCTGTTGCAATTTCAAAACCAGGGACAATAACTCCAAAAGTTATGGTTACTTATAAAAGAACAGTAACTAAAAGTTATAGCAGCCTTTCTTCTATTCCATCATATTTATATGTATCAGAATATGTTGCTGGAGTTAAGTGTACTGGAAATTTAAAGTTACAGTCAGCAACTCTAGGCGATGACGGAGATTATTACGTTGCTATTTTTTCTGGATATATTTCTGGTAGTGTATAATATTTCATTATTTATTTATAAAAAAAGAATGCTCTTAAGCATTCTTTTTTTATAAAGCATCTCTTAATATTCTTATACAATATGTCCATTAGAATCAACAGTATATCCATCTGGTGTATTTGTACTAGTTAAAAGTTCCCCTGTTTCAGAAAAATAATACCACTCATTCTTAATCATATGCCATCCTGTCTTTAAGCCTAATTCATCACAATAATACTTTTTATTATTATCTTCTATCCAACCAGTCTTATTATAGCCCTTTTCAAAGTAATGCCATCCGTCTTCTAATTTAAACCAACCATTTAAACCATTGGTATACTCAATTTTTAGCTCAGACACTTTTTCAACATTATTCATTTTAACTTCTTGTTTTACAGATTCAGATTTTACATTGCTATTAGAATTACATCCAATTAATAATAGAGAAATTAAACTAATTGCCATGATATTAATACCCCTATATTTCATCGATAAATTTAACCTCTTCATATTCCTCACCTCACTTTTTGAAATTTATGTTATATGTTAATAATTATACCATATGTGTTATATAATCCAAGTAAAAAAATCAGTAAATCTTAAGACTCGACTTTTGCTTTTTTTACCATTTAGAGGTATCAACAACATTTATAAAAATAATTATAACATAAATAAAAATACTAAGGCTGTTATTATGCTTGCTGATCCTAAAATATATCCTGAAATTATTGTCTTTGAAAAAATCTTTAACGATTCTTTACTTAGAATTGAGTTATCCGATTTTGCTTCTAAAGATGTTGTTATGATAATAAATATTCCAATAATTATTAATCCAGATTCCATATAACTCCTCACATTTCCTGCATCTACTCAGTTTTTGTTATCTTTATTGTGGTTCTTTTTCTAAGTTTTCTAAACAATTTATCTACTTCATGCCTCTCTTTCCATTCTTTTATTTTTATGAACACTGAATCCCATAACTTGAATTTTACCAATTTAGATCAACTCCTGTTCATTTTTAACTTTAAAATAATTATACACTTGTTGCCTCAAAATGATAATAATAAAAGAATGCTTAAAAAGCATCCTTTTATTTAATAATTATTCCCCTTTAGTACTATTTGTTATATCCTGAATATTTTTATTCCCAGCAATTTCATTATTAGCACCATTAATAACTCCTTGCATATTCCCTTGTCTAGTTTGAGGAGGAATTTGAATTTCGCCTTCTAAGGGGGATAACGTCCACGTTGCAGTAGCAAAAGTTGCTTCCTCCACTTTATCAGGTTGTCTCCAAATATGAGTTTCTTTTACTTTACAATATCCATTAACAACATTTGATTCAACTTTTGAAGTATCGTTTCTGTCAAATGTAACTAAATCTACATTGGCTGCATCGCTAAGTTTATATCTTTGCATAACTGCTGCTCCTATATCTCCATTACCTCTTGTTCCACTAGCACCATTTGAAGGGTATGCTTCTGCCCCAAGAACAAGATCATCCCTATAATCCCAATGTCTAACTTTAGCCACCTTAAATTTAATATCTCTACAATACTCTCCATCATATGTTGAATCCATAATTTGATACCCATATCCTGAATCTTTTGCATAATATTTATCATCACCACTATCTTCATCCCAGGTTTTATAAATATCAGCACCTTGTTGAGAATGTACTGAACCAGTGAAGTTATATTTATTAGAATGAAATGGCATATTAATGTGTTCTTTTGTTGAATATTCTGTCTTATCATCTGTTTCCATTTCTTCTCTTTCCATTACTCTATTAGGTACTTTTCCATAAGATTCTTTTATACTACCATTTTTTCTATTAAACCCACTAATATAGTTTCCAGTTTCATAACTACTATCATATTTGTTAAATGCGTATCTTCCTGGTACATCTGTTTTTCCTGTAGGATATGTGGCATCAGTTATCTTTTCTATAGCAGTACATACATTTCCTATAACATCTATTTTAACTTGAAGAGTTCTAGAACTTGGTGTTAAAGTAAAATCTCCAACTGCAGCAAAATCACTAGCACTAGGATCTGCTCCTGTAACTTGCCAACCAGGTGTATCAAGTATATTCTTCCAAGGATTACTTGTAGCCTTTATTGGTGTTTCAAAATCCATTTCATATATACCACTACCAATGACTTTAATGTTAGGAACAGATTGTCCTGTTGCATTCATCCATCTTTCATTATAAATAGAATTATACTGGGCAAATAATGCTTGTGTTTTGCTAAAATTAGGTGTTGCATCTACTGGTTCCCCAGTATTTTTGTCTGTTATAGAGAATCTTACTCTTGTTACGTATCTAAATAACCTAGTGTTTGGTTTTATTGAAACAACAGCATCTTTTCCATCTTGACCTGCTTTTTCTATTGCAAATTCCATATCCTGCGGAGATGGCATAGGATAATCTGGATCTCCTCCATTATTTATTACATCATTGTAAAGTTCTTCTAATTTTTCCAATTGTTCAGGAGTAATATTATTTCCTTTGTTTTCTATTATATTTTGTATTTTCAATGCAAGACTCATTCCGTTCATCGTGGCTGAACCATTTGATACTGTACTTGAACTTGAGTTATCGATACTATTCGCATAATAAGAGTATACTTTTTGTGCATCATTTAGTTTTTGTACTTGTACCGCAAAATCAGCGGAAGATAAATCTCCATATTTGTTTAAAAAGTTATTTAACCCAACTCCATTAGTTCCAAAAGCAGTACTTAATCCTTGGGATGTACTATCATTTTTATACGAAATAGTGGCATAATCTGTAACAGATTTTCCACTATTTTTTTGGAGATATTCCTTAGTTATTGTCTGTCCATCCCTTGTAGTAACATTTAAATATTTATTGGCCTGAATTCTATTGGTTATTCCTGCTGATGAAAGCATATTATTTGTTGCCGTAGTGCTATCAACATTATACGTATTCTCACCTTGATTTTCAGTGATTTCAATATTTTGCTGATAATTTGTATTTTCTACTGCTGCTAAAACTTTAGTATTATTAACGCATATACTAGAAAATATGCTAACCATGATGCTTATTGTATATATATATAATTTTTTCCTTATCACATTTACCACCTCATTTTTTATCTGATATATTATTAAGTATTTTTAGTGTTTTTTCAAATAATAAGGAACAAAAAAAGCACTAAAAAGTGCTTTTTAATTACCATCAGGATTTAAATGTACTGCTCGTATCTCAAAATCTTTATCACTTAATTTATCATCTTTTTTAATTCCCATTCTAATCTCTTTGCTTGGAACAAAATAAAATTGAAGTTCAAGTGTCTTTTCGAAATCTATCTTGTTTTGAGTCCCTTTTACAGTTGTGTCTACAGTTATATAATTTGCTCCTGTCAATGCTCTGTACTCAGTGACTTTTGAAGGATACGTTATATTGGTGATTTTAATATTATTATCCTTTAAGTACTTTTGGAACACTTTTTTTGGGTTTTTATCTTTAAATTCATCTGATAAGTTATAGCCATCACTTCTTTCGTTCATCCATACATCAGATAAATAATTTACTGTTTGCTTACCCAATGAGTTATTTATAAAAGATTCATATTCGTTATTTTTCGTATAAAATTGAGTATAAAGACTATTAATACCTATTTCATATAAATTTTGATGATTAGAATATAGATCTTCTAACTTATATTTTTTGTTAGGATCATATTCTAAATTATACTTTTTTATCAATGCATCATCCATCTTATCACTGAAATACAGATTTATATATGCAATTCCATCATGCAATAACTCTTTATCTTGTAAAGACGAATCTTTTACGTAATCTTCCACTAGATTATTTTCTGGAATTGTTGAAAATGCTAATTCTTTCTTTACACTTTCATTTGATGTTGTATTTTTATTATCAGTAACACTAGTATTAGTAGACTTACCACAGCCCTCTGCAGTAAATACTAAACTGCTAACTAATAAAATACTCAATATTCTTATAAATTTCATTACATTTCCCCTCCCACTAACTCTAAATAATGCCTTAATTATAATAGATTTTTTTATAATTTCAATTTAGGAATAAAATACAAATGCAACATTTGTCTCCCCATCTTGCAACTCCCCTCGCCTTATAGGGGTAATGGTAGCATTTGTGTAACCAGGGGCAAAGTAGAAAATCGTTCTATTCAAATAAAAAACAATGTGGCGATGGCTTATTCAAATTAACAGAGCATACTCTGTTTAAGTATGCTCTTAAAGTTTAATTATTATTATTCATAATGAGTCCACATTCTTAAAACCTTTATTGTTTTTTCATTTTCATAAACCTCATATACTAGTCTATGCTGTATATTTATTCTCCTTGAATAAAATCCTTTTAAATCTCCAACAAGCTTTTCATATGGTGGAGGTGTTTGATAAGGATTTTCTTTTATTATTTTTAGTAGTTCTTTTGCCTTTTTATCCAAATTGCAAGATTCTAACTTTTTAGCATCCTTTTGAGCTTGCTTAGTTAGAACAATTAAATATCCCATCCTATGTCCTCCAAAGTCTTGCATTCACTAATGGGTTCGCTAGAGCCAGCCAAAATACTTTCTCTCATTCCAGGTATCTGTACAAGGTATAATGTTTCTTGTATCGCTGACCAATCGTCCACGCTTAACATTACAACATCACCATTTTTGCTGGTTATTTGTATCGGTTCAGAATTTACAATGGTTTGTTCTATAATATTAAATATATCTCGTCTAGCACTAGTAACAGGAATAGTTTTCATAGTCAATCACTCCTTTATATATACTATTATACTGTACGTTATTATGTACGTCAATTTGTTTGAAATATTTATTGTTTTTTACTTATATTATTTAATGTTTTATATAACGTAGGTTTTGTTATATTAAACATTGAGCATATTTCTTTTACTGTTATTTTCTTTTGTTGATATAGTTCATATATTGCACTTTCTTTATTTGAATCTAACTTTGGCTTTCTGCCACCTTTTTTGCCTCGTACTCTTGCTGCTGCTAAACCTTCTTTAGTTCTTTGACTTATTAAATCTCTTTCAAATTGACTTATGCCTGCAATCATTGTAAACATTAATTTACCAGTTGGACTTGTAGTATCCAACCAACTTTCTTTTATACTTTTGATATTGGCTCCTTTTTTCTCGATTAGCTCAACTAGATTAAACAAATCTTTTGTAGATCTACTTAATCTAGTGAGATCCATGATTAAAACTACATCATCTTTTCTTAACTTATCTAACAATCTATTCAATTCCGGTCTATCCGATTTAGTTCCTGTAATTTTCTCTTGAATTATTTCTTCAGCTCCAGATGCTTTTAAAGCATCTAATTGTCTATCTAAATTTTGTTCTATTGTACTTACACGTGCATATCCAAAAATCATTTAAAACACCTCTTATAATTCTGATTACTATTATATAATATATAGTAAATTAAACGTTTATATTTGTAAATATATTTACTTTGATTATTTTACCTAATTTATTTACTTAACAAATGGCATATTATTGTTATCTATATAAATCTTATAAAAAAGTAAATAATACGTTCGTTTATTTTACTATTTTGCGTATTTAATAACTTAATTATGATATAATTATTATTAAAATTGAAAAGAATTAGGGGCGTGATGATTACTTATGAAAAGACATTGGGAATTGGACGAACTTATAGAATATTTCACTTTTATGCCAAATGAATTAACTCAAATAGGTAACAAAACAGGAGTTACTAGATTAGGTTTTGCAGTATTATTTAAATTCTTTCAGTATGAAGCAAGATTTCCTAATCATAAAAACGAAATTCCCAAAGAAGCTATACTTTACATATCAAAGCAATTAAGTTTAGATGCATCTCTATTTAATGATTATGATTGGAATGGAAGATCTATCAAATATCATAGATCTCAAATTAGAGATTTTTTTGAATTTCATGAGGTGACATCTGAAGATATAAACAATATGATAGAATGGTTATCTAAACATGTATTCTATCATGATGCAGATATTGATAAGCTAAAAGAAACTACATACATAAAATTTAGAGAATTACAGATTGAACCTCCAACACCTGATCGTATAGAGCGTATAACCAGATCTGCTTTGTTTAATTGTGAGAATCAGTTCTTTCAAGATACATTCAATAGATTATCTAAAGAATCTGTAGTTAAAATGGATACACTTATTAATGACCTTACTTCATATGAAGAAATCGAAACAGACTCTAATGAGAATTCTACTATATCTTTTAGTGATTTAAGAGCAGATCCTGGGCGTATTGGCTTAGAAAGTGTATTTAAAGAAGTAACTAAACTTAAGACAATTCAACAATTAAACTTACCTGAAAACCTTTTTATTAATGTTCCGCAAAAAATACTAAAAAAATATAAGTTACGGGCAGTATCTGAAAAGTTAAGAGAATTGCGCCGCCATCCTGATCATGTTAGATATACTTTACTGGCAGCATTCTTTTGGCTTCGTTGCCGAGAAATAACAGACAATCTTATAGAACTCCTTATTCAAATTATTCATAGGATAGGTGTTAGAGCTGAAAGAAGAGTAGAAAAAGAGTTTATAAATGATTTCAGAAGAGTTAACGGAAAGACTAATATTCTTTTTCAAATAGCAGATGCTGCTTTAAATAATCCTGATGGGATAGTAAAACAAGTATTATTTCCTGTGGTAAATGAAACTACCCTTTCTAATATAGTCAAAGAATTTAAAAATACTGGTACAGCCTACAAACAAAAAGTATATACGGTGATGAGAGCATCTTATAGCACTCATTATCGACGAATGGTGCCTGAAATATTAAATACTTTAGATTTTTGTTCAAATAATGAAATGCACCAACCAATTATAAAAGCTTTAGAAATTATCAAAAAATATTATGATATAGGCACTCATTATTTTACCAGCAATGAATTCATACCGATTGATGGAGTAATTCGTTCTACAATGAAGGAAGCTGTCATAGAAATTGATGATAATGGTCAAGAACGCATAAATAGAATAAATTATGAAATTGTTACTTTACAAGCATTGAGAGATAAATTACGTTGCAAAGAAATTTGGGTTGTTGGTGCAAATAGATATCGAAATCCTGATGAGGATTTACCTACAGATTTTGATGAACACAGAGAAGAAAATTATAAGGCTTTAAAGAAACCTTTAGATTCTGGCGAATTTATAGATTCTATAAAAAAAGCTATGTATGATGGATTAACAAGATTAGATAAAGGAATTCTTCAAAATTCTAAAGTACGTTTATCTAATAAAAGTAATGGATGGATAACATTATCTCCTAGTGATCCTCAAGATGAGCCTAAAAACTTATCCAAAATAAAAGCTGAATTAATGAGGAAGTGGCCTATGACAAATTTACTTGATGTTCTTAAAGAAGCTGATTTAAGAATAAATTTCACTGATAATTTTAAAACAGTAGCAGCACATGAGAGATTGGATAGAAATTTGATTCAAAAACGTCTTATCTTAGCTTTGTATGGATTAGGCACAAATACAGGTTTAAAACGTGTTTCGGCAGGAAATCATGGTGAAAGTTATCAAGATTTACTTTATATTAAAAGAAAATTTATTAATAAAGATAATTTACATAATGCAATATCAACAGTTGTTAATGCAATACTTAAAAGCCGAGTCCAAGATATATGGGGTGAAGGCACCACAACTTGTGCTTCAGATAGTAAAAAATTTGGAGCGTGGGATCAAAATTTAATGACAGAATGGCATATTAGATATCGTGGACGAGGAGTGATGATATATTGGCATGTTGAAAAAAACTCTACATGTATTTATTCACAATTAAAGCAATGCTCATCATCGGAGGTATCAGCAATGATTGAAGGATTATTAAAACATTGTACTGATATGGAAATAGAAAAAAACTTTGTAGATTCTCATGGACAAAGTGAAGTTGCATTCGCTTTTTGCCACCTATTAGGTTTTAATTTAATGCCTAGAATTAAAGCAATACACTCACAAAAATTATACAGACCCGATACTGGAATCAGTAATGCATTTCCTAATTTGCAATACATATTAACTAGGCCTATAAATTGGGATCTTATAAAGCAACAGTATGACCAAATGATAAAATATGCAACAGCATTACGACTGGGTACAGCTGAAACAGAAGCCATACTAAAAAGATTTACTAGAAATAATCTAAAACATCCTACATATCTTGCTCTTGCTGAATTAGGAAAAGCTATAAAAACTATATTTCTTTGTGAATATCTTAATTCAGAAGAATTAAGAATGGAAATACATGCGGGGCTTAATGTAGTTGAAAACTGGAATAGTGCTAACTCATTTATTTTCTATGGGAAAAGTGGTGAAATATCAACAAACAGAATTGAGGACCAGGAACTCTCAGTATTAAGTCTTCACCTTTTACAAAATTGCATGGTATATGTAAATACATTAATGATACAACAAGTATTATCTGAAAAGAAATGGTACGATATGATGGCACCTGAAGATTTCAGAGCTTTAACTCCATTAATTTATACTCATGTAAATCCATATGGAAATTTTGATCTAGATATGAATGTTAGAATTCCAATAGATATATCTATTATTGCAGGACAAGCATAAATATTAAGATTCAGGATGTAATAATTCTGAATCTTAATTACTTTGCCCTGGTTACATGGATGCTACATCCACCCCTAGTAATATTTATAACTTATATAAGTTTTACATAAATTATACCTAAATTATAGTTAAAATAGTATAATTTAAGGCTGTTGCTCTCTTAGACTTACATAAATCTTATGTAAATTACACCTAAGTTTTTTAGGTCTTTTTTATAGGTTTAATTATATATTTTACGTTTTCCATTTGTGATCAAGTGGAAAAACTGAATAAAATCAACATTTCTTAGAAGAGAACTTTTATAATTAAAAGAAGAAATGAAAACAAAGATAAAAAAGGGTGGATGTACTATGATTAGTAAAAGTGAAATATTAAACAAAGAAGAAATTGTTAAAAGATTAAATAATAATGAGAACATAAAAGATATAGCAAAGGAATTAAAGTATGATTTAACTGAATTAGTGGAAGAGATAGGGAAAGAGTATTATTATAGCGAGCCAAAGGGGAAGATACAAAAAAAACTTTCTTTAGAAGAGATTATAGACCTGTTAAATAGTAATACAAGTATGGAAGATGTGGCCCGTCTAATAGACTATAACCCAATTGAATTAAATGGTGAGATACAAAAAAGATATTATTATAGCGAATCTAAGAAGCATTGGTTTAGCCTGCATGAAATTGTAACACAAAGATTAAATAAAAGAGAAAGTTTTAAAGAGGTAGCGAAAGATATAGGCTTTGAAAGTGATAGCACATTCAGGAAACGTGTAGAAAAAGAATATTATTGGAGTTCAGCTGATAAATGTTTTTTATCTAAAATGTATAGAAAAGAATTTGGTTTAGAAGAGTTTGATGTACTCAGGACTTCGGCTGATTCCCTTGAAGAAACACAAATATTAATAATGGAAAGATATAAGGATAAAGATTACTGGAGAGAAGAAGAATATAATTGTTTTGGAGAAAAGTGTATAAAGGAAGAGTGTATATTAATAGAACATTTAGATGAAGAAATAACAGAAGATGCTGAAAAGTTAGGAATATCAAAAAGTGAGTTAATACAACTTTATCTATTAAGGTATTTATGTAAAAATAGAAAAAGAAAAGGTAGTGGCTTGAAGTTTGAAAGAGGGTATAAAAAAACAACACAAGAAATTCATGAAGATATAATGACAATGGGTGTGGAGCAATACATGAAAAGACAGTGGCCTAAACTTTTAGAAGAAGAAGCAAAAGAAAATTAAGTGTTTAAAATTATAAATATTAATATTGGAGAAAATTACATATGGCTCAAATTTATATAGCATATTATGTATATTATATGTTATAATATTACATATATACTAATATTATAATTTGGAGGGGTTATTATGAATAAAAAGAAAATATTAACATTATTGTTATCATTATCACTAGTACTAGGATTAAATCCAGCTATAAGTGCTAATGCTAGTGAAATCACCCAAAAAGATATTACATCTGCAACATCTAATTCTCAAAGTAACATGAATGCTGAAAGAAAAGCATTTGAGAAAAAATATGGAAAATCTAAAGTTAAACTTGATGTGAATACTCCACTTACTATTACCCTTGATGATGGAACAAAGATTAGATACTCTTTAGAAATTACAAATGATACAAACCCAATGGCGAAAAAAGAAAAAAATTCCACACTATCTAGTTCAACTTTAGCAGCTTCAACACGAACTCTTAAAGTATCCAAAGAGTATTTTAAAAATGTTTTTGGTGATGGTACCAAAATTTCAAGTAACGCTCGTTGCAAGTTTTCTGGTCGATCAGTACAAATTACTGATGTTTGGGCAGATACTGGTAGCAGTCAAATTACTCTATCAAATACTTCAAAAATAGAAGAAGAATATGGTTACAATAATTCATATGCCACATGTTACTCTAGAGGTACAGCCGTAACATCAGGTGGTGCAAAGGAAAACTATTTCTTGGGTATGGAAATTGATCCAGCAGGGGCAGCTTATCTAAGTTCTGATTCATATTAAAAACAAAAATCTATGAGAAGGGAATGAAATTATGAATACTTATTTCGTTCTAAGTGAATTTTATGGAATTTTAAATTTTATCATAGAAACTGCTTTTAAAATTTATGGGTTTTATACATTAATTTTATTAAATAAATCTTTAATGAAATACTTGAAAAGTAAAAATCAAGAAGACAATAAATAATAAGTTAAAAAACCTTAGAAATGTTTAAATTTAAGGTTTTTTTCTTATTTGTAGGGGTATCACCAACATTTCTGACAAAACCTACGCTAATACAAAAATTGGATATAAATTAACGTTTTTATTCACGTTAAGCCAATTATAACCCAAAATAAGTGCCATAAATGTTAAATTCAAGTTGTTTTGAAACTTTATTTTTGGTAATAGTTTTAAAACTGAAAATGAGGTATAAATCAGCTAATTTAAAGACTTTAAAAATAGTGCCACTAACGTTCTTCATCTCTCATGCCTTTGGTTACTTTTTTACGCTCTCCACTTCTTATCCCTTGCTCATAATCAATGAACTTATCTACAGGTACAGCCGAGATGCATGTAAAATTGAGCCAATTAATAACAATATTATCCATTTTATATCTTAACGTGGGTTTTGTCGGAAATGTTGACGGTACCCCAATAGTAAAGCAGAAATAGCTCCAGCTGTCCAATTCATAATTTTAAGATTATAATAGAAATATCCACTAAATTGCCAGTCTGTTAATTCTGAACTATTGGAACGAAGACCAGTTGTTAAGTTAGAATTAATAATTTTATCATCTACTCTATTTTCAAGCTTTACAGTTTCGGATTTAGTTTTATTTGTCTTAACATTCAAAGTTTTAAATGTCATATCTTTTTCAGTTGAAGTTGTTTTAATTACTGAAATTAAATCATAATCATCTTTACTATTTTTTTCATAGATATTACTTGTCCCACTACTAAAGTCTTCTGTAAAACTTTCTGCAACTTTGTATGACTTTCCATTTTGGTCATACGTATATTCGATATTACATGAATCATTTTTTATAATTTTAACATTAGTTTTTTTATTTGCAACATTATTATCACTTGTTTCACTCGAAGATGTTATTTCCGTTTGTTTATTTGCTGCAAATGCAGGTGTGATTGGTGTAATTAACCCAACTCCAACTGTACTGATTAAACCGATTGCAATTGCATTTAATAGTTTATTAGATTTCATATGACGTACCCTCATAATATTACTTTTTTTACAATATTATAATTAATATTAAATATAATGCAATTGTATCATATATTTCCATAACAATACACTAAATATTAAAAAATTGTATTATGTGGAAATTTATTCTTACTTTAGGTAATGGAAGCATGCGCGTCACTAGATGCAAAGTAACCTCAAAAATTGAGTAAAATAAACGCTCGTTTTTTAATAAATTAATTCGCTGTGATTTTAAGCCATTTTATGAGCAAAATTATTCGGTAAATAAATCAAAGTAAATGTGCTAATACAGTCCTACATTTTATTTAGTAAATGCTTAACGTGAGTTTCGTCGGAAATGTTGACGACTATAGGCTATATATTGGCAACATTAATTACTACTTTGCCCCTAGTTACAGAGATGCTACTTCCTCCCCTTATATTTGTATCATTCGCATTTCCAGATAATAACATTAAATTTTCAAGGAGTATTATCCCCCCGCCCGCTCCGCTCCCCGCATGTTATATACTTACTGTCCAAAATTGAGATTTTTAAAATTAAAACGTGTATTTTTGTGGGTTTTAGGTTATTAACTCTATGTCCAAAATTGAGATTTTTAAAATTCTGTTCCTATGTCCAAAATTGAGACTTTTAACTTTTTTCCTATGTCTAAAAATGAGATTTTTAACTTTTTTCTATGTCCAAAATTGAGATTTTTAAAAAAAGAGCGATTTCTTTTCTTTATTTTTGATCACTTGTATTAAATTTAATTCCATTTTCTTTAAGTATTTTTTCTAATTCATAAATTCTATTTTGATATTGTATATTTACGGTCGCAAAAGGTTTAAGCCAAGCAGCATCTTTTTCTAGTTGCTCAATTAAAAGTGATTTTTCTTTAATTGAATTATCTTTAGATTCTAATTGAGATTTTGCAATTCCTAGTGCCTTGTCTAAATTAGAAATCATTTTATCTGTCTCTATTTTTAAATTTGTATAATCTGCAGATAAACTATTTATTTTTTCTTGTGCTTCTTTATTTAATTTTGCTAGTTCCTCAGCATGATCTTCTTTTAATTTATTTAATTCTGCAGTTAAAGCAATATTCTTATCAGTTAAGGATTCTTTCATATCTCCAAATTCCAACCTTAACTTTATGTGGTCCTGATGCAATTTATCATTTTCTTCTTTTAATTTAGAATATTGTATGTTTGCACTTGCTAGATCTTCTTTATTTTTTTCTCTTAAACCATCTATTGACATGTTTAATAGTGTATTTTGACTTAATAACTCCTCATTTTCATTCCTAAGTAATCTATTTTCTTCTTTAACATTGTTTAATTCCGTGCAATCTTCTTCCAGAGCATTAACTCTAACCTCAATATCAGATTTAATGTCTTGGACATAGTTCCTAGCATTAAGTTCTATAGTTTCCATATTCTTAACTATTACATTTAATGCTTGATGTATTGCTGATTTATTGTCTTCTACATTGAATGCATTATCCTTAATTCTAGCCTTATGACTTTCAATTAATTCTGCTACTTTATCAGAAAAACTGCCTTCCATTTCATTAAAATATGCTTTTTGGGTTTCTGTTACCCTTCCTGATAATTGCTCTACTGCTTTTTCTTTATCTTCCATGTAAATCGACTCCTTTATACCAATATTTATTTATTGAATTAATATTAACACTTCTAAATTTTGTTTTCAATATTTTTGTTTAATTTATTAATGTTTTCTTTTTAAATCATTAATGTTTTCTTACGTTTTCATAAAGAAAACAAACATAAAATAAGAAAACATCATTCTACTAAAAAAAGTCACTTGAAAATCAAATTTCATGTAAATTAACAATGTTTATTCAATTAATCCTCAACTCAATAAATCAAATTAACATTTTGAATATACATTTGAATATTGAACTATGTATAAAGTAAAAAAGATAGGGTACTCCTATCTTTTTTACTTTATCTCTTTAATTTGTATGCATTACTATAAATATTGGGTCCTATTTGCAATTTTTCTATTAGTATATATTGGTTTTCTTCTAAATCTTTCGTTATGCTAGTTATGGAATTTCTTGCAACGCCTATTGCCGCTGCAAGATCATTTTGATTAAGAGTACAATATTTATTATTAAAGCACTTTCTTAGCATGTATAAATACAATTTAACACTATTATTCTTAAGTTCTTTTAACATACATTTAGCATTATCGAAAGATATTACTGTATATCCTTTATTTATATCTAATATTTTTTGTGTTTTGTATATATATACTTCTTTATCTTTTTTGTATTTTTTTTCTGCATAAACGTGCTGTTTACCTTTTAATATTTCTAAGCCTCTAAAAACGGTTGCCCGGGACAATTCTGATATCTTAACTATATTTTCTAGCGTTGTTTCCTTTTCTAAGTGTGCTGTCATTTTTAGTGCCAGATACACCTTTATTGCTGCTTTGTCTACTTGTCCCAAAACATCTATTAGTGCATTTGGAATTTCTATATCTCTATCTTTTTTTATAAATAAATTGTTTTCAAAGTCTAAATATCCGAATTCTTTTGTTAATTCTGTTGTATAATTAAGACCATTAATATTCCAAAACCTTTCAAAGTCGGTTTTAAATGTTTCGATGTACGTTGTTGCTTCAACGTGCCATTGTTGTAATGTTTCTATTGTAGTTTCTTTAGGCAATTTTATATAAGATTTAAACCATTTTATTAAAAATCCTAATGTAGCATTTCTATATCCTTCTTTACATTCTAGCAACATTCTTTGTACAGGCTCTGGATAATCTTTTATATCTATATATTTGTACTTTATCTTTTTAAACTCTTCTAATTTCTTTTTTTTGTTTGCTATAGTTTCGTTCTTTAAATCTAATAAAGTTACATCTTTTTCTTTTACTTTGCAAAACCTTTGGTTCTCCAAATCAGTTAAGGTTTTTAATTCCTCCGGAGCAGTAATTGGCAGCATCTCCAACCTCTGAAATATCTCGTGTAAACCATACCTCTTATCTGTATTTCCAACCCCTTTAGTTTTAGGTGGATTATTTAATTCATCTTTGTATTTTCCTTGTTCAAAGGACTTGTAGTTGGTCCATTGTGGCAGCCTACTTTTTCTTGCAGAATCTATACATACAGTATCCACATTAAACCCACGAGACCTTGCTAAATAGACAAATCTAGGCAAATTCTTATAATCGGCATGATTTTTTTCATTCAACAGTATATGTGCTTGGTAACCATGTCCAGTAAAAACCCATAAACACTCTATTCCAATACTCTCTAATACTTTTCTATATTTTAAGTATTCAATTTCATTACAATCATCAAAATCCATAAACAGTTCCATAGAATACATAGCGTTTTGGCTGTTTACAATGCCTTTTTGTGCCTTTTTACCAGCCTTAGTAAGAGTTTCTAAGTGATAATTAAAATTAAATACACCGTAATACAAATCAACTGGGTGCCCGTTTACTGTTTTTAATAAATTTACCAACTTTTCCTCTGTTTTTTCGTCCCATCTCCATATTGCTAAAGGTCTGTTAAGATCAAAATCATATCCCTCATTCTTATTTCTTTGAATAGGTAATATACATACACAAGCAGTTCTATCATTGTCATTTTCCAGTGTTGGGTGCACCTTAGATAAAAAATATCTAATTCCCCTTGCTGCTTTATTTATTTCTTCTTCTGTTCTAGGTTTTATATATACTCTTTCTTCTAATTTATCTACTTTTTCCATAAAAAAACACCGTCCCTTTTCTTTTGGTAACGGTGAACTCTTCTAAATTCTATTCAATTTGTGTATAATTTGCATAGATTTATACAAATTTATATATTAAAATTGAAATTATAATGTAAGTATGATATACTTACATTATAAAATTTACCTAACCAGTAAATAGTGAATTTTTGGGAAGAGATTCACCACAAAATGTAGTGCGACCAACACTGCATTTTTTTTATATTAAATTTTATATTTTTTATATTTTTAGTTAATTATAGCATACAACTATCGTTTTTTCCAATTTTCATTTTTTTATTTTTTATTCTGCAGATGCCAAATAAATTTTTGTTATTTCTTCACGATTATGACCCATTAATTGACTCACCTTAAGGCTTGCATCATGAAGTGACATTCCATTGCTTATATAATCTTTCATCTTTTCCTTAGCATAATTATAACGCAATCCATGAATTGATAAAGTAGATCTAACAACTATTCCATTTTCTTGAAAACTCTTCCTCGCTTCTACTGTTATCATTCTTTCCTCTAATTGGATTCTTGAACGATTATTATAGATAAAATTTTCTACTTCTTTAAACGTTGTTTTAAAGTTATCTCCTATAAATATCTTTCTTTGTCCATTTTCTTCTCCTAATGCCTTTATTTTTTCTAACACCTCTCTTTGATCCAGTCTTTCCACAGGCTTAATATTTATTTTTCCATTCTTTTCTTTTGTCATAAGTTCACCGTTGTCTAGAGCCTTATTTATAGCATTTAAATCGAGATTTAAGACCCCTTCTAGCCTGCATCCAAAGTTTCTACATGTCTCAAGAATTAACTCCATACGTTGACCTTGTCCTTTATCTTTGTCATACTTCTCAGCAACTTCTTTAAAGTCTTGAAATTCTTTGTTTGTCCAACTTCTATCCACGTTTCCAAAAATCCTTTTATCCAATCCCAACCTCTCATTTGATGGAATATTACGCTGATCGATTCCAAACCTATCTGCAAAATCTCTAATTCCACATAAATATGTTTTTTGGGTTGATGCAGAAATGCCATTTTCTTTTAATTGATCTGCAAAACCTATTAGATGTTTTGCTTTTATGTTTTCTAATTTATGCAATTTAGTCTCAGATGCCAAGTATTTTATAAACTCCCCCATCCCTTGCCGATAGTTATCTTCTGTCCTAAATGAATGTATCCTTTCTTTGTATGCACTTTCTGCCTGTCTACTTAGGTTCTGGAATCTGTTGAATTCTCTTTCATCCATGTCACTAATTTTCATATTTTATCATTTCTCCCTTCTAAATAATTCTTTAGTATTCTTAAATCTAAAAGATGCTGCCGTCTGTATCTCGCTACGCTTAAATTTAGAGTGTTATAATAATGTATAACCCCTTGAAGTTCTGCAATAACCACAGAGATTCTACGTCCCTTTTTCCACACCTCAATTTCTCCATAGGCTTTTAAATGTAGTGTTTTTATGTTCCTTATGCTACTTATTGGAATATTATTTTCTATAATAATTTTTGCAAATTTTAGTACATATCTTTTGTATATCTTTCTTGTTGTTTTTTTATACTTACGTGAATTTACTCCTTCTACTTCACTTTCTATTTGCAAATATCTATCTAACTGTTGTTCATTCATTACCAAACGTCTCCTTCATAAAAAATGTAAAACTTAATAGACGTAACACCTCAAAAATGTACGTTTAATTTTTAATTTCAGACCAATATAATTCTTAATTCGAGATTGAGCAGTAACTGCAAGGCTTCTAACGGTTGCCCTGCCGTCTGTCTGGTTCTTTTAAAGAACCAGACAGACGACTCGTCCGTTGCAGTTGCAGCACAAAACCCATTTTCTATTTCTTAAAGGTTAAGTACTAAGTTTGCCGAATGGCCTTTGCCATCATTGGCAATTCAAAGAACAATTAGCCCTTGCTAACAAAGTTCCTTGATTTAAAAATTTATATAAACACTCCGAGTAGGAGTGGAGCACAGATTAATACCTTCTTTTCTAAAATAAAACTAATAGTTTTTACATATAAAATTCCTTCTTAAATTTAAATAAAATCAAAAATTTTTAGACACATAAAAATCCTTCTTATATTGATAAAACTATTTGTCCTTATTATTTTAGAATTTTTTATTTTATTCAAATTTTTTTATAAAGTATAAATCAAAATTTGAGATAAAGTTTTTTCAAGTTATACTATAGGCATTATTAGAAAGGAGGTTTTTTGGGTGAAATGGAAAAAGATTTTTTCATTGACGCTTATAGCATTTCAAATATGTTCATTTACGACTAATAATGTTCATGCAGAAAGTAACCATGACGATAACATCATTACTCTCGCAGATCTGCACGAATCAAAATATGACCTAAATACGAATACTAGGATATCATTTGGTAAGTTATATTCATCTACACCAAGCACTAACATTAAAAGGTATTCTCCTATGACAGAAGACAATGATGGACACTGGATAGATGTTTCGGACGGTCATGAAGGCTCTTTAGAAATGCCTGATACTATAAACCCTGGGATGTCTTTTAATCCTGAAACTACACCTTGGCAAAATAGAGGTGTAACTGTTGATTTTGCACTAACTGGTGATGATACTGCTATTTTAGAAAAAAGTGCGTTGAGATGCTATGATACGAAAGTTGTTGGAGGGAATAGTAGCATTGAATATGCTACTCAAGTAGGTAAAGATAACGCAGATTACAAAACAAACGTAATGCAAGGCGGTATGATTGTTGATAATTCCGACAAATGGGATTATTATGAACATGGCGATGGATGGGGATATGGAACTTATAGAGAAAAAAATGGAATCAAGGATGGTAAATGGGGTGCATCTGTGGGTGTAACTTCTGGACTTAAATCTTGGTATAAAAATGTACTACATGACGGAGAAGATCCTAAAGATTATGATAAAATAAGTGACCTTGATGATGATGATATTAAAGATTTGTATCCAGATTATATTCAGTATTTGGAAGAAGAAAAAGATCCCCCTCATTTGTATATTTTATGTCGTTCTAGTGGTACTAAATGGACAAGGATACATCAGATGTATGCAGTAAGCAAGATACAATTTAGCGTTGTTCATGCAGAAGATGTAAACGGTCATGATGTTACTAGTAAGGTTGCTATTGATGATTCAGGTATTCAATATAATACGACTAACATTAATCCAACTAATTTTTACAATCAATATTCTAACTCTAGTGTTAATGGAAACAGTGCCTATGGTGGTTCTCCAGGGGCTACATATGGTGTTGGTACATTAAATATGAACAGAGTTCATGGCACACTTAAAATTGATGGTAAGAATGGTTATAAGAATGTAGCAGCAAACATAGTAATTAACGCTAAAATTGTTGAGTGGAAACAGATTGGTTGGGGGTACTTAGAATCAATAGAAAAGGGCCCTGTTGGACAGGATGTGACGAATTGGCCTCAATTTGCTCGTGTCTATACAAATTTTGATGTATCTAGTAGTGGTCATTGGTGGAATAATACTGGCTACAATTGGAGTGGCTCTTGGAAAGATGGATATTGGAATGATGATAGATCATTTAATCTAGCAAAAAGCCCTGGTAGTAGCAATGGTTTTGCTTCTGAAAATATTAATCTTGCTTACGAGAAAAATAGTTATGACAGTTTTGATGATGGTTATAATATAGATGAAACTGATCCGTATGATTTAGTATCTAAAGAATGGTGGGATTATAACACTGGTAAAACTTATCATAGAGGACAATTTGGCGTAATTGGAAATTGGGTTAATAATGATATAACAACTCAAATATATGCAAAAGATAATCTTTCAGGTATAGATACTGATAGGAGTTATGTAACAATTAATGATAGAAGTTGGTATAATCGTGATGATTCTACAAAGCACTATTTTGATCCAGATACCGAAGATATAAAAACTGGTTATAAAATATACGACTTGCAAGATGAACTTACATTCACAGATGATGGTATATATTATGCTGAAGGTAAACTTTGGGATATTGCCGATAATTATCATTTTGATAGTCATGGAGCATATAAACTGGATAAAACTAATCCAGATATACCAGTATTTTCAGATGATAATAGGACATATATAGATGATCCTTATGCAATAAATGTAACTCTAAAGGATAATTTATCAGGAGTAGATCGTGTTAGATGGTGTGTTACTAGAAATACTCCTACTTACAACAATGAAAGTACTAATTTAGAAAATTTAACTACCCCTGAAAATAGTCCAAATGCTACTACAAATTTTAATGTACCTATAAATAGCAATGGAACATGGTATATTCATGTTTGGGTATATGATCGGGCTGGAAATGTGACTTATAAGGTTTCCAATGGATATAAGTTCTTTAAGATAACGCCAGGGGATGTTACGGTTGATCCTACCCCGAATGGTAGTAACATATTAAGAGGAACTAGATTTGATGTTGTAACAAAAATACCATATTTTACACAGGAAGCTGGAAATAATTCAACACTTCATTACATTATGCCTAATTGGGTAAATGATGAAGTTGATAAAAAAGTCAATGGAAATTATGCTATCACTCCAGGGACAGGTACAGATACACATTGTTCTCAATATGGTCCACCTGACCAAGCAATCTTATGGAAAGCATATGTAGTGCCATATGGTGTACCATTAACAAAAGATAGAGATGGAAATGTTATAGGACCTTATCAGCAAGTTGTTATTAGATTACAATATACGAATTATATATATGGTGAAAAAATAACTCACGATTTACCTATAAACTATAGCATAATACCAGGCTCTGTAAAAAATTTTGTGTAAACTGAATAAAATCAACTCCTTCTTGGCAA
>NZ_JAABNP010000108.1 GCF_009928485.1 Clostridium sp. C2-6-12 | reverse complement strand
TTAAGTATAAATATTTAAATAGATTTATATATAAGAATAAAACTATATATATATTTAAAAATATAACTAAGTTTATATATTTAAATAAAACTAGATACCTACTTAACTATATTAATAGGTAAATAGATATCTAGTTAAATATTAATATATGTAACTATAAAGCTATATAAATAGATAAATATTTATAGTCATAATGCGGATTACAGCATTTTATCAAGTGATTTTTATAGAAAATATGTTTAGGAAATGAGGATAAAGATGAGTAGAGAATTAGATAAATTATCTATTAATGCAATAAGAGTACTTTCA
>NZ_JAABNP010000047.1 GCF_009928485.1 Clostridium sp. C2-6-12 | reverse complement strand
TAGCGCCGATGGTACTGCACGGGTGACTGTGTGGCAGAGTAGGACGTTGCGAGGTGAATAGAAAGAAAAAGATAGTTATAGTGACTATCTTTTTTCATGTGTTAATGAAGTAACAATTTAATAAATAAGCAAATAGATTTTACAGTTAATTTTGTAATATTATTTTTAGAAATTTTATTTAAGGACAAGTTTTTAATACTAAAAATTCAATTAGTATTCACAAGACTTAGCTTCTTTGAAGTACTGATTATTACATATATAAAGATATATCAAATTACTATTACAGGTAATTTGATATATCTTATTTTATTTACGCAATTATTATTTAAAATTCTATTTGTTACTTATTAAAATCACAAATATATGTATTTGGATAATTGTAATAAACTAAATTCTAATAGCAAATTTAATTTTTACAATTTTCGAATTTATCTACATTTAAAATTGAAGGAAAGAGTTTCATCCAAAGCATTACAACTACTATGGTTCCAATGCCTCCAATTAGAGTTGCTGGGACTGTTCCAAATAAGGAAGCTGTAATGCCAGATTCAAATTCGCCAAGCTGATTAGATGTACCTATAAATATCATATTTACCGAACTAACTCTTCCTCTCATATTATCTGGAGTTTCAAGTTGAACAAGTGTAGAACGAATGACAACACTTATTACATCAGATGCTCCTAATGCAAAGAGTGCTAGGAAGGATACAATAACAGATTTAGAGATAGCAAATATAATAGTTGATAAACCGAAGAATATAACTGCTATAAACATGGTTCTTCCAACATTCTGCTTTAAAGGTTTTTTTGAAAGATAAGCAGACATTAATAAAGCACCTAGAGCAGGAGCTGATCTTAGAATGCCAAGTCCTAAAGAACCTATCATAAGAATACTACTTGCATAAATTGGAAGCAATGCAGTAGCACCGCCAAATAATACTGCAAATAAATCTAATGAAATTGCACCTAATATAATAGGCTTGCTTTTAATAAAAAATATTCCTGCAAATAGGGTTTTTAAACTAGTAGGTTCTGGCTTAAATTCTTCCTTTTTAATTAAAATTTGTGATATAAGAAATCCTGAAATTAAATATAAAATACCAGTTAAAGTATAAACTGATGTTGATCCAAAAGTATAAAGTATACCACCAACTGCTGGACCTATAATAACTGCAAATTCTGAAACGGAGGACATTAAGGCAGAAGCCCTTGGGAAAACTTCTCGATTTACAATATTGGGTAATAAAGCTTGCATTGGAGGACCTTCAAAAGAATGTGCTACTGCTACAAAGAAAATTATTATAAGAAATCGTTCTTTAGTAATCCAGCCATTAAAACTTCCAAAAGCTAAAATTAAAATGAATATACTTTGAGTCCATTGGCTTATTGTTATTATTTTCCTACGGTCATATCTATCAGCTATATGACCAACAAAAAGTGAAAGAAGAAGCATGGGCAAAAATTGAACTAATCCAATAAGACCTAAGTAAAAAGCAGAATTAGTTAAGGAATACATTTGCCAGCCAATGGCTACAGTAAGCATTTGATAGGCAAAATTAGTTGATACCCGTGCTGCCATTAGCCTTCTTAAGGATTTGTTTTCTAATAGGGCTGAGTTTGTGAGTGAAACCATAATATCAAGACCTTTCTATTAATAGTATTATAAAATAAGCTTGCATAATTACATAATTACATAATACAAATGAATTATACTATAGAATTATTCTGCGGGTAATAATTAAATTAAGGTAAAACTATAACTTATATATTATTAACATTTGAGTATAAAACGTATATGCCTGATTTAAATATTAAGTGTAAATGGATTAAATTTAATAGCACTATTATATTGAAATGGATAAAATTGTTTTAAATGTGACAGATATTTTATCCATTGAACTGTTAAAGTTTTATATACTCTTATTAGATCTCCTTTAAGATGAATGCAATCATCATGGCTAAGTTCAATTTTATGTTGTATAAATAATATTTCATCTCTTAAATGCATTAATGCCATAAGTAAATCTGTAAAGGTTTCGTGTTCTAAAATATTTTCATTAGCAATAAGAGTAGATAAAATTTCTCTGCTACCAATTATAAGTTGTTTGAGTTTAGGATAATCTATAAGTTCAAAATTAATATCATGATCATAGGCTGAGAATTTGCTTGTACATGATTTTATATCGTTAAAATCTAAATTTAAAAGATTAATTTTTGTATCTCCAGCAGCTATTAGTTTTAATAGGTTAAAACCAACATCACTAAAGAATAGTCCTACTAACATATTTAGTTTATTCAAACGATCAATTTTAGCACGTCTATCTTCTAGTTTTTCAAACACGAGAGTTACTCCAAGGATATTAATAGGTATAAAGCAAAGACTCATTAATGAATAATAAATGGTATTTTCTAATTGACCAAATATAAGATAATGAAAAAGAAACATAATAAAAGATGTAAAAATTAATATAAATGATACAAATAAATAGTGTTTAAAATTTTTCATATATACTCCTTTTAAATAATTTATTTAATCTACAATAGGCTAATAATTAAAATCCCACTAACTAATATACAGTAGAAGGAGATAAAAATAAAGAATTACCTCATAATATGAATTCAATTAATTAAAACTTATATCTTAAAAGGTAAAAAAATAAATAAGTATCAAATCACATAATATTTGAATAAAATAACTATTGGAGAAAAAATTCTTTGGAGGGTTCACTTGGAAATTAAGAATATTAAAGAAATATCACTTTGGGAACATAATTTTTGGCTACAGATATTAGGAGATCATTCGCGATTTATTTTAAATGCTCTTTCACCAAAAGAAACTCAGTTCGTTCAACAAGCGGTCAGATTTATAAATTTATTTGATGATTTATTAAAGGAATCACATAAACAAATTTCAGATGAAAAATTTCATGATTTAAACTATAAAGCTTATTCAGCAGCTATGGAAATAAGAGAATTAAAATTAAATATTCTTTCAAAGCAAATTTATGAGAAAATAGATATTAACCTTCCACCTACTTTTATAAATCATATGATCAATGAATTAGAAGAATATATTTGTATTTTAAACAATTTAATTAAGGGAGACGTATCTGTTACCAGAGATATTCAGCTTCATATGCTTTGGCTTCCTGACGGAGTTGGTCATGCTGATTCAATAGCAAGTACCTTAGATATGACTCAAAAAGAGTTAATTAAGAAGAGCAAGGAATATTCGAAATTATTTACAAATTTATATTTAGCCCTATTGGAATATAAAGGATATACAAGAACAGGTATTTGTGAATTTCCTGCATTAAATAAACTGAATGTGAATGCAAGCGATGTAATGAGCTGTTTTAAAAAGTTCCTAAAAGAATTAGAAGTGGGAATCTTAGAAAAAGAGATAATTGGCACACTTTCACCACTAATGGCTGATCATATGTTTAGAGAAGAATGTTATTACCTAACAAAGCTTGCAATGGTAGCTGGAACAAAGAATCCAGCATGTGATCCAACAAAACCTAGAATAGAAGGATAAAATTTTAAGATAAAAGATAAAAATTAAATCAATTGTGAAAGCCTTTCCTTTCAATAAATAGACAAAAGAAGGGCTTTCAAGTATATTAAATAAAAATATGATAACATAGCTATGGATAAACTTCCCACTTTCACAATTTATGTGATAAAATTGATATAAAGTTACAGATTTTGAAATAGGGGTAATATAAAAATGAATAACAAGATTTTAATTATAGAAGATGATATATCTATTAGTGAAATGGTCAAAAGTTATTTAACTAAGGAAGGCTTCATAGTAACTACAGCATTTGATGGGGAAGATGGTATAGTTAAGTATTTGAATGATGATTTTGATTTAATTGTCCTTGATTTAATGATGCCTAAACTAGATGGTATGGAAACTCTAAAAATAATTAGGGGAAAAAGTTCAGTCCCTATTTTGATTATGTCGGCAAAAGATAGCGATGTAGATAAAGCAATTGGACTAGGTTTTGGTGCAGACGATTATATTACCAAGCCTTTTTCCATGATTGAAATTTCTGCTAGAATTAATGCTGGAATTAGGAGAGCAACAAAATATTCTGGAAGTCAAAAAGAAGAAAAGGTGCCAGTAAAGCTGGGCAATATTACTATAGATTTAGATAATTTTTCGGTTATGAAAAATGGACAGCCAATTCAACTAACTTCTAAGGAATTTGAAATATTAAAACTATTTATAAATAATCCCAATAGAGTATTTACTAAAGCTCAAATTTATAGCTATATTTGGAAGGAAGAATATTATGGAGATGAAAATGTAATTAATGTCCATATGAGAAGAGTTAGGGAAAAGATAGAGGATGATCCATCAAATCCTAAATACATAAAGACTTTATGGGGTATAGGCTATAAATTGGAGGGTAACTAAATGACTATTTTATTGTTATTAGTTATTGCTATTTTAATTTGTATAGTAATTTTGCAGTACAAATCAAAAATAGAAAGAAGTAATGATTTAAAATACATTCAAAATAAACTTAATATGATTATGAAGGAAAATAGTGAGCAAAAGCTCTTAGTGGTTACGGATGATATAGAAATTAAAGAATTACTTATTGTTATTAATAATCTATTAGAATTTACTCAAAAGGTATTAGCTGATTATAGAAAAAAAGAAATATCCATGAGCAAAATGCTTTCTAATATTTCTCATGACTTGAAAACCCCTCTTACAGTAGTACTTGGATATATTGAAACAATAAAATTAGATGAGAATATATCAAGTGAGGAAAGAGAAGTTCTACTTTTAAAAGTTCATAATAAAACCCTAGAAGTCATCGAACTTATTAATAAATTTTTTGATTTAGCAAAGCTGGAATCTGGGGACAAAGAAATACAATTAACAAGAATTAATATTAATGAAATGTGTAGGAAAAATATATTAGACTTCTATGACAATTTAACAACGAAAGGATTTCAAGTGGATATTCAAATTCCAGAAGCGCCAGTTTATGCGCTTGGAAATCTTGAAGCTTTAGATAGAATAATGAATAATTTAATTTCTAATGCAATTAAGTATGGAAGTAATGGTAATTATTTGGGAATGAACTTAAGCTTTGACGATGAATTTGTTTATGTAGAGATTATTGATAAAGGGAAAGGCATAGATGAAAGTAATGTTGAAAAAGTATTTGAACGCATGTATACTCTCGAAGATTCCAGAAATAAATTCTATCAAGGAAGTGGACTTGGGCTAACAATAACTAAAAGGCTTGTTAATAAATTGAGAGGAGAAATTATTCTTAAAAGTAAACCTTATGTGAAGACCAGTTTTATAGTCAAACTAAAGAGAATTAATTATTAATATTAAGCTAATAGTTTTTATACATAAACTTGATAAAAAAGATAGCAGAAATTTAATTTTAATATAGAGAATAAATATAAATTTAAAGGTGAGATGCTAATTATTGAGCATCTTATTTTTTGACTTAAGAAATAAGTAAGAATTGGTTAATAAAAAAGAGAAGTTTATATCTTATTATATAGATACAGTAGATAAAGAAATGAGGGAGTATATATGAAGTATATATTAAGAACTACTAATTTATCAAAAAATTTTAAGGATAAAGAAGTTATTGAAAATGTAAATATGAATGTTAAAAAGGGAGAGATATATGGGTTTCTAGGTCCTAATGGAGCTGGTAAGACTACAATAATGAAGATGGTAGTAAATCTTATTAAGCCAAGTGTAGGTGAAATAGAGGTTTTTGGTGAAAAGCTTACTGATAAATCTTATGAAACTTTAAAAAGAATGGGAAGTATTATAGAATACCCTGTATTTTATGATAAGTTAACGGGGAAAGAAAATTTAGAACTTCATTGTGAATACATGGGATATTATGATAAGAGTGCTATTGATAAAGCTTTAGATTTAGTTAATTTAAAAGGAATAGATAGGAAACCTGTTAAAGAATTTTCTTTAGGAATGAAGCAAAGGCTTGGAATAGCTAGAGCAATTATAACTAAACCAGAATTATTAATACTTGATGAACCAATAAATGGTCTTGACCCAATTGGGATTAAAGAAATGAGAGATATTTTAAGAATGTTAAATAAGGAATATAATATAACAATCTTAATATCCAGTCACATTTTAGGAGAAATAGAGCAAGTTGCAGATACTATAGGAATAATAAATAATGGAAAATTAGTCAGGGAAGTATCTATGAATAGCATTAGAGAAGGAAATTTGGAATATATAGAAGTTACTACTAAGGATTGTACTAAAGCAGCATTTATTCTAGAAAATGATCTTCAGATTTCAAATTTTAAAATTATTGATAATACATTTATTAGAATTTATGATTTGAAGTTATCTCAAAAGGATATTTCAAAGGCTTTAATATTAAAGGATGTTGAAATTGAAGCTATAAGCAGAAAAAATAATTCACTAGAGGATTATTTCTTAAATTTATTAAATGGGGGAAAAGCAAATGTTTAAATTGATAAAATTAGAATTTAAAAAGTATAAAATCATGGGAAATATAAAAGGTATATCAATAGCTAATTTAATTATTCTTGGATTTTTACTCATGTCTATATTCGGAACGAAAGCAAATAATGAAATGATATTTAATACTTGGGATGACACATTTCTGTTTACAAGTATGTTTGTAAGGATTACCTTTTCAATTTATGCAGGAGTTTTAATTTCAAAATTAATAATTGGAGAATATAAGAATAAAACAATAAATATTTTATTTACCTATCCTATCAATAGAAAAAAAGTTATGATATCAAAATTATTTATTGTAGCTGCATTTGCTTTTGTATCTATGATAATATCTAATATATTTATCAGCACCATGTTATATATTTTGAATATTTTTATTAATTTTACTAATAAGCCTTTGACTATGGAGGTTTTAATACCTAATTTAATAAATATTATTTTATATTCACTTATATATTCATTAATTAGCTTAATTCCGGTATATATCAGTAAGTTAAAAAAATCAGGTTCTTCTGCAATTGTAACTGCGGTTATATTGATAAGTATATTAAATAGTGGTAATGCTGGACATACCTTGAGCAGTATTATTGTAATTCCAATATTTTTTGCAATCTTAGGGTTGGTTAGTTCCTATTTATTTATAAGAGATATTGAAAAAGTAGATGTTCCTAATTATTAATTACAACCTGATATTTTGTTTATTTCCCTTAAGTTGTATAATACAATGAAAGGGAAATGATTTTTTAGTTGGAGAAATATAATATGAAAAATAGTATTAAATTTTATGAAAAGGGCTCTGTAGAAATTTTATATGGTAAAAGTAACCATTGCTTTCCACTTCATAGCCATGAAAGTTTTTGTGTAGGTATAATTGAAAAAGGGGAAGCATTATTTAATATAAATAACAGTAAGAAAGTACTTAGAGAGAAAATGATTTTTATAATTCCATCAAATACGGGAATTTCTATAAATGCTGATTGCGAATATAATTACATAACAATATGTTTTAAAAATGAATTAAAAAAGCTAGTAGAAAATATTCATTTTAATAAATATTTTATTCAAATGAATTTGGGTGATGAAATACTATACATATGTGATATTTTCAAAAGGAATAATGATGAAGAGGAATTATTAAATTCAACTTTGAAAATAATTTCTAGTGCTATAAATAAGGATTCTTCATTACAACGGGATAAAACATATGAAACAGTTTTAAGGGTTTCTGAATATATAAAGAAACATGCTTCTGAAAAATTTGATTTAGATAAATTAGCAAAAACATTTTACTTATCTAAATATCATTTAATTCGTACTTTTAAAAAGGAAATGGGAGTGACTCCAAATCAATATTATTTGCAAGCAAAAATGAGAATAATTAAAGCTGAAATATTTAATATTGAATCTGAAACAGATTTAGCTGTAAATCTTAATTTATCAGATCAAAGTCATATGTGTAAAATATTTAAAAAACAAATGGGAATATCAATTCAAGATTATAAAAAGAATTTCATGCGTAAGTGAGCAATATTTTACAATTCACTTTTATGATCATATGTTACTATATGTTTGTACTTAAATATTAAGGATAAAGATAATAATTCATAGTAACATTTTTAAGGGGGAATTTAGAAATGAAAGTTAATGCAGCATTTATATTTGTGGCACCAGAGGTGGATTATAAAACTCACAGAACTGTTGTAGATACACCAGTTGTAAGTTTAACTGTAGTAGGAGTGAAAAATTATACTGAAGCAGTTGAAGTGGCAAAGGAATTAGTTGAACAAGGTGTTAAAGCTATAGAACTTTGTGCTGGTTTTGGAAATGAAGGAATAGCACTTGTTAGTAAAGCAGTAAAAGGAAAAGCTTCTGTTGGGGCTGTTAAATTTGATCATCATCCTGGATTTGATTTCAAAAGCGGAGATGAAATATTTAATAGTTAATGTATAACAATATTTATTTCTATTAAAGTTAAGAAATATATTATTTTTACAACTTTTATACTTATGTTCCTAATATAAATAGTAATATTAAGTATTATATATTAGCATGTTATTGGAAATGGAAAAAGCTTAGTACTTAAAATGTATTAAGCTTTTTTGTAGATATTAAGATATTTATATAAAATACACTAAATAAGACATACTGCTGTCATATTTTATTTGATATATTAAAATATAACAGGAGGTAGAGTAATGAAATTTGAATGGAAGAAGCAAGCTAAAGAATTGTATATGCCCAAAGAAAAGGTCCAATTATTAACAGTTCCAGAATTTAATTTTTTTATGATTAAAGGAAAAGGAAATCCAAATCATGAACAATTTTCAGAGGCAATAGGTGTTTTATATTCTCTTTCTTATGCTGTAAAGATGATGCCCAAAAGTGGTATAACTCCAGAAGGATATTTCGAGTACACAGTATTTCCTTTAGAAGGAATATGGGATATGAGTGAAAAAGGAAGGCAGGAAGCTACAATTGACAAGAATGAATTTATATATACGATTATGATTCGCCAGCCTGACTTTGTAACGAAAGAAATTGCAGAAAAAGCAATTGAAATAGTAAAAAAGAAAAAGCCTCATCCATTATTAGAAGAGGTGATTTTTGATAAAATAGAGGATGGATTATGCATACAAATACTTCATGTTGGGTCATATGATGATGAACCTGGCAGTTTTGCGATTATGAAAAAGTATTGTGAAGAAAATAATTTGAAAAGAGTATTTAAAAATCATAGAGAAATATATATTACGGATGCACGAAAAACTGAAAAAAATAAATTAAAAACCATTTTACGTTATAGGGTAAAACCCAAAGAATAAACTATAAATTATTAAATTTTCTGATATAGAACAAAGGAGCACTACAAATGATTAAATTTTAATCATTTGTAGTGCTCCTTTTCACTTTAAAGTAACAAATATCACATCAATTATAATAAATAAATTGAGTGTAGTCATTTATTTAAATTATATAAAATAAAATTCTAAATAGATTTTACATAACATATATTTATTTAGTGCTATGTAAATTTAACTATAATTAAATAAAAATAGTCATTTTGTAAACATGTTAATTTATTGAAAATTTTGTTAAAAAAATAAAGGGAAATTTAAATTAATGTAGAATAAATATATAATACTAAAATTAAGAAAAATAGGAGGTGTGAGGATGGATTAGATAAATAAATTTAATGGGTAAAATGGGTTTAAATTATATTTCCTTTGCACAATAACGTTAGCATCAAAAGTATATGCAGAATTTATAAAAATAGAAAAGCTATACCTCATAAAGACTTAATAAACTAATTGAAAAAAATTAGAAAATGCGTTTACGGAATATTTGTTAAAGGGGAGAAAAAAAATATGGGTAAAAGATATGTTATGTTTGTGGATGAGAGAGGATTTTTAAGTACGGGTGCAAATGATAATCTATCAATGGTAGGGGTTGCTTTTGAATATGATTATTGCATTGAATCAAAAAATAGACAATGTGAATTAAGCAAAAAGCTAAATGAATTTAAGAATGAGTTGTTTGATAATAGCAGTATTCCATTAGATGATATAATGCTACAAGAAAATGTTTATAACAATATTGATAAGATGCAAAGAGCTCAATTTGTTAATGGATTACCACAATTATTTAAAGGTTTAAAGTTTACAGTTATTTCTTCTACTATAAAGAAAGATAAAAATGGTATAGATGATTCATATTCAAAATTAGTTAGTGCAATGTTAAAAAAATATCATTCACTAATATTGAAGAAGAATGCAGACTGTGGCGGTATAATACTAGAAGCTAGAAAAGGTGAAGAAAGTCATAAAATTCAACAAAGCTTTTTTGACATATACAATGAGAGAATTAAAAGCTTATGTACATTGGAAAATAGTCAAGATAAAATTAATACCTTTATTGTATGCGAAAAGACTAATACTACGTATGGGTTGGGAATACAAGTGTTGAATGTGTTAAATAATGTACTTTACAGAGTTTCTAATGGATTGAGAGATGTTGATAGGAAGTTAATATCATATATAGAATATGGTAACAAGAATAAAATCTTTGATTCAATTAACCATAAAATATATAAAGATAATCAAATAGATGTTTCAATTAATGAATTACAAGGTGCTGCTTATAATAACATAGAATCATTCAGCAAGGAATTAGATTCATTAAAGGATGAAATAAAATTTAGAGATAAGAGAATTAGTGAAAAAGAAAAAGAAATTAACGATTTAACTGAAGCAATTCAATTACTAAATAAACAATTAGAAGAAGCTTTATTAAGTAGGAAAAGTGATAGTATAATATTCCAAATTCTTTCAGATATAGATTTTAAAATGAAAGGACTTGAAAAGAAATCTATGGCAGCAAAGCATTAGATTAATAAACTGATGGGTAAAATTTACTTTATTGAATATATAAGCTCCCCAGAAAATTTTAATTGATTTTAGCTCTCTTAAAGTATAGCTGCTTTAAGGGAGCCTTTTTGATTTTTATGAAAGATAAATTTATTATCCAATGAATCTTTAGAAAAATATCTATACTGATTTAATTGTTGGATATATAATATTGTTACAAGGAATAATAAACAATAATGAGGTTTTCAAGTTAAAGTTTATAAATATATAAATTTAAGGTAGGAGATGATAAGATGAAAAAAATAATTTTAGGCGGCGGATGTTTTTGGGGTGTAGAAAAGTTTTTTTCTATGATACCAGGAGTAATAAAAACTGAAGTTGGATATGCTAATGGAAAAACTGAAAATCCAACTTATGAAGAAGTATGTAAAAATGATACAGACTTTGTAGAGGTTTGTTACATAACTTATGACGAAAACTTAGTTTCATTAGAAGTGTTGCTAGATAAGTTTTGGAGTGTAGTTGACCCAACAACAGTTAATATACAGGCTGGTGATGTTGGAACTCAATATAGAAGTGGAATTTATTATCTTGATGAATCAGATTTAGAAATAATTAATAAAAGTAAGGCTAAAATTCAAGAACAGTATAAAGAAACTGTGGTTACTGAAGTTAAGCCTTTAGAAAAATATTATAAAGCAGAAGAATATCATCAGGATTATTTGGAAAAGAACCCAACTGGGTATTGTCATATAAAATTTAATTAACAAAAAAGAGAATTCAAAAAGTATGAGAACTTTATGAATTCTCTTTTTTTGATGAAAAATCACTAGGGGATTTGTGAAACATGGTTTTAAAGGATCTAAGAAAGCTTGAATAATCATTAAAGCCACATTGTATTGAAGCTTTAGTAATTTGTTCTCCAGTTGTTATAAGATCCTTTGCCATTAATAGTCTTTTTTGCATAACATAGTTATGCAACGTATAGCCTGTTTCCTTTTTAAATTTATGCATTAAGTAATATTTACTTATAAAAAACTTTTGAGATAAAAATTCAATTGAAAGATTTGAACTTAAATTATTATTAATATATTTTAATATTTTTTCAATTTGCTTATCATATTTAAGTGAAGCATCTTCGTTTAAATACATGTTTCCAAGATGAACTCGATTTAAATAAACTAGTAATTGAACAAATAAAGAATTGCTTAAAAGTTTACTTCCAAATTCATTTGAATTAAAGGACGTTTGTAAAGATTCTATTATTAATTTTATATTTTCTTGAAATTTAGGCTCAAGTCTTATAAGATTGAAGTTTTTTTCATTTGCTAGCTTAAAACAGGTTGAAAGATCACAGTTTTCATAATTATGGGCATCTATAAATTTAGAGTCTGCCCATACTATTATTCTTTCGTAAGTTTCAGAAGAATCGATTATTGGCTTGTGGACATCGTGATTATTTACAAGTAAAATATCCCATGGTTTTAAATAATAAGCTTTTCCTTCAATTAAGTAGGTAACTTTCCCTGAAAGAAATATTATTATTTTATTAAATTCATGATAGTGAAATTCAAAATCTTGATTTTTTTTATCTTTTAAGTGAAATAGTTGAAAATCTTTATTCAAATAGCCAGATTTGTTGCTATGAACTTTTTCATCCATAAATAAAACCATCCTTAATTATTTAACAATATATAAATGATAAAGCACTTTTTGCAATATATCAAGCAATATATACACTGTTTGTTGGGAAATTGTTGAATATAATTATTTATAGGAGCAAAAGTAAAAGAGTTTAATAAATATTCCAATATAAATGTATATATTGCATTAAGAAATTAGGGAGGAATCATAAATGAAACTGTATAAACTATTAAGAGATACAGAATACACATTAATAAATGGGGATTTAAATGTAGAGATTACCAGCATTTCTTATGATTCAAGAAAAGTGGATAAAAATTCTGTATTTGTATGTATTAAAGGAAGTAAAGTTAATGGGCATAACTTTATAAACAAGGCTATAAAAAATGGAGCAGCAGCAATAATAATTGAAGAGGAATTTCAATTAAAAAGTGAAAAGGTAGCATTAATAAAAGTTGGGAATACAAAAAGCGCTTTAGCAAGTATAGCAAATATTTTTTATGGGGAACCTTCAAAAGACATTAATTTAGTTGGAGTAACAGGAACAAATGGTAAAACTACAGTTATTCATTACATTAAGGACATTTTAGAAGCTTATGGGCAATGTACAGGGGCTATAGGTACTTTAGGTTATGAATTAAGAGATGAAAAAATTAATATAGAAAAAATAAATCCAACAACACCTGAAGCTTTAGAATTACAGGCTGTATTTAAAGACTTTTTAAACAAAGGTGCAGATAATATTGTTATGGAGGTAACTTCATCAGGCCTAGCAAAACATAGAGTGGATTTTTGCAATTTTAATATAGGGCTATTTACAAATTTATCTCAAGACCATCTTGAAGAACATGGGACTATGGAAAATTATAAAAATGAAAAAATAAAATTATTTCATAAGTGTAATATTGGAGTTATTAATATAGATGATAAAGTTGGAAAAGAAATAATAGAAAAATCTAATTGCAAAATTTTAACCTATGGAATTAAGGAAGCAGCTGATATTAGGGCAACAGAAATAGAATATAAAAATGATTCGGTAATATTTACAGTAAATTTAAGAAGTATAAGTAAACGAGTTAAAGTAAACATTCCGGGAAAATTTACAGTTTATAATGTTTTGGGAGCAATAGGTGCATGTTATGCTCTTGGATTAGATATTAATAGTATCTTAGATTTATTATCATATATAAAACCTGTTTCAGGGCGTCTTGAAATGATTAAAAATAGCTCAAATAAAAATGTAATAGTTGATTATGCTCATACACCAGATTCGCTTGAGAAACTACTTATGATGGCAAGAGATATAACAGACGGAAGGCTTATTACAGTCTTTGGCTGTGGTGGAGATAGAGATAAGAGTAAAAGAAAAGTAATGGGAATGGCTGCAGGAATCTTATCTGACTATTGCATAATAACTTCGGATAACCCTAGAAATGAAGATCCTTTCAAGATAATTGATGATATTGAAGATGGCATGTTGAGAATTGATTCAAAGTATGAAAAGATAGCTGATAGAAGAAAAGCAATTGAAAAGGGACTAAAACTAATAAAAGATGATGATTTACTTATAATTGCTGGAAAGGGACATGAGGATTATCAAATTATAGGGGATAGAAAATTACATTTAGATGATAGAGAAGTGGTTAAAGAAATATTAGAAATGATAGTTTAATTGTATTGAATAATAGCTCTGTCAAAAATAATAATATTTTAAGTTTAGGAAAAAAAACATTTCATATTGAATATATATATTCTGGTATAAGAGAAATTAATATGGGAGAAGTATAAATTTATGAGAAGTACTTTGTTTATTAGTGAAGGGCATTATGGAACTTCAAAGAAAGTAGCAGATATATTATCAGTAGTCTTAGGATATGGAAAGAAGGTGGATATAAGTAATGCACCTGAAGATATAAGTAAGTATGATAGCTTAGTGTTAATTTTTAGTTTCTATGGTAATCACACAGCAGAAAAAATAAAAAAATATTTATTAGCTAGGACAAAAATTATTAATAATAAAAGGATAGGTATTATTGGAGTAGGTTTATGTGAAAAAGATATTGATAATTATGCTTTAGGTATTGAGAAGCTTATTGGCAAAAAAGTAGATGTAGTAGATTTTGTGCAAGGGGAAATAAATATAGATAAACTTGAAGAAAATGATAAAAAGATTATTAATGTTTTTTTCGAGACCAATAATATAGAATTAATAAAAAATAAAGGTTTTGATGAAAAAAAAGTTTTTGAAATAGCGGATAGATTTTCAAAAGTTTTAAATAAGCCTATTAAGGAAATTGGAAGACAAGAACTATTTGAAGAGATTAATAAATTTATTATTAGCAACAATACCTGTGCATTGGCTACAGGTATAGGAGATTATGTGAGGAACACACCTATAGAATACACATATTATAATAATAATTTTTATTTTATTAGTGAAGGTGGTTTCAAATTTAAAGGTATATTACAAAATTCTAATGTCTCAATAACTGTATTTGATAAATATACATCTATGAATGAACTTAAAGGAATACAAATATCAGGGAAAAGCAAAATCATTCCTTGCTGGAGTGAAGAATATATTCAAGTAATTAATTTTAAAGGTTTGAATATAAATGCTTTGAGAAATCTTCCAGTTGATTTGAATTTAATTAAAGTAGTTCCCCAAGGATTTGAATTTTTAAATACTGATTTTAAAGCTAAGGGAATGGATACAAAACAATATTATTAAAAAGCTATCTATATTATATAAATCATGCTATACTTAATAAAAATAGATTGAGGTATTATAAAAAATGGCTATTAATCATAGCCATTTTTGTTTTGCTAAAAATAAAGAAGGAAGATAAACAAAATATGAAATTTGAAGAATTAAATATAATTGAGCCAATATTAAAAGCATTAAAAGATGAAAATTATAAAGAAGCTAGTAAAATACAAGAGGAAGCAATTCCATCAATTTTACTTGGAAAAGATTTATTAGGTTGTGCACAGACAGGAACAGGTAAAACAGCTGCTTTTGCTATACCAACACTACAACGCTTATATAATTCAAATAAAATTGATAAGAAGGATAAAATAAAATCATTGATTTTAACACCAACAAGAGAATTGGCAATACAAATACATGAGAGTATTCAAGCGTATGGAAAGAACTTAAATTTAAAATCAGCTGTAATATTTGGGGGTGTACCTCAAAAGCCTCAAGAAGAAATACTTCAAAAAGGAGTAGATATATTAATTGCGACGCCAGGAAGATTAAATGATTTGGTTAATCAAAAAATTATAGATTTAAGTGTAATAGAAATATTTATTTTAGATGAAGCAGATAGAATGTTAGATATGGGATTTATAAATGATGTGAAAAAAGTTATTAAATACATTCCTAAGGAAAGACAAACATTATTTTTTTCAGCAACTATGCCAAATGAAATAAAAAATTTGGTAAATACACTCTTAGTTGAACCAGTTGTAGTAGAAGTAACACCTGTATCCTCAACAGCTGATAAGATAGAACAGTCACTTTATTATGTAGATAAACCCAATAAGAAAAAACTATTAATAAGTTTATTAAAAACAGAGGAGATTCCGTCTGCATTAGTTTTCACAAGAACTAAAAGTGATGCTAATAGATTAGTGAAGTATTTGGAAGCTGCGGAAATAGGAGCGAAAGCAATTCATGGAAATAAATCGCAAAATGCTAGGCAATTAGCACTTCAAAGCTTTAAGGATAGAGAAATCAAAGTATTAGTTGCTACAGATATTGCAGCAAGAGGAATTGATATTGATGAATTATCACATGTAATAAATTATAATTTGCCTAACATACCAGAAACGTATGTCCATAGAATTGGACGAACAGGGAGAGCAGGCTTAAATGGAATAGGAATATCGTTTTGTGATGTGGATGAAATACCTTATGTTAAAGATATAGAAAAATTAATCAAAAAGAAAATAGATGTTGTTGAAGGACATAAATATCCAATGACTAATTTAACGCCAAGCCCTAAGGCTAAAGCTACAGGAAATAGACCTAAATCAAGATACGTACCTAAAGCTAAAGGAACAGAAAATAAAAATGGATCTAAAACTAAAACTGTAGGAAGTACATCTAAAATTACAGGAGATGCTGGTGCAAAAAAGAATTCAGCTAGAAGAACAAGGTTTAAATAAATTTCAAATTAGTTTTAAAGCACTAATAATATTAGCGATAATATTATTAGTGTCTTTTTTATATTGGCTATCCTATAGGGGACATTTTATACATTAGATCATTAGCTTTTTAATTGTCTTTCTAATAGGATTTCATCTTAAGAATATATATGGTTTAAAATAAATATTCTAATATTCTTTAGAATATTTGTGTGGAGTGAGAGTACTATAGTCATATAAATAATAATGTTAACCTATAGAGAAATGGTTGAAGTTATTCTTTTTTTTAGTTATAGTCATAATGTAGGTATAAAAAATATAAAAAAAGGAGAATATCCTAATGGAAAAAAGTTTTAATATAGAGCAATTCTTGAAAAAGTATCCGCATTCTAAGGAAATAATTGAGAAGAATAATATTAAAATCAATAATATTAAAGAAATTTATGAAGATTATATTGAGTATGAAAGCTCTTATGAAAATCAAGCTCAGTTTATTGCAAATATTTTGAGATCTCAAGAAAGGGTGCACTCAGTTAAATCAAGAATAAAAGATCCGGATAGACTAATAGAAAAAGTTATAAGAAAAACTGAAAGTAGAAAAGAAAAGTATGGAGAAAATTTTGAATTTACTCTAGAGAATTATAAAGATGAAATAAATGACTTAATAGGAATAAGAGTTATACATATATTTAAGGATCAATGGCAGGGAATACATGAATTTATTATAAACACTTGGAAGGTTATAGAGATAACTGCAAATGTAAGAGCTGGAGATGATATTAAAGTTTTTGATGATCCTAGAATAGAAGTTAGATCAAAAGCATCTGGATATCGTTCGGTTCATTACTTAGTAGAATTTTTTCCAACCAGTCAAAGAGTAATTGCTGAAATTCAAGTTAGAACAATTTTTGAGGAAGGATATGGTGAAATAGACCATAGGCTTAGATATTCACACAAAGAAATTCCTGAAATTCTTCAATCAAATTTATTACTATTTAATAGAATAGTTGGGAGTGCAGATGAAATGGCTTCTTTGATTAATAATTTGAGCAGGGAATGGGGAGAAAAAGAACTAAACTATAAAAAAATTATAGAAAATCAAAAAGTTGAAATAGATTTTTTAAGAAGTAAACTTAATGACCAATAGTGTTGTAGTATTTTATAATTTTTTTGTAACAATTGCTAGTAAAAAGCAACCCTGTATTGACATTAAACGTAAACAAATGTAAACTACTTATCATGAATATGAATATATTAAAATAATGATTATGGAGGGAAACCATGGAAAATATGACAGGAATACTAATTCAAGTTGTGCCTTTTTTACTTGTGTTTGTGGTATTTTATTTTATTCTTATCTTACCTGAAAAGAAGAGAAAAAAGAAATACAATGAAATGATAGGAGAATTAAAGGTAAATGATGAGGTTGTAACAAGAGGAGGAATTATAGGAAAAATTTCACACATAGATGAAAAAACTATAACTCTTGAAACAAGTCCTGCTAAGACAAGAATAAAGTTTGAAAGAAGTGGGATTGCTTATAAAGTAACAGATAAATAATCATAATGCCCTTTAATACATCATATGATGAGTATTGGGGGTGTTATTTTAATGGAAAATAGTAAGTATTTAAAGTCAGTGATTAAAGGAACAGTAGGGACTATAATTTTAAGTTTTGTAGGTATAACAATTTTATCTATGTTGATGACTAGATTAGTATTTAGTAAAAACATTTTTAATATGGCATATGTGATAATTTCCTTATGCAGTTTGAGTTTAGGTGCAATAATAGGTGCCAAAAAGAATGAAGCCAAAGGATGGCTTGTAGGATTTGGAATAGCATTATGCTACTATATAATATTGTTTATACTATCTAGCATTTTTGGCGGTCAAATAACGTTTAAATTGTTTGATTTAACTAAACTCGTTATAGCCTTAGCAGTAGGAACTTTAGCAGGTATGCTTGGAATAAATTTGTAATGAGAGTATAACAAGATGCGAATAAAGTTCTTTATTAAGAAATTATAGTATGCTATAATGGTCAATGTGCGAACATAAGAATGTAATAACTTTTAAAATTAAGAAAAATAAATTTCATAAAATTTTTTTCTTAATTTTAAATATTTTAATGTTTTACATAACAATACAAAAAGTTGACCAAATTATCATTGGAAGTTTTCTTATGAAGAATATAGAAAGCACTAATTAAGAAAAGACATAATACGCAGAGGGGGATTAAAATGAAAAAGAAAAGCAAAAGTATAGCATTATTCGCAGTAATAGTTGCTGTAATTGGATTTTTAGCTTTTGCAGGATTTAAAGGATTCGTTATAGGCGATTACGAAGTTAAATCATTTGATAAGGTAATAACAAGAGGACTAGATTTACAGGGTGGAGTTTCTGTTCTTATGGAAATTCAAAAAGATACTGTTACTAAAGAAGAATTAGACAGTGCAAAAGAACATATATCTCTAAGAGTAAATAAGCTAGGAGTTGCTGAAACAATAGTAACTACTGAAGGAGAAAAAAGAATAAGAGTCGATATTCCTGGAAAATCAAATTCAAAAGAAATTGTTGATAGCCTAAAACAATCAGGAAAGTTAACTTTCAAAGGACCTAGTGGAGATGTTATTTTAACTGGTGATGATGTTAAAAAAGCAACAGCCCAAATGGATCAACAAAATGGTGGATATGAAGTTGGGTTAGAATTAAATGATGTGGGTGCTCAAAAGTTTGCGGAAGCAACAGGTAAATATATAGGACAAAAGATTTCTATTTATCTTGATGATGAAATGGTTTCTGATCCAACTGTTAATTCACAAATTTCAGGTGGTAAAGCAAGTATTCAAACTCATGGTACTTTAGAAGACAATAAAAGATTAGCTGGAATGATTAATTCAGGTGCACTTCCACTTCCAGTAAAAGCGGTTTCAGTTAGCAACGTAGGAGCTGAACTAGGAGCTACAGCTTTTCCAAATGCAATTAAAGCTGGAATTATCGGTGTTGGATTAGTATTTTTATTCTTATTATTCCATTATAGAGTTCAAGGATTAATGGGATGTATTGCATTAACATTATATATTACACTTACACTTTTAGCTTTCGTAGAAGTTGGAGTTACATTAACACTTCCAGGTATTGCAGCCTTCCTGCTTACAATTGGTGTAGCAGTTGATGCTAATATCCTGACCTTTGAAAGAACTAAAGAAGAGTTGAAAAAAGGATATTCTGTTAGGGCAGCAGCTAAAAAAGGTTCTGAAAATGCTATGTCTTCAATAGTGGATTCAAATGTAACAACTTTAATTGCAGCATTGATCTTATATTTTATTGGATCTGGAGCAGTTAAAGGATTTGCAATTACACTTATGATGGGTATAATAATTACTTTATTTACAGGACTTGTAGTAACAAAAGTTCTAGTTAATTTAGCAATTGAATGTGGAATTATAAACAAAGTGTCACATTTTGGAGTTAAGATCAAAAAGGGGGATGAAAAACATGCTTAAGATAATGGAGAGAACTAAACTATGGTTTTCGATTTCCCTAATAATTATTGTAGTTGGAATGGGTTTTCTAGGTGCTAAAGGATTAAACCTTGGAATAGATTTCAAAGGTGGTTCAGATATTGTATTACAATTAAATGATAGTACAAATAGAGATGAAGTAGATTCAATAATTAAAGGATATGCGCCAGACGCAAGTACAAATACATTAGAGAATAATAGATATGAAATAAAATCAACTGATCTTGATAGTGATAAATTAGATTCAATTATGACTGATATAAAAAATAAGTACCAATTAGAAGGAGATATATTAGTATCTCAAGATGAAATTGGCTCTTCAGTAGGAAAAGAATTAACTCAAAATTCTATTAAGGCACTGCTTGCAGCTTTTGCCGCTATGCTTATATATATAGCAATAAGATTTGAATTTAATTTTGGTGTTGCAGCTATAATAGCTACAATACATGATATACTTATAACTCTTTCTGTTTATGCAGTATTTAATGTTCCTGTTAATACTCCATTTATAGCAGCAATGCTTACTATAGTAGGGTACTCTATGTGTGATACCATAGTTATCTTTGATAGAATAAGAGAAAATACAAAAATTTTGAGAAGATCAAAACCAATTGAAGTAGCAGATGTTAGTATAACAGAAACTATAGCAAGATCGTTATATACATCACTTGCAACAGTAATTACTATAATAGCATTGAACTTTTTAGTACCATCTGTTAGACAATTTACATTCCCATTAATAGTAGGTATTATAAGTGGAGCATATTCTTCTATTTGTATAGCATCACCAATATGGGTATATTTAAAAGATAAAATTGGAAACAAAAAAAGAAAACTACAAAACGCTTAATTACTGGAAAATATTTAAAAGCCTCCAGCACTTGATGGAGGTTTTTTTATTTGTTAAGAAAGTAATTGTAAAAATGAAAAGAATCATATATAATATAGGTGTTTTCTAATTTTATGGAGGAAAAAGCCATGCGTAAATTCTGGGAAAGTATATATTGTCCAAATTATATTAGTGGATATAACCCATTTATACTTAAAGGTATGAACAAAGCAATAGAGAGATTAGTGTTAGCTGTTAATAACAGACAAAAAATTGTTGTTTATGGCACTTACAATGTTGATGGAATTTGTGCAGTATCATCATTGATTCTTGTGTTAAGGTATTTAAATGCTGATGTTGAGTATTTAATATATGATAGGCAGGAAAATGATGCTAGAATAAATTCAGTAGATATTAAAGATAATGTAGATTTCTTAGGTGCTGAGCTTTTAATAACTTTAGGAGTAGGATTAAAATCACAAGAAGAAGTAGATTTATGTAAAAAATTAGGTATTGATTTAATTGTGCTTGAAAATGAGAAAAGCAAGGAGGTCAATGATTACATTTACATTAATCCGAATCAAAAGGGTTGTCAATATAGATATAAAAATTTATCAACAAGCGGTTTAACTTTTAAACTTATGCAAGCTGTTGCGATTTATTATAATATGAAAAGTATTAATAAATATTTGGATTTAATACTTATAGGCATTAGGTGGTCAAAGGTATCAGCTAAAGGAGAAAATGGAGTATTAATTAAAGAAGGAAATAAATTTTTAATGAATACTAATAATAATGGGTTAAGGTCAATAATAGAATTTAATAATATAGAAGAATTTAGTGATGATGGTATAAATAAAATAATAGAATTCTTAATTCCACCTATAGGTGCAGTAGGAATTACAGATAATGCTCGAATAGTTTTAGAACTACTAACAACAGATGATAAAGATAGAGCAAATCAAATTATTAAGTATTTATATAGTTTAAAAAGGAATAATCCTTTAGAATATGTTTAATGAGTGTTGTTAGGTGTTATTAACTATTTTCAGCTAAAAATGCCTAATCACAAATTATGGCTATATTAAAAATAAATCTGTGGAGGAAATAAAGATGGATTTAAAAGAAAAAATTAGAGTAATTGAAAATTTTCCTAAGGAAGGAATCAGTTTTAAAGATATAACAACATTAATATCAGATGGAGAAGCACTTCAAGAAGCTGTAAATCAATTTGTAGATCATTTAAAAGATAAAAAGATTGATTTAGTTGTTGGACCAGAAGCAAGAGGTTTCATTTTTGGAGTTCCTGTAGCATATGCTTTAGGAGTTGGATTTATTCCAGTAAGAAAGCCAGGTAAGTTACCAGGAGAAATTCTTTCAGTTAATTATGGATTGGAATATGGAGAAGATACACTTCAAATACATAAGGATGCTATTAAGCCAGGCCAAAGAGTTGCTATTGTAGATGATTTATTAGCTACAGGAGGAACTATAGAAGGTGTTACTAAATTAATAGAACAAGCTGGCGGAGAAGTTGCTTCATTAGATTTCCTTATAGAATTAACAGAACTTAATGGAAAAGATAAGTTAAAAGGATATGACGTATTATCATTAGTTAAATATGATGCTTAGTATTAGGTATTGATTATACATTTTTATGCTGTTATTTTATTTCATGTGTCTTATTGAAAAAAATTCTAAAATAATATATAATTATTAGAAAATGAGGCTGGTTATAAAACCAGCCTTTGAATTTACATTAAATGAAGAATTAATAAAGAAGGAGAGCAATCCTTATGATTGATAAATTATTGGAAAAAATCCATAACAATTGTAATAATGTTGATGTTGATATGGTCAAAAAAGCCTATTATTTTGCAGAAGAAGCTCATAAGGACCAAAAAAGAGAATCAGGTGAACCATATTTTATTCATCCTGTAGCAGTTGCAAGCATTTTAGCTGAATTAGGCATGGATACAAATACCATAGTAGCTGGATTATTGCATGATGTTATAGAAGACACAGAAATATCCTATGATGAAACAGTTCAACTTTTTAATGCAGAAATTGCAAATCTTGTTGAAGGAGTTACTAAGCTTACTAAGCTTGGGGAAATGGAATATAAGACAAAGGAAGAACAGCAAGCAGACAATGTTAGAAAAATGCTGCTAGCAATGGCAAAAGATATTAGAGTAATAATAATTAAATTGGCTGATAGATTACATAATATGAGAACTCTAAAATATATGCCAGTTAAAAAGCAAAAAAATAAAGCTAAGGAAACTTTGGATATTTATGCCCCTTTAGCTCATAGACTAGGTATGTCTAAAATTAAATGGGAATTAGAAGATTTATGTTTTAGATATCTTCATGAACAAGAATATTATGATTTAGTACATAGTATAGCAGAAAAAAGAGTTGAAAGAGAAGAATATATAAAAGAAATAGTTAAAGATTTATATGAAAAACTTAAAGCATCAGGAATAGAATCAGATATAGATGGAAGACCTAAACATTTTTATAGTATTTATAAAAAAATGGTAAATAAAAATAAAAGTATAGAGGAAATTTTCGATTTAACAGCTATAAGAGTTCTCGTAAATTCTGTTAAGGATTGTTATGGTGTTCTTGGAATAGTGCACACTATATATAGGCCTATTCCAGGAAGATTTAAAGATTATATTGCTATGCCTAAGCCTAATATGTATCAATCATTGCACACGACTGTAATTGGTCCACAAGGAAAAACCTTTGAGATTCAGATAAGAACTTTTGAAATGCATAAAACAGCAGAATATGGAATTGCAGCTCACTGGAAATATAAAGAAGGTGATTCAGCAAAGCAGGAACAGGATAATCAAAAAGACTTTGAAAAGAAATTAGTATGGCTTAGAGATATGCTTGAATGGCAAAAGGAAACCTCAGATGCGGAAGAATTTATTGAAGGATTTAAAATAGATTTATTTTCTGATGAAGTTTTTGTCTTTACACCAAAGGGAGTTGTAATAAACTTATGCAGTAAGGCAACTCCTATAGACTTTGCTTATAGAATACACACAGACGTAGGAAATAAGTGTATAGGAGCAAAGGTAAATGGGAAAATAGTTCCTCTTGATTACACACTTAAAACTGGAGAAATAATAGAGATATTAACATCACCTAACGCTAAAGGGCCTAATATGGATTGGCTTAATATAGCAAAGAGTAATCAGGCTAAAAGTAAAATTAGACTTTGGTTTAAAAAAGCCAAAAAGGAAGAAAATATATTAAAGGGCAAGGAACTTCTTGAAAAGGAATTAAAAAAGCAGTCTGTAAATTATTCTGATATTGCTAAAGGTGAAATGTATGACAGATTAATGAAAAGGTACAATATTCATTCAATGGATGATTTGTATGCATTAATTGGGTTTGGTGGTTTTTCTGTATCAACACTTATCGCAAGACTTAAAGAAGATAATGGCCTTGTAAGCAAAGATAGGGAAAAGGAAAATAAGGAAATTTTAAGTAAAGCAATAGAAGAACAGATTGCAAAATCTGCAAGACAGCCGGAACCAAACAGTAATGGGATAACTGTTAAAGGTGAAAGTAATCTTATGGTTAGATTTGCAAAGTGCTGTAGTCCTGTTCCAGGAGATGACATTTTAGGGTATATCACTAAAGGTAGAGGTGTATCAGTACATAGAAGAGATTGCAGTAATTTACAAAATCTTATAGATACAGATGCAGAAAGAGTAGTTGAAGTATCATGGGGATTTTCACAAGGAACTGCATATTTTGCTGAAATTCAGGTTCAAGCAGACGATAGAGAAGGATTGCTTGCAGATATTATGAGTGTTATAACAGAACTTAAGCTTCAATTAAGTGCTGTTAATGCTAACTTATCAAAAAAAGGTTCTGCATTAGTTACCGTGAAAATTAAAATAACATCAGTAGAAAGCTTAACAGATCTAATGAAGAGACTTAGAAGATTAAAGGGCGTTGTAGACGTGTATAGAGTCAACAGTTAATGAAGAATGAATTTTCAAGGAAGAAAAACCTAAGGCTTAAAAAAATAAAAGAAAACCTATGGTTATGGACCTCAATCATTCATTATTCATAATTAGTTGTTAATTAGATGTGGCACAGCCACTATTATAAGAGAGGTGAGACAGCATGAGAGCAGTAGTTCAAAGAGTAACCTCATCTAGCGTTTCAGTTGATGGTAATATAATTGGTGAAATTGGATTAGGATTTAATGTATTAATAGGCATATCTAAAGATGATAATTTAGAAGATTTAAAATATATAAAAGATAAAGTCATTAATTTAAGAGTATTTCAAGATGAAAATGATAAAATGAACTTATCACTATTGGATGTTAAAGGTGAAATATTAGTGATTTCACAATTTACCTTATATGGGGATTGCAGAAAAGGCAGACGTCCAAATTTTATGGAGGCACAAGGGGGAGAAGGAGCTATAAAACTATATGAAGAGTTTTTAGAACTTCTTAAAACCTCAGGTTTGAAAGTTGAAAGTGGAGAATTTGGTGCTGATATGAAGGTTCAAATAAACAATGACGGACCTGTAACAATATTATTAGATAGTAAAAGAAATTTTTAATTTTTACTCACTATTACTACATGCAGAGTTGTAGTAATATATAAATATTTAAATATTTAAAGGAGGATATTGGGTTGATTATTAAAACTATTTTAGCAGGAATGTATGAGGAAAATTGCTATTTGGTAATGGATGAAGATACTAAAGAATTAGCAATTATTGATCCAGGCGGACAACCAGAGTTAATTGAAAAAGAAATTGAAAAGTTAAATGGAAAGCCTAAGTTTATTCTATTGACACATGGACATTTAGATCATGTAGATGGTGTAATTGGTTTAGTAAATAACCTAAAAGTTCCGTTTTATATTAATAAAATAGAAGAAGCTTATATGGAAAAGGATGAATATGTATTTGGTACATTACCTAAGGCTTCAGATTATTTAAAAGAAGGGGATACTTTAACTTTAGGTAAGGAAGAAATAAAAGTTATAGAAACACCAGGACATACTGCAGGGGGGCTTTGCTTCTTAGTTTTAGATAAGCTTTTTACAGGAGATACATTATTCCAAGGTTCAGTTGGAAGAAGTGATTTTCCAGGTGGAAATGGAAGACAGCTTATTCAAAGTATAAAAGATAAATTACTTCCACTAGGTGATGATATAGAAGTTTATCCAGGTCATGGGGATGCTAGTACTATAGGCTACGAAAAGAGAAGAAATCCGTTTTTATAGGAGATAATTTATAAGTGGCAATTAACAATCATGATAAAATTATCTGACGTGGTTTTAGGTGATTTTATTATTGATTGAAAATTGTCTCACTTTGATTGACCGGTGAAATTAAGGAGAAGTAATGGAAATTAAAGTTTATTTGAATAATTTAAAGTATAGATATGAAGTATATCAGTTATTTAATGTATATTTTTCAATGAAGGAAATTAAATTTGTAGAAAAAGAAGAAGCGGTGTACAGTTTTTATATTGATGAAAACACTTTGCGATTTGAATATAAAGATTACTGCAAGGAAAAATCTTTAGGAGATGATATTAAACAATCTCTTAGAAGATTTCTTTTTCTGTGCTTAAGAGATATAACAAATGATGTATATCCTTGGGGAATTTTAATTGGAATCAGACCTTCTAAAATAGCATTAAAATTACTTAAAGAAGGAAATACAGAACAAGAAGTAATAGAAATATTTAAGGAACAATATTTAGCCCATGCAGATAAAGCTAAACTATGTATAGATGTTGCAAAGGCTGAAGAAAGAATAGTTAATAAGCATAAGAATAATGTGGCTATTTATATAGGAATGGCATTTTGTCCAACTAAATGTCTATATTGTTCCTTTACTTCGAACCCAATAAGTGTTCACAAGAAGATGGTAACGCCTTATTTACAAGCATTAATAAAAGAAATTCGTGGTATGAGTGAATATGTTAAGGAAAAAAAACTTAATGTAGAATCAGTATACTTTGGGGGAGGAACTCCAACTTCAGTAGATGATAAAGAATTTAATTTGGTTATGAATGAAATTTACAATAATTTTATTATGAATAGCCAGGTTAAAGAATTTACAGTTGAATGTGGTAGACCGGATACTTTAACTTATAATAAGTTAAACACTATGAAGGCTTGCAAGGTCGATAGAATTAGTATTAATCCACAAACAATGAATGATAAGACTTTAAAATTAATAGGTAGAACTCATTCCTCTGAGGATATAAAAGAAAAGTTTAATATGGCAAGAGAACTTGGATTTGACAATATTAATATGGACATTATAGTAGGACTTCCAGGTGAAAATCACATGGACATGATAAATACAAAAAATGAGTTGATTAAATTAAAGCCTGATAGTATTACTGTACATGGTTTAGCCTTAAAGAGAGGTTCTAGAATGTATGAAGAATTTATTCTAAAAAAAGGAATAAAAATTACCTCTCAGGATGAAATTATAGAAATGTATGAAGAAAGCCGAAAATTGGCAGAAGAATTAGATCTTTTACCATATTATATGTATAGGCAAAAAAATATGGTTGGAAATTTAGAGAATTTAGGGTATGCTAAAGAAGGTAAAGAATGTATTTATAATATTCAAATGATTGAAGAAAGACAAACAACTATTGCACTAGGTGCAGCAGCTGTAAGTAAAGTAATATTTCTAGAAGAAGATAGACTTGAGAGATTTCCTAATTTAAAGGATCTCCATGAATATATAACAAGAATCGATGAAATGATTGAAAGAAAAAAGGAATTATTAGATACCTTATATAAATAAAGTATAAAATTTTTAAAAGGTAGAAAGCTGATAAATTAGGATTGAGAGAAATTCAAAATTTTAAATAGCAGAGACAATCCATGATTTATATATAATTATATATGTAATAAACCAAATTAAAAGAGTTATAATTTAAAAGGAAAAAGATTAAATTTCAATTGTTAACTGTTAACTGACTTAAAGGAGGAAATTAAGACTATGGCAATGGAAATGCAGGCTCCAAAGGGAACTAAAGATATGTTACCTGAAGATGCGTATAAATGGCAGTATATAGAAGGTGTGTTTAGGAAAATTGCAAAAACATATGGAATAAGAGAAATTAGAACTCCAATGTTTGAACATACGGAATTATTTTTAAGAAGTGTTGGTGATACAACTGATATAGTTCAAAAGGAAATGTATACTTTTAATGATAAAGGTGATAGAAGTATAACATTAAAACCAGAAGGAACTGCTTCAGCAGTAAGAGCTTTTGTAGAAAATAGATTATTTAATGAAGCTCAACCAACAAAGTTATATTATATTACACCAGCCTTTAGATACGAAAATGTTCAAAAGGGAAGACTTAGACAATTTCATCAATGCGGGTTAGAAGTATTTGGTTCAAATGCGGCTTCAATGGATGCAGAAGTTATAGCCGTTGCTATGGCTACTTTAAAGGAATTAGGCTTAAAGAGCTTAAGTTTAAATATAAATAATTTAGGATGTCCAGAATGTAGACCTAAATATAATGAAGCTTTAAAGAAATTTTTAGCAGATAATTACGATGGACTTTGTGAAACATGTAAAACAAGATTTGAAAAGAATCCAATGAGAATCTTAGATTGTAAAGAAAAGAAATGTCATGAAATTACAAAAAATGCACCTACAATTTTAGAATATGTGTGTGAAGAATGTGAAACACATTTTGACAAGGTTAAAGAATATTTAGATATTTTAGGGCTTCCTTATACAGTAGACCCTGGTATAGTAAGAGGTTTAGATTATTATACTAAAACAATATTTGAAATCTTAACTTCAGACTTTACGGTTTGTGGTGGTGGAAGATATGATAAGCTTATTGAAGAGCTTGGGGGACCAGATATGCCTGCTGTTGGATTTGGTATGGGTGTAGAAAGACTAATAATGACTTTAGAAAAAGAAAATATAGAAATTCCAAAAGAAAATCTATTTGATTTATATATAGGTGCAAGAGGCGATGCAGAAGGTAAATATGCCTTTAAATTAGCTAATGACTTAAGAGCCTTAGGTGTTAAATGTGAAATAAATCACATGGGAAGAAGCGTAAAAGCTGAAATGAAATATGCAAATAAAATAGGTGCAGCCTTCACAACAATATTAGGTGAAGATGAATTAGCAAACAAAAAAGTTAATTTAAAAAGAATGAGCGATGGAGAAATCTTTGAAGTATCATTAGAAGATTTAGATGCAATTGCAAAAGTTCTTAAATAATTAATAACAAAGAATTGATGTATTTATTAGATTAATTAAGTTAGAAATGAATTGACTATTGATGATTAATGCATATAAGTGCAGTCGTATGCCAATTTATAATATTTATATAGAATTAACATTTAATAATCAATTGTTAATTCTTAACTGATAAACGGAGGGTTAGTAATGGGTGAATCTTTAAATGGATTAAAACGTACAATGATGTGTGGAGAACCTAGAGAAGAACATGTAGGTAAAAAAATTACTTTAATGGGATGGGTTCAAAGAAATAGAAAGCTTGGAGGTCTTGATTTTATTGACTTAAGAGATAAAACAGGAATAATGCAGGTAGTTTTTGGTGAAGAAATTAACGCAGAAGCTTTTGAAAAAGCAAAGGCTGTAAGACCTGAGTACTGTATTGCAGTTACAGGTGAAGTTGTCAAGAGAGAAAGCATAAATGAAAATATGCCAACTGGTTATGTTGAATTAAAATGTGAGGATATAAAGATTCTTTCAGAATCAGAAACTCCACCAATATACATAAAGGAAGATTTAGATGCAGCTGAAAGTATCAGATTAAAATATAGATATTTAGATTTAAGAAGACCTGATATGCAAAAAATATTCATAACTAGAAGCAAAACTACAAAGGCTATTCGTGATTATTTAGAAGCTAATAATTTCTTAGATGTAGAAACTCCAATATTAAATAAGAGTACTCCAGAAGGAGCTAGAGATTACTTAGTACCTTCAAGAAATTATCCAGGAATGTTTTATGCACTTCCTCAATCACCTCAAATATTTAAGCAATTATTAATGGTATCTGGTTTTGACAGATATTATCAAATTGCTAAATGTTTCAGAGATGAAGATTTAAGAGCAAACAGACAACCAGAATTTACTCAAGTGGATATGGAATTAAGCTTTGTAGAGCAAGATGATATAATGGCTGTAAATGAAGGCTTGATTGCTCATGTATTTAAAGAAGTAGCAGGTGTAGATGTTAAGCTTCCAATAAAGAGAATGACATTTAAAGATGCTATGGAAAAATACGGTTCAGACAAACCAGATTTAAGATTTGGAATGGAAATAACTGATATAACTGAAGATGTTAAAGATTTAGACTTTGTAGTATTTAAATCTGCAATAGAAGCAGGAGGATCTGTTAGAGCTTTATGTTTAAAAGGTGGAGCTGACCTTGGAAGAAAGCCTTTAGATAAGTTAGGTGAATTTATCAAAACTTATAAAGCAAAAGGTCTTGCTTGGATGCAATTAAAAGAAGATGGAGTTAAATCTTCAATAGCTAAATTCTTAACTGACGAGGTTACAGAGTCTATTGTTAAAACTATGAATGCTGAAACTGGAGATGCAATACTTATAGTTGCAGATAAAAATTCAGTAGTATTCCAAAGCTTAGGTGCTTTAAGATTAGAATTAGCTAAACAATTTGATTTAATAAAAGATAAGAATGAATTTAACTTTACATGGATTACTGAATTCCCATTATTTGAATACAGTGAAGAAGAAGATAGATACACAGCTTGTCACCACCCATTCACAGCACCAATGGATGAAGATTTAGAATTTATTGAATCTAATCCTGGAGCAGTTAGATCTAAGGCTTATGACTTAGTATTAAATGGTGAGGAGTTAGGTGGAGGATCTATAAGAATCCACGATATGGCTCTTCAAGAGAGAATGTTTAAAGCATTAGGCTTTACACAAGAAAAAGCATGGGATCAATTTGGATTCTTATTACAAGCATTTAAATTTGGACCACCACCACATGGCGGATTAGCATTTGGTTTAGATAGAATGATAATGTTCCTAGCTGGAACAGAAAATATTAAAGATGTAATTGCATTCCCTAAAAACCAAAATGCATATTGTTATTTAAGTGAAGCTCCAAATGTAGCTGATGAAAAACAATTAACTGAACTAGGAATTGCAATACTTTCTAAAGAAGAAAATAATCAATAATAATATTAAACTGTACTTGATAAAAATTTATTAAGTACAGTTTTTTGTGTTACATATTTAAATTTATGGTATAATATTCTTAAGATAATATACTGAGTTAAAGGAGGTGGTTTAAGTGATTTCAAATATTAATAACTCTCAAACAATGAGAAATTTGCAGATGGATATGCTTAGAATGTCAACTGCACGTAGAATTAATTCAGCAGCAGATGATGCAGCTGGTCTTTCAATATCTGAAAAACTATTATCACAATCTAACGGCTATTCGGTGGCAAGTAGAAATGCACAAGATGGTCAAAGTGTTACTAATGTAGCAGATGGTGGCTTAAGTGGAGTTGAAGACAGCCTTCAAAGAATGAGAGAATTATCTATTCAAGCATCAAATGGTACTTATTCTGATGAAGATAAGGCAGCAATGCAAGATGAAATACAGCAAATAAAAGATAGTATAACAGATCAAGTAAAAGGAACAGAGTTCAATACTATTAAACTTTTAGATAATACTTCAAATATAAATTTAGCAACAAATCCTTCAGGAACTGGAACATCAATGAAAATGGTGGATACTTCATTAGAAACCTTAGGAATAGCAGATTTTGATGTTACTAAGAATTTTAGTATAAATAGTATAGATAATGCAATATCTAAAGTTTCCAGTGCAAGGTCTAATTTTGGAGCTACCAGTAATAGATTAGATAGTGTTATTAGGAATAATGACGTAACTAGCCACAATCTTATAGCTTCTATGAGTAGAATCGTTGATACAAATTATGGACAGACAGCTACAGACTATAATACTCAAAATGCACTAAATCAATACAGTTATATGGTAATGCAGGCGAATATGCAGCAAAATGCATTATCAATGAAAGTTTAAATACTATAGTAAAAGGTTAATATATAGTTATTATTACTGAATCTTTATTTATAGAGATTCAGTTTTTTTGTGTGTGCCCAGCATGGGCACGTACTAATCGGTGAAAGTCCGTAATGGGGGC
>NZ_JAABNP010000046.1 GCF_009928485.1 Clostridium sp. C2-6-12 | reverse complement strand
ATGTAGCTACTTTACTTGCTCTTGTATTCTTCTCTAAATCATCTAGAGCACCAAAAGCTGAAGGTGAACCATTTGATTCTGGAAAAAGATAAGCACCTATAAAAAGAGCAACTATGCACTTCTTAAAAGAGCAGCTATGCTGCAATACGGAACTTTTCTGCAATACGGATCTTATCACCTTAAAAAAGAGCAGCTATGCACTTCTGAAAGGAGTGGCTATGCCACAATACGGAACTTAAAATTGGTTCAGAGTTTAAAAATGATAAAAATATGAAAATGGGGTAGCATGTTTATCTAAGTGTTATTAGAAAACATGCCATAACCATTTTAGTATAAATAAAATGCTGATAAATACAGCTTTATGAGGAGGAAAATAAAATGAATATAGCTAAATTTATAGATCATACAATATTAAAGCCAGAGGCAACAGCAGAGGATGTAAAAAAACTTTGCAAAGAAGCTAGAGAATATAATTTTGCTTCTGTTTGCGTAAATGGATGTTATGCAAAATTAGTAAGCACAGAGCTTGCGGGAACTGATGTAAAAACTTGTGTTGTTGTAGGGTTCCCACTTGGGGCTATGACTAAGGAAGCAAAGGCATTTGAAACAACTCAAGCTATTGAAAATGGTGCAACTGAAATTGATATGGTTATTAATGTTGGTGCATTAAAAGAAAAGAATTATGAACTTCTTAAAGAAGATATAGAAGCTGTAGTAAATGCTGCAAAAGGAAAAGCATTAGTTAAAGTAATTATTGAAACATGTTTATTAACCGATGAAGAAAAAATTAAAGCATGTGAAATATCAAAAGAAGCAAAAGCAGATTTTGTTAAGACTTCAACAGGATTTTCTACTAGTGGAGCAACAAAAGAAGATATTGCACTTATGAGAAAAACTGTAGGACCAGAAATTGGTGTAAAAGCATCAGGTGGAGTTAGAGATTTTAAAACAGCTATGGATATGATAAATGCTGGAGCAAGTAGAATAGGTGCAAGTGCAAGTATATCAATTGTTAGCGAAAGTAAATAATGCTAAAATGGGAAAATAATTATATAGAATTATTATTAAAAATTAAAGGAACAATATAAGAATATAATTTCTAGTTATCATATAATGAAGGGAAATAAGGAAGCGCTTCCATTGATTTATGGAATAATTAATTATAACAGTAGATCATGGATGTGGTTCAACAATTTCCTTTGCATATATGGGGCAAACCTTAGCAGGAATATTAAATGTAGAAAAATAAAAAATGGAGAAAGCTTCTTAAAGGAAATCCAAAAATAAAAGTAATAATTATTTTGAAGAAATTCTTAGTAATATTACAGAAAATATAATTAAAAGTCCTAACAGTTAACTGACTAAAAGGAGGTTGTTTTATGGATTATAAAAAACTTATACAAGTAGCCTTAGATTATAGAAGCAGAGCATATTCGCCTTATTCTGATTTTAAAGTAGGAGCAGCAGTACTTTTTGAAAGTGGGAAGATTTATGGAGGATGCAATATAGAAAATGCATCTTTTGGTGCTACAAATTGCGCTGAAAGAACTGGAATATTTAAAGGAATATCAGAAGGTGAAAGCAAAATAAAAGCCATAGCTGTAGTTGGAAGTCTTGAAGAATACACATACCCATGTGGAATCTGCCGTCAAGTAATTACAGAATTTGGTGATCAAGATGTAAAAGTTATAATAGCAAAGAGTGAAGATGATTATATAGTAAAAGACATGAACGAGATTTTGCCAGGAACTTTTACAAAAACAGACTTAAATAAATAAAATATAGTCAAGTCCAAAACTGTTAACTGTAAATTGTTAACTATTAACTGAATAAAATTTGGAGGTATAGAAAATGAGTATTCATATTAACGCACCAGAAGGTGCAATAGCAGAAAGCGTATTATTACCAGGAGATCCTTTAAGAGCTAAATTTATAGCAGAAACATTTTTAGAAGATGCAGTTTGCTACAATGAAGTTAGAGGAATGTATGGATTTACAGGAACATATAAAGGAAAGAGAGTTTCTGTACAAGGAACTGGAATGGGAATTCCATCAATATCAATATATGCTAGTGAATTAGTTCAAAGCTATGGAGTAAAAAATCTTATAAGAGTTGGAACTTGTGGGGGATATAGTGAAAAGGTTAAAGTTAGAGACCTTATAATAGCTATGTCAGCATCAACAGATTCAAATCTTAACTTAGTAAGATTCCAAGGAAGAACATTTGCACCAACTGCAAGTTTTGAGTTATTAAAACCTGCATATGATATAGCTGTTCAAAAAGGTTTTGATCCTAAGGTAGGAAGCATATATAGTTCAGATGTATTCTATGGAGACGATAATGAAGATTGGAAGAAATGGGCTAAGTTTGGATGTTTAGGAGTAGAAATGGAGGCGGCTGCATTGTATACAATTGCAGCAAAACACGGAGTTAATGCTTTAGCATTACTTACAGTAAGTGATCATTTTGTAACTGGTGAAATTACAAGTGCAGAAGAAAGACAACTAACATTTACAAATATGATGGAAGTTGCACTTGATACAATAGCAGGGTTATAATATTTGGATGGGTTAAATCTATATTGATATAATAAAGGATTAAGTATTGTGCTTAATCCTTTTTTATGTAACAGATAAAAATAAAAACTCTATAGTAGATTAAATAAAAAACCTATAATTTTATTTTTCATTGTAAGAAATACTAAGAGTTTCTATAAGATTTTGGAGTGCTATTGGTTATTTTTAGAAAATTTCTATTAAATGAGCGTATACTTGAATATCCACAGGTATAAGCAATATCGGTAATTGTATTTTGAGTATTTTTTAATAGATATAAAGCATAATTAATTCTGTTTTCATTCACAAAATCAACAAAAGAAATACCTAAAATATTATTTAAATATTTTGAAAGATATGTATAACTATAACCAAACTGTGCTGCTATGTTTTTTAGTGAAATATCTTTTGTGAAGTTTTCCTGAGTATAATTAAGAATTTTATGTAGCAATTCATAATCAGGCTTTATACCATCGACTAATTTTGTATGCTCCATAATTTCAGAACATAAAAGATACAAACAAGCTTTCATTTCAAGGATATTCCAATTGTCTTTGAAAATTTTGTCCAAAATTAAATTCTTTGCATTAGAAGATAAATCAAAAACAGGATGTTCTAAGGCTTTACCATCAATCATATTATGAAAGGTTCTAACGTATTCTGGCGGAAATACACAAATTTCTCCATCTGAATATTCTTTTGTTGTAATTGAATGAACTTCATAAGGTAGAATCAATATGGAGGAACCTTCTTCAAGTTGAAAGGTTCTGTTATTTACAGATATTTCAATAGCACCATTAGTAACGTATACAAATTCAAAGCTTCGGTGCAAATGTCTAGGATAATTAAGGTTATTAGGATGATAATATGCAAAAAGATTATTTTCACCAAAATGATAAGCTTCATACTTTAACATAAGTTACCTCCAAAAGGATAAATTTTGTCTATAATTATAGAAGTAATTTCTTGTTAAGTCAATTGAAAATTAGATATTATATAAGTAAGATGAAAAAGTATGAAGACTCATAATTAAAAGGAGAGATATCTTATGGAGGGAAATGAACAAATTACTCATGAATATGCCTTGGAAAAAGCAAAAGAATTAGTATCTAAAATGACTCTGCAGGAAAAAGCAGAACAACTTACGTATAAAGCTCCAGAAATTAAACATTTAAATATTCCTAGATATAACTGGTGGAATGAAGGTCTTCATGGTGTAGCAAGAGCAGGTACAGCAACTGTTTTTCCTCAAGCTATTGGACTTGCAGCTATGTTTGATGATGAATTATTAAATAAAATTGCTCAAATTATAGCAACTGAAGGTCGCGCAAAATATAATGAAAGTTCTAAAAAAGACGATAGAGATATATATAAAGGTTTAACTTATTGGTCACCAAATGTAAACATTTTCCGAGACCCTAGATGGGGACGCGGTCATGAAACTTATGGAGAAGATCCATACTTAACTTCAAGATTAGGTGTTGCTTTTGTTAAGGGATTGCAAGGAAAAGGAAAATATTTAAAAATAGCAGCTTGTGCTAAACACTTTGCAGTACATAGTGGTCCAGAAGGGTTAAGACATGAATTCAATGCTGTTGTAAGCAAAAAAGATTTATATGAAACTTATTTGCCAGCCTTTGAGGCTTGTGTAAAAGAAGCTGATGTAGAAGCTGTAATGGGAGCTTATAATCGTACAAATGACGAACCATGCTGCGGAAGCGAACTTTTATTAAAAGATATTTTAAGAGGAAAATGGCAGTTTAAAGGTCATGTAGTATCAGATTGCTGGGCTATTGCAGATTTTCATTTGTATCATGGAGTTACAAGCACAGCTACTGAATCTGCCGCACTTGCTATAAAAAATGGCTGTGACTTAAACTGTGGTAATGTATATCTTCAAATGCTTCTAGCCTATAAGGAAGGATTAGTAACAGAAGAAGATATAACAAGGGCAACAGAAAGATTAATGGCAACAAGAATTAGATTAGGAATGTTTGATGAAGATTGTGAATACAATAAAATACCTTATGAGGTGAATGATTGTAAAGAACATAATGAAGTATCTTTAATGGCTTCAAGAAAATCAATAGTAATGTTAAGAAATAATGGATTATTGCCATTAGATAAATCAAAAATAAAATCTATAGGAGTAATTGGACCAAATTCAGATAGTGAATTAATGTTAAAAGGTAATTATTTTGGAACAGCTTCTAGATATATAACAATACTAGAAGGTATACATGAAGCTGTAGGTGAAGATGTAAGAGTATTCTACTCAGAAGGTTGCCATTTATATAAAGATAGTATTTCCGGTTTAGCATTGCCTAATATTAATGATAGATTAGCTGAGGCTATAACTGTTGCAGAGCATAGCGATATTGTAGTTATGTGTTTAGGCTTAGATTCTTCCATTGAAGGAGAACAAGGAGATGCAGGGAATAGTGATGGAGCTGGTGATAAATTAAGTTTAAATTTACCAGGTAAGCAGCAGGAATTATTAGAGAAAGTAATTGCGACAGGAAAGCCTGTCATAGTAGTTCTGGGATCAGGAAGTGCACTAACACTTCAAGGTCAGGAGGAAAATTGTGCTGCCATATTACAAGCATGGTATCCAGGAAGTCAAGGGGGAAGAGCAGTAGCTGATTTGATATTTGGTAAATGCTCTCCAAGTGGTAAATTACCAGTAACATTTTATAAGACAACTGAAGAATTACCTGAGTTTACTGACTATTCTATGAATGGAAGAACTTATCGTTATATGAAGGGAGAAAGTTTATATCCATTTGGATTTGGATTAACTTACTCTAATGTAGAATTATCAGAATTAGCTGTATCAGATATTAAAAAGGATTTTGAAAATGTTGAACTTAGCATTAAAATTTCTAACGCAGGAAATTTTGATATAGAAGAAGTGTTACAATGTTATGTAAAAGATCTTGAATCAAAATATGCAGTAGACAATTATAGTTTATCAGCATTTAAGAGAGTTTCTTTAAATAAAGGAGAAAGTAAAGTTGTAAAAATGTCAATAACTAAGAGGGCTTTTGAGGCTGTAAATGATGAAGGTGAAAGAATATTAGATAGTAAAAAGTTTAAGTTATTTGTTGGTATATCACAACCTGATAATAGAAGTGTACAACTTACTGGAATTAAACCATTAGAAGCAGAAATTTTATTGAGTTAAAAGTTGTGGGTGAAAATCCTAATGGGTTTTCTGAAATAAATTGAATAATATTCCTAAAGGAATATTATTCTGAATACTTTGTTGTTAAACATCCATCATAAATTAATAAAATGTGTTTTATATTAATACAATATAATAAATTAATATGATGTGAAAAATTAAATATTATATTTTTAATTAATGCGAGATTAAAAAAGATAGGAGAGAATCATATGAAAAATGTAAAACAAAATGAACCTTTAGTAACTCATATTTATACAGCAGACCCTTCTGCTCACGTATTTGAAGACAAAATTTATATTTATCCTTCTCATGACCTTGATCAAGTTCAAGTTTCAAATGATAATGGAGACCAATATAACATGGAGGATTATCACATTTTATCACTTGATGATATGAATTCACCTTGTGTTGATAATGGTGAAGCACTTCATTTAAGAGATATACCATGGGCTAGTAAACAATTATGGGCACCAGATGCAGCATATAAAAATGGTACTTACTATCTATTCTTCCCAGCAAGAGATAAGGATGAAATTTTTAGACTTGGAGTAGCAACAAGTTCAAATCCAGCAGGACCATTTAAAGCAGAAGAAAATTATATACCTGGAAGTTTTAGTATAGATCCAGCTGTTTTAATGGACGATGACAATAGATCATATGTTTACTTTGGTGGTCTTTGGGGTGGACAATTAGAAAAATGGCAAACAGGTACATTTAAAGCAGATGCTGAAGGTCCAGCATTAACAGAGCCAGCATTAGGACCAAGGGTAGCTGAATTGAATGATGATATGCTTACTTTTAAAGAAGCACCAGCGGAAATATCAATTGTAGATGAAGAAGGCAATCCTATACTTGCAGGAGATGAAGATAGAAGATATTTTGAAGGACCATGGGTTCACAAGTACGATGGATACTATTATCTTTCATACTCGACTGGTACTACTCATACTATTGTATATGCAATGAGTAAAAATCCAAAGGGACCTTATACTTTCAAAGGAAAAATACTTGATCCTGTAGTTGGTTGGACAACTCATCATTCAATTGTTCAATATAAGGATAAGTGGTATTTATTTTATCATGATAGCTCTCTATCTGGCGGAGCTGACAATAAACGTTGCGTAAAATACACTGAAATAAAATATAATGAAGATGGTACTATTCAAAAAGTTGAATTGCCTAAATAATCATGAGCTATAATTGAAAAATTTTATTTAAAAGGCAGATATAAAAATTTATATTCTCTGCCTTTTATTTTATACATAATTAATTTTATTTTTGAAGTGAAGTAAAAAAGGAATTGATCAAAAAAAGGAGTGGTTAAACATCTATAATTATTTATATAAAAACTATAATTACAGATGTTTCAATTTTACCAATTAAGTTTATAATATGCTATGTATATGTTTACTTATTAGAGTGTGTAAGATTATACAAGAAGGTAGGGGTAGTTTATGAAAAGTTTAAAAAGTACAATTATACTTATGAATATAGTTATTGTAGGAGCAGTAACATTACTATTGAGTATAATATCTATTACAGAACTCAAAAAAAGCAACTTAGAATCAATAAAGGTATATGAAGCTAGCCTTAGGCAAGGATATGATGATAAGATAAAAAATCATGTTAATAATGTGGTTGGATTAGTGAATGGAATATATAAGATGCAGACTGATGGAATATTAACCGAAGATGAAGCTAAAAAACAGGCAAGAAATATCGTTAAAAGTTTAAAGTATGATGAAAATGGATACTTTTGGATTGATAATGTAAATGGAAAATTAGCAGAAAGCTCTTCAGATACAAAAGATAGTGGAGGAGCAGCTAGTAATGCAACTGATTTTAAGGGAAAGATAATGAGTGTTGTAGTTAAAGATGGAAGTGGGTTCACTGATTTTGATTTTCCAAAGCAAAATGGTGAAGGGACAGCGACTAAAAGAGCATATTCAGCAGTATTTAAGCCATATGAATGGGTTATAAGTACAGGAAATTATGTTGATGATATTGACTTAGAAGTAGCTAATAAAACTGCAGAGCTAAATAATAAATTAATTCAAACAATTATTATGTTAATAATATCAATGGTTGCTTTAATGACTGTATCAATAATAGTAGCAGTTAAAATATCAAAAAAAGTAACTAAGCCTTTAACTAAAATAAAAGAATTAGCTGAAAGATTAGCAAGGTATGATTTTTCGGAAGACGTTAACATAACTAGCAAGAATGAGTTTGGACAAACTGCTAAAGCTTTAAATGAAGCACAAAATAATGTAAAACGTCTTATTAGAAGCATAAGTGGACAAACAATGGAATTGACAGCATCTACTGAGGAATTATCAGCAGTTACACAAGAAGTAACAACAAGGGTTTTAAACATAAACAGTTCAACAAAAGAAATTGTAAATAATATGCAGGAGTCAATGGAATCAGCAAAACAAGTAAATGAATCTATGAAGGAAATTAATCTAAGTATTGGTGAGCTGTCTCAAAGGTCAACTAACGGAAGTGAAATATCAACAAGTTTTAAAGAAAAATCCTTGAAATTAAAAAATGAAACTAGTGTTACATTAAATAATACGCAAAATATGTATGAGGAAAGAGAAAATAAAATTTTAAGTGCAATTAAAGAAGGAACAGTGGTTCAAGAAGTATCTATTATGGTAGATGCAATATCAGCTATTGCAGAAGAAACAAATTTACTTGCTTTAAATGCAGCAATAGAAGCAGCTAGAGCAGGGGAACATGGAAGAGGTTTTGCAGTAGTTTCTGAAGAAGTTAAAAAGCTTGCTGAACAGTCAGCTGATTCTGCTAAGTCAATTCAAAGCACAGTATTTAAAGTTAAAGAAGCCTTTAAGAAACTTTCAGATAATAGCCATGAAGTACTTAATTTTATAACTGCAGATGTAACAAGTCAATTTAATGAATTTATATCTTCGGGTGAATATTATTACAATAATGCTGAAAAAATTAGTAAAATATCAGAAGATATAGCTGGTATGTCAGAAAATCTAAATGCTGCAATTCAGCAGATAAATGCAATGGTTGCTACTATGACAGCTAATTCAGAAAAATCAACACAAAATTCAGCTGAAATATTACAAGGTATAAATGAAACTACATCAAGCATGGCTGAAATAGCAACTACAGCTGAAAATCAAGCTTTACTAGCACAAAAACTCAATGAATTAATTGATGGATTTAAAATATAAAAAGAAAAGAGGAAATATTATGGAAATGACATTAAGATGGTTTGGAAAAGAAGCAGATTCAGTAACACTGGAACAAATTAGACAAATTCCGGGGGTAACAGGTGTTGTTACAACCTTATATGACACAATGCCTGGAGAAGTATGGCCATTAGAAAGAATTAAGGCTATGAAGGCAGAAGTTGAAGCAGCCGGTCTTAGAGTTGCAGGTATAGAAAGTGTTAATATACATGATTCAATAAAGATAGGAACACCAGATAGAGATAAGTATATTGCTAATTATATTACTACTTTAGAAAGACTTGGACAAGAAGGCATAGACGTTGTTTGCTATAATTTCATGCCAGTATTCGATTGGACAAGATCAGATTTAGCTAAAGTAAGACCTGATGGATCAACAGTTTTATCATATGATCAAGAACTTGTAGATCAAATAAATCCTGAAAATTTATTATCTTCAATGGATTCAAAATCTAATGGTTTTGTGCTACCAGGCTGGGAACCAGAGCGTATGGCTAGGATAAAAGAATTATTTGAATTATATAAAGATGTGGATAATGATAAATTATTTGACAATTTAAAATATTTCCTAGAAGCAATAATGCCAACTTGTGAAAAATACAATATTAAAATGGCAATTCATCCAGATGATCCAGCATGGCCAGTATTTGGATTGCCAAGAATTATGACATGTAAAGAAAATTTACTGAAATTAGTGAATATGGTAGATAGCCCATGTAATGGAGTTACCTTATGTACTGGATCTTTAGGTTCAAATGTAAATAACGATATTCCTGATATAATAAGAGCTTTAAAAGGAAAGATTCATTTTGCACACATTAGAAATATTAAACACCTTGGACCAGGTAAATTTGACGAAGCAGCTCATTTATCTTCAGATGGTTCTCTAGATATGTATGAGATAATGAAAGCTTTTTATGAAATAGGATTTAAGGGGATTGCAAGACCAGATCATGGAAGAGCAATTTGGGGTGAAGTTGCAATGCCAGGATATGGACTTTATGATAGAGCTCTTGGAGTTACCTATTTAAATGGAATTTGGGAAAGCCTACAAAAACAGTCATAGGATATATATTTAAATTGAAAAAGCAGGTGAATAAATGTTGAAGTTGAATAATGAAGGAATTTTACTAAAGGAAGAATGGGAAAAAGAAAATTTTGTGCTTCCAAAGTTTGATAGAGAAATAGTAACAAAAGAAACTATGAAAAATCCTGTGTGGATTCATTTTGGGGCTGGAAATATATTTAGATCATTTCCAGCTGCTTTGCAGCAAACTCTTTTAAACGAAGGAAAAACTAATAAAGGAATTATAGTAGCGGAAGGCTATGATTATGAAATCATTGAAAGAATTAATAAACCCCATGATGATTTAAGCTTAATGGTTATTTTGAAAGCAAATGGAACAATTGAAAAAACTGTTATTGGAAGTATAGTTGAATCTTTGACTGTAGATAGTGATAATGTAAAAGACTTTGAAAGATTAAAAGAAATTTTTATTAATCCTTCACTGCAAATGGTTAGTTTTACCATTACCGAAAAAGGATATAGCCTTGTTGATAAGGATGGAGAATATACTCCAATGGTAGTAGAGGACTTTAACAATGGTCCTTATAAGCCTAAAAGTTATATTGGAAAGTTAACAGCTTTATGTTATGAAAGATATTTAAGTGGGAAAAAACCAATAGCATTAGTTAGTATGGATAACTGCTCTCATAATGGAACAAAATTATATAATGCAGTTAGTACTTTTGCTGAAAAGTGGACAGATAATAAAAGTGTAGATAGTGGCTTTTTAGAATACATTAAGGATAAAAATAGTGTTTCTTTTCCATGGAGCATGATTGATAAAATTACACCAAGACCAGATGATGGTGTTAAAAATATGCTTATAAAAAGTGGCTTTTCAGATGTAGAGCCTATAATAACAAATAGAAATACTTATGTTGCATCCTTTACAAATGCAGAGGAAGCAGAATATTTAGTAATTGAGGATGCTTTTCCTAATGGAAGACCATCACTTGAAGATGCAGGTGTTAAATTTACAGATAGAGACACAGTTGATCGTGTAGAAAAAATGAAGGTATGCACATGCCTTAATCCGTTACATACAGCTCTAGCAGTATTTGGATGTTTGCTATCCTATACTGAAATTTATAAAGAAATGGAAGATCCTGAATTAAAAGCATTAGTAGAAAAGGTAGGATATAAGGAAGGGCTTCCTGTAGTTGTAAATCCAGAGATTATAAATCCAAAGGAGTTTATAGATGAGGTATTAAATAATAGAATACCAAATCCATTTATGCCAGACACTCCACAACGTATAGCTACAGATACTTCACAAAAAATGTCTATTCGCTTTGGAGAAACAATTAAGGCATATGCAAATAATCCAGAATTAAAGGTAACTGATTTGAAATTTATTCCTTTAGTTATAGCTGGTTGGTGTAGATACTTATTAGGAATTGATGATAATGGAGAAAAATTCGAAATAAGTTCAGATCCAATGTTGTCTATGCTTAAGGAGAATATTCAAGGAATTGAATTAGGACAAAAAGGTCCATTCCATATGCAGTTAAATCCAATTCTTTCAAATGAAAAGATTTTTGGAGTAAATTTATATGAAGTTGAATTAGGTGAATTAGTAGAAAATTATTTTGTAGAAATGTTAGAAGCTAAGGGTTCAGTAAGAGCTACACTAAAAAAATATTTAAGTAATTAATATTGGGAGGAAATATGATAAATAAAAAAGGTAAATTATACTCTAGTTGGTTAAGTCATAGTAATATTGAAAATAGTAAATATAAAGAATACCTTAAAAGTATTTTAATTTCACACAAAAGTGAAATTATAGAATCTGCATTATCAGAACTAAAAAGAGCATTTGAACAAATTGGAAGCATTAAAGAAGCTCAAGTTGTTTATGAAAGTGAAAAAGATATTAATGATTCTAAATATATAAAGTTAGTGAAGATAAATGATGATAGACTAATTAATGATGGATATGAAATAAAACATGATGAAAATAATGATTGTATAATTATTTCAGCTAAAAATGATAGTGGTATCCTTTATGGAGTATTTGGATTATTACGTTTATTTGAACAAAACAAACTAATTGAAGGAATAGAAATTATTGATAATCCAAAGAAAGAGATTAGAATGATAAATCATTGGGATAATCTTGATGGAACAATTGAGCGTGGATTTGCAGGGGCATCTGTACTATTTGAAAGTTGCCGTAACAAAGATATTATGAAGGAAGTTATGGATGTTATAGGAGGTATAACAGCAACTAATAGTGCATTAAGAAAAGCATTTGGTGATGACTATGAAGTAGCATCTGACTTAGAAAGAATTAATGACTATGCAAGAATGCTTTCTTCTGTCGGAATCAATGGAGCAATAATAAACAATACTAATGTTCATGAAGCAGAAACTCATTTAATGGATAGCAAAATTAATATTGTAAAAACTATTAATGATATATTTAATAAATGGGGAATTAAAACTTATTTGAGCATAAATTTTGCAGCTCCAATTACCTTAAAGGATTTAGATACTTCAGATCCATTAGATGAAAAAGTAAAAGAATGGTGGAAGAAAAAAGTTGAATATATGTATAGCGTAGTTCCAAACCTAGGTGGTTTTATGGTAAAGGCAGATTCAGAAGGAAGACCAGGTCCATTTACTTATGGACGTAATCATGCTGATGGAGCAAACATGCTTGGAGAAGTACTAGCACCATATGGAGGCCTACTAATATGGAGATGCTTTGTATATAACTGTAAACAAGATTGGAGAGACCATTCAATAGATAGAGCTAAAGCAGCTTATGATTGTTTCAAACCACTAGATGGACAATTTTTAGATAATGTATACCTACAAATTAAAAATGGTCCATTAGACTTCCAAGTTAGAGAACCAATATCACCATTATTTGGAGCAATGGATAACACAAATAAATTGTTGGAGCTTCAAATAACTCAAGAATATACAGGGCAACAAAAACATGTATGCTATTTAATTCCTATGTGGAAGGAAATTTTAAACACTGAAACTTATGCAAATGGTAATAGTGAAAGCAATGTAGCTAAAAGAGTAAGTGGAATAGATGCAATAGTTAATGTAGGTAATGATGAAAATTGGACAGGACATTTCTTGGCGCAAGTAAATCTTTATGGATATGGAAGACTTGCTTGGAATAGTGAAATTACAAGTGAAGAAGTTGCAGAGGAATGGATTAACCTTACTTTTGGAAATAACCAAACAGTTATGAAAAATGTAATGGAAATATTAATGAATTCTTGGAAAGCATATGAAAATTATACTTCACCACTTGGTATAGGCTGGATGGTATCTACTGGCAATCACTATGGACCAGATGTAGATGGATATGAGTTTTCTCCTTGGGGAACATATAATAGAGCAGATTGCAGAGGAATTGGAATTGACCGTACTGTAGAAAGTGGTACAGGATATTCAGGACAATATAATGAACCTCTTAAAAGTCAATATAACAATGTAGAAACTTGTCCAGATGAATTACTATTATTTTTCCACCATGTTCCTTATACACATGTATTAAAATCAGGTAAAACAGTAATTCAACATATTTATGATACACATTTTGAAGGTTTTGAAGCAGTAGAAGGATTTGTTCATAAATGGACAGAACTAAAAGGAAGTATAGATGAAAATGTATATGAACATGTACTTGATCGCCTTAACGTACAATTAGATAGTGCTAGAGATTGGAGAGATCAAGTAAATACTTATTTTTATAGAATGTCAGGAATTGAAGACGAAAAGAAAAGAAAAATATATTAAAGTAAATGCCTCTAAAGATTTTGAATAAAAGTCTTTAGAGGCATTTAAAATTTTTGGATTAGCGAAATTTCAAAACTAGTTAATCTTAGAGAAAGTCTATTCTAATGTGAATGAAGCCAGACTTGCAATTCCATCACCTGTATATGTAAAATATAATGCTTGAATTCCATCTGGAATTTCTATATCAGCAGAATATTCTGTCCAGATGTTAGTAAAATCAACAGGTATATTTCCAAGTGCTGGACCGTTCCAAGATGTTTTTACTTCAAAGGCACCATTACAATATCCACGTACCTTAATTTTAACTATTTTAATTCCCTTACAATCAAAATATTTAAATCCTGCTGTAGCAGAATCTTTCATATTAGCAATATAGCCGATTTCTTCATCGCCGTCTTTTCCATCTTGGGTTATCTTAGGAAATGGATCAATTATCCACGTTCCAGTGAAGTTTTTCTTTAGTGATTCTTCATCAAGGAAAAGGTTGCAAGCTATATATGCTTCATACTCGCCTAAGCCTACAAGAGGTCCACCATTTGAACCGCAAGATGTCATTTCTACTTGAGGAATGGTACCATCATCTAAAAATTCAATTTGTTCAATACAACCCTGACGGCTGAACCAAGACCCATTAGTATGTCTGTGATAAAAAATATACCATTTGCCATTGATTTCAGCAATGCTGCCATGATTATTAGTGCAATAATTCATAGGTTTTTCTGCTGGCTTGTAAGAATCAATATTAATATCATTATTACTTACAATAACTCCTTGATATTCGAAACCTTTTGTTGGATTTTTACTGGTAGCATAACAAAGTTCATGCATAACAATTGAGGAATATATAAAGTAATATGTATCACCTTTTTTCCTTATAGAAGAAGCTTCAAAAAACTCATGACCTTCAAATCCACTGCCGTTACTGTATGGCTGACTAGGTACTACCAATATTGGTTCTTCCACAATAGTTAGCATATCAGGGCCAATGACTGTTACAGTAGCTCCTTTTCGTGATTTATCGCCATAGGCACAAAAACCAGTATAAAGATAAGTAGTATTTCCTTCGGTAAGTACTCCAGGATCAAATTGATATGGGTCACCCTCTCTTTCACCCAAACGTGTTCCGTCAGAATGATGCACATAGCCATAGAATTCATATTTACCTGCAGGGGTATCACAAACTGCAACTGATATAAGTGAAACTTTATCAAGTGCATAGTACAAATAATATCTTCCATCGGGTCCAACTGTTACATCAGGGGCATAAAGGCACATTCTGTTGTCAGGATTAAGAGGATCATCTGATTTTTTGTAAATCACACCTTCATAACGCCAGTCAGCAAGATTTTCAATTGGTGCTGAATAGCATACATAATCATTTAAACAAAATACATGACCGTTAAATCGGTCATGAGAGCCATAAACATAGACTCTATCATTAAAAACATGGGGCTCACCATCAGGGATATACTCCCACGATGGAAGATAGGGATTTAGTCCTTGTTTTTTCATTTTCATTACTTTCACTCCTTTTATAGGGACTCTGTTATAATGAGAATTTATTTATAGAATATTATTTAATTCTCAATGTTCTTATAATAAAATTATAAGATGGTTAACTGGTTGAAACAATGATATATACTAAGATATAATTGATATATTCTAATACTGAAGAATTATATAAACTATATAGATAACACTAATTATTTTGTATTGAAAGACGAAACCAGATAGCCACACTTAACTATCTGGTTTTAGTTTGTATATTAACAATTTGGTCTAATAAAGCCTAACTTATAAACAAAACTATTTGTCAAATTTCCAACAATCAAATTGGAAGTCTTCTCCAGCAAAAACAAAGAATAAATTATGTACACCTTGTACATTCTTAATCTCTACTGTCACATTCTTATACTCATCATTACTACCTGTGTTTGGTACTTCTAAATAGCCAATTGTTTCTCCATCTTGACTATCTAAACAGATTTTAATAGCATTTCCACTTGTCTTACTTGATACATTAGCTGTAAAAGAATTCGCACCTGTTGAACCAAAATCAACATTAGATAATCCTATCCAATTACCTGTTTCCATCACATTAACTACAAGATTATTTTTGCCATATATTAAACTTTCTTCTTCAGTTACTTTTGTAGTTATACCACCCATCCAAGCAAATGTTTCTGCTTCATTTAGAATAAATGGATTTAAGTTTTTTACTTGTTTAACACCAGTACGTGTTCCTGTAATTGGCTTAATAGTTCCGTCAGCTAAAACTTCAACTTCTTCAACATTAGTTGTACGGTACCCAGTAGCTGGAAGTGACATATCATTACATAATAAAAGAGAATGATAGAACATATACCACTTTTCTTTAAATTTAATCATAGAGTGGTGGTTATTACTCCAAGCTTCAAAAAAGGTTCCTGGATTCTCTAATATAGATCCATTATATGTCCAAGGACCAAGAGGATTTTTACTAGTCATAATAATAATTTCTGCAATTTTTGGTACATATTCACCTACTGCATTATCACGGCTTGACCAATTTGAACAATAACTATAATAATAAGTATCACCGATTTTATTGATACCTGAATCTTCAAAAAGATATGGAGCTTCAATAGTTACTGGAATTCCTACAATGCTAATCATATCTTCGCCCAATTCAACTGCCCTTGCAGTGTTTGGCATGGCTTCCTTGCCTTCTGGTACTCCACCTCCAAAGTATAAATATGCCTTTCCGTCATCATCTACAAGAACAGCTGGATCGAAAAGCCATTCAACATTTGAACAGTTCTCTGTTTCTTTTGTAATTAAAGGTTTACCTAATGGATCAACCCATGGACCAGCTGGACTATCGCTTGTTAAAACGCCAATAGTACTTGCGTTATTTGCATAATATAAGAAGAATTTTTCTTTTCCGTTAATAGTCTTATGTGCAGCTGCAGGAGCCCATGAATTTTTTGCCCATGATGAAGCTCCGTTTGGTCCTGCTACTTGAACCGTTCCATGATCTGTCCAGTTTACCAAGTCATCAGAAGAAATACAATTCAAATTTTGAATGATTTTATAACTATTTTCTATTAAATTTCCATCACTGTCATACTCAAATACATCATTTGTTGTATAGACATAAATCCTTCCATCATATTCCATAGCATAAGGGTCAGCTCCAAATCTTTGAAGTAATATAGGATTGTTATGCTCTAAACTTTTATATCCTTTTGTAAGTTTGATATTTTTAAATAGATTTTCCATAAAATAATTCCTTTCCATATATGTTACTAGATTTCTTATTATTTTATCTGTAGAGAAAGTATAAATTTAATAAAATTAATAAGTAAAATTATAGTAACCTTAATCGTATTCATGCTCAACCATATAAATTATAGTAAATACATGAAAAAATATTAATCATATATAAAAATGAACCAAAAATAATTATCGAAGTTTAGCACAAACGAAACTTATAGTATTCTCCATAGTATAGTTTTTCCAAATTAAATAAAGGATAATACCTAGTCTCGAAGTATAATTTTCTTTACACAGAAAAATTAAGAAAGGCAGGTATTATCCAATGAATAATTTTACTTTTACTAATGATAACTGTATAGATAATAGTAACAGGTAATTATATGCAAATATAATTTTTATATTTGTACAAAATCTAGGTAATTAGAATATATTATACATCATGCAGTTTTTTGTACTGACCTGGAGATATACCAACTAATTTGGTAAAACTACGAATGAAATTAGCATAATCATAAAATCCTGACAGATAACATGATTCAGATACATTTTTCCCTTCGTTTAGCAAAACTTTTGCAAGAGAAATCCTTTGAGCTAAAATATAGGAACGGATAGAAAGTCCAGTATGTTTTTTAAATTGACGGCTTATATAAGTGCCATTAAGATAAAAAAATTTTGATAATTGTTCTAAACTTATTTCTTCAGTAAGATGTTCCTCGATGTAAGTCATTGTATTATGAACTAATTTAGGCATGATATTATCTGCTGTGTGATTAGAATTTTTATATAGTGTGTTTATCAAAACTAATACTTGTGATAAATAGGAATTAACTAGAATATCATCTCCATATTGGTTGGAGTTAAGCACTTGACATAGATTATCAGCGAGCCTTATAAAATTATTCATCTGTTCTTCCGAAAGATGAATAAGATTCTTTTGACCTAAAGGGTGAGAATGAAAGCAACTAAGTAGATTAGTTTGCCCACTGGACAACCTATCCAAAACAGACTTTTTAAGATTTATTCCTATTCTTTCATAAAGCTGGTCATTAAGACAAACAGAACGATGCATTTCACTTGGATTAATAACAAGTAGATCACCACGTTTTAAGTGATAGCATGAATGTTCCAGATACATATTGGTATTGCCGGAAATAAAAAGATATATTTCATATGCATCATGTCGATGATATGGAAAATATTGATCTGTGCATTCTTTTTCGGTTGCAGGGTGATAGCAAATTACATCGGCATTGATTGGTTGAAAAAAACAGTTTGATTTATTATTCACAATATAATCTCCTTAATAAAGAAAAAGATCATTTCACGCAATAAAATTGGCATGTCTTGCAAAGATTATATCACGGACAGATGACATAATACAAGTATATAGCAAGTTTTATGCATAATAAAACTATTGGTTAGATTGGAGTGTTTGATTTTTATGAAATTTATAATGACAGCAAGAAGTAAAGAACAGGATAATACGGATTATCTTCCATTGAATGAGCATGGATTAAGTGCATATATAGAAATGTCAGGTGGAAATGGAAGTCCCCAAAATCCCTTTCAGGCTAAAGTACAGCTTGAAAACAAAAATAAAATAACTTGGTCAGGAGTAATTCATGTGGAACTGCCATTTAATAAGAAAAATCCGCGATATTTTTTGCCAGCATTTATGTATGGTAGAAACCGTGGAGAGTGTCCCCAGAATGTTCCAAATGAATTCCCAAGGCTAAGAGAAGAGATGAGTCGACCTTCATCACCTTGGTGGATGGTAAGAAGTGACCGGTTATCCCATCCAGTTGCTCTAGTATATGATACTGGAAAAATATACGGATTTTCTGCGAGTCCATATTTTATAAGAAATAATGGAATAAAACAACAATGGAAGCCTGAAACAGAAGGTACATTTTATCAATATGCTGGATATACATGTTCATTATCTAAAGGAACTGTAGGATATACCCTTGGTTATGAAAATGCTCCATTGATGTTTGTTAAATCACATGATGTTAGGGAGAGATCGCCATTATGTGATAATTGTTTTGAATTAGAAGCTGGAGAAACTGTTGAATTAATCTTTGAGCTATATGAATTCGATGCGGAAACTGAATTGGATATCAATGCTGTAATTGAAGAAGTTTATTATAACTATCACCAAAATCCAAGAAAAGCAAGTGATGTAAGGACAACAGTTACTGATTTAGCAGAGGCTGTGTATGAGGATGCATGGCTTCCAGAAGATCTTAGTTATTCAGGTCAGGTTTTTGAGGATGGAATTAGTGGAGGATACAGATACAATAAAATCATATCTATAACTTGGACCAATGGATTGTCAGTAGCAACACCTATGTTGATGGCAGCACTACGACTTGGAAATGAATCTATGCGTCAGCAGGCAATATCCTGCATAACAAACATTGTGGAACATTCACTTAATCCTTCTACAGGATTGCCTTATGGAGCATATGATAATGGGAAATGGAGTAATAACGGATGGTGGTTCGATGGTATGCATACACCAGGCCATAGTTCATATTTGATAGGTCAGTCACTATTTTATATATTGAAGGCTTACGACTATGAAATAAAACTTAAAAACTGCCCTCATGTGGATTGGTTAACATTTGCAAAATTGATTTTAATGAAGATTGAGAAAACAAAGAACACTGATAATGAATATCCGTTTATCTTATCAGAGAAAACAGGTGCAGGCATTGAATATGATGCATTTAGTGGTGCATGGTGCATGGCTGCTTTGGCATATTATAGCTATCTTACTGGTGATAAATCACACTTAGATAGTCTGCAAAAAAGCGAAAGACATTATTATGAGACATATATTAAGCTTATGGAATGCTATGGTGGACCGCTTGATACAGATAAAGCTACTGATTCTGAGGGGATTTTAGCATACATAAAAGCCATAAGATTTTTACATGCATTAACAGGCGAGAAAATTTATTTGCAGCATATGAAAGATGCAATATGTTATGAGTTTTCCTTTAAATTTTGTTATAATTCTCCAATTAAAGTTCCACCACTTAGCAGAATTGGTTGGTCAAGCTGTGGGGGGAGTGTAACATCTATTGCTAATCCACATATTCACTCAATGTCAAGTAATATTGTAGATGAATTGTTATATTTTATAGAGAATTCTGAAGATAAATATGTAAGAGATCGTATGCTAGATACCATTGCTTGGGGGTGTCAAACATATAATACATATGATAAGGAATTCGATCATGGAAAAAAAGGTTGGATGTCTGAAAGGTTTTGTCATTCTCAAGGGTTGTTATCTCAAAATATAGCGATGGGTCTATTGCTAGTACGTGGTTTTGTTTGATGCCATGGGCAAGTGGATCTATTATAGATGGCTTGGCAGGTGATTATTGGGATAGGTGTTAAGAAAAATTAATGTTTTATGAGGTAATAAAAATTTATACTTATCTAAGATACTAGGAGGAGACCAAATGAAATTTGTATTAGGAAAGAGTGCAGCAAACAAATTAGATACCAAGAGTAACATCATATTTTATAAGGAAGAGGAAGCATTTTCGGGTGTTAACAAGATTGCAGATAAAGTACGAAGAGATATAGAACGAGTTATAGATGTATATCCTGATATAATCGATGATAGGGAAAGATTAGCAAGGTACACTGTGATTTATGGAACAATAGGACATAGTCCTATTCTGGATGAGCTAAACAATAAAAAGCTTATAGATTTATCAGTAATAGAAGCAAAAAGAGAGGTTTATTTATTTCAGCTAGTGGAATCACCATTGCCTAATGTAGAATGTGCATTGATAATAGGAGGAAGTGATAAGCGTGGTACTATTTATGGCCTATTTCATTTATCAGAACTGATTGGGATATCTCCACTAGTAGATTGGAGTGGTATAAATCCTGCTAAAAAAACTGAAATTATATTAGATAATAGCTGTAAAGTGATATCAAAAGAGCCATCTGTTAAGTACCGAGGAATTTTTATTAATGATGAATGGCCAGCATTTGGTAACTGGGCTAAAAAGAATTTTGGAGGTATCAATGCAAAATGTTATGAGCATGTGTTTGAATTGATTTTAAGACATAAAGGGAATTATCTATGGCCAGCCATGTGGGCATCAGATTTCAATTTGGATGGACCTGGACTAAAAAGCGCGGAGTTAGCTGATGAGCTAGGAATCGTAATGAGTACTTCACATCATGAACCTTGTATGAGAAGTGGAGAGGAATATGGAAAGGTACGAGGTAAGGAGTCTATTTATGGAGATGCGTGGGATTTTCGCTCCAATAGAGAAGGAATCATAAAGTTTTGGGAGGATGGCCTTAAAAGAAACAAAAACTTTGAAAATGTAATAACCATGGGAATGCGTGGTGAGAATGATACTGCTATCATGCAGAATGCAACACTTGAAGAAAATATCCAACTGGTAAGAGATGTACTACAGGTTCAGAATAGACTTATAAAGGAAAATGTTAATACAGATCTTGATCAGGTGCCAAGACAAATAGTTTTATTCACTGAGGTGGAAGAATTTTTTTATGGTAATGAGAACACTAAAGGACTTATTGGAGATCCTGAACTTGATGGTGTTACCCTTATGCTCAGTGATAACAACCATGGATATACTAGAACACTGCCAACTGAGAAGATGCTTGATCACAAGGGCGGATATGGGATGTATTATCATATGGATATGCATGGAGGAGCTCATTCTTATCAATGGGTTGGATCGACATATATTCCTAAGGTATGGGAACAGATGTCTATGGCATATGATTATGGCGTAAGAGAAATATGGGTTGTTAACGTTGGGGACGTAGGAACACAGGAATTTGGAATATCGTATTTCTTGAATTTAGCTTATGATATTGAAGCTATGGGATCAGCACATCCCAATAACACAGTTGATTTTACAAAAAAATGGGTAGAACAGCAGTTTAAAGGTGCATTTGAGCAAAAGGATTTAGATGATATTGCATTAATTATAGAAAAGTATACTCATATGTGTGAATGTAGAAAGCATGAGATAATGAATGATAAAGTGTATCATCCAGTACATTTTGGAGAAGCGGAGAATTTGTTAAATGAATCTAATTGGATAATAAATCGTTGCAATGAGCTTAAAGAGAAGTGTCCAGAATATGTTTATCCAGGATTTTATGAACTGATTTTTTATACAGCAGTGGGCACAGCTAATTTGATGAAAACTTGGATTTTGGCATCTAGAAATGAATTATATGCAAGACAGAATCGAATGGAAGCCAATATTCTTGCGGATAAGATTAGTAAATGTATTGCTTATGACAGAGTTATAACAGAAGAATTGCATGCACTAGACAACAATAAATTTTATGGGTTTGGATTATCTGAACATTTTGGGTTTACACGTTGGTGTGAAGACGATAATAAATATCCACTTAGAATCTATGCAGAGCCAGCAAATCATCCAAGGATAATCGTGGCAAAGTCAGATTCTGAAGAGTATAACATAGGTAAACATTGGATTGGAAACAGAATGAAATTTGATGATTTCTTGCGTCCTGATGTAGATAGTATTCAACTAGAAATTGCATGTGGAAGCAATGGGCCAATTCAATATCGTATAAAAACAGAATGCCCATGGCTAAATTTCTCAAAAGATTCAGGAGAAACATCTGTAAAAGATAAAGTTAAGGTTTCTGTTGATAGATCAAAACTGAAAGGAAAAGAAGAAGGGATATTCTATGTAGAAGGCACTGACGATGCTCAAGTTATAATAATTGTTGAAGCTGATAATCCTGATTTATCATCATATGGACCAATGACTTTTCTTGAGTATGATGGGTATATAGCTATGGAAGCAGACCATTACGCGGCAAAAGGTGCTGCTGGTGGAGCAGATTTTGTGAAGTTATCTCCATATGGGCGTACAGGAGTGGCTATGAAAGTATATCCGAGCACTGTTGATTTTATGGAGGAAGAAGAGCGCCCATGGCTTGAATATAAGTTTGTGGCCAATAAAGATGGTACATATGATGTTGAATTTTATATGGCTCCATCCACACCAGTTAATGATGAACAAAATATGTATATTGGGACTCAAATTAATGAAGGAGTTATAAATATAGATAATACTGTGAGGGATACCAGTAGATCATATTTCCTTAGCAGTCAGTGGGCTCAGGAAGCTCATAATAACATTAAGATTTATAAGAAAAAGTTTAAATGCAAAAAAGGTGTTAATGTTCTGAGATTTTATAGTGTCAGTCCTAATATAAGTCTTGAAAGAATAGTAATATATTCAGAAGGGATAAAACTGCCAGAATCATATCTTGGTCCGACGGAAAGCTTTTTTTGCAAATAATATAAGGAAAAGTGAATTGAAATTGCATATTTAATGTATAGTCTTATATTTAGCCATTAAAATTAATTTGAATATGTATGGGTAAGATCTGTAAGAATAGTTTCCTACAGATCTTATTTTTGCGGAAATTAGCATAGTTTAACCTTAAATTGGAAAAAATGCAAGCTTGGGGTTCTAGTGTAGCTTAGCATTATTTAATTTATTAAGGCACAGAACATTTGCTACCCAGAAGATGAATTGGCAGCATAATTTCGGAATTTTCTTGGAGTATGTCCTGTAACTTGTTTGAACTGTCTACAGAAGTGCTCCACATTATTATATCCGCATAAAGCTGCTATTTCAGTAATCGTATGAGTACAATGAATCAGATATTCCTTAGCAAGTTTGATTCGATTATCTATTACGTCATCCATGCAAGATATCCCAAAGGTATTTTTGTAGATTGTCTGCAGATAGCCTTGGCTTAAATGAAGACTATCTGCCATTGTATGAACAGTCCAATTATTGCCAGGATTATTGTGAACCGCTGCACGAAGCTCTAAAAGATTATAATACTGCGGAGTAATGTTAGTGTGTGAGCAAGATTCTAAAAGTTTATTGAATAGAGTTCGTAATAAATAGTCAATTGACGATTCTTTATAATCCTTGTTAAATGAATTTTCAGTAACCAACAATTGAAATAGTTTGTGACAATATTCAGGATTATCTAAAGAAAAAGGAATGCCACGTGGAAGTGTTGTATCATTCACATAAGATTCAGTAGAATCAAAACGTATCCAATCATTTATGTATTTATCAGTACAAGCGCGATAATATATTTTTTGATGTGGCTCATATAATACTGCTGTGTGAGATGGGTATTCTTTGAGTTCGTCGTTAACCCAAAAAAGAGCAGGAGTTTGAGTGAGAATTAAAAGCCAGCAATCATGGCCTTGAGGGATATCAAAAATAAAATCATTTGTATGAGTAGCATCGCATCCTACATAAAAAATATTTGTCATGGTAACACTCCTAATCTTTGGATATATCAATTATAGATTAGTATATATCATTGTTTCGGACAGGTCAATAATTTATAATTTTTATTGATACTACAGTGAAAATGATATGAATTTTTATTAATATACAGAATACATATTGTTTATTTTTAGTTTGAATTATCAATTAAGGAGGAAGAAATATATTATGATATCTAAAGTGAAAAAAGGTTCAAGCTATGTACTTTGTTATACAAGAACACCACAGGAAAAATTAATTTATTCAGAAAAACTAGCATATAGTATGCATATTGCCTATAGTGAAGATAAAGTGAATTTTAAAGAATTAAATCATAATTCTGGTGTTTTATTTGCTAAGGCAACAGAAAATGATAATGGGTCTCTTAATGCAAAGAGTCTGAAAAATCCATACATTTTTTATTTAGCGGATGGTACTTTTGGTGTAATTGCTGTTCGTACTGAGGCAGAGGGTAAAAATGATGAGCAAAGCAAAGGTAAAGTTCTTATATTTACTTCTGAAGACCTTTTGCAGTATGAGGAAATTGGCTTAATTGATCTAAAAGAAAATACTTATATAAGCGATGTTATGTGTAAGTATGATGAGAATGAAAAAGTTTATATAATTTGTTGGAGTGACGAAAGTGGAAACTACTATAAAAATTCTATTGCTGATATAAGAAATATTGATAGTGCTTCGCTTCCTGAAAAAATAGAGGCTTTTGCCATAGAAACTGTTAAAACGGAAATAGATGGCATAGTGCCAAGGAATGTTATAAGCATATCTGAGGAGATAGCTGAGCGTCTTGTTTTAAAGCTTACTGTTCCTACTAATGTGGAAATAAAAATACCTGAAAGTGTTTGTATTACATCAGAAAAAGAATTAAAAGATGTGAAAGCTACTGCTGTTTATAGCGATGGAACAACAGCTATGAAAAATATAGATTGGAATACGGCAGATATAGATTGGAATAAACCAGGAACTTATAGAATAGAAGGTAAAGTACATCAAGATCATTATGAATTTCCTGTTGCTATTAACCGTGCAGATCCATGTATAGCAAAATGGAATGGGAAGTATTATTTTATTGCTACAAATGATGCAGACGGAAATCATACCTTATACATGAGGGAAGCAGATGCAATTCCAGATTTGATAAATGCGAAGGAAGAATTGATACTTGATTCTAGTACTTATGAAGATATTAAGGGGCTTTTGTGGGCACCAGAGTTTCACATAATTGAAGGAGAACTATATATCTTCCATGGAGCTACATCAGGAGAATTTTTTTATGAAGAGTCACATGTTATGAAATTGCAAAAAGGCGGAAATCCAATGATAGCAGCAGATTGGTCCAGACCTCATCGTGTATTAAAGAAAGATGGCACTTATTTATGTGAAGCTGGAAAGACTATTTCTCTTGATATGACAACTTTTGAAGTTGGTGGAGTACATTATGTTTCATGGTCACAGCGCCAATTTTTACCTGATGATCTAGGTGCATGGTTATATATTGCTAAAATAAATCCAAATGAGCCATGGAAACTAATAAGTGATCCTGTGGTTATTTCTAAGCCAGAATATGGTTGGGCAAATAACAATGTATTTGTAGATGAAGGACCATTTGCTTTGATAAGGGATGGAAAGATATTTTTAACCTTTGCTAGTGCTTTGGTAGATGCTACTTATGTTGTAGGATTATTATGTGCACAGAAAGAGGCTGATTTATTAAATCCTTCGAGTTGGACAAAGACTAATTACCCATTACTTACTTCACGTAGCGTAGAAGGAGAATATGGTCCAGGGCATAATTCTTACGTTATAGATGACGATGGCGCTGTATGGAATGCATATCATGCTAGGCCAGGAGTTGATGGACCTAGATCGTCTGGTATTCGCCGAGTTCATTTTGATATTGACGGTTATCCAGTTTTGGATTTAACAGAAGATAAGGATTTAAATAAACAATTGGAAAATGTTTTTATGCATATTATTTTAAAGTAAATTATTTGAAAATTTTATGTTAACTTATATTTTTTATGGAAAACTATTCTAGAATGTTTAATTTAGAAAATTATAAAGAGAATTTTTGTATATATATTATTAAAGGAGGATTTAATGTGTTAAAGGAGATTAATGTGCCTGCTTCGGGCAGACCGTTTAAGAACAACGTATCATATTGTGTTGGTACTGGTAGAATGGGGCTAGCGCTTCAAAAAGAGTATATTGATCATCTAAAATTAGTTCAAAAGTCTATAAAGTTTCAATATATAAGAGGTCATGGATTATTTTGCGATGATGTAGGAATATATCGTGAATGTGAAATGGACGGGAAAACATATCCATTCTACAACTTTACCTATTTAGACAGAATTATGGATACTTACATTGAAAATGGGATTAGACCATTTCTAGAACTTGGATTTATGCCTGAAAAACTAAAAACAGGAGAAAAGACAGTGTTTTATTGGAAGGGAAATACTACACCTCCAGTATCTTATGAAAAGTGGGCAGAGCTTATCACTGCAACATTAAATCATTTAATAGAGAGATATGGTAGGGAAGAAGTAGTCACATGGCCAATTGAAGTATGGAATGAGCCTAATATCATATTTTGGGCAGGTACTATGGAAGAATATTTCAAGCTTTATGATTATTCTGCTGAGGCTGTTAAAAAAGTAGATTCTAGAATACAAGTTGGAGGACCAGCAATTTGTGGAGTGGAAACTGAAAAGTGGTTGAGAGCATTTTTTGAACACTGTATTGAGAAGGATTCGCCATTAGATTTTATAACTCGTCATTGCTACACTGCTAATGAACCAACTAACCGAGGTCATTATATATATCACACAATGAACGAACCAACTTATATGATTGAAGAGCTAAAAGAGACAAGGAATATCATGGCGGATTATCCACGTATTGCTAATATGCCATTGCATATAACAGAATTCAACAGCTCATATGTTCCATTGTGTCCAGTACATGATACAGATTTTAGTGCTGCATATATAGCTCGTATTTTAAGTGAAGCTGGAGAATATGCAGATTCATATTCATATTGGACGTTCAGTGATGTGTTTGAAGAAGCAGATGTTCCTAAATCGGTATTTCATGGGGGATTCGGTTTAGTTTCAATGAACTCAATAAAGAAACCAACATTTTATACTTTTGAGTTTTTTTCTAAAGCTTGTGGGGAGCTTCTTTATCGTGACGATAATTTAATTGTTACAAAAAATGATGGTAGATATGTGATTATTGGATGGAACTACCATGATATGAGGGATAATAAAAAATCTCCTGATGAATCATACGCTTTAACGCTGCCATCAATAAGTAAACAAGCAATTTTAGTTAAAAAAGAAGTTGGAGGAGCACATGCAAATCCAATGCAGACTTGGAGTAATCTTGGAAAGCCACGTAGCTTAAACAAGGAGCAATTAGCTATATTACAGGCATCTGCAGAACCGCTTCAAAGTGATTATAAGCTATTTGAAGAGGATGGAAGCTATAAAGTAGAAGTAAAGATTCCATGCAATCATCTATGTATGTTGGAAATATTCCCAGTAAGTGATAAGACAGATACTTATCTTGGATTTAATAAAGAAGAATTCTATGGGATGGAATAATTACTTTAGGCATAAAAATTTATAGTAATGTAACGCTGGCAGGTTAACTGTTAGCGTTACATTATTGTAGTATACACAAAAAATATATTTTGTTATTAGTATATATTATTTTGTGTAATAAATTATATAACCATTTGGATCAAGTGTATGGAATAATTGTATGTTTATATATAATTAAGAGAAGGGAAGAATGATAAAATATGAATAATATTAAGATAACTTCTGTGCCAGATGAATATAAAAAGGCAGTTGATAAAGAACTTCAAGGAACTATTAATGAAGTTTCATATAGTGTTCAAAACTATATTAATCAATCGCGTGAATTTGTAACCAATCAAAATATAAGTTCTAGAGAAGCAGGAAGAGAAGTAGTTGAAGGAATTTCTATTGAGAAGAAATGCAATGTATATTTGCCAGCTGGATACAAAGAAGATGACAAGAATAAAAAGTATAATGTGTTATATCTCCTTCATGGAGTTGGAGGAAATCGTCATGAATGGTTAGGAGGAAATGGGACTATTGATGACAATTTTATTATATGTAATATATTTGATAATCTTATTGCAAAGGGAGATATTAACCCATTGATAATAGTATTTCCAGATGGAAGAAGTGCACATGATTGGACAGATAATTCATTTAATGCAGATGGAACTAATATGCTTGGATTTTATTATTTTGATTATGAGCTAAGGTATGACCTCATTCCATTTATAGAATCAAAATATAATGTCTATGCAGATATAAAAGATACATCATCTAAAGGTATTCAATATAGTAGGATGCATAGAGCTATTGCTGGCTTATCAATGGGAGGGATGCAGGCTCTAAATTTGATTGTTGGTGGCCATAGATGTGATTCACAATTATATACAGGAACAAAGGGAATATGGGATAACGGACTTGATAAGACTGTTTTAGCTCCAGGTATGGAAGATTTGTTTGCTTACATAGGAGCTTTTTCAAATGCACCTACATCAAGTGATGGAGATGTTCTAGGGACTAGTATAAAAGCATGTGATCATAGAGTACGGTTACTTTACATTACATGTGGTGATGCGGATCAAATAGCAAGCAGTGGTGGCTATGCAAAAGCTACTAATGGGATTGTAGAAAATGCAGGAGATAATTTAGTTAATTATTTTCAGGTAGCTATAAAAGATGGAATTCATGATTTTAATGTATGGAATAATGGAGCATATAATTTTGCACGTTTAGCTTTTGAAAAAAATGAGGAACATTTGAATCCATATGTTGTAAGTATGATGCTCGACTCATATTAATGATTGGTATGTTAAGTTAATAAATGAAGGGAAGTAATTGAGTATGTTAAGAGAAGTAAAAGTTGAAAATGGAATTGTTAAAGGTTTACCAGCTGCTGATCCACGTATAACAAGTTTTAAAGGTATTCCATTTGCTGCGCCGCCAATAGGTGAAAATCGTTGGCGTGCACCTCAACCTGCAAAGGATTGGAATGGAGTTCTAAAAGCATTTGAGTTTGCACCAATATCAATGCAAGCAAAGACTGTAATAGATGAGAAAAATATATATACTAGAGAATGGAATGTAGATCCAGATATTCCTATGGATGAGGATTGTCTTTATCTAAATGTGTGGACTCCAGCATGTAGTGAAAATGAAAAACTGCCAGTGTTTGTATGGTACTTTGGAGGGGCACTTCAGTTTGGAAATACAGCAGAGATGGAGTTTGATGGTGAGCGTATAGCTCGTAGAGGTGTTGTTGTTGTAACTGTAAACTATCGGTTGAATGTTTTTGGATTTTTATGTCATCCGGAAATAACAGCAGAAGCTCCAGAAGCACCTGCAAATTTTGGAAATCTAGATCAACAATATGGTACACAATGGGTTAAGCGTAATATTGCAGCATTTGGTGGTGACCCCAATAATATTACCATAGGAGGACAATCAGCAGGAGGAGGAAGTGTATTAAGTCAACTTACTTCACCTCAAAACGACGGATTTTGTCAGAAAGCTATTATAGAGAGTGGAGTTATTACAATGCTTTACGAAGGAAATCTAATGCCTATAGAAAAGCATAATTTAGCGGAGGCTGAAAAGGAGGGGGCAAAATTCTTTGACTTTCTTGGAGTTTCATCACTTGCAGAAGCTCGTCAGCTTGATGCTGAATATATACGTGATAAATCACTTGAATATAAGAAGTTTTGGGGAACTGTGCAAGATGATTTGTTTTGTGTAGGAGATGTATTTAAGCTTTTTATAGAAAATAAGCGTTTAATGGTACCGGTACTTTTGGGGCAAACTTCATCTGAATTTTTTAATATTCCAATGGTTGAAAATGTTAATGAATTTAGGAAAATGGCTATTAAGATGTTTGGAGAAGATGCAGATGAATATCTTGAATTCTTTAAATCTGAAGCAGAGAATATAGATGAAATAAGAAAAAAAGCATCAGTAAGTAGTCTTGAATATGCGATTCGAATTATTGGACAGGCAAATGCTGATACAAATGCTAATATGCCTTTGTATTATTATAATTTTGATGCAGAAATACCAGGATGGGATAATCCGGGCACCTTTCATTCTGTAGATTTATGGTTCTTTTTTGAGACACTAGCTAAGTGTTGGAGACCATTTGTAGGAAAGCATTATGATCTTGCACGTCAAATGTGTAATTATTGGGCTAATTTTATAAGTGTTGGAGATCCAAACGGTAAAGATTCAACTGGAGAGGAAATGCCGTATTGGGAAACGTATACTCCTGATGCTCCATACGGAATGGTATTTAAAGATAAGCCTGAATTTTTGAAGGAACAGCCAAGTGATTTAATGAAGTTTTTGGTAAAGGAATATTTTAAAAAAGGTAGAAAATGATAATAACATAGAATATTTTCAAGGAGGAATTTCTATGGACATGAAACTTAAGTACAATAAACCTGCACAAATGAAGGAATGGAACAATGGAGGCTTTGTAGAAGAGGAATGGAACAAGGCACTTCCCATAGGAAATGGTAGCTTAGGTGGTATGGTTTTTGGCGGAGTCAAAACTGAACAAATCCAGCTTAATGAAGAATCTGTTTGGTATGGAGGTAAAAGGGATAGAAATAATTCTAATGCATTTGAAAATTTAAATCTTATTAGGCAATATTTATTTAGTGGAAATATTGAAGCAGCAGAAGAGTTAGCCATGTTAACACTTTCAGGAACTCCGGAAGGACAAAGACATTACGAAACCTTAGGTGATTTATTTATTGACTTTAAAGTTGATAATTGCGAAGTTAAAGATTATGAAAGAAATTTAGATGTTGAAAATGCAATTGTTAATATTAAATATAGTATTGGAGATTCCGTTTATACAAGAGAAATTTTTACTAGCTGTCCTGATAAAGTAATGGTAATAGATTTAAAATGCGATAAGTCTAAAAATATTACATTTATGGGAAGGATGGATAGGGGAAAATATTACGATAAAATAGAGACCATAGGAAATGATACCATAATAATGGGAGGGGTAACAGGAGGTAAAGGTGGAATATCATTTAGCGTAGCATTGAAAGCAGTAGTGCAGGAAGGGAACATCAAAACTTTAGGAGATAAATTAATAGTTGAAGAAGCTAACCATGTTACCTTGTTTTTAACTGCAACAACTGATTTTAAGGAAGAAAATCCAGAAGAATGGTGTATAAAAACAATAGAAAGTGCTTTGCAAAAAAGCTATGCTGAGCTGCGTAATGATCATATAAAGGAATATCAAAGTTATTTTAATCGTATGAGTATAAAATTATATGATGATGATTTTGAAAATTTGGATTCATTATATACAGATGAAAGATTAAGTAGGGTACAAGAAGGAAAAGAAGATTTAGGACTTGTTTGCTTATATTTTCAATTTGGACGCTATCTTTTACTTAGTTCAAGTAGAAATTGTGAATTACCAGCTAATCTTCAAGGCATATGGAATAAAGATATGTTACCTGCTTGGGATAGCAAATTCACTATAAATATAAATACTGAAATGAATTATTGGCCTACTGAAGTATGCAATTTGACGGAATGCCATATTCCATTATTTAAACAAATAGATAGAATGAGAGAGAACGGTAGAATTACGGCTGAAAAAATGTATGGATGTGGGGGATTTGTAGCACATCATAATACTGATATATGGGGAGATACAGCACCACAGGATTTATATATGCCTGCTACACAATGGCCTATGGGTGCAGCTTGGCTTTGCTTACACATATGGGAACATTATCAATTTACTTTAGATAAAGAGTTCTTAAAAGAAGCATATGAAACTATTAAGGAAGCATCACAATTTTTTGTGGATTTCCTTATAAAAGATTCTCAAGGAAGGTTAGTTACTTGTCCATCAGTATCGCCAGAAAATACGTATATATTATCCAATGGACAAAGAGGAAACCTATGTATGGCTCCTTCCATGGATAGTCAAATAATAAATGACTTATTTAGTGCTTGCATAAAAGCTTCTGATATATTAAAAATTGACAGAGAATTTGCACAAAAATTAGATAAGATGTTGGATAAGCTTCCTAAACCATCAATAGGTAAATATGGTCAGATCCAAGAGTGGGCTGAGGATTATGAGGAAGTTGAGCCGGGGCACAGGCATATATCACATCTTTTTGCTCTTTATCCATCAAATCAGATAACAATGAGAAAGACACCAGAGCTTGCAAAAGCAGCTAAAACAACACTAAAAAGAAGACTTTCATATGGAGGCGGACATACAGGTTGGAGTAGAGCTTGGATAATTAATATGTGGGCAAGATTAGAGGAGGGAGATTTAGCTTATGAAAATATTAAGGCACTTTTAAGCAAATCTACATTACCCAATTTATTTGATAATCATCCACCTTTTCAAATTGATGGGAATTTTGGGGGTACTGCAGCTATAGCTGAAATGTTATTGCAAAGTCATACTGGAGAAATCAATATACTTCCAGCACTACCTATGGCTTGGCATAAAGGTGAAGTAAGAGGACTTTGTGCTAAAGGTGGTTTTGAAGTAGATATAAAATGGGAAAATAATATATTAACTGAAGCCATTATAACTTCAAAAGCTGGAGCGGACTGTAAAATATTTTCAACTATCTCATTAAAGGTTTTTAATGAAAAAGGTGATTTTGTAGTTGGTTATTGCGAAGGTAACTCAATATTTGAATTTAAAACTACTATTGGCGAAAGATTCAAAATTACGACATAAAGCTAAATGTAATTTTACTAAAATATTAAAAAAATTTTATATTTATATATAAAACAAAAAACAAGTCTAGTATGCAAGAATTGTCATATTAACTTGTTTTTTTCATTCATAGAATTACTCTGAGAATAAATTTTTTTCATAAATATTTAGTAAGAAAGTTAAGTTAACAGTGTAGATTCATTTTTAATGGTTAATTATGTATGAAATATATAATTATTTATATTTTTTATATAGTTTGTTAGGTTGTTTTAAAAAGTTCTTAGTGGTAAATTTATGATGTAGGCGGAAACGTTTACAGATTGTAACGCAACAATAAGATGCGTACAGATTTATAAAAATGAGAAATAGGGGGGAACGTTAATGAGAAAATCCAAATTAATTTTTTCTGTACTCCTAACAGGAGTTATGTCCTTAAGTCTTCTTGCAGGGTGTGGAGGAAGTAAAACTAAGGAAGCAAGCACTAGTTCAGGGGATGGAAAAATTAAAGAATTTACAGCGTTCTTTGCGACAGCAGGAACTGAAATTCCAGATGATAACAGAGTGAAAAAGGCAATAGCTAAAAAGATAGGAGCTACAATAAAAGAACAATGGCTTACTGGACAAACACCTAAAGAAAGAATAGGTGTAATGGTAGCCGGAGGTGAATATCCAGACTTTATAGAGGGTGGAGATGGAACTCAATTATTATTAGATGCGGGTGCACTTATTCCGTTAGAAGATAAAATAGATAAATATCCAAATCTTTCAAAGTTTTTATCAGATACTGATAGAAAGAAATTAACAAAAGAAGATGGACATATCTATTATATACCTCAATTTTCAACTGTTATGGATAAAGTAACAGATACAAAGCATGGTGGAGAAGCATTCTGGATTCAAAAAGCAGTTTTAGAATGGGCTAATTTCCCTAAAATTCAAACTTTAGATCAATATTTTGATTTAATTGAAAAATATAAAGCAGCAAATCCAACAATAGATGGACAACCAACTATAGGAT
>NZ_JAABNP010000045.1 GCF_009928485.1 Clostridium sp. C2-6-12 | reverse complement strand
GAGTTCTAAAAAGTGATTATGAATTCAATAGATTTTTAACACGTGGAAAAAATAGTGTTAAAACTGAATTTGTTTTGCTTTGTTTTGGTTACAACATTAACAAATTACATTCCAAAATACAAAACGAAAGAACTCAACAGCATCTTCATGAATTAAAATCTACTGCCTAATTATGGAATAAAGTAACTGGGCTTATTTGAATGCGCTTAAAAGTCAGGAATCTTTGAATAATTGATGTCAAATTTAAAATTTTTGGAAATTTATTAGTTTAGACCGAAAAGGAGCATCGCTCCTGATTAAAATTTAATCATTTTGCAACACTCCCTTTTTTATTTACAAAATAATCTAAATGTAGTAACATTATATCGAACAAATGTTTGCAAGAATGAATGTTCTTGTGTGAAATCATAAATAATAAACTAAAGAAGGTATATTTTTATTAGAATAGCGAGGTATAAAGAATGGAAGAAGAAAGAAATAAACAAACTGAAATATATGAATTTTTAAAAGATTATACAGAAAATAAAGGATATCCACCTTCAGTTAGAGAAATTTGCGAAGCTGTAAATTTATCATCAACTTCAACTGTTCATGGACATTTAAAAAGATTAGAGGGAAAAGGATTAATAAAAAGAGATCCAACTAAACCAAGAGCATTAGAAATAGCAGAACTTTCACCCCCTAAAAAGGAAATGATTGATATACCTATAATAGGTAAAATAACAAAAGGAAAGCCAATACTTTATCATGATAATATAGAAGATACGTTTCCTATTCCATTAGATTACATAAGACATGACAAGGAACTTTATATGCTTAGGGTTAAAGATAAAGGAATGATAAAATTAGGGATTAATAGCAATGATTTAGCTATATTAGAAAATACTAAAGAAGTTACAGATGGAGAGATAATAGCAGCAGCTATAAATGATCATATTAAGATAAGAAGATTCTATAAGGAAGAGAGTTGTATTAGATTAGAACCTGAAAATAATGCAATTGAAACTATACTAATAGATGAGTGTACAATATTAGGTAAGTTGGTTGGAATATTTAGATCATTTTAATAGTAGAAAGAATGAAAATGTAGTAAGAGCTAAAAAGTAAAGGAGTTGGAGAATTATAATGGAGAAAAAATTAAAAGAACAAATTATTGATTTACTGAAAGAAATAGTAGAATCACTAAAGCAACCTAAAAATGAAAAGATACAAAAGATAACTTTCACAATTCAGGAAGCTGCACTTTATATTGGTACTTCACGCGAAAAGATAACCGAACTAGTATATAAAACAAATACTGATTTTCCATATTTTAAAGTTGGTGCTAAAACGCTAATAGATAAGAAATTATTAGATAAATGGATTGAAAAAATAACATATGAACATAGAGAGTTGTAATGAAAATAAAAATCTAGGATTATTCTTGGATTTTTATTTTTTTAAATTAAATAGTTTTTATCAATTTTCCATATAAAGTTTGTATTAAAAAATATGAAAATTGTAACATATGATACATAAAAGAAATGATAATTAGAGTATTATTACATCATAGAAAAAGCATAATACTAATTGTAGATATAATAAAAAAATGAATTCGTCAAAAAAACGTCAAAAACAAATGAATAAAATTATAGTATTTTGCACATTTTGAAAAATAATTAAAAAAGAAAAATGGCTTAACTGCAATATATTAAGCCATTTAAATGTAGGAGGAAATGATATGAGTTTATTTTTAGGAAAAATACATTATTGGTTATTTAATAAAATAGTTTGGTTCGAAGGTTTAGAAAAAGATGTAATAGAACTTGCAAAAAGTGAAAATCTTAATATAGAAGCTATAAGTGCAGAAATAGCACAAAAATATGGAGATATGCTTCCAGATAAGCCTTTAGAAGATATGATTGATACAGGAAATATTCATGGCTGGTTACAAGAAAAAATAACATGTGCTGAAGGAAGAATGGCAGCTTGGACTTTTAAAGTTCTTGAAAATGATAAAGATGGATTAAATAAATTAGAAAAGATTTATATTGAGCAAGGGATTAAGGCAGGTAATGAAGTGAAAGAAGCTTCAGAAGAAGTTGACAATGCTGTAGATATGTTCAATAAAATAAATGATTATATTTTAGATGGAATGCCTTGTGATAGAGTAAATGAAGTTATCATATCAGAAGAAAATATGGTTAAATGGGTTAGAAATGTATGTGTTCATAAGAATATATGGGAAAAAGAAAAGGTATCTGTTGATTTATTTTATAATTTAAGAGGTTTATGGATTAAATCATTTGTAAATACCATTAGTAGTGATTTTAAATATGTAGAAGATGAAGACAATACATTTACAATAGAGAAAAATTAAAAATAAGGAGTTGTTATGATGAATGCTATTGAAATAATGATGGAAGAGCACCAATGCATCTTGCGTATGCTTAAAGTAGTAAGAAAAGCATGTTATAAAGTGTTAAAGGGTTCTGAAATAGACTATGAAGATTTTTATTTAATAATCGACTTTATAAGAAATTATGCTGATGGACATCATCATAATAAAGAAGAAATAATGCTCTTTAATAGAATGGTAGAAAATTTAGGAGCTTTAGGTGAAAAAACTATAAAGTATGGAATGTTAGTAGAACATGATTTAGGAAGACTTTATGTAAATAATCTTGTTGCAGCCATTGAAAAAACAAAAGAGGGCAATGAAGAAGCGAAATTAGATGTAATAGCAAATGCTATTTCATATGGTGAGTTACTACAAAGACATATAGATAAGGAAGATAAAGTTATATATAATTTTGCAAAGAGAGAATTAAAGGCTGAAGTTATTGAAGTGATTGATAAAGAATGTTTAGAGTATGAAAATACTAACACAGAAGTTAAAGATAAAAATATTCTTATCTTAGAAAAATTAGAGAATAAGTATACACCAATATAAAGAGCAGCTATGCTGCAATAAGGAACTTCTCACCAATATAAAGAGCAGCTATGCACTTCTGAAAGGAGCAGCTATGCTGCAATACGGAACTTATCTGCAATTAGGTATTTAAATATAGGTAAGAAGTAAAAGAGAATGGTTTATCCATTCTTTTTTATGTTGAAAAAAGCTATTAAAAGTAAATCGATTCATAAAATTTTTGAAATAAAAAATAGTGTGTAACATATGAAACATACTATTAAACTATTTCAAGATAAAATAAGCTTACAGGGTTGGTAATTAACCCCTTGGTAAATTAAAAATAAATAATAATAATATATAAATGGAGGAGATTTTAGGATGGATAATAAAATGTTTTGTTTTCAATGTCAAGAAGCAGCAGGATGTACAGGTTGTACTGTAAAAGGTGTATGTGGAAAAACTCCTGACCTTGCAAAAATGCAAGATTTATTAATATATGTAACAAGAGGATTATCAGAAGTAGCAACAAGAGCTAGAGCAGAAGGAATTGAAGTATCACAAGCTATAAATACTACAGTAACAATGAACCTTTTTACTACTATAACTAATGCTAACTTTGATAAAGAAGTATTTTATGGAAGAGTTAAAGATACTTTAAAATTAAAAGAAGAATTATTAGGAAAATTAAGTAATAAAGAAAACTTAAGTGGGGCTGCTTTATATACAGCTGAAACTAGAAGTGAAATGGAAGCTAAAGCAGAAACAGTTGGAGTTTTAGCTACTGAAAATGAAGATATAAGAAGTTTAAGAGAACTTATCACATATGGATTAAAAGGATTATCTGCATACATGAAACATGCAAATGCTTTAGGATATGAAGATGAAAATATCTGTGCATTTATGCAAAAAGCATTATCATTAACAGCTGATAATAATGTAACTATAGATGAATATATTGGATTAACTTTAGAAACTGGAAAATTTGGTGTTGATGGAATGGCTTTATTAGATAAAGCTAATACTGAAAGCTACGGTAATCCAGAAGCAACAAAAGTTAATATTGGAGTTAAAGGAAATCCAGGAATATTAATTTCAGGACATGATTTAAAAGATTTAGAGCAATTATTAATACAAACAGAAGGAACAGGAGTAGATGTTTATACTCACTCTGAAATGTTACCAGCTCATTATTATCCAGAATTCAAGAAATATTCAAATTTAGTAGGTAACTACGGAAATGCATGGTGGAAGCAACCAGAAGAATTTGAAAGTTTTAATGGACCAATACTTATGACTACTAACTGTATAGTTCCTCCAAGAGATAGTTATAAGAATAGATTATATACTACAGGTTCATCAGGATATGAAGGATGTACTCATATTACTGCTGATGAAAACGGAAAGAAAGATTTCTCTGCAATTATTGAACAAGCTAAGACATGTGAAGCACCAGTTCAAATTGAAGAAGGAGAAATCGTTGGTGGATTTGCTCATAATCAAGTATTAGCATTAGCTGATAAAGTAGTTGACGCAGTAAAAACAGGAGCAATAAAGAAATTCTTTGTTATGGCAGGATGTGATGGTAGACAAAAAGCTAGATCATACTACACAGACTTTGCTGCAGCACTACCAAAAGATACAGTTATCTTAACAGCAGGATGTGCAAAATATAAATATAATAAATTAGACTTAGGAGATATCGGTGGAATTCCTAGAGTTCTAGATGCAGGACAATGTAATGATTCTTACTCATTAGCAGTAATTGCATTAAAACTTAAAGAAGTATTTGGTCTTGAAGATATAAATGAATTACCAATAGCATTTAATATTGCATGGTATGAACAAAAAGCTGTAATAGTATTATTATCATTATTACACTTAGGAGTGAAGAACATTCACTTAGGACCAACACTTCCAGCCTTCCTTTCACCAAATGTAGCTAACGTTTTAGTTGAAAACTTTGGTATTGGCGGAATTACAAATGTTGATGATGATATCAAAATGTTTTTAAACTAATACTAAGATTAAAATAAACCATCAAGAATTTATAGAGATTATAAATTCTTGATGGTTTATTGATTGTGTCTAATTATCAATGTTTAATACTTAATAAGTATGATAAACTTACAAAATTTACTGTGAATTGTGGATTATAAAATATAATATATATATAATTAATAATAAAAAGGTGATATAATTAAAAAAAGAGAATGAGAATAATTATCAATTAAAAGAAAGGATTTAAATATATATTATGAAGAAAGATAATTTTATTTATAAATGGAAAAAGTTCACAGGAAATGAATTTTTAAAATATGTAGGACCAGGAATTTTGGTTACAGTAGGATTTATTGATCCTGGTAACTGGGCATCAAATATTGCAGCTGGATCTAGCTATGGTTATAAATTACTTTGGATTGTTACGCTATCAACAATAATGCTTATCTTGCTTCAGCACAATGCGGCACATTTAGGTATAGTAACTGGACTTTGCATTTCGGAAGCAATAAATAAACATATGAAACCATCTATTGGAAAATTAATAACTGGAACAGCAGTACTCGCAGCTATAGGTACTGCAATGGCAGAAATATTGGGAGCAGCTATAGCATTAAAAATGTTATTTCATATACCTATAAAAATAGGTTCTACAATATCCGCAATACTAATTATATTTATGTTATTTACAAATTCATATAGAAGAATAGAAAAAGTTATTATAGGTTTTGTATCAATAATAGGGCTATCATTTATCTTTGAGACAGCACTTGTAAATGTTAATTGGGGTGAGGCAGCAAAAAGTTTAGTGATTCCTAATATTCCAAATGGTTCATTGCCAATAATAATGAGTGTTTTAGGTGCAGTTGTTATGCCTCATAATTTATTTTTACATTCTGAAGTAATTCAAAGTAGAAAGTGGAATTTAAAGGATAAAACAGTAATTGAAAAGCAACTAAAATATGAATTTATGGATACTTTGTTATCAATGATAATAGGTTTTGTTATAAACAGTTCAATGATATTAGTTGCAATAACATTTTTTGATAATGGTGTTAATGTAACAGAACTTGAACAAGCCCAAGTAATGTTAAAGCCATTATTAGGAAGTAGTTCGGCTTTAGTATTTGCAATAGCTTTGCTTTTTGCAGGAATAGCATCTTGTATTACTGCAGGTATGGCAGGAGGATCTATATTTGCTGGCTTGTTTGCAGAAGAATATGATATAAATAATAAGCACAGTAAAGTAGGCGTATTAATTACTATTTTATTAGCTTTATTAATAATATTTTTTGTTGATAATCCATTTAATGGTCTGGTATATTCACAAATGTTATTAAGTGTACAACTTCCTATAACTATTTTTAGTCAGCTATATTTAACTTCATCAAAAAAGGTTATGGGAGAATATAAAAATACATTAACAGAAAATATTATTTTATGGATTATTGGTGGAATTGTAACAATTCTAAATATTATGTTATTAATAAGCAGCATTTAAGGTATGTGAAAAACCTCGTTATGCATTATGAAAATATGCTAACGAGGTTTCTAATTTTATCTGTTTTAATTATTCTAAGTTTAATTTATTTTTTAATATATAAGTTGTGATTATAAAATATGCTATGAAGAATAATAAATTAAATACAGTAACTCCAATTATAAAACCATGAACTACTATAAATGCAGAAGCACCATTTAAATGTATATTTTGTAAATGATCAAGGCGGTTACCTATAATTGAAAAAGTTAATCCTACAATACTAGAAATTGCTCCTGAAATGAAACTTAAACCTATAAATGCACCAAAAGCGGAAAGTATTCTGTGTTTACTAAACAAATGCCCAATTGATATTGAAGCATAAATCATTGAAAGAGATCTTAAAAGAGCAACAAGCATTAAAATAATTATTTCAAAAATAAATACATAAAGCTGCATACCGATTTCTGAGTAACCTTTTGATAGTGCATCAAACATTTCTGAGAAGAATTTACCAAACTCTACAGGATCAAATGCCATTATAAGTATAGAAATAATTGCAACAAAGCCACTTATAATATTCCAAAAACCAGCAATCGAAAGTTTACTTGTTATGTTTGTTATTGTACTTACAGGTATAGTATTCATTAAATAGCCTTCATCTCCAAGTAAATTTTTATAAAATCTTTGGATTATTACAAAGAAAGTAACTATAAATACTGCAGCCATTGTACATCCGTAGCCAAAGATACTAAGAATAAATGGTATTGAACCAAAACCTTCAAGTTTATGAGCAAGACCTGCTCCTATAAAAATTTTATTAATAATTGCAAAGGCTAATAATGCAATGTAAAGAGGAATAAGGGTTCTAGCCGTAGCTTTTAATTCGTATTTCATTAATTTTCCTAACATCTAAATACCTCCCTAAATAGAGTATCAACACTCTTACCTTCATTTTCTCTAATCTCATCAACACTCTTAGTTAAGAATATATTTCCATATGAAATAAAGACTACATCATCTAATATTCTTTCAATATCTGAAATAAGATGAGTTGATATAATAATAGTAGCATTTTCATTATAATTAGTTATTATAGTATTTAAAATATAATCTCTAGCAGCTGGATCAACGCCAGCTATTGGTTCATCTAATAAATATAAATCAGCTTCTCTACTCATTACTAAAATCAGCTGAACTTTTTCTTTGGTACCTTTAGACATAGTCTTTAATTTATCATTAGGATTAATATTTAGTTTTTCAAGCATAGCATATGCTTTTTCAGGATTAAAATTATCATAAAAATCTTTGAAGAAATTAATAATATCAGAAACCTTCATCCAGTCATTTAAATAAGTACGTTCAGGTAAATATGATACAATTTTTTTTGTTTCAACTCCAGGTTTGTTTCCAGCAATTAATATTTCTCCACTAGATGGTGTTAAAAGACCATTTGCAAGCTTTATAAGTGTACTTTTTCCACTCCCATTAGGTCCCAATAAACCAACGATTCTTCCGCGATTAATAGTTAAATTAATTCCTTTTAGAGCTTGTGAATTAGCATAAGTTTTAACTAAATTTCTACATTCTAAAATAGGGCTGTTATCCAAGCTACTATTTGCAAAGTCAGAAGTTGAATTAATTTTATTATTGTCGTAAAGCATATTATTTTCATCATTATTCATTATTTCATCTCCTTAGATATTATTTTTATAAGTTCTATTGCTTCTTGCTTTGTATATCCTATTTTTTCCATATTAAAAAGGAATTTTTGAATTTGTTCTTTGGCTAAACCATTTCTAATATCTTTAATCATATTACTATCCTCCGTAATAAATCTGCCACTAGTTCTTTGTGTATAAACCAAACCTGTTCTTTCTAGTTCTGTAAGTGCTTTTTGCATTGTGTTAGGATTAACCGATGCATCACTTGCCATTTCTCTAACAGATGGTAGTTTTTCACCAACTTTATATATACCTGAAACTATTCTAAGTTGAATTTGTTCCATAAGTTGTAGATAAATTGGTCTTTCGTCATTAAAGTTCCATGACATAAGCTCACTCCTTTTTCAAAAAGTATTTTGTATTATTGTACTAAGTCGTTAATACAATAATACAATCAAGATTAATATTTGTCAATAGATGGAATGGAATAATTTATTTCAAAAAAATTACAGAAAAGTTAAGTGAATAGTGTGATAAATACAAAAAAATCAAAAAAATAATCCAAAAACATTCAAGTTAGTAAAAATTAAGTCGATAATTAAAATGATAAATAAAACGAATAAAAAAGGATGTAAAAGAATTTTAGAGATTAATTCAAAATAATGTCTAAAAAAATCGGAAGAATAAAGGATTTATTAATATTTTCTAAAGGGAAAGGAAGATTGCTATGATAAAAATGTTAGATGATAATCGCTTGGATATGGATGAGTTAGAGATAAAGGACATAATAGATATTAAATTGCTTCAAAAATTTCAAGATGATTTCGCTTTTGCAATGAATTGTGCTAGTGTTACAGTGGATAAGAATGGAACGCCTGTAACAGACCCAAGCAGTTACACAAGATTTTGTGATGGTTTTGTTCACTCTACTAAAAAGGGTGATGATAGATGTGCTGCATCTCATAAGAGAATGGGAGAAGAGGCGGCAAGAACTGGAAAACCATATGTAGGTGCTTGCCATGCAGGCCTTGTAGATTTTGCCGCACCTATTATTGTAGAAGGAAAATTAATAGGAACAGTTTTGGGTGGACAAATGTTAACAGAAAAACCTAAAGAAAATAATTTTATACAAATTGCAAAAGAGATTGATGTAAATCCACAAGGCTTTGTAGATGCAGCTAATGAAGTTAACATAGTAGATTTTAGACATATAGAAAAAGCTGCGAATGTGCTATTTATTGTTGTAAATTCCTTGGCTAAAAATGGATATAATCAAATTGAATTAGATTTAGTAGCAAAAAGATTATCAAATAACTCTATGAAAGTATCAGCAACAGTAGAAGAGCTTTCTGCATCAGCAGCAGAAATCGCATCTCAACAAGGAGAATTAAACAATGAAATAGCTCAAGTAGGAGTGGTTACAGAACAAATAAATACAATACTTGATGCTATAAAAAGTATTGCAGCTCAAACCAAAATGCTTGGACTTAATGCTTCTATAGAAGCTGCACGTGCAGGAGAAGTTGGTAAAGGATTTTCTGTCGTAGCAAAAGAAATAAAGAATTTAGCTGAAAGTTCAAGAGAAACAGCTAAAACAATTTCAGACCTAACAACTAAAATACAAGAATCAGTGAATGGAACTATTAAAAATTCTAAAATAACTTTAGAAACGACTCAGGAACAATCAAAGGCTATGGAAGAAGTTAGTGCGAATATCCAAGATTCTGTATATATAGCAGAGCAATTAAGTGGTATGATGGAAAAATTAAAATAATAATAAGTAATAATCATCTTAAAATGACCAAGTGTATACTGTTTGTTTTGAGGTGATTTTTTTATGTTTAATTTAGTTGAACATATAAAATTGTAGTGATATAATATGTTTATTGGTGTATATACACCTGTAAAAGTAAAATGAAGAGGTGTAAATATGGAGAGAGATTTAGTACAAGAAATATTAAGACTGAAGAAAGAAAGAAATGCGATTATTCTTGCTCATTTTTACCAGCCGGGAATTATTCAAGAATTAGCAGATTATGTGGGGGATTCATATTATTTGAGCGAAATTGCTAGAGACTGCAAGGAAGAAGTTATAATGTTTTGTGGAGTTAGATTTATGGCAGAAAGTGCAAAGATTTTATCACCTGAGAAGAAAGTTATAATGCCATGTCTTAGTGCAGGATGTTCTATGGCAGATATGGCGAGCGGTAAAGGGGTAATAGAACTTAAGGAAAAATATCCAGAGGCATATGTAGTGTGTTATATAAATTCAACATATAATGTAAAAGCACATTGTGATTTGTCCGTAACATCCTCAAGTGCATTAAACATATTAAAAAATGTACCTAATAAGCAAATACTATTCTTACCAGATAGAAATTTAGGGGGATATATTGCTGAGTTTTTCCCAGAAAAAGAATTTATATTATGGGATGGATTTTGCAGATGCCATAATAAAATAAGCAGAGAAGATATATTGGAAGAAAAAGAAAAACATAGAGAAGCTAAAGTGTTAGTTCATCCAGAATGTACAAAAGAAATAAGAGATATAGCAGACTATGTTGGAAGTACAAGCGGAATTATAGAGTATGCAACTAAAGATGAAGGTAATGAATTTATTGTAGGAACAGAAGAAGGAATTTTACATGAATTAAAAAAGAAAAATCCAAATAAAAGTTTTTATATTCCGGGAGATAGCATTTGTTGTCAAGACATGAAGAAGACAACCCTTGAAAATTTGCATGATACCCTATTAAATATGAAAAATGAAATAATTTTAGATGAAGAAATTAGAATAAAGGCTTTAAGATCTTTAGAGAATATGCATAAATTAGGATCTGTAAAAGCTGAAAAGGTATCAGGTAATTAAAAATGAATAAATTTATTGATGTACTAATAATAGGCTCAGGGGTATCAGGCCTTTATTGTGCATTAAATTTAAGAAGAGATTTAAATATATTAGTAGTATGCAAAGAAAAAATAAGCTGTAGTAATACCTATCTTGCACAAGGAGGGATATCCGTTGCAAGGGGATTTAAAGATATCCCAGTTTATATAGAGGACACATTAAAAGCTGGAAAATATAAAAATGACTTAGAAGCTGTTAAAGTTTTAACCTCTGAGTCCATGGAAAATATAAATTCATTAATTGAAATGGGAATGAAATTTGATAGAAATGAAGACAATACTTTAGATTTCACTAAGGAGGGAGCACATTCCATAAACAGAATAGTGCATACCAAGGATAACACAGGAGAAAGTACAGCTAAAATTCTCATAGAGAGAGTAAAAGAAAGAGAAAATATAAGTGTTTATGAAGATACATATTTTGTAGATATAATAGTAAAAGGCTCCAAATGCATCGGTGCCATATTAGTAAGAGAAAATGAGCAGATAAATATCTATTCTAAAACAGTTATATTGGCAACCGGTGGAATAGGCGGATTGTTTAATAATTCAACTAATCAAAGGATATTGACTGGAGATGGAATTGCAGTTGCAGTTAAACACAATTTAAAGTTAAAAGACTTGAATTATATTCAAATTCATCCAACAGCTTTTTATGAAGAAAAAAGTAATCAAAGAAGATTTTTAATATCTGAATCATTAAGAGGTGAAGGTGGAATTCTCACTAATGTAAGAGGTGAAAGATTTATTAACGAACTTTTGCCAAGAGATGTAGTATCAGAAGCAGTATATGAACAAATCAGACAAACTGAAACTCCATATGTAAATTTAGATATAAGATTTTTAGGAAAGGATTATATAGTAGAAAGATTTTCAACTATATATGAAGAGTGTTTGAAAAGGGGAACAGATATAACAAAAGAGTGTATAAAGGTTTCACCAGCACAACACTTTTTTATGGGTGGCATAAAGGTAGATTTAGATTCAAAAACATCTATGGAAAATTTATATGCAGTTGGAGAGACAAGCTGTACAGGAATACATGGAGCAAATAGGCTTGCAAGTAATTCACTACTTGAAGGATTGGTATTTTCAAGAAGAGCTGCTTTTTCTATTAATAAAATTGTGGATAATGTAGATATTGAAGTATTGCCAGTAAACCAATTAAGCCAAACTATAGATGAAATAGCTGTTGAAAACAAAGAATTGGTTATGAAGGTCATAAAGGAAAGTGGGGGAAAGCTGGATGCTGAATTTCTTAGTTATAGATAAGATAATAAAAGATGCACTTTTAGAAGATGTTCCAAGTGAGGATATAACAACAAATTCTATTATAGGTGAAGATAGTACTGCTACAGTAGAGTTATTATGCAAAGAAGAAGGTATAGTTGCAGGACTTCAAGTCTTTAAAAGAGTATTTGATATATTAGGAGGAGTAGAAGTTCAATTATTTAAAAGAGATGGAGATAAGGTATTCTTCAAAGAAAAAGTAGCGTTTTTAAAAGGAAATACAAGAAATTTGTTAGTTGGAGAAAGGGTAGCATTAAATTTGCTTCAGAGAATGAGTGGAATAGCTACATTAACAAATAAGTATGCATATGAAATTAAGCATACAAATACAAAGCTATTAGATACGAGAAAAACAACACCAAATCTTAGAATATTAGAAAAGTATTCCGTAAAAGTTGGTGGCGGATGTAATCATAGATTTAATTTATCAGATGGAGTTATGCTTAAGGATAACCATATAAGTGCAGCTGGTGGAATAAAGAAGGCCGTTGATTTCGCACGAAGTAATTCTTCATTTGTTAGAAAAATAGAGGTGGAAACAGAAAATTTAGAAATGGTTAAAGAAGCGTTAGAAGCTGAAGCAGACATAATAATGTTAGATAATATGAATTTAGATTTAGCAAGACAAGCAATAGAGATAATAGGTAATAAGGCTTTAACAGAGTTTTCTGGAAATGTAGAGCTAAGCAATATTAAAAAAATTGCAGAACTAGGTGTAGATTATATATCAGTAGGTGCATTAACCCATTCATCAAAAATATTGGATTTTAGTATGAAAAATTTAACTTTAATTTAGAAAGTAAAGAATAGTTATAGGTGAATCATATGCATCTATAACTATTTTTGTATAGTGTTTCATATATCGATACTAATATAGTCGTATATTTTATTGAAACAATTAATATAAGTGGTTTATAATAATATTAAAATTAAGCAGTCATAATGATTTAGGAATATAAAAATAGTAATGTTTCCTAAATGCGGAGGGAGATACTTTGAATTTAGAAAAGAGAATAATTGATGAAATTAAAGAGATTGCAAGCAGATATCAATGTATAAAAAAAGTAACGCTTTTTGGTTCAAGGGCAAGAGGAGATAATGGAAGTAAAAGTGATATTGATTTAGCTGTATATTCAGATGGGTCTATATCAGAATTCATTGAAGATATTGAAATGAATACGCATACTTTGTTGGAATTCGATTTTTCAGATATGAATTGTATAAAGGATGATTTTTTTAAAGAACAAATAAATAGTGAAGGAATAGTAATTTATGAGAAGTATTGATTTTAAATATATGAATTTAAAAAGAGCTTATGATAGACTTTTGGAAGTGAGAAATTTATATGATGGTAAAGATGATATAGTTAGAGATAGTCTTATTCAAAGGTTTGAATTTACCTATGAACTTACGCATAAGACTCTAAAGGAATTCATGAAGTACCTAGGAGTAACACTTGAAAATTCATTTCCGCGAACAATATTTAAAAAGGCATATGTAAATAACTTAATTTCAGATGATTTAGTTTGGATAAGTTTATTAGAAGATAGAAATTCTACTTCTCATATTTATAATGAAAAATTAGCTGATGAAATAGCTGATAGAATTGTGAATAAATATGTTGATGCTATTGGTGAACTGGTTGTAAACTTAGAAAAATTAAAATAATATTATTCTGTCACAAATGAAACAGAAATAAAAGTTACATTTTTGTATAATAACATCATAAAGTAAATCCTTTGATACAAATAGTGAAGAAGAACGGTTTATTTAATATAAATATAATTCTAAATAATAATAGGATGGTGAAATTTATGATAAGAAGAGTGATCAAGATAGATGAGGAAAAATGTAATGGTTGTGGACTTTGTGCAAGTGCTTGTCATGAGGGGGCAATTGGAATTATAAATGGAAAAGCTAAGTTGTTACGTGATGATTATTGCGATGGACTTGGAGATTGTCTTCCATCATGTGCAACAGGTGCTATAACTTTTGAAGAACGTGAAGCTGAGCCTTATGATGAAGAGGCTGTAAAAATAAATATGGAAAAGAGAAAGGCAGAACAAAAGAAAATACAAATGAACAATAATGAAAAAATATCTTTTGGATGTCCAGGATCTCAATCAAAGGTAATTAATCATAATAAAGTAGAGGTTAAAAAGGAGATAGCAATTGGTGAAATTGGTTCACAATTAAATCAATGGCCTGTTCAAATTAAACTTGTGTCACCAAATGCGCCTTACCTTAATAATTCTAATCTACTTATAGCAGCAGATTGTACAGCTTATGCATATGGTGATTTTCATAATAAATTTATAAAGAATAGAATAACATTAATAGGATGTCCAAAACTTGATGAAGGTGACTATTCAGAGAAGTTAACAGCTATTTTAAAAATGAATGAGATAAAAAGTCTTACGGTAGTAAGAATGGAGGTTCCTTGCTGTGGTGGAATAGTAAATGCAGTTAAAAATGCACTTAAGGCAAGTGATAAACTAATTCCTTGGCAAGTAGTAACAATTTCAACTGGTGGAGAAATTATTGAATAAGATTAAATTATAATTAAGATGTATTTTTGTCAGGACTTCTGATAAAAATACATCTTAATCTTTATTGGTAATAGTCACCACTTTATTAATGGAAAAATATACACCTATGAAAAGAGCAGCTATGCTGCAATACGGAACTTTCCTGCAAATAAAATCATTTCACCAATAAAAAATAGAGGATATTAAGGCCATTATGTAGAATAATTATGCACCTATGAAAAGAGCAGCTATGCTGCAATACGGAACTTTCTTGCAAATAAAATCATTTCACTAATTAAAAATAGAGGATATTAAGGCCATTATGTAGAATAATTATGTTAACTAGATATTTAAAGGGGGAGTATATATGAATAAGAGGAAAGTATTAGTACCAATAGATGGAACTGAAAGAAGTATGCATTCTTTAGAATTTGTTAGGGAGATATTTCCAAAAGAGTCTGCTGAAATACTTATCATGCACGTAAAAGAACTGGTATTGATAAATGAAATGATAGTTGCGGATGAAATTAAATTTGCACAGGAACTAGGCGAAGAAATACTAGAAGCAGCAAGAGAAAAGATGAAAGATTACAAGACAGAAACATATTTTACTTTTGGATATCCAGGAGATGAGATTATAAAGAAGGCAACTGAAGAAAATGTGGGAATAATAGTTATGACAAAGTCTACTAAAAGAGGGTTAACTAGAATTATTGGATCAGTAACAACAAATGTTGTAAAACGAGCAAAATGTATTGTAATGATAGTTCCTAATGATTTCACAATTAGTATTAAATAATTTTATAAGTCGTATGAAAATAAATTTTAAAACTATCTTATAAAAGTTTTATTTTAGGGTATTATTTAAATAAAATAAAAAATAATAGACCAGCATGCTTATCTATTTTGCACCATATTGTATTGGCAATTCTGATAATAGCTCGCTACTAAAAGAATTTTCCATTTGTCTGATACGAAGTAGATGTAGCTTTTTGGTCTATTATTTTGTTTTATGTGTATTAGGTTTGAATATGGAATTTTCCTATATATAATGATATAATAAATCGAAACTTATTTACTAAGATAGATTCAAATAAATCTTTAAAAATATATTTTTAGTGTTAAGGAGAAAGAGATGAGAGCAGTTTACAGAAACCCTAAAGAATTAGCAACATGTTTAAAGGATATCGTAGATACATATGAAGATGATTTAATTTCATATGAAAAGATGGAAGAAAGAATCGTGAAAATTGTTGAAGCTAATAAGGAAGCTATTTATAAAGAAAAAAACATGTCAGTAAAAATAGCTAATGTTTTAGGAGATAAAAGGGTAGAGATCATAAATAAGATAGTACAAAATAAAACAGAAGCTTAGTTATTATTTGCGTTTTAGGAGTGAATTTTAAATGGATAAGAAAATTATATTGACAGGAGATCGACCTACTGGAAAGTTACATATAGGACACTATATTGGGTCTTTAAAAAATAGAGTAACATTGCAGGAATCAGGATTATATGAAAGCTTTATAATGATTGCAGATCAACAAGCTTTAACAGATAATGCAAGAAATCCTGAAAAAATTAGAAACAGCTTAACAGAAGTTGCATTAGATTACTTGGCAGTTGGAATTGATCCAAGTAAATCAACTATATTTATACAATCACAAATACCTGAATTGAATGAGCTTACTATGCATTATTTAAATCTTGTTACATTATCAAGATTAGAAAGAAATCCAACAGTTAAGCAAGAGATAAAACAAAAGAATTTTGAAAATAGTATACCAGCAGGATTCCTAATTTATCCTGTAAGTCAGGCTGCTGATATAACAGCCTTTAAAGCAACTACAGTTCCAGTTGGAGAAGATCAATTGCCTATGATTGAACAAACTAGAGAAATTGTAAGAAGTTTTAACTCAATATATGGAGAAGTTCTAGTTGAACCAGATGCGGTTCTACCAAGTTCCAATGCAGGAAGACTACCAGGTACTGATGGAAAGGCTAAAATGAGCAAATCAATAGGAAATTGTATATATTTATCTGATGATGCAGATACAATTAAAAAGAAAGTTATGTCTATGTATACAGATCCTAATCATATTAGAGTAGAAGATCCAGGGCAAATTGAAGGAAATACTGTATTTACTTATTTAGATGTTTTTGCACAAGACAAAGCTGCAGTTGAAGAAATGAAAGAGCATTATAAGCGTGGTGGACTTGGGGATGTTAAAGTTAAAAAATACTTAAATGAAGTAATACAGGCAGAACTTGAACCAATAAGAAATAGAAGATTAGAATTTGCTAAAGATATTGATGCTGTATACGATATGCTGAAGGATGGCAGTGATAAAGCTAGAGCAGTAGCAGCTAATACCTTAAGAGAAGTACGCGAAGCAATGGGGATTGAATACTTTAGTAAAAGATAAATGGATGAATTAATTCATTAAAAGGGGTGTGTAATCAAATTGAAGGCTTTTGGAATAATAAATTATAAATTGGAAGATGCATTTCGTATTTTTATAAAAAATGCCAAAAAAGATTTTTCTGATTTTAATGAAGAAAATCCAGTAGGATGTAAGATAAAAAAAAGCATACAATCAGCAGGCTCTAAACCATTGGATTGTACAATTGAAATAACTGATTATATAAAAAATGAAAAGTATCAAATTACAACATCAACGGTTTTTACAACTGGGGAATCCAAATGTGTATCAACATATATTTTTAAAGCACAAAAAGATGGTACAACTAAATTAGTAATTGATGAAGATCAAGGTGCAGAGAAATTTATGTCATATGCAACTTTATGGCTTCAAAGATTTTTAGCTAAGCGTAATTTTAAGGCTAAGGTTAATAACCTTGTTGAAAGTCTTAATAATGAGTTAAAAACATATTATAATAACCTTGAAAGAAATAAACCTAAAAATGTAAAATAATAAAAAAGAAACTTGGGAATACAATCTCAAGTTTCTTTTTTATTAAGCCCAATTTCCATCTTTGAAAATTTGAACTTTTTCACCATTACTTTTTATTCCAACAATATTTGTGTCTTTAGTTCCAATCATAAAATCAACGTGAGTAATAGAAGTATTTGCTCCAGCTAATTTTGATTCTTCTTTTGTCATGCTTTCACCATCTTTTATGCAGCAAGGATATGAAGAGCCAAGTGCTAAATGACAAGAAGCATTTTCATCGTATAATGTATTGTAAAAAATAATATTTGAACTTGATATTGGAGAGTCATATGGTACTAATGCAACTTCACCTAAGCGGTTTGAAGTTGCATCAGTATTTAACAATTCTTTTAAAATTTCTAATCCAGTTTCTGCTGTATAGTCTACAACTTTTCCATCTCTAAAGGTTAATGAAAAATTTGTGATTAAATTTCCACAATAGCTTAATGGTTTCGAACTAAAAACAACTCCATTAACATTATCTAATTTTGGCGTAGTATAGACTTCTTCTGTTGGCATATTTGCAATAAATTTAAGGCCGTCTTGTTTAGTATCTTCTCCACCACACCAAATGTGGTTTTTTACCAAGCCAATTTTTAAATCAGTTCCAAGTGAATTTGTGAAATGTAAATATTCAAATTCATGTTTATTTAATTCTTCAACTTTATTATGAAGAAGATTCACATGATGATCCCAGGCGTAAATAGGATCATCTTCCTTTAATCTCATAACAGTAAAGATTGCATCCCATAAATTTTCAACAGCTTCTTTAGAATCAGCCTCGTTAAATACTTTTTTAGCCCAATTTTCAGTTGGAATTGAAATAATGCACCAAGAGTTTCTATTAGAGGCACAGGCATTATGATATTTTTCTAAAGCTTTGCGTCTGCTTTTTTGATAGGCTGAAATTTTATCAGAGTCCACATCTTTAAAAATATCTGGATCAGAAGCAGAAATACTTAAAAATGCTGCATCTTTTTCAACATAATAATTATATTTATCACGTTCAAAATCAGGAATAAAAGAAAGAACTTCCTTGCTAGAATTATTAAATCTGATTTTGTTAAACTCTTCGTCAATATAGTTTATAACAACGTCAGAAGCACCAGCTTTATATGCTTCTTCAGCAATCATTTTTGCAAAATTATTGCATTCAATAGGACTATTTATAATTAACAGACCATTTTTCTGAATATTTATACCTTTTACAACGGCAAGCTTTGCGTATTTTAATAATAAATTATTAAACAATTATATCACCTCATAAGTCATTTTTTATCTCTCTAATTATTGCATTAAATTTGGAAATTAGCAAAGTAAAAGTCTATTTGGTTTATAAACCTATACTTAAAGGGATATAATATAGTATAATAAATTAATATTGCAAGTTGTGATAGTACTATTCATTTTTAAAGAATATAATTCTTGAAAGATTATCCAATGATAAAAAATGAGTAGAGAGTGATTCTAATGAAAAATTGCAATGATGATTTAATTGTGTAATTTAATATAAATAAAATTTTGATAGTAAACGTAGGAGGTTTTTAATGAAAAAATTATTGATTTTAGACTCAAATTCACTTATGAATAGGGCTTTTTATGCACTGCCTCCAATGAATAATAGTGATGGAATAAATACTAATGCCATATACGGTTTTGTAAATATGCTACTTAAGATGAAGGAGGAAATTGTACCTGACAGTATAATTGCTACTTTTGACTTAAAGGCACCAACTTTTAGACATAAGGAATATGCAGAATATAAGGCAGGAAGAAATAAAATGCCGCCAGAACTTGCTGAACAATTCCCCATTATTAAAGAATTGTTAAAGTATATGGGAATAAAGATTTTTGAAATAGAAGGCTTTGAGGCTGACGATTTAATTGGCACAGTCTCTAAATTTGCTGAAAATAATGAAACAGAAGTTTTTGTAGTTACAGGAGATAAAGATGCACTTCAATTAGCATCTGATAATACTAAAATAGTAATTACCAAAAAAGGTGTAAGTGAAACAGCAATTTATGATAGAAAAGCTTTTATTGATGAATTTGAAGTAACACCAAATCAATTTATAGATGTTAAAGGACTTATGGGGGATAAATCTGATAATATTCCTGGGGTTCCTGGGGTTGGAGAAAAGACCGCCTTTAAGCTTATTAAAGAATATGGTTCTATTGAAGCGGTATTAAATAATATTGACAATATTCCAGGTAAAAAACTTAAAGAAAATTTAGAAGGAAATGTAGAACAGGCTATCTTCTCTAAAAAACTTGCTACAATTATGAGAGAGGTTCCAATTGAGTTAAAAGTTGAAGATATTAATTCAAGTGAAAAAGAAAATATAGCGGAAATAAAAAAAATGCTTATAAAGCTTGAAATGAAATCAATTTTAGCAAAATTCAAAGATGATATTCCAGCGGAAGCTTCTAAGATCGAAATAAAAAATGTTGATACATTTGATGAAATGATAGAAATATTTTCACAAAAAAAGGATATAATTTATATAGATTATACTTTAACAGATGCTTCTATATATTCTAAGTTGGAGCTTGAATATTTGATTTTAGGTGAAGAAAATGTAGGAATAAACATAAACTTTAAAGAAATTAATGCTAATAATAATGCAGAAGCTATTGAAGCATTAAAGACACTAATGGAAAATGAAAATATTAAAAAGGTTATCCATGATGGAAAAAACTTGGTTACTTTCTTAAACAAACATAAAATTGAAATTAAAGGATTTGAATTCGATACCGCAATAGCAGCTTATTTAATAGATTCTTCTAAGAGTAAATATGAAATTTTAGAGCTTGTTAATCATTATATTGGTGAAAATCCAAGTGAAGAAGGAACTAATCTTAAAATAATTCTATCAAGCTATTTGCCGTTGATTTATGAAAAATTAAAGGAAAGGCTTCATAAGGAAAATATGGATAAACTTTATTATGAAGTTGAACATCCATTAATATATGTACTTTCATCAATGGAGAGTATAGGATTTAATATAAATGAAACTATGTTAGATGAATTGAAAATAAAGTTTAAAAAAGAAATAGATAATACTCAAGAAGAAATATATAAATTGGCAGAAGAAGAATTTAATATAAGCTCGCCAAAGCAGTTAGGAAAGATATTATTTGAAAAATTAGATTTGCCAGTTATGAAAAAGACTAAAACAGGATACTCAACTAATCAAGAAGTTTTAGAAAAACTAATGGATAAGCATGAAATAATTCCTAAGATTATGTTTTATAGACAAATTACAAAAATTTATTCTACATATATAGAGGGATTAAAAAATGTAATTGATGTAGATGGAAGAATTCATTCAAATTTCAATCAAACAGTTACAACTACAGGAAGATTATCGAGTACAGAGCCTAATCTTCAAAATATTCCAATAAGACATGAATTGGGAAGAGAAATAAGAAAAGTATTTATTCCTATGGAGGAAAGTGATATACTTGTATCTTGCGATTATTCTCAAATAGAATTAAGAGTGCTTGCGCATATTGCAGACGATGAAAATATGATAGATGCCTTTAAACATCATAGTGATATTCATACAAAAACAGCTTCAGAAGTTTTTAAAGTTCCAATTGAAGAAGTTACATCTCTTATGAGAAGTAGAGCAAAGGCAGTAAACTTTGGAATTGTATATGGAATAGGGGCATTTAGTTTAGCTCAAGATCTAAAGATTTCTAAAAAAGAAGCTGAAGAATATATGAGTATCTATTTTGAAAGATATCCTAAGATAAAAAAATATTTAGAGGATATTGTTAAAGATGCAGAGGAAACTGGATATGTATTAACTATTTTAAATAGAAGAAGATTCATTCCAGAAATAAAAGCTTCTAATAAAATAGTAAAGGCTTTAGGAGACAGATTAGCTATGAATGCTCCAATTCAAGGAAGTGCTGCAGACATAATAAAGCTTGCTATGGTAAATGTTTATAATAGATTAAATGAAAAAAGATTAAAAAGTGAATTAATACTTCAAGTTCACGATGAGCTTATTTTAAATGTTAAAAAAGATGAATTTGAAGAAGTAAAGAAATTAGTTCAAAGCGAAATGGAAAATGCCATAAAGCTAAAAGTAGCGCTAGACGTAGATGTAAACTTTGGAAGCACATGGTATGAAGCAAAATAATTATAGGTTAATTAGTTGTAAAAAGTTTAAAAATGCGCAGTTAACAAATGTAAATTTAGATAAGAGTGCTATGTGCTAAACTGAAATTAACTATCATAGGGTTAATAAAGGAATATTAATTATAAGTTCAAAATATATTAATATTTAATTAAACTCTTAACTAATTTTAAGTTCCGTATTGTCGCATAGCCACTCTTTTTAGAAGTGAAAAGATATTTATTGCAGCATAGCTGATTTATTTAGAAGCGCATAGCTACTCTTTTCATAGGTGTAGCTCTTAACTGAATTAAAGGTGGTTTATATAAAATGATCAAAATTGGTTTGACAGGAGGCATTGGTACAGGGAAAAGTACTGTATCAGCCATCCTAAAAAATGAAAAATTTAAAATTATAGATGCAGATTTTATATCTAAAGAAGTTCTTGAGAAAAACCCTCAAATTCTTGAAATTGTCCGTACTCAGTTTGGAAGTGGTTTTTTTGACTGGAGAGGGGAATTTAGAAGAAAAGAATTTGGAAATCATATTTTTAGGTTTCCAAAGCAAAGAATTAAATATGAAGCTATAATAATGCCTTATATAAAAAAAGAAATAGAAGAAAAGATAGAGGCATATGAAAAAAAAGGTGAAAAGATAGTAATATTAGATGCTCCAACTTTAATTGAAAATAATATGCATGATGAGATGGATTATATCATTTTGGTTCATGCTGATAATTCAGTTCAAATTCAAAGAGTAATGAATAGAGATAAATTGACAAAGGTTGAAGCAGTTAGTAGAATCAATTCGCAAATGCCTATGGAGGAAAAAAAGGAATTTGCAAATATTATTATTGATAATAATGGAGATTTAATTGAAACTCAAAAACAAGTTTACGATTTAATAGATTTTATAAAATTAATATGCTAGATTAAGGAGAAAAGAATGAAATTTCTAAAAAGAATCTTTTGTAGACTAGTAATCTTAGCAGTAATTCTTGTAGTAGTTCTAGCAGGTGCTAGATATGTTATTAAGGAGAATTTTTTCCCATATAAGTATAAGGAATATGTGGATAAGTATAGTATAGAGTATAATTTGGATCCGTTATTTGTATTAGCAGTTATAAAAACTGAAAGTAAATTTAATGAAGATGCAAAGTCCCATAAAAATGCAGTAGGTCTTATGCAGATAACTGTTGAAACTGGAGAATGGGCAGCTAAAGAAATGGGATATAGCACATTTTCAAAAGAAAATTTGTATGATGAAGAATATAATATTAGAATGGGGTGCTGGTATCTTAGAAGGCTAAATGACATTTTTAATGGAGATTTAGATTTAACAATTGCTGCGTATAATGCAGGACCAACTAATGTACAATCATGGCTTCAAAATGAAAAGTATTCGTCAAATGGTAAAAGTATAGACTATATACCTTTTGGGGAAACTAAGAAGTATGTTGATAAAGTAGATACTTATTATCATGTATACCAATATTTTTATAATAAAGATAAAAGTTTATTTAATACAGATGAAGTTATAGATATATTAAAAAGTGTTTTTAATATATATTTCTTAAGTTAATTCTTAGATTAAAGTTTAAGAATTAACTTAAGTATTTTATAAAACTTACTTGAATTTTTAGTGAAAATGAATTATTATTAAATAGTTAGTTTAATATTTGCAGGTGTGGTGGAATGGCAGACACGCTATCTTGAGGGGGTAGTGTACAATGTACGTACGGGTTCAAATCCCGTCACCTGCACCAATTATTAAATGCGGAAGTCTTATAATATAGAGGGCTTCCGTTTTTTTATTACTTATATATTTGAGTCCATTATGAGTGGTTGTATTAAAAAGTAGCTTTATTAAGAGTACTAAGAGTATTTTGTATTAATCTGCTAGTTTCTTCTTTAGTATTATTATTGTAAATATATCCAATTGTTGTATCAAGTGTTGAGTGACCAAGAGATTGACGTATCATTTCAAGTGGTATAACATTTTTATGCATTTTGGAGGCTACAGTTCTTCTTATATCATGAGCAGATTTTACATCTATACCAGTCTTAGTACATAATTTATGAATGCGATTATCTATTTCACGTATTTTTGTACGTCCATCAGAATCACAGAATACAAAATCATCATCTTTATAACCATAATCAATGTTAATAGATTTTACTTTTTCAAATATCTCTATTTCATAGTCACTAAGTGGAATGCTATTGACATAGGAACTTCTTTTCTTAGTATGATTAACTACAACTGGATGATGTTTTCCGTCAACACCAGTATCTAATGTTTCCATTCGATGTATATGAATTTCATTGTTTGTGTAATCAATATCTGAAAATTTTAATGCAGAAACTTCCCCTATTCTTAGTCCTAATTTAAATAAAATTAATATTGCATAAGAATCCGTATTTTCTGGATAATCAGATAATAAATATGTAATTAATTTGAATAATTTTTCGACTTACTTTTGATTGTATACACGACCAGAATCATTTTTGTGAACTTCTGGAATACAAGAAGATGTTTTTATTTCAACATTACTTACAGATCTAAAATTCATAATTTTAGGCATGAGAGTTGGTATATCTTCATAATATCTTCACAATAATTTGGTATGATTAACTAAGTATAAGTAAGTTGACTTTATGTGGAATTAAAAATAATTTTTATTAAATGTAATAGAATTACTTCAAATAAAAGTAGTTTTATAAATAAGGAAAACGTTTTGGTGGGGGGGAGTAAGTAAATCTATTTTGGAGTAATATTTAAAACAATAAGTATTATTGTTAAATTGTACAAAAGAAGAGGGGGAATACTAATGAACTTTAGTAAAATTAAGTTATCAAACAAACTAATTATAGGATTTTCTTTAATGATTATTCTAATAATGGGGGCGTCCTCATTAGCTATATTTAAGTTAAACCAAATCAATGGAACTGTTAATCAATTAGTTGACTTAGAAAATGAGAAGGTATTAACTGCTTATAAGATGAGAGGAAGCATTAACAAAATTGCAATTAGCATAAGAAATATTTCAATTAGTAATGATATGAAGTATATGGAGGAACAAAAAAAATAATAGACGAGAATAAAATTATATATTATGAAAACGAAAGCAAACTTGGTAGTTTAATTTATACTGAAAAAGGCAAGGAAATATTTAAGGAAATAAGCAGCAATTCTAAATCAGCATTTTCAGTATTTGATGAGGCTATTAATTTAGGGATGAGAACTGGAGTATCAACTGAAGAACTTCAAAATATGATTACTATCATAGAGAAACCACAAAATGAAATACTTTTAAGTATAGAAAATATGTTGGATGCTCAAAATGCTTTAATGAAATCACAGGGAAAATTTTCTCAAGAAACAACAAATAGTTCTATACAACAAATGATTATATTATTAGTAGCAAGTATCATTATAGGAATTTTATTTATGTACTTAATCAGAAAAAGTATCGTAAATCAAGTTAAAGAAGTAATGAATGGCGCGGCTAAATTAGCAGATGGTAATCTAGATTTGCAAATGGAAGTAGCGGCTAAAGATGAAATCGGAAATACAATTATTGCATTAAATGGGGCGGTTGAAAAACTGAATGAAAGTATGCTATTTATTAAAGATAAAAGTAAGGGGATTCTTGAGAGCAGCGAATTAACAAATAAAATGTTTTCTGAGGTAAGTCTTCAAGTAGATCAAATATCAGCTGCAACAGAAGAAATATCAGCAGGAATGGAAGAATCCTCAGCGGCAGTTGAAGAAGTTACATCTATGGCTATTACTGTAAAGGAGGAAGTGAACTTAACGGCTGAAAAAGCACAAGAAGGATTAAAAGTCGCATTAAATATACAGGAAAAAGCAGTTTCAATTAATAACGATTCTATTAAATCAAGAGAAAATGCAGAAAAAATATATAGAGAAACAAAAATGGGGTTAGAAAAAGCATTAAAGGAAGTAGAAGTTGTAAATGAAATATCAAAGATGGCAAAAAGTATAAATGCAATAGCAGAGCAAACTAATTTACTTGCACTAAATGCAGCAATAGAGTCTGCTAGAGCAGGGGAAGCAGGTAAAGGATTTGCTGTTGTAGCAGAAGAAGTTAGAAAACTTGCAGAACAGTCATCAGTAACAGTTTCTGAAATTCAAGATAAAATAAATGCTGTATTAACTTCAGTTGGAAAACTATCAGGTTCATCACAAGATATCTTATTGTTTATAGAAAACGAGGTTCTTAAAGATTATGATAAACTAATTTCTATCAGTACTGAGTATAAAAAAGATGGGGATACTGTTAAAGAAATTATAGGTAAATTTGCAGAAGTTTCTGAAAGTGTTTCTGAGTCTGTTGATCAAATCTCAAAAAGTATGGAAGATGTTGCGATTTCAGTATCGGAAGTAGCTAAATCATCTGCTAATATTGTTGCGAATGTTATTGAAGTAAGTGGCAAAAATGAATCTATATTAGCTGCATCTAATAATAATGCAGAAAGTGCTTTAAAGTTAGAAGAACTTATTGAGCAATTTAAATTAAAGTAAAATTTGATTGAGTCTATTATTGAGTACATAAGAATTTAGATGAGTTTAAACTCCTTTCTTTACTATATTTTGTGGTGACAGAGGAATTCAAGTCCCGTCACCTGAATTAATTAGAGGATTTTAAAATTTCAGTTTTTAATTTGCATGCATGTCTTTTCTAAAAGTAGTTGAAGAGTGTGTGCATTTTTTATGTTATTAAATTTATATAATTTGAACGTAAGTATATGGTATTGTTTTTTATTTTGAAAATTCAAGTTTTAAATATGATGAAATTTCATTTAGTGCTTCATCTGATTTACTGATAATCCTATCCATTGTAATAAAACCATGGGTAACGCCATCAATTCTTAGAATTTTAGCTTGAATTCCAGAGTTACTTAATTTATTTGCATAAGCTTCTCCTTCATCTCGAAGAGGGTCAATTTCTGCTGTTATGACAAGTGTATCTGGTAAACCATTGAAGTTATCAGCTAAAAGAGGTGAAGCATAAGGAGTTTTTCTATCTTCTTTTTTAGGTATATATATTGAAATATATTTTTCCATATCTTCTGTTGATATATTGAAATAATTAGCAAATTTAGACCAAGATCCACTATTTAAGTCATATATGTTTGTAGAAGGATATATTAAGACCTGGCAAGTAATTTTAGGACCATTTTTATTTTGTGAAATCAAAGAAACTGCGGAGGTAAGATTTGCACCTGCACTATCACCAGCAATAGCTATGAGTCTTTTATCAACATGTATGCTTTCTGCATTTTGGTATGTCCATTGAAGGACATTATATACATCATTAAGACCTGCAGGAAAGGGTTTTTCAGGAGCAAGACTATAATCAACTGATATAACGACTGCTTTTGTATTTTTTGAGAGCTTTCTACAAATATTATCATGAGTATCAAGGTTTCCTGCAATCCAAAAACCACCATGGGAATAAATGATTAGAGGAAGGTTACTGGCATCCTCTGGGGTGTAGATGCGGATAGGTATTTTTTCGGAGTCTGTTGGCACATAAGTATTTTTTATGTTTGAAAATGGTATTGATGATTTAGATAATTTAGATGAATCTCTATTTAATTTTTCCCTAATTTGTTCTATAGATGCTTGATCTGTATTTAATTTGGGGTTAAAAAGTTTATCCAGCATTAAGTTTAATGTAATGTATGAATTAATTTTTTTGTTTTTTTGTTCAATAAAGTTTTTTATTGTGAAGAAGGAAATAAAACTAATTAATATTAAAAGAAATGCTATAAATTTATTTTTTGTTTTCACATTTTTTACCTCCATTTATTCAGATATATTCTTTACACTAAAGTGTTACATTAGTTATGTAAATTTTACTTTTATAGTATTTGTCTTATTATTATTAATATTCTGCTTAAATTAAAATAAATGATTAATTACGAGTATTTTAGTGTATAATATTATGAGATAATTTAAAAGTTTGAAATAAAAGTGTAGTAAAAATAAAAGTAATAAAAAATATATAAATATTTATATAAAAAAATGACTCTTAGTCATTTTTTGTGATATAATCAATAAATAATAATTAATATTCTAATAGAGGTAGTATAAGAATGAGGAATGTAATAAAGATTTTTACAAGAGATTTAAAAAATATATTCACTAATTGGGCTGCAACAATTGTAGTAATAGCATTAATAGTAATACCATCTTTATATTCTTTAATAAATATATATGCGTCTTCAGATCCATATTCTAGTACAAGTGGAATAAAGATTGCTGTAATTAATGAAGATAAGGGAACTGTATATGAAGAAAAGGATATAAATTTGGGAAATGAATTAGTTGATAAATTAAAGGACAATGATAAACTTGGATGGGTTTTTGTAGATGATATAGATGAAGCTAAACAAGGTTTATTAATGGAGAAATATTATGCAACTATTGAAATACCAGAAGATTTTTCTGAAAATGTAACTACAATAACTAAAAAAGAAATAAAAAAACCTAAGTTAATATATACTGTAAATGAAAAAATGAATGGTATTGCTGCAAAAATGACAGATGCGGGAGTAAAAACTGTTAAAAATCAATTAGATGATAATATAGTAAAAACTATTTCTGGAATACTATTCAGAGCTTGTAATGAAATAGGCGTAGACATACAAAATAATAGGCCTGAGCTTAGAAATATATTTGATTCGGTTTATAAATTAGATGAGAACATGCCTGAATATGAAGTATTATTGGATGAAGCTATTAATGGGACAATTAGCATTTCTGAGTTATTGGAAAAGGGAAATGAAATTCTACCAATAGCATCAGATAGTATAGATTCAACAACACAATTTTTAAATAGGACTCAAAATTATATAGACGAAACTCAAGGAGACTTAGATAGTGATACACCGAAGATAAAAGAGGATTTGGTAAATGCTGAAAATTTCCTTGATACTTCTAGTGTTATGCTTGGAAATCTTGATGATAAAATTTTGCCAGAAATGGCTAAAAAGACATTGATTCAGGTTTCAGATTCAGCTAAAGCAACTAAAACTAGTGTAGAAGATGCCAGATCTAAGTTGAAAAAAATAAAGAAGGCTATGGATTCTGCAAGTAAAGCCGAAATTCCTAAGCCATCAATTGATCAAAACACTCAAACTCCAGAACAAATAGCTAAAATTAATGAAAGCATTGATAAACAAGCTAAGGCACTAGAAAATGCTCAAGGTGCATTAAAAGAAGAAAGTAAACATATTTCTAAAATAATAAGCAATTTAGACACAGTAGATGAGCAACTTGATTTATTAATAAATAGGGTAAATGAAAAACTTGATAAATTAAATCATGGAGAAAGATTACATACTCAAAATCTTACAGATACAAGAAAAGTTTTAGATGATGCTCATACTTTAGTTTCTGATGTTTTAAATAATTATGATTCAGAAATAATACCAACTATTAATAGTGGTTTAGATTCAGCTAGGGAAATTTCAGATCAAGGTTTAAATTTAGCTGCACAAGGAAAAAATATTTTACCAGATGTTCAGGAATTAATAAATACATTTTCAAATACAGCAAGTTTATCCAATGATGAGTTGAATAAATTAAAAGAAAAATTCCCTGATATTAAAGATAATGTTCATGAATTAGCCCAAAGACTTAAAAAAATAGATAATAAAGAAGATATTGATGAATTATTAGACATGATTTCAAATGATTGGGAAGCTCAAAGTGATTTCTTTGCAAGTCCAGTTGAAATTCAAGATAATAGATTATTTTCATGGCCAAACTATGGATCAACAGTTACACCGTTTTATACAGTTCTATGTCTTTGGATTGGAGGTTATATGCTTTCGATCATACTTGGAACAGAAGCACATTCTCTTGAAGAAGATAAAAAATTGACTCACAATGAAGTTTATTTTGGAAAGATGTTACTATTTTTAATGATAGGAATAGGGCAAGCACTTGTTGCTAGTTTAGGTGCTTTATTCTTATTAAAGAGTTATGCTGTTCATCCGACAATGTTTGTTTTATATTCTATATTTGTAAGTATTGTATTTACAATAATTATTTATACTGCAGTTAGTGTTTGGGGACATGGTGGTATAGTAATGGGAGTTGTATTGCTAGTAATACAGGTAGCAGGAACTAGTGGTAATTTCCCTATAGAAGTTAATCCATCGATTTTCCAAAAACTATTTCCTTTATTGCCATTTACTTATGCTATAAGTGGTGTAAGACAGATAATGGCGGGAATAGTTTATTCCATATTAATTAGAGATACTATTGTTTTATGCGTATTTATGGCAATATCCATTGTTATAGGTATATTATTTAAGAAGGTTTCAAATAAGAAAAGAAGAAAGTATGTTGAAAGATTAAAAGAAAGTTCAATCATGAGCAGTTAATAATATATATTTAGAGGGATTAAATTATGAAAAATGTATTTAGAATTTATAAAAGAGATATGACTAAAATATGTACTAATTGGGTAGCCTTAATTATGATGTTGGTTATTATAATTATTCCTTCCTTATATTCCTTAATAAATATAGATGCTTCATGGGATCCATATTCAAATACTAAAGGAATAAAAATTGCCATCATCAATGGAGATAAAGGAACATATTTCAAGGGACAAGATGTAAATATAGGAAACGAATTAGTAGATGAACTTAAAAAAAATGATAAATTAGGCTGGGAGTTTTTAAATGACAAAGAAGCAGCTAGAAAAGATTTAATATTAGAAAAATATTACGCAATGATAGAAATTCCAGAAGATTTTTCTGAAAAAGCAACAACTTTTGTATCTAAAAGTGTTGTGAAGCCAAAGTTAATTTATACTGTAAATGAAAAGAAAAATGCAATAGCCCCTAAGATGACAGATTCAGGAATAAAAAATGTTAAAAATCAACTTGATCAAAATATAAATAAAACTGTTTCGGGAGTATTATTTAAGGTTCTTAATGAAAAAGGAATAGATATACAAAATAATAGAGAAAAAATAAGGAAAATAGTTGATAATATTTATGAACTCGATGATAATATGTCGGAATTAGAGAAGCTGTTAGATACAGCTATATCTGGAACAAATGACCTTTCAAAGGTGTTAAATAAGACTAATGATATGATTACGCCAATGTCTGACATGCTTAATTCAACTAGTGATTTCATAAATAATAGTCAAGAAACATTAGATAAAACACAAGGTGAATTATCAGACATATCACCAATAGTAAAAAAGGATTTAGTATTATCAGAAAGGATACTTGATAACTCAAGTACAGAACTTAAAAATCTTGATGAAAAAATACTTCCTGAAGTAGCTGAAAAGACTTTAAGGACAGTATCTGATACAGCTAAAGCAACACAAGAAAGTGTAAATAATATAAAACATAAACTTAAAAGTATAAAAAAGTTTTTCAGTAATGTTAGCAATATAGATACAGAATTACCTCCAGGTAGTGAGGAATTGAACTCAATAAAAGAAGTCCAAGATTTAAGAGAACAGTTAAAGAAACAACAGCAATCAATTCAAAGCATGCAAGGAAATTTGAAAGACATAAATAAAGTAATATCAGACACAATAGATAAGTTAGATACTATTGATGAAAAACTTGATATATTGATTAATAGAACTGATGATGATATTGATAAATTAAAAAATGGTGAAGGATTAGATACCCAAACATTAAAAGATACTATAGTTGTAATGGATCAAGTACATACTTTAGTAGCAGATATTTTAAATATTTATGATTCAGAAGTTGTATCATCTGTAGAAAATGGATTTGATTCCATAAGAGGAATTTTGGATGATGGATCAACTTTAGTAAAAGTAGGTCAAGATACAATACCTCAAATTGAAGATTTATTAAGTGTTTCTCAAGATGCAACAAGTTTATCTAATGAAGAATTAAATAATTTAAAGGGTAAAGTTCCAGAAGCAAAAGATAAAATTAAAGAATTAGCAGATAAGCTTAGGGAAATGGATGATGAAGACAGAATAGATCAATTGTTAGATATGATGTCAAATAGTTGGGAAAATCAAAGTGATTTTATGCAAAGTCCAGTTGAAATTGAAGATAATAGGCTATTTGGATGGCCCAATTATGGTTCCACGGCTACACCTTTTTATACAGTTTTATGTTTATGGGTTGGAGGACTTTTAGCTTCAGCATTGTTAACTCAAGAAGCACCAGAATTTGAAGATGGAACAATTATAAGACCATATGAAATGTATTTGGGAAAATTATTGTTGTTTATCACTTTAGGGATATGTCAGGCAATAGTAGCAAGTATGGGAGCCTTGTTTATCTTAAAGAGTTATGCAGTACATCCTATAATGTATATTTTTTATAGTATTTTTGTCAGTATTGTATTTGTTACTATTATATATACAGCAGCCAGTATTTTACATGATGTTGGAAAAGCAATTATAATAGTTACTTTAGTACTACAAATGGCTGGTTCAAGTGGTAATTTTCCAATTGAAGTAACACCTGTTCTGTTTCAGAAAATATATCCGTTTTTACCATTTACTTATGCAATAAATGGAATGAGGCAGGTAATGGCTGGAATAGTTCATTCAATATTGCTAAGAGATATGGGGATACTATGTGTTTTTATGATTATCTCATTATTGATTGGTCTATTATTAAAAGGTGTATTAAGCAAACTTGTTGCAATGTTTGTAGGGAAATTAACTATGAGTGAAGTATTACGTCATTAGAAAATAATAGTAAATATGAAGAATAGTCTAATTTAAAAAATTTATGGCTATTCTTTTTTTGCAAGCTAATTCAAGATATATACATTTCAATGGAAATAAAGTAATATATAAGGTGAAATGATATGGTTTAAATATGCTAAAGACTTTAATAAAGCAGGGAGGAAAAATGGAAGCTTATATAGAAAAAGCAAATAAATTTTATATAAATAGATATAAAGTTCTATATATTTACATAACTAGTATATTAGCATATTTTATACTAAAGATGTTTGCTGTTAATGAAAATGTAAATATACCTCTTATGTTTAGAAGTTTTTATATAATTTTAAGTATAGTTTTATTTGTATTATTACAACAAGTTAATAAATTTTACAAACAATATATATCTAAAATTGTAGCTGAATTTTTTTCTTTAATGATTTTTATTTCAGCTGTAGGATTAATAATAAATATCAATGAAAAAAATTTTCTGAGTCAAAAAAATTTAATTTACATAGCTATAAGCAAAGAAAGTATTTTATTAATTGAAACCTTTTGCATTTATGCATTAAGTCAATATATTTATAAAAATATTGAATTAAAAAAATCTGCTTATCAAGTAGTTATTTTAATTATCGCAAGTTTAGGATTGAGTTATTACTATGATGAAACCACTTATCTTGTAAAAATTGTATACTTAATTATTGGGATTCCTTTGTTCGCAAGAATTGTTATAAATATAAAAAAAGTATGTATATTCAAAGCAGAAGAATATAGTATGCTTAAAATTTATATATGCTCTACAATTATAATATTAATTGCAAATATATATAATTTTTATGGAAATGAAACTATTGGTAATGCAGTTATTGAAATTATTCATTTAATAAACTTTAGAATTACTTGGAATTTTATTGTTATTAAGCTCATAAGAGAGCCATATAAAACTTTATCAAATTCTTTGAACGAAAAAAATAAGGAATTAGATAGGTTGAATTTAAAAATATTGGAAGGAAATAAGGAATTGGAGAAATCAATAAATCTTCTTAAAAGCGAAGAATATTTATACTCTACATTTTTTAGATTCATGCCACATCCCATTATAATTTTAAATGCAGCTAATGATAGAATTTTATTTGTGAATAGGCAATTTTTAAGAATTATAGGCATTTCTAAGGCTAGAGATATCATTAACAAAAAAATAAGTAAATATCTTGAATATATGCCACCAAGTGAAGTTAATGAAAACTACAATGCGATTATATATATAGGTGAAGAAAGACGTTTTGTCGAAGCAAAATTATTATCAAATTATTCTGATGAAAATAAAAAATTGATATTGATTAAGGATAACACTTCAAAAGTTCAAACGGAAGAAATAAAAAAAGAAGTTGAAAATAGAAAATTAGATGAAATTATTAGAGCAGAGTTTCTTTCTAGTATAAGCCATGATTTAAAGACACCTATAAATGTAATTTATTCTGCAATGCAGGTTGAAAAAATATATATAGATAAAGCTGATTTAGAGATTTTACAGAAGTATAATAATATATCTAGGCAAAATTGTATTTCATTAATCAAGCTTACTAATAATTTAATTGATAATTCTAAGATTAATTCTCATTTTTTAGTTCCTAGATTGGAATATATCAATATCGTAGAAGTAATCGAAGAAAATGTAATGTCTTTAATTGATTATGTAAAATGGAGTAACATAGATTTGATTTTTGACACAAATACAGAGGAATGTTACTTAAATGTAGATCATGAGTTTATGGATAGGATAATCTTAAATTTAGTTTCAAACGCAGTTAAATATACTCCAGATGGCGGAAAGATTTATGTAATCATTTCTGATTATGGAGAAGATGTTAATATATTAGTAAAAGATAATGGGAGTGGAATTGAAGAGGAGTTTATTTATCAAGCTTTTAATAGGTATGCGGTGGGAGAAGCTTGTAAGCCTGATAGAAAAAGCGGTACAGGAATAGGTCTTTCAGTAGTAAAGCAATTGGTTGAATTGCAAGGAGGAACTATTCAAATTAAAAGAAATGAAGAGGTAGGAACAACTATAAGTATGAAATTCAAGAAGGAGAATAAGAATGTATAAAGATGCAATACTTCTATGGTGTAATAATATAATGAAAAGTCTAAAAAAGCCTAAAGTAAGAAATATTATTATTGCTGTTTTTGTAGTGCTGACGTATTCTCTGATTACTAGCGAATATAATATTTATTTAATTTTAAATAGTATCATAACAATATCAATGATTACAGTATTTATCTATGTAAATCTGATAAGAACAAAATTTGTTGATAAAACTTTTATGAAAAGTTTTCAAATAGGTTATTTTATATTAATTGGGATAATAATTTTAAATATAGTTGGGTTCATGTTATTATTTGAATATACTCCTAGAATTTATTTTATACTCTTGTTTAATGTACAGGCTATTTTGGAATGCTGTGCATTAGAAAATTTCTTGAAATTTAAGGGAAGTACTACAAAAAGTGCAGTGATTTTGATTTTTTATTCAATATGGTTTGTTGTATTATTCTACATATTTAAAAGCAATACGTACTTTTATCAAAGAAGTGAAGCGTATTTTTTAATACGAACTATTATAATAAGTATTTTAATTAGTATAGTAATGTGTATATCAGTTTCAAGAAAAGTAATTAAAAACAAAGAAATTTTTTTACTTGATGAGTTTAAGCAGATTACGGTTTACATTAGTTCAATAATGCTCTATTATATTGGATTAATAGCTATAATTTTAGGATATAAGAGATTTTCTGAAATCATTATATTCATAAAATGCATTATATTTTATAGATTTTATAATTTTATAATTGGAAAAGTACTGGACAATTCTCTATTTAAAATTAATACAAACATAGATATGGCTACAAAAACTAAAAAACAACTTAATGCTATTTTAATAACCAGAAATAGAATCTTAAATGAAAACAATATAGTTTTGAAGAAAAGTCAGGAAAAAAATAATCAGTTAATAGATTCTATTTATGGAGGTGTATTTTTATTTTTTAATGAAAGGCTTCAATATTTTAATAAAAAGACATTAGAAACTCTAAAAATTAAAAATGATGAAATCATAGGATTATATTTATCTGATTTTATTTATAAGTATTTTGATATTACTTTAAAAGATGTAGAGAAGGCTGGAAATTATATCCCTTTTGCAAAGATGAAATATACAGGTTTAGAAGTTGAAATATTTTTATCTTATGTAGATGAGAATAGTATAATTCTTTACATCCACGATATTAGTGCAATAAATGAAAATAAAGAAATAAAGAAAATACTTGAAGAATATCTGGAAGAAGAAGAGATAAAAAAAGAATTCTTTGCCAATATTTCTCACGAATTAAAAACTCCTATAAATTTAATATATACAGCACTGCAAATGAATCAAATTTATCTTGGGGAAAATAATGTTGAAGGTATTGAAAAAAATAGAAGAATAATAAGACAAAACTGTCTCCGTCTTATTAGAACAATAAATAATTTTATTGATGCAAATAAAATTTCTGAAGGATATATGATACCGGAATTTAAAATACATAATATTGTTGAAGTTGTTGAAAATGCTTCGCTTGCTTCTAACAAATATATCCAGTTAATTGAAAATTCTTTGACATTTGATGCAAATCAAGAAGAAATTTATGTTAATTGCGATAAAGAAATGATTACAAGAATAATTTTGAATATCCTTTCTAATTCTGTTAAGTATGGTAAAAAAGATGGAAACATAAAGGTTAGTGTAGGAATTTTTAAATTCGAATATGTAATGATAAAAATTCAAAATGATGGATTAGAAATTGATAGGGAAACTATACCGTATATTTTTGATAAATTTACAAAACTAAATAAAGCATTTAACAGATTAAAAGAAGGAAGTGGGTTAGGATTATTCTTGACAAAAGCACTAGTTGAACTTCAAGGAGGAACTATAAGATTAAGATCAAATAATAAAGGGAATGAATTTATTATAACCTTGCCTAGAATAACTAAGCTAGAAAATAAGGAAATGGTTCATGAAGAATGGGAGACGAACCAATTAGAAGAAAAGATTGATATTGAATTTTCGGATATATATATTGAATAATTGATTTTTATTCATTAATGAAAAAGCCACACTAAATATTTGTTTTTTATCAAATATTTACGGTGGCTTTTTAGTTTAGATTTTTAAAACTTCTTAAAGTGCATATTCAAGAATAGCTCTTAAAACCCCTGCTTCTGTATTACTTGCAGCTATGTATTTACCGTATTGTTTCATGTCTTCTGGAGAATTTTCCATTACAAAGCTAAATTCAGCTTTTTGAAGCATTTCTATGTCATTATAATAATCCCCGAAAACCATAGTTTCTTCCTTTGAAACATTATATGCATTCATTAGAGTTTCAAGTGCTGTTCCTTTAGTTACATTTTTATTTGAAATATCAATCCATATTAGACCAGACCCTACTACATTTAATTTATCTTCAAATTTTGGTTTGAAAAAATTATCCAAATTTTCATGAGAATTTTCTAAGTTACAAATAGTTATTTTAATTATAGGATCAGTAATTTGGAATAAATCATCAACGACTTTAAGACAAGTATAATATTTCTTTATTTCTGCTAAGTGCTCTTCTGAACAATTTTCAACGTAAGCACAATTTGCAGAGCATAAAATTACTACATTGCTGTCTATTTCTTTTGCAGCTGTAAGTACTTCTGAAACAGTGCTTGTATCAATAACGCTTTCATAAATTACTTTATCATTATCTACTACTAAAGCACCATTTTCACATATAAAAGATAAATATCTTCCAATTGGACCGAAGTTTGATTGTAATGTGTAGTAAGGTCTTCCACTTGCAGCAACCCATTTAATATCTTTAGCTTTTACGCGATTAAAAATATCCATAAATCCTTCTGGTAAATGACCTTCTTCGGTTAATAATGTTCCATCCATATCTGTTACAATTAATTTGATCATAAGTTGTTTGTACTATTCACAGTAGTATTATCTTAATAATAAACACTTACTTTATTTAAAATGAATAGTAGTACCTCCTTTTCATTTTTATTTAATTTTATTGCCTATAATATTATAACCTATCTGAATATAAGCAATCAACTTATGAAAATATGGAATAAAAATCTGTATAATAAATAATTTTAAGAGATGATAAAATTTTATAGTGATTAATATAGAATAATTGCAAGTATATAATTTTTAAACGTTTATAATGTATCATTGCATATATTTATGGATCTTGCTTTAGTTTAATTAACGGTTAAAGTATGTTAATATAAATTTAGTAAAGAAATTTTATAAGGAAAAAAGGTGATTTAATGAAATACGCATTAGATGTGCATACTCATACTATAGCTAGTGGGCACGCTTATTCAACTTTAATGGAAAATGCAAAGGCAGCAGCTGAAAAAGGGCTAAAAGTATTAGGAACTACAGAACATGGAATTGGTATGCCTCATTCTCCTCATATTTGGTATTTTCATAACTATAAGGTACTGCCAAGAGAAATGTATGGAGTTACTATGCTATATGGAGCAGAAGCTAATATAATTGATTATGAGGGAAATTTAGATATGGATGATTTTACAATAGAAAAAATGGATATTGTAATTGGAAGCATACATGAAAATATATATAATCTTGGAACTGTAGAAGAAAATACAAGAGCTTTTATAAATGTAATCAAAAGCGGCAAGATCGATATTGTTGGTCATCTTGGAAATCCAGCAGTGCCTGTTGATTTTGAAAGAGTTGTAAAGTGTGCAATTGAAAATGATGTGTTAATAGAAATTAATAATAGTTCATTTACAACTTCAAGAATTGGAAGTTTAGGTAATTGTACTGAGATAGCTTCATTATGCAAAAAATATGGTGGTAAATTAATAATGAATAGTGATGCTCACTTTTGTACATTAATAGGCGAATTTACTAAGGCTATTAGCATGCTGGAATCAATAGATTTCCCAGAAGAACTTATAATTAATAAAGATCCAAATGAGTTATTGCTTAGATTAAAGAAAAAAGGGAAACTAGAAGATTTGGAGTTATGATTAAATATAATATAAATAAAGTAAAGATGTATTGGTTTAATTACAAAATCAATACATCTTTACTTTATTTAATATTTTATAGAATATTTTTTTTCGTTATTAATAACAGGAATATTAACCACTTTTACATTGCTGATACGGCAAAAATTATTTCCTTGCTTAATTTTAGAGATAAACAAATTAATATTTTCCTCCAAACCTTGGACTTCTATTTGAACTTTTCCATCTATTAGATTTTCACAGTAGCCAGTCAAATTTAAGGTAGAAGCTGTAACTTGAGTAAAATAACGAAAACCGACACCTTGCACTCTACCATCAACTAATATTGAATATCTAACCATATTTATCCTCCTAACTATAAAGATTCTAAATTAGATGACTATATTGAAATAAGATTTCTTAATAAATTAGTATTTTCACCAAAATTCAGTTGACTATGTAATAAGAAATTTTTATAGATAGATCCGTTATTTTAATACATATGTTATAGAAAAATTATATCAGCAATATAATAAATATGGAATAACATTATAAAAGTATTTATAATTTTCGGAAAATTTAGTATAATATTTTTGTAAAGGGTAATAATATCAAATAATTTACATAATAGGGAGGGCTTAAAATGGTTGAAAAGAGTATGGTTTTAATAAAACCAGATGGAGTTGAAAGAAATATAATTGGGAATATAATAAGTTGCTATGAGGCTAATGGACTTAAAGTAGTAGAATTGAAATTAATGCAAGCAACAAGAGAAATAGCAGAAAAACATTATTGTCAGCATAAGGGAAAGGTGTTCTATGAAGAATTAATAACTTTTATTACAAGAAGTCCATTATGCGCAATTATTTTAAAAGGTGAAGATGCAGTTGCAAGAGTAAGAAAGATTAATGGAGCTACAAGTCCAACAGATGCTGAAGAAGGAACTATAAGACATAGATATGCAAGAAGTAAAACAGAAAATTGTGTTCATGCCTCTGATACAGTAGAAAGTGCAAAAGAAGAAATAGAACTTTGGTTTCCAGAATTGAATAACAAATAAGTAAATTCAGGTATAGATAAAATTTGAATTTATTAAAGGTTTATCTTCAAAATAATCATTTGATGATAAGCCTTTTGTATTTAGATTTCTGCTATAACATTATTTTGTGTGTTAATCCTTGAAATTATCAAGGATTTAGTATGAAAAGTATGTTATAATAAAATTAAATTTATATGAGGCAGGAGGTTATTAATGAAGTTTAAAAGAGCTAGTATTATAGGTGGAATGACTTTGGGAGGTCTACTTATAATAATATCTGTGATACTATATAATTTTATTGGTCCTGGTGCAAAGGAAATTAAAGCATCTAAGGATTTTATGACTAAATTATATTCAATTAATGCAGTAAATACGGATCAAAAATTAGATGCTATAAAATATGAAAGAATTAAAACCATAAATAGCCAAAATGAATTGGTTTATAGAAGTATATCAACTCAAAATTTTGGAATAGATTTAGATAAAAATAATAATGTAATAGGATTTGCAAAAAAAGATAATCAATTAAACATTATAAAAGTAAAGGTAGAAGATGCTAAAAAAAACGCAGAAGATTATTTGAAAAGTATATATAATGGAGATGTGGTATTAAAATCTGTTAATATGAATGAAGGAGCCAAATATCTTCCGTATTATTCTTTTATATTTACCAAACAAAAAGATGGATATCCGTTTTATTTTGATGAGATAAAATTAAATATTAATAAAGAAAACGGTTTTTTGGATGGATATTCAAATTCTACTCTGCAAAAGGAATGTAAACAGCCAGTAATAAATATAGCTAAAGAAGAAGCAAAGGAAATCGCTTTAAATGCCTTTAAGAAGTATAACAAGGAAGGTGCAAATAATGATAAGATAGATTTGGTTTATGCTGATAACAAAATGGAGAAAGAGGTAAGTCAAATCTATGAATTATGCTATATTGTAAATGTTAATGGTAAAAGTGATAAAGATGTTAATATTAGTTGGAAAATTTTTGTAAGTGCTGAAAGCGGTAAAATACTGAATATATTAAAAGATGGTGCTGAAAAAGATGTTAAAACTAATTAATAATTAATGAGTATAATAAGAGTTATGAATTATTAATGAGAAGGGAGTGTCGCAAAATGATTAAATTTTAATCAGAAGAGATACTCCTTTTCGGTTT
>NZ_JAABNP010000044.1 GCF_009928485.1 Clostridium sp. C2-6-12 | reverse complement strand
CACTATTTATACAGTTTTTATTACTGCCTTTGCCTACTAAAATTATACTCTAACTTATTTCTACTCTAATTTAAGAAGTGATTCATTAAATATTTCTCTCGTTTCTGTTTTTTCATATTTAATATGATCTATCTCAGTTAGAGACATAGCCCTCATTAAACTATTGGTTAAAATCACTTCATCAGATTTTTTTAATTCTTCAAAAGTGATACTTTTTTGCTGAACCATAAAACTTTCAATAAGCTTTCTTCTTATTATTCCATCTAATAGTCCATCTTCAATTCTAGGTGTAAAAATCTCATTATTTTTAACTATAAATATATTAGCACAGCTTGTTTCCGTAACATATCCATTTTCATTTAAGAATATAACATCATCAAAGCCTTTTTTCTTCCCTTCTTCTTTTTCAATTAAATTTTCTATATAGCAGGTAGATTTAATATAACAAAGTCTTGAAGTGCTATTTCTCCTTACTTTTGAAACCGTTAATTTCATACCTTTATTATAATCTTCCTCTTTGTAAGGAAGATTTCTTTGAGTAATTATAATATTCAATGGTGTAACAGTTATTTTAACTGCTTTGTTATTTATGTTTAACTTATCTAAATATAATCTAAGTTCCACTTCTTCTAAAGGAAACATTCCTATTGCTTCTAAAGCTCCATTAAGTCTTTTTAAATGCTCATCTAAAAATATAGGTTTATCTTTCCATAAGATTGTTTCAAAAACGCCTTTTCCAAAAAACACCCCTTCATCAATAGTAACTTTATTTTCACCATAAATTATCTTCCTCATTATAATACCCCCATTAATGCTTTTCCCTTATCTATTGTCTCAAACCATTCTTCTTCTTCAATAGATTCCCAAGTTATTCCGCCTCCAACTCCAAAATATGCTTTATCCTCTTTCTTTACTATAGTCCTAATCACTATATTAAAGTCACTATTCCCTCTTAAATCAAAATATCCTATAGAACCTGTATAAATATTTCTTTTTAATTTTTCAAGTTCCTCTATTATTTCCATTGCCCTTATTTTAGGAGCACCTGTAATTGATCCTCCTGGAAAGCATTCCTTTATACATTTTACTGAAGATATTCCATCTCTTAAAACACCTTCTATTGTAGCTACAAGATGAAAGACTGTTTCATATTTTTCTAATTTAAATAATTCAGTAACCTTTACTGAATTTGGTTTACATACTTTACTTAAATCATTTCTTTCTAAATCCACAATCATTAAGAGTTCTGATTTATCCTTTTCTGAATTAATTAATTCATTTTTATTAGCTTTATCTTCTTCAAGGTTTTTTCCTCTTGGCCTAGTTCCTTTTATTGGTCTAGTTTGAACCAATCCATCTGTAATTGAAATAAATCTTTCTGGTGAAGAGCTTATAACTTGAAAATCTTTAAAGTTCATATATGCTGAAAATGGTGCTTTATTAATTGCTCTTAATTTTTCATATATTTTAAAAGGCTCTTCAGTGCTATTACAACATATTCTTCTGGTCATATTAGCTATATATACATCACCATTTTTAATGTAATCTCTAAGACTTGATATTGCTTCTTCATATTCTAACTTATTAAAATTTGAAAAGAAATTATTTTTTGAAGGCTCTACTTTTATTTCTGAATCCTCTTTATAATTTTCTAAATATTTTTCTATTTCTGCTATACTTCCGAGTGCTTCTTGAATTTGTCCCACAGCTGTTATATAAGTTTTCTTATTTTGTATATCAAAAATAATTAAATTGTCAAAGAAAATAAATATGCTGTCTGGAATACTAAAATCCTCCTCTGAAATATCTGGCAATATCTCTAATATCCTTCCTATATCATAGGAAAAATAGCCAATAGCACCACTTAAAAATGGCATATGACTTTTAAAATCAATTTTATATTCTTCAAGAAGTTCCTCCAATTTTTCAAAAGGATCAACGCCTTCATGTATTTCATTATCAATTACTACACTTCTTCCTTTTGAAATAAATTTTTTATAAGGTTTTAAGCCAATAAAGGAATATTTAGATAAAAGTTTATCTTCTTTTGAACTGTCTAAAAAAATAGTATCTAATTCATTTTTAAAAAGCTTATATGTATGAAATGGATCATAATATGTATTTAACTCTTTTATTTGAAAATTAATCATTTTTAAACCTCTTGCATTCTGCTATAAAATTTTCTAAAAGTTTCTGTCCTTCTTCCGTTAGCTCTGCTTCTGGATGAAATTGAACCCCATGTATAGGCATTACCTTATGCTTAATTCCCATAATCACCTTATCTGAGGTTTCTGCTGTAACCTCTAACTCTTCGGGTAAATTCTCTCTATCTACAACTAATGAATGATATCTAGTTACCTTTAATGGATTTTTCACATTATAGAATAGTTCATTGTTATTATGAATTATTTCACTTATTTTCCCATGCATTGGTTTTTCACCTTTTACAACTTTACCACCAAAATAATGTCCTATACATTGATGCCCTAAGCATATTCCTAGTATTGGAAGTCTTCCTTTAAATTTATCAATTATATCTAAGCATAAGCCTGCCTCAATAGGATTTTTAGGCCCTGGGGATATGATTATGCCCAAATAGTTTTTTTCATCTACCATATTTATATTTATTTTATCATTTCTGACTACTTCTACTTCTTCTCCTATTTCCTCAAAATATCTTACAAGGTTATATACAAACGAATCATAGTTATCTATCATTAATAACATTTAATCATCCCTTCTTATCTCGGATAAATATTCCCTCCAAATTATATATCATCAATTTACTTTTGTATAATAAAAAAACAACACAGTATTGTAATATTATTTTTATTCTGTTAAAATATTTTTAACGTTAAAATAATTTTAACGTTATTTTTTAAACAGGAGGTCCGTAATGAATTTTAATTTATTAAAAAACAAAAATTTTTCTTTATTGATGTTAAGCAAAGCTTTATCTCTCACAGGGACTCAAATGCAAGAATTTGCACTATCATTATATGTTTTAAAAATAAGTAATTCTGCAACTTTGTTTTCCACAGTATTAATTGTTGCAATAATTCCTCAATTGCTTTTCAGCCCTGTAGCTGGAGTTCTATCAGATTGGATGGACAGAAAAGGACTTACAATCTCATTGGACATTGTAAGTGGTATATTAGTACTTATTTTTGCCATAGCTTATAAGAGCTTTGGTGGACTTTCTATTTCAGGAATTTATATTTTAGTTATATTTCTATCATTAATCTCTTCTTTATATCAACCTGCTATTGGCACAATAATCCCTACTGTAGTTAAAAAAGATGATTTAGTAGATGCTAATGGTCTAAGCTCCTTAATCCTTACTATAGGAAATTTAATTGCTCCTTTTATAGCTGGTATTTTGTTTGGATCTTATGGACTTGTTATTATTTTATTAATTAATTCTTCAAGCTTTTTCTTTTCCTCTTTCGCTATATTCTTTATTAAAATGAAAAAATCAAATCATATGCCGAAGGAAATAAACCTTAAAGCTTTTAATTCAGATTTTAAAGAAGGTCTTAAGTTCATTAAAGAAAATTCCATAATATTAAATATTATTATTTTAGCTTCTTCTTTAAACTTTGTCTTCAGTCCTTTATTTTCTACTGGTATAACCTTTATCAGTAAAAAACTATTTGAAATATCAGATTTCCAATATGGTTTTATGCAAATGATCTTATTCTCTTCTATGCTTATATCACCATTTATAACTGGTAAATTAACTCAAAAATTTTCCTTAGGTAGTTTATTATTTTATAATTTCTTTATTTGCTCAATTCTTATTGGAATTATGTCAATTATTCCTTCACCTATATTTTTAAGCTTATTCAATAGCAACTTAATTCCATATATAAGCATTACAGTAATGTGCTTTTTTATAATTCTTCTTATAACTATTGCTAATATTGCAATAAGTTCTATGGTTCAAAATTTAGTTCCTTTAGCTATGCTGGGAAGAGTATCTACTGTTATGAATACCTGCTGTACCTCAATTATGCCTTTAGGACTTATTTTATTTGGGATTCTATTTGACTCAATAAGCGCTTGGATTTGTGTCCTAATTTGTTTTTTTATCTTACTTTCAACTATATTGATATTAAAGAAATCACTTTTAAAGCCTAATAATTCTAATTCTATTAAAATTTCTGAAGAATTTAATACAATTTAAATACAACTTTTAATCACCTCAATAGCAAAATAATTTATAATACGCTATAATAAACTTGGAGGTGATAAAATGAAAGATAGTATTACGCTTACTAGTGTAGAAGAAATTAAAGCCTTCTCTGATCCATATAGATATAAAATCTTAATGTGTTTTTATAATATGAAAAGACCTTGTACTGTAAAAGAAATAGCTGTTGCTTTAGATGAAGTTCCAGCAAATGTACATTATCATGTTAAAAAATTAGAAAAAGTTAATATATTGAAACTTGTTCATACTAAAGAAATCAATGGCATTATAGCGAAATATTATGAGCCTACAGCAAAAAGTTTTAACATAAATTCTCTTGATCAAATGGTTGAACCGGTAAAAAAACTTATTTTATCGGAAAGCAAGCAAGCTATTTCTCAGATCTATGATGACAGTAAAAATATTTTTCTTAATCATATGGAAAATTCACCAGACTCTAAACACACAAAAAATAGTACCTTGAGCATGGAGAATTTATACTTAACTGAAAATCAAGCAAAAGAATTCGCTGAATATATAAAGAATTTTATGGAGAATCACTGCAATGATTCAAATAATGATGAAGAATTAAAACATTATCATTGTTTTTTCACCATTGTTGGCTTAAATAATTAATAAAATCCCAATACAGGTCTTAGCTTGTATTGGGATTTTATATTCTACTTAAAGTCTTTATCATTATATATTTATTGCAACATATATATAGTTTTATTGATATAATTATGAATAAGCCTTTTTACTATATACTTCTAATTTTTCTTTATATTTTCCTGATAAATAATATCCCATACTACAAAGCATAGAAAATATGCAGGTAGCTAAAATTGCATACCATATTCCTTTAATTCCAAGGTTTGTTTGAGACATGAAATCAGATAATGGTATTCTTAAGCCTAATAGAGATACTGCTGATATTATCATGGTTACCATTGTTTTTCCTGAACCATTAATTATTCCATTACTCACAAAGCTTATACTAAACATTAAATAACCAATTGCATTAATCCTTAAATATGAGGAACCTATATCTAAAATTCCTGTATCCCTTGCAAATACCATAAGAATTTCTTTGGGGAAAATTTCAATTAATAAAGCTACAACTGCAATTGTACTAAAAAGTATCATTACTCCCCATTTAAATACTTCTTCTACTCTTTCTAATTTATTAGCACCAATATTTTGTCCTGTTATAACAGCAGCTGCAGTTCCAATAGCCATTGAAGGCATTAAAGCTAAATAATCAACTTTACTTGCAGCACCATAAGCAGCAATAGAGTCACCTCCAAATCTGCTTACAAAAGAAGTTATAAATATAAGACTTATTGGCATTAAACATTGTTGAATAGTTGAAGGCATTCCTATTTTTAAAATATCTAATATTATATTCTTATCTAAGGCAAATCTTTTAGGAATAAGATTTATATCAAACTTTTTCCTCTTCAAATATATAACTGCACAAATTATTGCACATGTTCCAGAGATAAATGATGCAAAGGCTGCACCATCTAATTGAAATTTCATTATAAGAAATGGATCTAATATAGCATTTATAATTGTTGATAAAACTAAGAACACTACTGAAGTTTTAGTATCCCCCATTCCAGATAAAATTGAATTAATTACATAATATATATAATTTACAAAGGTAGATAAAAGTAAAATACTTAAATAACTCGATGCCATATTAAATATATTTTCCGGTGCTCCCATTAAAGTTAAAAGTTCATTTCTAAAAAAAAGTACTAAAGCTACAAGTACAGCTGCTACCATTGAAAATAGTGAAAAGGAAGTTTCTATTATCTTATTTATCATTCCAAAATTTTTAGCACCATAATTTCGAGATATTAATATGGATACTGCCGAAGTTGAGCCTGCTGCTATTGCAATTAATATAAAGGTAATTGGAAAACTTACAGAGGATGCTGCCATTGCATCCTTCCCCAATAAATTCCCAATCCAGATAGTATTAATTATTGTATAACCCATAGTCAAAAAAAGCCCTATAACCATTGGTATTGCAAATTTTAATATATGCTTTTTAATACTCCCTGTAGTAAAATCATTTCCTGTTGTTTTTTTCATTTTTCATATCCTCCTAAAATAAAACTAGATATTTTATATAATTTCTGAAATCTAATTAGGTTTTCTAGTGACTTTCTCTGTTCAAAAAATTTAAATATCTGTTATAGATACATTTTACTAATTTAAGAGGATATTTTAATCACCCATATTAAATTGATTAAACTGGGTGATTTTTCAACCACCCAGTTTAATCAATTTAATATGTTATTATTACTTTCAAATAATTATTTCTTACTCAATAAATACAATATATATTCTAATTAAATTCCAAGTTCATTAGCTTTTGCTAATGCTTCTGTTCTGCTATGAACTTCAAGCTTCGTATATATATTTAAAAGATGGGTTTTTACAGTATTAACTGATACAAATAGAGAATTAGCAATTTCTGTATTGTTTAACCCTTCTTTTAGATACTTCAAAACTTCCATTTCTCTTATGCTTAAAATTTCATTTGTATCCGCATCTTTTTCTTCTTTATTACCAAAAGCTCTAATTATATTATTTAGAAATATAGCTTGGTCTTTATCTAAACTTGTTATAAGCTTTTCTTTTTCTCTGAGTATTATATTAATTAAATACTCACCTTCATCTAAAAATATTCTAAGATAATTTTCCTTATAAGAAATATTCACAGCTTTAATGATATCTTCTAGCATCTCTTCAATATTGCTTTTTTTCTCACTAATAATGCTTTTTAAAATCAATACTTCCGCAAGTACCCTATAAATTTTCATACTTTCAAAACTTACATAAAGCTTATTGGCTAATTCCTCAGCTTCTTCCATATGATTGCTTAAGATAAAATATCTCAATTTAGTAATGCAATAATGAGCATAACCTATATTGCTTACATCTATCTTGTAAAGCTCATCATTTTTTATCCATTTTTCAGCTTCATAAATCTTTCCACTTCTTAACAAAATATTTTCACTTATTACAAGAAGCTCCGTTCCTAAATCAAATAATTTAGTATTAGTGATAATCTTCTTAGCAGATTTTATTAAATCAATAGCTTCTGTAACCTTTGAATTTGCGAAATTTATTTTAGCTAAAAGCATGTAACTTCTACAAAGCACCCAGATTACTTCACCTTTTTTAGCAAATTCGAGAGCCTTAATTGCGTTTTCCTTTGCCTTAGGTAAGTCATTCCATTCATAATATACCTCAGCTAAATCATTATATACCTCACCTGCTATAGGTATATTTTCAGCATGCCGTATTTGAAAATATTTCAATATGTTTATGCATTGCTTTTCAGCCTCACAAAGATTGCCTCTTAGTATTTTTGATATGATTATGCTTCTATTTGACATAACCGTTAAATAATAATTATTTATGTTTTGGCTGATTTTAAGACTTTCCTCATAAAATTCCAAAGCCTTAAGTACCTCTCCATCATAAATACAAGCAGCTCCGCTTAAAAGTGCTGTTGCTGCATGAAGGATATTTTGATTATGTTCATTACTATAATTCCTAGCTTTTTCCAAATACTTATTGATTTTACTGCTGTCCTTCTCCAAGGTTGCAAGCATTGCTCTAATAATCATTACTTCTGTATCATAATATTTATTTTCTTCATTATCTTTATGTCTTTTTAAATAATCTTCTATATGATTTAAATGTTTTTCAGTTTCTTCATAATTACCATTAGTACATGTAAACCATGCAGCATTCATACATAATCTAATACTTTCATAAAATTTTTCTTTTGGAATCGCCATATACCAATCATAAACTTTTTTCATTTCACCACTAAACATTAAATTTTCATCTATTTTTTCTATTATTAATATTGCTTCCTCATAATTTTCTGCCTTTAAATAAAAGTTTACGCTTTGAGATATAAAACCATTATTTCTATACCATTCTGCTGCTGCACTATATAGCTCAGAAGATATATCTTCCATTCTAATGTCTCTTCTATTTTTTAAGAACTCTCTAAATAAATGATGATATCTATACCATTCTTTATTTTCATCTAAGGGTATCATAAACAAATTTTCATTATCCAATTTTTCTAAAAACTCTTGGCTATTGTCTATTTGAGCAACCTTATTACATAACTCAAAATTCATTTCATCTAATATGGAAGTTTTCATAAGAAACTCTTGTGTTTTTTCATCAAGCATAATAAATACTTCTTCCATTAAATAATCTAAAATATATCTGTGATCTCCATTAAAGCTTTTTACTACATTTTCTTCACTATTATTTCTCTTTAAAAAAAGTGCTGCCATTTGAAGTCCAGCTGCCCAGCCTTCAGTTCGCTTTTCTAAAACTCTCAAGCTGTTAATAGATATATGGACCTTCATTACTTCTCTAAAAAAGAATTCCATTTCTTCTTTTGTAAAACTTAAATCCTCCTGAGATAATTGAAGTAAACTATCAGTTCCTCTAAGCTTAGGTATTCCAATATCAGGTATCACCCTAGTTAATATTATAAAATGCACATTTGATGGCATATTTCTTATAAAAAATTTTAATTGTTCATATATATTATTATTACTAATTAAATATAAATCATCTAAAATAATAAATATATCTTTTTCTAAATTATATAATTCATTAATAAGTACAGCTAAAATTTCTGTTTCAAAGCCATCTTGAAGTTCTACAGACTTTAATGAATCAAAAGATTCTTTTACGATTCCATCTTGTATTTTATCAATAGAGTACATAATATACTTCCAAAAAATTAATGGTTCACTATCTCTTTCATCTAAAGATATCCATGCTGTATAATATCTATCCCTTATATTAGTAAGCCATGAAGATACCAAAGTGCTCTTTCCAAATCCTGCTGGAGCTGTTATTAATGCAACCTTATAATTAATAGCCTCATTTAATTTATTAAATAAATCTGCTCTATTTACTAATTTTTCTTTTACTTTAGGTATATTTATTTTACTTTTAATAAACCCCTTTTCCATTGCTTTTATCATCCTTTAAATTCATAGTTACTAACATTTTACTACTATATCGATATTTTCACCATAAAAATAAATGAGATAGCCAAGAACTTGCTTTAAGCAATTTTCCTGACTATCTCATCATATCTTATTCAGTTTTATTATTTAAAATTCTTCTACTAATTAATCTATCTTATCTAACTTATTCAATTAAAATTTTATTACTTTCAGTAATAGTTGGTGTTAATTTAGGTAAAACTATATGCAATTCTCCATTTTCAAATTTTGCAGAAACTTTTTCTTTATCAACATTTTCTACATGAAAACTTCTTGCAATTTGCCCATAAGTTCTTTCTCTTCTAATGTAATTATCTTTTTCTTCATTGATTTCTTCATGTCTAGTTGCTGAAATTATTAATGTATTGTCTTTATATTCTAGATTGATGTCTTCCTTTTTCACTCCTGGCAATTCTGCTGATACTAAGTATTCATTTTCAGTTTCTTTTATATCAGCATTGAATTTTTGGTTGTTTCCAAAAACATTAGTCATTGGTGAAAAGAAATCATCATTGAAAAATCCATTGAAGAAATCGTCAATTTTGCCTCCCTTCCTATCTACTCCATTAGTTCTAAAAGGTATCAATCCAAACATAACAAGACCTCCTTCTTTAATTATTATTTTTTTCTTTGTTTTAGTATTTTTATTTCCTTTTACAATTAAATTATATCCCGAAGGTCAGGGAAGGTCAAAATCAATAAAATTATTTTTATTTGCTTTTTCTTACTTAAATATTGATTATATAAAATTATCTTTATATTTCTAATTATTTCTTTAAATTTCTTAAATTTTTAACGCAATATAAATATAGCCTTCAATCTCATTTTGATTGAAGGCTAATACTTTAATAAACTCTCACAAATACAACCTTTAAGTAGTTCCCTTCTGGAAATTTTTCTGTCACTGCAAAATCTTCCGGAAGGCTATGTTCTTCTAAAATATCATAATTTTTATGCAATTCTTTAAAAGCATCATCTATAAATTTTTTAAATTTAACCATATTAAAGGTAGCGCAATTAGTTGAAGCTACAATTACGCCCTCATCTTCTGTTATCTCAATTGCTGATTTCATCAAGTCTTTATAATCCTTTGCTGCACTAAATCTATTATCCTTAGAGGTTGCAAAGCTTGGTGGGTCAAGAATAACCACATCAAATTTTAATTCTTCTTTCTTAGCACGTTTAAAATAACGAAAAACATCTTCAACAATTATCTCATGATTTGCAGCGTTAATATTATTTATAGTGAAATTTTCAGTTGTTTTTTCTAAACTTCTACTTGCTAAGTCAACACTTGTAGTAATAGCTCCACCTTTTGCTGCCGCCATTGAAAAAGCACCTGTATAAGAAAAAGTATTTAACACCCTTTTTCCTCTAGAATATTTATCTCTAATAGATTTTCTTACATCCTTTTGGTCTAAAAATACTCCAACCATTGCTCCATCATTTAAATAAATTGCAAAGTTGACCCCATTTTCTTTAACTATAAGAGGTTCTGGTGCTTTTCTTCCACATAAATAACTATCTTCATCAACCACCATTCCATTTTCTTCAAATCTCTTCTTTTCATATATTCCATCAAAAGAAACTAAAGCTTTTATAGCCTTTATTATATTATCCTTAAATACATACATTCCTTTGCTGTACCAAGTGATAAGATAATATTCGTCAAAATAATCAATAGTAAGGCCACCAATCCCATCGCCTTCACCATTAAAAACTCTAAAAGCAGTTGTATCCTTTGAATGATAAAATCTCATTCTTTTGGAAAATGCATTTCTAAGCTTATCATAGAAAAACTTATAATCAAGATTGCTGTTTTTGCTATTACTTAAAATCCAGCCACAGCCTTTGTTTTGCTTTCCATAATATCCCTTACCCAAAATAGCTTTCTTTTCATCTACAAGGGTTATTATTTGCCCTTCTTCTTTAAGAACCTTTGGATTTTCTAAAGCCTCTTCTAAAATTAATGGATATCCTTTTTTATATTTATTAATAAATTCCTTTTTTACTCCAATTATTGTTTCTTTCATATATATGTACCTTCCTAAACAGCTTAATGTATTAAATTCTAAATAATTATATCATATTTGAAAGCTGGTTAATTAATAATTTGTAGATTTTTATATGAACCGAAAAAATCGCATTATACTAAGTTGGATTATTTTCAACTTAGTATAATGCGACAATAGTGCAAAATATAAAATCTATTTAAATTACTGCTCTTAAATTATCTATTATATATTCTTTTTGCTCACTACTTAACTCAGGGAAAATTGGAATAGCAAATGTTCTATGTGACAAATACTCAGCTACAGGCATATCTCCTTCTTTATATTCAAGTTCTGTATATGCCTTTTGTAAATGAATAGGAACTGGATAATAAACTCCTGTGCTAATACCTTTGTCTTTAAGTTTATTAATTATTTCCTCTCTATTTTCAGCTTGAACTACATACATATTATATACTGACTTACTTTCTGGTATTGAAACAGGAAGTGTTAAGTCTGTATCTTTTAATTTTTCATCATATTCCTTTGCATTTTCTCTTCTTTTTTCATTCCATTCATCTATTTTAGGAAGTTTAACTCTTAAAATTGCTGCTTGAACTGCATCTAATCTAGTATTAAATCCAATTAAATAGTTATAATACTTTAATGGATTATAAACTGTATCATCATGGCCTTCTGAAGTTTTAATTTCTTCTGTTATATTATTCAATAAATTATATGCTTTTTGACCATTTTCTCCACTTCCATGAGTTCTAAGTGCTCTTAAAATTGTTGCTATATTATCATCTGAAGTTGTAATAATACCACCATCTCCAGCACATCCAAGGTTTTTAGTTGGGAAGAAAGAAAAACATCCTACATCTCCAATTGAACCAACTTTTTCTCCTTTATACTCAGAACCAACTGCCTGCGCAGCATCTTCTATGACTTTCAAATTATGCTTTTTAGCAATTGCCATTATTTGATCCATTTTAGCTGCTTGTCCAAAAATATGTACAGGCATAATTGCTTTTGTCTTTTCAGTAATTTTCTCTTCTATTTTTAATGGATCTATATTATAAGTTTCCTTTTCAACATCAACAAAAACAGGGATTGCGCCTACAGATGAAATGCTTTCTGCTGTAGAAAAGAAGGTAAATGGTGTAGTTATAACCTCATCGCCTTTCCCAACACCAGCTGCCATAAGTGCTAAAACTAATGCATCTGTTCCATTTCCAACAGATATAGCATGTTTAGCACCTATATATTCAGCAAATTCCTTTTCAAATTCTAATACTTCTTTCCCCATTATATAGTTAGCAGATGAAAGAACCTCCATAACAGCCTTTCCTGCTTTTTCTTCGACTAATTTATATTGTGCTTTTAAATCCACCAATGGTATATTCATTTATCTATATCTCCTTTTCTATATTTCATATAACTTTCTCTATACATTTAGAATTATATTTTTAAACACACATAATTATATATTTCACATTTTTTACATTGAACCTAAGGCTAAAAATATTCCTATCCCCAAAGTTAATAATATTCCTAAACTTATTGCTCACATAGCTAAAAATTTTTTATTTCTCTTAATACTGCCATTAACTAGTCCAATTATTGAAACTATCATAAATATAATTATGAGATTAAATGTCATTAAAAATCCTCCCAATTTGTTAGTCTTCAGAGTATTTTCTCTTTTGTCTCTTATTTCATTGCCTTAAACATGCATGTTTTTGTTGTTATTGATATGTAACCATTTTTTGAAATATACTCTTCTAAATACTTTTTGAATGCCTTTTTCTTTTCTCCAACAAGTATTGAACTGCCTTGTATTGTTGAAGCTTTATATGAAACTACTGGCTCTGGATCATCAACTATAATTTTTCCTTCTAATATTTCTACATCAACATTACTGAAATACTTTTTAATAATAGGTTCTCCATTTTCCAATTCAAATCTAGCGGAATATCCATTATTATCAATACCAAGACTAGAATCAAATTTTTCAGCAAGCTCATTTAATTCTGCCATAGCTTCACATGAATTAACTGTAATATAAGCTATACCGCCTGGAACTAGAACTCTTTTAATTTCAGCTAATGCTTTTTCTATATTAGGTGAAAAATAAATCATATGTTTTGCAATTACAATATCAAAACTTTCATCTTCATAAGGTATGTTTTCTACATTTATTTCTTCATATTTAAAATTATGCTTTAGCTCTTTTAATTTCTCTTTTGTACTCTTTAGCATCCCTTTTGAAAAATCAGATAATGTAATATCTAAATTTTCATTTATACTTTCTTTATTCTTGTACCACAACTTACCAGTTCCACAACCTACCTCTAATACCCTTGCATTTTGTGGAAAGTAAATTTGATTAAAGCACCACTTATCAAAATCTATTTTATTTGTATTATAGCTATGAAGATTATTTCTAATATTAAGATTTTTATCGCTTTTATATTGCTCCCTAACTACACTTTCAATATTAGTTATTTTTATAAGTTCAATAAGATTGTTAGCATCTAAGAAGCCATTTTTCTTTGCTGTATTTTTAGCTTTGTTAAAAACCTCTATAACAGCATCAATATGTTTTTTCTTTTCCTCTAGAGCCTTCTTTTGAATACTTATCATATTCTCAAGATTTTCTCCACTTTCATATAAAATATGACTTATTTCATTTAATGGTAATCCAATAAATTTTAAGGTTGTAATTTGTTGAAGCTTTAAAAAGTCCTCTTCACAGTAAATCCTATATCCTGCTTCAGTTTTCTCTGATGGCTTAAGAAGTCCGATTTTATCGTAGTGAAGTAATGTTTTTACAGTTACACCTGATCTTTTAGCAAATTCACCAATCTTCAATATTATCCCTCCCATTAAATCAATTGTAATCTCCTACCTGAGGTTAGAGTCAATATTTATTTATAAAATAACTACTAAAATAATTTAAATTCAAAATAATACCCACAGCTTATTACATTACCTTTTAATAAACTGTAGGTATTTTTTATTCTTATAGTAATTCTTTAATTACTTTTACTGTTTCTTCTGCTATATACGCTGCATCTTCTAATGATAATGTTGTATATACTGGAAGTGTTATTTCATTTTCATATTGTGCATAAGCATTTGGATAATCCTTTATATCATATCCAAGGTTCTTATAAAGAGTTAACATAGGAAGTGGTTTATAGTGAACATTAGTTGCTATTCCTATTTCAGCTAACTTTTGAATAGCAGCATTTCTCTTTTCTTCATTAAAGCCTTTTACTCTATAAAGATATAAATGGTATGATGTTTCAGTTCCATTATCATCTTTTGTAAATGGAATTATTGAGAAATCTTCTTTTGATAATATATCAGTATATGTTTTGAAAATTTGTCTTCTTTTTTCTAACATTCCTTCATATCTCTTAAGCTGAACATTTCCAATAGCTGCTCCTATATCTGTTAAGTTACATTTTAATCCATCATTTATAATATCATACTCCCAAGCTCCAGCCTTAAGCTTACTTAAAGCATCTTTTGATTGACCATGCATAGCAGTAAATCTCATATATTGAAGTAAGTCTTCCTGACCTCTGAAGTTATTATCATTAAAGGTAACTGCCCCACCTTCTCCTGTAGTTAAATTCTTAACTGCATGGAAAGAAAATGAATGAAAATCACATTGAGATCCAACAGGTTCTCCCTTATATTTTGCACCAAAAGAGTGCGCTGAATCACAGCTTATCATAATATCTTCTCTGTTTAAATCTTTTAATAATTTCTTTAATGCATCATAATCAAAAGGTACTCCTGCAATATCTACAGGCATAATTACTTTTGTTTTATCTGTAATCTTTTCAGCAATTTTATCTATATCCATTTCAAAAGTGTCTTTTTTAACATCAACATATACTGGCTTAGCACCTCTATGTATTCCTACACTTGAAGTTGCTGTATATGTGTAAGGTGTTGTTATTATTTCATCACCTTCTTTAATATCAAATACTTTTAGCACTAATTCCATTGCAGCAGTTGCGCTATTTAATGCTAATGCTTTATTAACTTTTAAATAATCTTGTATTCCTTCTTCAAATTTAGCAAGCTGTGGCCCTGAAGTAATCCATCCTGATCTTAACACCTCCGCTACTGCTTCTATCTCTTCTTCTGTTATATCAGGTGGTGAAAATGGTATCTTTTTCATATAATTCTTCCTCTCCTCCATAGGCATATGCCTAATATAAAATTAAAATTTATGTTTCCTTTAATCTTATTATAAACTCCCCCCTAAGGTTAGAGTCAAGAAAAATATTATACTTCAACAATTACTGGCAATATCATTGGTTTTTTCTTCATTTTATCATATATAAAATTATCTAATTCTCTTCTTATTCCATTTTTAATTTCTCCCCACTGAGTTATATCATTTTCTAAACATTTTTCTACAGCCTTCTCAGCAATACTTCTAACTTCATCTATTAGTTCTTCTGAATTTCTTACATATACAAAACCTCTTGAAACTATATCTGGTCCTGAGGTTATAATCTTATTTTTCCTGTCTATCGCCACTACTATTGTAATAATACCATTTTCGGCTAAATTCTTTCTATCCCTTAAAACCATGTTTCCTACATCGCCAACCCCCATTCCATCAACAAGAACTCTTCCAAATGGTGCTTTACCTGTTATTTCTCCTTTATTTTTTGATACTTCAAGTATATCTCCCAGTCCTAATATAAATATACTCTTTTCATCAATCCCCATACTTTGAGCAATTTTAGCATGGGTAAATAAATGTTTATACTCTCCGTGTATAGGTACAAAAAATTTAGGATTTAATAAACTAATAATAAGTCTAAGCTCTTGCTCACATGCATGCCCTGATACATGAATATCTTCTATTGCTTTATAAATTACATTTGCACCTTTAACTATTAAATCATTTATTACATTTGAAACTGCTTTTTCATTTCCTGGTATTGGAGTTGCAGATATAATAACAGTATCACCTTTTTCTATTTGTATATGCCGATGAGTTGCTGCTGCTATTCTTGTAAGCCCTGCCATAGATTCTCCCTGGCTTCCAGTTGTAACAATAGTAATTTTATCACTTGGATAATTTTTCATTTCATCTAAACTAATCATCATGTCCTCTGGGATAAACAAATATCCTAACTCTCTTGCTACTTCTGAGATATTTTCCATGCTTCTTCCACTAAAAGCTATTTTTCTATTATATTTTATGGAACAATCACTTATCTGCTGGAGCCTATGCACGTTGGATGCAAAGGTAGATACTATTATCCGACCTGTAGCTTTACTAAAAAGGCTATCTAATTTTTCACCCACTGATTTTTCTGACATAGTATAACCTTTATGAAGGGCATTAGTACTTTCAGATAATAATAATAAAACTCCCTTTTTTCCTAACTGAGCATATCTTTGCAAATCCATTACTTTTTCATCAATTGGTGTGAAATCCACCTTAAAATCACCAGTATGAACTATGACACCTATTGGTGTATGTATTGCTATTGAACAACTGTCTGGTATGCTGTGGTTATTTCTGATATACTCTATTTTTATTTGATTCAACTCTACTGTATCACCAGGCTGAACTATATTTAAAGTACAATCATTAACCATTTTATGTTCTTTTAATTTAATTTCTATCAATCCTAGTGCAAGCTTAGTAGCATATACAGGTACATTGATTTGCTTTAATATATAAGGCAAAGAACCTATATGATCCTCATGGCCATGTGTAATAAAGAATCCTTTAACCTTATCTTTGTTTTTAATTAAATATGTTACATCAGGAATTACAACATCGATTCCATAAAGATCTTCATCAGGAAATGCCAAACCACAATCTATTACTATTATTTCGTCCTTATATTCAAATGCAGTCATATTTTTCCCAATTTCCTCTATTCCGCCTAGTGGAATTATTTTTAATGGACTTGTTTTAGCCTTTGTTTTTTTATTTCCTTTAACTTTTTCAATTTCATTATTATCCATATTATCACCCCTTGTATTAATATAATTTAATTGTTTACAAATAACTTCAAATATATGAGTATTATTTGCAAATTTATTCAAAAAAACACTGTCACAAAATAGAAATTAACTTTTAATTTAATACTTGTTATTATTACATTTTGAAATTCCTTATATAATACAAATGAATAAAAAGGGATTTGAAAATAAATATAGAATTATAACAAATATTATTAATTTTATTATTTAAATACAATTTGGAGGTGCAATTTATGAACATTTTAGAATTTGCTATTAATATGGAACTTGAAGGTGAAAAATATTATAAAATGCAAGCAGAAAAAAGTAATGATAATAGCTTAAAGAATATTTTTTTAATACTGGCAAGAGATGAAAATGATCATGCTAAAATCTTGCAAAACAAGTCTAATAATCTACCATATGAATTAAATAATAATGAAACACTATCTGAAGCTAAAAATTTGTTTAAAGGAATCAAAGATTTTGAAAATGAAATCAAACAAACTCCTGATCAGTTAGATTTATATAGAGCAGCTCTTGAAAAAGAAACCGAAAGTATACAGCTTTATGAAAAATTGTTATCAGAAGCTAATGATGATGAATCTATAGATTTATTTAAATTCCTAATAAATCAAGAAAAAGATCATTATACAACACTTGATGAATTAGTTTCCCAATTAAATAAAAGTAACGATTGGGTTGAATCAGCTGAATTTGGTGTAAGACCAGAGGATTAAAATTTAATCAGGCTTAATACTCGTTTTGGGTTCAATATAAAGAATCTCTAAATAATTGATATTTATCAATCATTTAGAGATTCTTGTATTTTAGTATCTACCGATTATATTAAATTAATCAACCTTATTGAAAATACATTATTTTCAATTTTTCTGCTATTTCTTCTTCACAGCTTGATATCTGTTTTATGCCATATCCAAGAAGCAATGGTGAACTGCTGAATCTAGGCATTACCTTACAAATAATCCTTCCTTTTATATGATAAAAGAATATGTTAAAGCTGTCACACTTTACAAAATAATTGTTTAATAAATAATGAACAACTTTTCTTAAATTAAATGCAAGTTCATTTAATCCATATAAATCATCATCAATTATTATATTGAACTCAGTAAATCCATTAAAGGGTCTATGTGATAAATTAACTAGACAATGATCACTTTTATGAATTTCTATTCCTTCAAAATATTCATCTTTTATTTTTTCTTTATAATCAATGTCATCAATTCCCACAATCTGCATATGCGGGTGCTTTAAGCTTCCTCCAGAATGAGGTCCATGGTTTTTATAAAAGATAACAGATTTAAATTCTCCACTTTCCTCAATCTTCAACCAATGCTTAACACCAAATCTTACTAATTCCTGCATATGTTCTACTGAATAATCTCCCATATCAATATCACAATTATAAGTTTCTATAAGAACTAATTGATATGTATCTTTTATGGTTGGATACTTATTTTTAAGTAATATAAATGGGCCCTTTTCATCAATAATATCTGTTAATTTATCTCTATTGCAAAATGGGCATTCTTTCATATTCACTTTTTTAAACTCATTAGGTTTATCTTTATTAATATCATTTAAAAATATTAAATATTTTTCTTTTTCCATTTGTATCACCAAAAGCCTTCCTGTCTAAATCATTTTTTAATCAAAACATGTGCACTCTTTGAAGCGACAGTTATACTGTTGCCCGCTATAGGGTAAATTTCATCTACACCTGCTCTTTCCTTATTTACAAGAACACTCCAGCCGCATTCTTTTAAATCTATAAAAGCTTCTTCATCATTTGGATTAAATATTACAACTATAGTATTACATAAATTTTTTCCACTTTTATCTTCTATTTTATACACAACAACATTTTCTTTATAAAAACTCTCTCCACGCTCTAAAAAGGTTAAATTTTTCTTTATTTCTTCACTTGAATTCATTCTAAAAGCTTTATATTTCTTTCTTAATTTTATTAATCCCTTATAATATTCTACAACATCATTATAATCGTTCACTCTGCTCCAGTCTAAACTATTTACACTGTCTGGAGCATTATAGCTGTCATGATTAAAGCTGCCATCTTGATTTTTCTTAGTCCTTAAAAATTCTTCACCTGCTTGAAAAAATGGTATTCCTTGAGATGTTAATACTATAGCAGCTGCTAATTTATTCATATTCTTGCGCTTTTCTAATGATGAATCTTCGTTTGCCATAAATAATTTGTCCCACAATGTATAGTTATCATGCGCTGAAATATAATTTATGCACTGATAAGGTTCATTAGCCCATGCCCATCTTGAATAAATTACCCTGTCATAATTAATTCCTTCTTTTACAGTTGCACCAACTATACAGAATTTAATACTTTCCTCAAGACCTGTTCTTCCATTTACATATCCACGTTCATTAATATTAAATACGTGACCTTTAACTGCATCTCTTGTATCATCACTAAAAGCAGCAATCTGCATTTTCTCAAATTTTACAATATTATGTTTCGCTGCCGAATCATCCCCCTGAAGAGGAGTCCAGCCACCAGTCCAACCTTCTCCATATATTAGTATAGATGAGTCAATTTTATTAAGTTCTGTTCTAATTTGCTTCATGGTCTCCACATCATGAAGTCCCATTAAATCAAATCTGAACCCATCAATATGATATTCCTTCGCCCAATATACTACAGAATCAACAATAAGCTTTCTAACCATAAACCTTTCAGATGCCAATTCATTACCGCAACCTGATCCATTAGAAAAATTCCCATTAGAATCATGACGATAATAATATCCAGGTACCGCCAAGTTCAAATTAGAATCATGGCTTCTATAAGTATGGTTATAAACCATATCCATTACAACTCTTATGCCTGCTTTATGGAGACTTTTAACCATTTCTTTAAATTCAATTATCCTTCTTTCTCCACAAAAAGGATCTGTGGAATAGGAACCTTCTGGGGCAAAATAATTCTTTGGATCATATCCCCAATTATATTGAGCCGCATAAGGATTGCTTTCGTCAACAGTTTCATAATCAAATACAGGTAAAAGATGAACATGTGTTACACCTAAGTCTTTTAAGTAATCAATTCCTGTTTTAACATACTTCCCAGCTAAAGTAGTTCCTTGCTCACAAAAAGCAACAAATTTACCTTTTCTATCTGGTCTTATTCCTGAATTTTCATTTATTGAAAAATCCCTTACATGAACTTCATATAATACTGAACCAGTAGCACTGCTTACTTCTGGTCTTTCATCTTTGTCAAAATCTTTTGGATTGGTTGCTTTTAAATCAACAACCATTCCTCTATTACCATTAACGCCCAAAGCTTTAGCATAAGGATCTGTTACTTCTCTTTCATTTCCACTATTAGTGACCAAATAATTATAAAACTCACCCTTTAAATCTTCCTTAACTTCTATACTCCAAGTACCTTGTACTCCTCTATTCATATCTAAGATTCTTTCAGGGGCATTCGTATATACTTTACCATCCTTTCCAAACAAAGCCAATCTAACATTGTTTGCATTTGGTGCCCACAAAACAAACTTAGTACTTTCTTTTGAATATTCCATTCCTAGCTTGCCAGTATAATTATTATAATCATTATCTAATAAATTCATTATATTACTACCCCTTTGTTATTTTTTATTAAACATTCATACCTTATTCAATAAAATTCAAAATTCTACCATAAAAAATTTCAAAACTTTATAAACTATTTATGCTTTTTCAGCTTTTAATTGACTTACTATTTTTGCTGAAAATGCTGGTACTTCCAGATTTACCTTACCACCTTTAATTATAGCCCTATTTTCATCTAATAAATCAGTTCCCTTTTCAAAAGATATATTAAATTCTAAATTACTTGGCTTATCTGATAAATTTAAAATCACATAGACCTTGTCATTTTTACTTGTTCTTGAAAAAATAAGCTGCTCATTTTTCACAACAACCTGCTCATAATTTCCATATTTTAAAGCCTCACTACTAGAACGTATCTTTCCTAACTTTTTAATAAGTTCAAACAATTTTTTATTTTCCATATTAATTTTTCCTAATTCTAGTTCAGGTCTTAATGGTAGATCTGTGCCTTTTCCCTTAACCCCTTCAATACCATACTCACTTCCATAATAAATGCTAGGAATTCCAGGCATTGAATATAACAAAGTATAGGCATTATATATATATTCCGGATTTTTCAAATTGCTTGCTAATCTATTTACATCATGATTATCAACAAAATTATATAAGTATAAATCTTTATAAATTCCACCTGCTCCAAACAATCTGTTCAAAGAATATGCAATTTCAAAATAATTTTTATCATTATGACTTGAATAATTACCTTTATAACATTCATAGTTTGTTACAGAATCTAAGCTTTCAGGATTGGCCCATCTAGTATAATCTCCATGAATAACTTCTCCCATAAGCCAAAAATCTTTCTTTTTAGCTTCTGTGTATTTTTTTAATACTTTAAAAAATTCAAAATCGATACTATCAGCAGCATCTAGTCTTAATCCATCTATATCAAACTCATCTATCCATGCTCCGACTGCACATAATAGATGATCTAAAACTTCTTGATTTTTTAAGTTTAACTTAACTAAATCATAACAGCCATTCCAGCTTTGATAATTAAATTCATCTCCCATTGGACTTCTACTGTCAAAATTTAAATTTACAAACCAACTACAATACCTAGAATTTCTTCCATTCTCCTGAACATCTTTAAAAGCCCAAAACTCTCTTCCAACGTGATTAAATACTCCATCTAATACTACTTTCATATTATTTTCATGAAGCTTTTGACACAATTCTTTAAAGTCCTTATTGGTGCCAAGCCTTTTATCTATTTTATAATAATCTTTAGTATCATAACCATGATAACTTGATTCAAATACTGGTGCAAAATAAATTGCATTTACACTCATTTCCTTTAAATGAGGTATCCATTTCTCAAGCTTAACTAATCTATTTTTTTCTTCATAAATTCTACCTGGCTCTAGAACCCCGCAAAAACCAAGTGTATAAAATTGATAAAATATGCTCTCTCTAATCCATGAATTCATAATTTCATCCCCTTCTGACATATACATTATACCACTTCCATTGTAAATTTTACCATTCAATATAATTTTTATCCATACTAAATTATAGACACTTTCTCTAATTATATAAAAGTTTTTAATAATTAGAAATACATATTACCAATTTCCACTGTAAATTTAACCAAAAAAATAATACATTTCTTATTTTCATAATAATTCTGATATATAAATTAAAAAAATTAATATTTTTTCATTTTTGTTACATAATATCTAGTGAGATAATTTATAACTGGAGGCATCAAGATGAATAAAAAAGCTATAAAAATTATTATTAGTAGTTTTATTTTCATTAATCTACTATCAACGTTCCATCAAACAACGATTGCTGATGACAGTCAAAATTCTTCTGATAATAGTATAGAGACTTCAATTGAAAACATTGATAATCTTAAAGATGATAAAAAAGAAAACTTGAAGGGCTTTAGCTTGTTTGATGAAGAAAACTATAGATACCTTTCCTCAGAACAAAAGAAAGATTTATTAAATTTAAGAAAATGTAAAGAAAATGGTGAAAAGCTATCCACAGAACAAGAGCAAACTTTAAAATCAATAATAGATTGCATAATAAAAGGCAAACTTGGCAATACCGATTATAAAGAATACAAAACCTTAATTGAAAAGAAAAAAGCTAAAACTCAATTAACAGAAAAAGAAGAACTCCTATTAAAAGAATATAATGATATAATCAATGGTTACAAACTTTCTACAAAAGAAATTCTCAACCAATTTTTAAGGCAATAATTGCATCATTAATGAATAAAAATCATGTATTTTTAGCTACTCTTAAAATAACCTTAACATAAGGCACATTTTAAAGTATCTCTAATACATGATTTTTTTATAAAATTATTTTAAGTTAGTCTCATAAAATAAAAATATTTTGTTATAAACATTAAATGCGATTTCATCTTTTTCAAAATATGATTCATGTTTCGAACCCTTTATTTTAACTAACTGACAGTTTACAGCATATCTTGCAAATTTATTTTGTGCTTCTGGCTTTACATAGGTATCATACTCAGTTTGGAGTAATAGAACTGGTATTTTTACCTTTGAAGCATTTTCTTTTTTAACTAGATTTTTAGTTGCTTTTGAACTCTCTAAATACCACAAAACTGAAGACCCACCACTTTGATATGATTTATTATTTTTTATCTTTTCATATAAATATTCATATCTTCCCCTGCTGCTTGTTGCACTACTGCCAAAATCATTTTTCTCAACATAAGGTGTTTGTCCTGGAACATATCTTTTTTTCATTCCTAAATACTTCATTGATTGAGAAATCACACAAGCTAAGGTCTTTGAAATCTTTCCTGTATTTATTTCATGCATTGGAGAACTTAATACAGCTGCCTTAAAATATTCTGTATATTTTTCTAAAAATGCAGTCCCTATTCCACCTCCCATAGAATGAGCAAAAAGAAGTAATTCTTTATTATTTCCATTAGGAATAACAATTTCATCTATAAATTTTTTAAAATCCTCAACATAATAACTAAATTTTTCAACATTTATTTGTGATTCATCTATTCCAAGCCTTTGAGACTTGCCATGTCCCCTATGTTGAATAATAAAAACCGAATATCCTTCTAACATAAAATAATAAATTAGCTCATAATATTTTTCAGTACACTCTCCAAATCCGTGACAAATTACAATATTTGCTTTTGGATTTGGAGCAATAAATTTTTCATAATAAAGTTTTAAATTATTTTTTCCTAATAAATATCCATATTCTAATCTTTCTTGTAAATATGGCTCAACTTTTTGTCTCATTTCTTCTTTATAATTTTTTTCATAAATATATGATCTATTACGGCTTGAATCTGAAAATAACTCTACACCCATATTTCCTAAATCCATTAATCGGCTCCTCCAAAAACTATATTTTTAATTTTATCTTAAAATATTTTCTTTAATCAGTATAAACTTTTAATAAATCTTACTATATTTAAAATACTATTTTTAAAGTAATATGTCATCTTTTTCAACGAAAAAGAATTATCTTACAATAATTTTTCTAAGATAATTCTCCAAAATGGCTATATTAACTTAATACTAGTTCTTTTATAAATATCTCTTTATTCCTGCTTAAATCAATAAAGTTTCCATCTTTTAATATTAATGGCTTAGCTAAATCATTTGTGTTTATTTGCAATATTTTAGCTTTTTCTCCTGTATTCAATATAACATCTTCTCCCATATAATAATTTGAAATATGTTCTAAGAAGATTTTTGTATACTCATAATCTAACTTATTTAAGCTTTTCTCTTTTATTATTTCTAATATTCCAAATGGTCCTCTTTCATTTTTATATTGATCATTAGAATTTAACACATCTAATTCATCAGCAATAGCAATAATTTTAGCAAAACCATGTATTTTTTCACCTGTTATCCCAAGTGGATATCCTGACCCATCTTCCCTTTCATGATGCATAAGGACACCATAGCTTACGGACTTATCTAAATATGGAATCTCATCTACATACTTATAACCAATTTTAGCATGCTGCTTAACTATTTTATATCTATCTTCTAATAAAACATCTGATTTTTCTGGTACTTTTTGCTCTAATTTTGTCATTCCAAAATCATGCAATAAAGCTGAATATATAAGTAAATTTATTTTTGATTGCTCTAAACCAATCCATTTTCCTAAAAGAGCACTAAGTGCTGCAACATTAACTCCATGTCTATATATAGGATCTTCGCTACTTCCTTTAAATAAAACTGTACTAATTATAATTTCAGTTGAATTAAGTTCCTTTTGAATTTTTTCTGAAAAAACCCTAAGTTCATTAACTCTACTTTCTTTTGTCTTTCCAAGTTTTGAAAACATTTCTTTTAGTCCTGTACTTATTTCTTTAAATGTCTCTTCCACTTTTTGCAATTCGGCTTCCTTAGTATTTTTAGCAATTACTTCTGGTGAAATATTAACTTCAATTTTTTCTAAAAAGTATGCCTTATTCAATCTTGAAATTAATTCATCATTTACTATTGCACCTTCTCTTATTAAAAGATTACCATTCTTTATAATATCTTTAGTAATGACCATTCCTGGTTTTAATTCTTGAACACTTAAAAACTCATTATTCTCACTCATAATTTTTCTCCCTTTTATTAGCAAAAATATGCTCTATATTAATAATTCCTTAATATATAAATCCCTTTCTTTATTCAAGTCTACAAATTCACCATTCTTAATAACCAAAGGTCTTTCTAAATTATTTACATTCATTTGTATTATCTTACATCTCTCATTTGTATTTAATAAAACTTCTTCTCCCGTATAGTAATCCATTACATGTTCTATAAATATTTTTGCATATTCATAATTTAACTTTCCTAGGCTTTCATTTTTTACTATTTGAAGAGCTTCAAATGGTGGTTTCTTTTTCTTATATCCCCTATCTGAATTAATTGCATCAAAGACATCTGCTATTGCTATTATTTTAGCAAAAGGATGTATTGCTTCTGCTTTAAGACCTAGTGGATATCCTGATCCATCTTCTCTTTCATGATGCATCAAAACACCATAACTAACTGATTTATCTAGAAATTGAATTTGCTTAATGATTTGGTAACCTGCATTTGAATGAGTTTTTATATGACCAAATTCATTTTTAGATAATGGTACCTCTTTCTTTAATATCTCTCTATCAATTTTAGTTTTTCCAAAATCATGTAATATAGCTGAATAAACAAGCAAATTTAATTGTGATTTTTCCAATCCAGCCCAGCTTCCTAAAAGTCCACTTAATGCAGCAACATTAACTGCATGTCTATAAATTGAATCTGTTCCACTTCCATAAAGAACTATGTTTTTTAACACTACACTACTTGGTTTTAATTCATTTTGAATTTTTTTAGAAAATTCTCTAATTTCATTCATAGCTATACTATCTTCAGATACTATTTGCCTAAATGTTTTTTGTAGTTTGTACGATATTTCTTTAAATTCTTCTTCAATTTTTATGTATTCTTGCTCTTTTTTTATGTCTGCTTCTGTTTTCTTTTTTTCTGCCTTTTTGGTATATACTTCAACAACTCCTATAAAATACAGATTTTTTAATTTATCTATCATTTGGTTTGTTATAGGGTTGTCTTTTTTTAAGAGAATTTTTCCATTTTGCTCTACATTTTGGGCTACGATCATTCCTTCTTCTAATTGATTGAAGTTTAATCTTTTAGTTATTTTTTCCATATAATTCACACCACCACACCATAATTTCTATGTGCTAAAAATACATTATGCTAATAATTATATACTTTTAATTTTTCTCAATACTCTCAAAATAATCACATTTATAAACCAAATAGGAATAAATTAATATGATAAATAAACTGGATTTTAAAATTAAAGTTTACAAAGAAAAACAATATAAATTAATAATATATTTAATTTATTTATATTATTCTATATTTTTTATCTTTTGTCAAAACAAGTTTATATGCTACAGATTTTTTATTGCAAAAAACGTCTTTATATAATAAAAAGGGATTTTTTATGTAATACTTTTCCTAATGCGAGAAATTAGCTTAAGATGATTTATCTTAAAAGTAAAGAGGAGGACTCATTTTCCTCTTTACTTTCAAGTAATTTATTCAATTGGAGATGCTTTTGTCTTTCCTACTTTTGCCTTTCCTTGTATTTCTATAGGCACATTCTTAACATCATTTTTCTTATAATGTGTTTTATGATTGCTTTCTGTTCCATGAGGTTCACTTGGATCAGGTCTTCTCATTCCTGCTTTTGCCATTATACTCACCCTTTCCTATTAAAAATCCTTATTAAATATACTTATTTCTACATTATATATAGTTAAAATATATTCAACATTAGTATTCTGAAAAAATGAATATAGTATACATAGCTTCAACAAAACTCTCTATCCTTATTATTTGTCCTCTAGCCATTTATTCCAAACATCTATTTTATATCCAACAGTTGCTTCCTTACCATTTCTCACTACAGGCGTATTAATAACCTTTTGATTTTTTAACAAAAGTTCAGCTTTTATTTCTGCACTTCTAATATTATTAAAGTTCAATTTCGTATATTCTTTAGACTTACTATTTATGAGTTCATTAATCCCTACCGAATTTAATACGCTATTAAACTCTCCTTTACTCATAGACTTTTCATTTAAATCTATGAATTGGAATTGTATTTTTCTTTCTTTAAAATAGCGTTCTGCTTTTTTAGTATCAAAACATTTCTTTGTGCCAAATATTTGTATATTCATAAACTTATTCTTCTCCTAATTTTCTTCTTTGAATTTATAGCATAATATATTTTAAATATATAAATTCCTATTATATTTTAAGCATTTATTAATTCTTTATAAATGCCACCCAGTTCTTTTATGCCTTCTGCTACTAATCCAGCCATTACTACTGCACCTTCATATTTTAAATGTGTATTGTCTTCTAATCCTTCTATGTGAGACTGGAATTCTCCCTTTTTTAAATGCATATACCACTTCTTTGAATTTTTATCACCAGTCTTTTCCAATAACTCTTTGCTTTTTTGGCATAAGTCGATAACCGGAACATTTAATTTTTCTCCTAATTGTTTCATAGCATCTGGATATTCAAAGTGAACTTCTTCTTTAATATGTCCATCTTCTGAAAATAATCTTCTATATAATGATGTAATAAGAACTGGATGTGCTCCACAATTCTTTGCCACATCAATATAAATGTTTAAATTCTCCTGATATGTAGAAAAAGGTTTGGTGCTTCTTTCCTCATCTGGCTTTTGATCATTATGTCCAAACTGTATAAAAAGAAAGTCATCTTCTTTTAACTCTTCCTTTATTTTATCTAAAATTCCTTCATTTATAAAGCTTTTTGTACTTCTTCCATTCTTTGCAAAATTATAAATCACAACATCTTCTTTTAAATATAGAGACATAACCTGACCTATGCCTGTTTGTGGATATGAATTTATTGTGTTTTGAGCTACAGTTGAATCACCTGCCCAAAAAATTCTTTTTCTCATCGATTATCCCCCCGATTATTCAGTTAACAGTTTATTTTAATTTTTTCCATTTATATTATACTTAAATATATGGTGACAGTCACCTTATAAGCTAATTTATAGCCATTATGTTTATTTATCAGCATGCCCTACAGCTATTCCATCATAATTATTAAGAATTCCTTCAACATATTTTTTTGACGATATAGTTACAAATTCATTGTTGAAACCAATATTGACTCTTATGCTTCCTAATAATTCTCCTATTAAATTTATTTGAAAACATAATATATTTTCTGATTTCCAAGCAGCTGAAATAAGCATAGAGATTTTTAAAGTCTCCTGTTCAAATTTCTTTATCTTTCCTAATGTAAATGGAATCTTAAATTTTCCTTTAACATTTTTATACTCAATAAATCCTTCTTTATTTTCAAATGTAATTTTAAAATATTTTAATTCCATCAAATTACTTTCTAATATATACTTTTTTCCATTAATTTTGCTTATATATTGAGACTTTACTTCACCTTCTATTGGTTTAATATAAAGATTATCAATTTTTTCTTTCAATTTTATAAAGCTCTCTTCATTTTTATCTAGCATTTTATATTCTCTATTAATATAAGGAAATACTTGCTGCCAAAATGCATCGTATATATTTTGAAGACCAGTTGGATTTCCCTGAGTATCAGCTATTGTTGTAAATATCACTTTATATTGTGGCAGGCAAATAGATAACTGCCCACCCATTCCATATAATGTAAAACCACCATAACGTGATTTCCAAAATTGATATCCATATCCCTGTTGTTCATCAATGACTGATTGAATAAAAGTATCCACTTGCTTTTTTGTAGCTTCTTGAATATAAAATTTTGGTATCAGTTGCTTATCTTTATATACACCATTCTCCATGCATATATATGTTAACTTAGCTAAATCTCTCATGGTGCAAATCAAACCAGAACCACCTTGTGAAATTCCCATGGGATCTTTTAAAAACTTAGCCTCCTCAGAAAAATTTATATAATTCAATACCTTTTCTCTTAAATACTCCATAAGTGACTTTCCACTAAGTCTTTCTACAAGTGCAGACAACACATGAGTAGCTGAAGTATCATAAGAAAAAATAGTTCCCGGGTGATGCGATGGCTTTATCTTAAAAAAGGATTCCACCCAATCATTATTCTCTTCTACCTTGTACGTGGTCTTATTATGAGCAGTCCTCATTGTTAGCATATCTTCAATTGTAATTTTCTTTATATACTCATAAGCACCATCTTTAGGGAGCTTATCCTTAAAATAATCACATATATGATCAGTTATTTTTAATTTTCCTTCCTCCTGCAGTAACCCAATTGCAATTGAAGTAAAACTCTTACCTGCCGAATACATTCTATGTTGAAAATCTTTATTAAATGGCTTCCAATAACCTTCTGCAAACACTTTATCTTCTCGTATCATAAGAAAACCATGCATATTTACTTGATTATCTTCAAGCTGCTTTATAAAATTTAAAATTACTTGTGAAGGAATACCAACTTCTTCTGGTATAACTTCTTTAAATATATCATCCATACTTTACTCCTGTCTTATCCCCGCATATAGCTGAGGAATTTTAACTAACCTACCTATTTCAGATAAGCTTATAACGCTTTTCATCCTAAACTCTATACTTTTAATTAATTTAACTTTGTTGTTTTCTCAAATTATAAAATTCTTTTTTTAGTTCCATAAGTTCTTCATAACTTCCAATTTCAACACATTTTCCATCTTTTATAACTGCAATTCTATCTGCTTCTTTAATTGTTGATAATCTATGTGCAACTATAAAAGTAGTCCTTCCTTTCTTTAAATTATTAAGTGCACTTTGTATCTTTTTCTCAGAAATACTGTCAAGTGCTGAAGTTGCCTCATCTAAGACAATTACCTTTGGATTTCTTATAATAGCTCTTGCAATAGCTATTCTTTGACGTTGTCCTCCAGATAATTTCCCTCCATTTTCACCAATCCATGTATCTAAGCCTTCTGGAAGTTCCTTTATCAACTTAGAAAGATTCGCTGCTTCCACTATACTTTCTAACATTTCTTCTGAAATATCTGACATTCCATAAGTAATATTATCCCTTATTGTTCCTGAAAAAAGTATTGTATTTTGCGGTACTACTGCTAAATGCTTTCTATATGATCTTAAATCAATTTCAGTTATATCATTTCCATCTAAAAAAACTTTGCCTTTAGAGGGAAGTATAAATCCAATAATAATATTTAATATAGTAGATTTTCCTGCACCTGATTCACCAACAAAAGCTATTGTTTCTCCTTTAGCTACTTTAAGATTTAACCCATTTAATATATTTGCTTTACCATTTGGATACATATATTCAACATTTTCAAATATAAATTCTCCATCTACAGAACTTATTTTCTTCTTCTTAGAATTACGTTCAATATCATGGGCTAAAAGAATTTCTCCTACTGAATTTACAGATTCTAAGCCTTTAGATATAGTTGGTATAAGCATTATTATTGAGGATACTTGATTAACAACAGTTGTGAAATAAGTTTGATATAGCACAACATCTCCAACAGTAATTTTCCCATAATAAGCCAAGCTCCCTGTAAAGACCAAGCAGATAAGTTGAAATATTTGAAAAACTGCCCAGCTTGTTGCCCCAAATAAAGATTGTATAATATCTAAACTTAATCCTTTCTTTGATACTTTAGCCAACTGCTTATCCATTTTCCTTATTTCCTGATTTTCAAGCCCATGTGCTCTAGTTACAGGAAGCATTTCAACCATTTCCATAACCTTTGCTGAAGTTTCTTCCATTTCTATTCTAAAATCTCTATTTTTCTTTTTTATTTTCCCTCTGAAAATTACAGTTACAAAAACTGCAATAGGTACTGTCATTAAGAAAAACATAAATACAGTTTTGCTCTTATACAAAGTAACTCCTAAAGCTACTGCTAAGTTAATTATTATATTTAATGAACTTACAAATAACTGAGCAGATAAAGTTTCCACTGCCTCCACATCTCTCATGATTTTAGATTGAAGTCTGCCTGACTGCATTTCTTTATGATAAAGAATAGATAACTGTTGAAGTTTTTTTACTAAAGCACTTCTAAGCTCTGCTTCTACTTTGCGAATTGCAAGACTATGAAATTTTGTATGATAATAATTCGATAAAATATTCTGCAATACAAGCACAACCATAATGGCAACATTAATATAAATCTCATATATACTATGTTCAGCTGGGTTTGTAGCAATATTAATTATATTTGCTGTAACAATAGGTAATACCCATGCTGGAGTATGCTTGATTGCAAAACATACTGTGGATAGCATTAATTTGATATACGTTCCTTTATATAATGAAATGAGAATTTTAAAGGGACGCTTTTGATTTTCTTCATAACACTTAATTACATCCAATATTGTTCTCCTTAATTAATTAAATAATATTTTTAATATATATTCACGTGTTGTACTGGTAAAATTTAATAATATTAAAAAAATAAATAAATTCTTCGTTAGAAATAAGTTCCGTATTGTGGCATAGCCACTCCTTATATAGGTGTATATTCTCAATTGATTACTCTATTAATAACCGACAATTATTTCTTAATATTAAAGTATTCAAATTTTCCCCATAGCTCAGACTTGTTTCCTGCATAAGCATACATACCTATCATAGCTCCAGTAAATCTTTTTCCTTTTTTAAGCCCTTCATCACATAAATAGTAAACATTCGAAAGCTTTGCTACTTTAATCCATTCTTTATTTCCTGTTCTATAATAAAAAATTCTTTCCAAGTATTTTGTTTCTATTTTTAATTCTATTTCTTCTAAATTTGATATTGAAATTTTGTTTTGCTTATAATATTTATCATCAATCCACTCTTCAACATTTATTGAATATCCATTTTCTTCTCTGAAAACGCCAAATTTTAAGTAAGTATTTTCGTCATAATAACAAGTCATCCCCAAATTTTGTCCTTCAGACATATTGTTAAAATAGATTTTGCATTCTGCTGTAAAAGAAAAATCCTTTTGACGCCTTAAAACTATACTTCTACATTCTGTGTCATTCATATCTAAAACATCGCCCTTTAAATATAAGCAACTATCTTCAATATAATAAGAATTTTCTTTAGGGGCACGAGGAAACATCCAATCTAAACCTAATCTATCTTCATTAAAATCATCTATTGCTGTATTATCCCAAATATGTTCTTGAAGATTTGGTTTCTTTTGAAGAGGACTAGGTCCATTTAGATTATTTATTATTGGCCAATTATCTGCTGTCCAAGTAATTGGATCCATAGCAGTTTCTCTTCCTAGAATACTATACTTACCCTCTACCATTCTTCCACACAAATAAACAATATACCATTCTCCATTTTGTGTTTGTACAGGCTTACCATGACCAGCTCTTTGAATTGCTGCTTCTTCATCTAATTGACGTAAAATTGGATTATAAGGACAAGATTCATATGGTCCCATTAAAGTTTTAGAACGAGCTACTGAAATTCTATGTCCAATACCTGTTCCACCTTCTGCTACAAATAAATAATAATATCCATCTTTTTTTAATAAATGAGAACCTTCTGGTGCACGTTTATTATCTCCATACCACAACAACTGTGGCTTAGATATAATATTTTTAGCATCCTTATCAAGTTCAAAAATTCTAGCCCCACGATTTAAAATCATATATCGTCTTCCATCATCATCTGTAAATAAAGAGGGGTCTATTCCGTCCTCATCTAAAAATATTGGTTCACAGTATGGTCCCTCTGGTTTATCCGAGGATGTTATCATTTGTTTTCTATAAACAGTACCATTATCATTTAAACGATATGTGGCTGTAATATAAAATCTTCCTTCATAATATGAAATATCTGGAGCCCAATATCCTCTTCCCCCTTCCAACTCATCAAGGTGAGCATATTCTGGTTTTGTAATAGCATGTCCAACAATATGCCAATTAACTAAATCCTTAGAATGAGAAATAGGAATGCAAGGAAAGAAAATGAAAGAGGAATTTACCATATAATAATCCTCTCCAACTCTTAAAATAGATGGATCTGGATGTGTTCCTGTAATTATTGGGTTTTTATACATACCTGATAATTTTGCACCACAGACACTTTCAAAATATTTTTCCACATCTCCAGCTCCATATAAATTGGCTTCTTCATATGGGGTAATTCTATTTTTATCTCCATGTAATATAGACATTCCAACTCTTTCTACAAGATAACGCGCTAATTCTACGTTATTGCTACGCACTGCATAATGTAAAATTGTTCTATTCTCTTTGTCTACTACATTCATACTAGCTCGTGTATACTCAACAATATATTTTACTATTTCAAGATTTCCTGTTTGTGCTGCTATAAATGGTGCCCATACGCCTTCTTCATCTTTTTCCTCTATGGCATTAGGATTTTCCATATTAATCTTTTTAACTTCATCAATATTTCTAAGCTTAATTGCTTCAATAATGTTCATATATATTTCCTACTTTCATTTCAACAAATTAATTTATATTTTTCGTTATTTATCTATTTTACTAACCTTAAAATAAGAAAAATTAACATAACCATTTTTCTGTTCCATTCCATCTGCAACAGCAAAAATCCCTATTTTGGCTCCAACCCAAGTTCCCTTTTGGGGTAAAAAATCCTTCTCTGCCTTGTTCCAGTTATCTCCGTCTATACTATAATAGAATGTACATTTTCTATCACTATTAAATTCCATTCTAAAATAAATTTCACTGTTATTTACGCAAGGTATTCTCTCAATTATATTTTCAAATTGCTTTTTATCTTCTCCAACTGATTCAAGGCATATTATATTTATTTCTTGTTGTGTACGTTCTACACACATACTCGCATATTCTCCCCCAACAATCACCATTCCAGCCCTTGCGTCAACTGATAAATTGGAAAAATCCATTTTTGTTTCCGCAACAAATTCAGGGCATACCACCTTTTGAGTCAATACATTAGCACTATTCCAAATAACAGCTTTTTCCTCACCTGTAGTATTTAAATTATATAAACGTAAATTTCCTGGCTTATCATTTAATGAATAAAATTCATGTTGTGAATTTGCCATCCACTGCCATTGAAGCTTCAAAGATTCACTTGTAAAATCATCACTAGTGTCAGGTTCACATGGTTCAACTATAGAACATCCATCAGGCTTTTTGAAGATTGTAACAGGTTCGCCTATGCCATCTCCATTATTATCTATTCCAATGATAGGCCATCCACTTTCCCATTTTACTGGTTGCAAGTGACAAATTCTTCCGTATACACGTTTATCTTGAAAATGAATAAACCATTCTTCTCCAGACAACGTATCTACTAAACCACCTTGATGTGGTCCATTTATCTCCGTATCCCCTTGATGCATAACAATTTTTTCTTCATATGGCCCGTAAATATTTTTACTTCTTAATGCAGTCTGCCATCCTACAGCAACACCACCAGCTGGAGCAAGAATGTAGTACATTCCATTTCTCTTATAAATCTTAGGACCTTCTATAGTTGGCTGTGTTTCAGTTCCATCAAATATAAACTTATCTTTACTAATAGCTTTTTTTCCATCAGGACTCATTTCAAAAACTCCAAGCTTACTTTTAAAACCTATTCTGCTTTTAGCATATGCATGAACTATATATGCTCTTCCATCTTCATCCCATAAAGGACATGGATCTATAAATCCTTTGCCTTCCCATATGCAAGTTAATGGCGACCATTCTCCCAACGGATCTTCTGCATTTGTCATAAATATCCCTTCATCAGGCATTCCTACAAATATCCAAAATTTATTATCATGATATCTTATACTAGGTGCCCATATACCTCTTCCATGAGCTGGTCTTTTATAATCGTCATAAGGTATTTCTTTTACTGCATAATTTACAAGAGACCAATTTACTAAATCCTTTGAAGTTAAAATTGGCAGACCAGGAATATAATTAAAGCTTGATGCAGTCATATAAAAGGTATCATTAACTCTTATAACATCTGGATCAGAATAATCTGTATGTAATATTGGATTTTTATACATTCCATTTCCTAAATCAGCTTTCCATAAAATATCTTTATTCATATTTCCTCCTAAAATGTAACATCTAAAGATCTATGATGCTTTTTATTATTGTAATTATAGATTTGTTATTTTTCAGTGGAGCATTGAAAGTTAATAATTAAGAGCAAAAGTAAATTTTCATATCTTAACTATCAATTCTATGCAACTACAATAGGGAAATACGATAAGCACACATCTATACTTATCGCTTTCCCTTTTCTATGGATGCTTACTACTTGCTTCCATTCATTTCTTTAATTACTTCATCGATTCCTAAATTTTTTGCCTCACTTTCATAAGCTTTTAAGCCTTCGTCCACACTTGTTTTTCCCATAACAATTGAAGCTATACTCTTTGCTTTTAATTTTGTTAAATCTCCATTAATTTTTGCTAATTTCTTAGATACTGGTCTAGTTAATGATTGAACTCCATATTTTGCCAATATTTCATTGGCTGCAGTAACTCTTTTATCTACTATTATATTCTTAGTTTTCTCTTTTAAAGGAGTTATAGCTCCATATGGTGCATAAAATGATTTTTGAAGTACTTCCTTTGGATTTTCAGGATTTGCAAGCATAGTTACATGATCTCCATCTTGTTTCCAATGAACACCTTCTGCTCCATATTGGAATAACATTTGCCCTTCTCCTCCATCATGCATATATTGCACAAAGTATTTGAATACACCTTCAACATTCTTACATTCCTTTGAAATACAAGTAACTGCAGGAACTCTAAGTAAATAATTTTTTGATTCTTTTATTGGTGGAATTGCTACTATTTCCGCTGTTGGAACATTAGTTTTTACTCTATCATCAAGTTGAGGTGCCCAATTTGCTCCCCAATAATTAAATGCTCCAACACTACCTGAGAACCATTTATCACGGCAAGTAGACGTAGTGTTAGTTACAACTTCTTGATCAAGCAAACCTTCACTATATGCATCTTGTAATCTTTTTAATGCAGCTTTCATATTTGGTTGTGATAAACCATCTACCCATTTCCCATCTACCTTAGTGAATTCTGGAGTTGCATCTTGATAAAAGTCTTTTAAATATGTTACAGCCATATCTTCATATAACTTAGCTCCAGTTACAGGAATTTTACATTCTGGAAGTGTTTTAAATGCTTTTAGCATATTAATATATTCATCGTATGTTGTTGGAATTTTTAAGCCAAGCTTGTCTAACCAGTCTTTACGTACATACGTAACAGTACCTTGATTTAATTCAAATGGTACACCATATATCTTTCCATCTATAGTAACACTATCCCAAGCCGCTTTATTTTCATCAGTAATTAATCCTGAATTCTTTACTAAATCAGTTAAATCTGCTAGTGCTCCTTGCGATGCATAACGTGGAAGTTCATCTTCTCCAGCTAAATTAAATACATCTGGTGCCTTTTTACTTGCAAAAGCAAGTTCAAGATTCTGTTTATAATCATTATTATTCATTGGCGTAAAATCTAGTTCAATACCTGTTTTCTTAGTAAAATCAGCCTTCCACTCCTCATATTTCTGCTGAGCACTAAGACCAACATTAATATACCACATGATCTTGTCAGGTTTTTTTACCTCTTTGCTGCTTTGTGCTGCTGAACTTCCTGAACTCTTTGCTGCACATCCTGCAAGCGCTGACATTGACATTACTGTTGCTACTCCCAAAGCAACAAGGATTTTAACTCTTTTTTTCATAAATATCCTCCCTTTTGTGCTATTCACAATATATTATATTTATTTGATAGTTAATTACAAATTAAGTTTTAATTTGTATAATTAATTTTAACAATTATAATGCTAAATCTTTGCTAATACTAATTCATTTATCCTTGTTTTAATTTTATTTGCTTTGGTAACCTTAATAGTAAAAACTAAGCTTCGTATAAGATCACAAAACACGTGTATCGTTTTCATATTCTGTAAAAAAATATCCCTAAAATTTAATTTAAAAAATCATTTTGCTTTACAATAATTATATTTTACTAATAGCTAGTCCATTAGGTATATATTGTATAAACACCTAACAGACCAACTTATATAGATCTTAATATTTTAATTACACTTGATTATTGTTACTTAGCCTCATTCATTTCTTTTAGTACTTCATCAATACCTAAATTCTTAGATTCACTTGCGTAAGTCTTTAATCCTTCATCAATAGATGTTTTCCCCATAACAATTGCAGCTATAGTTTTTGCTTTTAATTTTGTTAAGTCACCATTAATTTTAGTTAATTTCTTAGATGTAGGTTGAGGAATTTGTTGCTCACCATATTTTTTTAATAACTCTAAACTCTTAGTTACTCTTTCATCATACACTACACTCTTAGTCTTATCTTTCATTGGTGTTAAACGAGCATATGCTGGATTAAATGCACCTGGAAGTGCTTCTTTTGGATTTTGTGGATTTGGAAGCATTGTTGCATGATCTCCATCTTGTTTCCAGTGAACACCTTCAACTCCATTTTCAAATAACACTTGTCCTTCTCCACCATCATGCATATATTGTATGAAGTATTTAAATACGCCCGGAATATTTTTACAATCCTTTGAAATACAAGTAACAGCTGGGACACGAATATTATATTTAAGTTCTTTTATAGCAGGAAGTGCTACTACTTGCGCAGTAGGAACATTAGCTTTTAATCTATCTTCTAGAGATTGATTCCATGTACCTGCCCAATAATTGAATACTCCAACTCCTCCTGCATACCATTTATCACGAGCAGCTGATGTAGTATTTGTGATAATTTCTTGATCAATTAATCCATCTGCATATGCATCCTTCATTCTTTGAAGTGCAGCTTTAGTATTATCTTGAGCTAGACCATCTACCCACTTGTCTCCTACCTTAGTGAATTCTGGAGTAGCATCTTGGTAAAAGTCTTTTAAATAAGTAACAGCTCCATCTTCAAATAATTTAGCTCCAGTGAAAGGCACTTTACATTCTGGAAGTGTTTTAAATGCTTTTAACATCTTAATATACTCATCATAATTAGTTGGTACCTTTAAACCAAGCTTATCCAACCAATCTTTACGTACATATGTTACAGTACCTGTATTGGCTTCCCATGGTACCCCATATATCTTTCCATTAATCGTTACTCCATCCCAAACCGCTTTATTTTCATCAGTAATTAATCCTGATGCTTTTACTAACTCTGTTAAATCAGCTAATGCACCTTGAGATGCATAACGTGGAAGATCATCTGCACCAGCTAAGTTAAGTACGTCTGGTGCTTTTTTACTTGCAAAGGCAAGTTCAAGATTTTGTTTATAATCATTATTATTCATTGGAGTATAATCCAATTCAATACCTGTTTTCTTTTTGTATTCATCTTTCCATTCTTCATATTTTTGTTCTGAGTTAAGACCTACATTAATATACCATGAAATCTTATCTGGTTTAGCAGCATCTTTTGCACTCACTGCAGTGGAACCACCTTTATTGCCACATCCAACTAATGTTGTCATTGTCATTACAGTAGCTAACCCCAAAGCCACTAATACTCCTGCTCTTTTTTTCATTAATATCCTCCTCTTGTGCATTGCACTATCTAGTCTTTTTGTAATATTTAAATTCAAATTTGTAATTATTTATGTTTTTATTTGAATTTATTCAGCAATTTAAAATTAAATTAATATTCTTTATTACAATATATCAATGAGTAAAATCAATATATTATTCTTTTACTCCTCCAAGTGTTACTCCCTTTTGGAAATACTTTTGAATGAATGGATATACTGCTAAAAATGGAGCCATTACAACAATAATAACAGCACTCTTAAGCATGTCACCTGAAACTAGAGATTGAGATGTTCCTACCGCTTGATCCATTAATACCAATTGTCTTACTTTTAATTGAAAGTTTTGCAACATAGGATCTTGAATATATAATTGGAAATGCATAAAATCATTCCACATTGCAACTGCAATAAATAATCCAATAGATGCTAAAGCTGGTTTTGATAAAGGAAGTACTATTCTCCAAAAGATTCCTATTGGCGTACATCCATCTAATTCTGCTGCTTCATAAAGTGCTTGAGGAATTGTTTGGAAGAAACTCTTCATTAAAATGATATTATATGCTGTTAATGTTACTGGTATAATTACCGCTATAAAGTTATTCATTAATCCTAAATAAGATACTGTTAAATATGTTGGAATTAATCCTCCATTAAATAACATTGTAAATAATATCATATTTACAAAGAATCTATTTCCAGGCATATTTTTTTGAATAATAACATATGCTGCTAAGGTTGTTAATAATAAACCTACTGCTGTCCCTATAATTGTTGTAACTAATGATATAATAAATGGTTTAAAAAGATCTTGTCTGCTTAATATTTGTTCATATGCACCAAAATCGAATTGTTTAGGCCATATACGCATTTGAGCTGACGCAGATGGATCAACAGAATCTACAAATACTTTTAATACAGGAATGATCATAGCAAGCATAAAAATCACTAAGAATGTATATGCAAAAATTAAAAATATTGCTCTTGATCTATGACCCTTTTTAAAAGAAAACTTTTCATTCATTATATAATTCCCTCCCCTGTTACCTTCTTGCTTACTTTATTAGTAATTAAAACTAATACTACTGAAATAACAGACTTAAATAAACCTGCTGCTGTAGATAATCCATAGTCTGAATTTTCAACACCTATACGATATACATATGTTTGTATTACATCAGCTTTATCTAAAACCATTGCATTTTGTAATACCCAAACTGATTCAAATAAATTAAGTACTTTTGCTAATTCTAATATAAATACAACTAATATTGTATTTCTGATTGCTGGTAAGGTAATATGCAATACTCTTTGAAATCTAGTAGCACCATCGATAGTTGCTGCTTCATGCATAGATGGGTCCACACCTGATAATGCTGCAATAAAGATTATTGTTCCCCATCCAGTACCTTTCCAACGTTCAATAAATAAGAATACTGGTGTCCACCAGTGCTCGTCTGCTAAAAAGTAAATTGAATCAACACCAAATAAACCAAGAAATGCATTAACAATACCATCTTGTGGTGATAAAATTAATGAAAATACTGATGCTATTACTACCCATGAAAGAAAGTGTGGAATATAAATTATAGTTTGTGTTAATTTTTTAAAATGCTTTCCTCTCACTTCATCAATAAGTAAAGCTAGTCCTACAGAACATATCATACCTAACACTAAGTTTAATAAACTAATGTATAACGTATTTCCAAATGCCCTTATAAATGCTGTACTTTGAAATAATGTTTTAAAATTATCAAATCCGACAAACTCATTAACTCCAAATAATCCCCAATCAAAGAAAGCTATTAAAATACCAACCATTGGAATATAATTAAATACTAAGAATGCTATAAATACCGGAAGAAACATAAGATAAAAATACCTATACTGGTATATTCTTGTTTTCAATGAAGTTTTATTTCTTTCTATACTTTTCGCTGCCATTTCATTTTTTGTAGCTTGAACCATTATTTTACCTCCTACTTATACTAATATTTATTTTATTTTCCTTCATGTCTTATGTAGTTTAATTAAATCTAATCATCCTCTCTAAGTTATAATATCTTAATTTTAATAAAGAACTTATGTATATTTTTGTTAACGTGAACAGAACCAATTGAAACGCTTTTCACATGCTTATATTAACATTCCAAATTTTAAAATAAAAGATACAATCCTTTACATTTGAAATTTTGTTCCTTTTGGTGTTTTTAATTTATATATCTCCCATTAAATCCAACTCTTGATATATATTGCACATAACAAGGTACAATTTATAATCTAGGATTAATATTACAACCTATACATTAAAATAGAGCCATATATAAGTTTATCTTATATATAGCTCTATTTTTAATTTATTCTTATACTACTTATTAATATTTCTTAATTCTTTTGGACTAATTCCTTTGACTTTCTTAAATGCTCTCCTGAAAGATTGTACACTATTGTACCCAACTTTTTCAGATATAGCATTTATTGTATCATTTGAATTTTCTAAAAGCTTACACGCACTGTCTATTCTTACCTTCTCTACATAGTCAGCAAAATTAATCCCCATACTTCCTTTAAAAATTGTTGATACATATCCCTCTGAAATATTAAATTTCGAAGCAATCAAAGCAAGTCCTAGATTTGAATTCATATATTGTTCATCTATATAACTAACGATTTTTTGAATCAGCTTATTTTGGGTAACTGTCTTTTTTTTCTGCATTTCCTTACATAAATGATGGAATATGAACTTCAATTGTGTAAAATATGTATCTTTTTTAATATTTTGTTCCTTAATTATTTCATTTATTTTATTAATCTCATCTTCTAGTACATCTGGCAAAATAAAATTAGAAGAAATTGTTGACATGATTCGGTTATGAAGCTCTAACATCATATTACCACTAATATTTCTCCTACTAAAATTCTCATTTTCAAGTATATCTATTAAAGAATCAATATTATTCATATCAGCTGCTCGTACACTATTAATAATTTTTTCTTGAAATAATTCTGGATAATAAATTTCATCTTTTTCATCTAATTCTTTGCTATATTTTGTAACTCTTTGCTTTTCATAATTTAAACTTGCCACCTTAGCTTCTTCACATGCACGCCATATATCTAAAATATTTTTACATATACAGCTTATTCCCCATGCTGAATCCACAGAATATTCCTTTAGCATTAATTCATGTATTTCCTCCACTAACCTTTTAACATTATCTGCTTGAGTATCTTCATTAATATGGAATATTGCTAAAGTAGTTAAATAATCCCGTTCATAGAACCATACTGTGTCTTTTGCTCTTTCCATAATATGCTTTTGTATCAAATGGAATAACACTTGCACTTCTGATAATGTTTGAGAATCTACATCATAAAGGTCATTGTTTAAAAATAAACGAAATGATACCACTCTAAATTTTGTACAATTGATTTCAATTCCAACTTTTTTTGCTAGAATATTTACTTCCTTATCATTTACAAAATCACCTTTTACTAGTTTAGTCAAAAATTCATGTTTTAACATTGGTTTGTCAAGTTCAATTTCTTCTAAAAGTTCTCTATTATTCTGAACAATTTTAGATACTATCCCTCCAAGATTTTTAAAATTTCTAGGGATATTATCTTCCAAATATATGTTAAACATTTCATTAATTGGCTTTCCCTTTATAATAGACATATATAAAGCTAATCCAATACCTAGCGCTAATGCAAAAAATATTATTACACCTACTAAAAGTGTTAATTTATTTAATTTTTCCATAGCAATTTTTTCTGGAATTACTACTATAAATGACAAGTCAGTTACATTTGATTTAGATGTAATTATATATAATCCATTATCGTTAATAAGTCCTTCTTTAGGCAAATCAAAAGTATCTATTTCCCCTTTATATTTACCAAAATCTTCTGACCAAATCAATTCTTTGTTATTATTATAAATAAAAACTGAACGTTCATTGGATTTGCCATGAAAATTAAGGACCTTTTTCAGTTCAGCTTCATTTATATTAAATACAATTGCACCTACTATATCTCCATTTATTTCAGTTGAAAAAGGCTTAATATATTGAAGATTTCCATTAATATTAGTATAGTATGGTATATGTACCTTATTATTAGTACAAATCTCCTTCAAATCATTTAAAGAAATATTATTTCTATTTTTTATGCTATTTTCAAAATCATCTGATTTATACAAAGCATTTTGATATATAACATAGTTGGAATTGTTCATATAAACATATGAATCTTCTACAATATTAACTCCTTGATAGCGCATTAAATTATAATATTCATCAATTGCTAATGATGCATCTTCCATAAAGGAGCTATCTACCTTCTTTTTTTCTGCCAAATCACATATTCTACCATCTTGTGAAATTTGCAAAGCTTTCGACTCCATAGCTTTACATTGAATGTCAAGCAAGCTCTTACTATGGCTAAGCATTGTAGTATTAGATTCACTAATATCTTGTTCCGTCACATCAAAAGCAGCTTTAAATCCACAAAGGAGTATTATAAGGGGCAGAATCAACACGACTGTATACGATAACAAAAATTGAACAATCAAATTATTTAAATAAATATTTTTTAGCTTATTCATATTTCTCCCCCCCAAAAAATATACGATCTGTTAAGTTATATGAACATTGCGCTTCTCAACCTTAGGAAATACAATA
>NZ_JAABNP010000043.1:28363-45216 GCF_009928485.1 Clostridium sp. C2-6-12 | reverse complement strand
CTATTGTATTTCCTAAGGTTGAGAAGCGCAATGTTCATATAACTTAACAGATCGATAAAATTAGCTAGTTGAGAATTATGAAATAATAAGTATAGAGTGATTAAATAAAATACATGGAAGAGAAAAACAGTTATAAATTAATATATATAGCTGTTTTTTTTTATTGCAGATATTTTATATTTGCATCAAAAATAAAATAGGAGTATAATTGTTGATATTATCAACTAATTTGGAGGTTACTATGAATAAAGAAGAGATGATTAGAAAAGAAATCAGATTAATTATAAGAGAATTGGGATTACTTAACCATAACTGCTTTAATTCTAATTTAACACTTGCACAAGCTCACATACTAAATTACTTAAAAAAAAATGGGATTACTCCTTTTAATGAATTATTAGTACAATTAGGAATTGATAAAGCCTCATTAAGCAGAATACTTAGTAATCTAGAAACTAAAAATTACATAAAAATGAGAAAATCTGAAATAGACAAAAGAATGAAGGAGGTTTATATTTTACCATTAGGTATGGAAGCCATAAATGAAGGTGATTATAGAGCAAATGAATTCATTAACCAAATCTTAAATTTAGGATATGGCGATGATATAGAAAGTATGGTAAAAGCATTTAGAACATTTCGTATTCTTGCATTAAAAAATAATCTTAAAAAGAATGATTCTAGAATATCAATAGAAAGAATTTCTGAAAATTATTTAGAAGATGCAATAAAACTTGCAATAGAAGTATTTACTAATGAACAAAATATCCCAGAAGAATTGGTGCCATTAGATGAAACATTAAAACCGATTTGGTGGGGGGCAAGAGTTGGAGAAGATATTGTTGGAGTAGTAGCAGCTTGGAAAGAAAATAATATATGGCATTGGGGGAGATTCGCTGTTGATAAAAAAGTAAGAGGTATGAGAATTGGTGAGAAAATAGCTGTATTTTCATTAAAAGAAATTTTCGATAATTATACTGATGAAATTTATAGTGAAGCAAGAGATGTTACTGTAAAAATGTTAATGAAATTTGGATGTAAGATTACTGGGGAAGCAGAAAATTTTTATGGAGAGCCTGTAACGCCAATAACATTGAGTAAGGGTGATTTTATGGAGCGTTTTACTAACAAGTAATTCTATAATTTATGCTTTGACATAGACAAATAGTAAGTGAATTAGTTTAAAAATTATACAAAAGTAAATTAAAAAGGCATATGGACTAGAAATTAATTTCTATATCATATGCCTTTTATAGTTAGTAAATATTTAACTAATTTATTCTTGGAAATAGAAACTATGCGATTTGCTCAATAGATTCTACATATTCTTGACCTTTAATGGAGTTGTATCTTCCTTCCCACTTAGATATAACAACAACTGCTAATGAATTACCTAATACATTTACAACTGTTCTAGCCATATCAAGTATTCTATCTATTCCAGCTATAAAAGCTAATCCTTCAGCTGGGATTCCAACTGAACCAAGAGTAGCTAAAAGAACTACAAAAGACACTCCTGGTACTCCTGCAATACCTTTTGAAGTAAGCATTAATACAAGCATTAAATTAATTTGAGCAGGTATAGATAAATTAATACCATATAATTGTGCTATAAATATAGCTGCAATTGCTTGATAAAGGGTAGAACCATCTAAATTAAATGAATAACCTGTTGGTACTACAAAGGTAGCAATAGCCTTAGGACATCCGAACTTCTCCATCTTTTCCATGATTTTAGGAAGAACTGTTTCTGAACTTGCTGTACTATAAGCAAGGATAAGTTCATCTTTTAAAATTTTTATGATTGAAAAAATACTTGTTCCAACTAATTTTGCAATTAATCCAAATACGACTATTATAAATAATAACATTGAACCATAAGTTGTAAGTATTAATTTTCCAAGTGGAATTAAAGATGAAAGTCCAAACTTAGAAACTGTCACACCAATTAAAGCAAATACTCCAAAAGGAGCTACCTTCATTATTTGATTTGTTACCCAAAACATTGCATCGGCTACCCCTTGAGCAAACTGTATAACAGGTTTTCCTTTTGCTCCAATTGCAGCAACTCCTAAACCAAACATAACTGAAAAGAAAATAACTGAAAGCATGTCTCCTTTTGTTAATGCTTCAAAAATATTAGTAGGGACAATATTTACAAAGGTATCTGCAAAGCTATGATGAGCTACAGTTTCAGAAGTAGTTACATAACTATCAATGTTGGTAGTAACAAGTTCCTTCATATTAATGCCTGTACCTGGATGTACTATATTAGCTATAAAAAGTCCAAGTACAATAGCAACAGTAGTTACAACTTCGAAATAAAGAAGAGTTTTTCCTCCAAGTTTTCCTACCTGCTTAATATCTCCAGCACCAGCAATACCAACTACAAGAGATGAAAAAACAATTGGAACTACTATCATTTTAATCAAACGAATAAAAATATCTCCAATAGGTTTTAAATATACCTCAACAGCTGGATTACCATAAAAAAATCCACCTACAATAACTCCAAGTATAAGCCCGACAAGAATTTGTAATGCCAAGCCAAATTTAATTTTCTTCATACTTATTCACCTTCCTAGTTAAAAATTTTATATGAAATAATAAAAAATAAGATCGGATATGACGTGTTACTTGCATTAAATTGCAAAAACATGTAGAAATATTAACGACATTTAGGATTATAACATAAAAAATGAATTTTGTCTCTATGAAAAATTCATTTTTATAAATAAAGAATATGGTTTTTTACAATTGTTCAATTAATTGAAAATATTTTACATCAATGTAAGTGCAATTTCATTAAAATATTTGTTGTAATGCTACTTTTTATAAATTGGGGGAATTATGTTATGTAGGTGTATAGAAGAAATTTTTTATATTAAAGGGAACTTTTATCAAGATGAGTTGCTTGCTAAATGGGCAAGCGTAAGATATTGAATGGAGGATGCAGGTTATCTTTTAAAAACAACAGAAAGTCTATACTTTCTAATTTGTTTTATTAACATAAATATTAAAAAAACATATAAAAAGAACAATAATATTAGTTAGTACTAATGTTCTTTTTCAATTGCGTTAAAATTATAACTAAAATATAATATTAATACATACTTCTCGGGTTTAATAATTATAAAATAGTATTAAAAATCATTGATGGTGGGGGCAGTACTTATGAATTTAATGAGAAATGATACAGTATTCATTTGTCCTAAATGTGGACATTTGCATAATGAAAATGTAAAAATTTATAATGAGAATTTAAGAAAACAAAGTTTTAATATTTCTCCTATTTTACCAACGTGCTTGATATGTGGTTCAGAAATCACATTAAATAGTAGTTCAATATGTGGAGATGAGTGTGAAGTTATTGTACTTACAGGTACTTGTGGAAGTGGAAAATCATCATCAGCGGAAATTCTTATGGAAAAACACGGATTTGGTGTAATTGATGGTGATTGTGTAATGCAAGTTGTAAAGCATAAATTGGGAGTTAATAAAATTCAATACAATGAACCACCAATGTACAGGGAAATAGAAAATCAGATAGACATTTTATTAGCTTTAAAAAAGGATATAGTTATTTCCAATATAGTTACCACACAAGATATTCAAATATATCGCAAAATTTTTAAGCAAAGAGCTCTTAACTATAAAATTTTTCTTTTACAACCCCAATATGCTATTGCAATTGCTCGTACCAAAGCAAGAAGTTGTCACAAAAGCATCACTCCTGAAGAATGGGTTAAGTATTTTTATGATGAATTAAGCAAATTTAATAGTCAGAGCAATGAAGATGTAATAGTCTTTGATAATTCAGATTATTCTGTGGAGAAATCAGTTCATAAAATTCTTGAAGAATATTGTAAAAACTAATTATGTTTATTATTATTTACTAAATTTGCACCCATAATCAAAGTCAGTGATTTTACTTTTACTCCTCTTTTAAATTAGCTACATTTAAAAATCTGTCATCTGTATTTCTTGAAATACCAGCCTTGAATTTTAAATTATAATCATAATTCATTTTAAACACACAAGAATATAATATATCTAAAATTAAGTGAATAGAATCGTTGCTTGAATAAGTTGCTATTTTAGAATATAATTTTTCTCTTGTAGAAATGTGAAATATATAATCTGCAAAAGCTGTTAGAGAATTTTCACCAATACTAGTAAGAACAATCATTTGAGTGTTTCTTGCTTTTAGGATTTCTGCAATCTTAATAACTTCTTTTGATTCACCTGAATAAGAAATCAATATGGCACAATTAGCAGGGGTTGAGTTAGAAGCTACAATGAATTGCTCTCCAGGTAAATTCATAATTTCAACATGTTTATTAATGCGAAGCATCTTATGTTTAAAATCATAGGCCATAAGTAGGGAATTACTTACTCCATAAACATTAATAATTTGAGATTTACATAATAACTGCGTAGCCATTTTCAGTTGATCGTTTTTTATAAGAGACAAAGTATCCTCAATGCTGTTTATTGCTAAATGGCCAACCTTTGAAGCTATATTCATAAAAGTATCATGAGCTTCAAAAGGAAAATCTGGATCTACATTAGAAACGTTTTTATTTAAATATTTAAGCTCATCTATGTATTTTTCTTTTAATTCATTCCAGCCGCTAAAACCTAATTTTTGTGATAAACGAACCACTGTTGAAGGGGAGGTAAAAGTGGCATTTGCTAGATCCTTAGTAGATAAATTTTCAATATTTTCTTTTTGGCTTAAAATATAATTGGCCAAAAGCTCTTCTGACTTTGATAAAGTATCAATAGATTCAAGTTTATTTGAAATTAACATAAATTTCGTCCTCTCGTTAGATTAGTTAATAATTAAAGGAGAAAAGCCTTGGCTTCTCAATTAAGTTCCATATTGTGGCATAACCACTCTTTTTATATGTGTATAAGTTGGAATAGGTTTTCAATATTTTAGGCAAAATAGACTATAAAAATGAAATACCATTCTAAAATATACTGATAATGTTTAAATTATTGTATTTATTATATATGATTATATCATAGAAACAAAGTTTATTATTGTTTCTTTATAATGCATATAAGATACGAAAAATATATAGTTGAATTGCTTTAAGACTTATTATTTAAAAGCTATTCAAATGAGAGGAGATTATTAAAATGGCATTTAAAAAAGATTTTTTATGGGGTGGCGCTACAGCTGCAAATCAATTTGAGGGTGGATATCTAGAAGATGGTAAAGGTTTAAGTACTTCTGATATAATGACAAATGGAAGTCATACATCATCAAGAAGAATTACTTATACTATGCCTGATGGAACTAAAAAATCACAAACAGTTTTTCCTTTTGAATCAATTCCTGATGGGGCAAAATTAGAATGTCATGAAGGAGAATATTATCCAAGTCATCAGGCAATAGATTTTTATCATCATTATAAAGAAGATATAGCATTATTTGCTGAAATGGGCTTTAAGTGCTTTAGATTATCAATTAACTGGGCAAGAATATTCCCAAATGGTGATGATGCAGTTCCAAATGAAAAAGGTTTAGAGTTTTATGATAATGTATTTGATGAATTACTAAAATACGGAATTGAACCTGTAGTAACAATTTCTCACTATGAAACTCCACTTGCACTAGCAAATAATTATGGTGGCTGGTTAGATAGAAAAGTTATTGATTTTTATGTAAGATACTGTGAGACAATCTTCAATAGATATAGAGACAAGGTTAAATATTGGATGACTTTCAATGAAATAAACATTATGGACTTTATGCCTGTTTTTGCAGGAGGAGTTACTAAAAATGATCCTCAATCTAAAGCTCAAAGTGTTTATCATCAATTCTTAGCAAGTGCAAAAGTAGTAGAATTAGGACATAAGATTAATCCTGATTTTAAGATAGGTATGATGACTGCTTATGGTTCAACTTATGCGTTAACATGTAATCCAGAAGATGAACTATTATTAATGAAGAATGATCAACAAAGACATTTCTTCTCAGATGTTCAATGTCGTGGTTTTTATCCTGAATATAAGTTAAAAGAATATGAAAGATTAGGAGTAAAATTAGTTAAAGAAGAAGGCGACGATGAAATACTAAAGAATGGTACTGTAGATTACATTGGTTTCTCTTATTATTCAAGTTCAGTTGTAACTGCAGATAAATCTAAAAAAGTAACAGATGGTAATATGTCTACTTCAGTTTTAAATCCTTACTTAAAGGCTACAGATTGGGGATGGCAAATTGACCCAGTTGGTTTAAGACTAGCATTAAACAGATTACAAGAAAGATATAACTTGCCTTTATTCATTGTTGAAAATGGAATGGGAGCTATTGATAAGGTAGAAACAGATGGTTCTATTCACGATGATTATCGTATAGAATATTTAGCTAAACATATTGAAGCTATGAAGCTTGCTGTTGAAGAAGATGGAGTAGACTTAATGGGCTTCACACCTTGGGGTTGTATTGACCTTGTTTCAGCTGGTACTGGAGAAATGAGAAAGCGTTATGGTTTTATTTATGTAGATAAAAATGATGATGGAAATGGTCCTCTTACAAGAAGTAAAAAAGATTCATTTAACTGGTATAAGAAGGTTATTGCATCAAATGGAGAAGAAATATAATAATAGAAGTTATTAAACTGAAATATCAAATTATTTGATTTTACTTGAACTTTGAGATAAATGCTCTTTTGTAAAATAGAAGGCCGCCGATTTAAATGTAGATTTAGGCGGTCTTTCGTTTTAGAATAAAAAATGAAAATACCTAAGGATGAAAAAAGAAAAATAATTAATGAATATAAGGAGAGTTTATGTTAGATAAAAAAATAATATTCCTAGATGTTGATGGAACCCTATGTAATGATGAGGGGCTTGTTCCTGAGTCAGCAGCAATAGCTTTAAAAGAAGCTAGAAAAAATGGTCATTTAGTTTATTTATGTACTGGACGATCTAAAGCAGAAATATATGATTTTATTATGGATATTGGCTTTGATGGAATAATTGGAGCTGGAGGTGGATTTGTAGAAGTTAGCGGTGAAATGCTTTATCACAAAAAAGTCAGTGAAGAAGATGTTAGGCATTTAGTAGATTTTTTTAATGAGCATAAAGTGGACTTTTATATTGAATCAAATGGTGGCTTATATGCTAGTAAAAATTTAATTCCAAAGCTTGAAAGAATACTTTATGGAGATGTAATAAATGATCCAGAAGCAAAATATAAAAAAGAAAATAAACCTAATCATTTTATTGAAGGTTTAATAACTGGACAAGACTTATATAGAAATGATGTAAATAAAGCTTGTTTTTTAGAGCCTGAGGAAATAAGCTTTGAGCAAATTAAAGAGGAATTTAAAGGTGAATTTGAAGTGATTCATTGTACAGTTCCAGCCTTTGGAGAGGATAGTGGTGAACTAGGGGTACCTGATGTTCACAAAGCAACAGCAATTGAAATTCTATTAAAGCATCTAAATATTGATGTAAAAAATACTATTGCCATAGGTGATGGGTTAAATGATATTGAAATGTTCGAATTTTGTGAATTAGGCATTGCAATGGGAAATGCTAAGCAAGGGTTAAAAGAAATAGCAGATGAAGTAACAGATACTCATGATGAAGGTGGAATTTATAATAGTTTTAAGAAACATGGGTTAATTTAGTATGGGGACTGACCCCTGGGGAAAATTACCATAAGGTATTATTTTATTATTTGTCAGAAAATTGTTATAAATAACGAATAGTATATTGAGAGTTATGAAATCAATTATATATATCCCTTAATATATGGTTGGTTACACTCCTTACTATTTCTACTCGTTTACTAAAATACCTTGTAAAGTCTAAGTATTAAGTTTAAACTTTTGTATACCTAGACTATATAAGGTATTTTTAGTTATTTTAAATATCTAGAAGGAATTTATCATTTTTTGTATAATTAAGTATTATAGAAAGAGGTGGTCATATGGGTTTCGATCAAAAGTCATGGATGGAGAATTATGTACATAGTTTGTGTCCATTAAAAATTACCCAGGAAAAAGTGGATGAAGAGATACAAAATATTATAAGTTTTATGAATAACTTATTTAAGGAGCAAGGTGCTGAAAAGGCCGTTGAATTTATAGAAAGAGAAAATATTATAATCTTTCCAGGCAGAAAATCAAATATTTTCATAAACTATAGCGTTGATTCTAAAAACAGTGAAGTAAAAATTGTAAAGCATAAAAAGCGAGAATTAAATAGCGAAATTCTACAAGCAATAACAATAAATTGTAAGTTAGAAGAATATGTGGTTAAAGATGAACCATCCATAACCTTGGAGGAGGTATCATTTGATACTATTAATGAAGCTATTCATTATGCATTTAGTAAATTATTAATTTAATAATATAAAGAAAATTTAAAGAAACTCCTAGTGGAGTTCTAAAAAGTAGGCAAATGGGGTTTCAGAACTTAGAGGCAAGTTCTGAAACCCCATTATATATTCATATTTACATGAGTTTTCTTAGATAAAACTAGTATTGCTGCTGATATAAGAAGCATACCCATAAAAGCAGGCGCAGCATGACCAAGTGATACATAAATTTGACCTCCAAGGATAGGTCCAATCACTCTTGCTAAAGCCTGAATAGATTGGCTACCTCCTTGAATTCTTCCTTGCTCACTAGGATCAACGGACTTTGAGAGCATTCCATTAAATGATGGTCCAAAGATCGAATCACCAAATCCAAATATAAACATTCCAAAGATAAGAAAAGGATAGAATGAGAATAAAGTAGATAACGCCATAAAACTGTAGCCTATAATCTCAGAAACCATTCCAAGAATTACTATCTGTTTATCACTAAGTTTTATTAATAGTTTTGGCATTATTAAACCTTGTGAAATGATATCTTGAAAACCCATAATTGAAAACATAAGTCCTATTATTGCAGGTTTCCAGTTGAAAGTATCCATTGTAATTTGTGAAAAAACTGCTTGTAAAGATCCGTTAGGTATCCAAATTAAGAAGGCGGAAACAAGTAGCCTTTGTAAATTTTTCATGGAAAGTATGTTTGCAAGCTGTGTAAAAGGATTTAGTCTTACAAAGGTAATTTCTTTCAGTCTATTATTCTTATGAAGGCTTTCAGGCATAAAAAAGAATCCATATATAACATTCAATAAAGTTATTATTGCTCCAAAATACAAGGGTACAGAATAACCAAACTTGGCAAGTAATCCACCTAGAGTTGGACCAATGACGCCGCCTACACCTACAATTGCACTCATCCATCCAAAGTATTTGGTTCTATGTTCTGGTGGAATGATATCTGCAAAATATGCAAAGAGGGTGCCTATGGTTCCACCTGTTATACCATCTATTATGCGTCCAGCAAATAGTATCCATATGGATCCTCCTATACCAAAAATTAAGTATCCAATTGCAGAACCTAAAAGGCATATTAAGAGCACTGGACGACGACCATATTTGTCACTCAAAGCTCCAAGCCCAGGCGCTGATAAAAACATGCAGACTGCATAAACAGAGGTAAGTAGCGTAACAACTATAGCTTGTTTTTCTGGATTGGTTATATAAGGCTGTACTAAGAATGGAACTACAGGTGATATGATACCGAAGCCTATTCCACAAAGAAATACAGAGATAAGACCGAATATTAAAGCATTTTTATTTACGGTTTGTTCTATGTTCAATTTAGTGTATGATTTAAAGTTAGACATTTAAATCCTCCTTTTATTAATATATTTTTGTTTCCTTGTCAACAAAAATATCGTATCATTATTTTGTTTCCTTGTCAACAAAATAATGACAATAAAAATGCAGCTTATTCTCAATAGAGCTTAGCTGCTTGTGATTTTATTTTAATTATTAAAATTTGTGCCATAGCTAAGATACTCAATAGTTACCCTTCACTAAGTAGGAGTAAAAAGTACCTGTTTCGGATTTTAGTTCCTAGATGAGACGATCCTGGACATTAGATTTAGGCTCCCTTTTTTATCAGTTTAATTAAGATTCGGATAGGAGTCAAAAACACCAGAATTAAGTTTCCCTTGATTCTGAATTAATATCTATATCTAGTTTCTTTATTTCTGCATCCAAATGTTTACTATACTTTTCCACGAAGTTAAGCATACTGTCAAATTGTTCCTCAGTGACCTGCTCAAATACGGCTTTATCTCGCTCTTCAAACTCTTTGTGTAGCCTTTCATGTACTTTATATATTTCTTGGCCTTTTTCAGTAAGTTTAAAATAAATTTCTTTCTTATTATCTGGCTTTTGATAGCTTTCAATGATGCCCTTATTTATAAGCTTCTTAGTCATTTTGCTTATGGCACCTCTAGTCATGTAAAGGGAATCAGCTAGTTTTGTCACGTTTGAATCTATATTTCTTCCAATGCACTCGATATAATGTACTTCAGAAGACTTATAGCCTTTAAGACTGTCTTCCATTTTAAGCTTATTAAGCCAAGCCATCTTGTTGTATAATTCCCTAAAGCGCATTTTGACCTGTTCTTCTTTGTTCATGTTTATCCTCCCATTCGCTTATGCATTAACAATATTATATTGAACTTTTGTTTCCATTTCAACAATGTTAAAATAATTATTTTTAAAATAAGATATAGGTAAAAAAATAGAGGTAAAAACATTTAAGTACTGAAAGAATAAACTTTAGTTATAATTTTATGAAATAGGGGAGGAATTTCATCTTTTAAGTAATACTAATGGGTCTTGTATAAAACATATTAGGAATTGTTAGGAAAGTGAGTTATAATTTACAGGAAGATTTAAATTGCAAATTACATAAAAGAAAAAGAGGTATAAATTATGAAAATGCGTGATAAATGCTTACCATGTGTAGTTAATCAAGTTATTAAAACAGCAAATATTACAGGAGTTGATAAAAAGGAAGAGTTACTAAGAGAAGTTTTTACATATTTGAGCAAAATGAACTTTAATATAACAACACCAGAAATTATTGGAGAAGTTTTTGGAATGATAAAAAAACATGTAGGTAATCCAGATCCATATAAAGAAACTAGAAATCACTATAATACAATGTTTTTAAAATTGCTGCCTGAATTTGAAAAAAAGGTTGATGAAGCAGAAGATTCTTTTCAATTAGCAGTGAGATATGCCATTGTTGGCAATATTATAGATTTTAATCCTATTCACAATACATTATTAGAAGATATTTTTGATTGCTTTGAAAAAATGGACGATTCAGAATTAGAAATAAATGATTCTAAGGCACTAAAGGAAGATATTTTAAGTGCAAAAACATTATTGTATTTAGGGGATAATTGCGGAGAAATTTGTTTAGATAAGATTCTTTTAAAGAAAATAAAAGAACTGAATCCAAAGGTTAAAATATTCTTTGGAGTACGTGGCAAATCTGTTGTAAATGATTCTATAGCTGAAGATGCATATGCAGTAGGAATTGATGAATATGCAGAGATTATAGATAATGGGGATGGTTCTCTTGGAACTGTTCTTAATAGAACAAGCAGTCAGTTTAAAGAAGTTTATAATAAAGCTGACGTTTTAATTGCTAAAGGACAAGCTAATTATGAATGTTTGAGTGAAGAAAACAAAAATATATATTTTCTGTTAATGACTAAATGTGATGTAATTGCAAATGATATTGGAGTTCCAGAAAAGAAAATGATTTGTATGAAAAATAAAGTTAAATAAACAATTCAATCATTATCAATAAGTCTTAATTCATGAAAATTATTATGAGTTATTATAAATTCATATTTTACGTTAAAAAATGAGCCGCTGTAAAACTGATTTTGTTAGTTTTATAGCGGCTTCTTTTTCATGAATAGAAATAAACTTTAAGAACTTAATATTGTTGTTTGCTTTTAAAATTTAGTAATAAAGCAGAATTAATAATAACAGCAACAGAACCTAAATTATGAACTAAGGCACCGAGTACAGGATTTAAAATTCCTGTCATTGCAAGGATTATAGCTACAAAGTTTAGTAGCATGGAAAGTGATAAATTCCATTTAATTGTATTCATAGTCTTTTGGGATAAGCTTAGTAAATGTGGAATGGCTTTAATATCATCACTTACAAGGGCAATATCTGCTGCATCAATAGCAATATCACTACCGATTCCACCCATTGCAACACCTACATGAGCCTTCTTTAATGCTGGGGCGTCATTGATCCCATCACCAATCATGCATATTAAATCATTTTTATTTTCATAGTTTTCAATTGCAGATAATTTATCTTCAGGTAAACATTCAGAATGAACATTTGAAATTCCAACCTTTTGAGCAATATGAGAAGCAGCCTTTGGATTGTCACCTGTTAATAATATACTTTCTATGCCAATTGAATTAAGATTTTTTATCATAGCAGTAGAATCACTACGTAAAGTATCTGATAAAGCTATAAAACCTGTAATGCTTGCGTTAATAGCAATATATATAATTGTACATCCTTCTTCATTGTAGCTTGATGATTTGTCCAATATATCTTGAGAGATTGTTATAGAATTTTCTGCAATTAATTCTTTGTTTCCTGCTAAAATTGTATCATTTGAAATTACAGCTTTTACGCCACGACCAGGAATTAATTCAAATTCTTGTGGCTCTTCCAAAACTATTTTTGATTTAGATCTATAATGTGAAACTATAGCTTTACCTAGTGGATGTTCAGAACGTAGTTCTGAAGAAGCAGTAATTGCTAATAATTTTTCTGAGGTCATATTTTCATTAAAACTTTCAACAGCAACTACAGAAGGTTTACCGTAGGTCAAGGTTCCGGTTTTATCAAAGGCTATTTTTGTAACTTTTGCAAGCCTTTCTAATGCATCACCTTCTCGCACAAGGATACCATGTTTTGTAGCATTTCCAATAGCAGCCATTATAGCAGTAGGAGTAGCAAGAACTAATGCACATGGACAAAATACAACAAGGATTGTAACTGCACGAATAATTTCTCCTGTTACAAACCAAGTGCCAGCTGCAGAGACAAGTGCAATAACAACTATCCAAGTAGCCCACATATCAGCCATACCAACAATTTTAGCTTTACCTGCATCAGCAGATTCAACAAGTTTAATCATCCTTTTAAGAGAGCTGTCTTCATCAACTTTTGTAGCTTTCATATCAAAGGCACCAAATTGATTAACTGTACCACTAAAGACCTCATCACCTATACCTTTATCTACTGGTAGGGATTCTCCTGTCATAACAGCTTGATTAATAGAGGTTTGTCCAGAAATAATAACACCATCAACAGCAATAGTTTCACCAGGAAGTACGCGAAGAATATCAGATACTTTTACTTCCTTAGCTGGAATTATAGTTTCAATATTATCACGTACAACTCTACCTGTTGGTGGAGTAAGGTTAAATAATTTTTCAATTCCTGCACGTGCTTTTGCAACAGTACGTTCTTCTAATAGAGCACCTAGTGTCATAATAAAAGCTACTTCACCAGCAGCAAAGGTTTCACCTATTAATACAGAAGCAACAAGAGCAATTGCAACTAAAACGTCTGCTTTAATATCAAATTCTGTTATAAGGCCTTCAATTGCACCTTTTACAATAGGTACACCACAAAGAATAATTGATATCCAAGCTACATCAATTAAAAAATTAAAAATATGTAAAAAGCTTATAATCAGAGACAGAGCTGATATAGCTAAAAATGCTATAGTGCGTTTATCATCGTCTTTAAATAAGTCCATTAATTTCTGCATTTTATTTACCTCATTCTTGAAAAATGTTCAACTGCTTTAGCAAATTCTGCAATTGTTTTATCAGCATCACCATGTTCAATTCCATCTCGTACACAGTGTTGTAAATGACCTTCTAATACTACCTGACCAACTTTGTGTAACGCACTTTTAGCAGCATTTATTTGTATTAAGATATCTTCACAAGGAACATCCTTATTTATCATTTCAGAAATACCTCTAAGTTGTCCTTCAATTTTTTTTATTCTTGTTTGAATTTTTGGAACGTCCATACATTGACGCATATTCATACCTCCAATATAAATTAATTATATACCCTATAGGGGTATGGGTATATAATACTAATTCATATTATTATTGTCAAGATTATTTTTAACAAAATTATATTTTTAGAATTAGATAGGGAAAAAGCAGTGAGAACTAGTTAAATAACTATTTTAAGAAAATAATTAATAAAGCATACATAGTAAAAGTGAAAATGAGTAAACTAATTTGTGTCAAAAGAGATTGATCTTAAGATCTAAGAATAAAAAATAAAATTGTTTATGTAGGAGATGATAATATGGATAATGATAAAGTGGTATGCGGTTGTATTAATGTTAAAGTTCAAGACTTAAAGGATGCTATTGATAATGGCGCAAAGTCTTTTGAAGAAGTTCAAGAAGTAACTAAAGTAAGTACTGGATGCGGTAAATGCATAGATAGTGTTAAAGTATTAGTTGATGAATTATTAGGAAAATAATAAAGTCTTATTTTCATGTGTATAATAGCAATGCTATTTAAGACTGCCTATATGTGGATATAATTATATCTTATTTATAGGTGGTTTATTTTTTTGAAGTTTTATACAGAGATTTTTGACTAATGCAAAGTTTATATATTGAATAAATGCCTTAATTAAATTTTAGTATAAGAAATTTATATCAACATAAAATTCACACAAATAATTGTTAGGATGAATTTCGTGGTAAGGAAAACATATTGTAAGAAGAGGAAATTTAAAATCAATTATGTAGTTTTAATTTAGTAATGAGGTTTTACTTTAGGAGGATATAAAAATTGTTTAAATTAATCAATCGTCTTATTGGCAGAAAGAAAAGAGAAACTATTATAAGAGAATTTTATTCACTTGGTACTGTAATACAACTAAGGGTATATGGAAGCAATGGAGAAAGAGCTATTCATGAAGCTATGAAAAGACTTAGTGATATAGATGATAAAATGTCTGTATTTAAGGAAAACAGTGATGTTTCTATGATAAATAAAAAAGCTGGAATATCAACTCATCAAGTGGGAGAGGATACTTACTTTGTTATAAAGAAAGCAGTGGAATACAGTAAATTATCAGAAGGAACTTTTGATCCAACTATAAGACCATTAGTAGGTTTATGGAGTATAGGAAGTGATAATCCAAGAATACCAAGCGAAAATGAAATTACTAAAAATATTAAACTGGTGAATTATAAGGACATAATTTTAAATGAAGAAGATAATTCAATAGGTTTAAAACATGCCAAACAAGCAATTGATGTAGGCGGAATTGCTAAAGGATATGCTGCAGACGAAGTAAATAAAATTATTAAAAATTATAAGATTAAAAGTGCACTAATTGATCTGGGGGGCAATATTTTTGCCTTAGGAAAAAAGCCTGATAATGCTTTATGGAGGGTTGGGATTCAAAATCCATTTAATAACCGTGGAGAATATGTTGGTTTAATCAGCGTTGAGAATAAATCCATAGTCACTTCAGGAAATTATGAAAGATATTTTGTGAAGAATGGAAAAACATATCACCATATAATTGATCCCAAAACAGGTTATCCATCTGAAAGTAAAATTATAAGTGCTACTATTATTTCTGATCATTCTATTGATGGCGATGGATTATCTACAGGTGTTTATATTATGGGGCTTGAAAAGAGCATAAAGATAATTGAAGCACTAAAGGGAATAGATGCTATTTTTATAACCAGAAATAAAGAAATTTTTACTACATCAGGTATTACAGGTGAATTTGTAGTAACAAATGATGAATTTACACTTAAAAATAATATATAAAGAAAAGATGTAAAGAAGAACTATGACTAGATTTTTAATACAGAGAATGGGAGCGATAAAATGTTAAAAAAGATATCTAAATTACAAGTATTAAGATTAATTTCACAGGTTATGTTTTTGATTTTCATGCCTGAGTTATTTACCCTAATTTTTAATCAACTAAAGAAAGTTTATTTAATGGCTATTAAAGGTGACCTTGATGTGATTTCCATGTGGCCTCAATTATTAGCAATGTTAGTAGCGATTCCTATAACTATAATCCTCGGGCGATTTTTTTGCGGATGGATTTGTGCCTTTGGTGCTATAAATGATTTTATTTACATAATATCTAAGAAATTATTTAAAACAAAATTTAAAATCAATGAAAAAATAGACGCTATATTAAAAAAATTGAAATATGTAATTTTATTATTTATTATAGTCATTATATGGACAAGTAATATGACTTCATTTGACAGCTATAGTCCTTGGGATGCTTTTGCTCAAATTGATAATATTTCTGGTGCTATGGCAGGATATGCTGGTGGTTTTATTATTTTAGCACTAATAGCAGTTGGCGCAGTATTTATAGAAAGATTTTTCTGCAGATATCTTTGCCCGCTTGGAGCTATTCTTGCAATTTTATCTAAGGTTAGAATTTTTAATATTACAAAGCTTAGAGATAAATGTGGGCCATGTAGAATATGTACAAATAACTGTTCAATGGGAATAAAGCTTTATGAAGTGGATAAAGTAACTAGTGGAGAATGTATTAATTGCTTTAAATGTTTAGAGGTTTGTCCTAGAAACAATACAAAAGGAACAATTTGTGGTGAAAAGGTGAGCCCGTTATTACCAGGTGCAATAGCAATTGCAGCAGTTGCTGGAGCATATTCTATAGGCGGAGTTATGAGTGAAAAAATGTCTGAACATCCAATGAGCAATACTGATATGTCTGCAAGCAACTCAGCTGTAAAGAATTCAGAAAGAAAGCAATATAAAGATGGAACTTATACAGGTGTTGGACAAGGTAAGAATCCTGATTTAAAAGTTGCAGTTACAATAAAAGATGGAAAGATAGCAAATGTAGAAATAGTATCTAACAATGAA
>NZ_JAABNP010000043.1:0-28264 GCF_009928485.1 Clostridium sp. C2-6-12 | reverse complement strand
AACAAAAGGAAAAGAGGCTTTAAATGTAGTTCCTAAAGAAATAGTAGATAAACAAGCTACAGAAGTTGATGTGGTTTCAGGAGCTACAATGACAAGTAAAGGAATTATGGCAGCAGTAAATAATGCTTTAAGCCAAGCAGAAATCAGTAATTCTTCAGCTAATAGCAGCACTTCACAAGATAAATATAAAGATGGAACTTATATAGGTATTGGACAAGGTAAGAATCCAGATTTAAAAGTTTCAGTTACAGTAAAAGATGGAAAGATAGCAAATGTAGAAATAGTATCTAACAATGAAACAAAAGGAAAAGAGGCTTTAAATGTAGTTCCTAAAGAAATAGTAGATAAACAATCTACAGATGTTGATGTAGTTTCAGGAGCTACAATGACAAGTAAAGGAATTATGGCAGCAGTAAATGATGCTTTGAATCAGTCTAAAAATAGCTAGTTCCTAGAGATGCTTTTCAAGAATAATTACTATACTTAGAGGGGAAAATAAAGTGATTTTATATTAAGGAGGAAGTTAAGAATGAATCACTTAGTAGTTTTTGCACATCCAAATCAAAAAAGTTTTTGCAGAGGAATAGTTGATACTATAGAAAATGCATCTAAAGAAAAAGGAGACACTATTCGTGTTAGAGACCTTTATGAAATAGGCTTTGATCCTATTCTTAAGCCATCTGATTTTGTGGCATTACAAAGTGGTAATATACCAGAGGATATAAGAACAGAACAAGAACATGTTAAATGGGCAGATATTATTACGTTTGTATATCCTGTTTGGTGGGTTGGGCTTCCAGCTATGCTAAAAGGATATGTTGATAGGTTTTTTTCTTATGGATTTGCTTATGAAACTGTAGATGTTGCACCAAGAGGTTTATTAACTGGTAAAAAAGCATTGGTATTTTGTACTACAGGTACTCCTAATGAGGTTTATGAACAAAATGGTATGCATAATTCAATGAAACAAACTACTGGTGCAGGCATATTTGATTTTACTGGAATAGAGGAAATCAAACATACATTTTTTGGGGCAGTGCCTTATCTTTCTGAAGATAGTCTTAAAGAATATTTAAAGGAAGTTGAAAAAATAGTTAAAGAAGATGTAAAATAAGTCATTAACATTAAAGAAGAAATGCATTAATTAAGGTTATATTTAAGTAAAGAACTTTTGCTTAGATATAATCTTAATTTAATATAGATTTATATATTTATATAAGTTTTAGTAAATTAAATCTATAAATTAGAAATTGTAAATCAGTTAAGAGTTATGAGTTAAGGAAGAAATACCTGAAATGGATTGTGGGAAAGTTCCGAATTGTAGCATAGCCACTCTTTTTAGTAGTGTGTAAATTGTTAATTGTTAACTGATTTAAAAGTTAGGTGGGAGAAACGGTATGCTGAAAGAAAAGAAAATTCTTATAGTGGATGATGAAAATAAAATAGTTGAAGTTATAAAATCATATTTAGAAAGGGAAGAGTGCGTTGTATTTGAAGCCTTTAATGGAAAGGACGCACTAGAGATTTTTGAAAGAGCTAACCCAGATTTATTAGTACTTGATTTAATGCTGCCAGACATGACTGGAGAAGAAATTTGCAGTAATATAAGAAAAAAATCCAGGGTACCTATTATAATGCTTACAGCTAAAATAGATGAAAAGAGCATAATATCTGGATTACATATTGGAGCAGATGATTACATAACGAAGCCATTTAGTCCAAGGGAGCTTATAGCCAGAATATATGCTATATTCAGAAGGCTGGATGAAGAGGTAGTACCATTATCAAATATAATATCTTTAAATGATGATGATTTAGTTATAGATTGCCTTAAAAAGGAGATTAGAAAAAATGGTGAGGTTATTACATTAACGGCAATACAATATAAGATATTAATGGCTCTTTTAAAATATCCTCAGAAGACTTTTACAAGAGAAGAGCTCATTTGTACAGCTATAGGGGATGATTATGATGGGTATGACCGAGCTGTAGACACCCATATTAAAAATTTGCGTCAGAAAATAGAAAATAATCCTAAGGAGCCTCAATATATAATAACTGTTCATGGTACTGGATATAAGTTTGGAGGAGAAGCAAATGAAACAAAACCTCAGAAATAGACTATCACTTTCATATGTATTTATAACTATGGTAAGTGTAGCACTTATAAGTGTTCTTTCACACTTTTTTTTAGAAAATCAATTTAGAAATTATATTATTCAGCAACATGAAAGGGAAAATAAGATAATTGTTTCATCAATAAGTCAACAGTACGACGAAAATGGTAATTTTAATATGGATGTGATTAAAAGCATTGGAGTTGGTGCTATTGAAAATGGATTGTTTATTACTGTCAAAGATGTATCTGATAAAACAATATGGGATGCTGAAACCTATAATAATATTAAATGTGAAGAGGTAAAAAATCGTTTGGTTAGCACCATGGAAAAGATTTTTCCAATGTGGAATGGAGAGTATACTAAAGATGAGTATTCAATAGTGAAGAATTCTGTTAAAGTAGGGACAATAAATATAGGGCATTATGGACCTTTTTATTATGACGAAAATGATATAATGTATTCAAAAACTTTAAACAAAATACTTTTAGGTGTTGGAATAACGTCTCTATGCTTTGCATTAATATTAGGTCTTATAATGGCAGAAGGCTTGAGCAGACCAATTTTGAAGGTTATTAATATTGCTGAAATGATTTCTAAGGGAAATTATAATCAAAAGATTGAAAAAAAATCTAAAATTGAAGAAATAGACAAACTAACAAATTCTATTAATAGTCTTGGAAATTCTCTTCAGGAACAAGAGAAACTAAGAAAAAGACTAACTAGAGATATTTCTCATGAGCTTAGGACTCCACTTTCAACCCTTCAAAGTCATATGGAGGCATTAATAGATGGAATATGGGAGCCAACATCAGATAGACTTGTAAGTTGCCACGAAGAAATAATTAGATTAAAGCGTCTTGTAGGAGACTTAGAGAAATTAGCACAATATGAAAGCGAAAACCTCATATTAACTAAAACAAAATTCAATATTAGTGATGCAGTTAAGAATATAGTACTAAATTTTGAAACTGAATTTTTAAATAAAGAAGTGGATTTAATTTTTGATGAAAAAGATATTCAAGTTAATCTTGATAAAGACAAAATAAGCCAAGTTATAGTAAATCTAATTTCAAATGCTTTAAAATATACTACTAAAGGTTGTAAAGTAGAAATTAGTTTATATGAAGACAAGAAATTTATTGTGATAACAGTTAAGGACACAGGAATAGGAATGTCACAAGAGGATCTGCCACACATATTTGAAAGATTTTATAGAGCTGATGAATCAAGAAATAAATTAACAGGTGGAGCGGGAATAGGACTTACTATTTCAAAATCAATTGTGGAAGCTAATGGTGGAAACATAGAAGTAAACAGCATAATTGATAAAGGAACTGAATTCATAGTTAAAATGCCGAAAGTCATTTAAGTAAGGATTATAATTACAAAGAAAAATAATTAAGAAGAATTGAATTAATTGAATAAATGTTCTAGTACAAATCAAGGAGCATAATTAAAAGTAATAAGAAAAGTGTACTGAATTCTATAGTAATTAGTTTTCAATACACTTTTTTCATGTGTTTTTTTAAAGGTAATTTATTCCTATTTATGAATCTACACAATTTTAACACAATCTCTATGTAACATAAGGGAGAAGTTACAAAAGAGGGAGTAATATTACTCTAGAAGAAAAGGAGCAATATAAATGAAAAAAATATCGAAAATAGTTATGTTAGCTATGGTATTGACGTCTGTAACTCAAATTTCAGCATTTGCCCTGCCAACATCTAATCAAGCGCAAACTCAATTGGAACAAAATCAAAGTTCATTAAAGGAAGCACAAGATAAAAGACATGAACTTGAAGCAAGTATTGAAGAATTGGATAATCAAATTGAAGATTATATGATGAAAATTGAAGCAAATAAGAAGAGTATAAAGGCAATAGAAAGCGATATCAATAATACACAGAAACAAATCACTTCATTTGAAGAAGAAGCAAAAAGTAAACAAGAAGCATTGGATCAAAGAGTTAGAGCCTTGTATATGCAGGGACAATCTAGTTATCTTGAAATATTATTAGATTCAGAAAATTTCAGTGATTTAATTACAAGAGTTGAAGCAATTAAGAAAATAGTAGGTATGGATAAAAAAGCAATAAGTGATTTAAAGGATACAAAAGCTGAAGTGGAAAGTAAAAAAGCATCTCTTGAATTAAAGTATAATGACTTACTTGCATTAAAGAGTGAAAATGAAGGTAAGTTAACAAGCCTGAGTACCAACATATCTGATCAAAAGAAGCTAATACAAGAAGCAAAGAATCAAGAAAGTTTATTTGCTTCAAAGGTAGATGAATCTAAAGCATTGGTCAATGCATCTATAGCTCAAGTAAAGAAAATAAGAAGTGAAGCACCTAGTGTTAAACCTTCGAGAGGAGCAACGTCTGCAGCGACTGCTTCTAATAATAACATAATAGCATATGCATCAAACTTTTTAGGAACACCATATCTTTGGGGAGGGACAAGCCCCTCAACAGGCTTTGATTGTTCTGGATTTACTCAATATGTATATGCACACTTTGGTATAAGCCTTGGAAGAACAACTTACGATCAAATAAATGATGGATACGGAGTTTCAAGAGATGAACTTCAAGCAGGAGATTTAATTTTCTTTGGTAAAGGCGGCGATCCTACTCATATGGGAATATATATAGGGAATAATACATACATCCATGCCCCGAGGACTGGGGATGTGGTGAAAATATCGTCAATAAATAGATCTGATTATATTACTGCAAGAAGAGTTAAATAATAAGTGTAAACTATATTTTAAAAAGTCTAATAAAAATATCGCAGTATTTTGCGGTATTTTTATTTCAAACATATGTAGTTTATAATATGTACTTGACAATAGTACTAATTAGTAATATTATTTTATACATGGATAAAAACAAAATTACTTATGGAGAAACAAATGATTTAAATTTAAAGTCTATAATAGCATTAAGTCGTTGTATTCAAAGTGTAAACAAAAGAGAATACAAAATTATCAAAGAAGGAGGATTAACATTTTCACAATTTGGAGTACTTGAAGTGCTATATCACAAAGGAGATCTGAGGGTCAGTGAAATATTAGAGAAAACTCTTTCTACTGGTGGGAATATGACTGTTGTTATAGATAATTTAGCTAAGGATGATTTGATTGAACGACGTCCTGATCCTAAAGATAGACGTGCAAGCTTAATAAGTATTTCTGAAAAAGGAAGAAAGCTTATGAGTGAAATCTTCCCAAAACATGTAGAGAATTTAGAAGAAATTTTTAGTGTCTTAGATGTTGAAGAAAAGAAAAATCTTATAGATACATTAAAGAAACTTTCAGGTGTATAAATTTACACCTTTAATTTTAACAATATAGTACTAATTAGTAATTAACTAGTTAGTATATAACTAATTAGTTGTGAATGCTTTTGGCAAGTAATTGAAGCCATATATATTTTATGTATAAATTATAGTTAAAAAAGGCAAATTTATTATATAGCCTTTTAAATAAATAAAAAATAATTAAGGACATTATGGAGGAAAACAAAAGATGATAAAATCAATACTTTCAAAATTAATGGGATGTAATTGTGAAAATAAAACCGAGGATAGTAAGGTTGTATGTGGCTGCTTTAAGTTAACTGAGCAAGATTTAAAAACTGCAGTTAAGAATGGTGCAAAAAACTTTGAAGAAGTGCAAGGGGTAACCAAAGTGGGTACTGGTTGCGGAAAATGTGTAGAAGGTAATAAAGCATTGGTCAATAAATTAATATTAGAAAATAAAATAGATGAAAATCCAATAGTATGTGGATGTTTCAAAGTTAGTGTTCAAGATATACATAATGCAATAAAAAATGGAGCAAAATCATTTGAAGATGTTCAAGCAGCTACTAAAGTTGGAACTGGTTGTGGTAATTGTGTTGAAAGCAATAGGGAATTAGTTAAACAATTATTAGCAAGAAAATAACCTATGTTAAGATAGTATCAAAGCACTAGTAGATTAATTAATTGAAAAATAGCATTTTATAAAACATGAAATAAATAAGTAATATAATAATATGAGACCACTACGTAAAGATGTAAATATATTTTTATGTGGTGGTTTTCCTTTATAGTTTAAAGTTATAATAACAATATAAATTAAAATAGGGTAGTAATTTTTTGTATAATAAAAATTTGCTAAATAGTACACATAATTTATACATTATTCTATACTATTATTAAGATAAAAGATTAGCTTAGAGCTAAGAGGGGTGGAAAAATGTTATTTAGTTTAAATGAATTTTTAATGGCTGTTTCCTTTGCTTTGGATTTTGTAGAAATGGATATTCTAGGAATGCCATCTAATCATGGTAAAAGAACGGCATATATTACAATTAATATAGCTAAAGAAATAGGTTTTAGCTTTGAGGAATTACACGATGTAACAGCACTTGCAATGCTCCATGATAATGGCTTAAGTGAATACAGTTTACATAAGAAGTTAATAAAAAGAGAATTAACAAATGCAGCTGTATTAGAAGATGTAAAAGAACATTGTATAATAGGAGAAAAAAACATTGAGAATTACCCACTATTAACAAATATAAAAAATGTAATTAAGTATCATCATGAAAGATATGATGGTATGGGATTTTTTAATTTAAAGGGAGATGAAATTCCTATAATGTCACAAATTATAGTAATTGCAGATACCATAGAAAAAAATTATAAATTACAAGATAATAATCATGAAATGCAGAGGGAAGTAATTGAGTTTGTAAAAGCTCAAGAGAATATAATGTTTTCTTCAACTATTGTAAAGGCATTTTTGAATATTGCACAGAATAATGAATTTTGGGAAAATTTAAAAGATGATTATATAGATACAGCTCTAAAAAATGAAATTCCAGAATATAGTCTAGAACTATCTTTTGAAGGAATACATAATATAACTACCGTGCTATCTAGAATAATTGACTCAAAATCAAAATATACAAGGAGACATTCTCAAGAATTATCTCTTAAGGCTGCTATTATGGCTGATTACTATGGCTTTGAAAAAGAAGAGAAAATGAAGCTAGTTATTGCAGCAGATATGCATGACATTGGTAAATTAGCAGTGCCTAATGATATTTTGGACAGCCCTAATAAGCTTTCTGATGAAGAATTTGAAGTTGTAAAAAAACACTCTTATTTTACAAGGATAGCATTGAATGGAATAAAAGGATTTGAAGATATTACTGAGTGGGCTTCAAATCATCATGAAAAGTTAAATGGGAGAGGGTATCCATTTGGTAAGATAAATAATGATTTGGATTTTAATTCAAGGCTTTTGTGCTGTCTTGATATTTATGAAGCACTTACTGAGGAACGACCATATAGAGTAGGATTATCCCATAAAGAAGCCTTAGATATATTAAATAAAATGAAAGATGATGGATTTGTTGATGGTAACATTACTAACGATATAGATAAAGCATTTGGGGGACTGACCCCTGGGGAAAATTACCATGTTCAATGCAAATGATGTATTAGATATTTTAAGAAATAATAGTTCTATAGCAATGCCTATAAGTATACTAATAAGCATAGGAATTTCACTTATTGGTATATTACCTTCCGTATTTGTAACAGGAGCTAATATAGTCTTTTTCGGCCCTATTAATGGTTTTTTTATATCTTTATTAGGTGAAACAATAGGAGCATATATTACCTTTATCGTTTATAGATTAGGCTTTAAAAATAAGATTGAAAAATTTACAGAAAGAAATAAGTTGATTTCTAAGATAGTAAATAGTTATGGAAAAGAGGCTGGTTTGCTAATATTGGAAGGAAGGATAATTCCTTTTATACCATCTGGAGTTGTAACCCTTGCAGCTTCAATCAGCAATGTTAATGCTGGAGTATTCACCGTTGCCACGTTGATAGGAAAGGCTCCATCTATAGCTTTGGAAGCACTGATTAGCTATGATATAATTAATATTTATGATAATTGGATAAGATTAAGTTTAACTCTAATTGGATTATTATTTATTAGGTTTACTATATCAAAAAACAGCAAAGAAAAGTAATAAAGACTAAATTGAGTTGATTGAGGAAGTTTGGCGCATTACATATCAATGAGCATGATTTTCGAAGTAATAAAAAAAGTGTAATGAATTCTAATAATAATTAGTTTTCAATACACTTAATTTTTTTGTTTTTAATAGGTAATTTATCCCTATTCACAAATCTACATAATTTCTACACAATTTAAATGTAACATAGGAGGGAATTTACAAAAGAGGAGCAAATATTACTCTACAAGAAAAGGAGCGATATAAGTGAAAAAAATATCTAGAATAGTTATGTTAGCTATGGCATTGACTACTGCAACTCAAGTTTCAGCCTTTGGGGTGCCAACATCTAACCAAACACAAACTCAATTGGAACAAAATAAAAATTCTCTAAAGGAAGCTCAAGATAAAAGGCATGAACTTGAAGCGAATATTGAAGAGTTAGATAATCAAATTGAAGATTATATGATGAAAATTGAAACGAATAAGAAGAGTATAAAGTCAACAGAAAACGATATCAATTATGCCGAGAAACAAATTACTTTATTTGAAGAAGCAGCAAAAAATAAACAGAAAGCATTGGATCAAAGAGTGAGAGCTTTGTATATGCAGGGGCAAGCTAGTTATCTTGAAATATTACTGGATTCAGAAAATTTTAGTGATTTAATCACAAGAGTTGAGGCTATTAAAAAAATAGTAGGTATGGATAAAAAAGCAATAAGTGATTTAAAGGATACAAAAGCTGAAGTAGAAGGTAAAAAAGTATCCCTTGAAGCAAAGCATAATGAACTACTTGCATTAAAGAGTGAAAATGAAAATAAGTTAACAAGTCTAAATACCAACATATCTGATCAAAAGAAACTCATAGAAGAGGCAAAGAATCAAGAAAGGCTATTTGCTTCAAAAGTAGATGAATCTCAAGAATTGGTTAATACTTCAATAGCAGATGTAAAGAAAATTAGAGGCGAAGCGCCTAGTGTTAAACCTTCAAGAGGGGGAACATCAGCAGCACCTGCATCTAATAATAATATAATTGCATATGCGTCAAATTTCCTTGGAACACCTTACAAATGGGGAGGGACAAGTCCGTCTACAGGCTTTGATTGCTCTGGATTTACTCAATATGTTTATGCACATTTTGGCATCAGACTTGGAAGAACAACTTATGATCAAATAAATAATGGATATGGAGTTTCAAAAGATGAACTTCAAGCAGGAGATCTTGTTTTCTTTGGTAAAGGTGGAGATCCTACTCATATGGGAATCTACGTAGGGAATAATACATATATCCATGCTCCGAGAACTGGAGATGTGATAAAAATATCATCAATGAATAGATCTGATTATATTACTGGTAGAAGAGTTAAGTAGCAATTAAAAAATATTAATTATTTTAAATATTGAATTTGAGGTGTTTATAATGTTTGTTGAAATTATACTTACAGCAGTTTTGGTTTTATATACAGCGCATATTCTTTATAGTAAATTTATTAAAGGTACATCAGGAGGATGTTGCTGTAATAATGGTAGTAAGTCAAAGAAAAAATGTAGTAAGTAATTTCAAAGGATTCTATAAGAGTTTTAGTAAAAATCATTGTTTTTGCTAAAACTCTTATTTAATTTACTATATGCTATTGAAAACTAAATTTCAGACATATGACATCTTTATAATATCTACACATATTGTTGGTATACTATACCGCAAGCGGTACTTATTTCAAGAAATATTTTACTTATAAATTTTTAGCTAAAGGGGATTTTTGGAATGAAAATGTTAAAAAAAATTACTGGAAGTATTATTGTATCAATAACAGTTTTAGTAGCAATGCCTTTAACTGCAAATGCGGAATGGAAGCAAAATAATAAAGGATGGTGGTATTCACAGGGGCAATCCTATGCTACCAATTGGGTTAAAATTGATGGACAATGGTATTACTTTGATTTAAATGGATACATGAAAATAGGATGGATTAAGGATAACGAGAATTGGTATTACCTATATGAAGATGGTACTATGGCATATAATACTATTGTTGACGGATATTATTTAAATGCTAGCGGAGCTATGAGTTCAAAACAAATATCTGCCTACTCTGACACATGGAGTTGTCATTAGAAAATATGTCTAGTTAGAAGTGAAATTAACTATTTTAATATTGAATAGCAAAGAAAATTATCTGGAGGAAATTAGATGATAGGATATATAACAAAAAATAAAGAAACATATTTAGGGAAAGAAAAGGCAAATAGATATAAAAAACTGATTATTTTAGGAGTAACTCTAATTAGTATGTTTACTATAGTAGGATGTTCATCAGTAAGTAATAGTAATGTAGACAGTACTGATTCCAGTAAAAGTGTAAGTTCTAGCAATAAAGAAAGCAGTAATAGTAATAAGAAAGGTAACAATAATGAAAGTAAAATTCAAGAAGCTAGTAAATCTTCTGAAAATATTATACCAGGAATAGAAATCATTAAATCTGAAATTTCTGATAAGGCAAAATTTTATCCATATGAATCAAATGGGGTTAAAATGGAGGTTCTTGCACTGAAAGCTAATGATGGAACAATAAGAGTTGCTTTTAACACTTGTCAGGTATGCTATAGTTCAGGAAAAGGATATTATGTACAAGAAGGTAAGGAGCTAGTGTGTCAAAACTGTGGAAATAGATTTAATGCTGATATGGTAGGCAAAACCAAAGGCGGATGTAATCCAGTGCCTATAGCAGAACAAAGTAAAGTTGACGATGGTACGAAGATAGAAATTGATAAGAAATTTTTAGATAAAAACAAAGGGTATTTTAGTAATTGGAAAGCTTAGTTAAATATACAGCAGTCTAACGGGGAGGGGGATTTGTTTACATATTTTCACTTATTGATTAATCACTTCTCCCGTATGCAATACGTTTGAGGACTTTGAAGACAGCGCGTAGAGCAGATCGCATTCTATATCCGAAAGATGGCGTGATTGTTGATAAATTGCACTTTGGTAAATATGTTAAGGGTTAATGATATACAGCATTACGAGAATTTTTAAGAAGATGGGTTGTTAGAAAAAACGCTAAGAGTATGCTATAATGGTTTCAAAGAATTTGTAAGATTATGGAGGCTGTTATGAAGCTAAATGAACTTTTTCTTAAAGATCGCAGAGTATTTTCTTTTGAAATATATCCACCCAAAAGAGATGAAACTATGGAAGGCATCACTTCTCTACTCGGAGAATTAAGTGAGTTAACACCAGATTTTATCTGTGTTGCTTATGGAGCAGGAGGTACTACAGCGGATGCTTCTACCTGTAAGATTGCTTCTATGATCAAAAATCAATATCACATTGAATCTATGGCTCATGTGGCTTGTGTTAACTCTACAAAATCAGAAATTGATGTCATATTACAGCAGTTAAAAAATAATGAGATTGAAAATGTTCTTGCCTTACGTGGAGATATCAATTCTAATCTGCCACGAAGAGATGACTTTCATTATGCATCGGATCTTGTCAGCTATATTAAGGAGCATGGTGACTTTTATCTGTCTGGAGCATGTTATCCAGAGGTTCATGTAGATGCAAAGGATATGCAAGAGGATATTGAGCATTTAAAGATCAAAGTAGAAGCTGGAGTTGATCATTTGATTTCACAGTTATTCTTCGATAATGATCTATTCTTAGCATTTAGGGAAAAGGTAAGAGATGCTAATATACATATTCCAATCGAAGCAGGTATCATGGCAGTTAGTAATAAAAAGCAGTTTGAGTTTATGGTTAAAATGTGTGGGACAAGTATTCCACAAAAACTTGCAAAAGTATTACAACGTTATGAGTATGATGAAGATTCTCTTCGTGAGGCAGGGATTGAGTATGCAATTGACCAGATGGAGGGACTACTAGAACATGGAGTTGATGGCCTTCATCTCTTTACGATGAATAATACGTACATAGCAACACAGATAAGTAAAGAAGTAAAACGGTGGTTATAGAGTTAGAAAAAGACTTTCATAGTACATTATAATTGTAATTTCTGCTTTTGTTGTTCGCGAAAATGAGTAGAAGGAGGTGTGAAAAATGATTTCTTATTTTTTCACACCTCCTTTTTATGCAATGAAGAAAGTATAAAAACTTATTGTTCACATCTAATTATGTAAATTTTTATGGATTATTAAATGTTAAAACATGTTACAAACACTTATGTTATTATTAATTCAGTATTTCATATATTATGGGAAAAAATGAAATATTTAAATAAACTTAAGGAATATATATTTGGCATAATTAATGACAAAACATGTTCTTCATTCATACTATATCTAATGTAAAAGTATCAGGAGGAAACTGATGAATAGCATGTTGGAAAGTTGTCCATTTACACTAAATACTACAAGAATTTGTGGTGATGATTCTATAGATATATCTATAGAAATATCTAAAATTGGCTTTAGTAATATGAAGCCTAATACTGTCATCTTAGTTAATAAACAAGAGATTTTTGATGCAATAGCAGCAACATCTTTAGTTCATTTCCCTTTTAATGCACCTATTTTGTTTACTGATTGTAATAATTTAAGAAAAGAAACATTAAAGGAAATCAAAAGATTATCACCAAAAGGCCATAATGGAACCCAGATTATATTAGTAGGTAATTTTTCAGAAAGTGTGTCTTGTGAACTTAAGAAGCATGGGTTTAAAACTCAGGATATAGAAGGTAGTAATTATTATGAGACTGCATGCATCATATCTAGAGTAAGGAAAGACTTTAAAAATATTCTTATTATTTCAGGTGAGGATTATTCAGAGGGAATTGCTGCTGGCTATTGGTCTGCACATCATGGAGATCCTATTTTATACACAAAGAAAAATAGCATTCCTTGTTGTACCTTAGAAGCTATTAAAAAAATGAAAGATATAAATATCTATATTATAGGTTCAACTAAAACAGTATCAAAAGAAGTAGAAAAATATTTATCAAAACTTGATAATGTTAAACGCTTAGATAGGATTGATGGAGAGAATCCTTATGATATCGCAGTTAATTTTGCTAAATATAAAGATCCTAAAACTGACTTTGGATGGGGAAGACATTATAAAGAAGGTCATGCTTTTACCTTTGGAGAAGTAAATAATCCTATGGAAATCATAGCTGGTGTTTTATTTGCTCATATGGGCAAGCACACACCTCTTTTGTTAACTAAAAAAGATAAAATACCATCAGTAGTAAAAAAATATATTAAATTAATTAAGCCTATGATACCTATGGACATGCCTATGCCTCCATTTATGCATGGATTTATTCTTGGAAGCATAAAAACCATTAATTATAATGCACAGATAATGATAGAAGATACTCTTTCTGTAGACCATGAAATGATGGGAATGGAGGAGCATAATAATCATGATTCACATTGTATGCACATGAAGCATATAGAAATGGAACATGAGCATGATTTAGATCATATGCATAATATGTGCTGTGAAAAGCACATAATAGATATGGAGCATGATGATCATGACTCAGATTGCATGCATCAGAATATGTGCCATGAAGGACACATGATAGAAATGAAACACGATGATGAGCATGACCTAGATCATATGAATCATATGTGCCAGCAAGGACACATGATGGAAATGGAGCATGATAATGAGTATGATTTAGACTATATGCATCACATGTATAATAATGAAGACGAAAATAATAATGAAATGATTGATAAAAGTAATCATAAAGTTGGAAAAAATTATAAATCTGAAGAATTAAATACAAGTTATAAAAGAGTTGGTATTGATGAAATACTAGGTTAAATATTTTAATGAAAATTGAATTAAAATATTTAAGATGTTGGGAAGGTAGTAGGTTTGGCCAAAGCAAATCTACTACCTTCTTTTTATGAAAATTCTTTTTTAGCATGATTTCTTGATTTGAAGAAGAAATAGGCTATTATTAATATTGTAAACAAAGGTGAAACAAATTCAGGTACTTCAACATGAAATCCTTCGAGAACCATAACGGTGCCTAGACAAAGCACTGAGTACATAGCTCCGTTTTTAAGATAAATATATTTTTTAATTTTATCTATGCTTCCCATGGTGATTTTTCGAACAACATAAGCTCCAAGACCATTACCAAGTATAATTAATGGAATTGACATTGTAAATGCAAATGCTCCTAAAACTCCATCAATTGAAAAGGTAGTATCTATTATCTCTAGGTACAATATTTTGCTTAGGTCTGACATTTGGCTGGTATTATTAAGCAGCTTTTTTTCGTTGTCTTCTGCATTTTTTTTAAAGCCATCGGTTATAAAGAAGGCAGAGGAGCCAATTACAGCAGATAAAGCAAGTGTTGGATTTGATTTTAAAGCTAGTGCTACAATTCCAACTAAAATAATTGAAACAACAGCATAAAACCAAGCACCATTTTTAAGAAAGAATTCTTCAGTTGGAAGTCCAAAATGCTTATCTTCAATAAACAACCAATGCAGAAACAAGAATACAAGAAAAATTCCGCCTCCAAGCATAAGTATAGGTGTTGAATATTTTATAGATTCGATTATATGTGGATCATTTGAAAAGGTTGCGGTTAATGCACCAATAGGACCAAGAGATGGATTTGTAGCCCATACAATAGCCCAAGGCAATAATCCTCTTACAATAAATACTGCAAATAATATTCCATAAAATAAGAACCATTTTTTAGCTTTTTCAGACATGGTAGATAGGACTTCAGCATTTATTACGGCGTTATCTATACTTGAAACTACTTCAAATACACATAAACCAATAATGACAAAAACAATTGATAAAATCTCCATAAAATCCATCCTCTCATATAAAATTAGATTTTTTATAGTACTAATATTATTATTTACTTTCTTTTCTAATATATTTATCTTTAAGAATCAATTTTACTAATTTACATTTATGGAATAAATGCATTATATCAAAAGTTAAAATAAGTAAAAAGGATATTTTAAAAATTGAATAATCTATTTTTTGCAATTTGTTATTTATTTTTATTTTTTTATAGAAACGGTATGTCCTAAATTTATAGAAAATTATGCTTGGTTGCATTATAATCACTTTCCAAAATTGACATGATTATTACATCGCAATAACTGCCATTTATAAACTCACCGTCTCTCTTTATTCCTTCTTTAATAAATCCTACTTTTGAATATGATTTTTGGGCTCTACTGTTGAAAGAAAATACTTCTAACTCTACACGATGCAAATGTAAAACTTCAAAAGCGAATTTTATTATTAATTTTGTTGCTTGTGTACCATATCCACTGCCACACAAAGCGCTTTTAAATAGGCAAATTCGGAAATTAGAACTGCGGCTATCTTCATCGATTTCATTTAAAACAACTTCGCCTAAAATATTATTACTTTTATCTACAATTAAAAAATCATATCTTGTTTCATCATCTATTATTTTGCATACATAGTTTTCAATCATTTCTTTACTAAATTCATCTTTTGTTCCAGTACAGTATTTTATATCATCATCACATTCTTTAAAGCCTGTTTCAAAATATTCTTCTATATCCTGTATGGTTATAAGTCTTAAATCAATTTGGTCACCATGTAATATTGTGTTTTTTAATTTCATTTTATGTACCTTCTCTTTCTAACTTATATATTTATCTCAGCTTAGATTTTAACATAATTACCAATAAATTATATCATAAATACTTTAATTATCCATAACTAGCATAGTATAATGGAAGGAGAAGGGTTAATTTAACACAATAAGTAATAATTATAAATAAGTGAAAAAAGTGAAAAATATTGGTGTAATACAAAGTATTCACTTAAATTCCTAATTATTAACATAAGGAGGGTAAAATAATGAAGAGAATTTTTGAGAGAGCTAATAAGTATTTGCAAGGATTATCAACTATAAAATTTATTATAGTTATAGTACTATTAACATATTTAACTTTCATGATATTTTTCCCACTAATTTATTTATATGAAGAATACATAGGACAAATGGGAGGGCCTGAGAACTTAAATGCAGCATCTGTTGAAAGTCAAATTATAATAGGTTCAATAATAGGCCCACTAATAGAAACCTTTATTTTTCAATATGGAATTATTGAAATACTAAGTTCTACTAAGATTTTTAAAGAAAAAAATATTATTATTGCTGTAATTTCATCATTACTTTTTGGTATTTCACATAGTTATAGCTATATATATATGGTTTATGCATTTATAATCGGTTTATTGTTAGCATATTCATATTTTGTTTATAGAAAGAAAGGCTTTTCAGCTTTTTGGATTGTATTTATAATTCATGGTATAAGAAATACAATTTCAACTATTCTGATATATTTTAATATTTAGTAAGATAATTAAGATATAAATTTGCTTTTTAGTTTGATATTAAATGTCTGTATTAAAAAGCAGCTATTCACTTATGAAAAGAATAGCTGTGCACTCATTAAAAAGCAATTACATTTCAATACGGAAATATTCTGCAGCTCAAAACGGTTATGACCTAGTCACAGCAATTTCTCCATTACCAGCTACAATTATAAGATCTCCATTTCGAATAAAACCTAGGTTGATAACTTCATTAAGATTATCAAATTTTTTGAAAAATTTTTGATTACCATTAGAATCAATTATTATAAGAGTTGTAGGGGGCTTTGTTGTAAGTTTAGCAGTTGCACTAAATTCCACTGCTTCTGAAATATTGTATATACCTTGATTATAAGTATTTGATGTAAAAATAGCTTTAGTAACTTTTGTGAAAGCAATAGTTGATATTAAAAAAACTATTATAAATACCTTTAATTTCATTTAATACACCTCACTACCTAATATTTTGCAAATATATTAGAGAATATTAATAGTTTAATTCATATACCACAAACTAAAAATATAAATTAAAGTAATTCGGATTTATATTTAGAAAAGCATTATAGACTAAGATGAAGTAAATACTAATTTACCTTGCTTACCAATAATAACAATTCTATAATTATATTTCATAGGCTTAAGAACATATTTTATTGAATTTGGTTCAAAACGTATAGATTGTTGAATAATTTGCTTATCATCAAAGATAATCATATAAACATCAGCACCTGATGCGTTTGAAACATTATACATAACATCAGGTAATAATTTTAAATCTTGTATATTGTAAAAACCTTCTGAAGCTGTTGAAATAGTAGGTTGTGCTATGGCAATGGTTGTATTTATACTAAATGAAAGTATTAAGCAAATAGATAGAATCACAAATGATTTTTTCATTATATAGCCACCTTTCAGCGTAAAAAATAAATATGCATTTATATTGTTTGATTTTTAGAAAAGAATATTCTATTAAAATCAAATATAATAATAGATTATTGCATTTATTTAATGGAGGATTGACATTGTATAAGTTTATTATTCAATTTATTAAATTCGAAATTTAAGGTATGAAAAGTTGAAGTTGGATTGTGTTTATTTGAAGATAAGAGAGGGAAAAGTGAATAAAAGAATGCTTTATATAATGATTTAATATACAGAATAGAGTAGATAAAATTTTAATTTATTGATAAAAAACAAGTTATGGAGAATAGTTTATGATAAAGCAGGCAAATAAAAATGACATTTTAACGATTGAGGAGATTTTGATGGATGCAGTAATTTGGATGAAAAAGAATAAATTGCAGAATCAATGGAATGAGGAAAATATAAAGTGGAATTCTCTATCAAAAGAATATGAGATTAATGATTTTTATATAGATTTTCAAAATGGCATTCCAGCAGCATGTGTAGCTATAACTGATTTAGATCTAAAATATTGGCCTGAAATTCCTCAGGGAAAGTCACTATTTATACATAAGTTAGCTGTTAAAAGGGAATTTTCAGGTAAAGGTATTTCAAAAGAACTTATCGACTTTGCAAAAAAATTATCTTTAGAAAATGGTATTAATTCACTAAGATTAGATTGCAATTCGCAAAGAAATAAATTGAGGATGCTATATGAAAATGAAGGATTTATATATGTAGAGAGGAAGAAATCAGAAAGTAATTGTAATATGGCATTATATGTATGGCATGTATAATCAATAAGCTTATATTTTAGTTTTAAGCTGCTTTTAAGCACATTTATGTACTAAATTATTACAGATGAAGTTTATATGAGCAAAAGGAAGGTTTTTATAATAATGTTTAAACAATTTTTAAAACATGTGCCAGGATTTAGAACAGGTGAAAAAGGAAATATGATAATAGCTAGTATATATTATATAAGTTGTTTAGTTTTCTTAATTGTAGGATTAATATTTTTTGACAGTAAAGATAAGGTTGGCTGCGTTAAAATATCAGGCAGTGCCATATTATTCCCAGCTTTCATATTTTCTTTTACAGATAATATGAACAATATGTCCTGAAGATTAAATATATAATAAAAAGCTGGGTATGAAAAATTGATAACTATAATATAAAATTTATAGTATAAATGCTGAGTAGTAGAAAAATGAAGCAAAAATCCTTATTTTCAAAAAGTTCAGTTGGAAATAAAATATAAGTGTTACATTCACTTACGTTAAAATATATTATAAAAATTAAGGAGAAATTCTATGAATATTAAACCAATGAATGTATATGTAGGGTGTAAAGAAATTCAAATTAAAGATGAAATAAAAGACATTTTATTTAAGGTTCTAATACAATATCCAACAAATGAAACTTCTAGTAAAACAGCATTTGGTCCATATATAATGGATGTTTCCATTAATGCAAAATTATTAGAGGGTGAATTTCCACTTGTTATAATTTCTCATGGTAATGGGGGGGCCCATCTTTTATATAGAACTATAAGCACACATCTTGCAAAAAATGGCTATATTGTAGCAATGGTAGAGCATTATGGGAACAATAGGAATAATAATGAATTGGAAAACACAGAAGAAAATCTTCTCTTGAGACCAAAGCATATTAGTCTTACAATTGATAATCTTCTTACAGATAGTTTTTTTGGAAAACATATTATAGAGGATAAAATAGCAGTGATAGGCCATTCCATGGGTGGATATACAGCTCTTGCATTGGCAGGAGGTATTCCTAGAACAAGAGAAGGTAAAAAAATAGAAACTACGCCTGATCAAAGAATTAAGGCTTTAGTGTTACTTGCGCCAGGAGCAGGCTGGTTTATGAATGGGTTGGATAATGTAACTATTCCTATACTTATGTTAACAGCAGAACATGACCCAATCACTCCTGCTTGGAATGCTGAAGCTGTATTAAAGAGCATTGGAGATCAATCACTGGTTACTTTTAAGGAAATTAAAAATGCTGGTCATTTTTCTTTTCTTAGTCCATTTCCTGAGCCAATGAAAAATCCTAAATTCTTACCATCAACAGATCCAAAAGGATTTGATAGAGAAGATTTTCATATTCAATTACCAAAAGAGATACTTGTATTCCTTAATGAAAAACTTTTAAATCCAATTATTTAAATTATAAATGTTTTTTTGTAGTTAATGGTATTATTAATTAATAATGGCAAAATAAATTGAAGTATGAATTGTATTAAAAGGGGTGTATGCCATGAAGCATTTAGGCACAAAAAATTTAGAAACCCATAGATTGATATTACGTAGATTTGAATTAGCAGATTCTGAAGCAATGTTTAATAATTGGGCTGGTGATTCAGAAGTAACTAAATATTTAATGTGGCCTGCTCATAAGGATGCAGGTGTATCTGAGGCTGTACTAAAAGAATGGGTTCCACAATATGAAGAGGATACCTTCTATCAATGGGCAATTGTATTAAAATCAAATGGAAATGAACCAATTGGAAGTATAGCCATTGTGAGAATAGATGAACAAATTAATATGGTTCATGTTGGTTATTGTATCGGAAAAAAATGGTGGCATAAAGGGATAACTTCTGAAGCACTTTCTGCTTTGATTCGTTTCTTTTTTAATGAAGTCAAAGTAAATCGTATTGAATCTAGACATGATCCTAAAAATCCTAATTCGGGAAAGGTTATGGAAAAGTGTGGGTTGATTTATGAAGGTACTATGAAACAAGCAGATTGGAATAATCAAGGTATTTGTGATTATTCAATGTATGGACTTGTTGCAGAAGATTATAGAGACGAAGAGAGATAATTTAAATTTATCATTATTAAATATAAAAAGGAGTTATAAATACGATAGAAATAATAATTTATTGGTTCGGAAAATAAAAGATTTATTGGCAAGTAAAAGAGTTAATATTAGATTGGAGAAAAACACGATGAAAGTTGTTGAAGAATATGTAAATGCATTAAAAAAAGCATATTATGATAATGGTGGTAAAAAGAGTTGGGATCATTTTGAAAAAGTTATGCATGGTGCAAGCAGCGAAGATATAAAAAAATTGAAAGAGGAATATCCCTATGTTCCAGATTCTTTCGTAAAACTTCTTGAATATGTTGATGGAACTTATTGGAGGGAATATGAAGGAGAAAAAATTACATTTTACATTCTTGGTTCTGATGTTTATGAATATCCTTATTATCTGCTTTCAGTAAATCAGATTTTGGAGAGTAAAAATGAGGCGGTTGATTTCTATGCTGATTATGTGAATCGTGAATATGGTGATGAGGTTGAAGTAGATGAAAGAATTATAGATTGTTCAAATGACATGAAATGGTTACATTTTTCAGATTGTATGAATAATGGTGGTACATCACAGTTATTTATTGATTTTTCACCTTCTGTAAAAGGAATTAAGGGTCAGGTGGTAAGATTTTTGCATGATCCAGATGAAATCCAAGTAATAGCAGACAGCTTTGATGAGTATTTACAAAAGCTAATTAATAATGGAATAGATTTTATTAACGAAGATACGGTTGAGTAAGTAAATAAACTTTTAATATCTAAGTTTATAAAATAAAATTCAGGGCTAAATCAAGTAAGTCAAAATTAATTAATAAATAAAATAATACATATAAATAATATAAGAGAACCAAATTCATGATGAAGTTTTGGTTCTCTTTTTTCCTTGATTAAATGCTAGTATATGATATAACAAAAAGAGTATTTGTTACAGTTTTTGATTATTATTTACACATTTACTATACCATAAAATTACAAAAAAAATCAAGTATTGTATTATATCCGCCAATATAGTTTAATGATTGAGAAAGTAAGAGAAAATATATTTTAAAATTAGTTTTAAGGAGGAGAATAGTAAATGAAAATTGAAAATGGAATTTATATGCTTGAAATAGAATCTAATACAACTGGGAAACCAACTACAATTTATCCAACATTAATTTCAAATAATGATTCGATAGTATTAGTAGATACTGGCTTTCCAGGGGTGTTTAATCAAATTTGCGAAGCAGTTGAAAAAGAAGGGCTAGAATTAAGTAAATTGGATACAATAATTTTTACTCATCAGGATATTGATCATATTGGAAATGTTAGTGAAATTTTAAATAAGGTCTCTGGAAATATTAAAACTTTTTCTCATGAGGAGGAAAAAGCATATATAAATGGTGAAAAGATTCCTGTTAAACTTGCTATACTTGAAACTAACTTAGAAAATTTACCTGATAATATGAAGGCAGCACATAAAATGCTAAAGGCAGGTTTTCAAAATAATAGAGTGAATATAGACTATACTTTGATTGAAGGTCAGGAATTGCCATATTGTGGTGGGATGACTGTAATTCATACGCCAGGTCATACTCCTGGGCACATATGCTTATATTTTAAACAGTTGAAGGTATTAATTGCTGGAGATATTTTTGCTATTAGTGATGGTTTGCTTATGAGAGGAAATCAAGCTTACAATTTTGATAATGAAGAAAATAATAAGTCTATTCAAAAATTAATGGAGTACTATATTGAAACAGTAATTTGCTATCATGGTGGAATGTATAATGACAATGTAAATAAGCGTATAGCTGAATTGGTAAATGGGGACTGACCCTTGGGTAAATATTCCAAATTATCTTTGAAGTTTGAAATTTTTAAAACTCGAATAATTTATATTTGAATTTCAAACAATAACTATAGCAAAATAATTGTGCTTTAAGGAGATTTGGAGTTATGAAAAAAATATTCACTTTAATTTTTAGTATAGGTTTTATTATTATAATTGGATATGGTACATGTAATAGTAAATTTGCATTAACCAATATCTCACCAAGAAAGGATAGATTAGACTTAATAAAAGAAAATGGGAAATTAACTTTTATTTCTGCAAATGATCCTCCTTTTGCATATGTAAATCCTGAAACAAAAAAATTAAGTGGAATTGATGCAGATATTATAGTTGAAATAACAAAGCGACTTGGAATTAATAATATTGAAATGAAGGAAGCACAATTTTCAGAGTTATTAGACAAACTAAATACTGATGACAGTATAGATGTAGCTGCAAATGCGATATTTATAACTCCTGAGCGTGAAGAAATAGTATCATTTACCCAACCGCTATACAAGGAATCAGAAGTTGTTGTTGTGCCAAAGGCTTCTAAAATTAATTTTAAGGATGATTTGAAAAATGCAGTAGTTGGAGTTGAAAAAGGTACAAAATTTGAAGATTTAGTGCAGGGTTGGAAGAAAAAAAATTTAATAAAAGATGTAGCGATTTTTGATAGAAACTTAGAAGTACTGAATGCTGTAAATAGCGGAAAAATTGACGCAGCTGTATCTGATTCGTCTATTGCAAAATATGCTTTAAATAACAACAACTTTTTTTTTAAGACCTTGAGAGATTATACTCCAGAATTATATGGAACTGTGGGTATAGCAGTTAGAAAAAATGATATTACATTATTAAATGCTCTAAATGAAACAATTAGTCAGATGAAAGCAGATGATACATTGCATGCCATTCTTTTAGATAATGGATTAGATAACAGTAATTTAATTGAAGGCGAATGATATAAGTATAAATTCACCTCTTATTGCTTGCGCTAATGATGAAAGGGCTTATGCTTGAAGACTAAGGAAATGGGGTATGTTTTATCTAAAGCATATTGGGGAAAGGGATTAATGCCGGAAGCAGTTCTTGCAGTGATTGAATTTTGTCTTAATATATGTAAGCTAGATGGATTGACTATAGGTCATTTTTCATATAATAGTCAATCTAAAAGAGTTATAGAAAAATGTGGATTTAAATTTGTAAAGCAAAGTGAGTATTATGCTAAACAAATGGATTTAACTGTTGATGAGATGAAGTATGTATTATTAAATTCTAAAATGGATAAATAAAATTAAAAGTCGTAGCTTAATCATTTTTAAATAGATAAAGCTGCGATTTTTTATATTTCGTACTTCGAACTTTCTCTTTGAGCTTAAACTATATTTGGTTGCAGGCTACTAATAAAGGGTATCAATTGTACAATGTAAATTGTAAATTGCACTATATATAGTTTATAATTAACAATGAGCATGTACAATAAAGAATAAAAGTGAGAAGGTGCGATTGTGGAAATAAAGATTCTTATAGCAGAAGATGATCAAGTATTTAGGGACCTTGTATGCGATATTTTAAGAAAAGAAGGATATATGCCTGTTGTAGCAAGAGATGGAAAAGAAGCCATTGATATTTTTTTCACTTCAAAGGATATTGATGTTGTAATATTAGATATAATGATGCCTATATACGATGGGTGGGAGGTTCTTAAAGAAATAAGAGAACATTCAGATATTCCAGTAATAATGTTAACTGCCTTGGGAGATGAAAGACATGAAGTTCTTGGTCTTAAAAAGGGAGCAGATGAATATATTGCTAAACCTTTTAGTTATCCAGTTTTTATTGCTCGTCTTAATTCAATTGTAAGAAAATTAAATAAAGATAAGTTGGAAGAAATAAAGCTTGGAAAAATTAGAATAAATCAAGAAACTCATAAAGTTATGATAGAAGGTATGGAAATCGAATTGAATAATAAAGAATATAATCTTCTTGTATATTTAGTAAAAAATAAGGAACGGATATTAACTAGAGAACAAATATTAGTGAATGTATGGGGATATGACTTTGAAGGTGACATTCGAACAATAGATACCCATATAAAAACCCTAAGGGCAAAATTGTTAGCATGCGGTAATTACATAAAAACAGCAAGGGGAAGCGGTTATATGTTTGAGGTAAAAAACAATGAGGACAATTAAAGGAAAGCTGATTACGATTTTTATGCTTATTATGATAGCCTTAGTACTAAGTGGCGTAATTTTAAATTCAATTGGCTTAAAGGCCTATTATATTTATAAAAACAAAAATGTTTTTGTTACAATAAGTGAAAAAATTAGTAAGGAATATGCTGATAATAATGAAAGTAGTCTTGAATATATAACTGATATAGAGGAACTTGAGAATATAAATACAATGATTGTAGATCAAAATTTTAATATAGAGTATAATTCTGCACTTCAAAAAATCGATAATAAACAGCAACGATTATCCAAAGAAATGGAGCAGATTATTTTAGATAATAAAAAGAAACTTTTAAAAAATGCTGTATATTATATTGGTGACAAAAATGATGACGAAAAGTCGAAACTAGTCTTTGTGTCACAAATGAGCAATGGAAAATTTATTATTTTAAGAAAATCTATTCGAAGCATAAGTCAAAGTGTTTTTATAGCTAATCAATTTTATATGATTTCAGGAACCATAGTAATTTTGATTGGCAGTATTTGCATACTTATTTTTGCTGAGAAAATAAGTAAACCAATTATAGAAATGAGTAATATCGCAGAAAATATATCAAATCTTAAGTTTGATAACCGGGTAAAAGTTCAATCACAAGATGAAATTGGTAAATTAGGTCAAAGCATTAATAAAATTTCTGAAAAGCTTAGTGTCAGTATAGAAGAACTTAAAAAGGATGTAGAACGTAGAAAACAGCTTGTACGTAATATGTCTCACGAATTAAAAACTCCAATAGGAATAATTAAGGGATATGCAGAAGGACTCAAGTATGGAGTTGCTGATGATCAAGAAAAGATGGAGAAATATTGTAATGTTCTTGTTGAAGAATGTGATAGAATGGATAAGTTAATATTTGAACTTTTAAATCATTCTATGCTTGAAGCAGGAATGGTTAAAATAAATGTAACAAGCTTTAATATTTATGACCTTATAGCTGAAATAAGTGAAAGATTTAAAGCTGAAATTACTGAAAAAGGTATTACCTTTAATTTAAAATGTGAAAATGATTTTCAGATATCTGCTGATCGTGATATGTTAGAGAAAGCTATTAATAACTTTATTACTAATGCCATTGATCATGTTGAAGGAGGAAATTTAATCGAGCTTAATGCTGAGAAAAGAGGCAGTGGAATAAAAGTAAGTGTTTTTAATACTGGAAGTCACATACCAGGTGAAGCCATTGATAAAATTTGGGATGTTTATTATAAAGTTGATAAAGCAAGGTCTAGAAAATATGGAGGCCATGGACTAGGGCTTTCAATTGTAAAATCAGTAATAAAGCTTCATGGTGGAAGTGTTAATGTAGAAAATGTACAAGATGGTGTGAAATTTGGTTTTGAAATACCATAGAAAAAATAATATATAAATTTAATTATTTCACATAAATTTCACAAAAGAATTTTATTATGTATTTGTAACCAGTTATTACTAAGTTACAAGTACATTTTTTAGTTTATAAAAATATAAGTAATGAAGAGGAGAGAGATATTATGAAAAGAAAAAAATTATTAGGTATTTTAGTTACATTTATGATTACAATGTTAACTGCTATTCCAACATTTGCAGATGAAATCACTACAGAAGGTTCTACAACTACTGGAACAGCACAAGTTACTCAAACAAGTACAGTTAGTGAAGAAGCTAAAGCAGCTAAAAAGCAAGAAATAGCTCAAAAGCTTTCTTTAAGAGCACAAAAACTTGGAGTAGATATTACAGGATTGGATAACAAAGCTGCAAGAGAAAAAATAAGACAAGCAGAAGCTTTAAAGCTAGGTGTAGACATAACTGGATTATCAAATGAAGAAGCTAAAGCAAAGATACAAGCAGCCATTGAAGATAAAAAAACAGAAAAGCTTTCTGAAAAAGCTTCAGTACTTGGAATTGATATAACAGGATTATCAAATGAAGATGCAAAGGCTAAAATAAAAGTAGCTGCAGAAGCTAAGAAACAAGAAGCGTCTCAAAAACTTATACAAAGAGCACAAAAGCTTGGAGTAGATATTACAGGATTAGATAACAAAGCTGCAAGAGAAAAAATAAAACAAGCAGAAGCTTTAAAACTAGGTGTAGACATAACTGGATTATCAAATGAAGAAGCTAAAGCTAAAATTAAAGCAGTTGTTGAAGCAAAAAAACAAGCTGTAACTGAAAAAATTACAGAAAGAGCAGCTAAATTAGGAGTAGATATAACAGGCCTTTCCAATAAAGAAGCAAGAGAAAAAATTAAGACAGCTAGAGAAGAAGCAAAAGCAGCTAAAACTAACTAAGGGGACTGACCCCTGGGGAAATATTCCAATATCCTTTGATATTTGTAATTGACCTGTAATTGTTAAATCTCAAATAATTTATATTTGAATTTCAAATAATAAGTAAAGCAAAATAATGCGCTTTAAGGAGATTTGGAGTTATAATGAACCATATATATAAATAAAAAGAAAAAATAATAACCATATGTAAAATTGTGGTATAATAAGAGTGGATATCTATGAAAATTAGATTGTCTGCTCTTATTTTTTATGGAAATGTAAGATGGGATTAATGCTTCATTTCAATAGAAATAATTTGACAGTTTAATAGAAATTCTAATTTAAAATTGATTATTATAATTTATAATTTGAAAAACAGTTTTCACTGTCAAAGGAGGAGATAAGGATGAGAATTGAAACAGAGTATTTAATTATTCGTAATTTTGAGTTGAGAGATGAAAAGGATTTATTACAGTGATGATAATTTAATTATTCCATCTATAATTAAAAGTAATGAGGAAAATATGGAATATACAAATTTTCAATTTGAGAGGGAGAAAGTATGATTAATTTAAGAATAGCTGATTTATCAGATACAAAACAATTTGCATACATTAAGGCAGAAGCTTATTCAGATGATAGGTCAAAATCCAAGCCAGATGAGGATAATATTCCAGAATGGTACAATGGTGAATGGTTCAAGGGGTTAGGAATAATTGATGAAGCTGAAGCAAAAAGATTAATAGAAAATTATTATTGCTACATGATTTTGTTAGAAGAAACTCCAATTGGAGTCTTTTGGCTTCACCATGAAACTGAGGGGTATTTTGAATTAGAAGACTTTTGCATTTTACCAGCATATCAAGGGAAAGGATATGGGACTATAGTATTAAAATTAATGGAAGAGCTTTATCCAGATAACAAGACTTGGATGCTTGGAACACCATATTTCTGCAGACGAAATAGGCATTTATATGAAAAAGTTGGTTACGCATATGATGGAACTGCTTCTAATGATACAGTTATTCTTTATAAGAAGTGCATTTAAATGATATAATTCAATTAATGATAAATTGAAACAAAGGAGAAAGATTATGATTAGAACTGCTACAGTTGACGATATTTTGGAAATTGAAAAGATATATAATGAGATTTTGGATTATGAAGAACAAACAGTATCCTATACAAATTGGCAAAAGGGGCTTTATCCAACAGTTGAGTATGCAAAAAGTACAATTGATAATAATACAATGTTTGTTGGAGAAGATGAAAAAGGAATATATGGCTGTGTCGTGCTAAATAGCATCCAACCAAAAGAATATGAGAATATTTCATGGCTTACAAAAGCTGAACCAGAGGAAGTTATGGTAATTCATACTTTGTGTATTAGACCTTCTGCAAGCGGTAAAGGTAAAGCAAGAAGTATGGTGGAATTTAGTGAGAACTATGCTAGAGAGGCAGGCTATAAAGTTATTCGCCTTGATACTTATGAAGGTAATATTCCAGCTGCAAGTTTATATCCTAAGATTGGATATGTTTATGTTGGGACAACAAAATTTCATTTTCAAAATGTGATATGGGAAAATTTAAAGTGTTTTGAAAAAGCATTGTAATATTATAGTAATGTTTTTAAGTATGAGGGAGAACCACTTCTGGATGTAAGGGGTTCTTTTTTGGTGTGCCCAGCATGGGCACGTGCTAATCGGTGAAAGTCCGTAATGGGG
>NZ_JAABNP010000042.1 GCF_009928485.1 Clostridium sp. C2-6-12 | reverse complement strand
CCGATGGTACTGCACGGGTGACTGTGTGGCAGAGTAGGACGTTGCGAGGTAAGATAAAAAGATAGTTTTAGTGACTATCTTTTTTTATTTTATTTGTAAGCAAGTATAAAGTTTTTGAAGGCTGAAAATTAGAATTCCTCTAAATTTCAGCCTTTAAATATTTGCAAATTTATGACTTATTTATGTGTAATTAAGATGTATTTAAAATGACAATAATTTATTAAGGGAAGTATATATAATTGAATCTTTATTAGGACTCTTTAGCCACTTATCTTGAATTATAGTATATTTACAGCAGTTAGATTTACTTTTTAAATACGTATAAATAATTTGGGATTCATCTATTTCTTCTCGACCTACTTCTATTGAATTTGATATAATTTCATCATTGAAGTAAAATAAAATCTTATTTTTCAGGATAATTTTCACTTTTTCCGAATTTAAGTCATCTATTATGTACTTTTCTTCAAACAATACTTTATTCCCATTTATAAGAAAAAGCTTAATCAGGTTATTACTTAAAGGTTCTAATAGAACAATATTTTTGTTTTCTTTAGTAAATTTAACAACGTCTGATTTGCCAATCAAATATTTAACAGCAGTTATGTAATCTCTATATTTTGCAGCACTTTCAAAATCATATTTTTCAGAAGCAGTGTTCATTATATTTTCCATTTTATTAATAATACTTTTATCAGAACCGTTAATAAGGTTTATTATCTCGTTTAATATATCAACATACTGTTTTGTAGGAATATTATCTGAGCACATTCCAATACATGATCCCAAAGAATAATTAAAGCAGACTGATGTTTTTTTTATTTTATTATTACATAGTATTCTGCAACATTCTTTAATCCCACCAAGGCCTCTTTCTAATGTATTTTTATTTGTATAAGGTCCGAAATAAATATTTCCATCATCTTTATCTATTTCATTTGATATTTCTATACTAGGATATTTCCCATGTATTTTTATTTTAATATAAGAATAAGCCTTTGGACTTTTTAGTTGTTTATTGTAAATTGGCTTTATTTCTTTTATTAATTTGCACTCCAGCATAAAGGCTTCAAACTCTGTATCAGTAAGAATATATTCAAAATCTTTAAGGTTTTGAATTAATTTCAAAACTTTAGGTGAATGTGATTTGGAATTTTGAAAATATGATCCAACTCTATTTTTTAAATTCTTTGATTTCCCAACATAAATCACACTATTAAGAGAATCTTTCATAAGATATACACCAGGACTAGATGGAAGTACTTTTACTTTATATTTTAAACTCACCCTATTTCCTCCTAAAAATGATAACTACATGATCATTGGTTAAGCAATAGTTACTTTTATATAAATATAGCTTTATTCATTTTACTACTATATTTCATCCTTTCATAGATAAATATATTAATTTATAAATTCATAATAATAGGAAATTAGAGTAAAAAGGATGTATAATATAATTTGAGTATTAGCATCTAAGGAAAGAAAGGAATAAATAATATGAAGCTATATGGCAAATATTTTAAAAAATATAAAAATCCATTTTTAATAGCAGTTTTTTGTGTTGCTTTAGAGGCAATTTGTGATTTGCTTGGTCCTACATTTATGTCTAATATTATTAATAATGGAATTGAACAAGGATCACTTTCAAGGGTTTATTATTGGGGAAGCCTTATGCTTATGGTTACTGGGATTGGAGCATGTTTTGCAGTTACAAGAAATATTTTAGCAAGTAAAGTATCGCAACGCATGGGAGCAGATCTTAGATATGATTTATTTAAAAAAATTATGAATTTTTCTGAAGGAAGTGCAGATAAAATTGAAAGTGGTTCTCTTATTACACGTATGACTAATGATACGGCACAAATTGTACAATTTGTAAATGGAATAATGAGAATTTTTTTGAAAGCACCTATCACATGTGTTGGAAGTATTATTTTTGCTACAATGCTTAATTTTAAATTAAGTCTGATAATATATGGATTGGTTGCAATAGTAGGCTGTTTAATTATAATTAGTATGAAATTAAGCTATCCTCGTTTTTTTGAATTACAAAAAGCTATGGACAAGGTGAATTCTGTTGTACAGGAATATCTTATTGGAGTACGTTTGATTAAAGCCTTTGGAACATATGATAAGGAAACTGAAAAATTTGAAAGAGCAAATATAAATTTAATGGAAAAAGGTATAGGAGCTCAAATAATTGTCACTTTAATTTCACCACTTATAACACTTACAGTTGGAGTTGGAACAATAGTAGTAATTTATGTTGGAAGTGTTTTATTTACCTTAAATATTGCTAATCCAGGAGATATTACAGCTTTTACAATTTATATGGCTCAAATACTTATATCATTGATTATGATAACTAATATTTTTAATACGTTTGTTCGAACAAAAGCTTCTACAGCTAGAATTAAAGAAGTGTTTGATTCAGAAGAAGATTTTTTACATACTGGAAAAATAAAAAAATTAAATGGTTCAATAGAATTTAAAGAGGTAACTTTTGCATATCCTAATGGCAGTGGAGTACCTGCCATTAGTAATTTATCATTTTCAATAGAAAGTGGCCAAAGTTTAGCTATAATTGGACCAACTGGTAGTGGTAAATCTACAGTAGCTTGGCTTCTTTTACGTTTTTACGATGTAAATAGTGGAAAAATACTTATTAATAATCATCATATAAAAGAATTAGATATTGATTCGGTTCGTAATAATATAGCTATTGTACCGCAGAAGCCAATGCTCTTTTCAGGATCTGTTGCTGATAATATTAAATGGGGAAATACAGAGGCCTCAAATGAGATGATACATGATGCAGCTGCAAAGGCTCAGGCTGATTTTGTTGAAAAAATGAATGGTGCTTATGAAAGTTTATTAGGAAGTGCCGGAGTTAATATTTCTGGAGGACAAAAGCAGCGTATATCAATTGCCAGAGGTGTACTTAGAAATTCAGCTGTACTTATACTAGACGATGCAACTAGTGCTCTAGATGCTGTAACTGAAGCTAAAGTTCGGGAAAGTTTAAGTTCAAAAACAAGAAATCAAACTATAATTACAATTACTCAGCGATGTGGGACTGCCATGTTTGCAGATAAAATTTTAGTTATGGATAATGGAATGAAGGCTGGTTATGGAACTCATAGTGAGCTTATGAAAACTTGTGAAATATATAAAGATATTTATAGAACTCAAATAGAAAGCAGTAAGGAGGTGTAGTTTATGTTGCAACAATTTTCTAAAGCAGAAGTAAAGGGGCCATCTATTGGAGGAAAACCAATTGGAGGAAATAGAAATAGATTTGCACCAACTGCAAAACCTAAAAACACTAAGGGTACCTTAATGCGTATTATAAAAATATATATGCGCTGGGCAAAAGCAATAATAGCAGCAATTATACTAACAATTTTTTCTTCATTAATTTCCGTTGCAATTCCTTATTATATAGGAAAAACTTTCAATACGTTTAAAATTGAAACTAGAACAGTAGAAACAGAAATGCTCAGACATTTTTTAATAATAATTATTTTTCTGTATATTATAAATTGGATCATCTCATTGGCTAATGGATTTATTATGCTTAAGATTTCACAAAAGCTTGTATTTGTAATTCGTTCAGAATTTTTTGAGAAGATGCAGAGACTTCCCTTGAAATTTTATGATACACGTTCTCATGGTGATACTATGAGCAGAATTACAAATGATGTAGACAATATTAGTTCAACCATAGCTCAGACAACTACACAATTAATAGCAAGTATTTTAACAATAGCAGGTTCTTTTGTTGTTATGATATATTTAAATTTATGGCTTACTCTTGTTGTCTTATTAAGCATTCCATTTGTAACCATTTTAACACGAGGAATTGTATCAAAAAGTCGTAAATATTTTTCAGCTCAGCAAAAAAGTCTTGGATCACTTAATGGTATAATCGAAGAAAATATACTAGGATTGAAAATGGTTAAAGCTTTTAGTAAGCAGAAAGATATTTTAGATGAATTTAAAGAAATTAATGAAAAATTATGTGAAAGCAGCAGCAAAGCACAAATATGGTCTGGATATATGATGCCTATCATGAATGTCATCAATAATTTTATTTTTGCAGTTGTAGCTATTGTTGGTGGTATATTATCAGTAGGATATGGTTTATCAGTAGGAACTGTAGTAAGTTTTTTGAGTTATTCAAAACAATTCTCACAGCCAATTAACTCTATTGCTGGTATGTTTAATACTATTCAATCAGCTCTTGCAGGAGCAGAAAGGGTTTTTGAAATTTTAGATAATGAAGAAGAGCCAGAAGATATTGAGGATGCAGTTTATATAAAAAATCCTAGTGGTCAGGTTATATTTGAAAATGTAACTTTTTCTTATGATAAATCAAATATTATATTAAAAGATATAAACTTTAAGGTTAATGCAGGTGAAACTGTAGCTTTAGTAGGAGAAACAGGGGCAGGAAAGACTACTATTGTAAATCTGTTAACACGTTTTTATGATCCAGATAGCGGTAAAATTCTAATAGACAATGAACCAATTACAAATATTAAGCGAACCAGTCTTAGAAAATGTTTTTCAGTAGTTTTACAAGATACCTGTCTTTTTACTGGCTCAATTATGGATAATATTCGATATTCAGAAAAGAATGCTACTGATGAGGAAGTTATAAAAGCAGCTAAAATAGCTCATGCTCATGATTTCATTCATAAATTGCCTAAGGGATATAATACAATGGTATCCGGAGCTACAGATAACTTAAGCCAGGGACAGCGTCAGCTTATTTCTATTGCCAGAGCGGTATTATGTGATAGCCCTATTTTAATTTTAGATGAAGCTACCAGTAGTGTCGATACAAAGACTGAAAAAGATATTCAACAGGCCTTGGTTAGTTTAATGAAAAATAGAACAAGCTTTTTAATAGCACATAGACTTTCTACAATCAGAGATGCAGATCATATTATGGTCATTGGAGAGGGAAAAATATTAGAAAGTGGAAATCATAAGAGTCTTATGAACGCTAAAGGAAAATATTATAATATGGTAATTAGCCAAATGGGAAATCTAGAACAATCTAAATAGAAAAATTAAAGAAATTATAAATATACAAATTTATAAGCAAGGAGTGTTTCAATTGTATATAAGTGAAACAAAAATTACAGTGAGGTATGCTGAAACAGATCAAATGGGAATTGTACATCATTCTAATTATTTGATTTGGTTTGAAGCAGGAAGGACAGATTTTATAAAGGAAAGCAATATAAGTTATACTGAAATGGAGCAGGAAGGAATCTTAATTCCTTTAGCTGAAAGTAATTGCAAATATATTATTGGTGCAAAATATGAAGATGAATTAATTATTAAAACTTGGGTTAAGGAATTAACACCTGTTAAAGTAGAATTTAATTATTCAGTTATTAGAGAAAAAGATGAAAAAGAAATTGCTAAGGGAAGCACTTTACATGTTTTTGTAAGCAAAGATTTCAAAATAATTAATTTGAAAAAAAGCAATTTAAAAATATTTGAAAAACTAAAAGCATTAACATAAGAAAATATTAAGGAGGATACTATTTATGAAACATATACTTTGCTATGGGGATTCTAATACATATGGATTTAATCCAGAAAATCATGAAAGATATGATTATAGTGAGCGCTGGACAGGAATTTTACAAAAATTATTAGGATCTGACTATAGAATTATAGAAGAAGGGTTAAATAGTAGAACTACAGTATTAGATGATCCTTATGATATTTTAAAGAATGGGAAAACATATTTAACTCCATGCATTAAATCACATTATCCTTTGGATTTGGTTATTATAATGCTTGGATCAAATGATATGAAAGAAAGATATCATGTTCCAGCATGTGATATAGCTAAAGGAGCTGGCATTCTTGCAAAAATGGCGCTTAATATTACAGCAGAGGAAAATCCTAAAAATATACCAGCAAAAGTTTTGCTAGTATCTCCAACATATATAGGTAAAACTATTATGGAGTCTGAATGTGGTGAAGGCTTTGGATATATGAGATCCTATGAAATTTCCAGAAAATTAGCTCCTAAGTATGAGGAGATAGCAAGAAATTTAGGTATTGAATTTATGGATGCAGCTTTAATTACAGAACCATCTGAAATTGATGCATTGCATCTCACAAGAGAAGGGCATAAACTTTTAGGAGAAGCTTTTGCCAAGCATTGCCTTGAAATATTAAGTTAAATAAAAATATTCTTAATAATTATCTATTATTTAATGTAAATATGAAAATTGTATATAAAATATAAAACCAAGGGATTAGCTTAAAAAATTATTAAAGACTAATCCTTTGGTTTATAGTTTTTTTAAAGAGAACAGACTAGATTTTCAACATGTCCTGGAACCTTTATCTTTCGATAAATGTTTGAGATTATTCCATTTTCATCTATCACAAAAGTGCTTCTTTCGATTCCAAAAACTTTTTTTCCAAACATAGTTTTTTCTTTTAAAACTCCATAAAGATTACAAACTATTTCTTCTTCATCAGATAATAAAAGAAAAGGTAAACCATATTTTTCAATGAATTTATCATGGGATTTAAGAGAATCTCTGCTTACACCTATTACTACTGTATCTTTTTCATTAAATTTATCAATTAAACTTTTAAAATCTTGAGCTTCTTGAGAACAAGCTGGAGTATTATCTTTTGGATAAAAATATAAAACGACTTTTTTATTTAAATAATCACTTAATTTATGTTCTTTTTTGTCAGAGCCTATTAAGGTAAAATCAGGTGCTTTCATACCTTCTTTTAAGATAGAATTTTCCATTAACTTCCCCTCCTTTATTTATTAATTATATTACTAATTATTATCTATCAATATTCAATATTTGTAAAGTTCAATTGCCATATTTAATATTAAAAATTTTCATGAAATTTAAGTTTATGAATATAATTAAGTAGATTTTAATTTTAGTGCTATTAAACTGGAGGAAAATATTTAATGGAATCAAATAAAAAGCCTTTGAAAAATGCAGATAAGCTTTTTATTAATGGTATAATTTACAGCATCAATAATAAAAATAAAATTTATCAAGGAATGGCTGTTAAAAATGGCGAAATAATAGGTTTAGGAAGTAATGAAGATGTAAAGAAGTATTCTAATGAGAAAACAGAAATAGTTGATTTAAAGTTCAAAGTGGTATTGCCTGGTTTTATTTTTGCACATGGTAATTTACCAGAGAAACTTATGATTAACAAAGATGAGTTATCTTTATTTGAAGGAAATAATCCATGGCAATATTTAAAAATGATTCAGAGTTATGTTGATTCTCATCCAGAAGAAGAAGTAATTTATGGTTTAGGGTGGAATTGGATAAGTTTCGAAGGAACACCAAATAATAAGTATGGATATTTAGAAGTATTTAAAGGGCCTCATAAAAATTGGCTTGAAAAAATAGAAACTCAAAAGCCAATAGTATTAAAATCTTTTGACAATCATGCTTTATGGTTGAATACTAAGGCTTTTGAGTATTTTAAAATAACTAAGGACACAAAGCCACCTATTGGTGGAATAATAGAATTAGATGAAGAAGGAGAATTATGGGGAACTCTTAAAGGAAATGCTATATACTTAATTAATACAGATAGTTTAAAAGAATATAGTGATATGAAATATTTAAATACATTTATAAAATTTCAAAATAAGTTACATTCTTATGGTGTGACTTCCATAGGTCTAATTGAAGAAAAAAGAATATCCCTAGAAATATATAGAAGACTTGAAATAACCAATAAGCTTAAAATAAAAGTAATTTATGGTATTACAATAATGCCTTATGAGGTATGCAGGCAAACAATATGTGAGCAAATACATCAGCTAAAAAGGAATAAAATAATATATGAAACTGATTTATTTAGTATATCAATAGTAAAGTTTAATTTAGATGGAATTATTGGTATTGGAACTGCATATTTGTTTAAGGATTATGAAAATCAGAAAAAATTAAATATTTCTAATGGATTGCTTATGTGGGATATGGTAGAGTTTAAAGACGCAATAGGAATGGTAAATAGATTAGATTTTAATACTATAATACATGCATCTGGAGATTTTGCTTGTAAATTGGCAGTGGATTGTTTAGAGTATTCTGTTAATAACAATGTCAAGAACAAGTGCAGAAATTCGTTAATAGGTTTAGAGTTAATAACTAAATATTATATAAAAAAGCTGAAGTTATTCAATATAAATTCAATAATAAAACCATTTTGGTTCAATAAAAGTAATGAGTTAGAAGAAAGTGAAATATTATTTATAGGAGAAGAAAGGGCGCAGAGAGAATACCCAGTAAAATCCCTAGTGGATAATGGAGTTGTTACAGCTGGAGGTTTTGATGAAGAAATATCGGGTGAATTAAATCCTTTGAATGCCATTGAATCAGCTGTAATACGTAATTTATATGATTTTATTCCATCTGGATATCCTGAAAAAATAAATTTTAATGACATGAGATATAGATTAAATCCTAGTGAAAGAATATCTATATTAGAAGCAATTAAAATGTTTACAATTAATGGAGCTTATGTATTAGGTAAAGAAGATCAAATAGGTAGTTTAGAAATTGGGAAAAAAGCAGATTTTATTGTATTAGATAAAAATATATTTGAAACAGAACCATTAGATATACATGAAATTAATGTTGTTCAAACATATTTTAATGGAGAATTAGTATATTTAAGCGAATGAAATTAGTTAGCAAAATAGCCTGGTTATAGCATATAAATGTTATTTAAACAGGCTTATTTTTATCAAAACAATAATTATAAGGTTAAAATAATGTAAATATGGAATATTTTTTATTGACAAGTAATAGAAAAAATAGTAACATCAAATCATAGTAAATCTATCATGTATATATGAATATTGTAAATATAAAATTAATAAAAAGACATTAATAAGCAATTTATAAAAAAGAAAATGGGGGCAAAAATTATGAGTAACAATGAAAGAAAATTAAAATTCGAAACATTACAATTACACGTAGGACAGGAACAACCAGATCCAGCTACCGATTCGAGAGCAGTGCCAATATACCAAACAACTTCATATGTATTTAAAAATTCAGCACACGCAGCAGCAAGATTTGGACTAGCTGATGCAGGAAATATATATGGACGTCTAACTAATTCAACACAAGATGTTTTTGAAAAACGTATTGCAGCTTTAGAAGGTGGAGTAGCAGCACTTGCTGTAGCTTCTGGGGCAGCAGCAATAACATATGCGCTGCAAAATATAACAAAAGCGGGAGATCATATAGTAGCAGAAAAAACTATATATGGTGGATCATATAACTTATTAGCACATACTTTCCCTAATAACGGTGTCACAACAACTTTTGTAGATCCTGATAATTTATCAAATTTTGAAAATGCAATCCAAGAAAATACAAAGGCAATATTTATTGAATCACTAGGAAATCCAAATTCCAATATTATAGATGTTGATGCACTTGCAGAAATTGCACATAAGCATAAAATCCCACTAATTGTTGATAATACATTTGGAACTCCATTCCTCTTCAGACCAATTGAACATGGAGCAGATATAGTTGTTCACTCAGCTACTAAGTTTATAGGTGGGCATGGAACATCATTAGGGGGAGTAATTGTTGATTCTGGAAAGTTTGATTGGATAGGATCAGGAAAATTCCCACAATTAAGTGAAGCAGATCCAAGTTACCATGGAATTAAGTTTGCAGAAGCAGTTGGTTCAGCAGCATATGTAACTAGAATCCGTGCTGTTATATTAAGAGATACTGGTGCTTGCATAAGTCCTTTCAATGCATTTATATTATTACAAGGATTAGAAACACTTTCTCTTAGACTTGAACGTCATGTTGAAAATGCACTTAAAGTAGTTGATTTCTTAAAGAATCATTCAAAAGTTGAAAGAGTTAATCATCCATCATTGGCAGAAAGTCCTGATAATGAATTATATAAAAAATATTTCCCTAAGGGAGCTGGCTCTATCTTCACTTTTGAAATTAAAGGTGGAGCAAAAGAAGCGCAAGATTTCATTGATAAATTAGAAATATTCTCTTTACTTGCAAATGTTGCAGATGTTAAATCTTTAGTTATACACCCAGCAAGTACAACTCACTCACAAATGAACGAAACTGAATTATCAGAGTCAGGAATTAAGCCAAATACAATTCGTCTTTCTATTGGAACAGAGCATATTGATGATATAATTTATGATTTGTCACAAGCTTTTGAAAATTAGACACATTTTAGATAAAAGTTGCTATACACAAAATTAATAATTATAAAGCAACTTAAATTTAATCATATATAAACTCCTAATAAATTAAATAGAATTTTATAAATTAAATAAAACAAGAAGTTGAACTACTTCGAATAAGAGTTCAACTTCTTGTTTTGTATTGAAAAATAGAATCAATGTAATATTAAATTTTTCATTCTATAATCACTTGGATAGCTACCTACGTTTGATTTAAATACGCGACTAAAATAGAAAGCATCTTTATACCCCACCAATTCTCCAACTTTTTGAATTTCCAAATCAGGTTGATTAATTAAGAGAAGTTTAGCTTCGTTAATACGTATTTTTGTAATATATTTTATTGGTGTTTCACCAATATGTTTTTTAAATATTTTGCTTAAATATTCATTGGTGAATCCAAACTTATCAGAAAGCGTAGTTAAGGAAGTTATTGAGGAGTAATTACTGCGAAGATAATTTTCCATTAATTTGCTTAAATCTTCTGGTTTTAAACTATGAGGATCAATTGAAAATGAAGAGATTTCCTTATTTTCTGAGTCAAGAAGAACTAAAATATTCTGTAAGGCAGCATTAAGCTCTTCAATTTTAATTGGCTTTAGAAGAAAATCTTTAGCCCCATATTTCAATGCTGATTGAGCATATTTAAAATCATTATATCCGCTTAATATCATTGTCTTTATATGAGGATGATTTTTATGAATATATTGAATTAATTCTAATCCATCAGATTGGGGCATTTTTATATCTGTAATTACTAAAGAAGGATATAATTCTTCCACAAGAGAAATGGCATTTTCACCATTACTGGCTTCACCAGCCAATTCTAATGGGATGCCCAAAGAATCAATTTTCTTTATTATATTTTGCCTAATTAAGTGTTCATCTTCTGCAACAATATATTTATATTTGTGTATACTGTTCATAAAATTCCTCCTTATTTAAATAAATTGGACCTCCAATTGTAAATATGGTTTTTCCTTTTTGAGAATTGTCCATTTTAAAAATAGCATGATCATCATATAGGAGGTGTAACCGTAAATATACATTTCTAAGACCCATTCCCCCTATTTTTAAATTCTTTAATTCTTCATTCTTATTCATATTTTCAAAATAGGATAAAAGTTTGTTTTTATTTTCATCACTTAGGCATCCCCCATTATCTTCAATATTTATTAACCACTTTTCATCTTCTATTCTTGAACTTAATTTTAAATTCCAAGGAGGAGAAGAACTAAAGCCATATTTAAAAGCATTTTCAACAATAGGTTGTACTATTAACTTTGGAATTAAAATATCTTTTGTTTCTTCTTGAATACATGAATCGTAAATGAAATCATTTCCATATCTCATTTTCATACATTCAATATATTTTTCTGTGTACAAAATTTCTTGTAAAAGGGGTACAGCAGTTTCATCAGTAGTTGAAATGTATCTAAAATAATCACACAAGGCATGGCAGATTTTTATAATATCTTCATTCATATTTTCTTCAGCCATAATGCTTATATTGGTTAAGTTATTATATAAGAAATGTGGATTTACAAGAGATTGAGTTGCCTGTAATTTGGCTCTTGTTTCTTCTGATTTTAATAACAAAATTTCATGAGAAGAATCTTTTAGCTTACTATACATATCTTGAAATGACTGAAATAATTCGGAGATTTCAAGCACATTAGTATTGATAGAAGTAAAAATGGATTCGTTTTCATTTAATACCCTATTTATTGTTACTTTTTTTGTTGCACTTGTCAACTTGCTTAAAGGATGAGTAAGACGACTTGAAATGATAAAGCATAAAAGTAAAGTGAAGAAAATTGAGATAACAATAATAACAACAAAGACTTCTTTAAAGGAATTCAATGATTTAAAAACAACTTCTTTAGGTTCGCTAGTTACGATTGTCCAATTATAAGAATCAATTTTTTGATATGACATAAGTACGCTTTCTTTATCGTTAATATCAATAAAGTAACCAACAGAGGGAACTAAAGAACTATTCTTTATAATGTTTATATAATTTGTGTTAATAGCTTCTGTAGAAGTATATGGATAAATCAATTCATTTTTTTCATTGTATATATAAAATGAAGTAGAGGGATTTTTTTGTTTTAGCTCTGAAATTAAGGAAAAGATCACATCACAATCTTGCAACACTTCTACAATTCCTTCTGGTTCATTGCTGCTATTAAAAAATACACGAGTTAATGAAAGAAAGTCATTGCCAGATATATTTTTGCTTTTTTTAGGATTGTTCAATAAGTTATTAGTGTTTAAGGAAATATTTTTAGCACCATTTTTATTAATAGTCTCATTATACCATGGTATATTTTGCAGATTTGTATATGTAACACCCTGAAAATATCCAGAGCCAATACAAGTTCCATTTAGTGTATAGAGATTGACTTGGGAGGCTGATTGAAATGGGCCGATAATTGCAGTAATTATATCATATATAGCTAAAACGTTTTCTCTATATGGAAAAAATTTTTCTGGTTCAATTGTATCAGCATTATTTTTTGCAAAGCTGGTAAAATTCTTTTTAATTGCATTAGAATATACTATATTCATAGATATTGTTGACATATTATTTAATTCTGTAGATACTGAGTTGTGAACAGAAGCACATAGAGTTTCTGACTTTGTAGTAGCATCTTTATAGATATTCTGACTGTAAAAATAGTAAAAACAAATAAAAAATAAAAATAGCAACATGGTAATAAGAAGTCCATAAGCAAAAAATAAATATACTTTTTGAGAATAATAAAATCTTCGATTCATTACAATGCCCCTTTCAAAAAGTATTATATATGATTGTTCAAAAAAGTGCAAAAGGAAATTCTATTTTGTCTATGTCTAATAAAAAAGGACAATGGTATTATAAACATGTACTTTATGTAAAGCATATCATTAAGTGGGGGCGATAAATAGTGAATTTAATATACTTAAATACTAATTTATTATTTATCAAAAGATTATAAATATCATACATTCAAAATTATAAAAGTGGAGGTATACATTTATGAGAAAGCGTTTAGTTAAATTATTAAGTGCACTATGTGTTACAGTTATGGCAGGAGGTGTACTTGTAGGATGTGGAGGAAGTTCAACGGGGAGTTCAAGTGATTCTAAGTCTTCAGGGGAAAAGGTTACATTGACATTTGGATCACATCAATCTGGACTACCAACATCAGGTGTTGTGCAAGAATTAGCAAAGGAATATGAAAAAGAAACAGGTGTAAAAATTGATTTTCAAATTTCACCAGATGCACAATGGCGTGATTTATTAAAAGTAAAATTAGACTCAGGGGAAGCTCCTGACATTTTCTGTGCAGATGCAGATCCATTAAATCTTGTAACAAGAGTAAATCCAGAAAAATATGTTGTAGATGTATCAAATGAAGAATGGGTAAAGAGAATGGATAAGAACGTTCTTCCTTCAATATCTTATAAGGATAAGGTTTATGGAATAACTTTCCCAGGAAAGAAGATGTATTTCTATGTATATAATAAAGAAATATTTGATAAATTGGGCTTAAAAGTTCCAACCAATTATGCTGAATTTAAAAATGTGTGTCAAAAGATAAAGGATTCAGGAGTGACTCCAATTTTTGAAGGAACACAAAATGGATGGCATCAAGTACTTCCATTATTTGAAACAGGAGCTATGTATCAACAAAAACATCCTGATTTATATAATAAACTTAATAAAAATGAAGTTGATTTAGATGCTATACCTGAATTACAAACTATTATAAGTCAATTAAAAGAATTTGCTGATTTAGGTTTCTACGGAGATAGCTACTTAAGTAATTCAGTAGAAAATGCTAAGGAAGCAATGGCAAAAGGAAAAGCTGCAATGTTCATATCTGAATCAGCATGGAGAAATGAAGTAAAGGCGGATTTCCCAGACTTTGATACAAACAAATTAGGAATATTTGTGATGCCTTGGGGAGATAACCAAGCAATAGGTGTAAACCCAGCAAGTAATGCATATTTTATTAATAAAAATGGAAAACATGTAGAACAAGCAAAGAAATTCTTTGACTTCTTAGCTAAACCAGAAAATTTACAAAAACGTTTAGATGGTCAACCTGGATTATCAGAATTATGCTGGCCTGAAATTAAATCTAAATATTCAAAGGAAGACCAAGCATATATCGACTCATTACAAAAAGGAATGGTTGTTCAAGCTGGTGTTAAATATATAGATAGTCAATGGATGGATGTTGGTAAAGATTTAGAAGCTATGTACACTGGATCTCTAACTCTAAAACAAGTTTTAGAAACAATTATGAATAGAAGAAAAGAACAAGCGCAATTACAAAAAGATCCTGATTGGAATAAATAATAATTATAAATTATAGGTATTAAGGTTTCTAATTTCTAGAAATCTTAAGCATAAATAAAATAACAAGTCAGCATGATAGGATATTTTAAGCTAAACATTAATTTCATTTTCCCCTATTTAATAAGTTATATAAATATACGTTTATAAGTTTAGCGGAAAATATGTATACCATATTGAACTTGTTATTTTATTTCATATGCCACAATTTATGAAAATGGAGGAGTTAAGATGGACAGAAAAAAGTTATATCCGTGGTATTTTACAAGTGGCGCACTCGTAATATTTTTTTTACTTTGCTTTTTACCAGGAATTATAGGAATAATGTACTCTTTTACTGATTGGAATAACTTTACAGATAAAATTGATTTTGTAGGTTTAAAGAATTATACAGAAGTATTAAAAGGGAAACCAGAATATAGATTATATTTATGGAACACAGTTACCTTCACAGCAGTAACAACAATAATGAAGACTGTAGTAGGATTGGCTTTAGCGTTATTATTAACTCAAAAGGTTATAAAATTTAAAAATTTTCATAGAATGGTTATTTTTTCACCACAAGTAATGTCTTATTTGGTAGTGGGACTTGTTTTTAAGAGTATGCTTCATCCCGATACAGGTTTTATAAATAATTTTTTAAAATCTGTTGGATTAAATTTTTTAGCAATGAATTGGTTAACTGATCTAAAAATTGTTTTTGCAACTGTTATGTCGGTAGATACTTGGAAGGGAATGGGATACATAATGGTTGTTATTATAGCAGGATTAATGTCTATTTCCCCTGATTATTATGAAGCGGCAAATATTGATGGAGCTAATTTCTGGCAAAAATTTCGTTTGATAACTTTGCCACTATTAAAACCTATTATTATAAATGTAACTATTTTAAATGTAACTTATGGATTTAGAGTATTTGACATGATTTATTCCTTAACAAATGGTGGACCGGGTAATGCAACAGGCGTTATAAACACAGCTGTTTATAAAGAATTCTCAAAAGGTAATTATGCAATGGGTACAACCTTATCTAGTATATTATTCTTTGCTTTATTGTTCTTGTTATATTTCATTATCAAATCTATGGAAAATAAGGAGGTAGAGGCATAATGGTCAATTTAAAGAAATCAGCTGGTAATATAATAAGTAATGTTATTGCAGTAATTATAAGTTTGATGGTGCTAATACCCATAGTAGTTTTATTCCTTAATTCTTTTAAGACTCAAGGGGAGTCAAATAAAATGTCTCTTTCTCTGCCTAAGGAATGGATTTTCTCAAATTATAAAACTGTAATTGAACAAGGAAAATTAATATCTTCATTCTTTAATAGTCTTCTGTATGCTACTGCCAGCGTTTTGATTATTGTAATAGTAGTAGCCGCAGCAGCTTTTGTAATAGCTAGAAATCGTAAGGGAATTAATAATATTATTTATTATTTTATTCTATCTGGCATAGCTATACCAATTAATAATGTTGCATTAATGAAAGTTTTACAAGCTTTAGAACTTGTAAATACAAGAGTAGGAATAATTCTTGTATATGCTGCGATAAATATTCCTCTTAGCTTATTTTTGTCTTATGGCTTTATTTCAACAATTCCTAGAGAAATTGATGAAGCAGCAGTAATTGATGGATGTGGACCAATTAAATTATTTGTTAAAATAATTCTTCCATTATTAAAGCCAATTGTTTCAACTTTATTTGTTTTAAACTTTATGGCTGTATGGAATGACTTTACAATGCCTCTTTACTATTTAAATAATTCAACAAAATGGCCAATGACTTTGGCAGTTTATAATTTCTTTGGAGCTTTTGAAAATTCATGGAATTTAGTTAGTGCAGATATTATATTAACATTACTTCCTGTATTGGTGGTATTTATATTAGGTCAAAAATATATTGTTGGAGGAGTTGCAGCAGGATCTGTGAAAGGTTAAGAGTATTAAAAGTTTTAATAATTTTTTCTGAAAATAGAATATTGTATAGCACAGTATTATAGAAATAATTTTAGTGAATTAGAGAATTTAATTTGCTAAAATTATTTTTTTATTATTTAGTTTTGAATTATGTTATTGTATTATATCTATATTATTTTAGTGAATACAGGTTTTGCATTTAGTGGAAACTATAATTAAAATAATATATATGAAAAAAAGTTATGATGAACTATAATTAAAAATAAGATGTAATTTCAAAATTAATGAAATTATTAATAAAAGACTGCAAAGGTTAAGGAGGATTAACATGGAATTAAATTGGAGTTTAAAAGAAATATATAAAGGATTTAATAGCGAAGAGTTTATTAGTGATTTACAAAAGCTTACTGAAGTTATAGAAGATATTAACATATGGGCGGTAGAAGTTATTAAAGACAAAGAAGATTTAGTTAAGAAGTTAGAAGAATATATTAATAAATTTACAGTAATAACAGAACTATCAAATAAATTAGATATTTTTATAAATCTTAGTTTAAGTGTTAATACAAAAGATAATGATGCATTAAAGTATTCAGATATATTAGAAAAGAAGCTTACAAATTTAGTTGAAAGTTCAGCTAAGCTAGAAAGATATATAAGCAGCATTGAAAATATAGACAGTGTAATAAATGAATCAGAATTACTTAAAGAGCATGAGTTTATTTTAAAAACTGTTATTGAGCAAAGTAAATATCTTCTTAGCGATAGAGAAGAAAATATAATAGCAAATATGAAAAATACAGGTTCAAATGCGTGGGTTAAGCTTAAGGATAATTTAATATCTACATTAAAAGTGGAAATTGAACAAGATAATGAAATTAAAGAATTACCATTAACAGTTGTTTTAAATATGGCCTATGACAAGGAAGGTAGTGCAAGAAAGAAAGCTTATGAGGCAGAAATAAAAGCTTATAAAAAAGTAGAAGAAGGTGTGGCAGCAGCTTTAAATGCTATAAAAGGTGAAGTTCTAACTATTTGTGATTTTAGAGGATATAAATCAGTTTTGGAAAAAACACTTATAGATTCAAGAATGAACGAAGAAGCATTAGAAGCAATGTTTTCAGCTATGAAAGAAAGTCTTCCTTCATTTAGAAAATATTTGAGAAGAAAAGCAGAAATGTTAGGCTACAAAAATGGTCTTCCATTTTATGAATTATATGCTCCTGTATGTGAAGCAGATATGAAATTCACTTATGAGGAAGGAACTAAATTTGTAGAAAAGAACTTTAGAACTTTTAGTGACCATTTGGGGGATTTTGCAAGAAAAGCTATAGATAATAAATGGATAGATGTTAAACCTAAAGAAGGAAAAGTTGGTGGAGCATTTTGTGAAAACTTACATTTCATTGGTGAAAGCAGAATACTATTAAACTATGGAGAAAATTTTGGAGATGTTGTAACACTTGCTCATGAATTAGGCCATGGTTTCCATGGAGAATGTTTAAATGATGAAACTATTCTAAATTCAGATTATCCTATGCCTATAGCTGAAACTGCATCTACATTCTGTGAAACAATAATTAAGAAAGCAGCAGTAAAAGAAGCTAATAAAGATGAAGCATTAGCAATTCTTGAAACTGAAATAAGTGATTGTACTCAGGTAATAGTTGATATATATTCTAGATTTTTATTTGAAAAGTCTTTCTTTGATGCTAGAAAAGAAAGTGCTTTAAGTGTTGAAGAAATAAAAGAACTTATGATAAATGCTCAAAAAGAAGCCTATGGAGATGGATTAGACTCAGAATTCTTACATCCTTATATGTGGACTTGGAAGCCACATTATTATGATGCTGATTATAATTATTATAATTTTCCATATGCTTTTGGATTATTATTTGCTAAAGGTTTATATGCTGAATATCTAAAAAAAGGTCAGTCTTTTGCCAGGGATTATGAAAAACTTCTGTCTATTACAGGAAAAAATAAGTTAGCAGATGTGGCAAAGGTTATGGGCATAGATATTAATAGTAAAGAATTCTGGAAAAATTCTTTGAAAACTGTAGAAGAAGATATAAATAAATTTATTGAACTTAGTAATAAATAGAATGTAGAAATACTTTGAGAAGAGTAAAATTTGAAGCTGTAACATTAAATTTTAATTCTTCTCAAAGTTAAAAGCTAAGCAGGAGGAGATGAAAATGAAGATATTTTATAATTCAGCAACAGGTAATTCTTTATATGTTTCTAAAATAATAAAAGAGCAGTTTGAAGAATGCGAATTAATTTCTATGAGTAAAGCATTAAAAGAAAATAAGCTTACATATACTGATGAAGAAATTGGTTTTGTATATCCTATTCACTGCGGAGGATTACCTATTGTAGTCTATGAATTTATTTCAAAGGTAAAAGTAAATAGCAATGCATATATTTTTGCAGTTGGAGTTACTGGTGGCGGAGGAGCAGACGATAGTTTTGCTCAAATAAATAAAATATTATCTAATAAAATAAGTAATTATTGTACCATTAAATATATTTCAAACTATATAAAAATGGGAAGAAATCCAGGAGAAGAAAGAGCAAAAGAAGCAATAAAAGCAAATGAAGGTATATTATCAGAATTCATAGAATCTATTGAGAAGAGAGAAGTTAAATCAAAAGAATTTAAAACAGGAATAATGAATTTAGGATATAAGCTTTGGAAGGATTTTTATAAGAAAAAAGATAAAAATTTTAATGTAAATGATAAATGTATTGGATGTAAAATGTGTGAAAAAGTTTGTCCAGTTAGTAACATAACTATGGAAAATAAAAGACCTAAATGGAATGGTAAATGTACAGATTGCATGGCATGTATAAATATCTGTCCAAAAGAGGCAATAAATATTGGAAAAGCTACTATTAAAAAGAGTAGATATTTTAACCCATATATTAAGAAGGAAGAATTATTGGAAAGTAACTAAAATGATAAAAGTTATTAACTAATTGAGAGAAATAAATATAATTTTTCTCAAAGATTAATCTTAGGAGGAAACTATGAAAAATTCATTTTATTATGATACTAAGATTGGAAGAATGGAAATAGAGGAAAATGGAGAGGCAATTACTAGAATTCATTATGTCCCAAAAGATATTGAAAAAGTGACTAATGGAGAAGAAACAGCTTTGTTGAAAGAAGCAATTAAGCAGCTTAACGAATATTTTGAAGGGAAACGCAGTGGATTTGATTTGCCATTAGCACCAGAAGGAACAGAATTTCAAAAGAAGGTATGGAATGCTTTAAGAGAAATTCCATTTGGAGAAACTAAAAGTTATGGAGAAATTGCAAAGATTATTGGAAATGAAAAGGCCTCAAGAGCAGTTGGAATGGCTAATAATAAGAATCCAATCATGATTGTAATACCATGCCATAGAGTAATTGGTGCAAATGGAAAGTTGGTTGGGTATGCAGCTGGATTAGAGGTAAAAGAAAGTTTACTTAATTTAGAGAAAAATTACAATAAATAGCTAAGAAATTTTTATTATTGATTTTTTTATAATGTGATTAAAAAATGAGGCCAAGTATTATAAATAAAAGGTTATATCTCAATTTCAATAAGAATTTTGAGATATAACCTTTTTATAGTTTTATGTAAGTTAATTTTTTATATTTCTTCTACATGTTGATATTTTCTTGGTCATCAGTATTTGATAAAAATTTATTTTCCAATTCTGCAAAGATAGCTTTATCATAAAAATAGAAAATAATGCATATCACTGTAGGAATAAAACTTAATAATACAATTGATACATATCTTAATACATAGTAACTTAGAATAATAACAGCGACCTTTAATATGGTTACTGGGAATTTTTTGATAGTATAATAAAGTGATAATACTATTAAATCTTTTAACTTTAATTCAAATCTAGAGTTTATGGCAAAAGCATAAAATCCAACAATTATTGAAATTACAATTAGAGCAATAAAAATCATATATATTCCATTTCCAGGTGAATTTAAATAAAAATATTGAAAATCAATAAATAATATTGTAATAAGAATAAGTTCAGTCATCCATAACTTTATATTTGACAAAAAATTAGTTTTATATGTATTCCAAAAATATGAAGAAAAATAAATATCTTTTTCACGAATTATTTTTCCAGTGGTGGAATATAGTGCGCCTAAGGAAGGCCCTAAAGGTATTAAAGCTATAAAGCATAAAAATACACTAAAAATATCTGGAGATATTGCAGTAAATATAGCAAATAATATAAGCAATGTATTACAAATGGTTGTGTATGCGCTACTCAATACAAAGGCAATAACATAATTTGATATTGAGTAAAGTGGTTTATCATAAAATTCTTTTTTCATAAGCTGAATCGAGTCCTTTCTTGATTTATAAATAATTAGTTTAATTTTTAAGAATATAAGTTATAAAAGTTCATCTTCGATTATAGGTATTTTTATGGTAACAGTAGTACCTTTTTCATAAGTACTGGCAAAGGAAAGACCAAAATCATCTCCATAATAAAGCTTTATACGCTCATTAATATTTCTGATTCCATAACCACTTCCCTTAGAACTTGTACTATTAGATTTTACCTTTTTTGCTGATAAAATAAAAGGTAATTCACTTTCTTTAATTCCAATACCATCATCAGAAACTCTTAAATAAATTGCATTTTCATCTATAGTACCTGTAATAATTATTTTACCTTCAACATCACCTTTTGCCAATATTCCATGAAGTATTGCATTTTCAACTATTGGCTGCAATGTAATTTTAGGAATTTTGCAGTTTTTAATAAAATCATCTACATCCAATTCTAATGTAATTCTATTACTATACCTCATATTTTGAATTTCAGTATATAAAGAAACATGATTTATTTCATCATTTATTGAGATTATATCCTTACCTTTATTTAACGATAATTTGTAAAATTTAGCTAATTTTTTTACAGCTGAACTTATTTCAGAGTTCATATTTTTATAAGCCATCCAATTTATCATATCAAGAGTATTATATAGAAAATGTGGATTGATTTGAGATTGAAGGGCTTTTAATTCTGCATTCTTAACTGCTTTACCCAATTTATATTGGTCATCTACCAATACTGACATCTTTGCTATCATGTAATTATAATTGTTAATAAGTTCTCCAAGCTCATCATCGCTGTCATTTTCAATAAAATTATCAAGGGTATCTGTATGAACTTCGCGCATACCTTTAATAACTTTAGAAAGGCGTTTATTTATTGCGTTAAAAAAATAAAAACCAGCCCATAACGATGCTCCTCCAAATATTAACACTATAATGATTAGAATTATTCTTTGGGTATTTATTTGAGAACTTACTGTGCTATATGGAACAATATTAACAATCTGCCAATCAGTTTTATCTATGTACGAGCTCTGGATAAAAAAGGTGTTATTATTATAATCAAACTCAGTTAATCTCGTATTATTTGATGGTTTAATTTGACTTACAAGGCTCTTATAGACATCATAATTATTATAGTTTGAGGCGGCAATTAAGTCTCCATTAGAATTAACTATACAGCTTATACTACCATCAATGGAATTTATCTTTTTTAATATATCTTCAAGGTCACTTTTCTTGAAGTTAATTACAATGTAACCAATGCTATCAGAAAAATCATCTGGACTTATAACTGTTTTCCCTAAAGACAAAAACTCAGTTTGGTTGGAGTTTAAATAAGAAGGTGGACACCAGAAAAATCTATTACGTTCCTTCTTTATTTTATCTAACCATTTAGAACCATCTAGTTTTTTCATTGAAAATATATTTCGGCTTTCATTTGAATAAATAAATTTATCATTTACATAAACATTTATATTATTAATATCAATATTATTTTGATATGAAGATAATATGTCTCGTAAATTAAATAAATCTCCAACCTGTTCACTTATAGGATAATTATTAGGATCTTTTCTTAAGATAGATGTTAAATTATTATCTATGACCAATGCATTTGAAGAATTAAATATTCTATCTAATTTGTAAGTGATAAACGAATAGGATTGATCAAAAGCCTGTTCAGTAGAGGCAGTAATATTTTCCTCAATCATTGTAGACATCTTAGTATAAGTATAAGTAAATAATATTGTCAATGGAATTATTATTAGTATAGAATACATAAATATAAATTGGTTAATTAGCTTTGACTTAAAGGTATTAATAAGCTGTCTAATTATATTTAACCTCATTTTGAAAATTTCCTCCTGTACTCAGATGGAGTATATGAAGTTGCCTTCCTAAAGCTTTTAGAGAAGTAATTTCCATCACTATAACCAACCTTTGTAGCAATATCACCCATGCTTATGTCAGAGTCCATTAAAAATAGCTTAGCCTTTTCAATTCTATATTCATTAATATATTTGTTTACAGTTGTTGAAGTAAAATCTTTAAAAATAACACAAATATAAGCTGGTGTAAGAAAAGTGTTTTTACTTATCTGCTCCAAAGAAAGATTCGAATCTGAGTAATGATTATGAATGTAATCTATAACCGATAAAACAGGATCACTTTTTGAAGTTTTATCTTTTAATATGATGAAAAATTCATTTACTTTATCCATTAAAAAATTTTCTAAAACAAAAATATTAGGACACTGTAATATTTTTTCAAATACATAGTTAGAATTCATTGATTCATCAAGCTCTAAATTTCTTTTAGAAGCAAAATCAAGCACTTTCAAAAACAACCTATAATATATATCTTTGATATACGAAACGGGCGTTGCTGTATATTTTCGTATTTCGGAAGTTAACTGTTTTATATATAATATAATTTTTTGATTTTCTTCGGCTGTAAGATATATATCAAATTCAGAATAAATCCCATCAGTTAAAACATAGCTATCACAAGAATTAACTGTAGGCAGCATTATAGAATTATAGTCATAAAAAAAGGAATTATTTAATGAACTTTTAGCTATTTGATAGGAGGTTGGAATATTACCTAGTGTAGAAACAATTTTTCCAACACATAAATAATAATTGGTTTGTTTTGATAAATATTCGCCAATTGATATAAATAAAGAATTAAATATATCAGAAGCAATATCTTTATATGCATTATCCTTAGGGAAAAATAGCTGAATAATTATTTCTCTATCATCTTTTATTGAAGCAAAGCTATTGAAAGAATACAAAGAACAAATATTCTTTAGGTCTTCAATAACTGTATTATTTTTAATTATATTTTCTGTTTTTAATAAAACGGTTACAAAATTTGAGGATTTTAGTTCCTCAATAAGTTCTTTAGAAATTAATGAATTTAAAGATATTTCAAGCTGAGCTTTATTATTTTCATGAATCATTTCCAAAGCAATTTTATTTTCTATACTGTCTTTTATTGTTAAGGATTTTGAATTTTCTAAAACAGCGGTTTTGATTGCTTCTTCAAGTTCTTCTAATTCAATTGGCTTTTCAACATAAGTGATAGCCTTAAGAGAAATAGCCGATTTTAAATATTCCTTATCGGAATATCCACTCATAAAAATTATAGAACATTCTGGATAAAGTTTTCTTATTTCAAATGCTAATTCGATACCATTCATTCTAGGCATTCTCACATCTGTTAATAATATATTAGGTTCAAAGTCTTTGACTATATTTAATGCATCGAGTCCATCAAAGGCTTGTCTAGTTTCAGTTATACCAAGGTTATCTAAAGGCAGCATTTCAAGAAGGCCTTCGCGAGTAAAAATTTCATCATCTACAATTAATAAATTTATCATAAGATTCCCCCCTGTTACTAAAATAAATCATGTCAATATAAAATGCAATATTTAAGAAGAATTTACAAAGTGAAAATACATTTTACTTAATGACAGCTATATGTTTTTATAAAAATTTATACCAGTAATAATTACATTAGATAGTATACACTAAAAAATCTTAAATAAAAAATAATATTTTACTAAAAGTAAATAAAATTACTACAAAAATGATTTTCTTAGATGCTATTATTAGCTTGTAAGTGAAAACGTATAACAAAAGGAGGATATATTTAATGGAAAATGGAATCAATCAGAATTTAGTTAATGATGTATATGAAGTAAACGATATGAAAAAAAGTAAAAGTACTAAATTTATTAGTGAAATCAAGAAAAATAAAATTTTACTATTAATGCTATTACCAGCTTTTCTTTACTTTTTCATATTTAGCTATATCCCTATGGCTGGAACAGTACTAGCTTTTAAAAATTATAATTTTAGGGATGGTATTTTTGGAAGTCCTTTTGTAGGCTTTGATAATTTTAATTATTTCTTTATATCAGGACAAGCTTTTGAAGTAACAAGAAATACAATTCTTTATAATGCGGCATTTATAACAGTTAATACAATATTACAAATGGGAATGGCAATTTTAATTTCAGAAGTTTCTAGAAAATACTTTAAGAAATTTACTCAAACTGCAATGTTCCTACCATACTTTATTTCTTGGGTTGTAGTTGGTGTTATTGCATATAACCTTTTAAATGTTGAAAATGGAACAATAAACAGTTTGTTAGTTAAATTAGGTTTTGAAAAAATTAATTTCTATACTAGTACTTATGTATGGCCAATTATTTTAATATTTGCTTCTGCATGGAAGAATGTTGGATATGGAACAGTATTATACTTAGCAGCAATTATGGGAATAGATTCAGAAATTTATGAAGCAGCTAAAATTGATGGTGCAAACATCTTCCAAAGAATTTTCAAAGTAACAATACCATGTTTAGTACCAACAATGATAATACTTACTTTACTTGCAATAGGAAATATCTTCAGAGGAGATTTCCAAATGTTCTATCAGCTTGTAGGAAATAATGGACCGTTATTTAAAATTACAGATGTTATTGACACATTTACCTTTAGATCATTAATTCAATCAGGTGAAGTTGGAATGTCAGCAGCTACAGGTTTATATCAATCAGTATTTTGCTTTATAACAATATTGATAACGAACTATTTAGTAAAACGCTACGATAGTGATAATTCATTATTCTAGTATAGGAGGTGGAATTTTAAATGAAAAAATCTTCAGACGTAAAAATATTTAATGGAATAAGTTATACTTTGATCACAATAATAGCACTCTTATGTTTAATACCTTTTTTACTTGTAGTAATGGGATCATTTACAGATGAAAAAGAAATTATTGCTAATGGATTTTCACTTTTCCCAAAAAGCTTTTCAATAGAGGCATATAAAACTGCATTAAAGGAACCTATGTCAATAGTAAAAGCTTATGGGGTGACTATTAGTTTAACGGTTATAGGTACAGTATTAGGCTTATTTATTGTAGCAATGACAGCATATGTACTTCAGAGAAAAGATTTTAGGTGGAGAAATAAATTTTCTTTCTTCATTTACTTTACTACATTATTTAGTGGTGGACTTGTACCTTGGTATATATTAATGGTAAGATATCTTGATTTAAAAGATAGTTATTTAGCATTATTGTTGCCGCCAATGCTAAGTGCATTTAATATCATCTTAATGAAAAGTTATTTAGGTGGAATTCCAAAAGCACTTACAGAAGCTGCAAAAATTGATGGAGCAGGAGACTTTGAAATCTTCTGGAAGATAATATTACCTTTATCAAAACCAGCACTTGCAACTGTAGGATTGTTTATAGCGATAGGATATTGGAATGATTGGTATAACTGTATGCTATTCGTTAATAGTGAAAATTTATATTCTCTTCAATATTATTTATATAAAATAGTGAACAATGTTGAAGCTTATAAGACTGTTTTATCTCAAACAGGAGGAAGTGTAGGTTCAGCTATAAATATGCCAAGTGAATCTTTAAAAATGGCGCTAACAGTTATAGTAACAGGACCAATATTATTATTATATCCTTTCGTACAAAAATACTTTGTATCAGGAATAACTATTGGTGCTGTAAAAGAATAATTAGATCAGTTAATAGTTTAGAATTATAATGCTCATAATTAAAAATTTATGATAAATAATATTAAAAACAAAACGTATAGGGGGAAGAAAGAATGATAAAAAAGACTGTTAAAAAAATGATTTCAGTTGGACTTGCTGCAGTAATTGCAGGTTCACTTATGATCGGATGTGGAAGTTCTAGTAGCAAAAGTCCAGATGCGTCAGATCCGTCTAAGCTAAAAGAAGTAAAATTAAAAATGTACCTAATAGGTGATAAACCAAAGGATTTTGATACTGTCTATGGAAAAGTAAATGAAATAATGAAGAAAAAAATTAATGCTACATTAGATGTTAGTTTTCTACCATGGTCTGACATGGCTACAAAATATCAATTACTATTTCAATCTGGGGAAGATTTTGATTTGATTTTTACAGCAGCCGGATGGGGATATTACAGCCAAGTGGCAACAAAGAATGGTTTCTATGAATTATCAGATGATATGTTAAAAAAATATGCACCTAATATATATGAAAATGAGCCAAAAGAAGCATGGAAACAAGCTAAGATAAAAGGAAAAAATTATATGATTCCTAGTGACCAAGAAGAATATGGAACAAGAGTATTTGGCGCTAGAGGCGATTTAATGAAGAAATATGGAATTGAAAAGATTGAGAACTATGAGCAATTAGAAAAATACATGGATGCTGTTTCTAAAGATACAGGAAGTGGTATTAAAGTAATTGCAAATGGAGGCGGCCAAAATCTTCAATACCCATACATGATGGAGAGATATGGATTTGGTGGAATTAGCGGAGCTCCATTACCATCAATAGGATTTAACGTTAATGATAAATCAGGAAATATATTTGCATATGTAGATACTCCAGAATATAAAGAATATGCACATAAAATGAAAGAATTTGCAGATAAAGGATACTGGTCAAGTGATTCAATTTCAAGTAAAGCAACAAGAGATGATGATTTCGTAGGTGGAAAAACAGGATTAATGGTTTGGAATATCGGATCTGTAGCAGATAGAGTACAAAGAATGAATAAAAGCAATCCAGATTGGAATGCTCAAGTTATAGACCAAACAAAAGGAACTAATAGATTAATAAACACTTATACTAATAACGGTATGGCAATTAATGCAATATCTAAAAATCCTGAAAGAGCATTAATGGCATTAGATTTATTAAGATATGATAAAGACATTTACGATTTAACTTGGTATGGTGTTGAAGGAACTCACTGGCAAGCAGATGGAGATAAAAAATATAAAACTTTAGCTGCAGGTGAAAACTTCCCAGCAGCTAATGTATGCCCTTGGGGATGGTATAGTCAAAAGATACATCGTGCTCCAGCAGATCAACCAGCTATAGTTCAAGAAACAATAAGCAAATGGAAATCAGATTATACTGTAACTAATCCATTAGCAGCATTTGCATTTGACGATAGCAAATTGAAAAATGAAATGGCAGCAGTCGGTAATGTTATTACTCAATATGGTGTACCTCTTGATTTAGGAATGGTTCAAGATGTTGATGCTGGTATAAAGCAATACAGAGAAAAGTTAACAGAAGCTGGATTTGATAAAATATTAGCAGAATGCAAAGAACAAGTAAAAGTTTATATGGAAGAATATAATAAATAGTAATGTTTAGAACTTAAGTTTAAAAATATAATGGCAGATGATTAATTAATAAAAATCATCTGCCGTTATTTAATAAAAGAAAAAGGATAGCTTGAAGCAATAGAGGTGGCTATTAGTATATGATAGGAGAAAAAATGAGCAAACAAAAATATGATAAAGAAATAAATTTTGCAAAAGGTGCAGATGTAGGTTGGTTGCATCAAATGGAAGCAACAGGATATAAGTTTTATAATGTCAATGGAGAGGAAGAGGATTGCCTTAAGATTTTGAAGGATCATGGCATTAATTCAATACGTTTAAGAGCATGGGTAAATCCTTCAGATGATCTGGCAAGTGGTCATTGTAGTACTGCTGAAGTGGTTGAAATGGCATTTCGTGCAAAAGAAATGGGTTTTAGACTTATGATAGATCTTCATTATAGCGACAGTTGGGCAGATCCAGAAAAGCAAAAGAAACCTGCTGCATGGGAAAACCACAGTTTTGATGAGTTGGTATCAGATGTTTATGATTATACTTTAGAAGTTATGAATGCATTGAAGGATAAGGATATTAGTCCAGAATGGGTACAAGTAGGAAATGAAATTCCTAGTGGAATGTTATGGCCAGAAGGCAGCACTGAAAATTTTCAACAATTGTCAAAGTTGTTAGATAGAGCTTATGAAGCTGTAAAAGCAGTATTTAGGGAAGCAAAGGTTATAATTCATCTTGATCAAGGTGATGATAGAAATAGATTTGTAAGCTTTTTTGATAAGCATAAGGCTAATGGCGGGAAATATGATGTGATTGGTGTATCTTATTATCCATATTGGGTGAAAAAAGATTACACAGAAACAATAGATAATTTGACCAATAATTTAATTGAATTTGTAAGAAGATATGACAAAGAAGTAATGGTATGCGAAATTGGTGGAGAAGATACAAAGATAAGTAATAATTATGATATGCTCAAAGAAGTGATGATGAGAGTAAAGGCTATTCCTGAAGGAAAAGGATTAGGTGTATTTTATTGGGAACCGCAAGGAGCATATAGCTGGAGTAAATATAAATTAAGCGCCTGGGGTGAAGATGGGAGACCTACTAAAGCTCTTGAAGCATTTTTACTTTAAGTTTTATTCAGTTACAAAAATTAAGTATTTACAAATAATGCAAATAGACTTTGCATTTGATATATTTTGAAAATAATTAAAAGTAAATATTTGAGATAATATCTATTTTATTGATGAAAACGTATAAATGGAAGTGCGTTTATTAATTTAGATTAGTGGACTACTATAAATTTTCTAATATTTTATCTTAATGTAAATAGATAACCAATATATGTGTTTAAATAAAACGATAATACAGAAATTAGTTTAATGTAAACTTACAATTAAAAATTGATATTCTAATTTTTTTAGGAGGGATTTTATGTTAATCAAAAGTCTTAGAAATACTTTTTCTCTAGCATTATGTGTAATTATAATTTTAACTCTCTCATCTTTTTCAGCTAAAAATGTTCAAGCTGCTACTAATTTTGCAAAAGGTGCAGATGTAGGTTGGTTATCAGAAATGGAATATTATAAATGGGCATTTTATAATGATAACGGTGTTAAACAGGATTGCTTACAAATATTAAAAGATCATGGTATAAATTCAATTAGATTTAGGGTATGGGTTAACCCTTCACGTGGTTTTTGCAACAAGGATGATGTTGTAAAACAAGCAGTACGTGCAAAAAATATGGGATTCAGAATATTAATAGATTTTCATTATAGCGATACTTGGTGTGATCCAGGACAACAGGCTAAACCAGCAGCATGGAAAAACTACGATTTTAATGGTTTAATGAATGCAGTTTATAATTATACATATGACGTAATGAGTACATTAAAATCAAATGGAGTAAATCCAGAGTGGGTGCAAGTTGGAAATGAAACCAATAATGGTATGTTATGGGAGGAAGGACGAGCTTCCACAAATATGAAAAATTTTGCATGGCTTGTTAACAGTGGTTATGATGCTGTGAAAAAAGTAAACAGTAACTCCAAGGTTATAATACACCTTCCTGGTGGAGATAATAATGAAGTATTTAGGTGGCTGTTTGATGGACTTAAAGCAAATGGTGCAAAGTATGATGTTATAGGTATGTCATTATATCCTAATACAACTAACTGGGCGAGTCTAAATAAATTATGTTTAGATAATATGAATGACATGGTAAACAGATATGGTAAAGAAGTTATGTTATGTGAAGTTGGTATGGATGTTAATTCACCAGTAATTTGTAAGGCTTTTCTTACAGATATAATAAATAAAACAAAATCTGTTTCTGGTGGAAAAGGTATAGGCGTATTCTATTGGGAACCTGAATGTTACGGTGATTGGAATAAATATTATAAAGGTGCTTTTGACAGTACTGGAAAACCAACAGTGGCATTAGATGCATTTCGCTAGAAAATAATTTGTTGAATTTTATAGAGATCATGCAGAGGTAGATAAATTCAAAATTAAATATTAATTTATAAGGATAGTAGAAGCATATATATAAAATATAGCTACTATCCTTATTTTATTATGCAAAACAACATGTATTAACTTGTTTTTATTTAAGTTAAGTGGTTACAAATTATTTACCACTTATGATGGTGATAATATAAAAAGAGTATGAGAAGTATAGCAGGTGAAATAGAAGTAGTCATAATAAGAAATTTGTAATATTTTAATAGAAAAAAATTATTATTTTTTATGTAATGTGGTTTATAAAAACGTATATCCTGTATATATAACATATAGATAACAAAATGATTTTAAAGAAGGATGACTGAGATGAGAAAAAGAAGATGCGCATATATATATATAAAGTAGATATGCACTTATAAAAAGAGTAGCTATGCTACAATACGGAACTTTTCTGCAACCAAGAATATTTTTGATGGATTAACCTGTTACTATAATAAATATGAAGGGAAATGAGAAATTATGAGAGAAAGAAAGTATGTAAAATTTAGAGTTGATATGTTGAGTGATACTAAATCTAAAATAATAGACAAGAAGCCCGAAAGAGATTTAATTCATTATATTTGGATGGCGCTTGTGCTTTTAGCAGGAAAAGTTAATATGGAGGGCAATCTATATATGTCTAGAAATCTTCCATATACAATAGAAACATTAGCAATAGAGTTTAATAGAAGTGAGGAACAAATTAAATTAGCATTAGAAATATTTATAGAATTAGAAATGCTTGAGCTAATTGATGGGAGGATTTATAGAGTTAAAAATTTTTCAAAGCATCAAAATATTAAGGTAAAGGAAAAAATAAATTTGGAAGATAAGGAAAATAAAATTAAGAATACAAACGAGAATGAACTTAAAAATGCAAAAGCAGTTACTAAAGAAGATTCTCAAATTGAAATACCTAGTAATGAAGTGAAAAAATCAGACAATAAAGATAAAGAATCAGAAATTAATGTAGCTGAAAAAGAAATCCCCATCAGTAAAAATGATGATAAAGAAAATCAAGAAATTATTAATACTGAAATTAATAAAATGAATAATATGAGTAGTGAAATTATTGATAACAGCTTTAAGAATGATATTTTAATCTCCTTAGAAACTAGGAAAAATAAAAAGGGAAAAGGAAAGAAGAAAAAGGAAGAGGTATTTATTATGAAAGATGAAGAAGATATTGAGGATAATGAGATAATTTCTTTTACTGAAGAGGAAAGACCTTTAGGTGAAGGTGAGCGGGTTATTCTCAAGATGACTTTTAATGAAGATAACTTTACAGAGGAATATTTATGTTAAACGGAATTACTTTGCAGACAGTATTGAATAAGAAAATGCTAATTATTTGGTAATTCTAATAATGTTATATAAAATAAGATTTTACTAAAAGTAAATAAAATTACCTCATAAAATATTTATAATAATGATAAAATTATGTTATTAATGAAAACGTATAGATAAAAAATGTATTTATTAGTATATATATGTTGAAAGATGATGGGAGGAATTATTTATGAACAACGAAGATTCTGCACTAATTAGTAAAGTGACTGGTCTTTTACATGGAGGGGATTATAATCCTGATCAATGGTTAAAGTATCCAGAGGTTTTAAAAGAAGATGTTCGTCTTTTAAAACTCGCAAATTGCAATTGTGTTTCTATAAATATATTTGGATGGGCAGCAATAGAACCAGAAGAGGGAAAATATACTTTTGAATGGTTAGATAAGATTATGGACGATATGGCGGAAAATGGTGTTCATGTAATTTTAGCTACTCCAAGTGGAGCAAGACCAGCTTGGATGTCAGAAAAATATCCAGAGGTTTTAAGAGTAAATAAGGATAGAAGTAAAAATCTTCATGGACAAAGACATAATCATTGCTTTACTTCACCAGTATATAGACAAAAAACTTATGAAATTAATAAGATATTAGCAGAAAGATATAAAGACCATCCAGCTTTAATAATGTGGCATATTTCAAATGAGTATGGTGGTGACTGTCACTGTGAGCTTTGTCAGGAAGCTTTTAGAAATTGGCTTAAGAAAAAGTATGACAATGATTTAGAAAAATTAAATGATGCTTGGTGGACAGGCTTCTGGAGTCATAGATTTAATAGCTGGTCACAAATAGAAAGTCCATCAGATAAAGGTGAAATTTTTGTTCACGGTCATAACCTTGACTGGAATAGGTTTGTTACATATCAAACAATAGAGTTCTATAAAAATGAAATTGCACCTATAAGAGAGATAACGTCTAATATTCCTGTAACAACTAATTTTATGGGAACTTACGCAGGGCTTGATTACTTTAAATTTTCAAAAGAAGTAGATATTACATCATGGGATTGTTATCCAACATGGCATGATAATTTTCAAAGCACTTCAGAATTAGGAGCAAGTATAGGTTTTGTACATGATATGTATAGAACATTCAAGAATGGGAATCCATTCTTAGTAATGGAAAATACACCAAGTTTAGTGAACTGGCATGATACAAATAAGTTGAAACGTCCCCAAATGCATTTATTATCAGCAATTCAAGCAGTAGCTCATGGAGCAGATGCAGTTTTATATTTCCAATGGAGAAAGGGAAGAGGCGCTTCAGAAAAGTTCCATGGTGCTGTGGTAGATCACTGTGGACATGAAAATACGAGAGTATTTAGAGATGTATCGGAAGTTGGGGAAGTATTAAATAAACTGAAAGAAATTCAAGGTTCTATTGCAAAATCAGAGGTAGCAATAATATATGATGTCGAAAATAGATGGGCCATTGATGATCTTCAAGGTTTAAAGAAATATAAAAAAGATTATGAAGAAACTTGTAAGAAGACATATAAAACGTTTTGGGAAAATGGAATATCAGTAGATATAATTGATATGGATTGTGATATTTCAAAATATAAACTCGTTGTAGCACCAATGCTTTATATGGTTCGTTCAAATGTAGCAGAGAGAATTAATGAATTTGTAAAAAATGGTGGGACATTTGTAACTACTTATTGGAGTGGAATAGTAGATGAAAATGATCTTTGCTTTTTAGGTGGATTTCCAGGACCACTTAGAGAAGTTACAGGAATATGGTCTGAAGAAATAGACTCTCTATATGATAATGAAGTAAATCAATTAGAATTTAATAATAAAGAAAATTTAAAAGGAATTTATGATGTTAAAGACTATTGTGATTTGATTCATGCAGAAACAGCAGAAGTTCTTGCAGTTTATAAAAATGATTTTTATGCAGGTATGCCGGCAGTAACAGTAAATAAATATGGAAAAGGAAAAGCATATTATATAGCAGGAAGAACAGAAGATAATTTTAATACTGATTTTTATTTAAAAATTATTAATGACTTAAATATTAAAAGTGTTATTGATGAAGTATTGCCTAATGGAGTTACAGCGCAAATGCGCTACAATAAAGAAAACAAATATATCTTTATTATGAATTTTACTGAAGAAGAAAAGAAAGTGTCATTAGGAAAAGAGGAATATATGGATATGATTTCTGGTGAAAAAGTAAGTAAAGAAATCATATTTGAAAAGTATGGAATAAAAATTTTAAAGCAATAGATTTGATGTATTATCATTATGATGTTATATTACGACTTGTTTTATAAAAACTATTATAAAAAACGAATTGAATGTTATACGTCATTTTATTTTTATTAAAATTATTAGAAATAAAGTAAATTGAAATATCTTAGAATAAATATAAGATGTTTCAATTTGTTTTTATTCTAAGATATTTCAATAATCTTAACTCCGTGTTTATACAGGTAAAGTTTAAGGTATAAAAAATAATATTTTACTAAAAGTAAATAAAATTACTACTAAAAATATTCATAATAATGCTAACATTATGTTATTGATGAAAACGTATAAATAAAAATATATGTTCAATGATTTAAATTAAGAAAATTGTAACTCAGAGTTTTATTAAATTGAGTAATGAAGAATTACAGGAGGAATTATTTATGAATAAAGAATATTCAGCATTAATGAATAAAGTTACTGGTCTCTTACATGGAGGGGATTACAATCCTGATCAATGGTTAAAGTATCCAGAAGTTTTAAAGGAAGATGTTCGTCTTTTAAAATTAGCAAATTGTAATTGTGTTTCTATAAATATATTTGGATGGAGTGCAATAGAACCAGAAGAAGGTAAATATACTTTTGAGTGGTTAGATAAAATAATGGATGATATGGCAGCAAATAATGTTCATGTAATTTTATCAACTCCAAGTGGAGCAAGACCAGCATGGATGTCAGAAAAATACCCAGAAGTTTTAAGAGTAAATAAGGATAGAACTAAAAATATTCATGGTCAAAGACATAATCATTGTTTTACTTCACCAGTATATAGAAAAAAGACTAATGAAATAAATAAAATTTTAGCAGAAAGATATAAAGAACATCCAGCTTTGATAATGTGGCATATTTCAAATGAATATGGTGGAGACTGCCACTGTGAGCTTTGTCAGGAAGCTTTTAGAAATTGGCTTAAGAAAAAGTATGACAATGATTTAGAAAAATTAAATGATTCATGGTGGACAGGTTTCTGGAGTCATAGATTTAATAGCTGGTCTCAAATAGAAAGTCCATCAGAAAAAGGTGAATTATATGTTCATGGTCATAATCTAGATTGGAATAGATTTGTTACTGATCAAACAATAGATTTTTATAAAAATGAAATTGCGCCAATAAGAAAAATTACACCTGAGGTACCTGTAACAGCTAATTTCATGGGAGCATATCCACATATGGAATTATTTTTAGGTTTAGATTATTGGAAATTTGCAAAAGAAGTTGATGTGGCATCTTGGGATAATTATCCAGCATGGCATAATGATTTTGAAACAACTGAAGAACTAGCAGCAAATGTAGGTTTTGTTCATGATATATATAGATCTTTAAAAGGTGGACAGTCATTTTTAGTTATGGAAAGTACTCCAAGTCTTGTAAACTGGCATGATACGAATAAGCTAAAGCGTCCAGGAATGCATTTCTTATCTTCAATGCAGGGCTTAGCTCATGGAGCAGATTCAGTTTTATATTTCCAATGGAGAAAAGGAAGAGGTGCTTCAGAAAAATTCCATGGAGCTGTAGTAGACCATTGTGGGCATGAAAATACAAGAGTATTTAGAGAAGTGACTGAAGTTGGAGAGGCATTAAATAAACTAAAGGAAATTCAAGGAGCAACAGCAGAATCAAAAGTTGCAATAATATATGATGTTGAAAACAGATGGGCTATTGATGATCTTCAAGGTTTAAAGAGACATAAAAGAGGCTATGTAGAGAGCTGTCAAGATGCTTATAAGGTGTTTTGGGAAAATGGAATTTCAGTAGATATAATCAATATGGACGTAGACTTTTCAAAATATGATTTGGTTATAGCACCAATGTTATATATGGTTCGTCCAAATGTAGCAGAAAGAATAAATGAATTCGTTAAAAAAGGTGGGAATTTCGTAACTACTTATTTTAGTGGAATTGTTGATGAAAATGACCTTTGTTTCCTAGGAGGATTCCCAGGACCACTTAGAGAAGTTACTGGAATCTGGGCAGAGGAAATAGATTCATTATATGATGAGGAAGTTAATTATTTAGAATTTACTGCTAGTAATGAAGAAAATCTAAAAGGAACTTATAAAGTTAAAGATTATTGTGATTTAATTCATGCAGAAACAGCAGAAGTTCTTGCAGTTTATAAAAATGATTTTTATGCAGATATGCCAGCAGTAACTGTAAATAAATATGGTGAAGGAAACGCTTACTACATAGCAGCAAGAACAGAGGAAGACTTTAATAATGATTTTTACTCAAAGCTTATTAAGGATTTAAACATTAAGAGCGTTATAGATGGAGAATTACCAAAGGGAGTTACAGCTCAAAAACGTAGTAATGGTGAAAATAACTTTACTTTTGTAATGAACTTTACTGAAGAAGAAAAGATTGTATCACTTGGAAATAAAGAATATGTTGATATGCTTTCAGGAGAAAAAGTAAGTAAAGAAATTAAATTGGATAAATATGGAATTAAAATTTTAAAGAAATAATTATGATTTAAAATCAGAAATTGATTAAGTTTGTTAATAGGTTCATCAGCAGCTTCGTGAAAATTATACTTGCGTAAAACTGGAAGTAAAATATTTATATTAAAATATTTTATTTAGAAAATAAATGTATTAGTATCAATTATCACGAAAGAGCAGATGAACCTTTTTAACGTAATCATGGGTAAATGCGAATTTTACATGAAAATAATTATAAATAGAAATTTATTTTAATTAATAAAGTTTTGAATGAAGGTGCATTTATGAAGTTTAAAATGAACAAAAAGATAAAGTTTAATATAAAATTCAAAAATTTAAAAGAGCTGAGAACTATTATAAAATTTAAGGAATTTAAAAAGCTGCCAATAAAAAAGAAATTATTAATTTCATATATGGCTATGGCTATTCTTACAGTTTTATGTGGAGGCTTAGGCTTGGTGTTTTTACAAAAAACTAATAGCGATTATGAATATGCATTAAAAAATTATGGATTTTCACAAGGTGTCATTGGTAATCTTGGCATGGAGGTTCAAAATTCTAAGGCAATAATAAGAGATGTCATAATGTTAAAAGACAGTAATCAAGTTACAGACGCTAGAAATGAACTAGATACTAGTATTTCTAAGATTCAGCAGATGATATCAGATATTGAAAAAAATAATGAAGCAAAAGAGGATAAAAACCTATATAAGAAAATTTCTTACGATATAGCACAATATCAGGTAGTTAAGACAGAAGTAATAAATTTAAGTATGGCAAAGAAAAATGATGAGGCATTAAAAGTACTAAGAGAAAATGGAACACCTTTGATGAATCTAATAACAGAGGATGTTTCAACATTAATGAATGAAAGTATAGCTAAAGGAAATGAAGTAGTAAACAGTTTAAAAATGCTTCAAATAATAGCAAGCTCTATTATTCTATTAGCAGTTATAGGAGCTTGTGTATTTACTGTAAGGTCAGCAGTTTATCTTGCAAATATAATAGGAAATCCTATAAAAGAGATTTCAAAGCTTGCAGAAAAAATAGCTGAAGGCGATTTAAATGTTGAGATAGACATAGAGTCCCAAGATGAAATTGGAGAATTGGCACATTCATTTTCAATAATGATAAAAAACCTTAGAAGTTATATTTACGAAATATCAGATGTCTTGGGGAATATTTCTAAAGGCAATATAGATATAAGTACTAAAGTAGAATATAAAGGTGATTTTGTAGAAGTAGAAAATTCACTAAATGCTATATTAATTTCATTAAATGAGGTATTCAGTGAATTAAGTGATTCTTCAAAGCAAGTAAATACTGGAGCAGAACAAGTATCAGGAACTGCACAGGTTTTATCCGAAGGAGCTGCAGAACAGGCAGGTGTGGTTCAAGAACTTTCAGCATCTATGGAGGAAATAAACGGAAAAATAGAAAGAAATGCTAAGAGTGCATATGATACTAATGAAATAGCACATAAACTTTCAGAAGATGTTAATGAAAGTACAACTCAAATGAAAGAAATGATAAATGCAATTGATGATATTGAAAAAGCTTCAAAAGACATAAGTAACATAATTGTAAAAATTGATGAAATAGCAGCTCAAACTGATTTACTTGCATTAAATGCAGCAATAGAAGCCGCAAGAGCAGGTGAAGCCGGAAGAGGTTTTTCGGTTGTAGCAGAGGAAGTAAGAAAATTATCAAGTCAAAGTGCAGAAGCGGCTAAGGAAACTGCTAAGCTTATCAAATTAAGTATACAAGCTGTAACAAAAGGCAGATTAATAGCAGATAACACTGCAGAAAAATTATTTCTTGTTGCAGGTAATGTAAATGAAACTACTAACTTAATAGAGGACATTGCTTTAGCAACAGGAGAACAAGCTCATGCTATTAAGCAGATAAAAGATGGAATACAACAAATTTCGGAGGTAGTTCAATCCAATTCAGCAATAGCAGAAGAAAGTGCAGCTGCTAGTGAAGAATTAACTGTTCAAGTAGAGACTTTGAATTCCATGATAGAAAAGTTTAAGCTTAAAAGTCAAATCACTTAATTTTATAGAAATATTAATTTTTTGTAACGCAAATTTTTTAAAGAGTTAATCCTATTAGTAAATATTAAAGAGGTGAAATATGTTAAAACTAAATTATAACAAAGAAGAAATTATAGAAGTAATTGATAAAGTAGTTAGAAAAACAATGACAATGGATTTAACATGGGAGTGGCCTTGTGGTGTGGCTTATTATGGAGTAGCTAGAGCCTATAAAACAACTGGGAATAAAGAGTATTTAGATATGCTTATAAAGTGGACAGATGAATATATTGAACTTGGTCTGCCAGAATGGACTGTCAATACATGTGCCATGGGGCATATGCTTATAATGTTATATGAAGAAACAGGTGAAGAAAAATACTGGGATATTGTTATGAGTAAAGTTGATTATATTCGTAACCATGCTCTTAGATTTGGAGATAATGTTTTGCAGCATACAGTATCTATTGAAAATGATTTTCCAGAACAAGCATGGGCAGACACATTGTTTATGGCAGCATTTTTCCTACTTCGAGTAGGGAGTAAATTAAATAATCAGGATATTATTAAGGATGCACTCAACCAATATTACTGGCATATTAAATATTTGCAAGATCCTAGTACGGGGTTGTGGTATCATGGTTACAATAATGTTAATAAAGATAATATGTCAGGAGTTTACTGGGGGAGAGCCAATTCCTGGTCAGCTTATACTATGTCACAAGTTAAATTAATTTTGAAGGATTGGTATTTATATCCACAGTGTATGGACATTGAATGTGCGCTTCGCGATCAATTATCAGCATTAAAATTAGTTCAGACTGAAAATGGTTTATGGAGAACTGTATTAGATGATGAGGATTCTTATGAGGAAGTGTCAGCATCTTGTGGTATTGCAGCTGCTATGATTAATAATGTAAACCCACTTCATACAAAATACGTTCAAAAAGCATTAGGTGGAATCTTAAAAAATATAAGCGAAGATGGACGTGTTCTAAATGTATCAGGTGGTACAGCGGTCATGAAAGATAGAGATGGATATCGTAATATTTCAAAAGAATGGATACAGGGCTGGGGGCAAGGGCTGGTATTAGCGTTTTTAGCTGATATGATTAAAAATATACAGTGATTTTATAGTATTTTATATAAAAGAAATTTTCTCAGCAAAATTCCAGAAATATTCATTCTATAACTCAAAAGCTTTAATATAAAAAGTATAATATAGAATTGAAAAAGCAATAAATATTTAAAAGAAGGATTTAAATATTTATTACTTTTTATTTATTTTTCTATATTTTAATGGTGACATAGAAGTTATAGATTAAAAAATTCTTTCAAAGTTGGTTATACTTTCATATCCAATGGTATAAGTTATTACGGTTATATTCATATTGGAATTTAATAGGATTTTTTGTGCTTCTTTTATTCTAAGAATATTTATGTAAGTTATAATATTAAATCCAGTGACTTTTTTAAAAGATCTGCTAAGATGAGCTTCACTTATAAAAAACAGCTCACTCAAGTCGTTCAAAGATATCTTATTTAAATAATTTGAATTTAAGTATCTAACTATTTTTAAAATATTTTCATTCTTTTGCTCAGTTTCGTAATCATTTTTATTTTTAGCAGAACATCTATTTATTGTAATTAATAATTGAAGTAAAAGTGTCATAATATATAATTCAGAATAAGTTGATTTGATCTTGTCCTCTTTTAGGATTTTAAAAAGTAGTTCTTCTATTAAGCTATTTTCTTCAAAATCCATAAATATTATACAAGAACTTAAATTAAGTAAATCAAGAAGTTGTTTTTTCATTTCTAGAGTTAAGATATCATATGCATCATGGTAATATCTATAACTCATAATAAGGGACAGGTTATTGGACTTCCATTAGGAGCTATAGTAAAGACAAATGCATTGTTGAGAAATATAAACGCAGGGAATTTACCAGTTAATGTTAATAATCTTGTTATAAGAAATCTTATGAATACAGAAACAGTAATGGAAGCAGCACTTACTAAGGACTTAGAGCTTGCATATAATGCATTCGTAAATGATCCATTAGTTACAATAGGTTTGAAAGAATCAAAGGCTTTATTTGATGAAATGATTTGTAATACTAAAGAGTATTTAAAGATGTATGAAATTTGAACCTAATAAATCATAGGAAGGATAATATTCTGTGAAGGAAACGTTTTTCGGTAAGAAAAGCGTTTTTTTAATGGTATGACTAAAAACAACCTGTTTTATAAAAAAACATATAACTAAATTGCAAAAGTTGTTACAAAATTTATCAGAAAACTTAGAATTTGCGCTAAATATGATATGTTTAGTATATAAATATTAAATTACAAAAAACTGTTTATAAATAAATTATTTTAGGGAGAGTAACTATGAAGGATAAAAAAATGATGATAAAATTTTGCTTTATATATTTTCTAGCATATGGGATTATAGCTTTAGGGTATACTCAATATGTGCCTTATTTATCACACATAGGTTACAATCCTATGGAACGTGGAATTTTAATTTCATCTTATGCAATTACTACTATTGTATTTCAGTTAGTTTTTGGAATTTTATCAGATAAATATAAAACTGTAAAAAAATTATGCATTGTTGCAGTAATGGCTTTTGCTGTATTTACATATTTATTTTATAGCTTGGAAGCAAAAATGTTTATTTTGCATATGATTTTAATAGCAATGAGTGCAGGGCTCGCAAATTTGAATTTTGGGTACCTGGATAATTGGCTTTTTACTTTTGGAGAAAAAGCAAGAGATCAATTTAGTTTTATAAGAGCATTTGGATCAATAGGATGGGCAGCAGCAAGCATAGTAATTGCCAAGCTGCTAAATGAATTTGGATACAAGGGTTTGGGATTAAGCATTATATTGATAACAATTATGCTTTTAGGATTAATGGTTCTTATTGAAGAAGGAGTAAAATCTAGCCAAGGTAAATCTGAAAATATCACTATGGATGATATTAAAGAGCTATTAAATAATAAAAAATATATATTAGCAATAATTATATTATTTTTAATTTATTGTGCAGGAACTGCTAATTCAACTACTATAATAGATAAAATGCTGCAATTAGGAGCAACTAATGCAGACATAGGATATAAGTGGACAATTAGTGCACTAGTGGAGATACCAGTATATATTTATGGAAGTTTCTTTTTAAAAAGATTAGGAGCATATAAATTGCTTTCTATATCTGCATTTACAGTTACGCTTCAATTTATACTTTTTGGAATGAGTAATAGTGTAAGTTCAATGGTTCTGCTTTCTGTATTTCAAATTATTAATGGTCCAATGATGATGCTTGCAAGTCGTATATTAATATATGAATTTTCAAGTGAAAAATTAAAATCTACGGGTCTATTACTAGCTTTAAGCATATATTCAGGATTATCAGCATTTATTATGCCTTCAATTGGTGGGACAATCACAAATTATTTTAATGTAAATACTACAATATATATTGTAGCAGGAGTCGCAGGAATTGGATTTCTACTATCACTTGTTTTGAAAAAGATGGAAGTTGAAAAGCTATAAGAAAAGAATTTCGAAATATATTGACAATAAATATTATACAAAGTAAAATGAAATTGTAGATTAGTTGTATTAAATTGAATTTTAGAAAATGCAATGGTGTATGTATATTAACAATAAAAAATACTTAAAATAATTAATAGAAGGAAACTTTAACTAATATTATTTTATAGATAAAGTGGAGGTATGAAAGATGAAAATAGTAGAAAATAATGAATTTAAAAGTGAAATAGAAAGTGGAGTAACAGTTGTTGACTTTTTTGCAACATGGTGCGGACCTTGTAAAATGTTAGCTCCAGTACTTGAAGGATTAGCTGGTGAAATGGAAGGAAAAGTTAAATTTATAAAAGTTGATATTGATCAAAGCTTAGATTTAGCAAATGAATTTCAAATTTCAAGTGTACCAACAATGATAATATTCAAAGATGGTCAAAAAGCAGAACAATTAGTAGGATTTTTACCAAAAGAAAGAATACAACAAGCAATTGAAGCTAATTTATAAGAAATTTTATGACATAAAACATAGTAGACAACATGTTGCTGCTATGTTTTTATTTAAACAAAACAATTGAACTCAATTTAATTTTTGTAAATGTATTTTGGCATTCTTGGTTCTATAAAAGATTAAATTATGCAGTTAATAGCAATAGATAAAGTTCAAATTATTATTATTAAGGAGATGGATAGAATGAATTTTTATGATTTTTCAGCTAAAAAAATGAATGGACAGGAAGTAAAAATGGAAGAATATAAAGGTAAGGTAGTTTTAATAGTAAATACAGCAAGTAAATGTGGATTGACACCTCAATTTGAAGAATTAGAAGAGCTATATAAGGAAAATAATAATAAAGGTCTTGAAATATTAGGTTTTCCTTGCAATCAATTTGCAAACCAAGATCCATCAAGCAATGAAGACATACATTCATTTTGTTTATTAAACTATGGTGTAACATTCACTATGTTTGAGAAGATAAATGTAAATGGTGAAAATGCACATCCGTTATATAAATTTTTAAAGAATGAAGCAAAAGGATTACTTAGTAAAGAAATTAAATGGAATTTTACAAAGTTTTTAATTGATAAAGAAGGAAAGGTGATAAAGAGATATTCACCAACAACAAAGCCTTTAAAGATAAAAGAAGATATTTTGAAATTATTGAACTCTTAAATTATAATAGTATATATTAATGTAGAAATAGATATTATATAAGATCTAAATTTAACATATTAGTATTTTATTAAATCAATCAAATTGAAAAAAGTATAAAGAGAAAGATTAATTTATATTAGTTTTAATTGAGAACATAAAAATAGTTGGAGGAATTTATAATGAGTGAAAGATATGATATTGCAATAATAGGAAGTGGCCCAGCGGGAATATCTGCTGCTTTAAATGCAAAAATAAGAAAAAAGAAGTTTGTTATATTTGGAAATAAAGAACTTACACCAAAACTTGCAAAGGCTCATGAAATTAATAATTACTTAGGCTTTTATAGGAAGAGTGGAAAGGAAATTCAAGAAGAGTTTCTTAATCATTTAAAAGAAATGGATATAAATATAACAGAAGAGAAAATAAATAACGTATATGCAATGGGAGATTACTTTGCATTAATGGTCAATGAAAAAATGTATGAAGCTACTACAGTAATATTAGCTACAGGTGTTCAATATGGTAAGCTGTTTACTGGAGAGGAAAGACTGCTTGGAAAAGGTGTAGGATATTGTGCAACTTGTGATGCTCCACTTTATAAAGGAAAAGTAGTTACAATAGTATCATATAATAAACACGAAGAAGCAGAAGCTAACTTTATTGCTACAATTGCCTCTAAAGTATATTATGTTCCTATGTATGAAGAAGAGGTTGGGGTAGATTCGTCTATTGAAATTATTAAGGACACACCTATTGAAATTATTGGAGAAGATAAGGTGAGTAAACTTAAATTAAAAAAATCAGAAATTGAAACAGATGGAATTTTCATTTTGAGAGACAGCATTTCTCCAGGACAATTGGTGCCGGGATTAAATATAGTTGATAATCACATTGAAGTAGACCGATTAATGAAAACAAATATAAATGGATGTTTTGCAGCTGGGGATGTTGTTGGAAAACCATATCAATATATAAAGGCTGCAGGAGAAGGTAATATAGCAGCTTTATCAGCTGTAAGTTATATTGATTCTCTTTCTAAAAAATAGTTTATTTGTAATGGGATTTCATTAAATAAAGGGGTAATTAAGTTACTAAATAGTTCTGATTTACGAGTTTTATTAACAAAAAAGGCTTAATTGAGATTGACATATAAATGTAAAAAAGTTAAACTTAATTTAATTTATTAAAATTAAATTTACTGAAATAGTATATATAATATAGTAGGAGATAAAAATATGAATAAGTATGATAGTATAAAATTAGATAATCAAGTTTGTTTTTCTTTGTATGCAGCATCAAGAGAAATAATAAAATTATATAAGCCTTTTCTTGATAAACATAATCTAACATATACACAGTATGTAGCAATGCTTGTATTATGGGAAGATGAAAAAAGTACTGTTAAAGATATTGGAAAAAGGCTTCATTTAGATTCAGGAACTTTAACCCCACTATTAAAGAAGATAGAAGCAATGGGTTTAATAAAAAGATATAGAGACGTTAATGATGATAGAGTTGTTATAGTTGAATTAACTGATAACGGAAGAGCATTAAAAGAAAAGGTATTAGAAGTTCCAAAAGAAATGGCATGCAAAGTAAAATTGCCTAAAGAGGAATTAATTGAATTAAAGATGAGATTAGATAGTTTGTTAAAAGCTATTGAATAGTTATTAGTTAATGAATAATGGTAGAACTTTGAGTTCTACCTTATTTTTTTCTTATATAATCAAAGATAGTTTCATTATATAAAAAATATTATTGAAAGGTTAGTAAATCAATTTGAAACACAAGTATAAAAAAGTCCGATTTGTTAGAGTAAAAAATATTCAGATTTTTGCATTATTGTAGTAATATATAGATATGAGATTATAATTGGGTGAATAAAATAATGAGGTTAATTTATGGTTAAGAAAATAGCAATAATTATTTTTATATTTTTTCTTATAAATGTAAGTTATATTATAAAAGCAATGCCGCAATATGTGAATGATGGAACGTGAGTTAAATCAATTGACGATATTAAAATCCAAAATAATAAAAATATACTGTAAGTGAAAATTTTTGTGATATGAAATATATGTGAATTTATTTATTCATATGCAAAGTGTTGGAGGAATTTTAGATGAAAGAAATAGTGAATAAGTTACATGGAAATGAGTTTTTTCACAACTTAAGCAATGAGGAAATTGAAAAGCTTATTTCTAATATTGGATATTCAGTTAAAGCATATAAAAAAGGTGAAGTTATTGCTAATGAAGAAGATGATTGTAATAGCTTAGGTTTTGTTTTAGAGGGAACAATAGAAATTCAAAGAATATATCTCAGCGGAAAGCAAATTACTTTAAAGAGATTAAATAATGGAGATGTATTTGGTGAAGCTTTGATTTTCTCAAAAAAATCTAAATATCCATCAACAGTTATATCCTTTAGTGACAGCAGTATACTTTATATAAGCAAAGCAGATATATTAAAACTGTGTACATCAAATGAAGAAGTGTTAGGAAATTTTATGTCTGCATTAAGTAATAAGATATTTATTTTAAATTCTAAAATAAAAAGTATTGCCTTTAAGAGCATTAAGCATAAGGTCATTAATTACATTTTAGAACAAGTTAAGAATCAAAAAAGTGAAATAATCACATTAAAGGAAAGCAAAGAAGAAATTGCATCTTCACTAGGAATTCCAAGACCATCTTTATCAAGAGAGTTAATGAATTTAAGAGATTTAAATTATATTGAATTTAATAGGAATACCATTAAAATTTTAAATATTGAAGAATTAGAAGAAGAACTATTTGACTAATATAAGAAATAGCAAAACATATATAGAAATATATTGTTTTGTTATTTTTTTATATACATTTTTTTATTATTCTATTATATTTAAATAGGTTGTTGAATAAATAGAATCTGTAAAAAATAAATAAGCCATTCCTTTGTGA
>NZ_JAABNP010000041.1 GCF_009928485.1 Clostridium sp. C2-6-12 | reverse complement strand
ATAATGGATAATAAATCGAGCGAAATTATTGCCAACTTTTACTTGACTCAAACATCATATTAAGGGAAAGTTTTACCTGGAAAGGATTTGTGGTATAATTTATGATAATTACAAAAAAATTAAGCAACTTATGTTTACAATTTATAAAAGATAATACTTCAACGTCAGATGAAGACGCCGAAAAAATTTATTATGGCTTACAGGTGATAATGCTTGATATATCAAAATCAATTATTTTACTTGGAACAGCATATTTATTAGGCGTATTTAAATATACGCTTATAGCATTTTTAGTTTTTGCATTTCTTAGAAGTTTTGCTTCTGGAGCTCATGCCAATTCGACTTTACAATGCATTATCGTTAATTACATCCTTTTTTTAGGTAACGTTTACTTAAGCTTGTATCTTCCTTTAAATACAGCGGTACAAACAATTATTTTTATATTAAGCTTATTGCTTGTATTTTTATATGCTCCTGGAGATACTGAAGAACGGCCTCTTGTTAGTAAAAAATTAAGAAAACAATTAAAAATAAAAAGTATTTTAATTGTTATTGCTTTCTTTATTTCAATTTTTGTAATTGAAAGCAAAATATATACTAACTTAATTACTTTTGGTATTTTAGAAGCCGCTCTAGTTATTACACCAATTGTATATAGATTATTTGGTAAAAAAACTAATAACTATAAGAACATTTACTAGTGTACACGTGTTCATAAATATAAAAAATGAGACTACTTTTGGGAGGAAAATTTATGACTAATATTATAATTTGTGAAGATGATAAAAATGAAAGAAAAAAGTTTGAAGATATTTTAAATAGTAAGATAGGAAAATACGATTTTCAAATTGCTCTTTCAACAAATGATCCTTACGAGGTTGTAACCCATATTGAAACATCTAAAAACAGTTGTATTTATTTTTTAGATGTTGATTTAAATAGTGAACTTAATGGATTTGACCTTGCTAAATTAATAAGAACTCATGACCCTAACGGATATATTGTATTTTTAACAGGTCATGCTGAATTAACTTTACTTACTTTTCAATATAAAGTACAAGCTCTTGATTATATAATCAAGGGAGATATTAATACTATAACTACAAAGGTTGAAGAATGCCTCAAGGCAATTAGTACTAACTTAACAGCAATTAAAAATAAAAATGAAAACAAGTTCTCCTTAGAAATTGGAAACAATATTGTCTTTTTAGATTTTGATGATATTTTATTCTTTGAAACAGCTGATACAGAACATAAAATTTGTGTACATACTCTAAACGGTCAATCAGAATTTTACGGAACCTTGAAGGATGTTGAAAAAAAGGTACCTTCTGATTTTTATAAAACTCATAGATCTTATTTAGTAAATACCAAAAACATTAAAAATATTGATAAAAAAAATATGGTTGTAATAATGCATAATGGTGAAATTTGTTACATATCTATAAGATACTTAAAGGGGCTGTTAAAGAAGTGTCTGAATTAATAATTAATATTATTTACCCATTCTTTGTGGTTTTACTTTTTTTGCTTCCAGTATTGAACTTCACCTTTTTTGCAACCCTAGATAAGAAAATGCTGTTTACATATTCTATTTTAGTATATATAATAAATAGCTATTTGTTTATTATTAACAGAAATAACTTACTATTTTTGATACCTATATTTGTATTTATTTACTTATTTATAATTTACAAAAAACTTCTTATTTCAATCATCTTGACAATTTTAATTTGGATGTTAATATGTATTTCTGATGGTATTACAGGTGTAGTGTTTATATCTCTATTAGGATATACTCATATGGATATAAGTAACAATTCAATATTAGATTTATTTTCTCAAATTCTTCTTTTTGTTGTTACTTTTATACTTAGTAAATTAATTAGATTAATTATTCTTAATTTTTTTAATAAAAATGATATTAGTTTTGAAATTCCTAAAAAACTTTTTGTCACATTTTTATTTAGTATTATACTTATTGCATTTACAATATATGAAACCACTATATATAATTATGTAGTTTCTTGGGATAGTTCTATGATTTTATTTAATACAATAACTTTATTTTTATTTTTTATTTTTGTTATCGCAATAATGTACTATAGTTATAATAGCTTAGTTAATAAATATAGAGCGAAGGAGTATTTACAACTAAGAGACTATACAAATATGATTGAAAATATGTATTCAGATTTAAGAAGTTTTAGGCATGATTACTTAAATATACTTTCTACTTTAGAAACGTATATAGAAAAAGAAGATATTTCTGGATTAAAGAGTTTTTATTATAACGAATTATTACCTGAAAGTAATATAATTATAAGCAAAGATATATCTCTTTCCCTTTTATCTCATATAAAAATAGGCCCTTTAAAAGCTTTATTATCTTCAAAATTTAGCACAGCTCATTCACAAGGAATAAGTGTATCAATAGAATTATTAGATGATATTGAACATATTAGCATGAGTACTATCGATCTTTGTAGAATTATTGGTATTTTACTTGATAATGCTATAGAAGCCAGTATTTTATGCGATAATAAATTTATTCACTTTGCTATGATAAAAACTGATAATGCAATTATATTAAACCTTTCTAATTCATGTTTAAGCTCTACGCCTCCTATACATAAGCTTTATGAAAAAAACTTTTCTACAAAAGGCGAAAATAGAGGGATTGGCTTAAAAAATATAAAGAAAATAATTAACAAACGCTATAATAACGTCCTATTTAGTACTTCAATCAATAATTGTGTTTTTAAACAAGAATTAATAATTAATAATTAATAATTAATTCAAAAATAACTACACTTGATATATAACTTAAAATTACATATCAAGTGTAGTTATTTTTGAACATTTATGTTTAATCAACCTTATATAAAGATTTTGGCATCTTAGGTTCTTCAAAATATACACAACACATAGTTGATGAAGTTGCTGCAACCACCATTGCAATAGCAGAAAGTGACAATGCTAAAAAGTTTTTTAATTTGTTAGTTTTCATGTAAACTCCTCCTAATATTCATAAATATTTTATATATTAACTATATCAAAAGATTATTATTACCGTTAACACATGAAGATTATACCACGATTACCAATATTTTAACACCTTTTAATCTATAAAAAGGTTTATTTTATTTAAAAGCCTGTACAATTTCCTACTAATTTAGCTCCTGAAATATCATTTTTGCCTCCGCCAGCAGATGTACAAGAGTCAATTATTGCTGTACCAAATGTAACTTGGTAGCCTAAAGCCGATGGTGTTCCCTTAGCAGGAAATTTAAAATTACCTAAAGCATTATTTTTACCAATACACCCCTTCATTGTAACAACACCAGTTTGATTATTTCTATCAAATCCAGCTCCTGTATTTCCTGTAGCTGTACAATCGATAAGTACATGGTTTAAAGCATCAGCATGTGGCTTTTCTCCTGGAGTTTTGTTATCTATTCCTCCAACCTTAAATCCATTACCATCACCTTTTATTCCTCCACAATTTCCATTATTAATTGCCTTACATCTTGTAAAAGTTACGGCACCATGTGCAGCATATAGGTCATATCCATCATCTGAATTTCCTTCTGCTGTACAATCTGTTAATGTATTCCCTTTACCTGAGTGCAATTTTATTGCAAAGCCATCGGCATTTTCTCCTTTTGCATCTGCATTACTATAAGAATAAACATTATTTAATATGTTATTGGCTGCACCATTTGATAATTGTACACCTGCATCATGATTATTATGAACCTTTAAATTTGTGAGATGAGCATTTGTACCACCATCTATAAATATTCCATTATCTGCTGCATTATAAACCTCTAAATCTGTGATGGTTGCTTTATCAGATTTTATTACAAATCCTTTTCCTGAATCTCCAGAAGTTGAAGAAAAATCAACTTTACCAGCTCCAGACTTTCCTGTTATTGTTACACCTGCTGGAACATTTACTGTATCAGATTTTACAGTTCCAACAACATTAATAACATCTCCAGCTTTAGCACTTTCTACAATACTTTTTAAATTCATTCCAGCTTTAACGTCTTTTGTTGCTGCATAAGCTGTTGTGCTTGGTAATAAACTTCCTCCTGTAACTATTGCTCCTAATGCAGCAATCATACATAGTTTTTTAATTTTTTTCACAGTGTTTTCCCCCTTTTATTAACATAAAATTTTAATATTTACAATTTATGATTGTTTCATATATATCCTTGTAGCAACCTTGTTAACGTGAACACTTCTGATAAAAATTCATCCTTTGATAATATATTTTTTTCAATTTCTGCCTACGTAAACAATTACAATATCACTTTAACATGTAATTTATATGCAGTAAATATATATATCGTAATATAATGATTTTTAGGCTTTAATAAATAAAAATATGCTAATTTGCATTTTACGACTTATTTATAATCTTTTACGATATAATTATTGACATCTTAAATAAATATATTTTCCTCTACCTATATATAAAAAAATAACAAGTCCCTCACAATATAGATAGACTTGTTATTTTTATAAGTATCTCATATTTTATTTCTTAAAAACTCACCTAAAAGATACTACTTAATAATCTTCTTTTTTTAATTATAAAATCTATTTACCATAAATTTATTAATATATAAAGCTAAAATGCAGCCTTATATATAGCAATTAAATCTTTTTCTTCAAGAGGTTTAAATGCATATTTGAAATATGGATTCATAGCTTTCTTAGCCATTAGCTCAATTTTTTCTTCTTCGATTCCAACTTCTTTCAATGTACTTGGAATACCTAAGCTTTTAAAGAATTCTGCTGTTTTATCTATAGCTAAATTAGCAATTTCATATTTATCTAGATTTTTATCTATTCCCCAGACATTTATTCCATATTGAGCAAATCTATCAACAGTAGTATCATCTAAAGAATATCTCATCCAATGTGGAGTAAGTATTGCAAGACCTACTCCATGTGTTATATCATAAAATGCACTTAATTCATGTTCCATAGGATGTACAACCCATGGTGCACTTCTTCCATAAGATATTAAACCGTTAATAGCCCAGCTTGAAGCCCACATTAAGTTTGCCCTTGCATCATAATTATCTGGTTCTTCCATAGCTATAGGTCCATATTTAATACAAGCTCTTAACAATCCTTCTGCTGTACTATCTTGAATATCTACAGCTTTTGTATGATGAAAATAATTTTCGAAAATATGACTCATAATATCAGCTGTTCCTGCTGCAGTTTGATTTTTAGGTACTGAAAATGTATATTCAGGATCTAAAATGGAAGCCTTTGGTTTAATATTACCAGATCCAGTCCCTATTTTTTCATTGGTAGTCATATCAGAAATGACAGCATTTCCATTCATTTCTGAACCTGTAGCTGCCAAAGTTAAAATTGTAACTATAGGCAATGCTTTTTCTATTTTCTCTGGATTAGTAACTAAATCCCATGAATCTCCTGAATAATCTACACCTGCCGCAATGACTTTTGCACAATCTATTGTGCTTCCGCCTCCTACTGCTAATACAACTTCTACTTTGTTTTCTCTACATATTTCAATTCCTTTTCTTACTGTTTCAATTCTAGGATTAGGTTCTATACCTGAAATTTCAACATATGAAATTTGGTTATCATTAAAAATTTTAACTATTTCATCATATAAACCAATTTTCTTAATACTTCCTCCACCATAAGCTATAAGCACTTTATTTCCATATTCTTTAATTATAGCTGATAGATTTTCAATTTGGCCTTTCCCAAAGTAAACTTTTGTTGGTATTGAATAAAGAAAATTTTCCATAAATACACTCTCCTTTTGTATTAATATAACCTAAATTATAATCATATATCATTTATATTTTATAATTTATAATTTAAGTAAGTTTACTATTTAAACAATAGCTATTACTTATTTAATCTTACACCTTAAAGTTAACTCTAAGTCAATATTTTTTCACTTAAAGTTTTCTATAAAATTAATTTTCTTATAGAGAATTTTCCATTTACTGATGTTTGTCTTATAATAAACTCTTTGTTTACTTCAACTATTTTACTTACATTCTCTAAATTATCTTTTTCATTATTTAAATTAGACCATCTTGTTACTGATCTATCTTTATGAAATACAATTCCTGAAACTTTAGTTTTTTCATTTAAGAACTTATATAAATTCCTCTCTTGAGTTTCCTCAAATAAATAATCACTTATTTTCCCTTCTATCTCTAATTCTTTTGCTGGATCCTCTTCCATTTCTTTGAAAATTATTGGTGAAATACATACATTATACAGACTCTTGCACTTAATCCCATGGTTTATTATAGCTTCATCTTTATTTTCAATCTCTAAAATATAAATATTAATTCCGCTAAATTTTTCTTTTAAATGCTGAAGCAAATTTTTTTCCTCTTGTTCTTTATTGCTTTTGTCAATAATTCTATTAATAATTTCCTTACTAGAGTAAGTTCCTAAGTAATATAAGGGTATTATATTTTCATTATTAAATCGCTTTTCTACCAATATATCACCTTTATTTTTTGATGAACTAGCTTCATACTCACCTCTGTAATTTTCACCTCTATATACTGCAGAAGGTTGACTTTGCTTTTGAGAATTATCATTAATAATCTCATAGTCTTCAGGTATTGACCAATAACTAACCGTTCCATCACTATTAATTATTATTCCAGAGGATAAAGATTTCACCCCCAAACCTTCAAACCAAGTATTTTTCTCATTTATATATTCAAATATCCTATTTTCTATTTCAAGTCTTTTACTAATACTATTTTCCATTTCATTTAATATGCTTGGAGAAATAATTACATTAAGTCTCCCTCTTAGTTCGCTTCCATAAGCATCAAGTATTTTATCGTTTTTGGAAATATCACCAATATGAAAGTTCACTTGATTGAATTTTTTCTGTAAGTTTGAAAATACTTCCGAACTACTACTTGAATTTAATAACAGTGAAAATTTGGAACTATCAATTTTAGAATTGTTTTCTATATAATTATTATTTTGTATCCTTGCCCCAATATTATAAAGTTCATCTATTCCCACTAAACTCCCTCCTAGTTAGCCTTTTTGATTTAATCCTTATGTTAATACAAATTGAAAGTCCTATAAATAAAATTTATCTTATCTATGTATACAATTAGTAATTTAAACTTTAAGTGCCATACACAAAATATTCTCCGAATTTTTATAATTTTATTTTATCATAACTCATATAATTTTTTTGGTAATATTTAATAATTCTTTTAATTATGCTTCAAAACAAAAGAAACAGTAGTCCAAATAACTACTGCTCTTTAAATATATTATTTTATTGGGTTTGAAATTATAGCTTTTCCATCTTCAACTTTAACTGTTTCTCCATTTACTGTTACAATTTTTCCATTTAAATTATGAAGGATGAATTCAATGTTTGCATACTTATCTTCATAATTATGATCTATTCCTTTTATTTTAATTTCAACTTTTTCTTTATTGCTCACTTTAATCTTATAATCATTAAATTCTCCTGCTTGATATTTGAAAGTTTCCCCATCATCTACATAATGATGATACCTTGTTTCTGTATCTTCAGCGCTTAAGTAAGCCTCAATTTTTAAAGTATCTGTTTCTTTTTCACCAATATAGTTTTGGTCTTCACCTACTGGAATAATACTTCCACCTTTAATAAATATAGGACATACATCTAATGGAGTTTCCTTAATAATATTTTGTCCACCTTTATATTCTTTCTTTGTCCAGTAGTCTATCCATGTGTCTCCCTTTGGAAGATAAACTATTCTTGCTTTTGCACCTTGCTCTACAACTGGAGCAACTAATATATTATCACCACAAAGGAATTCATCATTAATTTCATAAGTATTTTTATCTTCTTGGTAATTAAATAATAATGGTCTTATTAGTGGAGCACCATTTTTACTACAATTCCACATAGTATCATAAATATATGGAAGCAGCTTATAACGTAATCTAATATATTTTCTATTAATTTCTTCTGTAGCTTCATCAAATGCCCATGGTTCTTGATCCCTGGTACCCATTGCAGAATGATTTCTAAACAGTGGCGTAAATGTTCCAACTTGTACCCATCTACTTAACAGCTCCGAACTACAGTCATGACCAAATCCACCTACATCTGTTCCACAAAAAGCCATTCCACTTAAACCTAGATTCATAAGCATTGGAAGAGACATTCTTAAATGTTCCCAAGTACTTTGATTATCCCCCGTCCATATAGTTGAATACTTTTGAGTTCCTGCATAACAGGCTCTTGTTACTATAAATGGTCTCTTTCCTGTTTCCTTCTTTAAACCTTCATATGTAGCCTTCGCCATCATATGACCATAAACATTATGGGCTTCTTTGTGCATTACTGGAATTCCATCTTGGTCAAACATAACATCATCTGGTAAAGGTCCATTAAAGCTTGCTGGCTCATTCATATCATTCCAAATTCCACTTACACCATAATCAGTCATTATTTTTTGATTTTCTGCCCACCATTTTCTTGTATTTGAATTTAAGAAATCTGGATAAACAGAATCTCCTGGCCAAACTTCATTTCTATATACAATACCCTGATTATCTTTTGCAAAATATCCATTCTTTAAACCTTCATCATAAATTTCATAGCCTTTGTCCACCTTAACTCCTGGATCTATTATGGTAACTAATTTAAAGCCCATTTCCTTTAACTTTTTAATCATAACTTTTGGGTCTTTAAATCTTTCTTTATCCCATGTAAATACTCTATAACCATCCATATAATCTATATCTAAATATAAAGTATCACAAGGAATTCCTTTTTCTCTAAAACTCTCGGCTACCTCCATAAGTCTTCCCTCTGTATCATAAGACCATCTGCATTGTTGATATCCTAGTGTCCATAATTGAGGAAGAGGCACTGTTCCTGTAATTTTCGTATAGCCCTCTACTACCTTTTTTATAGATGGACCATAAATAAAGTAATAATCTAAATTTCCATCTGCTGCTGAAAAATAATAATACTTTGAATTATCTCGCCCCATATCAAAATGAGTTTCAAAATGATTATCAAAAAATATGCCAAAAGCATTTTCCTTATTAACACAAATTAAAAATGGTATTGATTTGTAAAGTCTATCAAAAGTTTCTCCATGTGGTTTAGGATCGTCTGTATTCCAATTTACATAGTGATAGCCTTTCTTATTTAAATGACCTGTTTTTTCTCCAAGTCCATAAAAATACATTTCTTCTTCCATCTTTTTAGAAACATATATCTTTTCTTCAAAGCCTTCCTTTAAATCATGTCCTTCTGCTTCTGCAAGCTTAAAATCTGCAGTTCTTCTAATAAAATGATCTTTTTCTCCTCTGTAATCTTCACATAATATTTTTCCATCTTTATCATAAATATCAACTGTAAACTCATCATATATTTTAGCAATTAATTTTTCGGTTGATATTTGAATTCCGCCTTCTATATTTTCAACTTGAAAATCACAATAACTGTCTTTTAATTTTTCAACTGCCTTCGAATTTCTTTCTTCTCTATGTAGAGGCACAAAAAAATTAATTATATATGAATTAATTATCTTTACTAATGCTTTTTTCCCTTCAAAATTGATATTAACAACGTTTTCTTCAACTTCATAATTTAATAGCTTACCATATACCTTTTTTTCTTTCTTCTTTTCCATAGCCTTTTCCTCCATTTAAACCTATATAAAAATTATTTTATAATATAAAATTTTATTATTTTAGCTTTTGTGTAATCCATAATTATATAATTTTATCTTCTATAAGAAATCAAAATTTATTTAGGCCTAGCCGAAGGGGTTATTCGGATAATTTAATTGACTAAGCCCTAAAATATAATCATGATTAAAAAAATACTTGTAATTATTTTTTTAATATCACTATAATGTTATTATATATTTATATATTTTAAATTTCTTGCATAATTCATATTAATAATAAAACAATACTGCTATCTTGGAGGTAAATATGAATAATTTAGACATAAAAGACTTAAAGGAAAATACAACACACGGCGATTTCATTTTACCATTTACTGTTTATTCCTGTGAATTTTCCGAAATATACTATACAGTACAAATACATTGGCATGAAGAAATAGAACTTACTCTAGTAGATGATGGCATAGGTGAATACAAAATAGATCTAGTACCTTATGAGCTTGAAAAAGGAGATATAATATTAGTTAAACCCTTTTCGCTTCATTCCATACATCAAATTAATAGTACAAATATGAATTGGCGCACCATGGTATTTAATTTAAATATGTTAAATAGTGCTGTTACTGACGGCTGCCTAATAAAGTACTTTGCTCCAATATTCAATAATGAACATGAACTACCTGTTTTAATCAAAAAAAATTCCAAAGGTTATAGTGAATTGTATAATATAATTTCCAAGATTTTTGATTGTTATAATTCTAAAGATATTGCTTATGAAATTGAATTGAAATCATTATTATATCATTTTTTTGCTTTATTATATAAATATGATTTGATTGTAAAAAATAAAGCCGCCTCATTATCTAGTGAGGTGACAAATAAAATGAAAATCATATTAAACTATATTAAAGAAAATTATATGAATGATATTTCTATAAAAGATATGTGTTCTATATGCAATTTCAGTGAATATCATTTTATGCGATTCTTTAAAAAATATATAGGTATGACCTGTATTGAATATATTAATAATTATCGTCTTGAAGTTGCCTCCAAACTTCTTGATACAACAGATAAATCTATAATGGATATCTCCTTTGAAGTTGGCTTTAACAATGTATCTTATTTTAACAAATTATTTAAGACAAAATTTAAGCTTACACCAAGAGAATTTAGAGATATAAATCAAAAAATATACAAGGCATAATATTTATTTATGATAATTGCAAAATTATCATAAATAAATATCTGAAAATTCAACTTTTATCTTACTTACCAGTTCATTTTGAAAATCTATATAATCATCTCTACTATTATTTATTTCTTCATTTCTAACTGGTAGGGTTATAGTAAAAGTGCTGCCTACACCAACCTCACTATGAACCTCAATTGTTCCTTCTAAAAGATTAACTAGTGATTTTACTAATGATAAACCTATACCACTTCCTTCTGCTTGTCTAGATAAATTATTATCCACTTGCCCAAATCTTTCAAATATTAACTCTTGCTTATCCTTTGGAATTCCTATTCCAGTATCTATAACTTTAATTTGAATAAAATTTAAATTTTTAATTTCTTCAACCCTTACAGAAATTTCTCCTCCACTCTCTGTAAATTTCATAGCATTTGAAAGGAGATTTAATAATATACGTTCGAATTTTTCTTCATCCATATTAATTATCTTGCTCTCTAAATTTGATTCAAAGTATACATCTATATCCTTCTGATCCGCATATAATTCTATTGACTCTGTTATTGCTCTAGACAAAAAAACTATGTCTATATTTTTCATATTTAATTTAGTTTGACCTGAATTCATTTTTGTAACATCTAATAAATTATTAGAAAGTCTTAACTGTCTAAATGTATTCTTCTTTATACTTCCAATTAGTTCCTGTACACGTTCTGGTATCTTATTAATATATACACCTTCTATTAATTGAATGGCTGAATAAATAACATTTAGTGGTGTTTTAAATTCATGACTAAGTAAAGATATAAATTCATCCTTCATAGCAAGAGTCTTTTCAAGAGTTTCCCTTTTTTCTTTTTCTGATTTAAATAAAAGTTCTTGTTGCTCTTTTATTTTTGCTTCTGTCACTTTACGCTCAGTAATATTCTGTATACAGCCTTCAAAAAATTCCGCTTCTTTATTAATATTGTAAACAATATGAGTATCAATCTGTATCCATATACTTTTACCATTATTACATTTTATTTTCATTTCATAATTATTCAAATTTTTTATGTATTCTGGGAACCTTTTAATATATATTGAGTATGGATAAATAATATCTAAAATATTTTTATTTATAACTTCATCATAATTAGTGAAACCAAATATTGATTTAAACATTGGATTAACGCCTAATATTTCTCCTGTTAAGGTAGCTCGGAAGATACCTATAGGCATTCTATTGGTCAACCCCTTATATCTATTTTCACTTTCTCTTAATGCTGATTCTCTTGCTTGTAAATTATCTGTCATATACTGAAAATCCACGAAAAGCTTATCTAATTCGGAAAATGCAGTTGAAGCAGGTGAAAAATCCATTGAGTCACTAAAATCACCAATTGTTATATTATTTGTCTTTTTTATTAATTGTTCTATTGGAGTTATTATATATTTATTAAGCTGCTCCTTAAGATTTAAAATTAAAGCCCCGCAAATGCATAAAGCTAAACTTAAAACTATTACTAATATATAAATATAACGGTTTACAAACTCATAAATTGATATCTGATCAACAACAACCCAATTATTTTCATTTAATATCACAGCATTGCCTATAACAATATTTCCATCATAAGAATATATCCCTGTATTTTTCCCCTGAAATATGTTTCTAAATATTTTCAAATTGCTCATATTTGTTTGTTGTTTAACTAACTCAAGATAAGGATGAGCAATAAGTGTTCCAGATTGATCCATAATAAAAACAAAATCCTTGTCAGGTAAATTTGCTGACGTTTTAATTTCGTTTTGAAGTAATTCTAGATTCAATTCTCCTACTAAATATCCTCCATTTAATAATGGCCTTATTAAGAATATTGTAGGGTAACCTGTACGTAAAGAAATAAATGGTTTTGAAATATGTATATTAAAAAGTTTATCATCTTCTTTAAAATTCGAAATATTAGACATATCAATTCCGTCATACCTTGGATTTAAAGGTGTCATATCTATAATTCTATCATTTTTATCCAAATAATATATAGTATCAAAATAACCATATGATTCCCAGGAACTTTTCATAAAAACCGATACATTTATATTATCATTTGTTTCAGCAACTCTAGCTATTGCTTCTAAAATACTTTTTCCATGATCAATGTGATAGTTTATTATGCGGGACATAGATTCTACAACCTGACTTTGACGACTTTCAAGATTTCTTATTCCTAAATAACCAAAGCATATTACAGCCATTAATACCACTAAAATTAAAGGAATAAATAAACGAAATAAAAATATGTGTAAAAATAATTGACGTAAATTTGGAGAATTATTACTTTTTTTCATTCATTTTTACCTCCAGTATTCTCAACCCTAATAAATTGTCCCTTGTAAATTTTACTTATATAATAAGGCCTTTCTACATCTCCATATTTATCTATAGAAATATTGTCTATTAACAGATTAAAATCATGAATTTCTAATAAAGCTTCTTTTAATTTATTTTTATTGCAATTTGCTTTTTTTAAAGCTTCTGCAAGTACCATTGTTGCTTCATAACTATATGCAGCACTAAATGACGCTTCATTTCCAAATCTGGCTCTATAATTAGACTTAAAATCAACAAAGTTCTGAGACTTATTTGTCACATCATAGACTTGCTCTAATTCCATACCTTCAACTGCTTGACCTCCATTGCTTATAAGAGTTTCAGTTTGTGCCCAAGCTGATGTATACAATTTAATATTTTTATCAATAAGTTTAGCCCTTTGTGCAATAATAGCTGTATCAGTATCTGATGCAATAATTAACAATCCATCTGGTTTACTTTTTTCTATTATAGAAAGTAACGGTGTAAAGTCTGGTTCCTCTTCTGAAGAAAATTTAATTTCACTTACTACATTTCCCCCTATGTCTTTAAATTTATCCGCAAATACTTTACTATAGGTTTTAGAATACGACGAGTTGTCTATGTCATATATTATAGCTATATTTTTTACTTTATTATCTATAACATAATTTGCAAAATTTTCAGCGCTATTTTTAAATGATGGATGAATTCTAAAAAAATAGTCATCAATGCCAGTTAATTCAGGCGTGGATACTGTAGCACCAATCATTACAACTCTCTTTGGATTAGTAACTTTAAGACCTTCTAAGGTTTGAGCTGTAGTAGCATGTCCAATAATTGCAACTGCTCCTTTATTTATTAACTCTTCATCTCCTTTCCTTGCACTTTCAGATTTGCCACAATCATCACTAACAATTAAAGATACTTTTCTCCCACAAATTCCTCCTGATTCATTAATCTTTTCTATTGCTAATTGCACTCCATTTCTTTCCTGTACCCCTAATTCAGCTTTGCTTCCCGTTAGCTGTGCTGAAAATCCAATAATAACATCTTCATTTTTATTATAATTCCAAAAAAACAAACCTATAATAATTATTATTGATAAGATAATATAAGGAAATTTCAAAACACTCTTTATTTTCAAACCATATTTATTCACGCTGATTATCCCCTTTTATTTCCATTAACTTATTTAAACGGATTTTCAAATTTAAAAAATTAGATATTAATATTATACTTTTATTACTTTTTAATATCTAAGTAATATAATGAATCAAAAATTATTACAGTAAATTAATTGAATTTATGAAGCCTTATTACATTATTCTCTATTAATACAAAAAAACCTCTATAAAATTAGTTACATAGTTTTACAAAAAAAATGATATTCTTATTTTTTTATATATTTTGCCATACTTGAAGTTCAAAATTTTAATTTTTATACAAAAAAATTAAAGCTATTTAAAATAATAAATATTATTTTAAATAGCTTTAGATTATTGTCATAAATTATTAACAATAGCGTTAAAACTTATTGCATTACGCCATTCCAGTCAAGGTAGTAGCCATCAACATATGTATTATATGCCATTGCTCCACTAGGATATAAATAATACCAACTTGAACCATCATTTATCCAGCCTGTTTGCATTATGCCTTCTAAATCCATATAATACCACACACCAGATACTTTTTTCCAACCTACCACAGGCATATTTTGTTCAAATAACATCCATTTTTTATTTGATGTTTTTCCCCAATAACTTCCTTTAACTCCTGTGCTTGGCTGAGTTGCCACAATTATATTTTGTCCACCTGCATTACCAGCGCTTGCTTCAGCGCTTGTTGAGGAATCATTTTTGGTACTTTTGCTACTATCATCTCCAAGCTCTTGTTCTACTTCCTTTTGAGTTTTTTGACTAGAATAATTATTAACACTTGAATCAATCTTATACTTACTTTTATTAATTGCATCTGAGCTAAAACCTGGCTCTATGTTATTTAAATCATCCCTTGTATATTTATCCTTACTATCTGCTGCATAAACACAAGTGCTTTGTAATAAAGCTGCTACAATTGCAAAACTTAAAACTTTAATTTTTTTACTCTTCATCTTCTCATCTCCTAGAACATTTAATGTAAATTATCTTTTGTTGACTGATTATATTCTAGTTAATTATCGATTCATTATTACTTATCTTTAGTTTTTTCTTTAAAATACTAAAATCACAATTTTATTACATCATGATTTAACATTAAATTTCTTGCAAAGCTCCATCATATCCTCTTGTGCATTTACATTTCTTCCCTCTGCTTCTACCTTTGTATAAGAACCATCTGGAAGAAGAATTCTAGCTTTAACATTATCTTTTAAATAAAGGACTAACATTTCCTTTAGCTCTTTTTTTATCAATGGATCTTCAATTATTGTCATGGTTTCAACTCTTTTATCTAAATTTCTATACATCCAATCGGCACTTGATATATAAATATCCTCTTTGCCATCATTATGAAAATAGTATATTCTGCTATGTTCTAAATATCTACCGACTATGCTTCTAACTTTTATATTTTCACTAAGGCCTTTCACCCCAGGTCTCAGTGAACAAATCCCTCTAACTATAAGCTCAACTTTAACTCCTGCTTGAGAAGCCTTATATAGAGCAATCATCAATCTTTTATCTATTAGCGAATTCATTTTAGCTATTATTTTAGCTTGCTTTCCGTTCTTTGCATTTTCTGTTTCTCGCTCCACTAAATGCTCCAATTTTTTTCTAAGTCCATATGGTGCAATAGTTATCTTACTCATATTTTCCGGCTTAAAATAACCCGAAAGCATGTTAAATATAACCGAAGCATCTTCTCCAAATTCAGGTTTTGAAGTCAGTACTCCTATATCAGTATAAAATTTTGCAGTTACATCATTATAATTTCCTGTTCCTAAATGGACATATCTTTTTATTCCCTTCTTTTCTTGTCTCACAATAAGCAATATCTTACTATGTGTTTTAAGTCCTATTACTCCATATATAACATGGCATCCTGCTTTTTCAAGCTGTCTTGCCCAGTGAATATTATTTTCTTCATCAAATCTTGCTTTAAGTTCAACTAAAACAGTAACTTGTTTTCCATTTTCTGCTGCTTTTGAAAGAGCTGCAATTATTGGTGAATTACCGCTAACCCTATATAAGGTCTGCTTAATAGCTAATACTTTTTCATCTTGTGCAGCAGCTTCTACAAGTTTTACTACAGAAGAAAAACTTTCATATGGATGATGAAGAAAAATATCTTTTTTACTTATGGCTTGGAACATATCATTACATTCCTTTAGTTCTTTAATTGGAATACTCTTTATAGCTTCAAACTTAAGTTCACCAAACCCTTTTATGCTATATAATTTATTTATAAAAGTTAAATCAATTGGTCCTTTTATCTCAAAGATTTGATTTCGTGAAATTTCAAATTCTTGCTCCAATTTATTTATAATTCTGTCATCATGAATATCTTCAATTTCTAATCTTACAGCTAGTCCCCATCTTCTTTGTTTAAGTGACTCTTCTATAGTTTCAAGTAAATCTTCTGCCCCCTCTTCATTTAAACTTAAATCTGCATTTTTAGTAATTCTATAGCAGGCAGCTGATAATACCTTAAACCCAAACAATTCGCTCAAATGATTTTTTATTATGTCTTCTAATAATACAAAATTTTCTCCTTCTGCTCCTGGAATTGGGACTAATCTTTCCAAAACAGATGGAACCTGTATTGTTGCAAAAACTTCTTGTTCGCCTTTATTGGTCTTTAATATTACACCTACATTTAAGGTTTTATTTAATAAAAGAGGAAAAGGCCTACCTGAATCTATTACCATTGGCGTTAATACAGGATAAAGAATATTTTTATAATAATCATTTACAAAAGCTAATTGCTTATCATTTAACATATCATAGGTAAAAATTCTTATATTTTTATTCCCGAGATGGTCATACAAATGATCATATGTTTTATATTGATCTTTAACCATCCTTCTAACTCTATGTAATATTTTATCTATTTGTTCTACTGGAGTTAACCCCGAAACCTCTTTTTCTTCAAAACCTGCTTGAATCTGACTATAAAGTGACCCAACTCTTACCATAAAAAATTCATCTAAATTTGAACCTGATATTGCTAAAAATTTAAGCCTTTCTAATAGAGGATTTGTATTATCCTTAGCTTCGTCTAAAACTCTTTGATTAAATTCAAGCCAGCTAAGCTCTCTATTAATAAAATTATCATGATTATCATATGTATGCATTTGATCCATAACTCTTCTCCTCACCCTAAAAAGAAATTTTCTAAATATAATTTAATTATTTGCAGTAATAGTATTTAAAATACTTAACGAATAATGTAATATATTTAAATGTATACTAATATAATCTAATATTTTTGTTAATTCTATGTTAACATACTATTATTTATAAGTTAACTTTTTTTGACATATTATGTAATGAAAAGGGGGAGAAATATGAAAAATATCGCAGTAATCGATATTGGTTCCAACTCAATGCGTGTTTTAGTATATGAAATTTATTCAAATAACGCATTTAAAATAATTGATGAAGAAAAGAGAATGACTAGACTTGGCCAATTCATTGATGAAAATGATAATTTAACTAATGAAGGCATTGAAAAACTTATTATTACCTTAGAATTCTTTAAAATTCTTTGTGAAAAAAATAATGTTGAAGAAATAATTGTAGTTGCTACAGAAGCAGTAAGACGTGCAAAGAATAAAGATAAAATTATAACTTTAGTAAAAGAAAAACTTAATCTTCATATAAGAATTTTGACTGGTCTTGAAGAATCTGCTTATGGATACTTATCTATAAAAGCTACCATAGATATTAATGATGCCATATTAATTGATATTGGTGGTTCTAGTATGGAAATTACTTTAGTTAAAGATAAAAAAATTGTTAATGGAATAAGCCTTCCAATTGGTTCAATTCCACTAACTAAACTTTTTCCCTTAGATAATCCTCCAAATAACACTGGAATTTCAGAATTGAAAAAATTTATTTATAAAGAATTTGATAAATTGACTTGGTTAAAAAATGGTAAAGGCCTCCCATTAATAGGTATTGGTGGTACCGCCCGCTCAATAGGCAAAATTCACAAAAAATTCATTAATTATCCTTTAGATTTAGTTCATAATTATACTATGACCTCAAGTGAAATCAAAACAATACATGAATATGTACTTAACCTTAATGCAGATGAAAAGTCTAAAATAAAAGGACTTCCTAAAGAAAGAGCTGATATATTTACTGCTCCTTTTTCTGCAATAGTAATGCTAATGAATTACTGCAGCTGTCCTATACTTAAAGTAAGTCAATATGGTATTCGTGAAGGTGTTTTATATGAAAAGCTCTTAGGAAAAGAAATTCATAATAAAGATATTTTAGATTTTTCTTTAGATAATATTTTAACTACCAACGATTTAAATATTCCACATGCGGAAAAAATAAGAGATTTATCTCATGTGTTATTTGAGTACTTGGAAAATACTAATTCTAAAGACTTGCATTTAGAAAATAAACTTCTTAGCATTTCTGCAAAGCTTCATGATGTTGGTGTAAGTATTTCTGTTAAATCAGCTTCAAAACATGGCTTTTATATAATAATAAATTCACTTATTTCAGGGCTTACTCATAAAGAAATCTTAATGGTTGGATATACTGTTGCTTTAAGTGGAAAATTTGATTATAAGTTAGCTGAAGAATATAGAGCTTTATTATCTAAAGATGATGTTATGATTTGTAAAAGAATTTCTGTAATCTTATCTCTTGCTCATATGATTGATAAATATTTTTATAACAGCTTAACTGAAGTTATAATTATAAATGAAAAAAATAATTTTAAATTGGCTTTGCCTGAAATTAGTGTGAAATATATGAAGGATAGTTTACCAGATGAAATTGACAGCTTATTCAAAAAATGTTTTTCAAAAAAGTTATCAATTGTACCACTTTAACAACTCAACTAATGATTTAAATATAACTTATGTATATTATTTATTTTTTTAATTATTATTCTAACCTTTTACCCAATAATATCACTATACTATGTTTAACCTTTATATTACTAAAGTAAATTATTATATATAAGTTAACCTTCTAACAATTATAGAGAAATAAAACAAGTTACTTAAAGGAGATTAATAAAATTATTATGAAAATTGAATTTGATAAAAAGTTATTTAAATACTCAATCTACATAGCTATAACCACAGTTTTAATATATGTAGCTTTTTTGATACTTAATAATATTGGTATATTATTAAAAGGTGTCTTTGATATTTGGGACAATCTAATCACTTTAATAAAGCCACTACTTATAGGAATTGTAATTGCTTATCTTTTATATCCTGTAACTAGAGCCATAGAAAACTTTCTAAAGGAAAATAAAATATACAAGCTTCAAAATGGATCTGCAAGACGTATTTTGGCTATTGTATTTTCATATATTCTAATAATAGGAATATTCTTCGGCCTTCTTTTGGGAATTTATTTTATGATTGGTGGACAGATTTCTAAAAATACTACTATTGCTAATATAACACAATCTATTTCAATGTATATAAACAATGCCTCATTTTCTACTGAATCTATAAAGAAGACTTTAGATAATTTGGATAGTTCCTTTATTGATACTATTAAACCTTATATTATAAGCGGTATTGTTTCCCTGCAAAACTACATTGAAAATAATCTTGGAAATATGACTTCTTATGTTATGTCTATAGGAAGCAGTATAGCAACATTTTTCATTGCACTTGTAATAAGCATATATCTATTAAAAGATTCAGAATATTTTTTAGGGTTATGCAAAAAACTATATTACTTAATATTTAGAAAAAGTAAAGCAGGAACTAAGTTTACTTATGTTTTCGGAGTTATACATGAGGTTTTTGCAAAATATCTTAGAGGCCAATTATTAGAAGCATTTTTTGTTGGAGTTTTATCTGCAATAGCTCTTGCTATCGTTGGAATTGATTATGCTTTTGTTATTGGGATAGTTGCAGGTATATCCAATATGATTCCTTATGTTGGACCTCTTGTTGGTACAATCCTTGCAGCAATTATGGGATTACTCAGTGGTCATCCAATAAAGGTAGTTTATGCTATCATCTCAATGTTGGTTGTACAACAAATAGATAATAATCTTTTAGCTCCTAAAATTGTTGGCGAAAGTGTTGGTCTACATGCAGTCTTTACAATGATGGCAATCATTGTTGGAGGTAATGTTGGCGGATTATTAGGTATGCTTCTTGCAGTTCCAGTTGCAGCTGCCTGCAAAGTTCTATTCAGTAATTGGTATGAAAATTATATGAAAGAACAAGAAAATGCTGAATAATTTAATATAAGTGTAAAATTCAACAAATTATTTCACCTTGACAAAAATTTAAATTTCAAATATAATTTAAACAATTTAATATATATCGCATAACAAAGACTTATAGTTTACTGTTCTCTATGTATTATCATTTTAACTAATGATTTAAATATTATAGTATTCTATATTTTGGAGTATGGGATTTGATAGTAAAAGCAATGAAAAGAATAAGTAAAAATTAGATGAGCCAAACAGAAAGTTACCGGGTGATGAGAGGTGCATGGAAACTAATTTTGAATACATCTTAGAGCTTCAAGCTGAATGGGTTAAGCCCTAGTAGGCGATGACGGCCCCCTGCACCCGTTATAGTGCTAAAGTATAACCAATTTATTGGCGTACTTGAAGAGGTTAACTGTGTGAGCGGTTAATGAATTAAGGTGGTAACACGAGAGTCGTACTCTTGTCCTTTATGTATATAAGGACAAGAGTTTTTTTATTTTTCAAATATATCTTATATATCAACAATAAAAATATTTGATATTTTGAAACTATAATTTGTAATTTAGTGTGCGCTTTCATTCAGACTATATTTACTCTATCATAAAACGAATTTTTTATTGCCTATTAAATCTTATAGAACTTGCTTATATTAAAAAAATTAAGAATGTAAGGAGTTAAAAAAGATGAAACAAAGTATTGAGGAACAAATCAAAATCATAGGAAAAGGTGCTGCAAATATTGTAAGTATTGAAGAATTAAAAGAAAAGTTAATAAAATCTGAAAAGGAAAATAAGCCTTTAATTATTAAATTTGGTTTAGACCCAAGCGCCCCTGATATTCATTTAGGCCATGCAGTTCCTTTAAGAAAGCTTAAACAAATGCAGGATTTAGGTCATAAAATAGTTATAGTAATTGGAGATTTTACTGGAAAAATTGGCGATCCTACTGGGAAATCAAAAGCAAGAAAAGCTCTTTCAACTGAACAGGTAATGGAAAATGCATTAACTTACCAAAAACAAATTCTAAAAATCTTAGATAAGAATAAAACTGAAATTACATTTAATAGTGAATGGTTATCTAAATTAAATTTTGAAGAAGTATTAAAATTATCCGCAACTACTACTGTTGCAAGAATGCTTGAAAGAGAAGATTTTAAAAATCGTTACAACAATAACATCCCAATAGGAATACATGAATTTTTCTACCCTTTAATGCAAGCTTACGATTCAGTTGCCTTAAAAGCTGACATAGAGCTTGGTGGAACAGATCAAACTTTCAATATCTTAATGGGAAGAAATCTTCAGAAAAGTGTTGATATGGAAGAGCAAGTTGCAATATTTATGCCTATTTTAGAAGGACTTGATGGCATCGAAAAAATGAGTAAAAGTTTAGGAAACTACATTGGAATTAATGAAGCACCTGAAATAATGTTTAAAAAGGTAATGGAAATTCCTGATAATCTTATTATTAAATACTTTGAATTGGCTACTGATGAACATCCTGATAAAATTGCTCAATTAAAAAAAGAGTTAGATGACGGAAGAAATCCAAGAGATATTAAATTAGAATTGGCTAAAATCATAACTGGTTTATACCATACTGAAGAAGATACAAAAGCAGCAATTGGATACTTTGAAACGGTATTTAAAAAAGGTGATTTACCAGATATAATACCCGAAATCACTATTCCAAAACATTGTGTTTTGTTAAAAGAAATAGGTCAGTTTCTTGTAACTGCTAATTTTATAGCATCTAACAATGAATTTAGAAGACTTGTAAATCAAGGAGGAGTTCAAATAAATAAGCAAAAGGTAAATGATTTTGAAAATACTCTTATTAATAATGGAGATATTATAAAGCTTGGCAAAAAAGTTTTTGTTCAAATAATAAAATAAATATAAAACTAAAAATCGAATGCCACTAATATCATAAATTCCAAGGGACATAGATAAAAGGCTTTTCTTTTACCTATGTCCCTAAACACAAACTCTCTTAATACTTCTATTGTACCCAAGCTCCTGAAGAATCAACTTTATATTTATCTATAGTCGTATTAGTAGCCATAAATCCACTACCTGGATAGCAATAATATAACTTTCCATAATTATTTATCCATCCAGTTTGCATTTTACCATCATTACTTAAAAAGTACCATTTATTATCGATTAATTTCCAGCCTGTAACATAATCATTTGAATTATTAATGAAATACCACGACTGGTTCTTTAACTCCCATTTTCCATCAACGTTTGATTTATATCCTGCATAAACTTGATTAGCATTGTAGCTATTTACTTCTGTATCCTTACTTGAATCCTCAACAAAATTTTCATTACAAACTGGATAATTATTACTATCCCATGTAAATCCATAGTCTTTTAAAGTATTATCATTTTTTAATAAAAATGTATTTTTTCTTAGTACATCATTATTAGTTACATCTAAATGATACCACTTACCATTTAACTTTACTAAATTCCAACCATGAGGTACTCCATTTATCTCTCCAACTATAATTTTATTCTCCATCCCTATTAAATTAAACATTTTATATGCTGCCATAGCATATCCTTGGCATGTTGATATACCTGTTGTTAAAGCAGTATATGGATTATTAGATTTAAGGCTCTTATCATATTCAAATCTATCAACTAAATACTTATTTATAGCACTAACCTTATCATATTCACTCATACTAGGTGAAATTATAGAATTAACTACTCTAGTCAATTCTGTGTTTATATACTTTTCTTGTTCTTTAGTTGTCTTATATGTAATTTTTACTGTTGCGCTTCTTCCCACTTTTTCATAAGTAATACGATTTATTGATATTTCCAAATAATCATCCTTTTTAGAAATATTTCTTATTTTATCTATAACATCAGAATCGTAGTAAGAAATTTCAAATTCATTGTCCCAATTTTCTAGATGATTGTATACATATGTATCAAAATCATCTTCTTTTGCAAATACAGGCTGCACACCAACAGTTAATGCTACAGTTAATATTATTAATAGGTTTCTAATAAATTTCTTCATAAGCAAATCCCTTCTTTCTTAATTCTCAATTCAAATTATTAACTCATATAGTTTCTTTTGAAAAACATACATAATATTAAGCCTATCCTACAACTAATTAATATTATTATTATCTAATTTCCATATATTTTCTAATTTCTTTTAATACATAGGTTTCTCTATGTATCCAGTTTGCAATTGGTTCTGTTCCTAACTCCATTATTTTATCATTGTTGGCTATAGCATCATTTATATTAATCCACTCTGGTTTAAATTCCAATTTTGCTTCATATGGATCTAACTTTTGAGATTTTCTTTTATCATGAACTTCTGCAAAATAGTAATAAGATATCATTTTAAAAATTGTATCATTAAAATACCTATCTTTACTCTTTTCGGTTACTATACCAAATTGTTCATGTATTTTACTGCAGACATAGCCTGTTTCTTCTTCTACTTCACGTCTTAATGCTTCTTTATATCCTTCACCCTTTTTTATTCCTCCACCAGGAAATTTATAATCTCTGTTTTTAGAGTGTACCATTAATATCATATTATCTTTCATTATTATACCCCTAACAGCCTCTCTAAAATTAGTATTTCCAATTGACTCACTAACTTTATCTATTTCAAAAGTTTTATTAAATCTCATAAATGTATTCTCCATCCTTATTAAATTCAATATCCCAATATGTATATCTTAAAATTCTTCATAATTTTAATCCCTCTATAAAATAAATTATACTGCAATTATTTGTTATTGTAAAAATTATTGATTATTTGTTAAAAAAATTTTAATAATTTTTAATTCTAGCATCCTTATAATAATTTGTTATTGACCATAAAATAAAAGACACATAAGTACTTATTTATTACTTATATGTCTTAGTTGTAATTTTGAATTTTAACTTAATATCTTAAACATAATTCTATTCAAGCAATTCTAATACAGGTCTATACCCAATAGTTTCATATTTTAAATTCTTGTCTGATTCACTAGAATCTTCTACAAAAGAGAATCCTCTAGTTACACATGCTTTATTTCCTTTTGAGCATTCACTTTGAGTATAGCTTCCAAAATTGTACCAGTGCCATAAATTATCATTATCTTCATCGTCTTTTAAATTATAATCTGTTTCATAATCAGCACTTACTGGAAGTCCTACTATATTATCTACATTAACTATATATTTATCCCATTCATTTACTCTTAATTCTTGTTTACTATTGGCTCCTGTCAAAAGTCTAAGTATATATTTTTTCCCATCAATAATTATTACTTTACCAAAAACTAAATTTTGTTCATTTAATTCATCCCAGCTTACTTCTTTTAAAATGTTTCTATCACAAATAAGTAGTTTTTTATTATTATCATTAATTTCTATCCAAGACAATTTATTTTTATGATTTTTATCTGAATCTCTTATTTCTATCTTTTGTCCAGTAAATGTTGGTACATCTTTAAACTCCTGAAAATCAACAGGTCTTTTTTGTTTTTCATCATCTAAATATAAAGTACCAAAAAATCTAGTGTTACCTGTAGTATACTCTTCATTTACTAACAGTTTTTGCATTTTATTATCTTTTATTTTCTTGCCTACAGCAATAGCACCACTTGCTACTGCTATAGCACCTATTATTTTTACAATGCTAATTAATTTGCCTTTATTACATTTACTCATAAAATTCAACCCCTTTACCATAATTAATAAATATATGTTATAAATAAATTATTTCAAATCACCTATAATTTATTCCTTATTAATTTTACATTATCATTTAATTCCTTTGAAGATCTTAACAAGCTATTTATTGCATCAGATTGTGCTTTACTTACATCTACAACAGTAGTTTTAACAACTTCACTCTTGCTGCTTGATTCTGATACAACACTTGCATGTACATCTATTTGATTTACTTCTTGAACAACTTGTTTAAAAATCTCATCTGCCTCACTTACTATATTAATACTTTCTTGAATAAGCTGTCCGCTTTCTTTAGCATTATTAGTTGTTTTATTTATAGCAACTGTTATATCATTTATAATACCATCAACACTATTTACTGCTGTCTTAACATTATCAGCTAACTTTCTGATTTCCGAAGCAACCACTGAAAAACCTTTTCCAGCTTCCCCTGCTCTAGCTGCTTCTATAGCTGCATTTAAGGCTAATAAATTAGTTTGATTAGCTATATTACCTATAAGGTGAATTATATCTATAGCTTCTTTTGTAGAATTATTTGCAATCTGCACAGACTCATCTAACAATTGGTTAGCACTATATATTTTCTTCATAGAAGAATCTATATTAGTCATACTTTCACTTCCTACACTTGTAAGGTACATTGTTTTAGCTAAAGATTCTGCAAGTTTTATCGTATCATCACCACTATATTCAGTTGAACTTCCTATTTCCTTAAAAATATCATTTAATTCATCCATATTATTAGTCATTTCATTAATAATACTATTTAGATTTTCTATTTTTTCTTCTTGAACTAGTACTAATTTTTCTATTTCAGCCTTTTTATGTTGATTATCAAACTTATCATTTTTAGTAGGTATTTCTTTTTCTATTACTTTAATTTCTGGTGTCTCGTTTACATTACTATTTTTCTCTTCCTGAAGTATAATTTCATTTCCTTCCTTGCCTGATACAGCTAAAAGATATATAGCAGCAACTATTGCTGCTATTACAGCTACAATACCTGTAGTCATTACATTAAGTTTTAAAACAGCAGGTAATACTGAACTCCCTATAATTATTACTGCCATAAAGATAATGTTTACAATTTTCTTCATATTTTTGTCATTCCTCTCTTATCCTCTTGTAATTTAAAATTAATTAATCTTGAAAAACTTCAAAATCCCTTTTATTAAAATTATACTACTGATAATAAACCCTTTAACCATTTGTAAAATAAATGTTAAAATAATATATTTTTAGTACATTCCCCTATGTTAGTATTATAACTCATATTTACATAAATTTAATATAATTTAATTAAATTTATGTAAATTTTAATATAATTTAATTTATAGCTTTTTTAGGTTCTTCTACTTCATTTTTTATAAGTTTATTTCCACTTCTGGAAATAACACCTTTAGAGTAAGCCTGAATTAATTTCCCTTCATATTTAACTGTCTTCTTGCTTACAAGTTCTAAAGCACTATTTTCAGTTTCATTATTTATATAAACCTTACCAGAATACTCAATAAATATATTTTCTCTGGAAACTGGCTTTGGTAAAGTTAAAGTATGCCATTGAAGTTTTTTATCACTTAAGACAGTATAATATATTTTGGTTATTTGTTCATTCACCTGTTCACCAAAATACACATTATCGTTAATATCTGCGCCCAATACTTTTGTAACTTCAACATTTGGAATTTGAATATTTCCTGCTCTATTTAAAATAGTTGCTCCATCTCCCATTTCCATTACAGCATTTGTTCCTGTTGTTGGAACTACAATATTTCCTATGTTTTTATTTGATCTTACTTCGGCCAATTGGTTCATTACATTTGCATAAAATAAGTCACTTTTACCACTCTTCTTTAAGACTTTTATGTATAAACTATGGGTAGCATTTGAAAAAACTACATTATCAATTTTATCAGTTTTATTTTGTATATTTATTTTAACTTCCTTCATGCTGAAATCTGAAAGCTGCCTAGTTTCACCTTTTTTAGCATTAAATGATACAGGTTCAAAATATGCTTCTCCATCCTTTTGAACTTTTTGAATAACAATTAAACTACTTTCATTTGTTAACCATTTATAAAATACAACTTCTCCATTATTCTCACTTGTAAATTCTTTTTCACTTCCATCATTACTATCTAAAGTTTTAAGTTTACCATTCTCCATATAGGCAACAAATCTGCCATCTGAAGACAGAGATACCTCCAAAGTTCCATCTTTCAAATCAATTTCATTAGGATTTTTTTTCTTTGGAACTTCCTTTACAGGTTCTTCTACCTTTTGAGCTTCTATTTTTACATCTGCTCCTAAGTAAATATTTTCTATATATAAAAATACACTCTGTTGGATTATAAGTGCTATAAGTGAACACACTAATATTCTAATAAAATTTTTCATTACTTAATCCTCTCCTGAAAACAATTATTCAACATAAAAAGCCGTAGCAACAGACCTTTCACCATCCCATGCATTTGGAGAATTTATTACTTCTCCTTTATAATACATAGTTGATGAATATCCTCCATCTAATGCGCCTGCATTAACAGCTCCTCTTTCAAGCATTATCTGCTGAACATCATATATACTTGCTCCTGGAGATGTTATTTTTCTTCCATCAATAACTAAGAATATTACTGTCCCATCTTCTTTTTGACCAACTGCAGTTCTTGGATTAAGCCCATCAGCCATTTTGTCTTTTACTTGTGGTCTTCCATTTATAATAATATTAGGTCTTCTAAAGCACATAGCTTCTTGAACTTCTAGTTTTTGCAATTCCTCAAGAGTGTGATCACCAACAATAAGCTGACCTTTTTTAGTAAAAGCAATAACATTTTCAATATTTTTCTTTTTTACATTATTTTTAGGATATATTACTTGCCCTCCTGATATTACAAAGCCTCCCGGCTCTGCTCCTGTCCCCGCATAAAGTGTTCCATCAGAAGACTGATCCACAAAAGAACCTCCATTTATTGCAGCTATTGCATTATGGTCTTCAGCCATTTCACTTGTCTTTTGGCCCATTCTTCCTACATACTTAGTCATAGCAACCTTTACGCCTAAAGGATTCTTTATTTCTAGTACATATCCATTATATCTATCAGTATGAATATCATACCTGCTTATGTCATTTCCACTGGTATACTTTACATTTATTTTATTTAAATCAGTTGCTTCTTCAACTACTTGTTCCTTAGGTTCTTCTTTGACTACTTGATTGCTAACTCCTAATATTTTATTTAAAGTATCCTGTGATATGTAATCAGTAATTAAATAAGCATGTCTTGTTCCTAATATTGTCGATATAATTACCTTTCGAGTATTGTCATATGGTCCATACCATAAAACGAGAGGGGTTGTTATAGCTAAAAAAATACCTATATATATTAATTCCAAAAAAAATACTAATATTTTAGGTTTCTTATTTCTTTCAACCCTTGTAATATTTTTATTTCGCATTAATTACCTCCATTTTTGATAATTAGATTTAAAATGAATAGTGAATGATTATTATTAGTTTATCCATCTTTCATAGGTTATAATATTAAGCATTAATATAGCCCCATCTAAAGAAGATGGAGCTATATTAAATTGTTTTAATTTTTAAACATTATCTTCTAGTGTTAAACTGACTTCATTTTGAAAATGCTGATTTCCTGTACTTTCCTGATGTTTTTTGTGACTTGTAGGAGTAGGTTTTTCTTCCAAGTTCTTAAAGGCCACAGATAACATTAGCTTAATTCTATTTAATTGATTTACATTCGATGCACCTGGATCGTAATCTATAGCTACAATATTTGATTCTGGATATTTTTCTTTTAGAGCCTTAATCATACCTTTTCCTGTAACATGGTTAGGTAAACATGCAAAAGGTTGTAAACATGCTATATTAGTTGCACCACTTTCAATAAGCTCAATCATCTCAGCTGTCAAAAACCAGCCTTCACCAGTTTGATTTCCTAACGACAGAATTGGAGATGCCATATTTGCAAGTTCTCTAATATGCTTAGGTCCATAGAATCTATCACTATTTTCCAAACACTTCTTCATAGTTTTTCTATAAGTCTCCATATACATAATAGCTAAATTACATAAATGTTGTGACATTTTGCTTCCTGCAAGAAATTTTGCTTTAAAATCTGCATCTAAAGCTGAATAGAAGAAGAAATCCAAAAGATCTGGAACTACTGCTTCTGCACCTTCATTTTCTAAAATTCCAACAATATCATTATTAGCTGTTGGATGGAATTTAACTAATATTTCCCCTACAACTCCTACTTTAGGCTTTCTAATATTTAATAGTGGAAGCTTATCAAATTCTTCAACTATATTTTTTATATTTCTGTTAAATTCTCTTTTACTTCCATTCATTAGGTTTTGTCTAGCTATTTCATTCCATTTTTTATGAAGTTCATTTGCTGACCCTTTTACTTTTTCATATGGTCTTGTCCTATATAGAACTCTCATAAATAAGTCTCCATAAACCATTGCCATAATTGCTCTATGAAGCAATTTAGGAGTAACTTTAAAGCCTGGCTGTTCTTCTAGCCCAACAGCATTTAATGAGATTACAGGAACTTGTTCAAAGCCTGCATGTTTTAATGCCATCTTTAAGAAGCCTATATAGTTAGTAGCTCTACATCCTCCACCTGTCTGAGATATAATAACTGAAGTATTATTAACATCATATTTTCCTGATTTTAATGCTTCAATCATTTGACCAATTACAATAATTGAAGGATAGCAAGCATCATTGTTAACATATTTTAATCCTTCATCAACTGCCTTCATATCCATTGATGGAAGCACTTCTACATTATATCCTGCTTCTCTTACTGCTGTTTCTATTAAATCAAAATGAATTGGAGACATTTGAGGACATAAAATAGTATGTTTCTTTCTCATTTCTGGTGTAAATATTGGATTTTTATATACAATTGGCTCTTCTACAGGTTTATAATTCTTTCTTTCTCTTTCATCCATGGCAGCTTTTAAAGATCTTATTCTTATTTTAGCAGCGCCTAAATTATTACCTTCATCAATTTTAAGAACTGTGTATATCTTACCTTTTGATGAAATTATTTCTGATACTTGATCGGTAGTAACTGCATCTAGTCCACATCCAAAAGAATTTAATTGAATCATATCAATGCAAGGCTCTTCTGCAACTAAAGCTGCTGCTCTGTATAATCTTGAATGATACATCCATTGATCTACAACTCTTAACTTATTTTTCAATACTCCCAAATGAGATACGCTGTCTTCTGTTAAAACAGCCATATCAAAAGAACTAATAATATCAGGAATACCATGATTAATTTCAGGATCTACATGATAAGGACGTCCAGCAAGTACAATTCCTTTCTTATTGTTCTTTCTTAAATAATCTAAAACTTCTTCACCTTTTTTTTGAATATCTCTTTTAAAAGCTTCTCTCTCTATACTTGCTTTTTCTACTGCTACTCTTGCTTCTTCTGCTGTTACATTAAACAGCTTAAATTCATCTACTATTCTTTTAGCAAGTTCTTTATCATTATCCAAAGATAAAAATGGTTCCATGAAATTAATATTATTTATTTTTAACTCATCCATGTTGTTTTTAATTGCTTCTGGATAAGAAGTAACCATTGGACAATTATAATTATTTTGCGCATCTGCAAATTCTGTTTTTTCATAAGACACACAAGGATAGAAAATATTCTTAACTCCACTATTAATTAAATCCATTATGTGTCCATGTGCAAGTTTTGCTGGATAACAAGCTGATTCTGATGGAATTGTTTCTATTCCAAGTTCATATATTTTTTTGCTTGAAGGTTTAGAAATTTTAACGCTAAAACCTAAGCTTGTTAATAAAGTAAACCAAAATGGATAATTTTCATACATGTTAAGAACTCTTGGAATTCCTATTACACCTCTTCTAGCTTCATCCTTATTTAATGGCTTATAACCGAAAGTCCTCTTGTATTTATATTCAAATAAGTTAGGAAGCTTATCCTCCTTAGGCTTTTCTATTCCAAGCCCTCTTTCACATCTATTTCCTGAAATAAATTCTTCTTCAGTTGAAAATTTGTTTATAGTTAAAAGACAGTTGTTTCCGCATTTGCCACAACGTCTAAAGGATGCTGTCATATTAAATTCATCTATTCTATGTCTTGGAAGTAAAGTAGATTTTTCATCTTCTAAACATCTTTCTTTAGCAATGATTGCACATCCAAAAGCCCCCATTAATCCAGATATATCAGGTCTAACAGCTTCTCTGCCAGAAATAAGTTCAAAACTTCTAAGTACAGCTTCATTATAAAAAGTTCCACCTTGTACTATTACTTTTTCCCCAATATCTTTTTCATCTCTTAATTTTATAACTTTAAATAAAGCATTTTTTATAACAGAATACGAAAGTCCTGCAGATATATCAGATATTTCTGCGCCCTCCTTTTGGGATTGCTTAACTCTTGAATTCATAAACACAGTACATCTAGAGCCAAGATCAACTGGTGCTTTTGAAAATAAAGCTTCTTTTGCAAAATCTTCAATTTTCATATCTAAGGATTTAGCAAAACTTTCAATAAATGAACCACAGCCTGAGGAACATGCTTCGTTTAATAAAATACTATCTATTGCTCCATTTTTTATTTTTAGACATTTCATGTCTTGTCCACCAATATCTAAAATAAAGTCGACGCCAGGTAAAAAATAATCAGCCGCTTTATAATGAGCAATAGTTTCTATTTCACCAATGTCTATATGTAAAGCAGATTTGATTAATGCTTCACCATAACCTGTAACAGCAGAATTTACTATTTCTACTGTTTCAGGTAATTTATCATATAAATCCTTCATTATATCTACAACTTTATTCAAAGGATTTCCTTCATTGCTTCCATAATAAGAATATAAAAGCTCAGAATTTTCACTTATTAATGCAACTTTTGTAGTTGTTGATCCTGCATCTATTCCTAAATAAGCTTTTCCCTTATAACTATTTATATCTGCCCTTTTTAATACATTTTTACTATGTCTATCTTTAAATTTCTTATAATCTTCTTCATCCTTAAATAACGGTTCAAGTCTAGGTTCAGTATCTTCTTTTATATTTGAAATATCAGAAATCTTGTCCACTATTTTTTTAAGAGTTGTTACTTTTTCTTTTTTTGATAATAGCGCTGCACCCATAGCAACAAATAGTTGAGAATTTTCAGGTGCAATTATTTGCTTACCAGTTAAATTAAGAGTTTCTATAAATCTTTGTCTAAGCTCTGATAAAAAGAATAATGGTCCACCAAGGAATGCTACATTACCTTTTATGGGTTTACCACACGCAAGTCCACCTATAGTTTGATTTACTACAGCTTGGAAAATCGAAGCTGCTATATCACTCTTTTCTGCCCCTTCATTAATCAAAGGCTGTACATCTGTTTTAGCAAAAACACCACATCTTGAAGCTATAGGATATATCACTTTATGTTCCTTAGCATATTCGTTAAGTCCTAATGCATCTGTATTAAGTAATACTGCCATTTGGTCTATGAATGCTCCTGTACCTCCAGCACAGCTTCCATTCATTCTTTGTTCTATTCCACCTTTAAAATATGTAATTTTAGCATCTTCTCCACCAAGTTCTATTACTACATCTGTTTGTGGAATTAATGTTTCAACTGTCTTGGAGCATGCAATTACTTCTTGAACAAAGCCAAGATTTAACCATTTAGATACAGATAAGCCTCCAGAACCAGTTATATTAATTTTGCAGTCAATATCCCCAAGTTTTTCATAACACTCTTTAATTAAGTCTATAATAGTGCTTCTTATATCCGAAAAGTGCCTTTGATATTTGCTATATATTAAGTTGTTCTCATTTCCAAGAACCACTAATTTCACTGTTGTTGATCCTATGTCTAATCCAATTTTATAATTCATCATCTTTCTATAATCACCTACTTTGTTTTTTCAAAATTACTATAATTTTGCCAATAAATATTACAAATAAATAATTCCGTATGTATAGTATTTTATTTTGCTGTCTATAATTATAAGGTATTTTAGATATAATTTACAATTTATTTTTTGGAGGGCTCCTATGAATTTCTTTAATGAAGGAAATAAATTTTACAATATGCAGGACTACAAAAAAGCTATAGAATGCTATAAAAAATCTGCATCTCAAGCTCTAAATGAAGCTTGCTGTTATTATAATTGTGGTGTCTGCTACATTAAGCTTAAAAATTTTGATGATGCAATAATTATGCTTAATAAAGCTATTTCCATTAAACATGAAAGTAAATATTTTTTTAATCTTGGTTATTGTTATGTTATGAAAGAATGCTTTGATACTGCTTTGCGACTTTTTAATCTTGCATGGTCAATCGATCCAAGCGATACAGACTGTGAGAAAGCTATAAATCTAATTATTACAAAACTCCCCAAAAAAGCAAATTAATTTCAATGGCAATAATTTATTCATCACTCTACTTAAACTTCATTATTTTTATTAAAGTAAATCTGCGAACCCTCAATAATAGCTTCCTATTATATAAAACATTGTAAGAAATCTCTTTGTGAGATTTCTTACTAAATTGTTAACTGTTAATTGATTTTACCATTCTCCTGCAATATCCTCAACCTTATGATCATCAAAAAATTCCGAATCAAAGTAATAATTTCCACCCTCATAAAAAGTTGTATCAACATTTATCCATTTATGTTCTTCATTTATATATACTTGATTCCATGCATGTCCTGTATATTGCCCATTATCCTCTAATATCTGTCCGCCTATTAGCCTTACCTTTAGACCTATAGCTCGTGACATAGCCACATAAAGGCAAGCTTTATCAAAACATATTCCCGATTTATTCTCAAAGGCAGGTATAGCTCCGCTTTCAGGCATATCTAACGCATCTTTTCCATTGATAACAGCTTTAGCCTTATCTTTATCATACTTTATATTACTTCCAATCCAAGTGTATAATATTTTAGCCTTTTCTCTATCACTCTTGGCATTTTTAGTTAATCGAATTGCTTTATTATCAATGTTTTCATTAGATTTAATTCCTTGATCTATTGTGATCCCATTATAGATAATGACTTCCTTTGAAGTATTATTTTCAGACTCCTGATTTTTCAGAAAAATGTTATTCTCTGTATTTTGATATTTCCCATCATATACAGCTGTAGCTTCTTGCTTTATTTCATTATTTAGAAAATAATTATCTATTGAAAAATTAAACATTAACTTTGGAACCACTAATAGTCCAATAACTATACTTATTTGAATGCATCCAGTCATAAATCCAGCAGAAATTACTAATAATAAATTCCTCTCCCTCATAAAATCTCACCCATACTTTACATTTTATTATACCAAATTTATTATTTTTTTGTAATTGATTAAATATTTTTAACATTCTTCTACTTATCTGCAAGAGAGTTTTGTATTGTAGAAAAGTTCGGATTTGTAGCATAGCTGCTCTTTTTATAAGTGGAAAGTTCCGTATTGTGGCATAGCCACTCTTTTTAGTTGTGCATGACTTCCTTAACAACTTCATTTACAATATCATATCCGTATCCTCTCGACATAAGGTATCTATATAATTTTCCTGAAATTTTATAATTATCGCTTTCCTTTTTTCTTATTGTATCTAATTTTTTCTTTGCTAAATTAGTGGCAGTATTTCTTTCATTATCTTTATCAGTATCTGCCAATATGTCTTCAATAATTTCCTTTGATATTCCTTTTTGAATTAAAGTATACTTTATCTTTTGACTTCCATAAGAATTTAATTTATCTTTTATATATGATTTTGTGTAATTTATGTCATTTATAAAATTGTATTTCCTAAGAAATTCAATACTTATATTTATTGCATTTTCTCCATATCCTTTTTCCTTAAGCTTTTCTATTACTTCTTTTTCAGTTTTGTAGCTTCTTTCTATTGTTTTTAAAGCAGAATTCTTGCATCTTATTATGCTTTCTTCTTCTGCTAAAAGCTCAAGTTTTTTTGAGTCAATTTCTTGATTTTTCTTTAGACCTTCTTTATATACTAATTCCATTGAAAGAGAAAATGCATATTCCCCATCTAAAAACAAGTTAACTCGTTCTTTATTCTTCTTTTGAACTTCTATTTTTGTTATTTTAGCCATTCTTTATTTTCACCTCAGTACAAAAGTGGCTTCGTCACTTTTAATTAATGATGAATTGTGAATAATGAATTATTCAGAATTCATTATAATTTACTAATTGGATTTTAATATATGAATAGTTGGACTTTTTAAAACCTTCTTTCCAACTTCATTTATTTTTATTGTATCTAAATTGTTCAACCTGTCCATGTCCTTTACAAATTCAAATATATCTTCATCTTCCAAAGCCTGGTGAAGCATGTAATTACATAATTCTGCCGAATCTTCTAAAGTGGATATTACTGCTGTCTTATGAACTTTTTTCATTATATTTAAATCCTTATCAACTATTTGTATTTTTCCCTCCACTAGATTTTTTAATACTTCATCTATTGCTTCAATGGTTTCATTAATATTTTCTTCACCAACTGCAGTATATATATAAAGAGTTTTAATATTATTGGTTATTTCAAGATGAGTATATATATCATATGCCAATCCTCTGTTTTCTCTTATTTCTCTAAAAAGTAAAGAATTCGAACTTTCTCCAAGTCTATGATTTAGTATTCTAAGTGGAAGTTCGTCGGATTTTTCTAAATCATAAAAAGTATATAAATACACTATTGTGCTTTGCTCAATATCCTTTTTATAACTTGTTTCAATTATCTCCTTATTTTTTTCTTTTATAATCTCTATAGCTTCAGCTTTATTACCACTCCAATTATTAAAATGTTCTTCTACTAATTTTATTGCTTCCTCATGGCTTAATGAAGATACCATAGTAATAATAGAATTTTCAGGCGTATAGTGCTTGGTATAATAAGTAAGTATTTCCTCTCTTGTAAATCTTGAAACATTTTCTTCAAGGCCTGTCACTTCATATTTAAGTGGGCTATTGATAAACGCTGCTCTATTTACATTCTTAAAGCTAAAATCCTCAACATCATCTTTACTCATTTTTATTTCAGATATAATTACACCTCTTTCTTTTTCAATTTCTTCTTCATCAAATGCTGGGTTAATAATCATATCACCTAAAAGTTCAACTGCATTTTTAAATTCTTCCATTAAACAACTTATTGTATATACAGTTGCATCATAGTCTGTATAAGCATTATATTCTCCGCCTAAATCCTCTAATTGTTCATTAAGCTCTTCATCACTTCTAGAGGTCGTTCCTTTAAATAAGGTATGTTCAATAAAGTGACTTATACCCTTCTCTTTCATGTTTTCATATAAAGCTCCAACTTTGACTCCTATATTAATAGCTGCAATTTGCGTATCTTTATTTATTGTTATTACTTCAAGCCCATTTGCTAAAGTATGTCTCTTCACATCAAAATTAAGTTTTATCATTCACTAATCTCCTAATAGTAATATTTTGCGTATACTTATTATACCTTATGAAATTTATTCTTTGTAGTTTAATAATAACAATTTTTAAAAGAAAATTATAGTATATTATATTATCTTATATAATATGATATTATAATTTTATTAAGACAACTGAAGAATTTCAAACATATTATTACTGAACTTGTAATGAATTTGACTTATTTATGGTGTATTATATGAATATATGTGGCTTTAACCATATTATTAAAAGTGTTACTTAAAACTATATATAAAAATAAAATTATGGCTTTTATATTGGCCTCAAATCTAATTATATATTTAATTTATTTGATAAGGGAGATGACATAATATGAAAAAATCTATTTTAATTGTTGAAGATGAACTTCGAATCAGATTTCTACTTAGAGACTATTTAATGAAGGAAAATTTTAATGTTTTAGAAGCCTCAAATGGTGAAGAGGGCTTATTTATATTTAGTACACAAAAAATTGATTTGATTCTTTTAGATATAATGATGCCTGTCATGGACGGTATGACTATGCTCGAAAAATTAAGAGAGGTTTCAACTGTACCTGTTATCTTACTTACTGCTAAAGGGGAAGAAGAAGATAAACTTCAAGGTTATGATTTTGGTGCTGATGATTATGTTACAAAACCATTCAGTCCAAAGGTTTTAATTGCTAAGGTTAAAGCTCTTTTAAAAAGAACTAGAGAAGACTTAGATTCAAGTTTTCAGGATTTCAATGGTCTTACTATAAATAAGCTTTCTCATGAAGTTAAAATTGATGGCACCGAAGTAGTTTTGTCTCCAAAGGAATATGAATTATTAATTTATTTAGTTACTAATGAAGGTATTGCATTAACTAGAGATAATATTTTGGACAATGTATGGGGACTTGATTACTATGGAGATATTCGTACTGTAGATACAAACGTTAAAAGGCTTAGAGAAAAGTTATTAGAGAAAGCTGCTTACATAGTTACTGTTAGGGGCAGTGGCTATAAATTCGAGGCTAAGTAATGAAGCAAAACTTATCAAAAAGATTATTTATTATTACTTTATCTCTAATTGCTGGTTTGATGTTTATAACTTATCTTGCACAAGCCTTTGCTTTTGAAGATTTTTATTTAGGTAAAAAAACAAAGTCCTTAGTTCAAGAAGTTAATAAATTTCATGATTTGTATTCCCTACATATAGATAATACTGCTGACTTAATTAAAGCACTTGAAAAATTTGAAAATGACAACAATGCCCAAATTGTAATTACTTCAGCTGAAGGAACAATACTTAGATACCGTTCAGATAGTGTTGTTCCTGATAAAGAAAATGATGATAATGTCATTGCTTTTGCCGAAGAATTAATTAATGATAAAGATTTAATAGAACAAGTTACTACTTATTCACATACAAGATATAAAATTTTCGATAATAAAAGCAGTGGCTTAAAAAAAATCGGGGTTGTTAGCCCCTTATCTTTAAATAGTAAAAATGACAGCCTTATTTTTTGTGTTGCTTCTATTCAACCTATTAAGGAAGCTGCTGAAGTTATGAGTGAATTTTTTGTATATTTATTTTGGGGATTAATAACAATTTCAATAATATTAGCACTAATTTATTCTAATTTAATCTCTAAGCCTCTTGTAAATTTAACACGTGTTGCAAACAAAATGTCTAACATGGACTTTTCAGCAGTTTGTGAAACAAATAGAGAAGATGAAATAGGAAGCCTTGCAAGATCTTTAAACTTTCTATCAAAAAATCTTCACTCTGCCTTAATTGATTTACAAGTAAAAAATAAAAAATTAGAAGATGATATTGAAAAAGAGAGACAACTGGATAATATGAGAAAAGAATTTACAGCTAATGTAAGCCACGAACTAAAAACACCAATTGGTATAATAGAAGGCTATGCAGAGGGTCTTAAGGACGGCATTGTTTCTGGTGAAGATGCTCATATGTATTTAGAAACAATAATTGATGAAGCCAAAAAAATGAGTGTCTTAGTTTCTAATATGCTTGAACTTTCAAGACTTGAATCAGGAACTACAAAACCTAATCCAGAAGCTTTTAATATAAACCGATTGATTACAAAAGTATTAAAAAAACATACTCCTGATTTTGAGGAAAACAAATTTAATGTTAATTTTAATTCTTCAACACCTTATAGTTATGTTTATGCAGATCCATTTCAAATGGAACAGGTTTTAACTAATCTTATAACAAATGCAATTAAATATACACCTCCAAGAAATGATATTAATGTGAATATTGAAGAAGGATTAGATAAATTTAAAATATCAGTTCAAAATATGGGTGTTAATATTCCAGAAGAAGAAATAGGAAAACTTTTTGATAAATTTTATAGACTGGATAAATCTAGAGAACGTACTCAAAAAAATAGCACAGGTATAGGATTGTCAATAGTAAAAAATATTTTAAAGCTTCATAATAGTGAATTTGACTTTAAAAATATTGAAGGTGGAGTAGAATTTTATTTCTATCTTGAAAAAATTGTAGTACCTGAAGAAGAAATATAATATATTAATTATCTCAAAGAGCCCCGAATAAACAGTTTATAGAAACTATTTTACTAATAAAAGCACTTTTTCATCATATTTATTGTGATGAAGAGTGCTTTTATCTTTCATAGTTCCAAATTAATTAAAATGATATTTTTGCTTTTGGATTGTTATTAACTTGCAAGTACCATACCTTAAAATTATTTTCATTAAATTGTAATTAAATAAATCCCCCATCAGCACGAATAATCTGACCAGTAATATATGATGAAGCTTCACTTGCTAAAAACACTGCAATTTCTCCAATTTCACTAGCTTCTCCAAATCTTCCAAGTGGTATTTCCTCCTCTAAAGATTTTTTATCATCCTCACCTAAAAATGAGTTCATTTTTGTATTTATTACTCCAGGAGAAATTGCATTTACTCTGATATTTGAAGGAGCCATTTCTTTTGCAAGAGCCTTAGTAAAAGAATTTAATCCTCCCTTTGCTGCTGAATACAACACTTCACAGGAAGCTCCAACATCCCCCCACATAGAAGAAATATTTATAATGTTGCCACTTTTTCTTGAAATCATATCTTTAATCACTTGATTAGTTAAATACATTGCACCTAAAAGGTTAGTATTTATGACTTTGTTTATTTCTTCTGGAGTTATATCCATAAATAATCCTATATGACTTATACCTGCGTTATTAACTAAAATATCTATCTTGCCCATAACCTTTAGAACTTCTTCAACTATTATTTGGGAGTTTTCAAATGAAGATATATCTCCTTTTATCATAATTCCATATCCATTTACCTTTTTTACTTCCTCTAGAGTTTTTTCTGCCCCTTTGTTATCAGTAGCGTAATTTATTACTACACTTGCCCCTTCACTGGCAAGCTTTATAGCTATAGCTCTACCAATTCCTTTTGAAGCACCTGTTATAAGTGCAACTTTACCTTTTAATTTATCCATTTCATGTATCCTTTCTTTGCATTAATGGTGTAAACCACTTTCTTTATATTCTTATGATTTAAATTAAAGCTTTCTAGCAAAATCTAAATAACTTTCTATTCTTTCTGGCCCTCCGGTTATACTTTTATTAATAAATAAGATATCGTTTGGCCCTACTTCTATGTCCCATTTAACCAAGGATATCTCTCCATTAGTAATTTCAATACAAGTTATTGCTGAAGGAAATACACAACACCCATCATTAAAATAGAGTCCTTCATCAGGCTGAGGAAATATATCATTATGTGTATGTCCACAAATAATCATTTTCCTTTCTTTCCTTGCTAGTTTTTCTAGTGCTTTATCTATTTTGCTTCCTTTATTATAATTGCTTGCAGGGCTTGTAGGAGCCTTAAACCCAGCCACCCCTTCCATAAAACGCCATATATATCTAACTAAAAATCTGCTTTCCTTCCATAAATCGCAGTTGATCAAGTCGACTTGGTGCCCATGAAAAGCAATTATATCTTTTTTTAAAATAGTATGTCTAAGTATTGCACCTTCATAAAATACCACTCTAGAATATAAATTTAACATTTCACGCCCAAAATCATATCCTACATCTTCAAAAAGTTTTTTTTGTGTTCTCATAAACTCAGGATTTGATTTAACCATATCATGATTTCCAAAAATCAAGCATAATCTATCTTCCTCATAAAACTTATTTAATATAGCAAATATATCTTTATAATTATATGCTATATCTAAACAATCTTTATTTTTCCATAATTCATCCCCATCACCCAGTTCAATTAAAGTATATCCATTTTCATAATAAAATCCAAGTGCTGCTCTATAAATATTTCTATTTTGTCTTAAAGAATCGGCATATCCTCCATTACCTCTATGAACATCACTAATGAAAACTATTTTTGAACTATCATTAAATTCTATTATTTTTCCATCCTTCATTATTCTATTCATAAAATTACTGCTTTTTGTACACTGTTCATTCATATAATACCTTATAAGCATCTATTGATTCATTTTATTATATGCACTTATAAAAAAAGTGCGAAGCACAACCAAGAACTTATTTCCCTTTGAGAAAAGTGCGAAGCACAACCAAGAACTTTTCACTTATAAAAAAATACGCACCTATTAAAAGAGTAGCTATGCTACAATACGAATCTTTTCACCTATTAAAAAAGCAGCTATGCACCTATAGAAAGAGTGTCCATGCCACAATGCGGAACTTTTCCTGCAACAAGGATCTTTTCACTCTTATAAAGAGTAGCTATGCACTCATAAAAAGAGTGGCTATGCCACAATACGGAACTTATTAATCACATTTAAGAGCTTTTCATATTAAAATAGTTTGAAATCCAACTATTAATTCCTAACATTTTTATAAAATACGAAATACAATTATAATTTTCACATCCTTAAATATAAATATCATTTTAACTAATAAAAAGTCAGGTACTAGAATTAATCCTTCTTAATCCTAATACCTGACTTTAATAGCTAATTATTATTTATTACTTTATCTAAAAATTCTTTACATCTATCACTCTTAGGTGCTGTAAATATTTCTTCTGGAGTTCCTTCTTCTACTATATATCCTTGATCCATGAATATTACTCTGTCAGATACATCCCTTGCAAAGTTCATTTCATGGGTTACAACTACCATTGTCATACCTTCTTGAGCTAAGTCTTTCATAACTTTAAGAACTTCTCCAACCATCTCTGGATCTAAAGCTGAAGTTGGTTCATCAAACAATAGTATCTTTGGTTCCATCTCAAGAGCTCTTGCAATTGCAACTCTTTGCTTTTGTCCACCTGATAGTGTATTGGGATAAACATCTTTTTTATCCTTTAATCCAACTTTATCTAATAAAGCAAGAGCTTTTTCAGTAGCTTCTTCTTTATTCATCTTTTTTAACTCTAATGGGGCCAACAACATATTTTGAAGTACTGTTAAATGAGGAAATAAATTAAATGATTGAAATACCATTCCTATTTCTTCTCTCAACTTATTAATATTTTTATTATTTACAAGTTCTTGTCCTAATATTGTAATGCTACCAGCTTGAATTTCTTCCAGAGCATTTAAACATCTTAACAATGTACTCTTACCTGAACCAGAAGGACCAATAATGCAAAGAACTTCGCCTTCAGTTACATCTACTGATATATCTTTAAGAACTTCTAAATGTCCATAACGTTTTTTTAGATTCTTAGCGCTTATTACCATAGCTTATTTTCCTTTCTATATAACGAGATGCCAAAGTTAATAATGTAATTATTATAAAATACATACATGCTACAATAGCATACATCTCTAGTGATTTAAAGTTTCTAGCAATAATAATTTGTCCTGCAGATGTAAGTTCTCTTATACTTATAACTGTCAAAATTGATGTATCCTTTAATGTTACAATAAATTGATTTAATATAGAAGGAATCATAATTTTAACTGCTTGAGGTAAAATAACTTTTCTCATAGCTTTTGAATAGCTTAATCCTAAACTTCTTGCAGCTTCCATTTGACCATGATCTACAGCTTGAATTCCACCTCTAAATATTTCAGCCATATAAGCTGTTGCATTTACTGTAAGAGTAAGTATACCTGCCACAACAGGATCAAATCTTATATTAAGTGCTTGTCCAACACCGAAGAACAAGAATAAAGCTTGAACCATAAGTGGGGTTCCACGAACTATATAAATATATAATGTAGCTATACCTTTTAATATTTTAGATGTACTTATACTGAATATTCCAAGAATAATACCAAATATTACAGCTAATATTAATGATATGACTGCAATTTCTATTGTTACTCCAAGCCCGCTAAGCAGGCTTGGTAAACTATCTTTTAGCAATCCTAAGATTTCCATTTTCCATTCTCCTTACTATTTTGCAATATATTGACCAACTATTTGATCATACTTTCCACTGTCCTTTAATTTCTTTAAGCCTTCATTAAATTTCTTTAATAGGTCAGCATTTTGACCTTTCTTTACTGCAAATCCATAATTAACAGTATCTAATTTGTCACCAACTATTTTTAATTTAGCTCCGCTGTCTACTTTAATTTTATAAGCTATAACTGGATAGTCTTCCATTAAGAAATCAGCATTTTTATTTTCAACCGCTTGGAACATTGATGGAGAATCTTCAAAGTAGCTTAAGTTTAATCCATATTTCTTTTGATTATCTTCAGCAAATTTAGCTCCTGCTGTTCCTTTTTTAACTGATACATTTTTCCCATTTAAATCATTTAATCCATTTATTGATGAGTTCTCTTTGTTAACAACTACTGATAACCCTGATTCGAAATATCCATCAGAAAAATCTAAAGATTGTTTTCTTTCATCAGTTATAGTCATAGCTGCTATAGCTCCATCTAATTGATTAGAAGTTAGTCCTGGAATTATACCATTAAAATCCATCGGCTTTAATTCATATTCAAATTTTTCTTCCTTAGCAATTGCATCTAAAACTTCTACGTCAATTCCTTTATATTTACCGCTTTCTTCAAAAGAAAATGGTGCAAATTTTGAATCACATGCAATTATATATTTTTTATTTCCTCCATCTGCTTTTGTGCCATTTGATGTTCCACAGCCTGTCATTAGTCCAATAGACACTACTGATGTTAATAAAATACTTAATAATGATTTTTTGTTCATACTATCTGCCCCTTTGCAATTCATTAAATTAATTCAAAATCTAAATTTACTGCATCTTTATAGTTCAAATTTCAACTATACTACAATAAATTTTCCATTGATTTTTTCACTTCCATTATGAAACTTATTATATAGTTTAATTCAAAAACTGTCAACTCGCCAGAATCATTGTTCAATTAAAGAATCTCTATTTTTTTATATTTTTCCTTTAAATATGCCATTTAGTAAATTCTGCTGAACATCAAAATTCCGTTATGAACAAAACTCAAATTTTAAATTATGAATCAAGACTTAACTCTTCCTTCATTTTTTGTATTTTATATTCTTGAGAAAATACGTTAAATATATAACCATAAAATGTAATAATTATAAAACAAAAAGCTATAATTTAAGAATTTTTCTTCCTAACCTCATAGCTTTTTATTTAATAAGTAAATTTTCAAATTCATTTACTTAAATTCTATTACATATATTAAGCTTTATTTAGCGATATATTGCCCAACTATCTTATCATATTGACCATTGTCTTTTATCTTTTTAAGACCTTCATTAAACTTCTTCATAAGGTCTGCATTTTCACCTTTTTTAACAGCAAATCCATAATCAACATTTGTTAATTTATCTCCTGCAATTTTTAGTTTTGAACCTGGATCAACTTTAATCTTATATGCAATAACAGGATAGTCTTCTAACAAGAAATCTGCATTACCATTTTCAACAGCTTGAAACATTGATGGAGAATCTTCAAAATAGCTTAATTCCAAACCATATTTAGCTTGATTATCTTCTGCAAATTTAGCTCCTGCTGTTCCTTTTTTTACTGAAGCTTTTTTACCCTTTAAATCAGCTTCTGAGTTAATTGAAGCATTATTTTTATTAACTACCATTGATAATCCTGAAACAAAATATCCATCTGAAAAATCTAAAGATTGCTTTCTTTCATCTGTAATACTCATACCTGCAATAGCTCCATCTAATTGATTAGATGTAAGTCCTGGAATTATTCCATTAAAATCCATTGGCTTTAATTCATACTCGAATTTTTCTTCTTTAGCTATTGCATCTAAGATTTCTACATCAATTCCTTTATATTTATTGTTTTCTTCAAAAGAAAATGGTGCATATTTAGCATCACATGCTATTAAATATTTCTTGTTCCCCTCATTGCTTTTTGCTGTATCATTTTTTTGTGCTCCGCATCCTGCCATTATTCCTATTGACATTACTGATGCCATTAAAATTCCTACTAAAGATTTTTTATTCATTATTTGTCCCCCTTAATTTGTGTTTAAGATGCAGAACCCTTAATTTGTTCTGCAAAATAATATTTATTTTAAAGTTTAAAACTTTTCTTAATATATATATTCTTAGATTATTCCAAATTTTTATTCTTAAATTTGTTATAATCAATGAATATTTTTAATCTTTTTACTTCATTTAATTTAACTAATTCTTTCATTAGAATACACCCTTACTTGCAAATCTGAGATGTGTTCAACAATTAATTCTTCTGCCTTTTTACCATCTCTTTCAATTAGTGCTTTAGCAATATTTATATGCTCTTCTTTTTCATTTGCAAATTCAATATTATTACAATCCAGTCTAAGAATTCTCGAAAGATTTTCCATAATACCTTCACTCATTTCAATAAGCTGAGAATTATGTGTTGCTTTTATTATAGACATATGAAAGATATTATTTAATTCATTAAATTCTTCTATCTTATTGTTTCCCGAATCCTTTGGAAACTTCATAGCTAGCTCCATTATAGCTTCCAATTCAGAGTCATTAGCTGACTTAATAGCAATATTCACAGCCGCTTTTTCAAAAATAGCTCTCATTTGAAAGGACTCTCTTATATTCTTTTGTGTTACAGGCTTTACCAAATAACCTTTCCTTGGCAGAGACTTTAGATACCCTTGAATTTCCAATGCTCCTAATGCATCTCTAACTGGAGTTTTGCTCACATTATATTTATCAGCCAATTCAGCCAAAGTAAGAAAATCTCCATCTTTTATTCTCAAATTTAAAATATCTAATTTAATTTGCTTATATATTTCTTTTGCATAGGATCTTTCATCTTGACACAGATTTATCTCTCCTTTCACTTGAAATCCCGCTGATATATCAGTTAAAACATAAAAAAAGCAACAGAGCACTTATATTAATAAATGCTCCGTTGCTTTTATTTATTGTAATTATAGTTTAAATAAACTATCTTTGTCAAGTATTCATTTTAAGAATCACTTAAAATTTCTTTATAAAAATTATTTGATTCTAATTTTTTATATTAAGCAAATGGATTTTCTGACTTATAAAGCATACCCTTTGGTTGGTTGAATCCAACTTTTTCAACACCTAAATATCTAAATAAGTTGTGGATTGCCTTTCCAAAATGTCCAAATGCAACTGCTCCATGGTGAGGATATCTTCCTTCAATTAATACATGACGATAGAATCTTCCCATTTCAGGAATAGCAAATACTCCAATAGCTCCAAATGAACGAGTAGCAACTGGTAATACTTCTCCTTCTGCAACATATGCTGTTAATTCTGCATCTGCATTACTTTGTAATCTAAAGAATGTAATGTTTCCTGGAACGATATCACCTTCAAGAGTTCCTCTAGTGATGTTTGGTTCTTGGTTTGGTTCTAAAGCTCTAGCCATTATCATTTGGTTTTTCATAGTTCCACAAGTTAATTTACAAGCAGCTGTATTTCCACAGTGGAATGCCATAAATGTATCTTTTAAAGTGTAATCAAATTTACCTTTAATTTCTGATTCATACATATCAGCTGGTACTGTATTGTTGATATCAAGTAATGTAACAACATCTTTACTTACACAAGTTCCAATATATTCACTTAATGCTCCATAAATATCAACTTCACATGATACTGGAATTCCTAAAGCTGTTAATCTACTATTTACATAGCAAGGAACAAATCCAAATTGAGTTTGGAATGATGGCCAACATTTATTAGCAAATACTATATATTCTCTTGATCCTTTATGTTCTTCCATCCAATCTAATAATGTAAGCTCGTATTGAGCAAGCTTTGGAAGGATACCAGGCATTTTGTTTCCTTCTCCTAATTCTTTTTCCATGCTAGCTATAACTTCTGGAATTCTTGCATCATCTTTATGTGCATTAAATGCTGCAAATAAATCAAGTTCTGAGTTTTCTTCTATTTCAACACCTAAGTTATATAATTGCTTTATTGGAGCATTACAAGCTAAGAAGTCTTGTGGTCTTGGACCAAAAGAAATGATCTTTAAGTTCTTTAATCCTAATAATGCAGTAGCAACTGGTACAAATTCAGAAATCATTTCAGCAACTTCAGAAGCTGTTCCTACTGGATATTCAGGAATATATGCTTTGATATTTCTAAGAGCTAAATTATAGCTTGCATTAAGCATTCCACAATATGCATCTCCACGTCCTCCAATTAAGTTATCTCCTGATTCTTCAGCTGCAGCTGCAAACATTACAGGTCCACCAAATTCTTTAGCAAGTAAAGTTTCTGTAGTTTCAGGTCCAAAGTTTCCAAGATAAACAACTAAAGCATTTACTCCAGCTTCTTTAACTTCTGCTAAAGCTTTTCTCATGTCTTTTTCATTTTCTACTGTTGTTTGACATTCAAAGATTTCACCATTAAATGCTCCTACTACAGCCTTTCTTCTGCTAGCTGATAATTCCATTGGGAAACAGTCTCTACTTACTGCTACAATTCCTAATTTTACTTGTGGTATATTATTCATTTTAAATTCCTCCAAATTATTATTAATTTTTTATTCTTATTTTTAATTATTTTTTACACACACTTTATTGTTATATAGGTTTATTTCTATTTAATTGAAATATTCTCTCCAACTAAACCAATGAATGCTCCTTGTTCTCCTAAATCTGTATCTTTGTGACCAATAAGCCATTTATTTTTAGCAAATAACAATGCATCTTCACCAGTCTTTTCTATCTTTTCTTCTAAAGCTAAGTTAGTATCCTTTGGTAATACTACAACACATCTAAAGCCATCTTCATTTGCGTTACAAGGTGCATAGTGAAGAGTTGTTGCATATACTTCTATTATTGTTCCAGCTGGAACTAAGAACGCTTCAATTTTTGAAGTATCATATGAGAAATCATCTTCAATATCTTGTTGACATCCTATTAATAAGATAAGATCTGTTACTGCTATATTTATTTCAGATGAACGGTGATATTCAACTGCATTTAATATGTAGTTATTACCATTACAGTATCCTATTTGGATAGGCAATTCTCCAAACTCTCTTTTTCTTAATTCTTCAGCGATTTTTAAAGCTTCAAGTTCTTTTATAGATGGTTCATATACTACATCACTTGGTAGTGGTGTACTACTCTTCATCTTTTCGATTATTTCAGAACAATCATAATTTTTTAAAACTTGTCCATATTTCTTAAAATCACTATCCGTAACCTTTTTAATAATCATCTTAAGCCTGCCTTTCTTATACCTTTTATATTTAAACATTTTGCAACATTTTGATAAGCATTTCTCCTATTCACCCTAAATCATGACTAATTTTTTACTTGTTATAGTTTATTTATTGAGTTTCATAACTCATTTAAAATAAGATTCACCTTCTATTTTATTGCAATATGCTAAATTTACTTTTTCAAAGTCTCAAATCTATTTTTTATTTACGTATTTTGCTATATTTATTGAAATCTTTTTTGTATAAGTTCTGATTAATTAATGTGCATAAAAATATTTTAATGGAAGCGAATATCAATACAGTATATTAATCAGAACTTATTTAATATATTTTCCGAAAACTTTTTAACTATTATACATGTGATGTATTTATAGAAGAAAAGTTCCGTATTGCAGCATATCTGCTCTTTTTATAGGTGTATATTTTAGAAAAGCCCCAAGGTTTTTCGTTCATAAACTCTTAATTGTTAATTTTCAACTACCTTAACTGCTGTTTCTACAACATTTTCAACAGTAAATCCAAATTGTTTA
>NZ_JAABNP010000040.1 GCF_009928485.1 Clostridium sp. C2-6-12 | reverse complement strand
TATTGCCAAGAAGGAGTTGATTTTATTCAGTTTACACAAAATTTTTTACAGAGCCAGATTCATAAATTTTGTTAAAAAGGCTTTACAGGTTTTTCGTAAAATAATCATAAAATCACCCCTAAAAATTCTATAGTTTGTTAAAACATTTATATTAATTAATTTTCTACGTATTTACTAATTAAATAATAATCATTATAGCAAACTAAACCTTTTCATAAAAGTTTAGCTTTCCACAAAAGATCTAAAAGTAAAACATAGTTTTTTATATTATTATTACCTTGCTCTTGCTTTATCTAAAGAAAAAATTCTAGCTATTATATTTTAATATCTAGAATTTCTCTTGTATTTATGCCCTTATATAAAACTAAATTAACATTTTAGATTTCTAATCAACATCCTTTGATTCATCAGCTTCATAATTAAAGAAATCAAAATCTGCATAATGTTTGTGTAATACTCTGTCTGCGCAGGTAATTCCAACAAAAGTTCCTGTAAATTCACCATACTTGCAATATTCATCTGAAAATTTAGTTGTATCAAAAACTCCTCCTATTTTCTCAAATGAATTTCCATCATATGACCATTCGAAATATGATTTTCTGCCTTCAATTTTTAATTTAAAATAAATTGGACATTCTTTTACTGGTATTCTAGTGTTAAGAAACTCCGTCTTTTCCCCATTTTCTATGTGAATTACTGATATTGCACTTTGCTTTAAAGTTTCACTATAATACTTTCTTAAGTAAATATAATTCATATTGTCATAGTACATAATAAGTCCAGCACTATGTTGGTGCACTTTTGGAGTAAATTCCATCTTAGTTGTTACAGTTGCATAAACAGAAGTTAATTTTCTTGCTAAAATACTAACTTCATTTAAAGAACATCTTGACTCCTGACCACGTATTCTAACATATCCAGGTCTTGCTTTAACATCTGCAAAAGATTCTGGTGCAATACGTGGAGCATAATACTGAAGTCCTAATTTATCACTGTCAAAATCGTCAAAATTAGGTATTTGCGACATTTCTACTTCTGGTAAATTACTAGGTTCACAGTATTCTTTTGCTAAATTACCGCCACCTTCTAATCTTAACCAGCTATCTTCTGTCCAGAACATTTTTTGAATTGCAGTTTCTCTACCTAAAGTACATCTTAATTCTGGAACAAATGGTCTGCTGCATAGATGTACAAGATATACTTCACCATTTGGTGTTTCAACGTAACTTGCATGTCCTGACTTTTGCAGTTTAGAATCTGGATTAAAATATTTTGGTTTTAAATGATCAGGATCATGTCTTTCATAAAACTCTCCTGGAATAGATGTTAATATTGGATTCATGGGATCTTTCTCATATGGTCCCCATACATTTTTTGAACGTCCCATTGTTACACTATGGCCATAGCCAGTTCCACCTTCTGCACACATAATATAATAATACTCTCCACGCTTTGTTAAATGTGGAGCTTCAATACATCCTCTATCTGTGCCCCCAGACCAAATTCTCTTTGGATAGCCTATAATACTTTTTTCTTTTGAAGAATATTCAACCATACAAATTGCCCCTGGTTTTTCGTAGCCTTCTCTTGTTTCCCATTCTAAGGATACTACCCACTTTCTTCCGTCATCATCATGTAATATAGATGCATCAAAACCTGAAGAATGTAAATATACTGGTTCACTCCATGGACCAGTAATATCTTCAGCTGTTACAAGATAGTTATTCACATCAAAGTATCTTGCATTCATAGAATTCATTACACCATAAACTACATAAAATAAATCTTCTTCCTCACAATAAGTTAAACAAGGTGCCCAAATTCCCTTAGCATATGGAAGTTTTCTTAAATCAAGCTTTTCTGGATCAGTTAAAACGTGAGTATATAATTCCCAGCTCTTTAAATCCTTTGAATGATATATTGGAATTGCTGGAAACCATTCAAAAGAAGAAACTGCTACATAATAGTCATCTCCTTTTCTGCAAATACATGGATCTGGGTTAAAACCTTTAAATATTGGATTTTTAATCATTAAATAATGCACTCCTCTCACTGTTCACTTCTTTTATAATTAAATCTTATTCTTTATTAAGCAACTCTCTTAAACCGTTTTCATTATTAAATTATAACATCCTCTTTTTTAAGCTAATAGTACACAATTTGTGAATATAGTTTGAGATTTGTGAATAATAAAATTAATACATCATTTATCTTATAAAAAAGCATCGTCAAATTATTAAATCATAATCTGACAATGCTTAATTTAATTTCTAAAATCATTAATTATGTACTATATTCTAAATTCATTTACCATATCATTAAGTTTTTCAGCTACTTCTGCTTGTTGCTGTGCAGTCTGCATAACTTGTCCAATAGCCTTTGTTGTTTCATTTATACTATCTTTAATTGTTTCAGCATTTTCAGAAGATTTTTGTGCAATATCAGCTGTGGTTTGTATTGCTTGGCTAACTTGGTTTATTGTTGCTGTAAGTTCCTCTGACATTGATGCAATTTCTTCTGACATATTAGTTACAAATTCAGCATCCTTATAATATTGATCTCCTACACTCTTCATATCTTCGAATTTTGGGTCCACATCTTCTACTATGAAATCTAATACTTCTTGATTATTAGCTGCAAGATTTTTAAAGGCAACTTCTACTTTTATTATTGTATCCTGTATTTTTGTTACAGCTTGTGAAGATTGTTCAGCTAGCTGTCTTACTTCTTCCGCAACTACTGCAAAGCCTTTTCCCTGCTCTCCTGCTCTTGCTGCTTCTATTGCTGCATTAAGTGCAAGTAAGTTTGTTTGTTCAGATATATCTGCAATTGTATTTGCCATTACTTCTATTTCTTTTACTACTTCTCCATCTTTTAAAGCCTTCAATCCTTTTTGTTTCTTTTCTTCGTATATTCTTCTCGTTTCTTCTATAGATGCTTTACCCTTCTTTTGAGTTTCTATAGCTCTTGATCTTGACTCATTAGCATTACTGCTTCCATCCATTGCTTTATTCGATAATATATTTATACTTGAATCTACTTCTTGAACTGATGCGCTTATTTCTTCTGCAGATGCACTTGTTTCCTGTACATCATGAGTTATATTTTTTATTGCTTCATTTATATGTTCTGAAGTTGTTGTTAATTCCTCAACTGTAGCTGAAAGTTCTTGGCTTGATGCACTCATATCTTGAGCTTTTTCCATTATTTCATGTATTAATAAACCTATGTCCTTTTGCATTACTAATATGGAATTTGAAAGTTCACCAATTTCATCTTTTCTCTTAAGATAATTTTCTGGAATAATTCCTGAAAAGTCCTTTTGAGATAAAACCTTAATGTAATTAACGGTTTTATCTAATGGTTTAACTATTGCTTTTGTTATAATTATTGCTAATACAACTGCTATTACAACTGCTATTAATGCTAATCCAATAAATACTCTTATTGACCAATCAAAATCTTTAGCATTTTGAGCATCAATTTCTTTAGCTTGCTCCGAATTATACTCAGCAAGGGCTTTCAGATTTTTTTGAAACTCATCTGCTTTTGTAGCAAGAACTTTATATTTTTCAAATGCATCCTGACTATTTCCTTCCATAGCCAATTTTAGTATTGTGTTCATTCCATCTCTGTATGCCTTAAGTTCTAATTCAACAATTGGTATTGTTTGAGATTCAAACTCATCTAAATCAGTTTTCTTATAATTTTCCCAATTATCATCATACTTTTTTGTTCTTTCTTGAATGTCACTAAATTTGTTCTTTTGTTCCGCAGCATTCCTACTATTTAGAATTATGTAATATAAATCAGCTTCTATACCCCTTGCTTGGTTTCTGTTATCATTTAACCATTGAATTGGAAGAAGTCTTTCATTATACATAGACCTAACACCTTCACTTGATCTTATATTGTAGAAAAATCCTACTCCTCCAACAAAAATAATAGATAAAATCATGATAATTGAAAATAACATGATTTTTGTTTTAATCTTTAAGTTATTCATTTGTGCCCTCCTATGCTTAATTGCTATTATTTAAAACTTAATAAAGTTTTTTCTTTCCTATAATGACTTAATTTCATTTACTATATTGTATCCTATATTAGCACAAGATTTTCCTGTTGTGTATACTTATATTTTCCAAATATGACTTTTAATAAAAATACTTTAAAATACACACATATATAAGGAGTAACTATGCTATAATTCGAAACTTTTCACTTCTAAAAAAAGCAGCTATGCACTAATAAAAAGAGTGGCTATGCCACAAAGCGGAACTTTCCTGCAATTAAGATCTTTTCACATCTCTAAGGAGTAGCTATGCTACAATTCGAAACTTTTCACCTATAAAAAAACAGTTATATACCTATAAAAAGAGTATCTATGCACCTATAAAAAAATAGATTAGAAGTAGACATATAATCTTATATCTTACTTCTAATCTATTTTATTAAATCTGCTATAAATATTTATTAATTTAGATAAACTGTGTTAACTAAGTTTTAACAATTCAAACTATGAGTTATATTTGAATTTAATAGCTATTTCTTTTATTTCACCTTTAGAATTTTTTCTAATTGTAAAGTTTTTAATATCTTTAAAATCATTATCTAATTGGTAATTTAATTCTGTAATTGTAGCTTTAGCTTTCTTAGTGACACCACCATCTTCAACAACTGCAAATCTTGACTTTCTGCAAGTTGTTTCATTGCTCACATCATCAATAATTACATAGTATTCTGGAGCTTCTTCTATTACTGTATATTCTTTATTTAAAGTTAGTGTTGTACAAAGATTATTATCAATACATTTTACTATCATAATAATTTACCTCCCTATTGGTAATTTAAATATTTTCCATAAGATCATTTCCTATTTCTAAACTACGTCTTTCTTATGTATTAATTATACAATATTTTAGCAATATTTAAAACACCATTTTTTTGAAATTATAACGATTTATTATTTCAACTATTATTTTTTAATTAATTTTGTATTTTTATATTTGTAATAGTTTAATATTCATAATTTGCTAATTTGGTTTACATAGAATTTACATTCTCTTTCATTTTCTTTACATTATTACTATTATATTTTAGTGATTTTGAATATTTAATTTATATTCTCTAGGTGTCATTTTATATTTTCCTTTAAAAATTTTATAAAAATAAGTAGGATTTTCATAGCCTACAAAATCCATTATCTCAACTATTGAATAATTAGTTGATTTAATTAATTCAGAAGCTTTACTAAGCTTACGTTCTTGCAACAATTCTTTAAATGTCATTTCTGTATGTTTTTTTATTAATTTGCTAAGTTTATAATCTGGCTGCTTCAACTTTTCAGATAGTTCTGTTAAAGTTGCCCTTTCATAATTTTCTTCAATATACTTAAGACTTTGAATTATTAACATCTTCTCATAATTATCCACAGAATACATCTCTATATCCTGTGAATTCTTTATTAATTCTACTAATAAAAGTCCTACTAACAATTTTATTGTTGCCTTTTTCATGATTGAAGTAGTGTACAATTCTATAATTATTTTTTCTACTAAATCCTGAATATCTTTTCTTTCCGAAACTTTAAAATACAAATATTCTCCTTCTTCATAGTCCGTATATAGTGTAGTTAATAAAAACTTACTAATGATATTTTCATTATCTAAAAGTGTTATTATATAATCAAAAAATTCTGGTCTGATTATAAAATTTATAATTATATCTTCTTCACTGGAAGCTTTTATTTCATGATTTATGTATTGATTTAAGAATATTAATTCTCCCTTTTGAAGCACTATTTCTTTATCATCTATAACTTGAGTGAATTTTCCCTGATAAACATAGTTAAATTCTATATAGTTATGCTTATGACTTGGGAAATTAACAAATCTAGTGTGTTTTCTAATATTAATAAGTTCCCCTGGTGGCAATAATTTATTACTATCTATAATAAATTTCCCCTCATCAGTATATATACTTTTGTCTATAGAGGATTCTCCCTTTAATATGTGCAGTTCTTCCTCTGTCAAAGCTACTAATTTATCATGGATTTCTTTTAACATAAGCCATCCTCCTCAAGTTATGAATAAATAATAGTATTTACATTATACAACCCATCTATAAGAAAGTTAATCCTTAAAATTAATAAAATATTCTTAGCTCTAATCATTAATTTTTGCTTTAAAATAAAAAAGATACAACATTATTATTGCATCCTTTAATACTAACAAATTTTATTAATTTCTTATTTGGTCTTAATTTGTTATACACTCATTCATAAACTTAAGACCTTCTTTTATGTTTCTATGCTTCAATAGCTTTACATCTGACTTAAATGCTTTATAAATAATTTGAATACAGTATCCTATTCCAAATGCAGTAACCAGCGTCCCAATTCCAACAAATCCACCTAATATCCAACCTATTATTAATGCGCACATCTCAATACAAAATCTTATTATGCCTATTGATTTTCCTGTAAGCTTAACTAAAGCCATCATAAGACCATCCCTTGGACCACATCCCATTTCACAGCCTATATACAAATAACTGCCTATAGCTGAAGCAAATAAACTTCCTATAAGCATAATTATTCCTGTAAATAAATTATTGCATACTGGAATAATCTTAATATATATAATAATATCTATAAAACATCCAATTACTATCATGTTCGCTATTGTGCCCAACCCAACCTTTAAGCCAAGTAAACTTGTCACTATCACTATGACTACACCAACTATAATACTTGCTTGTCCCATAGTTAAACCAGTTACATTGGTTAATCCTTGATGAAACACATCCCATGGGCTTAATCCCAAATTTGAATTTAGTGCCATAACAGTTCCACAGGCACATAATACAAATCCTAGTGTTATTCTAATTATAAGACTTAATATTTTTTCCATAACCATCCTTACTATGAAAATTACGATTTGAACTAAAATAAACATTCACTTAATGCCTGTTATTTAATTTATCAATAAAATTCATTCTCTAAAATTTTAACTATTAGTCAGTTTACATCAATATTTAGTATATTACAATTTACTTTAAACCTAGAAATATTCATGTAAAGCGTATACATCTAGTTATTTATTGTTATAATAAGCCTTAATGTAATTTTTATAAATCTCATATATCATAATTACATGAATAACACTTGGTTCACTTTAATTTTTATGCAGTAATCTCTTCTGTTTTTCCTTTTTTAACTCTGTATACTAAAAATATTCCATAGCAAACAAGAATTAATGCTATTAAGATTTTAATATCAAATATATTTTCACCTAAAACTAAAGCTGATAAAAGTGTTCCAAAGACAGGTACTAAAAAATTAAATACAGATATTATTCCAACCTTATTATACTTTAATAATTCAGTCCATAGAGCAAAGGCTACTGACGACAATAAGGCCATATAAATTAATAATGCTGTAGATTCTATTGTAAATCCAGTTAAAGTGCCTCCTAAAATAAATCCAAGAACAGTCAATATAATACCACCTATTGATAATTGAAATCCAGTAACTATTGACGGTTGTTGACTTTGAGTTATCTTTTTGCCATAAATGGCTGAGGCAGCAAATATTATTGCAGCAAGCATTATAAATCCTTCTCCTTTTAATGTAAAAGAATTTCCTGCTAACGATTGTCCGTTTAAATTTACTATTATTACCCCTAAAAAGCCAATTAAACATCCAACTATTTTATTAAAATTCAATTTATCATTTTGATAAATAAAATGTGCAAGTATTATGCTTACAAAAGTTCCTGTCCCATTAATTATTGAACCCCTAATTCCAGTAGTATAAGACAGACCTACATAAAAAAATATATATTGAAGAGCAGTTTGAGTCATTCCTAGTAAAGTTATTTCTCCAAATTGTTTTTTTGTAAAATTAATCGCTGTTTTCTTTATAGCAACTTCAAGTAAAAGTATAAAAATACCTGCAAGAGTAAATCTATAACCTGCAAAGACTAATTTAGAGCCCACATCTTTTACATTAAATAATTCATATCCAACCTTAATAGCTGGGTAAGCACTTCCCCACAAAAGACAACTTAAAACTGCTAAAAGCACAATATTCCTTCTACTAGTGTAAAATTTAGTTTTATCCATATGTAAATCTTTATCTCCTAACTACTATATAAGTTAAATTTAATATTTAAGAAAGCCTTAATATCATTTCGAAGACTTCATTTAAATACCTATTTATTATATCAAATAATACTAGTAATAAAAAATTTAATCTTTAAATTATTTAAACATTCCAATCTCAATGTTTAAATTTTAACTTATTTATTTTTATACAAACGCAAAGGATAGGCTTTTTAGAATTACCTATCCTTTTCTAATATTTATTTAAAAATATTATTCTAATATAACTACTGCTTTAATTAAATCTTTTGGCTTGTCCTTCATTAATAAAAGTGCTTCTTCTATGTGATCAAAACCATGATACACATGTGTAACTAATTTGCTTAAATCAACACGATTATATACTACCATGTCTCTTAACATCTCTGCTCTTAGACGACCTCCTGGGCAAAGACCTCCCTTTATTGTCTTATGAGCCATTCCACATCCCCAGTCTACACGAGGTATTGGTAAAGTTTCTCCACTTCCATGGTAATTAATATTTGAAATTACTCCACCAGGTTTAACCATAGATACTGCTTGTGCTAATGTTTCAGCACCCCCACCTGCCATAATTACACGGTCAACACCTTTTCCATCAGTCAAATTCATAATTTGAGTAACTATGTCACCATCTTTATAATTTACAATATCTGTTGCTCCATAAAATTTAGCAGTTTCAACGCAAACTGGTCTACTTCCTACACCTATTATTCTACCTGCTCCACGTAGTGCTGCACCTGCTATACCCATTAATCCAACCGCTCCAATACCAATTACTGCAACGCTAGATCCCATTTGTATATCTGCAAGTTCTGCTCCATGGAAACCAGTAGTCATCATATCAGTTATCATAACTGCTTGTTCTAAAGGCATATCTTTTGGTAACATTGCAAGATTCATATCTGCATCATTTACATGAAAATATTCACCAAACACCCCATCTTTAAAGTTTGAAAATTTCCATCCTGCAAGCATTCCATTTGAATGTTGTTGAAAACCTGCTTGAACTTCTAAAGATCTCCAATCAGGAGTTGTACATGGCACAATAACTCTGTCTCCAGGTTTAAAATCTTTAACTTCACTTCCTACTTCAACAATTTCACCTACAGCCTCATGACCTAGAATCATATCATGTCTATCACCAAGTGCTCCTTCAAAAACAGTATGTATATCTGAAGTACATGGTGATACAGCTAATGGACGCACAATTGCATCATATGGACCTGCTACTGGCTTTTCTTTTTCAATCCATCCCACTTTATTAATACCTAGCATTGCAAAACCCTTCATAAATATGCTCCTCCTTAAAAATAGTTGTTATTTCTTTTAAACCATAAACTTACTGCAAAATATATTGAAATCCATTTGTGGTTACATCCTATTATTAAGCAAACTTTATGCCAAACATATTTTATGAAACATATTATGATTTTTATTTTTATATCATCCAACTGTATATCGCTATTTTTCTAACATAATGATGTGAATTTTTTGCTTAAATTGTATTTCCAATTAGTATATTCTAAATAATATGTAGTAAAAAACAACATTTTTATCATTTAATATTGTTGTGTTTTCATACACTGTTTGATTTTTAAACACAATTTGAATCATTAACTTGTTAAAAAATAAGCTATCAAAAATTTATTTAACTTTTATATCATATTTCTTCATCTTTGCATATATTGTACTTCTATTTATCCCTAATATCCTGCAAGCTTTAGAAATATTGCCATTACATTGATTTATACAACTAGAAATTGCTCTTTTCTCCAATTCTTCTAACGAACACATATCATATTCCAAATTTACATTGCTGGAATAATTGATTTCTCTTTTTATAGTTTTATTTTCAAAGGTAAATGAAGTATTTCCATCCATATTTACAATATTCTCAATGCAATTTTCTAATTCCCTTACATTTCCTGGCCAAGTATGATTTAAAAGTTTTTCATATATACTTTCTCTTATTTGGGGAATAGGTTTCACTAATTTAGCAGATTTAATTTTGAGGAAATGCTCTATTAGAATTTCAATATCCTTTGCTCGTTCTCTTAGAGCTGGTACATATATAGGAATTACACTTAATCTATAATATAAATCTTCTCTAAACGTTCCATTCTCCACTTCTTTTTTTAAATTCTTATTTGTAGCAGCAATAATTCTTACATTTACATCAATACATTTGTTCCCACCAATTCTAGTAACACAACCTTCTTGAAGTACTCTCAAAAGATTTACCTGCATATCTAGTGGCATTTCGCCTATTTCATCTAAAAATAAAGTTCCTCCACTGGCAAGTTCAAACTTTCCTGGGCATCCTCCTCTTTTAGCTCCAGTAAAAGCACCTTCTTCATATCCAAAAAGCTCACTTTCTATTAAACTTTTAGGTATCGCTCCACAATTAATCGCCACAAAGCTGTTGTTTCTTCTATTACTATTATTATGAATAGATTGTGCAATAAGCTCTTTCCCTGTTCCACTTTCCCCTTGAATAAGTACCGTAGATGGGCTATTTGATATATTCTTTATTTGTTCCTTCAATCTTAGAATAGCTTCACTTTGTCCAATTATATCGTTAAAAGTATACTTAGCACTTCTACCAATGTATTTATTAACTAAATTATATATATTTTGCATATCTTTAAAGATTCCTACCATACCAGTAATATTGTCATTTTTATCTTTAATAGGATATACATTTAAATTAAATCTTTTTTCCTTATCAGAATATATAATTTCTCTATCCTCATAGACTTGTCCACCTCTAAGTTGCTGAAGTATATGTTCCCAGTTATCTAAAACAGTATCTACATTTTTATTTATAACTTCCTCTGCTTTAATATGTAACATTTCACAGGCACTATTATTTATGGCTTTTATTGAGCCTTCCGTATCCACTGCAAAAATTCCTAAATTTAATGAATTCATAACTTTATTTAAATATTGATATGTTTTAAATAATTCCTTTTGAGTCTTCTCACCTTTTAACTGATTTTCAATAGATTTTACAGCTGCCACTACAAGGCCTAAAGTATGAGGATGAGCTAGTTGACGCCGTCCTGTTAAATTAACACATCCAATTATTTTTCCATCTTCACTATGAATAACTGAAGAAGAACAAGTCCAGACATGAAAAACTTCTATAAAATGTTCTTCACCTGAAACTTGAAGTGAACAATTTTCAGAAATAGCAGTACCAATTCCATTAGTACCAGCACTTTTTTCACTCATATCAGCGCCTTCAATAATTCCCATCTTAGTTTGATCTATTATTATATCTTCATCACCTATAATAGTAAGAACAACTCCACTTTTTTCTGTGAAATATAATGAAAAACCTGATCCTTTTAAGAAGTTATAAAGTATTTCCATAAATGGTTTAGCTATTTCTATTAGTTGTTTATTTTTTTGTATAAGAATCTGAAACTCTTTATCTTTAAGTATTCTTAAAGGGCATGGTATATCTTTTTTTACACCGTGATTACTGCTTCTCTCATGTGATCTATTTATTATTTCATTATATGCATATCTTTTCAGCATTTCATATTTCCTCCATATTATTTTCACATAAAAAACAAACTCCTAAATAATATTATACCGATTTCAGAATTGTATTACTATGTTAAAAATTATATTGTGCTTACTGATTAATCTCACATTTCTCTATATTGTTTTCAGTAATATTTACCATCCACTTTTTCGAAAACATCAATTTAAGTCCAATTACAAGCCTTACAAGTTCTTCGCTAGAAAGCAATAAATAAACCCACTCAATAGGAAGCTTTAATATAAAAGCAGAAATAAATCCCATTGGAACCCCAATTCCCCAGGTCCCTAAAAAATCTAAGTATAAGGTATATTTAGTTTGTCCTCCACTTCTTAAGACTGCTCCACCTATAATCATATTTGAAACCTTTATCCATAATATTAAGGCAAATATAATCAATAACTTTATTGTACACTCTTTTAAATCTTCAGGTATATTAAATATGACTACATATAATTTTGAAAATAAAATTAGTAAAATTCCAAATATAACTGAACCTGCAATCCCTAATTGAACAAATTTTTTTGAATATTTGAAAGCTTCATCATTTTCATCTTTACCTAATTTATTTCCTATCATAATTCCTGCTGCAACACTAACACCTGAAAATAATCCAATACTTAAGCTTTGTATAGGAAACGTTAATGTCATAGCCGCAACTTCAGTAGTTCCAATTCTTCCATATACAATAGAATACATTGTTTCTCCTACTGCCCAGAAAAATTCATTTATTAAAATAGGTGTAGTTATTACCATGATCTTTTTGAAGAATTTAATTGATAAATTGAAAATTTCTTTTAATTTAAATGCTCCTGGATACTTATTTAAATATACACAAAATAAAAGTACCATTCCTTCTAATATTCTAGTTATAGTTGTAGCATATGCTGTACCTTGTAATCCCATTTCAGGAACTCCAAACTTACCAAATATGAGAATGTAATTTAGTAATGTGTTCATTACTATTCCAAATATCCCTGCAAACATAGGTAATTTAACATGCTCTGTGCTTCTTAAAATAGATGAATACATAGTTATAATAAGTATGGGGATATATCCAATTGCTATTATTTTAAGATATTCACTCCCTAGCTCAATTACTTTACTATCATTTGTGTAACATCCTAATACCTGCGTTGGAAACACCAAGGAAATTATTGAGAATATTAAAGTTATAGCAAATCCAACAAATAAATTTCCACCAAAAGAGCGTCCTATATTTTCTTTATCTTTCTTACCCCAAAATTGAGATATCATAATAGACGTTGAGGCACCTATAGCACTTAAGGTTATTATAAAAATATTAGGAAACCTAGACCCTAAGCCTACTGCTGCAATTGCATTTTCTCCAAGCTGACCAACCATCACCTGATCAATAATACTTAAAGAAGCTTGAAACAAGCTTTGAACTGAAACTGGTATTGCTATTGCCAGCATTGGTCTTAAATAAGAATCTTTCTTTAAAATTTTATTGTCCATATACTTCTCATCACCTTTTATTATTTGTTGTACACTTTGTACTACTTTTAGTTTAAAATTATTAACTATATATGTCAATGATCTATTGTAAATTTATAATATATTGTAAATTACTCCAAAAGCAAAAAACCTTAAGAATAAATAAACTCTATTCCTAAGATTTTTGCAAATTAAAACTCACTATTTATTTTACCGAATCTGTATATACTTACAAAATAATATATATCTTTAATTATATTCCCTCTGATTCATTTACATCCTTCATTGTTAAGGATATTCTCTTTCTCTTTTCATCAACTTCTAATATAGCTACTTTCACTATATCTCCAACCTTAACAATATCTAAAGGATGTTTTACAAATCTATTTGCCATTTGACTCTTATGAACTAATCCATCTTGGTGAACTCCAATATCTACAAAGGCACCAAAGTCTGATACATTTCTAACCGTACCAGCTAATACCATTCCTGGTTTTAAGTCTTTAAGCTCAATTATTCCTGTTTTAAGTATTGGTTTTGGCATTTCTTCTCTAGGATCTCTTCCTGGCTTCTTTAATTCTTTAATTATATCCTTTAAAGTCATTTCTCCAACTTCTAAAGTTTGACTCAATTTACTTAATCCTTGTGCCTCTGCTCTTTCATCTATATCTCCAAGTTTATTATTTTTAAGGTCTTCCTTATTATATCCAAGAACTTCAATTAATTTTTTAGCTGTATCATAAGATTCTGGATGGACTGAAGTATTGTCTAAAGGCTCTTTACTACTATCAACTCTTAAGAAACCTGCACATTGTTCATATGCCTTTTGCCCTAATCTCTTTACCTTTAATAATTCTTTTCTTGAAGAGAATTTTCCAACTTCTTCTCTATAATCAACAATATTTTTAGCAATAGCTGCATTGATTCCTGAAATATGTGTTAAAAGTGATGGTGTTGCAATATTTAAATCAACTCCAACAGTATTAACTGAATCTTCTACTACACCTGCTAAAGATTCTTCTAATTTTTTAGGGGTAACATCATGTTGATATTGTCCTACGCCTATTGCTTTAGGATCAATTTTAACTAATTCCGCAAGTGGATCTTGAAGTCTTCTTCCTATAGAAATTGCCCCTCTTACTGTAACATCTAAATCTGGATATTCTTTAGTTGCAAGCTCTGAAGCTGAGTAAACTGATGCCCCTGCTTCTGATACAATAACATAAGCTAGTTCTTTTCCAGTTTCATTTTTTATTTCAGTAAGCATTTCTGCAATAACTTCTTCTGATTCTCTAGATGCTGTTCCATTTCCAAGTGAAATAACATCAACATTATGTTTAGCTATAAGTGCTTTTAATGTTTTCTTTGTTCCTTCAATATCTCTTTTAGGTACTGTTGGATATACTGCTGTATTTTCTAAGAACTTACCTGTTTCATCTAAGATTGCAATCTTACATCCTGTTCTAAAACCAGGGTCATATCCCATTACTACTTTACCTTTAATAGGCGCTTGAAGTAATAAAGCTTTTAAATTTTCCTTAAAGATTTTAATAGCTCCTTCTTCACCAATATCAGTTAATTCACTTCTGATTTCTCTTTCTATTGATGGATAAATTAATCTCTTATAAGAATCCCTTATTGCAAGCTTCAATTTTTCATCTAAAACAGCATTTCCCTTTAATACTTGATTTTCTAAATATTGAATTACCTTATCTTCATTTACAGTAATTTTAACACTTAATATTTTTTCCTTTTCACCTCTGTTTATAGCCAATATTCTGTGAGGTGGTATTTTATTTACTGCTTCTGAATATTCATAATACATCTCATAAGGTGTTGATTCTTCTGAACTACCTTTAGATTCTATATTTCCTTCTCTAACAACGAATTCCCTTATGTATTTTCTATACTTAGCTTCATCTGAGATAGTTTCAGCTATAATATCTAAAGCACCAGAAATAGCTTCTTCACTGTTTGCTACTCCTTTTTCTTCGCTTATGTATTTAGCACCTTCTTCATCTAAACTTCCTGTAAATTTACCTTCTAAAATTAATTCAGCAAGTGGCTTTAATCCTTTTTCAACAGCTATTGTTGCTTTTGTTCTTTTTTTAGGTTTAAAAGGTCTATATATATCTTCAACTTCTGTTAAAGTTGTTGCCTTTTCTAATGCCTTTCCAATTTCATCTGTGAACTTCTCTTGTTCTTGTATTATTCTTGTAACAGCTTCTTTTCTTTCTTCTAAATTTCTTAAATAAGTAAGCCTTTCAGATAGTTTTCTTAAAACTTCATCTGAAAGTCCTCCAGTAACTTCTTTTCTATATCTTGATATAAAAGGAACTGTATTCCCATCATCTAAAAGTTCAATAACACTTTGAACCTGACCTAATTTTATTTCTAACTCTTTTGCAATTCTTTCTTCAATTGAATTCATAATTTCCTCCTGATTTTTAGTAGACATATCTATAAAATAATAACTTACCATGCTATTTTATTTCATAGGAATGAATATCTACGCTATAATGTATAACTTTTTAATCTATTGTATTATTTTATTTAATATGTAATAAATTATTCGACCTAATAATATTTTACCACATAAATAACTGCCATTACTATTTTTTAGTAATGGCAGCAATAATATTTATACAGTACCTTCTTGAATAACAGTATCCACTTTAAAGTCGTCTTCATCCATATTTATAGTAAGTATTATTGTTCTTAAATCATCTTTTCGCAAGTTCTCATATACTACAACTTCTTTTTTCTCACCATTTCTATTGTATAATAATCTGAGGTTTGTCGGCTTAGTTAAATACATTAAAACTAAATTTATAGTTTTTTGTTTGTTTGAAGCTATAGTTGATATTTTATACGGACTTTTTTCTAACCCTTCATAAATCAAATAAAAATCCTTTAATTCTTCTCCTGTCATATTTTTAATAATAACATCTTTTGCATATGGCATATTAAAAAGCATACAATAATCCTCCATTTTCTATTAAATTATATATTTTCGTTCAAATAACTTTTTTCTTACTTATTCTTGCTACCTATAAAAAATTATAGACCACTATTTTGTGATGTGCATATAAAAATCATTTTACTGAAGAATCCTTTCATCATTTTCTAAATTCTTGACCTGTCCTATTGTTAATCCTGTCTTCTCAGCAATAACCTCTAAGTCCAAAACATCCATAAGCTTTTTAGTTATGCTTATTTTTTCTTCCATTCTTCCCTGTTTCTTAGCCTCATTTATAGTATCTAATTCCTTTTCTATTTCTGCTTCTTTGTTTTTCCAAAACAATATTGCTTCTGGATCAGTACTTAAATACTCTAATCCTTTAGGAGATATTTTTATTTCCATTTCTCTCATAACTCCAAGCTTTCCCTTAAACTCTAACATTTCACTCTTTACTAATTCCTGCACTCTCCAAAAAATATATTCATCAGAAATTTTATTTTCACTATATCCTAATATACTTCCTACAATTCTTGCTGATTTTTTTAAATTTTTTTCTGTATACTTAAGTATATCTATATCAAAATAATCTTCCTTTACACTTTTTATCTTGCCTTCTTCATAAACACGAAGTAATGAATTTTCAGTTTTTAGTACATTCCATTGATTTAATAGCTCATTAAATTCTTCAGCTTCAATTTTTCTTTTTATATCAATAAAAGTCTTTAGTTTTTTAGGCATAATTTCTGCAACAGCTCTATATGTATATACATTACCATTCAATGATTCTTCAATTTTATCTGATACATTAATAAAATACATTTTCGGATTCTTATCTTTTATTAATTCCAAAGTATACATCATTCCACAAAGTTCCTGACTACATTGTCCAAACCATAAATACAATGTATCCGAAGATTTAACCTTCTGAATCTTCTTATAAAATTTCTTATACCCTTTTCTTAAATGTGCATTATCCCAAGAACGAATTCTTTCATCTTCTTCACTAAGACTATTAAGCCAGTTAATTCTTTCATCCGCATTTATATAATCTTCTATTATTCCTTGGGAAATATCATCTGGGAACGCAATAACTTTCTTTCCATCTATTGATTTTTCCTTTTTGACAGCATATTTTAATACTGCACCTGCAGACGCTGAAAAGCATACATGTATAATGTTTTCTGTACTTTTTTCCATTTAATCATCGCTCCTTTTATTATTTTCCACTTTTAATTATAATAAAGTAGGAATTATTATATATTTCTTACATATAACAATCCCTATTAAATACTTCATTTATTATATAAGTCTAAAGCAGCTTTTTTATTTTGATAATCCAACTCCAGTAAGTTCCAATTGTTTTTTCTTGTTATACATTTCTCTCAAATAGCTTTTATTTTCTCTTATAAACTTAACAAAAAACACCATTCCTGCTGAGAATAAAACTACACCTGAAAAAGCATAAAAAATCATATCTTTTGATGTCAAAATAATGTTTTGAACTCCAAACCCATGGAATAAAAGAATAAATATCATGCCAATAATACCATTTAAAAAATATATAAACATGGGAATTAAAATATTTTCATATTTTACATATAAAACACAATTGACTATTCCAAGCAAGAATATTCCTATCATTTGGGCTCCAAAGTTTAATGAACAAAAAATTATTGAGGATACAATTAAGCCAATATATACATTAAATTTCTTTGCAAGTCTTTTAAATATTGTATTCCTAAATATAATTTCCTCTGTAAATGGAGCTAAAAAAACTACCATAATAAATACTATTATGTAATCAGTCACAGTATTAATAACCATTGCCGAATCATTTGAAAACCAATTAGCAAAGTCTGGACTAATCAAATATGCTAGGTCTACTAAAATATTATTGGAACCAATTTGTAAGCATGCAGTAAATAGAATAATCCAAATTATTTCCTTCATATTTAAATTTTCTTTAAAATCTAAATATAAACGTTTTACATTTTCTTTAGAAAGCTTTAATTTGAATGCCATCATAAAAACTAGTAAAATTTCAATGACTAAACTTAATATATTTTTATCAGTATTGCTAATATCTCCTTTTTTTAAAGCTATTGCAATGGCGCACACTATTGAAAAAAGAAGTACAATCAAAAACATAAATACAATGTGCCTAATTTTCATTTCTTTAAAATCATTATCAAACTTCAAAAGAGCACCTCCTCTCTATAATTTAAATTGTTAAACCTTATTATTTGAAAGCAGTAAATTTAATATTTATATAATCCATTTTTCCTATTATGATTATTATAAGCCTATGTTATTAAAATCCACTTAGAATAACATTAATTTAACCTTAAAATTTCTATTTAACTATTGGCAACATAATTTCAAAGCTTGTACCAATTTCACTGTCTACAATCCTTATTCCACCATGATGTTTATTTATTATTTTCTTTGTGATAGACAATCCAAGTCCTGTTCCTCCTGTTTTAGAATTCCTAGACTTATCTACTCTTACAAAAGGATTAAAAATATTTTCTCTATATTTTTCTGGTATACTTTCTCCATTATCTGAAAATACTGCGCAAAAATATAAATCTTTAATCTCAACTTTTATTCCAATGGCGGTTCCAACTGGATTATATTTTAATTTATTATCTAAAATGTTATTAAAAGCTCTAGTTAATTTTTCTTCATCCATCATCACATAATAAGATTCATCCGGTATATCAAAGTCATACTCAAATTTGTTATGTTCAAATTCGGGAATGTAATTAGCAATAATCTGTCTTAAAAATTCTGATATATCACCTTTTGTTAAATTAAACTTATAATCTGCATTATCATATAAAGAAAATTCAAATAAATCATTCATAAGTTTATTAGCTCTATAAGAATTTTTATTTATTATAGTTAAATATTCTAGCTTCTCTTTTTCATCTAAATCCTTATTATTAATTAAAGTCTCACTATATCCTAAAATAGAAGTAAGTGGATTTTTTAAATCATGGGATATATCTAATATTAAACCTTCTCTTATTTTTTCTAGCTTTTCTTTTTCTCTTATTTCATTTCTTATAGTCTCAGCCATCATATTAAAACCATTGGCTAAATCTAAAAATTCATTTTTTGTATCTATTTTTATGTTTACATCATAGTTATTATTTGTTATTTCCATAACTCCATTTAATAATGCTTTAATTGGCTTTATAAAAATTCTTGAAGTTGCCTTTGCAAATAGATAAACAATAAATAAAATTATAAGCACATTAAACAAAAATAATACTTGAACTAAGGATTTATATGGAATTATTTTAGTTAATATATTAGGTCTTGTAATTGCTGAATAAGGACACCCTACTATAATCATAGAATCTTCTTCTGGTAAATACTTGCTATATAATGAGTATTTAATCTTATCATTAGTGTCAATAATAGAATTATTAAATTCCTCTAACACCATGTGAGCAATAATATCTTCATTTAATACTACCTTATTCTCCTTTGTAAGACCTGCTAAATGCATATAACTTTGCATACTTAAATCTTTAAATTCACCTATAACATGTCCTTTTGAATAAGTCACTTGATTCATAGTATTAATTTTTACAACAAAACCATCTATTTTTTTTAAATCCTCGTCTGTTATAGTCCTATAATCCTCCGACAACTTATTTTCTAGTTCAGCAAAATTAGAATTATATGTACGTGGATTACACAAAATTTTATATGCTCCAATAGAAAATACTATTCCTACTGCAAGTATTAAAGTAATAGCTATGTATCCAAAGAAATATATGAAGAATAGTTCTGCTGTAACATTTCTTTTTATTTTTCTAATTTTCATTAGCATGAACCCTTTCAATCTTATAGCCTATACCTCTTATAGTTTTTATATAAACAGGATTTTTAGGATCATCCTCAATTTTTTCTCTAATGTGGCTCAAATGAACCATTATATTATTTGAATCTCCAAAATAAGCTTCCTCCCACACCTCTTCATAAATCTGTTTCTTTGTGAAAACCTTTCCTAAATTAGAAACCAATAATTTTAATATTTTAAATTCCTTTGGATTTAATTCAATTTTCTTGTCCCCTTTGTACACTTCAAAGGTTTCAGTAAATAACTTTAAATCACCAGTAGCATATATTATATCTTTATGTTCCGCATATTTATAACATCTTCTAAGATTAGAAGCAACTCTTGCTGATAATTCAATTGGACTTATTGGCTTAACTAAATAATCATCAGCTCCAAGACCTAAGGCTAAAACCTTATCAGAATCATTTCCCATTGCTGTAATACAAATTATAGGTATTGTTGATACTGCTCGTACCTTTTGTATAACTGTAATACCATCAACATTCGGCATCATTATATCTACTAAGATCAGATCTATTTTTTCATTTTCAAAAATAGTTAAAGCTTCTTTTCCATCAGCAGCTTCAAATACTTCATAATTTTCTTTTCTCATGTGCAGTGAAATTAAATTTCGAATATCTTTTTCATCTTCTGCAATCAAAATATTCATAATTTATTACCCCCTTGTAATTAATTATTCTCAGAATCTATTTTATCATATATTTGTGGAATTATAGGAATTAATTTCTTAGTATTTTTATATTGCCCCTATTAAAATCTAACTGTATAATTATTATGTAAATATTTACCAAGAAAGGTGATGAATTTATGATTAAAAATATAAGTAAAATATGTTCTTTTTTATTACTATTTCTCCTTTTAGTACTAGCTTTAAATGAACTTAAAATAATGAATTATTCAGATGATTTAAAAAAGATTTTTTATTTTCTAACCCTTGTTTTAATAATGTTTTCTTCTGTTACAACACTGCTTACAAATAAGTCTGGCTTCTTTAAATTTGTGAGTGTTGTAATAATGCTTGCACTTATAGTTGGTGGAGTTATGTCTATACTTAAACCAGGATTAAATATTTCTTTGTATGTATGCATTATTCTTACCGCTGTATATTCTTTAGTTGATATGTTTTATAAGGCTACGTAAGCTGAACAGCACATATAATTTGCAATTAACATTTTACAATGTACAATTTATTTCAAAATCAAAAAGATAGAATATAGTACTTTGTAGACACATCGTATTACATTCTATCTTTTATTTTATAAGTTCTATGAAAAACTACATTTCTTAGCTCAATTAAAAATGTCCAGTTAACAATTTAAAATTAAAATAGAAAAACAGACAGGCTTTTTAATAAATCAAAGAATAGTTATGCACATAAAAAAGAGTGTCAACAATAATTAGTTTTCAAGAAATTCCGTAAGAATTCCATCATTTATTGTCAATTGTTAATTCCAATAAATATAAACTATAGTACTTTTGTATATATATTCATCTCTGCAGGTTTTTCCATATAAGTTGACATAAGTGGAACTATTCTTTGAAAATGTTCTGATTGTGAATGTTTAGTTAATGCTTCTTTATTTTCCCAAGTTTCTATCATTGTAAGTATGTTATTATCTTTTACGTCTTGATACATTTCATAACTTATGCAGCCATTTTCTTTAACAGTTGCTTCAACTAATTCTTTTGAAAGTTTTAAAACTTCATCCACATTATCTTTCTTCACGAAATTTTTAGCTATTACTTTAATCATATTATTTCCACCCTTCATAATGAACTTTGTCTTTATTGAATCTATTAACAACCTCGCTGCTTTGTTGGTCTGGATATCCTACTGGAACCACTGAAAATGGTAATATATTTTCTGGCAAATCAAAAAGATTTCTTACAAAATTCATTGTCTCTTCTGAAGTTGCAGTTCCAAGCCATACTGCTCCAAGATCTAATTCTACAGCTTCAAGCAAAAGATTTTCTGTTGCTGCTCCCATATCTTGTTGCCATGCTGTAGGTACTTTTAAATTGTCTTTATTGGCTGCAAGTACAAATGTAACAGCTGACCCCTCTATCATTTTTGAGTATGGACTCATCTGAGATAATTTTCTAAGTGTATCTTTATTTTCAATTACGATAACTTCCCATGGCTGTTGATTAACCGCTGATGGCGCCTGCATAATTGCTTTTAATAGTTTATCAATCTTTTCCTTTTCTACTGGTTTATCTTGATATTTTCTTACACTCTTTCTTTTAAATATTGCTTCCATTTATATTCCTCCATTATTAAAATATATTATCAAATTCTTATATAAAAATTGTCTTAACCAATTTATTTAGTTGTACATACAAATGTATTACCGAAAAATATGCTAAATTAAAATTTATTTCAATTTAGCACAAGTTTCATTTAATGTATTAGTTAATGCTTTGCATTCTTCCACTCCAAGATATTCTTTATATATAGAATGTAGGTTACTCCATGCTGTATTAATATCATTTTGGATTGCCTTTCCTTTTTCTGTTGAATAAATAAAGGAATTTTTTCCTTCTACTCTTCTCTCTAAATGTCCGCTATTCTCAAGTTTATCTATAAATCTTGTAATAGTTGAAGGAGCTACATCAAGTACTTCTCCTATTTCTTTTTGGCTAATTCCATCACTTTCATTAACAACACTCAAGAGAAACGCATATGTTGGAGAAAGTCCTGTTATTCTAAATTCTTCATCAGCAAATTTTCCTATTATTCTCGATAACTTATTAACAGAATAATACAAACAATCACCTAATAATTTATTTCTATCTAACATTTGTATTTTCCTTTCATTTAATATGCATTAAATAATTATAATTTATCACAAACATATTGAAATTTAACAACTTACAAATTTGTTTAATATATAGTTGTTTGTACATACAACTATATATTAAACAAATCTTTTTGTCAATACTACTATTTACAAAATAAATCAATCTTCAAAGAATTAAACTATTCTTTGAAGATTGATTTTACACAAAATTTAGTTCTTTAAATATGCATTTATAAACATATCTATTTCTCCATCCATAACAGCTGAAACATTTGAAGTTTCAACGTTAGTTCTGTGATCCTTAACCATGCTGTAAGGATGAAATACATAAGATCTTATCTGACTTCCCCATCCCATATCTTTAAGCTCTCCAGTTAAATCTTCAATCTTTTCTTTATGAGCTCTTTCCTTTAATTCAACTAATTTAGATTTAAGCATTTCCATTGCTGTATCTCTATTAGAAATTTGACTTCTTTCATTTTGGCACTGAACTACTATGCCTGTAGGGAGATGGGTAATTCTAACTGCAGAATCAGTTGTATTTACGTGCTGGCCTCCAGCACCTCCTGATCTATAAGTATCTATTCTAAGATCATCAGGCTTTATTGTAATATCCTGTTCCTTTGTAAGCTCTGGAAGTACTTCCATAGATGCAAAGGAAGTCTGTCTTTTACCATTTGCATTATATGGTGAAATTCTAACTAGTCGGTGAATTCCTTTTTCTGCTTTTAAGTATCCATATGCATATTCTCCTGTAACCTTTAAGGTCACACTTTTAATTCCGGCCTCATCACCTGGAATTAAATCTAAGGTTTCAACATTATAACCTTGTTTTTCACACCATCTGGTATACATTCTTAAAAGCATTTGAGTCCAATCATTAGCATCAGTACCGCCAACACCCACATGTAAAGTTAAGATCACATTGTTTTTATCATATTCACCGCTTAAAAGCACCTTCATATTATAATCTTCTATTTGAGCTTCAATTGCTCTCATAGTTTCAATTATTTCACTGGCTGATTCTTCATCATCCTCTTCCATAATTTCCTTCAATACTTCAATATCTTCAAGCTGAGATTTTAGTTTATCATACTTTTCCATTTTGTCTTTAACGGCTTTACTCTTTCTAGTAACTTCTTCAGCTCTTTTGGTGTCCTCCCAAAAACCTGGCTCCTGCATTTGACCTTCTAATTCGTGAAGTTCTCTTTCTAAACCTCCACGGTCAAAGTGAAGCCCCCATTTCCTCTATAGATTTCTTTATACTTGGAAGCTTTACTAATTCTTTTTCAAGTTCAATAATCATCTAACCACCCCTTTTATTCAGTTAACAGTTAGCAATTAACAGTTAACTATTTTTGGTTGAAATCCTAAAAGGATTTCTTTAATTTCCTATTTTTATCAATTGCTTTATATTAAAAATATATTTCTAACTACTAATATATTAATAAATATATTATATTAATCACCGAATTTCTTCAACTTATTCAACCTAATAAAAATTCCGTAGAAATCCATTTATAATTGCTACAACAACTACGCTTTAAAATCTCTACGGAATTTATTATATCACATTTATTTCTAAAAAAACTCCCTAGAGTTTTTTCCTTTAACTGTTAACCGTGCACTGTTAACTGCCTTAAACTTCTCTTCCACAACAGTTTTTGTATTTCTTACCACTTCCACATGGACATAATTCATTTCTTCCATGTTTATCATCATTTCTAACTGGTACCTGTGGTGCTACTGGCCCCTCACCATTTTGTGGACCTACTAATGCTGGGTCCTCCCATGGTCCTGCTGGTTTAAATGCACCTCCACTTGGTACTTCATCATGGACTGCTGCTGTTTCCTGAGCAACTCTTACTCTTTCTGGTGCTCTTTCTATCTTAACATGGAATAATAATTTTACAGTTTCTTCTTTAATTGCTTCTATCATGTCATTAAACATTGCACTACCTTCCATTTGGTATGCTTGAACTGGGTCAATTTGTTTAAATGATTGAAGACCAATACCTTGTTTTAAGTGATCCATGCTATCAATATGACTCATCCATTTAGTATCAACAGCTCTTAAAAGAACTACTCTTTCAATTTCTCTTAATCTTTCAGGAGTAAATTCTTCTTCTTTTTGTTCATAGAAGCTACGTGCTGTTTGATAAAGACTTTCCGCTATTTCTTCATTTGAAAGATTTTCAAGCGCAGGTAAATTAACTGAATTTGGAGGTATACAAATTTCTTGTAATGCCACCATTAAGTGAAGGAATTCTTCTCTATAATTCTCTGATTCACCTGTAACATAAGTATTAACAGCTTTTGATATAACATCTTTTGTCATTGATAATACTTCTTCTTTTACATCTTCACCTTCTAGAACTTCTGCTCTTTGCTTATAGATAACTTCTCTTTGAATATTCATAACATCATCATAACCTAATAATTGTTTTCTTATATCAAAGTTATTACCTTCAACCTTTTTTTGAGCATTTTCTATTGCTTTTGAAACCATTTTACTTTCAATAGCTTCTTCTTCTTGAAGTCCTAATTTTTCAACTACACCTTGAATTTTTTCTGATCCAAATATTCTCATTAAATCATCTTCTAATGAAATAAAGAAAGTTGATTCACCTGGATCTCCTTGTCTACCTGAACGTCCTCTTAATTGGTTATCTATTCTTCTCGATTCATGTCTTTCAGTACCTACTATCTTAAGACCACCAAGTTCAACAACACCTTCTCCAAGCTTAATGTCAGTACCTCTACCTGCCATATTAGTAGCTATAGTAACCATTCCCTTTTCACCAGCATGACTTATTATTTCAGCTTCTTGTTCGTGATATTTAGCATTTAATACTTGGTGTGGTATACCTTTTTTCTTAAGCATACTTGATACAAGCTCTGATTTTTCAATACTAACAGTACCAACTAATACAGGCTGACCTTTTTCATAAGCTTTTGCAACTTCTGATGCAACTGCTTTGATCTTTCCAAGCTCAGTACTGAAAACTAAATCTGGATTATCTATTCTAGCTATTGGTCTATGTGTTGGTATAACAATAACATCTAAGCCATAAATTTCTCTAAATTCATTTTCTTCTGTTAATGCAGTACCAGTCATACCTGATAATTTCTTATACATTCTAAAGTAATTTTGGAATGTAATAGTAGCTAAAGTCTTAGATTCTCTTGCAATCTTAACTCCTTCTTTTGCTTCTATTGCTTGGTGAAGACCGTCTGAGTATCTTCTACCTTCCATAAGTCTTCCTGTAAATTCATCTACAATGATTACTTCTCCATCTTTAACCATGTAATCTTTGTCTATTCTCATACCATAATTTGCTTTTAAAGCTTGAGTTACATAGTGTTGTAATTCTATATTATCAGCATCAGCATAGTTATCTACTTTAAATGTTGTTTCTGCTTTTCTAACACCTTCATCAGTCAACATTACTGCATTTGCTTTTTCATCTTTAGTAAAATCTTTTTCAGCAACCAATTTCTTTACAAAGAAATCAGCAACCTTATAAAATTCAGTAGATTTTTCTCCTTGACCAGAAATTATAAGTGGAGTTCTAGCTTCATCTATTAAAATAGAGTCAACTTCATCGACTATAGCAAAGTTTAATGGTCTTTGAACTCTTTCTTCTTTGTAAATAACCATGTTATCTCTCAAATAGTCAAATCCAAATTCATTATTTGTTCCATATGTAATATCTGCAGCATATGATTCTCTTCTTTGATCATTGTTCAATTCATGAACAATAACTCCTGTAGTTAAGCCTAAGAAACCATATAATTCGCCCATTTCTTCAGCATCTCTTTTTGCAAGGTAATCATTAACTGTTACTATATGAACACCATTTCCACTTAATCCATTTAAATATGCTGGAAGTGTTGCTGTTAAAGATTTACCTTCACCTGTTTTCATTTCAGAAATTCTACCTTGATGAAGTACCATACCACCCATAAGTTGTTCATCAAAATGTCTCTTTCCAAATACTCTTACAGATGCTTCTCTAGTAACTGCAAATGCTTCTGGTAAAATATCATCTAAAGTTTCACCATTTGCTAATCTTTCTTTAAATTCTAATGTTTTTCCTTTTAACTCTTCATCTGAAAGTTTTTGAATTGATTCTTCTAAATCATTTATTTTGTTTATAGTAGGTCTAAGTCTTTTGACTTCCCTTTCACTATAAGTTCCAAATACAGCGCTTAATAGTCCCATAATTACATCCTTTCGAAATTCTAATTTCATTTCTATATGTGTATTTTATTCATTCATAAATTAAATATAAATTACGTATTTTTTAATTATAGCATTTTACACATCTTCTTTTCAATAAAACTCAAGATATTTGTGTTAAATCCCATATAAATCATTAAATCTTAACAATTTATTAATAAAATTATAAGAACTTTTCTTTTAATGCGTAAATGATTTATGATTTATCTAATTTATAATATCATTCAACATCATTAACTTACAGAATTCTCTCTATAAGCATAAATTTATTTTATCAAACTTAAAATAACTGTTCAAGCTGCAACTCTAATGCATCTTGAACAGTTATTTTTTAATGTATTATATTAATTCAGGTTCTAACAAACCATAATCTCCATCTTTTCTCTTATATACCACATTTACCTTATTAGTGTCAGCATCTTGGAATACAAAGAAATTATGTCCTAGTAAGTCCATTTGAAGAATTGCTTCTTCTGAATTCATTGGTTTAACCCCAAATTTCTTTACTCTAACTAGCTTTCCTAAATCTTCTTCTAACTTACTATCTATATCATTCAATTCTCCAAATTTTACTGAGCCTCCATGCTTTCTCGACAATCTAGTTTTTTGTTTTCTTATTTGTCTTTCTAGCTTGTCTTCTACCAAGTCTAAAGACTTGTACATATCTGAAGTTGATTCTTCACCTCTCAATATAGCTCCATTAAATGGAATTGTAACTTCAATTATTTGTCTATTTTTTTGAACACTTAATGTTGCTTTTGCCTCCACATCTTTCTCAAAATACTTTTCCAATTTACTTATCTTTTTTTGCACAATTTCCTTTAGTGCTTCTGTCAATTCCATATTTTTTGCAATAACTGTAACTTTCATAAATTCCAGCCCCTCTCCCTTGAAAAAGTTTTGTTAAGTTTTATATTTTTGAGTTAATATTATTTTATCATCTTTTGACGAACTTAACAAGAGAATTATCAGTAAATTCTGAAAATTAATTTAATGAAAAAAAATAATCCTAAAAAATCGGATTATTTATGTATCTAAAAGTAAAAATTTAATTTTAAATTGTATTATTAACATACTTTAAGTTGTATATAGCAAAAAACTGATAAAATTAACTCTGCATGTCCTTAAATAAAGAGTAAAGCTAGTTGACCTGGTCTTTGACCCCACACTCGCCTGCTGGAGCTTTTGCTACTAAAAATTAATTCCTCACTACTAACCCTCTCAGTTCTATCGACTGGCAGGGCTTACTTCTATACCGCACCATGCTCCTTAGACATTTTATCTAAATTACGTGGATCGTTTTGCCTGCGACTAGCTTCGACTTTCAACCACAAACCTAGCTTTACATTAATATTATATATGACTTTTCGCCAAGGTCAATAGTTTTATATCACTAATATCAAATTTTTTTAACAATTCACTAGCTTCTTTTAAAGTTGCACCTGTTGTTGTAACATCATCTATCAGAATAATTTTCTTATTTTTTATGTTTATTCCTTTTTTTACGCCAAAGGCACCTCTTATGTTCTTAAATCTTTCATCCTTTTTTAATTTCTTTTGTTCCTTGGTTTCTTTTACTTTGATTAGCAGCTCTATAGCTTCAATTTCTAGGCTTATAGCTATTTTTCTTGCAATATATTCACATTGATTAAAACCTCTAGCTTTTTGAGATTTTTTTGATAAAGGAATATACGCTAATACATATTCCTTATAACAAAACTTTTCCGCAATATATTCCTCCAAAATTTCTGCAAGAATATCTCCCGCAGTAAAATCATTTTTATACTTAAATTTTAATATTAATTCTTTTAATACTCCGCCATAGTATCCACAGCTTATTATTTCTTCCTGATAGGATTCAGATATAAATTTAATGCTTTCTTTGCATCGATTACAAATGCCAAAACAATCATCTTCACCACATATAATACAATAATTTTCTCTTGGATATATTATTTCAATTAATGCTTCCCATAATTTTTTTATAGTTCTATTAAGCGTTTTTCCCATACTCTCTTATTGAATTCCCTTGCCATATTCTTAGCTTTCTCCATATCTTCTGATACTTCATTAGACACCAAAAGTACTTCTGGCAGTTCTGATTTCATATTTCTTATTTGACCACATATATATAAAATCTTTTTATAATTATATCTTTCACTATCAGAAAACATGACTACAATATCATCAACATAGCAAGATTCAAGTAACTCCTCTATTCTATTTGTTACTATAAATATTGCCTTATCTTTATGCTTTGATACACTTTCACATTTCTTTATATGATCATCTTTAGAGCATTTAATGACTTTCACTTCAGAAACCTTTAGTTTATTAATAAAGTAATCATAAACTATATTAACTTTCTCTTCCGTTGGTACATATATACCTACCTTATGATTACTTTCTTTAAACCATTTCAAATAATCATAAAGAGTATAGGGAATATCTTCATTTAGATCTATTCTAGTAGTTAAAATTCTAGGTTCGACAAAAGGTTTTTTATAGTTATATGCTGCAAGTTCAAACTTAGCCCCAACTAGTGCTAACTTCTCTATGCTATATACTAAAACTCTTCTTCCTAAATTTGAACAAAACTCCAGTTTTTCCTTTAGAATTATACTACTTAAATTTGAAAAATAAGTTATATCATCAAAAATAACTAAATCATACCCTTCTTCAATTTTATCCAGATTGTCATAGTGTATAAAAGTCAAATCTGCATCTGAAAGCCCGCTCTTAATATATGAATGTGTAACTTTTAAATTCATATCTCTCAATTTATTAACTAACTCTTTATTTTGACTATTTTTTCCCCATACATATAATACTTTTTCATCATTTTTAATGCTAGTTTCTATTATCTGAGAAAAAACACAAGACGTATTAAAAGGTACTGTGATTATAGTTAAAAATTTTATATTTTTTTTATACCAATAGTCAATCTTATCAAAGGCATACTGTAAATCTTCTTGGGCTACTTTGCAAATATCCTCCAAGCATATCTCTCCTTCTTTGTATACTGAAAATAACTTCTTTTAAATTCTCTCCTTAATCTTCAAACTCTTCTTTAGTTATTATATCTTTAATTCTATGTTTCAAAGCTGAATATCTTTCTATACTGTTAGTATTATTAATCATATACATTAATGCTTTTTGAAAACCAACTACTACCACGAGCTGCTTTGCTCTTGTAATACCTGTATATAATAAATTTCTATTCATTAAAAAAGGTGAACCCATAAATACAGGAAGAATTACTACCTTAAATTCACTTCCTTGACTCTTGTGAATTGTAGTTGCATAGGCTAATTCTAGCTCATCTAAGGTATTAAAATCATAAATAACCTTTCTTTCATCATCAAATACAATAGTTAAAACCTTAGATTCCTCATCAATGCTCTCAATAAAGCCTAAATCTCCGTTAAAAACTCCTACGCCTTCATTATCGTCTCCAAATCCATTGATTCTAATCCATTTTAAGCTATAATTGTTCTTTGTCTGCATTACTTTATCGCCTTCTCTAAAAATCATATCTCGAGAAGTTCTTTCTTTTTTATCCTTTTTGGGTGGATTAAATATTTCCTGAAGCCTTATATTTAAATTATTAACTCCTAATACACCTTTTCTCATAGGAGTCAACACTTGAATATCTTTTAATTTATCCCATGACTCATTAAATTTAGGAAGTCTTCTATTCATTAAATCTATTATAGTATTTAAAATTTTATCCTGATCATTTTCATTAATAAAGAAGAAATCTTTATCTTTTTGATTTAAGACAGGCATTTCCCCTTGATTTATCTTATGCGCATTTACAACAATTAAGCTTTCTTTTCCCTGTCTGAATATCTCTTTTAATCTTACTACTTTTATGTATTCACTTTCTATGAGGTCTTTTAATACATTACCTGGACCAACCGATGGTAGCTGATCAACGTCCCCAACTATTATCAATCTAGTTCCAAGTTTTATTGCCTTAAGCAGACTTTGCATTAGCATTATGTCGATCATAGATGCTTCGTCGATTATTATCACATCACAATCTAAAGGTGATGCTTCTCCCTTTTCAAATACAGATTCATCATCGTCTGAAACTCCCATTTCTAGAAGTCTATGAATTGTTTTAGCTTCTCTTCCGGTAGATTCAGTCATTCTCTTTGCAGCTCTTCCTGTAGGAGCCCCTAGTATTACTTTCATACCATTATTTTCATAAATATGAATTATAGCTCTAATTATTGTAGTCTTACCTGTTCCTGGTCCTCCAGTAATTATTTCTATACCATTATTAAAGGCACCTGCTATTGCCTCCCTTTGAGATGGCGCAAATTCTATCTCATGCTCATTTTCAAAAACTCCTATTTCAAAGTCAACATCTGAATTTATGGTTGGTACTTGCTGCAGTCCTAAAGTTATTATCTTACTGGTTACTCCAAGTTCACAATAATAATATTGAAGTAAAAATCCAACTTCACTATCATTTACTTTTTCAAGAACTATTTTTTGCTGAGCTGCCATATCATATATATTTTTTTCAATTAAATCTTTAGGTATTAATATTATTTTTTCACATTCTTCTATTATATTGTTTTTAGGCATATATGTATTTCCTGAAGAGCAAAATTGATTCATTACATATTTAATAGCACTTTGAATTCTAAATTCTGAAGCTTTTTCTACTCCAATGCTCATTGCAATTCTATCTGCAGTCCTAAAACCAATACCTGAAATTTCTTCACTCAATATATATGGATTATTAGATACTATTTGTTTTGCATTAGGACCAAATTTTTTATAAATCTTAATACATTGATTATTTGTAACTCCATGTTTCCCAAAATATAATACAATATCTTTAAGCCCTTGCTGCTCTATATAAGATTCATATATAATTTGAAACTTTTTTTCTCCTACGCCTTCTATCTCCATTAAACGTTCTATGTGATTTTCCATTATATCCAAAGTTTCCTCACCAAAACGCTGTATTATTTTCTTAGCCGTTACTGGGCCAATTCCATTAATAATTCCTGCACTTAAATATTTTTCTATTCCATCTAAAGAATTTGGCATAACTTCTTCATAATCCTGAATATTAAATTGATTTCCAAACTGCTTATGCACGGTCCAGTAGCCTGTTAATTTTACATTTTGGCCTTCCTTTATAAAAGGAACAGTACCTACAGCACTAACTAAATCTTTGTCAGTTCTAATTCTGCAAACAACATAACCAGTATCTTCACTTTTAAAAACAATATTCTCAACAAAACCATTTAGGACTTCCATTAGAATCTCTCCAAATCTTTAAAATAATTATTTGCTATTTAAATTTATAAACATTATAAATTCACTTTTATTTTCAATTATACCATAATACATTATATAATAATCAAAAGTGACACGCCATGATGCACTTTTTATGTTAATTTATAATTTACCATAAAAAAGCTGCCTCAAAATAATCTGAGGCAGCTAATATCATATTATAGATATTTCTTAATTTCTTCTACTTTATTTAATTGTTCCCATGGTAAGTTAAGATCATTTCTACCAAAATGTCCATAAGCAGCTGTTTGTTTGTAGATTGGTCTTCTTAAGTCAAGATCTCTTATAATAGCTCCTGGTCTTAAGTCGAATACTTTTTCTACTATTTCAACAATCTTATCTTCATCAACTTTTCCTGTTCCAAAAGTTTCTACTTCAATTGAAACTGGTTTAGCAACACCTATAGCATATGCTAATTGTATTTCTAATTTATCTGCAGCACCTGCAGCAACTAAGTTCTTAGCTACCCATCTTGCAGCATATGCAGCTGATCTATCAACCTTAGTTGGATCTTTTCCTGAGAAAGCTCCACCGCCGTGTCTTCCATATCCACCATAAGTATCAACAATTATCTTTCTTCCAGTTAAACCAGAATCTCCTTGAGGTCCTCCAACAACGAATCTTCCTGTTGGGTTAATGAAGTATCTAGTTTTATCATCTAATAATTCAGCTGGAACAACTTCATCAATGATATATTTCTTAACATCTTCTTTAATTTGTTGCAGCGAAACTATTTCATCATGTTGTGTTGAAATAACTATAGTATCAATTCTCTTTGGTGTATTATCTTCATATTCAACTGTAACTTGAGTCTTTCCATCTGGTCTTAAGTAATCTAATGTACCATTCTTTCTTACTTCTGTAAGTCTTCTTGATAACTTATGAGCCATAAATACTGGAAGAGGCATATAAGCATCTGTTTCGTTAGTAGCAAAACCAAACATCATCCCTTGGTCTCCAGCTCCAACAGCTTCAACTTCATCTTTTTGACCTTCTCTTGATTCAAGCGCTTCATTTACACCCATAGCAATATCTGCTGATTGTTCATCTATTGCAGTTAATACTGAGCAAGTATCACAGTCAAATCCATATTTAGCTCTATCATAACCTATTTCTCTTATTGTTTCTCTAACAACCTTTGGAATATCAACATAACAATTTGTTGTTATTTCTCCCATTACCATTACCATACCTGTAGTTGTACAAGTTTCGCAGGCAACTCTCGCAAGTGGATCTTGTGCTAAAATCGCATCTAATACACCATCTGAAATTTGGTCACACATCTTATCTGGATGACCTTCTGTAACTGATTCTGAAGTAAATAATCTTCTCATTTCTTTTCTCCTCCCGAAATAACTCTCCATCACACTTTGTGTATCATTTTCATACTACTGAAAAATATACATCTAATTGACAAGCACTATATCCGAAGCTTCATATACCTTCAGATAGTTTTACCAAAATAAAAAAGCTCTTCGATAAGAAGAGCGCAATTTCGGCAATACTTTTCTTATCTTGTAGAAATATATCTACAGGAATTGGCACCTTATATAATACAGGTTGCCGGGTTTCACAGGGCCCTTTCCCTCCACCTCTCTTGATAAGAGTTACATAATTTAATTTTCAAACATATAGTATCACAGGATTTCTAATTAGTCAATACAATAAAAACAGTATTTTTTTAAATTTCACTTGTTTAAGTAAGAATGTTATTCTATAATAAAATAAATACTTTGATAATCAAAGTATTTTTTATTTTGAAAATCTAAAAACTTAAAAATTTGAAAATTTCTTGTGAAAGGATATATGTAAAATGAATTTTAATCCACTTAAAATTGGAAATTTAATTGCTCCTATTCCTATTATTCAAGGAGGAATGGGAATTGGCGTTTCATCTTCTAACTTAGCTGCTGCAGTTGCTAAAGCTGGTGGAATTGGAATAATTTCTGCTGCTCAGCTTGGTTATAAAGAGGATGACTTTGAAAAGAGTCCATTAGAAGCAAACTTAAGAGCTTTAAAGAAACATATTGAACTTGCAAAATCTAAAGCAGTTAATGGAATAATCGGAATTAATGCAATGGTTGCAACTAATAACTATGATGAACATATAAAAACTGCTATAGAAGCTGGTGTTGATTTAATAATATCTGGTGCTGGTCTTCCTACTATGTTACCTAAATTAGTAAAGGATTCTTCAGTAAAAATAGCACCTATTGTTTCTACTTTAAAAGCAGCAAAGGTAATATTGAAGCTTTGGGATAAACATGATAATATAGCTCCAGACCTTGTTGTAATTGAAGGTCCAAAAGCTGGAGGACATTTAGGCTTTAAAGTTGATGAGCTTGAAGATGAAAATTTTGATTTTGATAAAACTGTTACAGATATAATAGATGAAACAAAAAAATACGCTGAAAAGTACAACAAAGAAATCCCTGTTGTAGTTGCTGGTGGAGTATTCGATGGATATGATATTGCAAAATATCTAAAATTAGGTGCAAGTGGTGTTCAAATGGCAACAAGATTTGTTGTAACTGAAGAATGTGATGCTTCTCAAGCCTTTAAGGATGCATATATAAATTGCACAAAAGACGATGTCCAAATAGTTAAAAGTCCTGTAGGAATGCCTGGACGTGCTATTAGAAATCCTTTTGTTAAAAGAACTCTTGTTGAAAGGGAAAAGATAACTCACTGTTATAACTGTTTAACACCTTGTAATCCTGCTAATACTCCTTACTGCATTAGCAAAGCTTTAATAAATGCTGTAAACGGAAATATTGATGAAGGTCTTATCTTCTGTGGAGAAAATGCAAGCAGACTTACAAAAATGACTACTGTTCAAGAACTTATGGATGAATTAGTTTCTGAAATAAAAAAGGCTTAAATCATTTAATAAGTAAGAAGTAAAAGCTAAGAATTAAGAGTTTATTATAGAATTTCTCTGTAATTCTTAAAATTATATAAGAAAATGGACTGTAATAAAGATTACCTTGTAAAAAGCATCTTTAATAACAGTCCATTTTTTATTTACATAATTCTAATATGTATTCTTTATAAATATTTATTATGCAAAACTACAAAATATGATAATTATGCATTTTTATAAGCAATTACTTCAACTTCACATAAAACAGCCTTTGGAAGTTCTTTTACTGCAACACAAGAACGTGCTGGTTTACTTACAAAATATTTAGCATAAACTTCATTAAACTTAGCAAAATCAGCCATTTCAGCAATAAAGCATGTAGTTTTAATAACATTATTAAAATCAATGTTATTTGCTTCTAAAATAGCTGAAATATTTTTCATGACTTGTTCAGTTTGTTCTTCTATAGTTGTTCCTACTACTTCTCCTGTTGCTGGATCTAAAGCTATTTGACCTGAAGTAAATAATAAATCTCCAAAACTCACTGCTTGAGAATATGGTCCAATAGCTGCTGGTGCTTTTTCTGTGTTTGTTACTTTTAACATTCTTAAATTCCTCCCCAATTAATTTACTTATTGCATTTATGTACTTTTTGAAATGCCATCTTCTTAGCTAAAGTGATTAAATCACTTCTGGTTAATAACTATAAAATGTTAATCTTTCAGTATTATATAGTCATTAATTTTATTCAATTGTATCACCTTATTATTTTATATACAATTTTTTCGCAACTTTGTTTATAAATATTTCTATTAACTTAGGATCAAATTGACTCCCTGAATATTTTTTCAATTCTTCAATTGCTTCATCTTTTGTACGAGATTTTCTATATGGTCTGTAACTAACCATTGCATCATAAGCATCCGCAATTGATAAAATTCTTGCCATTAAAGGAATTTCTTCACCTTTAAGTCCCTTTGGATACCCTGAACCATCATACCATTCTTGATGCGCAAGAATACTCTCCCCTAAAAATGATATATCACTTGAGGAAGAAACAATATGATATCCTACTTGTGGATGTTTTCTTATTTCCTCCCATTCCTTATTATTAAGCGGTTCCAATTTATTTAAAATGCTTTCACTCACCCCTATTTTTCCTATGTCATGAATTTCTCCCAAAATCTCTAATTCTGAAATTTTTTCCTTAGACATTCCCATAGCTTGACCAATTCGCTTGCATATTTTACTTACTGACTTTGAGTGCATATCATTTTGTTCACTTTTTTCACATAATGTATTAATAATTATTTTTAATGTTCTGCTTTTTACACTTTTACTTTCTAACATTTTTATTTTATACATCATTTCTTCTGCATTAGTAACTGATTTCATTATATCTTCATCTTTATTAACTTTAGTGTCATAGCCTAATGAAATCGATATATTTAAGAGATCTACATTTTCTTTTATACACTCGCTCTTTATTCTTTCACTAATTACCTCTACATCTTCCGCTTTAGTTTTTGGCAATAAAATTATAAATTCATCACCACCCCATCTTACAATAATATCACTATCTCTACATACTCTCTTCATTATATTAGCTGCAGACAAAAGTAATTTATCTCCCATTAAATGGCCAAATGCATCATTAGTTAGTTTTAATCCATTCACATCTCCCATAATTATGGAAAGTGGTAAGTTTTCTTCTAAATCAATATTTTTGATTTTCTCATTAAAAAAATTACGATTATATACACCTGTTAATCCATCATGATAAGTTATATAATCTATTTCTTTATCTTTAGCAATTTTTTCCGATATATCTCTAAAATTAATTACCATACCATATATTTTGCCTTCACTATCTTTAACCGGAGAAATATCATATACTATAGGAATATCTATGCCTGTTTTTGATTTTAGCAGCATATTTTCTTCATTTTTTATACTTTCACCATTTTGTATAAGCTCTAATATACCTTTGGTAATTTTATTTTCATCATTATGATCACAAATTTTAAAAACATCAAATATATTTAAATTTAATATATCTTTTTCTTTCCATTGTGTTAATCTCTCACCAGTTTTATTCATACTGACAATCTTTCCATGCAAATTCGTTGCTATTATGCCTTCGTCTATTGATAATAAAATACTTTTAAATAACTCTCTTTCCTTTATTTCATTTCCTATATCATTTAAATAAGTAATGAAATAATCTTTACTTGGAGAATATATTTTAATCTTATACCAACCTTTAAGTTCTTCCAAATATTGCTCAAATTCACGTTCCGAACCACTTATAGTAATATCCCCATAATGACTTATACAATCAAATTTATTATCTCTTATTGTTGGGAATATTTCTGTAATCCTTCTTCCTATGATTTCACTTCTATTTAATTTCATAATTTTTTCGAAGGCATCATTTATTTCTATATATTCAAAATCCTCTGGGACTCCGTGTTCATTTAGAAATATTTTATGTAATGCATATCCAAAAGGTGCTTTATTTAATATTTTCTAATACTCAAAATCCTTCATTAGTATCAATCCTTTCAATCTTAAAGCCTTTAAATACTTTTTAATATGCATTTCATAATTACGCCATGGGCTAATGTTAATTAAATTGTATTTAATATTTATATGTATTACAAATTTTTTTCTCTAACATTAGACTATATATATGAAAATAATCTAATTATTCACATTTTTCTCGCAATTAAAGTATAACACATTTAAACCCGCATTATAATGTTAATTTGATACTTTTCCACATAAATATTTATTAATTATATTTTCCTTACCGCCAAAATATATTAATCTTTCTATCCGCTCTTCTATATTTCCCTGACTAACCTTCCATAAATTAGAATCATCTATCACTAAAGCATCAAATTCATAACCTTCTTCAAAACTTCCAACCTTACCAAAAAATTTTCCTCCACCTTTAGTAGCCAAATAAAATACTTCTGGAATTGTTAAAGGTTTTTCTTCCTCTTGAAAACAAACAGCTCTTAATTTTGACATTCTTATTGTACTAGCCATTACAGCAAACATATTTAAAGTTTCGCCACCTGATATATCTGAGCCAAGTCCTATTTCTACATTTTTCTTTAATAACCTGCTTATTGGTGATATTCCACTAGATAAATTTACATTAGAAGTTGGACAATGTGCTATAACCACTCCATTTTTATTAATTGTAGCTATTTCTTCATCAGTTAAATGAACACAGTGAGCCATTACAGTCTTAGTCTGTCCAAACAATTTATATTTATCATATACATCACCATAATTTTTACAATCTGGATGCAGCTCTTTAACCCATTGAATTTCTGATGGATTTTCTGACAAATGAGATTGAACTGGAAGATTATGCTTTTCAGCTATATCTCCTAATTTCTCCATTAAATATCCAGTACAGCTTGGCACAAATCTTGGAGTTAATATTGGTTTTACAAATTTATATTTTCCACTACAATTTTCTATCCATTTAATAGTCTTCTTAATTGAATCATCACTATCTTCTCTTAGCGTATCTGGGCAATTTCTATCCATATTTACCTTTCCTACATATGAAGAAATTCCCTTTTCCTCAAGTAAGTCCATTAAAATTTTTGTAGATTCTTCATGAATTGTTCCAAATATAACTGCTCTTGTTGTACCTTGATCATATAATTCATCAACAAATTCTTTATATATTTTTTCAGCATAAGCTTTATCTTTAAACTTTGCTTCCTCTGGGAAAGTATAGGTTTCAAGCCATGGTATAAGCTCCTTATCGTAACCTATTCCCTTTATTGCATATTGAGGTGCATGGGTATGTAAATCAACAAATCCAGGAATTATAAGTTTATTTCCATAATCCTTTACTGATATCTGCGTATATTTTTCTGGTAATTTGTCATATACCCCTTCAACACAATTATCTTTTACAACTATATATCCATTTTCAACTATATTAAATGCCTCACTAGTTTTTGTATATACAATATTACCTTTTAATACCTCAATGTTGTTCTTAGAACAATTCATATATTCAACCCCTTGTAATTATTAGTTTTGTACATATTATAATAAATCTCTTAAATATCCTCGTCAAGGTTTTGAAATCCCTAAATAACTATATAAATAAAGAACTAGGCATAAAACTCCTAGTTCACTCTAAAATTAATATTACTACTTATTGTTATTATTAAGACTCTTATTTCTATATACTAAATCTTTTCTTTCCTCAAAGCCTTCTGCTTCCCAAAAAGAATTTCCTAATTCATTTGTATTAAAAGCCACCAATGCAACTTTATTAATTCCTTCTGCCTTTAATGCTTCCATTGCCGCATTTACAAGAGCTTTACCAACTCCGTTTTTACGTGTTGTTTCCTTGACAGATGTATGATATATGTAACCTCTACGTCCATCATGTCCGCTTAAAATCACGCCAACAATTTCATTTTCAACTTCTGCAACAAAGCAGGTTTCAGGATTTCTATTAAGATATTTTTCAATACCTTCTTTTGAATCATCTACACTTCTCATACCCATTCCAGATGTATTCATCCAAAGCTCATATATATTTTCATAATCATCAATAGTCATTTTTCTTATATCCACAGCCCAACTCCCCAATCATAATTAATATTAAGCCTCTGTATATAAAATACTATGACTACTGCATTCTTTCAAGCCATTACCTAACTAATAATTTATTTATTCAGATATTTCTATTACATAATTTATATAATCCATTTTAGTATATTTTAACTTTTTATTTAATTTTTTAAATTCAATAATTAGAAAATCTACATTTGAATAATATTCATCCTCTATTTCCTCAATTTGCTTAGCTGATAATTTACTCATGATGTCTTTTCTATCCTTATCATCTTCAAACATCAAATCTCCAATTACAATTTTACCTTGATCTTTTAATACTCTAAGCATTTCTTTTATAGCCATAACTTTTTGTTCATTATTTAAATGATGAAATGCATAAGTTGATACTATAACATCAAAAGATTTATCATTGAAAGGAATCTTTAAAAATTCTCCTAATCTTACTTTTAACTTAGGATATTTTTGCTTCGCCACATTAAGCATTTCCCTTGATTGGTCTATCCCCACAACATCATAGTTTTCTTCTAGAAATCTTCCAGCCAAGTTACCAGTCCCAACGCCAATGTCTAATATTGATAAATCTTTTTTATTTATATTAGTAGCTGCTTTAAATACTTCATCCAATATATGATTATAATTTTTATACATTTTTACACCTGATATATCTTTAGCTACATCTTCATCGTATGAGCTAGCCCAGCTGTCAAAGCTCCATTTATCCTTCCAATTATCTCTAAGCTCATTTAACTTCTTTGTACTCTCAATGATGTGTAAAATATTATCACTAAATTTATCATTGTTGCTTTCATATAGCTTATCTATTATTGTCCCAATAGAATCTCTTACATTTATTAATTTATGAAGCTCATCATTGACGATTTCCCACTGTTTATTAAAATGATTCAAATAATTACTATTGCTGCTATCATCTAAAATATCTTTAATATCTTTTATTGATAATCCTATGCATCTATATAATAAAATTGCTTGAAGCCTTAAAATATCCTCTTCAGTAAATTTTCTATAATCGCTATTATCATCTCTTAAGGGCTTTATTAATCCTTTTTCTTCATAATATCTAATTTTATTTGTAGCTATACTGAACATTTTAGCCACTTCATTTACATTATAAAATTCCTTCATTAACATCGCCTTCCCTTCAAAATCATTTTAAACCTTCGCCTAAGGCTAAAGTCAATGCCTTGTTTTGATAATTTTTAATGTTAATCATAAATAACGTATATAAAATAAAAGCACCATAATAAATGGTACTTTTACAGTTATTAACTCTAAATTTATTCTAAATTTTATAATTGATCTTCATATATAGCCAAAAAGTTTTCTAAATGATAAGGTAAAAGTTTATTTAATTCTTCAGGAAAATCCTCAAGTTCAAGATAAGGAAATTCTTTTTTATCATCCCAAGTATGATATTTAAGTATATAAGGTCTATTTAAACTTTCAAATAAGTTTTTTGCTCCATTTTGTGACTCATTAAGAATATAAATATAATCAGGTAAAACTATATCCTTCTTAGCTCCACTATCTTTATTTAAAATCACACCTGTATTAATACCCAAACGCAAGCAAGTATCATATATTCGTATAGGAGCAAATCCTGTTATTAAGCTAATTTGTTGTGGATGATACATTGCTTTTAATAACTCTTCAAATTTTGTACTTTTTAATAAAACACTTTGAACATTATTGGTCTTACAGTAATTATTCATATTTGAAAATGAACTACTGTCCACACAATCATCATTAGATTTATTTTTACTTACTTTAGACCTATAATCACTATATATTGACTTTTGTAAAAGCTCATCAAAAGTATCTATTACATTATAATTATAAAGTTCACTATCTAATGCAGTAGCATAGTAGCCTTCATAATCTGAAACAAGCTGAGATAATGGTTGTTTTAACATAGAAAATGTCCCCCTATTCTAAATTGTTCATATATATTATCAACAAAATTACTAACATATTTTACTTAATATAGTATACTATATTGAACATTAAAATGGTATTAGTAAAAAGTAAAATCGTATCCATTTACTTTATTCAATGAACACGATTTTAGACTTAATTATAAATATAAATTATTATTTTGTTGTTACTACTTCTTGTTTATCTTCTGGTTTGTCAAAAGTACTAATAAACATTTGCTTTATTTCACTTATTAATGGATATCTTGGGTTAGCTCCTGTGCACAAATCATCAAAAGATAATTCAGACATCTTATCTAAAGTTGCATAGAATTTCTTTTCTGATACTCCTGCTTCCTTAATTGTCATTGGAAGATTTAACTTCATTTTTAATTCATCTATAGCCTTGATTAATGCTTCAATCTTTTCTTCCTCTGTTTCTCCACCTAAATCTAAATAATCAGCTAGCTTTGCATATCTAGATTTAGCATTTGGATATTTATATTGTGGGAAGGCAGTTTGCTTTCTTGGATCTTCTGCTGAATTGAATTTTATTACTTCATTAATTAATAATGCATTTGCAATTCCATGTGGTACATGGTGCTCTGCCCCTAACTTATGTGCCATGGAGTGACATACTCCTAAGAATGCATTAGCAAAGGCCATACCTGCCATTGTTGATGCATGAGCCATTTTTTCCCTAGCTTTTATATTTGTTTTTCCTTCTGTATATGCTAATGGTAAATACTTAAATATCAATCTTGCAGCTTCCAAAGCTAAACCATTAGTATACTCTGAAGCAAGTACTGATACATAAGCTTCAATTGCATGTGTTAAGGCATCAATTCCTGATGCTGCTGTTAATCCTTTTGGCATATTCATCATTAATTCAGCATCAATTATAGCCATACCAGGAGTTAACTGATAATCTGCCAATGGGTATTTTACCCCAGTCTTTTCATCTGTAATAACTGCAAATGGAGTTACTTCTGAACCAGTACCTGCTGAAGTTGGTACCGCTACAAATGTAGCCTTTTTACCAATCTTAGGCATATTATAGATTCTCTTTCTAATGTCCATAAAAATCATTGCTAAATCTTCAAAAGCCACCTCTGGCTGTTCATAAAGAACCCACATGATTTTAGCAGCATCCATTGGTGAACCACCACCAACTGCAATTATAGTATCAGGTTCAAAATTAAGCATTTCCCTAGCACCTTTTCTTGCACTTTCAAGGGTTGGATCTGGTTGTACATCATAGAATATTCTATAATCCACACCGATTTGTTCTAATACCTTCGTCACATTATCTAAAACTCCTAAATCATATAAAACTTTATCAGTTACTATATAGGCTTTTTTACGATTCATGTCTTTTAATTCTTCTAAAGCCATACCTAAACAGCCATATTTAAAGTAAATTCTTTCTGGAACCCTAAACCAAAGCATATTTTCTCTCCTTCTCGCAACACTCTTAACATTTAATAAATGCTTAACGCCAACATTTTCTGATACTGAGTTTCCACCCCAAGAGCCACAGCCTAATGTGAAGGAAGGTGCTACTTTAAAGTTATAGGTATCACCTGCTGCACCATGTGAAGCTGGCATGTTAACGAAAGTTCTTGATGTCTTCATAGCTGCACCAAAGCTTTCAATTCTATCTTTGCTTAATAATTCATCTGTATATAAAACAGAAGTATGTCCCATTCCACCATAAGCTAGAAGTTTAGCAGCTTTATCTAGAGCTTCATCAAAATTTTTCACTTTGTACATAGCTAAAACTGGAGATAACTTTTCATGCGATAAGGGCTCCTCTGGTCCAATTAACTCAACTTCACCAATTAATACCTTAGTTGCTTCTGAAACTTTAATTCCTGCTAATTGAGCTATTTTATAAGCACTTTGTCCTACAATATCTGGATTTACAGAACCATTAATCATTATTGTTTTTCTAATTTTATCAACTTCATCGCCCTTTAAAAAATAAGCCCCTCTATCTATAAATTCATTTTTTACTTCATTATATATATCATCAATTACAACAACAGCTTGCTCTGAAGCACAGATAACTCCATTATCAAAAGTCTTTGATAAAAGTATTGAATTAACAGCCATTTTAATATGTGCTGTTTCATCAATAATAACTGGTGTATTTCCAGCACCAACACCAATTGCTGGCTTACCTGAAGAATAAGCTGCCTTAACTAATGCAGGACCACCTGTTGCTAAAATAATATCAGCTTCTTTCATAACTATTTGTGAAAGCTCTATTGATGGTTCATCTATCCAGCCAATTATGTTTTCTGGTGCACCCGCTTTAACTGCTGCATCAAGTATTACCTTGGCCGCAGCTATAGTTGATTTTTTAGCTCTAGGATGTGGTGAAAAAATCACACCATTTCTAGTTTTTAGAGATATTAAAGATTTAAATATAGCTGTTGAAGTTGGATTTGTTGTTGGAACTATAGCTGCAACAACTCCAATTGGTTCAGCAACCTTTGTAATACCAAAAGCATCATCAGTTTCTAAGATGCCACAAGTCTTTTCATTTTTATATTTATTATAAACATACTCGGAAGCTAAATGATTTTTAATAACCTTATCCTCAAATACTCCCATACGAGTTTCTTCTACTGCCATTTTAGCAAGAGGAATTCTCTCATTAAGTGCTGCCATAGCTGCTTCTCTAAAAATTTTATCAACTTGCTCTTGTGAAAACTTTGCAAATTTCTTTTGTGCTTCTCTTATCTGCTCGATTTTTTTCTTTAATTCCTCTGAATTACTAACTTTCATAAAATTACCCCACTTTCATCTTTTAAAAATATATTTAATTTATTTAAATAGCAGAAACTAGAAGTATCTAGTGTTTTGCTTATTAAAATATCTTAATTTTTTCTAGATCTCTATTTTTATTAATAATTTAATATTGTATGCCTTTGCAATATATTTGTTATTTATTTAACAAATATATGCGTAATTATTTATTTCAATACATACTAAATAAAAATATATTTCCTACTTTTATTTAGATATATCAATAAATTAAATTTATTAAACTGCATTTTCGTATTTATATATTGTTACTGTTTAAATTTATTAAAATAATCATTGACAATAAAAATCACAAACGTTAATTTTTTAACATTCAATTTTATAAAAAATCATTTAATTATTTATAAATTCTCTTTAGAAATAAAAATTATTTCTATTGTTATAATAGTTTAAATTATCTGTCAATTCAATTTATATAAGTTCAAAACATTGTTATGTTTTTGTTGACAGTTTTAAAGTAAAAAAATCATAAATGATTTTAGATTTTTCCTACTTTCATTCATGATTTTTAATTGAGCTTAATTGTGTATCCTTTCAATAATATATACACAAAGTGCTACCTCTATTATATTTTCTTTTCATATAGATAAAATAATCCTTTTCTACAATTTGTGTCTCCCACTCTTTAGTAACCAATTTTAAAGCAAAAAGATTCAGCAATACGTATTTTATAACTTTATTTATAATCCTTCCTCCCAAAATAAATCATTTAAGGTTTTATTTAAAGTTTTACATATATCTATCGTTGAATTATTCAATATTAAGGTGATTTCTTTCAAATTTAGATTCACTTTTTTCATCTATTGCTGCTTTATAAAAAGCAATTTTATCATTTAATTTTTGAAGATTTTCATTAGCTTTAATAATTTCTTTTTCTAACTCAGTTCTATGCTTTATGAGCATATCCATTCTTTCACCCATTGTAACATCTCCAATAGCTCGTAGTTTTGAATATTTCTGAATTTCCTTAATTGGCATTTTAGTTTCTTTCAATCGTTTTATAAATTCTAACCATATTACATCATTTTCATTATAATAACGTCTGCCATTATCTTTACGCTCTGGGGAAATCAAACCTTCTTTTTCATAGTATCGTAAAGTATCTATGCTTAGGTTAGTAATCTTAGAAAATTCTCCTATTGAATAATTCATTTTTATATCTCCTTGTAAGCATGAAATTTATTACTTGACCTGGAGTTAACTCCACATTATATAATTCCAATATATCATAAAAATGGGAGTGATTCAAATGAATGAAAAAGTAAAATATACAGTAATTACAGGTGCGAGTTCAGGGATAGGATATGAAGTGGCAAAGGCATTTGCAAGGCGTGGCAAGAATTTAGTTATAGTTGCTCGTAGTAAGGAAAATCTAGAAAAGTTAAAAGAAGAAATTTTACATGAAGCTCCATCAGTAAATGTAATAGTTAAATGCGTTGATTTATCTGTAATATCAAATGTACATGACCTTTACGAAGATCTTAAGCCATATTGTATTGAAACGCTAATTAATAATGCTGGCTTTGGTAATTATTCTAGTGTAGCAGATCAAAATTTAGAAAAAGTTGAATCTATGCTTCGATTGAATATAGACGCTTTAGTAGTATTATCCTCGCTATTTGTACATGACTACAAGGATATTGCTAATACACAACTTATAAACATTTCTTCTAGTGGCGGATATATTATTGTCCCAAATGCCGTTACCTATTGTGCAAGTAAATTCTTTGTAAGTGTGTTTACTGAAGGATTGGCAAGAGAATTAAAAGCTTGTAATTCAAAACTACAAGCAAAGGTGTTAGCGCCAGCAGCTACAAAAACTAATTTTGGAAATATAGCTAATGATGTAAGAAAATATGATTATGATAAGTCTTTTGGTACTTATCATACTAGCAGAGAAATGGCTGATTTTTTACTAAAACTATATGATAGTGATGAAGTGGTTGGAATAGTTAATAGAGAATCTTTTGAATTTGAATTAAGTTCTCCACTATTTAATTATTCAGGAAATCCACAAAATAACCAAAGCTGTTGTGAATTGTAAAATTATATATATAATCAAAGAAGCATCTATATTTATAGGTTCTTCTTTTTTTCTTTTGGACTTGTCAGAGCAAAATGCTAAAAATGCTGCAAAATTAAAGGTAACTAAATCCAAATTGAGTTTAGTTACCTTTTAATGAATATTATTAATTTGATATTCAAATCCTATTTTTTTTGGAACATGTTCACTACAAGTATTTCTTAAAACAGTATCTGCATATATAGTTTGAAAATTTAATCTATAAATTCCATAGTTTAACATTGACTTTTCTACAGCAGTTCCATAACCCTTTCCTTTATAAATATCTTCTGTTAATGCAATAGATAAAGTTGCTGTCTTCTTTATAAATTGAAAAAATAAACAAATCGTATAATATATACTTGCAATTATCATATTAGTTTTTTCACCTGTTTATTATTCTTAATTGGTTATTTTATATATTAATATCAAATTTAGTTCTTTATATAATCTGATGCATTTTTATGTTGGGATGGTTCTATATGCTTTGAATTATATATATCTACAACTTTTTTAATACCATCAGCAGACATATGTGGGATATATTTTTCAATATACTTCCAGTTTCCTGTTTTCTGTATGGTTTCTATAGCTTCTTCATCTGCTTCATTTGCTGAAATATCAGGTGCAATCTCTTTGTTTTCTTGATTATTTTGTCCCATAGTTAAGTACACTGAATTGTCTTTGCTATTCCATTCAACTTTGAAATACATATATTCTAACAATTCGTCCATTGGCATATATAATTGAGGTTCAGAATCTCCATCCTTCTTAATGGTAACTAAAGGCTTTTTTAATTCAATCTCCTTACCATTAAAATATACTTTACTATTATTAATGACTGCTTCCTTTATCCCTTCTCCTGTTGTAGCTGTATCTTTTCCCTCTCTAGTTGATGATGCTATTTTTGTGTCTGTAGTAACTGTTATAGAATTTTTTTCATTAGTTGTTGCTGATGCTTTCCAAACTACTGAAAAAACTGCAGACACTCCAATTATTCCAATAACCAATCCTATAAATACACTTTTAAAATCAATTTTTTTCATTTTTCTCCTCCTCATAAAGATCAATTCTATTGATAATATGGTAAAATTTTTTTCTACACCTCTATTTACTACCCAATAACCTGTATATATTATATACAATTAAAACAAAACTTACCATATTTATTCCTATATGGTAAGTTAATCCTAAGTATTCTATATATGATTTTAGCAAAAATAAAGTTCGCATTTATTTCTGGTACGGTTGACCTTATCATTAGTAAATCAAATCCTTTTACTTAGTATTTCTTATTGAAAAACCCATAAGTATACAAGCAAATATGGTGTAAGGTAATTGTAAAAGTAGTCCACCATCTTTACTATATCTAGGAAATATTGGCGAAAAAGCTGATGTATAAAAGTAATAACTACCTTCAAAATTGTGATATCCCAAAGATAACCCAATACATAAAATTACCCCTAATATGAATATAAAGCTAACAGATAATATATTTTTAACCTACTACCTTGATCTTTTAAAATAAACCTTGCAAATATATAATATGAAATTATCCCCAAAATAAAAATAATCCACATTTTTGTTTGTTCAAATTTCATTCTATTTATAATATCTTGTTCTGATTTAGCTTTAGAAGAATTAAAGCCAATAACAAAATTAGAAAAGAAGGTTAAAATTCTCAAGATAACATACCAAAATAACGCCATTATATTATTTTTAATCATAAATTTCCTCATTTCTATCAATCTAATCTTTTCACATAATAATATTATATACATAATACAAAAAACACGCATTGCATTAGCTTTGCGTGTAGAATTATTAAGTATTATGATTCATGTTTTATGATTTATAAATACAACTATCCTAGTTTTTAAACAAATCTGGCAATATGTCGTAAACGTACTGATCTACCCAATTCCAAGCATGTGTTCCATCAGGGCTTACGATGAAATAGAAATTTCCTTTAGTTGTATCGGCTGAATAGATAAAACTATCCTTTAATTTAATCATAGCATCAACTTGAGGTTTCAAGTTAGGATAAGCTATATCCTTGGCACCTGTTGCACTAAACACATAGTAATCAGTTGGTTTATAACCAGAATTTTTTGCTACTGTTGCAAGGTATTGTGCTGTTTCAACTGGTTTTGTTCCTCCAGCTCCTTGTCCTAGTGACCAGCAGTCACCACTTAATGGCATATAATATTTAAAATAGTCCATGCAATTTATGAATGTATACCAAGTAGTTACTGAACCCATTGAGAATCCACCAAATGCTCTGTGGCTTCTGGAAGCTTTCAAATCATTTAAACTTCCTGATGTAGCATAGGTATGGTATTTAGTTTCTACCATAGGTACAACATACTTCATCAATTCTTTATTAAAAATGGAAGTATCCTTAACAGCATCTTTGCTATTAGTATAAAATGAAGGTGTAACAACAATAAATGGTTCAATATTGCCATTTGCAATCATGTTATCTATAATCTTCTTTAAGTCCTTATTCTCGCCAGGCCCACCAAATATGGTAGTTTCATTTTCTCCGCCACCATGCATTAGATATAAAACATTATACTTCTTAGTATTATCAGAAGGATTATAGCCATTAGGAAGATAAACATTCATTTTCTTAACCATTTTACTATTATCCTCATTAGTCACTGTGTATTCCAATTGTTCAATTGTACCAGGTTTTGTACTGTTTACCCTATATTCATTTGGAACTGGTTTGAATTGTTTAACCTTTGCTGCTTCATCAGTAAGTGCAAGGCTGTTTATTGCTGCCTTTATAGCAGTATATTTGTCATCAATTTGCTTTTGAGTAACATTTTCCTTTGAAATAGCTTCCTTTGCAGCTGTTATACTATCTGTTAATATATTTGCATTTTTATATTGTGTCAAATCAAGTTTTTTAGTACTGTCAATTAAACTCAATAAATCGTATGGATTCAAACCACTAACAGCATTATTTGATCTGCCGGTCAATAATATTCCACCAAATTTACTTGTATCATTCCATGCAGTACCTGTTGAATCAAAAACATTAATGGTACCTACTCTATCTGTACCCTTTGCATCATTAATCTGTAATTCTAATCCAAGTACTTTACCATTTTGAGGTACAGACTTAAGTGCAATTCTTGCTTCTATTACATATCCATCCTGAGTCATTTGAGTTTTTGTATACAACCTCTCAATATTTCCAGCATCTACAGATTGGGTATTTTCATAATTTACTCTAAAATGCAAATCATCTATGCCATAATCATGTGTCTTGTCGTTATTCTCATCTAAAAAGAGTTCTAAAGAATCTTGAGCATATGGAGTTCCAGACTTTACAGATAAGTTTTTATCTTTAACTTGTGCAAGAATATATAAAGCCTTATCATCCCATAAAGCTCTAAATTCTGCTGATGTATCAATGTTTTCTGACATATATTTTGGCTTAACAACTGGTGCATCCTTCCATACATCATCAATTATGCCATCAATTTTAGGTGATGCGAATTTAGCCACCATTCTTCCCTGAGAATCAAATCCTTTCTCATCTACAAATACTTTAGCAAGTCCATCTTGATTACTTGAAGCCGCAGAGACTCGAGTAGTAGGTAAAAGGAGAAAATTTGTAGATACTAAAGATGCAACCAACATGATAAATGCACTTTTTCCAAACTTCTTTTTTTCTTTTTTCATAAAACATCTACTCCCTTTTTTTTATTTTAACGTTTACCATAAGAAAGATTAGTTGCTATATGGTTTATCTATCAATAGAATACTATAACGTTTACAAATGTGTCAATATATTCCAATTAAAAATAATACTGATGAGAATTAACCCATCAGTAAATTTCATACAAAACTTTTTTAATTATTAATTTTACAAGCGTTATTTTTGACTCTAACTTATATATTCAATATTTCTTTAGACATAGCTAATTAAAGCCTTTATACGATTAGAGCATACAAAGTGTTTTACCCATGGTTATGACTTCACCCCATCAATCCTAACCCACCTCATCATCCACCACAATACTAATTTCCTTAATAAGGCTATTATCAACTTTAAAACTTATATATGGGGCAGTAGAACCATAATTACCTTCAGCATTAAACATATACTCCCCTGTTGTAGTAATGCCATTGGTAACCACTTTATTATTTTTATCTGCTATTTGCATTTTTTTATATACTTCTGTTAACTTTTCTAATTTATCTCCAACTGATATATTTCTTTTTGTTTTAAATTTAGGGGAATATGCTGTTACTGACTTAGTTTTATCTCCACTTTCCTTTGAATCAACGATTAATGTACATATAGTTATTCCATCAAACTCTCTTTCTCTCCATAGATAATTTCCTGACCAGTCCACTTTAAATTTTTTATCTGACTTAATAGCTCCTAACTTATTTATAAATCCGCTATAATTAGCAGTATTCAATGATATATACTCACCATCAAAAATTAAGGAATATTCATCAACATTATTTAAACTTAAATTATCCTTATTTGTATGTTCAACATTATCAGTTGTTAAAGTTTTATCAGTTTGAGTAGGGGGATCGGTAGCAATTACTACATTTTCTTTTGAAGTATCTGTAGTAGCAGCTGTGGAATTAGATCCTTGAGAAATTGTATTAGAACTGCATCCAGTAATAAGTAGAAAAATTAAACCAACAGCAAAAATTTTTTTCATTATTCCCTCCATATTAATTACAACGATCTGTTAAGTTATATGAACATTGCGCTTCTCAACCTTAGGAAATACAATAG
>NZ_JAABNP010000003.1 GCF_009928485.1 Clostridium sp. C2-6-12 | reverse complement strand
ACAAACTTATTTAGTATTTTCAGAATATTAAATTTATTTAAATATTGATTCGCATATAGGAATCAAGGAGGATGTAATGAAGTCTAGAAAAAAATCAAATATAAAAGTTATTTGTTTAAATAATGATAAAGATCTTAAGGAAATAAATAAGCGATTTACTATGCTAGTAGCTGAATTAGTTCGAAATGGAGAAATAAAATAAATTATAAAAGGTACCTCAAATTTGATGTAGGGTACTTGAAATAACAAGAAGGGGTTCTACATAATGTCGAACCTCTAAAATAACTATATAATTATACTGTTTTCAGGCAAAAACTATGATATAATAAAAATAGAAATAAAAATGAATACTTTAGTACCCTCACTTATTCAGTGGGAAGGCTATTTTTAAAGCCATGGGAAATATTTAGGTAAACCAATTTTATTGGGGAAGCTTATTTATTCTCATGGCTTTTTTATTTTTATTTAAATAAGCCCAGGTAAGGCGTAATTACCGATTTACACCCATAGCTTATAGGGTCAATTATAAGCGTAATATTAAGCCGACAGGCGTTAAATTGGAGGTATGAAGATGTATTTTAAATTAAGTCAAAAGAAGTTACAAGCTGATAGTGGTTTAGGTTTTGGGGCAGATAATGCTCAAAAAGAATCAGTTATAGGTGTAACAGAAGAAACAACTTCAAACAATGGAACACAACAAGATAATAACCAAAAAACTTTTACCCAAGAAGATTTAGACAAAATAATATCTAAAAGACTTGATAAGGCACAAAAGAAATGGGAACAAGATGCTCAATCAAGATTTGAAGAATTAAAAATGTCTAATATGACACCAGAACAAAAACAAGAATATGAAAAAAGCAAATTAGATCAGAAGTTAAGTGAAAAAGAAAAGCAACTTCAAATAAGAGAATTGAAGTTGGATGCTATAGATAAGTTACAGGAAAAAGGACTACCTAAGGAACTATCGGAAATATTGGATTATTCAAATACAGATACGGTTGATAGTAGTATTGAAGTAATAAAAAAATCAATAGATAAGATAGTTAGTGATAAGTTGAAAGGTGAAGATATTACTAAACTTAAAGGACTTAGAAGTTCTGTGATATATGAAGCCCGAAATGGAGAAAGTCCTAGCGCTGTTGATCCTTTTCTTCAAGGTCTAAAAAGCTCTAAATAAAAGGAGTGGATTAAACAATGGCAATTGAATTTGCAGCTAAATATTCTGGAGCAGTAGATGAAAGATTCAAAGAGGTCAGTAAAACTTCATTATGCGTAAATGATGATTTTGACTTTACCGGAGGGAAATCAGTAAAAATATATAATGTTTCTACCGCAAAAATGAATGATTATAACAGAACAAAAACAGATGGATCAAGTAGATATGGTTCGGTTGAAAATCTTAATGCAACTACTCAGGAGTTGGTTTTATCTAAAGATAGATCATTTACTTTTGTAATAGATAAAATGGATAAAGATGAGACGGCTCAAGCATTAGAAAGTGGGAAAGCTCTTGATAGACAAATAAGAGAGGTTATAGTTCCAGAAATAGATACTTATAGATTTTCTAAGATGGCAGAACTTGCAGGAACATTAGCTACAGCAGTAAAAATAACTAAAACTAATGTATATGATTTAGTTACTAGTGCAACAGAGATTCTTGATGATTTAGAAGTACCTCAAACTGGAAGATTTATTGTAGTTACGCCTACTACATATAAATTTTTAAAAGCTTCACCAGATGTTGTTCTTGAAACAGATGTAGGGCAAGATATGAGGTTAAAAGGTGTAATAGCTATGTTAGATGGTATGTATATTATAAAAGTACCTGCTAGCAGATTACCAGTTAATACAGGATTTATTGTGGGACATAACATTGCAATAACTTCACCAATGAAATTAGCAGAATATAAAATACATGAAAATCCACCTGGATATTCAGGAGATCTAGTTGAGGGAAGAGTATATTATGATTGCTTTATTCCTGAGAATAAAAAGGCAGCAGTATATTTTCAACCAGTTTCAGAAACATAAAATAATTAAAAGGGCTTATTTAAAGCCCTTTTTGTATATAAAATCTGATATTCAAGTAAGGAGGCTTAATATGAATCAGAATATTGAGGTAGTTAATGAATATTTATGGTCAGTAAGATTTAGTTTAATACCTTTTATAGCTGAAATTGATTATTGTGAGGATCTAACAGAAGAAAATTCTTTTTTTGTATCCAGTAATGGGATCATTGTTTTAAATCAAGAAGCTAAACTATACGTTAATATAAAAGATGCAATTTTAAAGCTATTCAATAAATCAAACTTAATGTTGAAAAGTAAATTGAAAAAGCTAAATAGTAAAAAGAAGTTAGAACCTATGGAGCTACTTATGCATGCCGCTATACATGTATTAATGGTAAGTAGAAAGTTGAGGTGAGTTCATGGCTACAATAAGTACAAGTTTAAGAATGTTTGATATGATGTCAAGACCTTTACAGAACATAACTCAAGCTATAAATATGACAGTTACATCAATGGAGCATATGAATAATGCAGGTAATAGAGATCTAGGAATAACCAATAGTTTAAATGCAACAAGAAATATTATAAGACAAGCAGAAGCAGGATTAAATCAATTAGCAGAAGAACAGAATAGAGTTGCGAATTCACAAAATAATCTAAATAATTCTTTTAGAAATGGAGCTTCTGCAACAGATGGATTATTAGGAAAAGTAAAAGGGTTAATAGGGGCTTATGTTGGAATTCAGGCTGCAAGGCAAGGAGTGGAGGCAACCATTGGTGGGGCCATGAAGATGCAGCAACAACTGTTTACAATTCAAGGAATAATGGGGGATAAAGATGTTGCAACAGCCTATTTCAATCACATAAATGATATGGCTAATAAAAGTGTATTTTCTTTAAATGACTTTGCAGGTAGTGCAAGAAAGTTTATGCAATTTACTAAGAATACAAACAGTTTAGATAAACTTTTAAATTTAAATGAAAGGTTGGCTTTAATTGACCCGACACAAGGATTTGAAGGTGCAGGATTTGCACTTAAAGAAATGATGAGTGGTGATGGAATGTCTCTTAAAGAGAGATTTGGATTTGGTAAAGCTGATATTGAAATATTAAAAGCAAGTAAGGATATGGATTCTTTCATATCAAAATTTGATAATTTGTTGAATAAAAAGGGATTCACTGAGAGTATGCTTCAGCAATATAATAAATCAGCAGCGGCCCAATTTGATAATTTAAAATCTAATATAGAAACATCACTTGCTCAAGCAGGTAATGGGGCTTTGGAAAAGCTAGCACCCGTATTTACAAAGTTGAATGAAACCTTTAATAGTGGTGGTTTTCAAGGATTTTTTAATGGATTATCAAATGGTTTGGTAATAGTAGTTAATTTATTATTAGCATTCGGAAATGGTGTTCAATGGTTAGGAAATGGCATTCAAAGTAACTGGGGAATTATAGCACCTATAGTATTTGGATTGGTAGGCGCATTGTTAGTATGAAAGGTTCGTTAATGGCAGTAGCTATATGGCAGGGAATAGTTAATTTTGCACAAGCAGCTTATGCAATAGTTACTGGTGGCGCTACTATGGCACAGGTAGGATTAAATTCAGCAATGTATGCATGTCCTTTAGTTTGGATTATAGGATTAATAATAATAGTCATAGGTGTATTTTATGCAGCTGTTGCAGCAGTAAATCATTTTGCAGGTACAAGCTACAGTGCAACAGGTATTATTGTAGGTGCTTTTGCAGTAGCAGGTGCATTTATTGGGAATATAATTATTGCAGCCATTAATCTTATAATTGATGCATTTGCTTTGATTTGGAACTATATAGCAAATTTTGCTGAATTCTTTGCTAATGTATTTAATGATCCTATTGGTTCCATAATTCGATTATTTTCAGGTATGGCAAGTACAGTCCTTCAAATTATAGCTGGAATAGCTAGTGCACTTGATACTTTGTTTGGTTCAAATTTAGCTAGTGCAGTAAGTGGATGGAATGATAGTTTGCAGGGGTGGACTGATAAAGTTGCAGGCGAAGCAAAAATAAAAGTAGAAAGAATAGATCCTAGCTCTATGCATCTTAATAGGTTAGACTATGGGAATGCATGGAATGGTGGATATTCAGTTGGACAAGGTGTTGAATCGAAGGTGGGAAATATGTTCAATGGATTTGGATCAGTACCGACTGAGAATAGTAATAATGGTTCAAATACAGATTTTACTTCATGGAATAAAGCACAAGGCCCTGGCGAATTAGCTTTTGGAAATGCTGATAAGCAAAATCTTAAAAATATAAATGACAAAATAGATGTTTCGAACGAACATCTTGAAATGTTAAGAGATTCGGCAGAAGAGAAGAGTATTCAAAATTTTACAACTCTAACACCAACTATAACATTTGGAGACACCCACGTAAAAGAAGAAGCTGATATAAATAAAATTATATCTCATATAGAGAATTATATGGAAGATGAATTACAAAATAGTGCCGAAGGATTATATGCATAATAAAAGGTTGGTATAAAAATTAATTACTGAAAAAGGTTGTTTAATAATGAGGTAACTTCTTCATTATTATATATAAAATCAACCTTTTTCTTACCCCAATGATATAAAAATAGTCTGAAAAATACCTAAAACTGCTCAAAAGAGTATCATTTTTGACATAAAAAATACTAATGTTATGAATAAGAGTATATCTTGTTTAGGGTTAGTTATGAGAAGAAATGTAACCTTTATAAGGTCGGTAAATATCGGTATTACATTATAATATAGGTAGGGAAATATAGGGATTGTAATTATAAATAAGGTAGGAAAATGTTGGTGTTGAGTTATATTATTGTAGGAAAATGTAGGAATGAATTATAAATAAGGTGGGTAAATATCGGCATTAGAATTATTTATATAAGGAGCTGAGAGCAATGTCAAATGAGGAATTAGTTTTATTATATCAACAAGGAGATAAGCAAGCCTTAGAAAGCTTAATTGAGAATAACAAAGGCAGAGTATTTAAGATAGCTAATAAGTTTTATACTGGTAAAACTAATTCCATAGATCTTGAAGATTTGGAGCAAGAGGGTTTCATGGGATTAATTACTGCAGCTGAAAGATATAAGTTTGACATTGATAACCCAGCTTCTTTTATAACTTATGCTACTTACTGGATATATAGTAAAATACACAGATTTGTAAGTCAGAAGAACATCAATGACGAAACAAGCTTGAACACTCCACTAAAAGAAGATGAAGAAGCAGAAAGGCAGGATCTTATTGAATGCATTGAGGAAGGTTTTGAGAATATAGAAGAAAAGTTATATTTAAAGCAGCTAAGAAATGATTTAGAGGAAGTAATGGAAGAGCATACTACACTTAAAGAAAGAGAAGTATTAAAGCTCCATTACGGTTGGGATTGTAAAGAATGCTCATTTACTTATATAAGTGGTATATTAGGCGTTTCTAAGTCAAGAGTGCAACAAATAGAAAGTAGGGCCTTGAGAAGTATAAGACAATCTATATGGCTAAAGAATGAATATGAAGAGTACTTCAAATCTATCAGATATAACTACAATAATGTTACTGAAAAAATCGATTTTGCCAGTAAATATTTTAAGGATGTGATATAGATCATGAGGAAAGATGAATTGATTAAAAAAAACAAAAACTCTATTGGAAAATATACAAGCCTTAAGAGAATCTACCAATATAACTAAACAGCAAAAAGTGAAAATAAATGCTGTAATCAAAGCTTTGAATAATCTTTCAGCACAAGAGCAAAATTTAGTTGCGTATAAATATTTTGAAAAAAAGAAACATACAGAAATAGCAGCATTGTTACATATAGATGTTAGAACAGTTACAAGAAAACTTAATAAAGTAGCTCTGGACATAGGGCGTATAGTTTATGGTTTTGAAGATGAATTTTTAGAAATAGTAGAAGAGTCCTGGAACGCTTTAAATGATACCGAAGAAACAGAAGAACAATTAATTGATAGAGCTGTAGCCTTTGTTACTAATAAGATGAAAGAATTTAAGGTGATATCATGAGTACCTGCAGAACTAAACTAACCTTATTACAGAGTGAATTATACAATATAGATTTAGAGATTGCTTTATTAGATGATAAAATAGAAGATAGTGCATCACGTGGTTATGGTACTTATATAAAGGATATAGGCAATTCTAACTATAGCCTGGAATATTTAATTGATAAAAAGATTATGTTGCAGCAGAAAAAGAATAACGTATTATATAGAATAAAGGAATTGAATAAGAGAGATTAAGAACATCTATAGAAATATAGGTGTTTTTTGTTGTATAATAAATTAAAATGAGGGATATGTAAGTAAGATATAAAGGGGGGAGATTAATAGTGAAAAACATAAAAAGATTATTTTCAGCATTAATTGTATTTGTAAGCATAGTAGCACTAAATCCGATAGGAGTTAATGCAGAATGGAAACAGGTAGCAGGTGGGTGGAAGTATGCACAAGGAAATTCTTATCTAGTTGGATGGCAATATATTGATGGAAAGTGGTATTCTTTCGACTCAAATGGGAGAATGCAAACAGGATGGTTAATTAGTGGTGATAGTTATTATTACTTAAATAATTATGGGAGTATGGCCCGCGATTGCTATATTGGGAATTATTATCTGAATAGCAGTGGAGCATGGTCTATAGATGCAAATGCAGGAAAGCTTGGTCCAAATCAACAAGTAGGGTATATTCCTAGTAGTTCAACAAATGGGCTTTATGGTTATTCAATAAAATATGATGAGAACCTTGGAAGATATGTTATTGTTTCTAGCAAAATGGGAAATGAAGATGTAGTATATTACCATGATATCGCTAATGATAAAAAGTAAATAATTAGTGTTAAAAAATTAAAAAGAGGGCAATTGCGTTACCCTCTTTTTTGCCCCTTATAGAATAAAACGATTTAAAATTTAATAATGTGTTATAAAATATAAATGTAGTAATTAAGCCATTTTTAAATAAGCATAACGACATATAAAGTAAGATTTCCCGTCCCTGAAGGTTGGGACGAATAAATAGTACGTTGAATTAGTGGTCAAAAAGCATAAAAGTCATTTTATGATGGTATAACTATTAGAATAAAAACACTTTTAATATGGATACACATGGTTATTCATATTAAAAGTGTTTTTGTTGTTAATGTTTTAAATAATTTGATATGGATAAAATTAAAATAAAATTAAATTTCAGCAAATTCATAAACATATCAGGAAAAATGTTATATAATAAAGAAAAATAACATTTAGGAGGAAGAAGCTTGAGTACATTTTCGTATTTAATAGATATGTTTCTGCATCTTGATAAGCATTTGGGAGCAGTTATAAATAATTATGGATTTGAAACATATTTAATATTGTTTGCTATAATATTTTTAGAAACAGGTTTGGTTGTAACTCCGTTTTTACCAGGAGATTCTTTGATTTTTGCAGCAGCTACCTTCGCTGCTATGGGAATGCTTAATATATATGCATTAGTTGGAATTTTAATGGTTGCGGCAATTTTAGGAGATACAGCAAATTATGAAATCGGTAGATACTTTGGTGATAAGCTTATAAAAATTGGTGGAGGAAAACTTATAAAACAAGAACATCTTGATAAAACCAATGGATTTTATGAAAAGTATGGTGGAAAAACTATAATTATTGCCAGGTTTGTTCCCATAGTACGTACACTAGCACCATTTGTAGCTGGAATAGGTAAGATGACATACAAAAATTTTATTACATTTAATGCAATGGGTGGAGCTTTGTGGGTGATTAGTGTTTCTGCTTGTGGATATTTTTTTGGAACTATCCCAATAATAAAGGATAACTTTTCAATAGCTGTAATAATAATAGTGTTAATTTCAATAATGCCAGCAGTTATTGAAATTATAAGAAATAAATTAAAAAAAACTAATGAAGTAGTATAGGAACAATAAAGAGGTGTAGTTTTTTCAGTCACTACACCTCTTTATTGTTATATCATCATTAACTATTGATTAATTAAAAGCATTATATATTGCAGCAATTCCTTTTTCAAAATTATCACTTTCTATACCAACTAAGATGTTCATTTCACTAGAACCTTGGTCGATCATTCTAATGTTAATTTCAGCATTTGAAAGAGCTGTAAATATTTTAGCAGCAGTTCCTCTTTGTTTAGCCATTCCACGTCCAACAGTTGCAATCATAGCAAGGTTTGGATGAACTTCTATACTGTCAGGATTGCAAGTTCTTTTAATTTCTTCTATTACAACATCCTTTTTTTTCTTTAATTGAGAATCTGAAATTACAAGGCATACAGTATCAATTCCAGAAGGCATATTTTCAAAGGAAATATTATGTTGTTCTAAAATTGATAATAACTTTCTACAGAAACCAAGCTCAGAATTCATTGAAGCTTTAGCTATTGAAATTACTGTAAAATCTTTTTTTCCAGCAATACCAGTTATAGCATTTGGTTTTGAAGAAACATCTGTATCTTTTACTATAAATGTACCTTCATCCTCAGGTTTATTTGTATTTTTTATATTTATTGGAATACCTATTTCTCTTACTGGGAATATTGCATCTTCATGAAGTACTGATGCACCCATATAGGATAATTCTCTAAGTTCTGAATAAGTTATCTTGCTTATTGGCTTTGGATTTGGAACTATTCTAGGATCTGCCATTAAGAAACCAGAAACGTCTGTCCAATTTTCGTAAAGGTCAGCATCTATTCCGGCTGCAACTAAAGCACCAGTAACATCAGAACCACCTCTTGAGAAAGTTATTATATTACCATCTTTATCTGCACCATAGAAACCAGGTATTACAGCTTTAAGTGTTTTTGATAACTTGGCTTTAAGAGCCGAATCCGTTGCATCTGGATCTAAAGAACCATCAGCATTAAAAATCATAACCTCTTTAGCATCTATAAATTCAAAACCTAAGTAGTCTGCAAGAATTAATCCGTTTAAGTATTCTCCCCTGCTAGCAGCATAATCACTTGAAGCCCCATTTTCAAGATCTTGTTTTACTATATCTAAATGCTTGCTAATATCAAAGTTTAAATTCAAATCATTAACAATGCCTATGTATCTATCTCTTATATGATTAAATACTTCATCAAAAGATATTCCTGTTGAAACATGAGCGTGGCATAGATATAATAAATCAGTTATCTTTGAGTCTTTAGAATTTCTTTTACCTGGTGCAGATGGTACTACATATCTTCTTGCATCGTTAGATAAAATTATGTCCTTTACTTTTTTAAATTGGTTGGCATCAGCTAATGAACTTCCACCGAATTTTGTTACAATTGTACTCATAATTATAGCCCCCATACGTATTTTTTAAATTTTACATATAAGATTGTAGCAATTTATCAAAGAATGTTCAAGAGAATTATTAATATTAGGTGTTTAATCGCAATTAACTGATTTATATATTGGAAAAATAGAATTATTTGATTACAGATTGCCAATATTGTGAATAGTTGTTTCTGGCAATGAATGATATAATTAATTATATGAGTATAAAGTACTAAAATAATAATATACTATATGTGAAAAACAAAAAATGAACCTATTATTAATGAAAAGTTTTCCCATAATAATTGACATAGTATGAAGGGATTTGTATAATATATATGAATTTCGATATGCTTTGACAACGGAGTCATGGGAAGAATACTTCTTTTTGACTTCGTTTTTTTTTATCATTTTATATACAAAAAATATACGAACTTTATTTTTTAAAGAAAGTTGTATGGTTTTTCTTATTATTTAAAGTTTTGACGGTAAAAATATTAATTTTTTAATAAAATGCCTTGATTTATTCAAAAAAAGTATATATAATGATGTTATTATATGAATTGAGCAAAGGCGTTCGATAGATGGTATACATTTCTATTGTGCGCCTTTTTTTAAAGCTAAAAGGGGGAATGTTAAAGATGGCAAAGTATTCGAAGGAAGACATAATTAATTTAGTAAAGGAAAATGGCGTTAAATTCATAAGGCTTCAATTTACTGATATTTTTGGAGCATTAAAAAATGTAGCTATTACAGACAAACAATTAGAAAAAGCACTAAATAATGAGTGTATGTTTGATGGTTCTTCTATTGATGGATTTGTTAGAATTGAAGAATCAGATATGAATTTAAGACCAAACTTAGACAGCTTTGTAATATTTCCATGGAGACCACAACAAGGTAAGGTTGCAAGATTAATCTGCGATGTTTACAGACCAGATGGAACACCATTTGAAGGAGATCCAAGATATATATTAAAGAAAGCTTTAGACGAAGCTGCTGAGCTTGGATATACTATGAACGTTGGACCAGAATGTGAATTCTTCCTATTTGAAACAGATGATAATGGAAATGCAACAACAAAAACTCAAGACAAGGGTGGGTATTTCGATTTAGCACCTACAGATTTAGGAGAAAATGCACGTCGTGACATGACTTTAGCTTTAGAAGATATGGGATTTGAAATTGAAGCTTCCCATCATGAAGTTGCTGAAGGTCAAAATGAAATAGACTTTAAGTATGGTGATGCATTAACAACAGCAGATAGAATTATGACCTTTAAGCTAGTTGTAAAATCAATAGCTCAAAGACATGGATTATATGCATCATTTATGCCAAAGCCAATCTTTGGTATCAATGGGTCAGGAATGCATGTTAATATGTCATTATTTAAAGATGGAAAGAATGCTTTCGTTGATGAAAGTGATCCAAATGGATTAAGTCCTATAGCTTATAACTTTATTGCTGGATTATTAAAAAATATTAAAGGGATTGCAGCAATAACTAATCCATTAGTTAATTCATATAAGAGATTAGTACCTGGATACGAAGCACCAGTTTACTTAGCTTGGTCATGCAAAAACAGAACTCCATTAATAAGAGTACCTGCATCAAGAGGTTCTGGAACAAGAATAGAACTTCGATGTCCAGACCCAAGTTCTAATCCATACCTAGTATTAGCTTGTTTATTACAAGCAGGATTAGAAGGTATTAAAGAAAATTTACAACCACCAGCTCAAGTAGAAGCAAATATTTTTGATATGACTAATGAAGAAAGATTAGCTCAAGGAATTGATAACTTACCAAATAATTTATATGAAGCTATCAATTTCATGAAAGAAAGTTCACTTGCTAAAAAAGCATTAGGAGATCATATTTTTAATAAATATATTGAAGCAAAATCTATTGAGTGGGATCAGTATAGAATTGATGTACATGATTGGGAAATAAAGAACTATCTTAATAGATATTAATCTAGTAGTATCAATTAGTATTATTTAAGGTGGGGATTGCAATGGCTCAAAATGGTAAAATTATTATAGCTTTAAGCAATATTGAGACCGCAAATAAATTAAAGAGTTTACTAATACAGGAAGGCTATGAAATTATAGCATTATGTACTTCAGGAAATGAATTAATTAGATTGGTTATGCAATATTCCCCAGACCTAGTCTTAGTTGGATATAAATTCAAGGATATGAGTTTACTTGATATATATGAAACCTTAGCAGATACAACTAGTTTTTTAGCTATTGTAAATGAGCCATATAAATCATATATAGAAGAAGATACTGACATATATTGTATTGGCACTAAAATTTCTAATGTACTTTTGACTAATGCAATTGATTTAATTTTTCAAAGTAAAAAAAGAATTGAAAAGTTAAGAGAAAAGGTAGAAAAGTTAGAGCATACTTTAGAAGATAGAAAGCTGATTGAAAAGGCTAAAGGTAAGCTTATGTCAACTTCAGGAATTACGGAGAATGAAGCTTTTAGATATATGCAGAAAATAAGTATGGATTCTGGGCGAAGAATGAAAGATATTGCTAGTTTAATATTAAGCGAGATGGAATAACTTATAGTATAGCAACCATACGAGTAATCATATCGAAAAAAAGGATATTTTTACTCGTTGTTTTGCTACATATAAATGTATTAGTATAATGTTATAGGAAAATTAATAGTGCCAAGCCTTTAGGTGAAAGTACAATTAAATATATTATTAATTTCAAGGGGGAATTTTAAATGGAAAACAATAATCCGAATGCACAGGGGCTATACAATCCATGTTTTGAACATGATGCTTGTGGAATTGGGACTATAGTAAACATTGATGGCGAAAAATCTCATGCGATTTTATCAGATTGTTTAACTATCTTAGAAAAATTAGAACATAGAGGTGGTACAGGAGCTGATGAAAGAACAGGGGATGGAGCTGGAATATTATTCAATATACCTCATAAATTCTTCGAAGAAGAATTAAAATCAAAGGGATTAACTCTTGGTGATGAGGGTGATTATGCAGTTGCTATGGTGTTCTTACCACAAGAAGAAAAGGCAAGAAAAGAAGCTATGAGCCTTTTTGAAGATATAGCAAAGGATGAAAATCTTGAACTAATCGGGTGGAGAGCAGTTCAAACAAATCCTTCAATTCTTGGAAAAGCATCTTTAGAAGCTATGCCTTACATAATGCAAGCTTTTGTAAAGAGACCTAATGGCATAAAAACAGGAAAAGATTTCGAAAGAAAATTATATATTGTTAGAAGAAACATAGAAAAGAGAGCTGGATGGATAAGCAAATTCTTAAATGAAACTTTCTACATAGCATCTTTTTCATCAAAAACTATTGTGTACAAGGGTATGCTTTTATCTACACAATTAAGAGAGTTCTATAAGGACTTAGAAGATGAAAGAGTTGAAACTTCTTTAGCATTAGTTCATTCAAGATATAGTACAAACACTTTCCCAAGCTGGGAAAGAGCTCATCCAAACAGATTTATGATTCACAATGGAGAAATCAATACATTACGTGGAAATGTAAATAAAGTATATTCTAGAGAAACAAATGTAAAATCTAGAGTACTTGGAAAAGAATTAAACAGAGTATTACCTATCATTAATAAAGAAGGATCAGACTCTGCAATCTTTGATAATAACTTAGAATTCTTATATATGAATGGTATGGACTTAACTAGAGCAGTTATGATGGCAATTCCAGAACCATGGTATAAGAGCAAGACTATGAGCAAAGAAAAAAGAGCTTTCTATGAATATAATGCTACATTAATGGAACCATGGGATGGCCCAGCAGCTATCGTATTTACAGATGGTGAAAAAGTTGGTGCAGTTTTAGATAGAAATGGTTTAAGACCATCAAGATATTATATAACTAAGGACAGAAGATTAGTTCTTTCTTCAGAAGTTGGGGCTTTAGATATACCTGCTGAAAATGTTGAAAAGAAAGACAGATTAATGCCAGGTAGAATGTTACTTGTAGATACAGTTAAAAAAGAAGTTATAGATGACGAAGAATTAAAGCATTCTTATGCAACTGAACATCCATATGGAGAATGGCTAAAAGAAAACCTAGTAACTTTAGATAAAGTTAAAGATGGAAAGAAATTCAGAATTGAATATGATAGAGAAACTAGAAAGAGATTAGAAAAGACTTTTGGTTATACTTATGAAGAAGTTAAAACAACAATGCTTCCAATGGCTGAAACAGCAGCTGAACCACTTGCTGCAATGGGTATAGATGTTCCACTCGCTGTATTATCTAAAGAAGCTCAACCACTATTTAATTACTTTAAGCAATTATTTGCTCAAGTAACTAATCCACCTATAGATGCTATTAGAGAAGAAATAGTTACAGCTTCTAACGTATATGTAGGTCCAGAAGGAAACATATTAGAAGATAAAGCAGAAAACTGTGGACTATTAAAGCTTGATTCACCAATAATAAATGATGATGAATTAGCAAAAATAAAAGCACTTAACAGTGGTAACTTAAAATCAAAGGTTATAGATATTGTATTTGATAAAGGTGGTTCTTTAGAAGATGCATTAGATGAATTATTTGAAAAAGCACAAGATGCATACGAAAAAGGATATACTGTATTAATATTATCTGACAGAAATGTTTGTGAAGCTAAAATGCCAATACCTTCATTATTAGCAGTTTCAGCACTTCATCAATATTTAGTTAAAAAAGGAACTAGAACATCAGTTGGATTAATATTAGAAAGTGGAGAACCAAGAGAAGTTCATCATTTTGCAACTCTAATTGGCTTTGGAGCATCGGCTGTTAATCCTTATATGGCATATGAAGCTTTAAGAGGATTAATTGAAGATGGTTTATTAGATAAAGAATATGATAAAGCAGTTTATAACTATAACAAAGCTGTTCTTAAGGGAATAATAAAAATTCTTTCTAAGATGGGTATTTCAACAATACAATCTTACCAAGGAGCTCAAATCTTTGAAGCTATTGGTATAAGTAAGGAAGTTATAGACAGATACTTTACTAATACTATAAGCAGAATAGAAGGTATAACACTAAAAGAAATACAAAAGGAAATAGAAATTAATCATACAAAAGGATTTAAGGATAAGACATATGCAAGTGACTTTGCATTAGATTCACCAGGCTATGAAAAGCTTAGATCTGGAGAAGGTGAACAAGAAAAGCATCTTTATAACCCATTAACTATTCATAAGCTTCAAGAAGCTACAAGAACAGGAAACTATGAGTTATTTAAAGAATGTACAGATTTAATTGATGATGAATATGCTGAAGTTACTCTTAGAGGCTTATTAGATTTCAACTATAACTCTAAGGAAATTCCGTTAGAAGAAGTTGAACCAGTTTCTGAAATAGTTAAGAGATTTAAAACTGGAGCTATGTCTTATGGATCAATTTCTAAAGAAGCACATGAAGCACTTGCTATTGCAATGAATAGAATAGGTGGTAGATCTAACACTGGTGAAGGTGGAGAAGACGCTGAAAGATGGATTACAGATGAAAATGGTGATTCAAAAAGATCTTCAATTAAGCAAATTGCATCAGGTAGATTTGGAGTAACTTCTGAATATTTGGTTAATGCTGATGAACTTCAAATAAAACTCGCACAAGGAGCAAAACCAGGTGAAGGTGGACAACTACCAGGAACTAAGGTTTATCCATGGGTTGCTAAAACTAGACATTCAACTACTGGTGTTGGACTTATATCACCACCACCACACCATGATATCTATTCAATAGAAGATTTAGCACAATTAATTTACGATTTAAAGAACGCAAATACTGGTTCTAGAGTATCGGTTAAGTTAGTTTCTGAATGTGGTGTTGGAACTGTTGCAGCTGGTGTTGCTAAGGGTGGAGCAGAAGTAATATTAATTTCAGGATATGATGGAGGAACTGGAGCATCTCCTAAGAACTCTATTAAAAATGCAGGACTTCCATGGGAACTTGGACTAGCTGAAGCACATCAAACTTTATTACTTAACGATTTAAGAGAAAGAGTTAGGGTAGAAGTTGATGGTAAGCTTATGAGTGGCCGTGACGTTGCTATTGGAGCATTGCTTGGAGCAGAAGAATTTGGATTTGCAACTGCACCGCTTGTAGCTTTAGGCTGTGTAATGATGAGAGTTTGTAACTTAGATACTTGCCCAGTTGGAGTTGCTACTCAAAATGAAGAGTTAAGAAAGAGATTTAAAGGAAAGCCAGAATATGTTGTTAACTTTATGTACTTTATAGCTGAAGAACTTAGAGAAATTATGGCTAAGCTTGGATTCAGAAAGCTTGATGAAATGATTGGTAGAGTAGATAAGCTTAAACAAAGAGAAACTGCTCATGGATGGAAATCAAAAACTATTGATTTAAGTTCTATACTTTACACTCCAGATAAATATAAAGGTAAAGTAGTTAAATTTGATGAAACTAAGAAATATGACTTTAAGTTAAATAAAGTGTTAGATGAAACAGTATTCTTAGATAAGTGTAAAGAAGCTATTCAAAGTGGTCAAAAGACTAGTTTTGAAATAGATATAACTAATACTGATAGAACTCTGGGCACTATCTTAGGCTCAGAAATAACTAGAGTTAATGGTGGAAATGGTTTAGCAGAAGATACTATAAAAATCAAATGTAATGGAGCAGCTGGACAAAGTTTTGGTTCCTTCATTCCAAAGGGATTAACTTTTGAAGTTGAAGGGGATGCTAATGACTATTTAGGTAAGGGATTATCAGGTGGTAAGATCATAGTATATCCTCCAAAGAAAGCTACTTTTGTTGCTGAAGATAATATATTAATTGGAAATGTTGCTTTATATGGTGCAACTTCAGGTAAAGTATTTATAAATGGTATTGCAGGAGAAAGATTCTGTGTTAGAAATTCAGGTGCAACTGCTGTTGTTGAAGGAGTAGGTGCTCATGGATTAGAATACATGACAGGCGGTAAGGTAGTTGTTTTAGGTAAAACAGGAGTTAACTTTGCAGCTGGTATGAGTGGCGGAATTGCTTACATTTATGAAGAAGATCCAAACTTCAGGATAAACATAAATGAAGAAATGATACTATTAGAAGAGTTAAGTTTAGAAGATGAAGATGAATTAAAGAAATTAATTGAAGAACATGTTGCAGTTACAGGTTCTCCTAAAGGAAACAAAATATTATACAACTTTGATACAGAAAAATCTAAATTCCATAAGATAATTCCAAAGGATTACAAGAGAGTTTTAGAAACTGTTGAAAAGTACAAGAATCTTGGATGTGATGAGGATGAAGCATTAATTAAAACTTTCCAAGAAATTAAAGGAAATTAGGAGGGTTAAACAAATGGGTAAACCAACAGGATTTTTAGAGTATGATAGAGAAGTAGGAAAAAATAGAGAGCCGAAAGAAAGATTAAAAGATTATAATGAATTTCATAGCAGACTTCCAGTAGAAAAACAATGTATTCAAGGTGCAAGATGTATGGATTGTGGAGTTCCATTCTGTCAATCAGGAGTATTATTTTCTGGAATGGTATCAGGATGTCCACTTCACAATTTAATTCCTGAATGGAATGATTTAGTATACAGAGATAAATGGGAATTGGCTTATGAAAGATTAAATAAGACTAATCCATTCCCAGAGTTTACAGGAAGAGTTTGTCCAGCTCCTTGTGAAGCTGCATGTACAGCAGGATTAAATGGTCCAGCAGTTACTATAAAAGAACAAGAAAGAGCTATAATAGATATTGCTTTTGAAAATGGAAAAGTTAAGGCAAATCCGCCAGCTAAAAGAACAGGAAAGACAGTTGCAGTAATTGGTTCAGGCCCTGCTGGACTTGCAGCTGCCGATACATTAAATAAGTGTGGTCATAAGGTTACTGTATTTGAAAGAAGTGATAGACCAGGCGGATTATTAATGTATGGAATTCCTAACATGAAGTTAGATAAGGAAGTTATTTTAAGAAGAATACACCTTATGGCAGAAGAGGGCGTTAAATTTGTAAACAATGCAAATGTAGGTGGAAACTACGAGGCAAGTCAAATTTTAGATGAATTTGATGCAGTAATCCTTGCAACAGGAGCTTCTGAACCTAGAGATCTTCAAGTAGAAGGGAGAGCTAATATTAATGGAGTTCACTTTGCAGTAGATTTCTTAAAGGCTAATACTAAGAGTCTTTTAGATTCTAATCTTGCTGATGGTAATTACATATCTGCAAAAGATAAAAATGTAATTGTCATTGGTGGTGGAGATACAGGAACAGACTGTGTTGGTACTTCCCTTAGACATGGCTGTAAATCCTTAGTTCAATTCGAAATAATGGGAGAGCCAGCTCACGAGAGAGCAGATAATAATCCATGGCCAGAATGGCCTAAGGTTCTTAAGGTTGATTACGGCCAAGAAGAATTTATAGACCTATATGGAAAAGATCCTAGAGAATATTTAACTACAGTTACAGCTCTTAATGCTGACAAAGATGGAAATCTTGAAAGTGTTGATACTGTAAAAGTTGAATGGAAGAAGGATGAAAACGGAAGATTTGGTCCAATTCCAGTTAAAGGCTCTGAAAAAACTTATCAGGCTGAATTAGTATTGCTTGCAATGGGCTTCACAGGCTCACAAAACTACATTAAAGAAGCTTTTGGTGTTGAATCAGATGCACGAACTAATGTAAAAGCAGACGATAAAGATTTTAAGACTAATATTCCTAAAGTATTTGCAACAGGTGATGCTAGACGTGGTCAATCATTAGTTGTAACTGCAATAAGTGAAGGAATACAAGCAGGAATCTCAGTAAATGAATTTTTGAGAAAATAAACACCTATATAAAGAGTAGATATGCTACAATACGAAACTTTTCACTGATTAAAAGAGTGGCTATGCCACAATAAGGATCAATTCACTTATAAAAGTAGCAGCTATGCTGCAATCAGGAACTTTCCTGTCAATGAATAATACCTCTGAGATTTTTCTTGGAGGTATTATTTTTTTAGTTAAATAAATATTTATTAATATAGAATTTATTTCAGTTAAAATTAAGTATATTTTAAGTTAGTCATGATGAAATTAAGTTATAATATTTATGGATATATTTTATATGTATGAATGGAGGGAAAGTATGAAGATTTTAAAAAACGCGGATAACCAAACAAGATCTGGGTGGAAAATAGGACTTTTATTTGTATTATTTATTATTACTACTATTGTTTTATCAGCTGTTTTCAGTATGGTATATGGAATGGTTACTGTATTAATGCATCCAGAATTTGCAGCAAATAAGGCTAAGGCAGCGTCATATATGCAACAGCAATTTTCAGGAATGGGAAATTTGCCAGGAGCCTTTTTACATTTAATTCAGTGTATAAGTTTAATATTCTGGGTAATATTATTTTGGAAATTGTGGGATAAAGGCAAAGTTAGAGAAATTGGATTTACTAATATAAAGAGCAGTTGGAAGGATTTAAGTGCAGGTTTATTGAGTGGTGCAGTATCTTTCACAATAGTTGCATTTATATTAATTGCAACAAAATCGGTAGAAATGGTAAATGGTCTTGGAATGCCTAAATTTTCAATGAGTTTGTTTGTTGAATTAGTTGTATTTATTTTTGTTGGTATTAACGAAGAATTATTTTGCAGAGGATATTGTATGACAGTATTAAAGCAAACTAAGAAAGCATGGCTACCTCTTATAGTTTCAGCCATAATTTTTTCCGCAATGCATTCTATGAATGGTGGAATAAGCTTGCTTGCATATGTGAATTTATTTTTATTTGGAATATTTATGGGATACTTGTTTATGAAAACTAAAAATATATGGATGTGTATTGGCTATCATATAACGTGGAATTACTTTCAAGGAGATGTTTTTGGGTTTTTAGTAAGTGGAAATAATACAGATTCAATATATAAAATAAAAGTTTTAAGTTCCAATATAATAAATGGTGGAAGTTTTGGACCAGAGGGTGGTTTGGTAGTTACAGCATTATTAGTAGTATCAATATTACTAACATATAAATTTATACCTAATAGGGATTCTAGCTATGTTACATTTTAGTACATTGTAAAGTTTATTTTCTTAAGGTATAATTGTAACTAAATAAGCTGAAAGAGGCTATTACATTAGTATATATATTGTATGTTAATTATTTAATGTGATAGCCTAAAGCTTAAAACTTAAGCACTGTAGAGGTTGATTGTAATGAATGGACAAATTAAAAAGTACATATATATTATTGGAACAATTTGCGTATTAGTTTTAGCAGGAGTAATTTTTGTTAAGATCCTTCCATTTCTAATACTTGCTGGAATTGTAGGATATGGAATTGTGAAAATTACTAGTTTTATTAGAAGTAAAAAGGCAAATGATACAATAAGTAATTCAGAATTTAAGAATCAATATGATAATGAGGATACTTTTGAAAATGGAAGTGAAAGTTACACAAATGGAGATATTATTGATGTTGATTATGAAGAAGTTGACAAAGACAAATAATGTTATTCCTCACATGATGTAAAGTGTGGGGGATTTTTTTGTTATTGTATAGTAGTTGTCTTAAAGATATAGAAATTTTAATAGAAAAAAATAAGAACTTAATATTACTTGATTAAAAAGTAATATGGTGGTTACAATTAATAAATATTGTGGGATTATCAAACAGGGATTACAAATTGTTAAGGGTGAAACTGCAAATTGAATTGTCACAAGACTAACGTATTTAGTTTTGTGACAATTTATTTTTATATAAAACTAATATAGTTATTAAATCTTATTTTAATTAATGCAAGTAAATAAAAAGAAGAAAAAGTAAATGTTAAAAAATATAAAAAATTTGAAATATAATGTAATTATGTGTAAAATAGAAAGGCATATGAAGAATTTTAATGCTTTAACCAAAGAATATCTTATTTCATTAATATATGAATTAGAATATGAAGGTTATATCTATTAATTAAATTAAAGAAACATTTATATTAGGGGGAATTACATTATGAAAAAAAAGAAAGGTTCTATAAAATTTAAGATTCTAGCAATTCCATTAATAAGCATTTTTATTTGTATAACTATTATAACTATTAGTTGTATAATGATTATTCAAAATAGTTTGATAAATCAAATGAAAACAGATGGGATTAACTTAGCAAAGCAAATACAATCTGAAATAGAAATTAATAATAAGTCTATGGAATCTATAAATCAATCTATTTCAGATAAAATTAGGACTACAGGTTCATTTATTATAAATAATTCTGATAAAGTAAATAATGAATATTTAACTGATTTAGCGAAACAATTTGAAATTGATGAAATAAATTATACTGATACAAATGGTAAAATTATTTATTCAAATTTACCAACGAGTGTAGGTTCATCTTTTGACAGTAATCATATATCATATCCAGTATTAAAAGGTGACAGGAATTTTTTTGTTGAAAATATTAGAAAAAGTAAAGAAACAAATGATTATTATAAGTATGGTTATGTATCAAAGCCAGGAATTGGAATGGTTCAAATAGGTATAATTGCAAATAAGGTTCAAAGCTTGAGTAAATCAATTGAAATTCAAACGTTAGTTGAAAAATTAGCTGAAGATCAAAGCATAGTATATGCTGTATTTATTGATACAAATTTAACTCAAATAGCTAATAGTAATACTAGTAAAATAGGTGAAAAGGTTGATGATATTGGTAGTAAAACAGCAGCTGTAGAGGGAAAGCCTTATTCATCAACATTTGTTGAAGATGGAGTTGAGGTATACGATGTATTAATTCCTGTACATGATGGTGATAAACTATTAGGGGCTATTGATATAGGTCTTTCAATGAAAACTGTAAAAGATACGATTAATAATGTGCTTGTTATTATAATTGCTATTTCACTAGTAATGTTTTTAATAGCTGCATTTATATTATTGAAAGTATCAAAAGGAATTACAAATCCTTTAAATAAATTAGTAGCTGCAGCTGGAAAGATAGCGCAAGGTGATTTAAGACATAGTGTTGAAATTAATAGTAATGATGAAATTGGAATCTTGTATGAAAGCTTTGATACTATGACAAATTACTTAAAGGATACTATGAAAACTATAAAGGACAGTTCTTTTGAAGTAAGAGATATGTCAGCAAGCTTAAGCTTAAATTCTAATCAAATGACTATAACTACTGGTGATGTTACAAATTCTATACAAGGTGTATCAGAAGGAACAACACATCAAGCTAGTGATTTGGTTGATATATCAAATCATATTTTAAAATTATCAGATGAATTGGACAACATATACAATAAAATAAACGAAGTAAAACAAAGTTCTTCATTAACTGAAGAAAAAGCAATAGTAGGAAAAAAACAAATTGATATTTTACTGAAATCAATAGAAGAAGTAAAACTTTCTTATCATGAACAAGCTATTAAAATAAATAATCTTAATGAAAGTGTTTCTAAGGTTGGAAATATTACAAATGTTATTAATGGTATTTCAGAGCAAACTAATCTTTTAGCTTTAAATGCAGCTATTGAAGCTGCAAGAGCAGGAGAAGCAGGAAGAGGATTTGCAGTTGTATCAGAAGAAGTAAGAAAATTAGCTGAACAATCAAAAGAATCCACTGAAGAAATACAAAGACTAATTGAATTAATAAGCAGCGAGACAAAAGATGTATTGGAAAATTCAAATAATGTGACTAATTTAGTTGATAATCAATCAAGTACAGTAATAAGTACAAGAGAGGCTTTCAATGAAATGTTGAATTCATTATCAAATATAGGACCTTATGTTTCAGAAACCAATAAATCATTGGAAACTACTATGGAATCAAAAAATTCAATAATTGAAACTATGGATAATATAACAGCAGTATCTCAAGAAACTTCTGCATCAGCTGAGGAAATAGCTGCATCTTCAGAAGAAATGCTAGCTAATTCAGAAGAAGTATCTGAGTTTGCTATAAAATTAGAAGAGATTTCTAAAAAGTTAAATGATGAAATAAATAAATTTGAAATATAGTTAAAATTTTAAACAGTTAAGGGTTTACATATATAATGTAAGATGGTACATAGATAGCTATTGCTTAATAAATGAGGCAATAGCTTTTCTTATAGGAGATTCTCCGATTTATACAAATTTCCTGTTGCAATATATATTAGAACAATCTCAACTAAAATATCATATGATACACCATGAATACTATTAGGAGATGTTTTCTTTATGAGAAAGAAAATAAAAGTTTTAGCCGCTTTACTACTTTCATTTACAACTGGAATATTTGTCATTGGATGTGGCAGTTCTAAAACAGCTAATGAAGGTAAAGTAAAAGTACGCTTAAATGAAGTAACTCGTTCTGTTTTTTATGCACCTATGTATGTTGCAATGAGTCAAGGATTTTTTGAACAAAATGGAATAGAAATTGACTTACAAACAGGACAAGCTCCTTGAACTCATATGCAAATATTTTATAATTGCTTTAAGCAGCATTAATAAATTCCAATCTACGTTTTTAATTAAAATTAATAATTAAATTTTTGGTAACCCCATTCCAAGAAATCTTATTTATTAATCCTTTAATCAAGGATTTTTTTTCATTTTGAGTCAAATTATCTATTAAAGAACACCCTTCTTGAAGAGATATAGTAAAAGGGAGAGAGGATTCTTCATAATTACTTTGAAGGATTTTATCATTAAATTTATTTAGTTCACTCTTTAATTGATTTAATTCAAGATTAAGTTCCTTTATCTTAGGAATAACTACATCAAAAAAGTCGGGACTTAAAGATAGCTTTTTTAGTAGATTATCAACCTGAGCTTTTTTTTGTTTAATTAGTATATATAGGTTATTCTCTATTGTTTTAGTATCTGTAACAACAGATTTTTTATTTTCCTTATTTTTTTCCATAAGATTTTTTATTAAGATATGATTATTTATTTCTATTTTCTTTATTGTGTTAATTATAATTGAATCTATTTGGTCTACTCGTACATTTGGATTATTACATCTGCTTCCTTTAGAGGATTTTTTTAAGGTGCATGCGTAATAATATAATTTAGTATTATTATTACGGAGAGGACCATGTATTATCCTCATTGGAGAACCACATTTCTCACATCTTATTATTCCAGTTAATAAAGCATTGTGACTTCTGGTTGACATTATGAATTTATTACTATTATTTGAATAGAGATATTGAACTTTCAGCCAATCATTAGCTTCAATTATTCCTTTATGCCTGCTGACAGCAACTATCCAATCAGAGGAATTTCTAAATTCACGACAATGCTTACCATCCTTCGAATAATTTGTTTTAAGCTTATTATAGGTTAAAAATCCATGAATATTATCAGGTTCTCCACATAAAAGCATGCCTTTTGCTTCGAGATAAGTAAATATTTCTTTACTGGATTGTGCATAAACAGGATTAGTTAATATTAATTTTAAAGTTGATTTTCTGAAATTTGAACCACTTCTTGTCTTAAAATAATGCTGTAAAAGATACGCTTCAAGAGCATTTAAAGATTTTAATTCTAAGTATTTATTATATATAAGCTTAACTATTTCTAATTCTTCGTGATTTTCAGATAAGTTAGCCATTAAATGTTCTGTCATGTTTTCATCATAATAGCTTACAGGTTTAGAGTTATAGCCAAAAGGAGGTGTACCGCCGAGCCATCTGCCAGATTTAGCTAGTTCAAGCATATTGTCTCTTACACGTTCTGCTATTGTTTCACGTTCAAGCTGCGCAAATACTGAAGCAATATATATCATTGCTCGTCCTATTGGTGAACTTGTATCAAATTGTTCTCTAATGCTAATAAAGTTAACATTGTATTTTTGAAGAATTTCTAAAGTTGTAGAAAAGTCTGAAACATTTCTCGATATACGATCTAATCTATAGCAAATAAGGAGATTGATTTTTTTTAAGGAAATATCTTTCATAAGCATTTGAAATTTTGGCCTATTAATATTACCTCCTGAAAAACCTTCATCTTCATATATGAGAAAGTTATATATTTCGTTATTCCGATTTATTTTTAGCAGATAGTCCTTACACATTTGAACTTGATTTTCGATACTTTCACCTTTACCAGTAAGTTTTGATTTTCTACTATAAATTGCTACATTCACAGATAAGCCCCCATTTTTAAATATAGTAATGAATAAATATTATTTTATATAATATGAATCTAGTAAGAAAAATTATTAGTAATTATCATAGAATGAAAAAATCTTTCGTAGGTAAAGTTATGACTGTCACCAAAATTAATTGGAATGCATATAATAAAGTAAATAATTATAGGAGTTTTTTGGATTGAATATAAATGTCCACATAAATTATCCAGATAATATAAAAATATTAGAAAAGAAAGCAACAGATTTGGTAACTTTAATAATTATTGAAAAATTTTCAGTAAAGGAAATTAAGAAATTAATCGAAATGTTACAAGATAATTCAGAGAATATAAGGCTGTAAAGACAATTGGAGTAAAGTATTATAGAAAACGACAAAGGTAAATGCTCAGAGGCCAGTGTTTCGTATAAATTGGTATATTTTTTAATTTTTATCTTTATAATTGATATAAATAAAACAATATATGCATATATAAAGTTTTATTCATATCAATATAAATATAAATAGTTTTGAAAATATTTACTATAAATTTTAGAATATAAATTACGAAACTAAAAATTAATAATTTGTTTAACCTTTTGGCTTAAATACCATGGCAGAAATAAAGCCAAAAATTATTGCAGCAGAAACTCCTGTACTGACAGTTTTTAATACTCCAGTAAAGATGCCCATAAGACCTGTTTGCTGAGCTTCAGTTAAGGCAGACGTTACAAGAGTATTTCCAAAGCTGCTTATAGGAATAAATGCACCAGCACCAGCAAATTTGACTAAAGGATCATATAGCTCGAAACCTCCTAAGATGGCACCAATCACTACTAACGTACAAGTTGTGTGTGCTGGGGTTATTTTTAAAGTATCCATTATAAGCTGACCTATAACACAGATTAAACCACCTATTATAAATGCAAAAAATAATTTTTCCATATTTTTATTATACCTCCTTCTCTACATTTCTATTGAAACAGCATGGGCTATGGAAGGAATACTTTCCTTTTGTTGAAAGGATATGGGTGATAGTAATGCTCCTGTAGCAACAACTAAAATTTTCTTTAGTTCTCCTTTTCGCATACGATTAAGTAAATGCCCATAGGTTACTGTAGCAGAACAGCCGCATCCACTGCCACCGGCAAAGGAGGGCTGTTCTTTTGTATATATTAAAAGCCCACAATCTGTAAATATATCCTTTGGCATGTTAATGCCGTGTTTTTCCAGCAGTGCATTTGCAAGTTCATGACCAACCTTCCCCAAATCTCCAGTAGCAATAAGATCATAATAGGAAGCATCAATATTTAGATCCCTAAAATGAGCTTCTATTGTGTCTACAGCTGCTGGTGCCATGGCTGCACCAACATTATATGGATCAGATACTCCCATATCTACAACTTTTCCTATGGTACAAGAAGTTACTTTTGGTCCATTTCCATTTTGACCTAGGACTACAGCACCTGCTCCTGTTACAGTCCATTGTGCAGTAGGCGGTCTTTGTACACCATAATCTGTAGGATATCTAAAGGTTTTTTCTGCTGCAGCATTATGGCTGCAGGCAGCAGCTACAACATATTTAGCAGCTTTACTGTCTATTAATTGAGCAGCTAGGGATAATCCTTCCATAGAACTGGAGCATGCGCCAAAGATTCCTAAGTAAGGTATGCCTAAAGTTCTAGCAGCAAAACTGCTAGAAATAAGTTGGTTCATTAGATCTCCGCTAAAAAAGAAATTAATATCTTCTTTTTGTATTTTTGATTTTAATATAGCCCTTTCACAAGCATGCTCAAGAAGCGCTTTTTCAGCTTTTTCATAACTATCCTGGCCAAGCCATAAATCTTCATAAAGTATATCAAAGTCGTTAGCTAAAGCTCCATTACTTTCAAAGGGTCCACCAACAGCAGCAGAAGCTAATATCGTAGGTTTAGAATTAAAAATCCAAGATTGATGACCTTTAAGCATTCACATCGCCCCCAACCATATTATTGTCATTTTTATAGCAGCAACTACAAAAGCAGAAAAAACACCATAAACAATAATTGCACCAGCAAGTTGAAACATATTTCCAGCTACGCCAAGTACAAAACCTTCACTTTTATGTTCAATTGATGCAGAAGCTATGGAATTGGCAAAGCCGGTAATAGGAACAGCAGTGCCAGAACCAGCCCATTGGCTAAGGTGGTCATAGATTCCGAGACCAGTAAGTAAAACTGCAAGGAAGATTAAAACCAGGGTAGTAGGACCAACAGAACTTTTTTCATCAAAATTGAAATAATTAATAAAAAACCATTGTAATAGCTGACCAATTGCACATATTGTACCACCTACTAAAAAAGCTCTATAACAATTTTTGAGTATAGGCCTTTTAGGTTCTATACTGCTTACTAGAGCATCATATTGCTGCTGAGCAGTGGTCATTCTTTTTTTCTTCATATTAGACATTATGTTCACCTTCTATCTTAATAAATGTGGTTCTAATTTTTTTAAGATTTTTTCTAATTTATCAGCATCTTGTGAATAAAGATTCTTTGCTTCTTCATTGTCGCTGTCTAAAGAAAAGGACATTAGATCAGCCTGACATTTTTCAATACTGGCATATAGCATATCTTTAATTTCTGTTTTAGGAACTTGTATCATATCATCAAAAAGATCTACATATAAATCGCCAGAAGAATCAACTTGACCTAGAAAAACATTTTCTAGTGACACTCCCTTAATTTCCAGCTGTGTTGTAAGCCAAGTTCGATTTAATCCAGCATTGGTAAGTCCTTCATTTAAAATATTACCATCTAAAATAACCGTCTGAGGCTCACGTTTTGTTCCAACTTTTTCTCCTAAATCAGATGCAGTAACAGGTTTTTTATCAGCTTTCAAAATTACATTTATATCGCCAGTTGTTTCCATAACCGCAAATTCAACATCAGCTAAATTAAATGCTTTTTTTGATCGCATTTCCTGTAAAAATTCTTGCCCTGTAATTCTTTCTTTTGATAGATTATCTTCCATTACCTTGCCATTTTTTATTAAGACTCTTTCTTTACCATGTACTATATTGTATATCCATTTACTTTTCATAGCACTGTAGTCTAATAAAATGGGCATTAATACCCATATTGCAAGAGTAGTTAATCCAAAATAAATATTAGGAAGCATATTTAAAGAAATTAAAGCAACTATAGCTGCTATTACAGCATAAGAAATAAAATCAAATGGAGTAGCTCTTGCTAAAGTTTTTCTTTTTAAATATTTTGATATAATTACTGCTAAAAAAAATAGTATTATTGAATTAAATAATAGCATTGACCAAGTATTCATAGTCAACCTCCCTTAGTTGCCTTTATATTGGGGTTCTTGGAACTCCATATTTCCTATTCGTTTTTCTAAATCTATTTTAATTTGATTGATTTCTTCTGATGCTTCAGTATAAGCAATTACAGCCTCTTTTGATCTTTCTTGCATAGAATACATTTTTAAAGTGACCTCAGCCCCCTTTAATGTAGCAAGTGTTTGTTTTACTTTTGAAATTGCAGTCATATAAAAATCTCCTTTATTAATATAATTATCTTCTAATGTACTTTAACCAATAGGCGTAATTTTAATTCATTTTTTTATAATAATAGATTGGAGTAATTGAATTGAAAGTTAAGGATGAAATTATATACTTTGTTTTTAAGTGTATATAAATGAATAAAGGGATTATATTTCATAATTAAAAATTGAATATTTAAATTGATTATGAACAAGATATAAAAGTCGATAAAAAAACAATGGAGGGATTAGTATGCCAACAGGAACAAAACTTGAAACAGCGGTAGCAAGTGCAAAAGGATTAGCAGCAGATATGATGACTTTTTCTTTAGACACAGATAATCAAGAGGCAAAACAAATGTTTAGCCAACTAGCAAATACAATGGATAATGTAGCACAAACTCTTGAATCAAGATGTGATTTTGTAAAGCAAGAAGAACCACAATACAATAAATAATCATTAGATGCTCTTATATTCAGTTGGATTTTATGGATATAAGAGCATCTAATGATTATTTGAAAGTTAAGAATCAAGAGAGTTGCACTTATAAACTTGTGAATCAAAAAATGAAATTTTTCTGCAATTACAACTTAAAGCCTGTTAGCTTTTACAGGAAAGGCTTTAAGCTTTTTTTGGTTCTAGAATAAAGAAGAAAGCTATTTATATGTAACAATAATAAGTAGCTTTCCTTCATATTAATATTTATTTGCCTAAGCCTTCCCAATGTTCATAAGCTTCGCTTAATTCCATAAGTGAAGAAGATTTATCTTTAGCCATTATGGCTCCATTAAGTCTTGCTAAATTTGAATCAAAAGAATTTATTTCATCTCTTTCTGAGCTGAATTGAATTCTTTTTACTATTACCTTCCAGGTATCTGATAAGTTGGCTGCATCTTCCTTAGCGCTTTTCCAATTTTCTGATTGTATATCTTGAATGGTTGATTGAATAGCTTCGGGAATGTTATCATTTTTTCCAAAAGAGTTCTTAAGAAAATGCCCACTAAGCATAATTAAAACAAACAAAGCTAATGATACTACTGGTATAGATATTATTATAAATTTTCTCATAACATTTTCCTCCTTAGTATGGACCTTTATAATCACCAATATCAGTTATCTTAATCATATGGTCATCATATTTGTCTATAAATAAAGAACCTGAAGGAGTTAAGGTTGCTAAAAATACATCTGAAATATCTTTAACTTCATGCATTTTCAATTGATCCATAAGCCACTTTTCGCTTTTGTTAAGCTGTTTCAAGTTTTGCCCTATAAGAACGCCATCATAAATTAGCTCAGTACTTATACCACTTGGTGCTTTTACAATGCTCATATCTTTTGGAGTTAAAGGTTCATATTCAGGCTTTTTTAAAACTGACAATTGACCATTTGGCTCAATGATTGCAAAATCAACCTGAGATAAATCAAAGACATCTTTAATTCTTAATAATCCCATGATATCAGCTGCAGTATATTTCATTTTTTTTAAGGCATCCTCCATTATCTTTCCATTCATTATAATAATTGTAGGTTCACCTTCTATGTATTTGGCTGCATATCGCCATTTTTCAGTGATTAACTCCATTAAATATCCAAGGAAAGCCCAAACAAAAAGACCAACGAAATGTGGCCATGCTCTGCTAGATAAATCCGTAGTAAGAGTTGCAGCAATAGAGCCAATTGTAATTCCAAGAGTATAATCAAAAAATGTTAACTGACTTATTTGCTGCTTTCCAAGTATTTTTGCAAAAATAAGCAGAGAAAAAAACGAAATAATAGAACGTACTAAAACCACTAATCCTTCATTCAAACTTTTGCGCCTCCTAATACTAATAATATAAATTTATTATTTGATTTATAGAAAAATTTATACTATTTTTTAGTTAAAATAATTTAGAGGTGATTATAAAAAGTTGCTTGGTGGAATTTTTAAAAATTAGGCAAAATCTATGTATGGTAGTATTTAAAGTTCCTAATTGTGCTATGGCACTCTTTATAAAGGTGCATATTTATTCTGAAGAATATTACCATAGAAGAATATATATTCTTCAGAATATGCACATATAAAAAGAGTGCGAAGCACAATACGGAACTTTTATTAAAAATGCGAGCTAAAAGGATTGTGGTATAAAAATATAGTTTATTTAATTGCATTTGAGTTCAAGTAGCACAAGGTGCTGATAAGACAATGCAGGCTGTTCTAAGTAAATCTGCAGACATAGGCTTTTGTGGTCCAGAGCAGACAATTTACATTAACAATCAAGGAAGAGAAGATTATCCAGTGCTTTTTGCCCAACTAACTCAAAAGGATGGTTCTTTTTTAGTTGGACGAACTAAGGAGGATAATTTTAAGTGGGAAAATATAAAAGGGAAAAATGTAATCGGAGGAAGACCTGGAGGAGTGCCAGCAATGGCGTTGGAATATGCTATGAAACAAAATAAAATTGATCCTAAGACAGATGTTAATATGGTTACCAATATTGACTTTGCTGCTACTGCAGGAGCATTTGGGCGCTACATTAAAGAGCGCCTTATGATTTATTAGTGGAAAATGGTTTAATAACTATTTCATTAGTATCTGAGTTATATGAAATATAATAAATTAGGGAATTAATAAAAAGCTTTTTCATAGAACAGTCCGCATTTTTCCACATGCTTTCAAAATTAATAAGTAATGAGGTGAAAAAGTTTATTTCATTAATAGCTTGTCTTAAATTATCGTTAGTATTTTCTGATTGAAGCTTTATTAATTTTAATTCATTTAGTTCGTTATTTAATTCTTCAATTTTTGAAGAAAGTAAATCATATATATTAGGATTTAAAGAAAGCTTGTCAATTAAGTTTCTAATTTGAAGCTCTTTCTGAGAAATTTTCTTTTCATAAGCTTTATCCTTATCTTTATCTAGAGATTCAGATACTAAGCTGTTTTTATATTCTTCAATGGCTTTAATTAATGATCCTTTATCAGCAATAGTTTCAAAAAGTTCTTTCATAACGTATTTTTCTAATATATCAAACCTTATATTTTTAGAGTCACAAATGCTATCACTAGAATTAAATTTATTTGCACATATATAATATCTAAAAATTTCACCAGTCTTTTTAGAGGAGTGACCTTGCTTTTGAAGCATCCTTCCACCACATTTTCCACATTGCAATACAGAATTAAATATTCCATATTCGCTGCCACTAACGAGTCTTGGCGCAAGAACCTTATTTTTATCTAATTGCCTTTGAACTTTAAGCCATAAATTATCATCAATTACACCTTCATGTTTTGAAACAGAAAAAATCCATTCACTAATATCTTTATATTTGTCTTTTGAATCTTTCTTATTATAACTCAGTATTCCATTGCCATTTGGATCACCAAAGATAGTTGCACCCTTAGTAGAAAGATATTTTATTACAACCTCAGAAGACTCAACATAAACAGGATTTCTAAGTAATAGCTGCAGAGCTTTTATATCCCAATTAGAATTTCTTTTTGTTTTAATATTATTTTGAATTAGATACTTTTGAAGTTTTCCAAGGCTTCCAAGAGTTAAATATTGTTCAAAGAAAAGTTTTATTAAAGAGACTTCAGCATCAATAGGAGATAATTTCATCAGCTTTTTTTGCTTAGAATTATTATCTAAATAATATACAGGTTCAGAACAAAATCCAAAAGGAGGAGTACCACCAAGCCAACGCCCAGTCTTAGCAAGCTCATACATATTATCTTTAATGCGCTCAGCTATAGTTTCACGTTCCAATTGAGCAAATACACTGCTAATAAACATCATAGCAGTCCCCATAGGACTAGAAGTATCAAACTGTTCACGTATTGAAATGAAATCTATTCCAAGGACTTTTAATTCATCAATAAGGCTAGAAAAGTCAGAAACATTTCTACTGATTCTATCAAGCCTGTAACAGATTATTGCATCAAACTTTTTTGCTTTAGCATCTTTCATCATAGATTTGAATTCAGGTCTGTTTGTGTTGCCTCCTGAAAAGCCTTCATCTTCATATATATAATATTCATCGTATCCATTATTTTTAGCATAGGATTTGCAGAGCTCTATTTGATTTTCTACACTTTCACCTTTGGTTGTAAATTTTGATTTTCTTGAATAGATGGCTGCTTTCATAGTATGCTCCATTTAATTATTAATAAATGGTTTGTGAATAGTATATTTTATAATTATTATATGAGAATTGAGCTTTCATTAATGCTTATATAATCGCTTAGTTTATACTAAGTTTAATATATATTTATGGAATGAATTATATATTTATCATATGACGAGTTTTTCAGAATTTTTTTCATGGAACACACAAACTGTATAAGTTAGTGGGATGGAAAATAAATGACCATATAAAGTTCATTTATTTTCCATCTCATTAATTACAAAATATGCTATAATGAGATTAAATTTCTAGCTATTATGATAGAAATTTAAAATATGGTTTAATTTGTTTTAGTGTAAACACTTTACACTAACCTAATTTATACAAGGGGGATTTATGTATGAATTTAAGAATTAAGGAATATTGTTTTGGAACAGTGCGTAGTGTTGATGGGAGTGAGATAGTTCTTAGAGCAGAAAAATTGAAAGTAGAGAATGGAAAGGATTATTTGCATGTTGAAGTTGGAGCTTTTGTTAATTGCGGAGGATTTCATGGAGATACTATTTGTATTGTAACTCGAATACAAATTGAGGAAGTAGAAAAAAGGGATGGAAATACGAAGGAAAATAAAATTGTAAATTTATCTGTAGTAGGTAGTTTAGATGGAAAGTCTAAATTTACGAGAGGGGTAGATCAGTTACCACCTATTAGTTGCGATTCATATTTATTAAAAGGTGAACAAATAAATTATTTATTGGGAATAGACGATCAAATGGATGATGAAAATAAGAAAAAATATTTCAATGTAGGAAGAAGATCTATGAAAGGAGCTGGTGATGTATATTTCGATTTGGATAGACTATTAGGAAGACATGTTGCTATCTTAGGAACTACAGGAAGTGGAAAGAGCAGCACAGTTGCTAGAATAGCTCAATCAATTTTAAGAGATTATCCATATCCAAGGCTTATATTTTTTGATGTGCATAATGAATATCAAAATGCTTTTTCAAAGCAATGGGAGGAAAAAGCTAATTGTATAGAGTGGAGTAAGTTTTCACTTCCATATTGGTTTCTTGATTTGGAAGAATTTATTAATATTTATTATCCAAGTGCAGGTGGAACACAAAAAATGTACATAAAAGATCTAATAGAGGAACTAAAAAGCGAACAAATTGAAGATGTTACATTGAAAGAAAGAATTTCAGTAGATAGTCCAATATTTTTTGATATAGATAAATTGATTAAAAAAATAGAAGAAAAAAAAGAAGATTCTAAAACTAAAGCAGCTGATAAAGACACGTTTAATAAAATTATCTTAAAAATAAAAAGTATAAATGATGATACAAGGTTTAGTTTCTTGAAAACTGATAAGGAATCACAACTGTCATTAGGTGAATATTTTACATCTTTATTTGGAATTGATCCAGAAAATCAGAAGTATATATCAGTTTTAGATTTAAGTGGATTACCAACAGAAGTAAGAGCTATATGTGTTGGAGTTTTAGCACGACTATGCTTTGATTATTGTTATTGGGATATTGACCCTGAAAACTTACCTATATCATTAATATTGGAAGAAGCACATACATATATTCCGGAGGAAAATTCTTCTGAATATTCGCTATGCTTACAGAGAATTGAGAAAATTGCGAAAGAAGGCCGTAAGTATGGTATAAGTCTTGTTGTTGTAAGCCAGCGTCCTTCAAATGTTTCTTCAACAGTTTTATCTCAATGTGGTACGTTTATAACACTAAGATTAACAAGTGATTTAGATCAAAATAAGATAAGAAGGTTATTGCCAGACACGTTAGGTGATCAAGCGAATGTTCTTCCAAGTTTGCGTGACGGAGAAGCTTTAGTAACAGGAGATGCAATGCTATTGCCTGGAAAAGTTTATTTTGAGGAACCAAATCCTAGACCTAAAAGTAATGATGTTAGATTTCATAAAGCATGGACGAAAGGAATACCGAAAGACTATGATATACAAAAGATAATTCGAAATTGGCAAATACGTGAAAAAAGTTCAATATCAAAGGGTGGCGTTAATGAAAATTAAAAAAATAGATTTGAAAGGATGGCGTTCCTTTTCAGAAGAAAATGGAATAATATTATCAAATTTGAAGCATATTAATTTATTGATAGGACCTAATAATTCAGGTAAATCTAATTTATTTCGATATTTTTATTATTTACGTGAATTAGCATTGAAAGTTTTAAAAGATAAAAAGCAAAGTTATAATGTGCTTGCAGATTATGATTTATATAATAAAATAAATGAAGTTTTTTCACAACAAGATACTTGGGCTTGGGAAAATGGAAAGATAGTATGTAATATAGAATTAGAAGATGTTGAATCTTTATGGGATGAAAATAAACCTACATTTCATGAAGATAAATCAAATCTAAAATTATATTCTATGCATGATACTAAAAATAAGATTACTTGTTTATCGGTAAAGTATGATAAAGAAAATTATTTGTTAATGCCAATGGAAGACAAACCTCAGGTATTTAATCCAAAGCGTGGATTTTATGAAAACCCAACAGATAGTTTAGATTATATTTTAGATACGTATCAATATTGGACTGCATTTATAAAAAGCTTAGTATTTGTTGATCCTATAAGACATTTTGATAGAGGAGAATCACCTCAAAAAGAATGTGATTTTGATGGAAGTAGCATTATCAAAGATATTATCAATTTGAGAAATGAAAAAGATTCAGAGTGGCTAATATATAAAGAAGAACTTCAAAAATGGCTTAGAAATATTCTTTCTGAACCATATTTTGAGATAGATCCTACGGCAACTGATATACGTTTTTATATTCAACGAGGTGATAAAAAGATATCATCATATCTAAATCAATTAGGAACTGGAGTATCACAATTATTTATGTTACTTTCATATTTGTATATGAATCGAGAAATTCCTTTAAATGTATTCATAGAAGAGCCAGAGTGCAATTTACATCCAGAAGCAGTAATACAGTTTGTTGATATTATTGAAAACAATTTTAAAAATCATAGATTTTTTATATCAACACACTCCTCAGCACTTATTGATAGAATAAGCAATACATGGAGCATTCACAAAATTGTTCGTAAAGAAAACAATGCATCAATAATACAACAATGTAATAATATTATAAAAAAATATGAGTTACTTGATGAGTTAGGAATTAGAGCATCTCAGTTATTACAAAGTAATTTTATTATTTGGGTAGAAGGTCCTAGTGATAGAATTTATTTAAATAAATGGATAAGTGATTTATCAGATAGAACTTTAATAGAAGGAAAACATTATAGCTTTTTGATGTATGGTGGATCTAACTTGGCAAGTTATAGCATAATGGATGATGAAAGGTTTATAAATATTTTAAGTACAAGTAGATATTGTGCAATAGTTTGTGATTCAGATAAATGTGAAGAAAGCAAAACGTTAAAGAAGCGTGTTCAGTCAATTATAGAGAGATTAGAAACGTTAAATATAGAAAAGATTGGAGATGAACAAAAATTTAAAGATTACATTTATTTATGGATAACAGAAGGTAGGGAAATTGAGAATTATATACCACAGGACCTTTTAATAAAGGTATTATCTATGGATAAGATTAGAAAACATTCTTTCAAAGAAGAAGAGGGGAATACGAAACTAGTTATAGAGTTAGAGAATTTAAACAAGAAAAAAATTTCTAAATTTGATTCATTTGATTGTTTTTATTCTCAGATGTATCTTTTAGAAGATGGTTCAGAATTAAGTTCAAAAGAAAAGGAAAAGATATCTAAACATTATACTGATAGAAAAGTTCAAATTGCAAAAGAAGTAATTTCGAATTGGGAGGATAAGAATTATAATGAATCATTAAATTTGAAAAGTGAAATTGAGAATTTAGTAGAAAGAATCAAGTGTTCTAATAGTCTCCTGATAAAATAGTTTTTAAACTAGTATTATAAAAATAAAGAAAAAGCTATTTTGATGTAACTAAAGGCAAATTAATACTATAAATTGTATTAAGAAAAATATACAAACAGCAAAAAAATTTGTATATAGATAATCAAAAGATATTAGCTGCTTGATTGACTTTCATATTTATCAAGCAGCTAATTTACTTGTATATATTAAATAAGAATATTTATTTTTGTTTAAACAAATTTTACAATTTTAACCTCAATCAAAAATATAAATGATTTTAAGGGAATAAGAGTTGGATAATTTAACTTCAGAATTGACTAATACCACGCTTCATGTGAAACAAAAGAATATTTTAATCATTAAATATTCTCACTTATAAATAATATTTCCGACACTACTTTTATTTGATTATTTTATAGTATTTATCAACTAAATGTTATAGGTATTTAAAGTACAATTAAAATAAAAACTCTTTTTTATAAATGTTTTTTAGTAAATCATTAGAATGAAAAGTTTTATTGATATCATTTACATTCTTTGATGAATGAGATAATGCTATTCATAGAGTTTTAAGTCTAGCAGTGATAGTTAAATCTATTTTTTGAATTTGTGTTGAACCTTTTGTAAATAATCCTAGATTTTCGTTTAACCATTAAATGTTATTATCTATTTTCTTAAAAACTGCATAATTTTTCATATTTGGGTTTCTAAGTAATCAAATCTGTTTTTAAAATCAAATTTTATTTCTTGCATTTCTAAATCCATTTTACTAAACAAACTTAGAATATCAGTATTATCTATCATAAATTCACCGCCCTTAACATTTAATCTAATAACATTATACATTCTAATCATATTTTAAAGTGAATTAAGTTATTTTATTACTTAAAAACTTAAATAATTATGGAAGAACTTATACTATTAAATTTATGAAGTAACAAATAAAAGTTTAGATCATATTATAAAATTATTAATCTCTTTGGAGAATAGAAATGAAAGGTGATGAATTAAAAGTAAAGATAATAGGATTAGAAAGTGAAAAGAGTTTTAATGAAATGTTAGCAAAGCTACAGGTATCTATTGTTATGAAAATGTGTCCACCAGAATTAAGAATGAAGGTTTTAGATCATGCGCTTAGTATATTAAAGAGGAATTAATTATTATTTTCAAACAAATTTATAATGTGGAGTTAGTGAAGTGATAAATATTTAAAAGATAGATATATTGAGTTAATAAAAAAAGAACTTGTAAGAAAAAGATTTCAAGACTTTAAATGTGGTAGGCTATTTTTAAGTTCAATAATTTTAATTAAATTAAGCCTTAAAATTGAATAATATAATGTTTACAATATATGTTATAATGATTTTATTATAAGGCAAATAGAATTATAGTTGATTTGATATATTGTGGGGTGAAGAGATGAATGAAATGATAGTACTAATAATTATATTATTATTTTGTTCTTATATTATTATTCAAACAGTTAGTGATAGGTCTATTAATACTAAATTAACTCTTTGTGCTAGTTAAATTCACTAGCATTATTTACAAATAGAAAAGCTCTAACAAATTTGTTACGCTATCATCAAAAGGACAAACAATCAATGATAGGAGGTAGCAATATGTTAGAGCCTAATAAAAATTCTAACATACTAATAAATGATTTAAAAGATTTTGTTACTGTTACTTTTGTAATAATTGATGATTTTTACCAAAAGGTTACACCAACGCATATTAAAAATCGTAGAAACGTTGATAAAGCTATAATGAGTGATAGTGAAATAATTACATTATCGATTGTTGGAGAACTACTTACTATCGACTCTGAAAAAGCTTGGTTAGGTTTTTGTACTAAAAACCTAAGAGATTTATTCCCAAAATTCTGTACAAGAACTAGATTTCATAGAACAAGAAAATCTTTGTTTAAAGTCGTCGATGAAATCCGTAAAGAAATAACTAAGTTTCTTAATTATAATTATGATGAATACAGAATTATGGATAGCATGCCTATTCCTGTTTGCAAGTTTGGAAGAGCACATTTTAATAAAACATTTAAGCATAAAGCTGCTTACGGAAAATGTGTTTCCAAAAAGGAAACATATTATGGATTTAAGCTTCATGCATTAATAGCATTAGATGGGTATTTGACTGACTTTACATTAACTCCAGGTAATATAGATGATAGAATCGCAGTATGGGAGTTAACTGAAAACTTGCAGTTTTCAACGGTTATAGGTGATAAAGGTTATGTAGATGATAAGCTAGAATTGGATTTAAAATCTGAAAATTCTATAAATCTTATTTCGCTTAAAAGAAAAAATAGTAAGAGTTTAATCCCAAAAAGATTTAGATAAATGATATTTAAAGCTAGAAGAAGAGTTGAAACCTAATTTTCTCAGCTCTCAGAACAATTAAATATACAAAGGGTTTTAGCTAAATCTATGTGGGGACTTATCAGTCGAATAAATAATAAAATACTAGCTCACAATATTTGTTGCTTTATCAATAAAACCTTAAATACCAAACCAGACATATTAAGAGTTAAGGACTTGATTTTTGGATAAATTTTCTTGAAATCCTGTTCCAGAACTCTAGGAATAGTATAGTCATATCTAATGGTATAATAATACTATTAATGAAAAATTATCTGTTAGCACAACGAGTTAAATTATTAAAAGAAAATACTAAAATTCTCGCTGAAATAAGAGATCTATTAAAAGAACAAAGCAAAAATAAGTAAGTTGATTTAATGTTACATTAATACACAAATATGAATACAAATTAGTTAAATAATAAGTGTATATAAATAATTATTTTAAATGTTATAAAAAATGTCTATAATAATACATAAGATAAAGAACCGTGCAGGAAAGAAGGTGTAGTAAATGAAAAAAAAAATAAAAATAGGAATATCTGATTTTAAGAAGCTAATAGAAGGAAAAAATTATTTCGTAGATAAAAGTTTGTTAATAAAAGAATTTATAGAAAATGGTGCTGATATTATATTAACACCAAGACCAAGAAGGTTTGGGAAAACTTTAAATTTAAGTATGTTGAAATATTTTTTTGATATAAGAACTAAAGAAGAAACAAAAGATTTATTCAAAGGCTTAAATATAGAAAACGAAGAAGAAATAATGAAGCTTCAAGGAGAATATCCTGTAATTTTTATTACATTTAAAAATCAAAAGCATATATCATATGAAAATTTTGAGGATGGAATTAGAGTTCTATTATCAGATTTATATAAAGAACATATTTATCTATTAGATAGTGATAAGCTGAGTGAATTTGATAAAGAAGATTTTAAAAATGTGATTTTGAAAAAGGCTACAATAGCTGAGAACTCAGAAGCTATAAGTGCTCTTATGCGTTACATGAATAAATATTATGGAAGAAAAGTAATGCTATTTATAGATGAATATGATGTGCCAATCCAAGAAGGATATATACAAGGCTATTATGACAAAATGATAGTATTAATAAGAAATTTACTAACAGCAGCATTAAAGGATAACTTATGTATTGAAAAATCTTTAATAACAGGAATACTCAGAGTTGCAAAAGAAAGTATTTTTTCTGGATTAAATAATATTCAAGTAAATACTGTTTTAGGTTTTAAATTTAACGAGAAATTTGGATTTACTGAAAAAGAATTAAAAGAACTTTTAATATATTATGATTTAGACGATAAAAGTGAAGATATAAAGAAATGGTACAACGGATATATTTTTGGTGGAGAAGTAATATATAACCCATGGTCAGTTTTAAATTATATTGATAATAACACAAGTGGTTTCATGCCATATTGGATTAATAGCAGCAGCAATGATTTGATAAAAAAATTACTGCTTAAAGGTGACAATAAGTTAAAGCTTGAACTTGAAGAACTTATAGAAGGGAAATCAATAAACAAAGTAATTGATGATAATATAGTAATGTCAGAGGTGGAAGATTCTAATGAGAATATTTGGAGTTTTCTATTAATGAGCGGATATTTGAAGGCTGTTAAAACTGAAAATATAGAAGGCTTATTAAATTGTGAATTAAAAATACCTAATAAAGAAGTATTGATTTTCTATAAGAATTTAATTGAAAAATGGTTCAAGGAAACGGTGACCAATGAGTATTATCAAACAATGTTAGACACATTGATAAATGGAAATATAAAAATTTTTGCAGGTATCTTTAAAGAATTTGTAATTAATAATTTAAGTTACTTCGATATATCAGGAAGAGAACCAGAAAGAGTTTATCATGCCTTTGTTCTTGGGATGCTTGTATCACTTTCAAATGATTATGAGGTTAAATCAAATAAAGAAAGTGGTTATGGGAGGTATGATGTTATGATAATTCCTAAGGATAACTCTAAAATAGGAATTATTATTGAATTTAAGAAAATTGATTATTTTCTAGATGATACTATAGAAGAGGCAACAAAAGAGGCTTTAAACCAAATTGAAGAAAAGAAGTATGAAACGGAGCTAGTACAAAAAGGTGTAAAGAACATAATAAAGCTTGCTATTGTGTTTAAAGGAAAAGAAATTACAGTTACTCAAGGATAAAATATAAAAATCAAATATAGTTTAAAAAATGGTAATATTTTTAATGAAAATAAATTTGAAATATTACCATTTATTTTTGTATTTCTATTTTTTGTATTATGGTGAAGGAATTTCTATAATAATGTAGAAATAATTTTATAAACAGAAAATTATAAAGGAGATGCGAAATAATGAACAAATAAAAAAGACTAATTGCTGGTTTTATTACGTTAATGACATTTTTTGCAGTAACACCAATGGTTGCAAATGCTGAATGGAAGTCAGACTCAAATGGATGGTGGTATACAGAAGGAAACTCTTGGGCAACTGGGTGGAAGCAAATTAATGGAGCTTGGTATTATTTCTATTCAGATGGATATATGGCTCATGATACAACTGTTGAAGGATATTATTTAAATAGTAATGGAATTTGGATTTCTAATCAAACAAATAACACTAGTGCAAATTATTCAAGTAGTAATGCATATGTAGATATTAGTGGAAATGGACTTATAAAAGGAAGCAAAAATAAGATATATCATGTTCCAGATGGAAAATATTATGATAAAACAACAAACGTTGTACAATGGTTTAAGACTGTAGAAGAAGCAGAAGCTGCTGGATATAGAGCTCCTGAAAAATAGTATCGATTAAAACTATATTAAGGAAATAAAGACTAGAAAGCTAAATTAAAATGGATATTATAGTCTTTTTTTGTCCAAATTACAAGAATATATTATTAAAATAATCATGTGACAATTAATGTTATATAATGACAAAAATAATTATAGAATACTAACTAATAACAAAAAAATATAAATAAATAAGAAGAATAATTAAAAATTCTGCTATTTTTTGTGGAAATAAAAGTAAATAAAAGTAAACATAAAAAGAGGTATTTTTACAAAATTGTAGAAATAATTATATATGGTTTTAAAAGACAATAATATAATTTATGAGAGGTGTGTTTTGTATGGGCATGGGTATGAACTGGGACAATAATTTATCAACAGGAATTAATAGTATTGACAATCAACACAAAGAATTGTTTGATCGTATTAATCAATTGTTATCTGCAATGAAAGAAGGAAAAGCTAAAGATGAAATCATGAAAACATTAGATTTTCTTGAGGAATATGTTATTAAACACTTTACAGAAGAAGAAATGATTCAAAGGAAGAATAACTATCCTAAATATAATATGCAACACGAACAACATGAACAATTTAAAAGTGAATTGAAAAAATTAAGAGAAACCTTTGATTCAAAAGGAACATCTGCATTATTAGTTTTAAATGTTCAAAAAGAAATGTCAAATTGGTGGAGAAGCCATATAACTGGAATGGACAAGGATTTAGGTCAATTTTTAATGACAAATAATAAATAAAAGTATTTTATAGAAAGTTATGTTGTGAATAACATTTAAAATAAAGTTTAACATTAAATGAAAGCAGTAGCCAAGAGTGGACTACTGCTTGTTTTAGGTTCAGAAATATTTTTTAGGCAATATGTTATAATAAAGATATAATTAGATAAGAAAAACTATTGAGTAAGTTTCATATTTTGAAAGGAATGATAAAAATGGAAGAAGTAACAATGTGTCAAAGTTGTGGTTTACCCTTTAATGAAGAACATTCGCATTTCATAGCAACAGAGCTAGACGGAAGTAAAAGTATTTATTGTACCAATTGCTACAAAGACGAAAAATTCATACAGCCCAATATATCAATGGAAGAAATGATTGAGATAATTATGCCTGTTTTAGGAGCAGCGATAGGAGAAGAAGAAGCAAGAAAAGAATTGACTTCTTTGTTACCAAAACTTAAACGTTGGAGATAAGTATTTAATAAAAAGATGTTTACATTGTACCAGTAGATAAATTAATTTGTTATTTTGGAGTTTTTTGTTTAAATTTATATTTTAAATATGGTATAATTCATTTGGCTAAATTGCACAATAGCCATTAGGTTGAGGGGATATGGGTAATCATATGCCCTCAATTTATTTTAAGAAAAGATTAATATTATTGACATTAAACTGACAAAAACAAATGGTATTATATTAGTATAAAGTGAGGTGAAATATGCATGGGTAATATAATGAAAATTAATTTGTATGTAAAAAATAACGATAAAAAGAAAAATAAATTAAATCTAAAAACGGTAGAAAAAATTATCAAATCTTATAACAGTTGGTTAAAACAAACCAATAGAGAGGATAAAATAGAAAATTATGAGGAATTTTTACGAGTTCAATAATTATTTTTAAAGGGTGGTAAACATTAGAAGGAATGTTTGCAACCCTATTTTTTTGCAGTATTTTAAATTAAAATATTAAGAAGCTTTATTTTATTATTTATTCTAGAAAATATATCTCTAGATGGTATATCATATCCATAATAAAATCTATATAAACTTCTCTTTGATATGTTTAAAATTTTACAAATTTTATTTTTACTGAATTCAGTATTATTTAATAACTGAGTAAGATCCTCATGAAAACTATCCATTTTTTCTAAATAATCATCATAAAAATATTTTGTATTAAGGTTAAAAAAGTTAGATAATATAATTGAATTTTTCTTAGTGGGAAATAATTTACCACGTTCATATTTAGATATATGTGATTTATTAATTCCAGTAATATGTGACAATTCTTTTTGAGTTAAATTATTTATATTTCTAAGTCTAACTAAATTTTCAGCTATTGTATTAGCTGGCATATCTTTAAACTCATCTTTTAAATCAACTTTCAAAACACACTTATCTAAAATCGTTTTTTCATGTACCGAGCATTTAAAGGTGGTACTGGCGATTACGTAGCACTCTTTGAGCCAACAGCTTCAGTTCTTGCAAAAGAAGGAACAGGTACAATTCTTGCATCAGTTGGTGAAGAATCAGGTCTTATTCCGTATACTTGCTATTTTGCTACAAAATCTTATATGGATAAGAATCCAAAGGTTATAGAGAATTTTACAAAGGCAATTTATAAGGGACAAGTATGGTTCTTTAGTCATAGTACAGAGGAAACAGCTGATAGTATAATTCAGTATTTTCCAGGAACTGATAAAGAGACAATTAAGACAGTTATTGATAATTACAAGAAGATTGATGCTATAGCTCATACTCCAGAAATAAAAGAAGAAAACTTAAACAGGCTTATGACTATAATTTCAGATTATGATTCAAATTTAATGCCACAAAGACCAGAATTTACAAAGATAGTTGATAATTCATATGTAGAAAAGGCAGTAAAATAAACTGAATTAAGATAAGAAGGTGGTGGATTAAATTTGAGTTTGGTTAAAGTATCAAAGGTATCTTTAAATTACCATTCCATAAAAGGAGAAACAACTGCTTTAAATAATGTTAACTTTGAAGTAAATGAGGGTGAATTTGTATCGATTTTAGGTCCATCAGGATGTGGTAAGTCTACATTGCTTAATATAATGAGTGGATTACTAGAACCTTCAAATGGAACAGTATTATATAAAGATGAAGATATAAAAAATAATTTAGATAAAATCGGATATATGTTTCAAAAGGATCATCTTTTTGAGTGGAATACAGTTTGGGAAAATGTAATCTTAGGATTAAAGATAAAAAAACAGTTAAATGAAGAAACAAAGGAAAGAGCAAATGAGTTATTAGATGTTTATGGCTTATTAAGATTTAAGAATCATTATCCAAGTGAACTTTCAGGTGGAATGAGACAAAGAGTAGCACTTATAAGAACATTAGCTTTAAAGCCAGATGTACTCTTTTTAGATGAACCCTTTTCAGCTTTAGATTATCAATCAAGACTTTTAGTTTGCGATGATGTTTATAAGATAATAAAAACAGAAAAAAAGACAGCTATTATGGTAACACATGATATTGCCGAAGCTATTTCCGTATCTGAAAAAGTGATAGTCTTAACCAAGAGACCTGCCAATGTAAAAGTAGAAATATCAATAAATTTTGAAAACAGTGATTTAACTCCTTTTCAAAAGAGAAGAAGTCCGCAGTTTACCGAATATTTTAATAGATTGTGGAAGGAGTTGAATGAAGGAAATGAGTAATAAACGGGAAAATAATAAAATTCTAAAAATGAAGGATGAAAATAAAGTTAGTAAGGAACATGAAATATATTTAAAGAAAGTAGTTTCAACTAAAAGAAAAGTTGTAATTATAAGAGTTCTTATACTAGTTATTTTTATAAGTTTATGGCAGATAGGTGCAAATTTGAAATGGATTGATCCTTTTTTAACTTCCAGTCCAGCTAGAGTTATAAAGTCTTTTGTTTCTTTATATGAAGATGGAAGTTTATTTAAGCATATAGGAATTACTTGTTATGAAACGATTTTAGGCTTTTCTCTAGGAACAATTTTCGGGGCATTAATTGCAGTTATTTTGTGGGCATGCCCTTTTGTATCCAAAATATTAGATCCATATTTAGTTGTTTTAAATGCACTTCCTAAGGTGGCTTTAGCACCAATTATAATATTTTGGATTGGAAATGGAATGCCTGCAATAATTGTTATTGCTTTGCTAATTTCAGTTATAACAACAATTATAAGTGTATTAACAGGTTTTAATGAAATAGATAAAGAAAAAATTATGCTTATGAATACCTTTAGGGCATCAAAAATACAGATATTACGGTATTTAATTTTCCCATATTCTATTCCAATATTCATTTCAGCTCTAAAGATAAATGTTGGGTTATCCTGGGTAGGTGTAATAATGGGGGAATTCTTAGTTGCAAGAAATGGCTTGGGATTTTTAATAGTTTATGGCGGACAAGTTGCCCAGCTAGATATGGTAATGATGAGCATAGTTATTCTTTCGGTAATTGCATTTATAATGTATGAAATAGTTGCCTTTGTCGAAAAAAAGATTGTGAGAGATAAAAGTTAAAAATAAGGCAGTTATAAAGGTTATCTTGAAAAAGGTAACCTTTACTTAAGGTAAAAAGCCGTTTTACTTATTCTTTTAATAGTGGTAAATTTAATTATAAGAGACATCTAAAATAATAGCTAAAGGGCTATTTAAATTTTTGTCTAAGTAATTGGAGGATGATAAAATTGAAATTATTTAGAGAAGCATTAATTATACTTGGAATTTATTTAGTTGGAGAATTTTTGTCGACCTCACTTCATTTGCCCATACCGGGAAATATTTTAGGTATGATAATATTGTTTGTTTTATTATATACTAAGGTGGTTAAGGTTGATAATATTTCAAATATAACAAGTTTTTTATTGGATCATTTAGCTTTTTTCTTTATTCCAGCAGGAGTTGGCTTAATGGCTTCAATGGGAATAATAAAATCAACATGGTGGCAGTTATTAGTTGTGTGTTTATCTACAACTGTAATAATAATAGGAGCTACTGGAATTATTGTTCAGGCAATTTCTAAAAGAGCAAAAGAAAAGAATTAATAAAATTTATAAACACATGAGAAAGGACGATGAAGTAGTTGAATATATTGATTAACAATGTTTTATTTGGAGTAGTGCTTTCATTAGCTGCTTTTGAAGTTGGAATATTTATTAACAGGAATACAAGAATACCTATTTTGAATCCATTGCTTATTGCAATAGCACTTATAATATGTTTTTTATTTGCATTTAACATTGATTTTGATACATATAATAAAGGTGGTCAATTTATAAATATGTTCCTTGGACCATCTACGGTAGTTCTTGCAGTACCTTTATATAAGCAGCTTGATCTACTTAAGGAAAATGCAAAGGCAATTTTAACAGGAATATTTGTAGGAAGTGTTATAGGGGCATTTTCTATAATAGGAATATCGTATTTAGTTGGATTAGATTCAAGTATAATAAAATCATTAGTTCCAAAGTCAGTGACAACCCCTATAGGAATATCTATAAGCAGTCAATTAGGAGGTTTGGTACCAATAACAGTATTAGCAATCATTGTTACAGGGATAATGGGAGCTGTATTTGGCCCTACTATTTGTAAAGTGTTTAGAATAAAGGATAAGGTAGCTGTTGGAATTTCAATAGGGACTGCAGCTCATGCTGTTGGAACCAGCAAAGCCTTGGAGCTTGGTGAAATTGAAGGTGCTATGAGCAGTCTTTCAATTGGTATTGCAGGTATTATGACAGTAATAATTGCACCAGCAGCATATAATTTTGCTACATTTTTGTATCATATGATAAAATAACTAATAGTAACACAATGTTTAATTATTAATTAAACATTGTGTTACTTATTTTATTATTAAAAACTAGTAAAAGTTTGATTCAAGCAATTTCTACAACAATCATGTGGGAATTGTTTTTTAATGCACCTAAATATGGATTGCAGTTTTTGATTTTATATGATAGTGTATAAATTGTTTGTTTTGGTAGAAAATTTATATATTGAGAAGTCAAAAAAGGAGGATAACATGAAAAAAATATTAAAGGAATACGGAATTATAACAATAGGATTAATATTAGTACTTATATCATTTGAATTCTTTTTCTTTCCCAATAAGATAGCATCAGGAGGTGTTTCTGGGTTAGCACTTGTAATTAATAATATTTTAGGTTTTGATACAGGAATTGTAATGATTGTATGTAATGCTATTTTATTTATATTAGCATTTGTACTAATTGGAGGAAATTTCGGAATTAAAAGCATGTATGCAGCTTTTGGATTATCCTTTGCTTTATCAATTATAGAAAAAAATTATACAATCTCTGCAGTCACTAACAATTTAATGCTTGCATCTATATTTGGAAGTGTTCTTCTAGCTTTAGGATCAGCAATTATGCTGACTCAGGATGCAACAACAGGTGGAACAAGTATAACAGCAAAAATATTGAATAAATATGCTCATATTGACTTTGGAAAAGGATTGTTAATATCTGATTCTATAGTAATAATGCTTGCAATGTATACCTTTGGAACCGAATTAGCTTTATTTGGCTTGTTAAGTATTTATTTAACAGGAAATTTAATTGATAAATTCATAGATGGATTAAATATGTCAAAACAAGTTATGATATTTACAGAACAAGAGAAGCTTATTTCTGATTATATAATTAATGATATAGACAGAGGTTGCACTGTGTTTTATGGCAAAGGTGGATATACTGGGAAGCATAGCTGTATGATTTTAACCATATTAAATAGAAGTCAATTTATAAAATTAAAAAAATTTATTAAAGATAAGGACTCTGAAGCTTTTATAACAGTTAATGAAACTAGTGAAGTGTTAGGAAAAGGTTTCAAAAGCTTAAGTGAATAAAATAAAAAGAATAACTTATATAATAAATTTCCCCAAGCCCCATAAATAAAGGAGTTTAGCAATATTTACTTGTTGATTGCATCTATGTTTGCCAATTATAATTATGTAGAATGTGTATTGTAAACAGTAAGATAGTAATGAATTTTATAATGGATGTAGGGGACGTGTAAAAATGGTTTGTGATGATGAGCTACTTATAACCTATGGATTAGGATATGTTTTTGAAAAAAGTAAATTGTTAATTGTATCGGAAATAGAGGAAAAAATAGTACTAAAATATGAAATAAATATTATGGAAGAGATAAGTACTATTAATAAATTTTATGAAGAATTTAAGGCTAAATGTGCTTTGAAATTTCCCCAAAATTATGTGTCAAATATAGAAGAGGCTTTAGGGGAAAAATTATTTAGAACTATTCCTATGATAACATCAATAAAAACTAAAAATATGGATAATCAAGTTTACCTTATGGAGGAATATGCAAAAAGAGATTTAAGTCAGGTTAGGTTAGAAAAAGAAGGATATGTGAAAAAAGATTCTAATATAGTAAAACAATATTTAGATAAGTGTATGAACAACTTAGAAAAGGGAATAGAAAGTAAGATTAATTTAAAATATAATAAATTAATCTTGAAAATAATTTTAACAACAAACTTTGGAAATGATTTGAGTTATTTTATTGCTAAGCAAGGACAAGCTATAAATAAAATAAATGATGAAAAATTAGAAGAAGAAAAATTGAAAAACCACGTAAAAAATAATTTCTTAGTTAAAAGGAAATATGATGAACTTGATTTTTTGAATTTTATATTATTTATCGAAGAATGGCAAAAAAAATATTTTGCTTGGAATGAAGATTATACAAGCTTAATGTATTCAATCGATAGAAAAGGAAATAGATATAAAGAAATAAAGTCTGAATTAAAGGATTTTGTAATTCCTTTTCTAAAAGAAAAGAAATACTTATATTTTCCTTTTGGTAAATACAATGGAGAAAATATATTTATAACCTTAGATGATAAGATGTATATTAATGATGATAAAATAAATATAGATACATATACTAAACTAATGATGAGAAGTTTAAAAAAGAAAGAAAATAATTTATATGAGATTACTTCAAAAAAATATGAAAAAATTGATTTAGAATATGATAAGGAAATAGGATATCTTCTTTCATATGAAAAAGATGAAGTTTATATTTATCTAGTTGGATATGATGAAAAAAGTGAAAAAATAGAAGTTATAGACATGTTTGAAGATATAAGTCATACTATGTTTGAAATATTAAATAAATATTTTTTTGCGAATTAATAATTAGTTAGAATTTATATAATAGAAAAGCGTACTTAAAACTAAAATGCTACGAGAATAATTAATAAAAGGCATTTTTATTTAAGTACGCTCTTATTTATAAATACAGAGTTATTTATGACTCCATTCGAAGTTTAATATATTCCTTAATGTATTTAACACATTTATCAAAACCTAATTTACTAGTATCAAGTGATAAATCGTAATTTTTAACATCTTCCCATTTTCTTCCTGTATGGTAGTTGTAATAATCACTTCTATATTTGTCTAATTTCTTAATTTGTTTAATAGCTTCTTTTTCTGAAACACCAAGAATGTCCATTTCATGTTGGATACAATATTCATCTGATGCATGGATAAAGATTTTAAAAACATTTGGTTTATCTCTTAAAATGTAGTCAGCACAACGACCGATTACAACATAAGATTCACGATCGGAAAGTTCACGTAATATCTTAGCTTGGTAATTAAATAAATTAATGTCTGAAATAAAATCTCCACTTTCAGGTGGAATTAATTCACCATTATAGACATGCTTTGAAACTTTATATAATAAACTGTTTTTTACATCTTCGTCCGCATTAGCAAATAAGGCTTCATTTATACCGCTATCATCTGAAGCTAAACGTAATAACTCTTTATCATACATATTTATTCCAAAATCATTAGAAAGCATTTTTCCGATGGTTGTCCCACCACTCCCACAAGTTCTTGTTATTGCAATTACAAATTTGTCCATAAATATCCCTCCTCCATATAGTAAAATTATATCACAAATTACTATACATTATTATATATAAAATAATGCAGTAAATATTAATTATTTACTGCATTTATTATATGAAGATACTTATTAAAAAAATTAGTCTTTCTTTTTACCTTCCTTAATTTTTTCCCTACGACGTTTTTTAGTTTTTTTCTTCATAACTGAAAAACCAAAGGAACCAATAGGATTTTTTGCTAAAGGAAAATATTCTCCATGGCAATAAGCCATCATATTTGCTTTATCAAAACGGATTTTACCTTTTTCATCTATTATAGTTTCATCAACATGAGAACCTACAACTTCAGCTATGAACATATCATGAGTTCCAAGAGGAACTATATTTGTTACTTTACATTCAATATTTACAGGACACTCTTCAATGTAAGGGGTTGAAATGTTAAGGCTATCTTTTAAAGTAAATCCCATTTCAGTTATTTTATCATTCTTTTTACCAGATCTAACACCACAATAGTCTACTTTTTTTACCATATCTGAACTAGGTAAATTTACTACAAATTCCATAGATTCTTTTATATATTCATAAGATAATCTTTCAGGTCTTATGGAAATATAAAGCATAGGTGGTTTGGTATTGATAGTTCCTGTCCAACCAACTGTAAAAACATTGGTTTTACCTTCATTGTTTTTTGAAGTAATTAAAACCACAGGTACTGGATTTAAAATTACACTTCCTTTAAAATCAACTTTATTCATTTTTGTTTCTCCTAGTATCTTCTTCTTTTTCCACGGTTACTATAACGACTTTTTTTACGTTTTGCGTTTGAAGCCATATTTTTAATTAAAGCAATTAAAGTAATTATGATAGCTAAAACTACAATAGTAGAAATATATACTAATATATTTGCTTTAAGTAAGTCACCAACTGAAACTTCTACAACTCCACTAACTTCTTCAGAATAATTTCTTGTAGAATAAGTCAATTTTACATCTTTCTTAAAAAGTAAATCCCAAGCATCTAAATCTGTGCCTTTAAAGTTTAACTTTGAGTCTTCATCATTAATTGTATTTTTATAATAAGATACATCTTGACTCAATTTAACTGGCAATGATATTGTTTTTGTTGGCCCGAATGCCATAAAAGCCTTATATTGAACATCAGCATTCCCAACACTTTCTCCATTTGATTTGTACTTTGACTTAGTGGCAGCATAACTGTAATCCATAATAGCATCCATATCTTTAAATTTTGTAGTATCCGCATTATCACGTTGTTTATCTTTAAGAACTACACCTATTAGCTGTCTGCCGCTTCTTTCGTATACTGCTGCTAAACAGCCTCCAGCTTGATTTGTTATACCAGTTTTTCCAGCTATATTACCATTTTTATTCAGACCTAAATTTCTGTTTTCCAAAATTATTCTAGAATTATTTAACGTTATAGGAGCTTTTTCAAGCTGCATAGTTTCTCGTTCCCAATCATTTGCAAAAGCTGCTTTTGTTATTAAAGAAAGGTCATATGCTGTAGTATAGTGATTATCATCATGTAATCCATTAGGCGTTACAAAATTACTGCTATTAGCTCCAAGATCTTTTGCTTTTTTATTCATTAAATCAGCAAAGGCCTTAGAATCACCAGCAATATTATCTGCAATTACATATGCCGTATCATTACCTGAGAATAGTAATAAGCCTTTCATTATATCATCAGCCGAAATTTTATCTCCAACCTTCAAACTGTTTTTCATATAATTAATATTTAAAGAATATTCTGGCTGCATTTTAGCGGATTTAGTAAATTCCAGCATATCATTTTTAGATTTATTTTCAGCTAATAATAAACCTGTTAAAAGCTTAGTAGTACTAGCAGGGTATCTTTTACTATCAGCTTCTTTACAATATATTACCTCTCCAGTTTTTAAATCCATAGTAATAGCTGCTTCAGCAGTTATTTCAGGTAAGCTTTCAGCGGCAATCGCTTTTGAAGTATAATTTACTGCCTGGCTTGCTAAATTTAATGGACTGAATAAAGATAGAGAAAGTGTTAATACTAGTGCTTTTAAAATTATATTTCTTTTCAAGTGAAATCTCTCCAATTCTATTATTTCATTTCTATTAATTCAAATTCTTTCATTAATTAAATTATCTTATAATTGGTATTAATTAAATTATTTTTTTAATCTGTCAATTATAGAATTTTTCGCATTTAATTCAAATTTATCATTTAAGGAAGCTAATTTAAAATCTTCTCCATATTTTTTTTGAAGAGCAAGAGTTAAAAGCCTATCTGCAAATTCAGGATTCTTAGAAAGAAAGGAACCATGAAAATAAGAACCAAAGGTATTTTTGTATATACAACCTTCAAGTCCGTCTTCACCATTATTACCAAATCCATGGATGCACTTTCCAAGTGGAGTATGGTTGTTTATATAAGTTCTTCCTGAATGATTTTCAAAGCCTACATAAGTTTCATTGAAGGTTTCGTTGAAGATTTCAGTGTTTCCAATAAATCTATTATCTCCACCTTCAGTGTATAGATCCAAAATACCAAGGCCATCTATTCTTTCTCCATTTGGAGCAGTATAATATTTTCCTAGCAATTGATATCCACCACATATAGCAAGAAGAACTTTTCCTTCTTCAATATAGCTCTTCATAGCTTCGCCTTTTATTTCTTTTAAGTCATTGGAAACAATTGATTGTTCATAATCCTGACCGCCCCCAAAGAAAATTATATCCACATTGTCTTTATCTATAGTTTCTCCTATAGAGCAGTTGATTATATTTACATCAATGTCTCTTAGAGCTGCTCTATGTTTTAAAATAAGTACATTTCCTACATCTCCATATACATTTAATAGATCAGGATATAGGTGACAAATAGTTAATTCCATTAATTAATCCTCCTTACCACAATTTATGGATATATCCCTTTGAATGAAGATATTTTCTATAATTAATCATTGCAGTATAAGTTGCTAATATATAAACTTTTTTTGAAACTGAATTTTTTATCTTATTTGTAAGTTGTTCATAATCTTCCTCTAAGATAAATTTATTTACATCTAAACCTGCAACTTTTAATCTTACTGCCATATCATACATTCTTATTCCGGATACGAAAATATCTTCAATGTTAAGAGCTGATATCTTTTCAAAATCAACATCCCATATCCATGATACATCTCGCCCATCAGCATAATTATCATTTAACATAAATGCAGCTGAAAATTCATTTTTGTTAAGTGCAAGTGTATCTAAAGCTTGGTTATATCCAGCAGGATTTTTTACTAATATAATTTGTACATCTTTATTATCAATGGTTATTTGCTCTTGGCGTCCAAAGCTTGAACTTTGATTTTGAAGCGATGCTTTAATTACAGAATCCTCTATGCCTAATTCCTTTGCAATGGAGAAAGCACATAAACCATTATAAATGTTATAAGCGCCTGATTGGCTTATAAAAACTTCTGTATCATTGATTAAAACAGAAGAATTTTCAGCTGTTAAGTCAAAGATTTTATTTACAGCATAATTAAGCTCAGCGCGTTTATATCCACATTCAGGACAATAAAAAGAGCCTAAATGATTATAAGTTACTAAGTCATAAGAATAAGGCGCTTTACAAAATTTACAGAACTTTGCATCAGCATTTAAATCTAAAGAAGCATTTTCTTTTATAGGAGTATTAAAACCATAATAGACCACTGGATTTTTTAAGTCTAATCTTCCAAGTAAAGATTCATCTCCATTAAGTACTAATTTAGATTCAGGAACTTTATTTATTCCCTCTAGGATTTTTACTAAAGTAGTATAAACTTCTCCATATCTATCTAACTGATCTCTAAATAAATTAGTTACAGTTATTATTTCAGGAGTCAAATATTCAGTAATAAATTTAACGTTAGCTTCATCAACTTCAATTACAGCATATTGATTTTCTTTTCTTTTAAAAAAAGAATAATTTGAAATAAAGCAAGCTACAATTCCAGCATATAAATTAGCCCCTGTGCTATTGGTAATAACATTAAATTTATTTTCTTTTAATATATTATAAATCATGCTAGTAGTTGTGGTTTTTCCATTAGTACCAGTTACTAGAATTACCTTATATCCTTTACTTACAGTTTTTAAGATTGACTTATCAATTTTTAATGCTATTTTACCAGGAAAATTGCTTCCACCCTTAACAATATGTTTTGCAAGAAATGCTGTGAATCTTGATGATAAAATACTTAAAATAGATTTAATATTTATGATACTCACCGCCTAGTGTTTTTTAGAAGGATTAACATAATAAAGAAATGTTAATCACAAATTATTTATTAATCAATAAAATAATCACAATAAGTATAGCACAAAATTTGAAAACTACGAAAAATTTTTTATGGAAAATATAAATTATCGTACTTATTTTAATTGAAAAATTGAATAAAAATGGCTTCTAGTTGGGTTTACATAATTGTTTTATTAGTCAATATACCATATAATTAAAGAAATAAAGAATTTTAAGAGGTGTTATTAATTATGTTTAAGGTAACAGTTAATATAAATGGCATGAGTTATAATTTAAAAGGAGATAAAGATGAAAAATATTTGCAAGGGGTAGCAAATTTTGTTGATGGAAGAATTAAGGAAATAATTTCTAAGAAATCAGGATTAAGTACAACAGCAGCGACTGTTTTAGCAGCAGTAAATATTGCAGATGAACTTTATGAATGTGATTTAGATTTAGATAGGGTTATTAAGGAAAAAAATAGTATTGAAGATGAAAAAAATGATTTAAAGAAAACAATAGAAGAAATTAATATAAAATTAGAAGGTACTATAAAAGAAAAAGAGATTATTAAAGAAGAGTTTCATAAAAGAGAATTGGAATTAAATCAAAGATATGAAGATTCAGAAGGTACTTTTAAATCATTAATGAATCAAATAAATAATCTTAAGTCTGAAAATGAAAAGTTAAAGTCAGAAAATAAATCAATTACTGATGAAATTAAGAAGAGTAAAAATTTTAATGATACTATTAATAAAGAAATTATTGAGATTAGAGAAAAAAATAAAATCCTTTATAAAAAAATTGATGAAGCTAAAAGTAGGGAGCATAGATTAAGCAATCAGCTTCAAAAAGCTAATGAAAATATAACTCTACTAACTAATGAAGCGGCAAAGGCTAATAAAGAAAAGGAAAATTTATCATTACAATTAAATGAAGTAAATACTAAGAATTTAGATTTAAATAATGAAATTGAAAAACTTATCCAGGTGAAAACAACGTTAGATAATGAAAGTATGGCATTGAAAGAAAAGAGTTTATCAGTTGAGGAAAACTATTCAAATGTCCATAAAGAATTAAATAGAGTAAAATTACAATTGGAAGCTGAAAATATTAATAAAGAAAATATTAATAAGGAATATGAGTTATGTAAGAAAAACTTAGAAGAGTTAAAAGAAGCTTATAATAAGTGTAATGATGAACTTGAAGATTATAAGAGAAAATTAGAGGCTGAAATAAGTGAAAATAATGAAAATGCGGCTAAATTAAATTTAGAAAAAGAAGAATTAAATAAAAAAATTGAAACTTTATTATTAAGTAAGGAAGAGTTCAATAATAAAATCAATGAATTAAATGGTAATTTAGAAGATGAAAAACAAAAGGTAGATGAATTAACCAAGAAGTTAGAAGTAAGTGATTTAGAAAAAGCTGAGCTTAATAAACAACTAAATGATTTATTTGAAGAATCAGATAAGGAAATTTCATCATATAAAGAAAAAATAACTATTTTAAATAAAGAACATGAAAGCTTAACAAATCAAATTAATTTATTAAATGAGGAAAAAGAAAATTTAGAGACTGAAATCAAAAAATTCATAACTGCACAAGAGGAATTAAATATTGAAATAAATAGCATAAGTGATATTAACGATCAATTATCAGCTGAAATAGATAAATGTGAAAAAGATAAAGCTGTTTTAGAAGAAGAATTCAATCAGTTAAAGGCAGAACAATTTAATCTAAAGAATGAGAATAAAGATATTAAGACTGCCAACGAAGGGTTGTCAGCTGATATTGAAAAGTATGCTTTAGAAATAGAAGCATTGCAGGGTGAAATTAATAGATTGAATTCAGAATTGGTAAATTCAAATAATCAAATTAATAGTTTGAAAGTAATTAATGATGAATTATCAAGTGAAATAGAAATATTCCTTATGGAAAAAGAAGAACTAGAAAAAGTAATAAATGGATTGAAGGAAGAAAAGAATATTTTAAATAATGATATTAATAATTTCAAAGAATTAAATCAAAAATTATCAAAGGAATTAGAAGAATATGCTTTAGAAAAAGAAGCTCTTGAAGACGATATCTTTAAATTAAATACTGATCAAGAGACTTTAAATCATGAGATTAATAATATGAAAGTTAATAATGCTGAGTTATTAAAGGAAATTGAAAAAGCAGATAGAGAAAAAGAAGTACTTAGGGAAGAATTGGATATTACAAGAAGCGGTAATGAAAGCTTAAAGGAAGAATTGGCTAAGACTAAGAAAGATAAAGAGGAACAAATTAATTTTAAGGCTCAAGAAATAGAAAAATTAAATAAATCTATAGAAGCTTTAGAGATTGAGTTGAAAAGAACAAGGGAAGAGCTAAACAGCAGAGAACGTGCAGTAGCAAGATTGGAAAAAGAATTAGATGATAAGGAAGGAATTTTCTTAAATCTAAAACGACAAATTGAAGCTAAGGAAGGCAGCTTAAAATCTATAAATCAAGAAATAGAAAATAGAAATAATGAGTTGTTTGAGTTAAAAGAAGAATTAAACAGCAATAAAACAGTAATTGATGAATTAAAAGAAAAGATTTCAAATATTTCTAGTGAAAAACAAGAAATAGAAAAAGAAAATGATAAACTTAATCAGGAAAGCAGAACTTTTCAACATAAAGTATTTGAATTACAAGCTAAAATAATAGATACAGAAATAGAAATTGCAAAGATAAAAAAGCAACAAGTTGGTCCAATAGTTAAAAAGAAACAAATGTAGAAAAAGAATATGAAATAGTTTATATTTATTTCATATGTGAGATTAAAAATTTTGAAGAATAAAATGTAGTATTTTTATTCTCACTTAGGAGGAAAAATGAATAAAATTGAATTATTAGCTCCAGCAGGAAGCATGGATAGTCTTATTGCAGCTATTAATAATGGAGCAGATGCAATATATTTAGGAGGAAATAAGTTTTCAGCAAGAGCTTATGCTTCAAATTTTGATAATGAAACTATGATGAAGGCTGTAGATTATGCACATAGTTATAAGGTGAAGGTATATGTTACTATAAATACTGCATTAAAACAAAGTGAAATAAAGGAAGCATTAAAATATGCAGGGTATCTTTATGAAATTGGAGTAGATGCATTAATAATTCAGGATGTCGGATTAATAAATTTAATTAGAGATGTATATCCAGATTTTGAACTTCATGCATCAACTCAAATGACAATACATAATGGAGAAGGGGCTTTATATTTTAGAGAAAAAGGCCTTCAAAGAATAGTATTATCAAGGGAATTAACATTAGAAGAAATTAAATATATATCTAAAGATTTAGGTATTGAAACAGAAATCTTTGTGCATGGTGCTTTATGTGTTTGCTATTCAGGACAATGCTTAATGAGTTCAATGATTGGTGGCAGAAGTGGAAATAGAGGGCGTTGTGCACAACCTTGTAGAATGCAGTACACAATTAAAGGAGAAATTTCTGGAGAAAAGAAAGGATATCTTTTAAGCCCTAAGGATACTTGCTTAATTGATGACGTTGAGGGAATTATAAAAAGTGGAACTTCGTCATTGAAAGTCGAAGGTAGAATGAAAAAACCTGAATATGTAGCTGGTGTTACGAGAAATTATAGAAAAGCTATTGATAAGGCTTTGAAGGTTGGAAAATTTGATTTAAATAAAGGAAGAAATGAATTAGCTCAATTATTTAATAGGGAAGGTTTTGCAAAAGCCTATTTATATAAAAATGTAGGGAAAGATATGATGAGCTATAATTATCCTAAAAATACAGGGGTTTTCATAGGTCAGGTAACAAATAACGGAGAAGTTAAATTAGAGGAAAAAGTTGCTTTAGGTGATGGTATTAGATTTCTTGATGATGGATTTACTTTAAGTAAGATTTTAAAAAACAACAAAGAAGTTAAGGAAGCTTTTAAAGGGGATACTGTTAAATTATTTCCTACAGGTGGATATAAAAAAGGATATAAATTATATAAAATGTCTGACAAAATTTTATATGATGAGTTAAAAGAAGATGTGAAACCTTATAAAAGAAAGCTTGATTTAACAGGAGAAGTTGAGTTTAAAGTAAATGCGCCACTTGTAATCAAAACTAAATTTAATGGTAAAGAATATAAGGTTTTTGGAGATACTGTTGAAGCTGCTACTAATACGCCTTTAACAAGACAGCGAGTAGAAGAAGCTTTAAAGAAATCAGGAGAAATTCCTTATAAATTTAATACCATACTTTTTGATGACTTTGAAGATGGGTTTATAAGAATAGCAGCAATAAATAATTTAAGAAGAGAATTATTTGAGAAAATTCTAAAAGAAGAAACTAGTTCTAAAAGAAGAAAAAGAATTGAAGAGGAACTTAAAACTAAAAAGATAAAGTCGAAAGAAGATTTAGGGTATATTTATAGTTGTACTTCAAAAGATCAGCTTAAAGCATTAGTTGAAGAGAAGAAGGTTAAAAATATAGCTTTAGATATATCATATAGCAGACATAAGCATAGATTAAATAAAGATGATTTAAAGAAACTTTATAGCGATTTAAAGGATATAAATATATACTTAAAGATTCCTGGTATAGTTAAAGGAGAATTTAATAATACTGTTAAACTTATAGATGAATTGATGCCTTATATTAAGGGAATAATAACTGCAAATGTTGGAATAATTAGAATTTATAAAGATAAACTATTCATAATAGGCGATTATAAATTAAATATTTACAATAAAGAAGCAGCAGAATTTTATGCAGAAGATATAGATCTTCCATCAATAAGTTTAGAATTAAATAGAAAAGAAATAAAGGAAATGATCAAGGACATTAACTGTAATGTGGGTATGAATATTTATGGAAGTACTGAACTTATGGTAAGTGAATATTGTCCTGTGGGAAGTACTTTTGGAGGAAAATCTTCTAAAAAGGAATGTAATGGAATATGCATGAAGGATAGTTTTGAGCTTGTAGATAGAATGAATGAAATCTTTAAAGTTATAACCGATAACAATTGTAGAAGTTATATATTAAATTCAATACCTACAAATTTAATTGAACAGTTGGAGGAATTAAAGTCTTTTAACATTAGTAATTTTAGAGTAGACTTTAAAGATGAAAGCTATGAAGATGTTAAAGATATTTTAGAACAAATATCTTATGGCAGAAAAAATGAAAATAAGAAATATACTCAAGGTCATTATAGACGAGGAGTTGAATAACAGTTAGCAGTTAAAAGTTAACAGTTAACAGTTTGGAAGAAAAATTATAATTTCCTGGAAAATTAATATATTAAATCTTACAAGGATTTAATTCTCAACTGTTAACTGTAAATTGTGCACTGTTAACTGATCTTGAAGGGTGTGTTAAAATGAATGAACGTTCTCTAAGAGTATTAGAGTTTAATAAAATTAAAGAAAGAATTAAGAAATATGCTAGAACCAATGCAGGAAAAGCAATGATTGATGCTTTGGAACCTTATGATAATGTATATGAAATAAATAATAAGCTTGAAGAAACAAATGAAGCGCTTGAAATTTTGATTACCAAAGGTAATCCTCCTTTTGAAGGCTTATCTGATGCAGAAGAATGTATAGAAAGAGCAAAAAAAGGTGGGACTTTAACTCCAGCACAATTGTTAAAGGTTGGAGGAATGCTTAGAGCAACTAGAACAATGAAGGAATTCTTCAAGAGAGAGGAAGTTGAAAGAGCGTTTCCAAGACTTGAAGATTTAGCATATATATTGGTTCCAATAAAATCTTTAGAAGAAGAAATAGAAAGGGCTATAATATCAGAAGATGAAATTAGCGATAAAGCAAGTTCAACTTTACACAATATAAGAAGAAGCCTTAAAGAAAAAAACTCTTCCATAAGAGAAAAAATAAGTTCTATAGTTAGAAGTAATTCAAAGTATTTACAAGATGATTTATATACTATGAGAGGCGATAGATATGTAATTCCTGTAAAATCAGAATACAAGAGTCAGGTACCTGGTCTTGTACATGATCAAAGTTCAACAGGGGCTACATTTTTTATTGAGCCTATGAGCTTAGTAAATTTAAATAACGAAATAAGAGAATTATACTTAAAAGAAAAAGCTGAAATAGATAGAATATTATCAGAACTTTCAGGAAAGGTTAAAATAAATGGGGAACAATGCTCAAGTAATATAAAAATACTTGTTGAACTTGATTTTATATTTGCTAAAGGAAAATATGCATCTTCACTAAATGCAGTAAAACCTATCCTTAGAGAAGATGGTATATTTAGTATACTATCAGGGAGACATCCTTTAATAGAAGCAGATAAGGTTGTTCCATCAGATATTTATCTAGGAGAAGAATTTCAAACTTTAATGATTACAGGTCCTAATACAGGTGGTAAGACTGTTACTATTAAAACAGTAGGGCTTCTTCATATTATGGGGTTAAGTGGACTTTTAATTCCTGCTCGTGATAATTCATCTATAGCCTTTTTCACTGAAATATTTGCAGATATAGGTGATGAACAAAGTATTGAACAAAGTTTATCTACATTTTCATCTCATATGACTAATATAGTTAATATTATGAGATATGTAGATGATAAGTCATTAGTTCTTTTTGATGAACTAGGAGCAGGGACAGATCCAGCAGAAGGTGCTGCACTTGCCGTATCTATTTTAGAGACTTTAAGAAATAGAGGTGCAAAATTAATTGCAACAACTCACTATAGTGAACTTAAAGCTTATGCATTAAAAACAGAGGGGGTTGAAAATGCTTCTGTTGAATTTGATATAGAAACTTTAAGACCAACTTATAGACTTTTAATTGGTGTTCCAGGAAAATCTAATGCCTTTGAAATTTCAAAGAGATTAGGTCTTGTTGAAGGTGTAATAAAGAGAGCTAAAGAATATATGTCAGAAGAAAATCTTCAGTTTGAAAATTTAATTCGTGAACTTCAAGAAAAAAGCATTATAGCAAAGCAAGAAGCTAGAGAAGCTAAAAAGATAAAGCAGGAAGCAGAAGAACTTAAGAAGAGCTTTGAGGAAAAGCTTGAAAGGCTTGAAAAGACAAGAGAAAAAGCATATATGGATGCAAGAAAAGAAGCAAAAGAAATTATTGCTAATGCAAAAGATGAAGCTGATGATATTTTAAAAGCCATGAGGGAGCTTGAAAAGCTGGGAATAGAAAGCGGTGGAAGGCAAAGACTTGAAGAAGAACGAAAAAAACTTAGAGAAAGCCTTGAAAGTAAAGAAAGAGGCTTACATAATATGAAGGAAAATGATGGAGAAGTTTTAACTAAAGTAACTCTAGGAATGGAAGCTTTCTTACCATCTCTAAATCAAAAGGTAATAGTAGTATCAATGCCAGACAGCAAGGGTGAAGTTCAAGTTGAAGCCGGAATAATGAAAATCAGCGTTAAATTAAAAGATTTAAGAAAAACTCAGCAGACAAAAGAAGAAAAGGTAAGACGAAAGAGAGAAGTAAAGCTTAATTTAAGTTCAATAGAATCAAGAGTTGATTTAAGAGGCTTAGATGCAGAAGATGCATGTTATAAAGCAGATAAATATTTAGATGATGCTTATAGAGCTAACCTAGGAGAAGTAACTATAGTCCATGGTAAAGGAACAGGAGTGCTTAGAAAGGCAATAAATGATATGCTTAAGAGACATCCTCATGTTAAATCATATAGATTAGGTGCATATGGTGAAGGTGGAGATGGAGTTACCATGGTAGAACTAAAAGCGTAAACCAGTTAGCAGTTAACAGTGCACAGTTAGCAGTTAAGGATGAAGCTCACTTTGATAGTTAGAATAACCAAATCAAAGATGCCCATAGGGAAAGTTCGAGAAACCAAATACAAGATTTAGACTCTCATTTTTGGGTTTTTACTTTTTACCACGTACATTCTTAAATTATATAAAACATGTTCTAACAACTGTTAATTGTTAACTGTAAACTGAAATAATCGGGGTGATTTTATGTACATAATAAGTGCATGTTTGTGTGGCGTTAATTGTAGATATGATGGAAAAAATGGTGCAAATGAACGCTGTTTAAAATTATTTAGAGAAGGAAGGGCAGTATTAGTCTGTCCAGAACAATTAGGTGGATTACCTACACCAAGAAATCCAGTGGAGCTAAGTGGATTAGCGGAGGCGGTAATAAATGGAGATGCAAAAGCCATTAATTCAAAAGGTGAAGATGTAACTAATCAGTTCGTAAAAGGAGCTTATGAAACATTAAATATAGCAAGGGAACTTGGAGCAACAAAAGCTATATTAAAAGAAGGTAGTCCTTCATGTGGTTGTAATCAGATTTATGACGGAACTTTTTCTGGCAATAAGATTAAAGGAAAAGGAATAACAGCTTATCTTTTAGAAAAAGAGGGGATAACTGTATTTTCAGATGAAGACTTGGAAGTAAATAATAATAAGCTTGTATACCTAAATGAATTCGATAGGGAAAGGGCAAAAAAGAGAAAACAGTTTGAGCTTGAAGAGGAAATGGAAGAAGGAGATGAATACTTTGATTTAACCGAAAATCTATCAGAGATGTCAGACCTTCCACCAAAGGTTGAGGAAAATGTTAAGAAGCTTATGATTTCATTAGCTCATGATCTAATGGGATTTGAAGAATTAGATGAAATTGCAGAGGCAACGGGCTTGAGTATTGAAGAAGTAAAAGAAATATTAGCAGATGACGATGATGAAGAATAAAAGGGGATTTTTTAGATTGAATATGGAATTAAGTATACAAGAAAAAGAAATTAAAACTAAAGAGTTATTTTTAAAGTTATTTCAAGAAAATGGTGTTTCAATAGAGGAATTAAAAGAAGCTATTTGTCAATCATATATAGATGAAGGTTTTCTTTGTGAAACATTTGATGATATTCCACTAGAAGAAATGGAAACTGCAATATTAGACTGCTATGAAGCAGGTGGTTTAAGTTTTAAAAATATGGATGAGGTATTTGCTCACGATTTTAATGAAGAAGATTAAAAAGTTAAGTATACAAATAAATTAATATTCTTAATAAAGGGTACCTTTGTGTTTGCGCAGGGAATCCTTTATTTTATATGTTAATAATCTTGAAATATGAATGCTTGATTTAAATACAGTTGTAAGAAGAAAATATTTAATAAATTAATTGGAGTGAAAAAAATGGACAAGTTAAGTTTAAAGAAGTTCAATTATTCTGATTTTAATAATTTTTTTGAGTTAATGAAGGAAGCTTTTCCAAGTATAGAAAGGCGAAATTATGAGGATCAAAAGGAACTTCTTCATAAATTAGAATATGAAATAATAGTGAATAAAAATGAAGAAAAAAGCATAAATGCTTTTTTAGCAAATTGGAAATTTAATGAGTTTAACTTTATTGAACATTTTGCGGTAGCAAACGAGTTAAGAGGACATGGAATAGGAAGTTTAATGTTAAAAGATTACTTAAATAAATCTAATAAGTTGATATTTTTAGAAGTAGAGCTTCCGCAAGATAAAATATCCATGAGAAGAATTAAATTTTACGAGAGACTTGGATTTTATTTAAATGACTTTCATTATTTACAACCTCCTATGCAAAAGCAACATGATTTTTTGCCTCTTAAGGTTATGAGTTATCCAAGAACAGTTGATAATTCAGAATTTATAAAGTTTAAAAATATTGTTTATGATAAAGTATATAAGGTTAATACATAGATGCTGATTATATAATGGTAAAGGCAGTATAAAAAAACTTGATTATGGATGTAATGATTATTATACTTAAAAGGGCAAGGCTTTTACAAAGGTGCTTGTGAAGGGACGTGAATTAAGTGGTGAGATTTAAACGAGATAACTGCTCAGTACAGTTGAATAATCTGTGAGCAGATTGTACTGAGATTAAAAGAATGTGCTTACAGTATCAACTGTACTGATTTTTAATTATATATTAAAAATTAGAGGAGTGCAGTTATGAAACACAATTTAGAAATTTTAAAAAATAAAAAAGTATTAACTACAATTTATATATTACTCGGAATAGCTTTGGCTTTATTGAATTCTTTTAGTGCCAGCTATTTTCAAAAGGTTTTAGATGATTTTAGTTCCAACAAATTATCAATAACAACACTATTGATTTATGGTTTTGTTTTATTGATAATTTGTGGATTAAATTATATTGATGAATATCCAGGTTGTAAATTATCTGAAAGCATATTTTTAGGTTTTAAACTTAAAGCACTAAAAAAAATGAGCACAATAGATTATAAATATTATCAAGCTTTGGGAACAGGAAATCTTGTTCAAAAAATTGAATCAGGAGCCAATGCAGGTAAGAGTATATTGTTTGATTTTTATTTTAAATCACTTAGGGAATTGATTCCAAGCATATTTTTTAGCTTAATATTTATAGCAAACATTGATAAAAACATTATGATTTATATTGGAATTGGTTATATATTTGTTTTTATAATAACAAATATGTTACTTAAATATTTGTATAATATTAAAGCTCATATTTTAAATAATGAAGAAATTTTTAATAAGTATGTAGTCCGTGGATTTATGGAATTAGTTGTTTTTAGAACTAACAAAAGATTTCATTCTGAGATAGAAAAAGCAGAAGATACATCAAGGAACATTGTAAATTCAAAAACGAAAATGAAGATGATTCATGAAGCATTTTTTGCTATTTTTGCATTATTTATTACAATTATCAAAGTAATCATAATATTTATAAGCTGGAAGGGGAATACATTGTCAGCAGGAGCTGTAGTTGCATTAATTACTTTAATTGATAAGGCTTATTCACCTGTTGCAATATTCAATGTGTTGTTTGTTCAATATAAATTAGATAGAAGTGCTTTCAAGAGATATACAGATTTATTAGATATGCCAGATGATGTTAAATTACATTCAGGCAAAAAAATAAATTCTATGGAAGTTCAAGGAAATATATCTTTTGATAAAGTTTGTTTTTCTTATGACGGTAAGAAGGTTTTCGAGGAGTTATCATTTAAAATCAAAGCAGGAAGTTCAGTGGCGTTTGTAGGAGAAAGCGGCTCTGGAAAATCGACTATTGTTAAGCAAATAATAGGTTTACTTAAAGCTGATAAAGGCAATATTTATGTAGACACAAATAATTTAGCAGAAGTTAATTTGAATGACTTTTATGAGTATGTTTCTTATACTTCACAAGAAGCTCCTATTTTTGATGGAAACTTGCGAGAAAACATTGTTTTTGACAAAGATATTTCTGATAATGAAGTTGTAGCCGCATTAAAAAGTGTTGGTCTATCATCTTTTTATTCTTCACTACCTAAAGGACTTGATACAGAAGTTGGAGAAAAAGGTATCATGCTTTCTGGAGGAGAACGCCAAAGACTGGCCTTGGCTAGAGTCTTTTTTGGAGAAGCAAAAATTATTATATTAGATGAAGCTACTTCAGCTATGGACAATGTTACAGAAGAATTAGTAATGAAAAATGTTATGACGCAATTAAAGAATAAAACAATTATAACAATAGCGCATCGTTTAAATACAATAAAAGAGTATGAAAAAATTTACGTATTCAAAAAAGGAAAAATTGTTGGGGAAGGTAATTTTGAGGGATTGTTAGAAAGTAATCAATATTTTCAACAATTGTGGAGTACTTCAATAGAAAATTGTTAATAATGTCAGACATAAAATTTTGAGTTTTTTAATAAATATAGGAATTAAGTACAACGAAATAAGAAATTAATTGATAGCACCTACGAATCAATCGTAGGTGTTTTTATTATGAATAAAATACAAATTAAAAAGTAGATAGAAAAATAATTTCACTAATACTTTATATGTATTTTGAGCAAAAAAACTGTATCTTATGAAAGTTATATTGTAAATATTTTTTGCCAATTATATAATTAGCATGTCCTAGGAAATCTGCAAAATTAAATAAGTTTAGAATAATATGGAGAAGTGTTATGTTGAATATAGCAATATGTGATGACGATCTTAATATTGTAAAGCAAATGAAAAACTTACTGGAAGCATATGAAAAAGTAAAATTTACAATTAGTATATATAATAGCGGAGAAGAATTATTAAAAATAAAAAATAAGTTTGATGTTATATTTTTAGATATTGATATGTCTGGAATTAATGGGATTGAAACAGCAAGAGAAATAAGAAATTATGATAAGAATGTAAAAATAATTTATGTGACTAATTTTACTGATTATATTAACTTAGCTTTTTCAGTTCATGCTTTTGGATATTTAAATAAGCCAGTTAAAAAAGAAGAAATATATAAGCAGTTAGATGAAGTTATTTCATATGGAACAAACGAAAAGGAAGAAACTTTAATTGAATTTATAACTGAAGAGGGAATAATGAGATTATCACCAAAAGACATTTATTTCTTTGAATATTTAAATCGCAAGGTTAAACTAAAAGCATTAAATAAGACCTATATTTTAAAAGAAAAAATAACAACTGTTGCAGATTTTATGAGTAGATATGGCTTTTTAATGCCTCATAAGAGTTTTACAGTCAATTTATTCTATGTAAAATCTATAAAAGGTTATGATATTTATATGATGGATGGAAGTATTATTCCTCTTTCTCAAAAGAAATCAGCAGAATTTAGGGAACAGCTTAATATATTTTTAGAAAATCATATTTAAATATAAAAATCAGGAGGCAGCTATGTTTGATAATCCAATTTCAGTATTTAGTCAGATAATTTCAGTTCTGCTTGGTTTCCTATCAACTTATATTATTTTTGATTTTATGAGTAAGTTAGGTAGAACTATATATTACAAAAAATACATATATATTAGCTTATATTGCATTCACCTTAGTTCTTTTTGGAATTAATATATATGGTAATTCCTTAATAAATATAATAGCAAGTCTTGGGGGAACAATAATTATTGGACACTTTTTGTATAATAATAATAAAATACATATTTTATATTATAGTATATTTATTTTGTTTTTGTGTTGTTTTCAAATTGTAATAAGTATTTTATTACAATTAGTTTATAAAGTATTTAACATTAATTTTGCTAATTTAGATTTTTATATAATTACAGGTTCAATTGTTACCCAGTTTGCAAATTTAAGTGTCTCTAGATTGTTTATTATTTGGTTTAAGAATAGGAAAATTGAAAAGATTACTCCAGTGCAATATTTAATCTTTTTAATTCTTCCAGCCTTCAGTATTTTTTATATTATGACTTTAATAATATATGTTCAAATTTATGCTTCAATGGAAGAAATTATTTTGCTTATAGTAAACTTAATATTTATTATTGTTTTAAATTTGTATATTACTAATATTTTTGAATCAATATCAAAAAATAATATATTAAAAAATGAAATAGCACTTTATGAACAGAAGTCTAAGATGCAATATGAATACTATAATAATTTGGAAAAGAAGTATAAGAATTCACGGAAGGTGATTCATGATATGAAGAATCATCTCCAATCAATTGAGCAGCTGTATAACTTAAAGGAAAATCATATTGCCAGTGAGTATGCAAAAGATATGTATGAAATGCTAGAAGAGTTAGGTCAAAAATACTATACGAATAATAAGGTTTTAAATATTATTGTAAATGACCAGGCTCAAAAGGCAGAACTTTTAGATATTAAATTAAAATGCCAGATAGGAGATATAAATTTAGATTTTATAAAGGATATTGATTTAACAACGATTTTTGCTAATTTATTTGATAATGCAAGAGAAGCTTGTATAGAAGTTAAAGATGACAAGTTAATTAATTTTAAGGTTGATAAGTTTAATGAATTTATTGTTATTAATTTAAGTAATACAATTAATGAAATACCTAAGGAAAATAAAAATGGAATTATATCTAAAAAGAAAAATCATGAAGGTATTGGATTGGTTAATGTTAAAAAAGCTTTAGAAAAATATGAAGGTAATATGAGAATATATTATGATCAAAAGCTATTTAAAGTCAATATTGTAATTCCAATAGTTTAAATTATTATTTAATATTTATAAAAGGATGTGACTAGATGAAAGATACATCGTTAATTGTTTGTTTTATAATTAATATTATTATATGTTTTGGAATTCCTATAGGGGCACTTACTTATTTTATAGTAACTAAAAAGAAAGTGGTGAAATCATTTTTCATTGGAATGGGAGTGTTTTTATTTTTTCAAGTGTTCACAAGAATTCCTATAATACAACTCGTTTTACCTAAAATGGCTTGGTACAATGTAATGTCTATATCTAATCCTATATTATATGGATTATTTTTAGGAATAACAGCAGGGATATTTGAAGAAGTAGGAAGATTTTTAGGTTTTAAAATAGGATTGAAAAATAATAGAAGTTGGATTGATGGAATTGCTTTTGGATTTGGTCATGGGGGCATAGAGGCAATGGTGCTTACGGGCACTTCATCTATAAGTAATTTAGTGATTTTAATAGGAATGAATAATGGAACTTTTGATGCAAGTAAATTAGGCATGAGTGAAGAAAGCCTAAGAGCCTTATTCAATAGCACAGGTAGTATGATTATATTACTTGGAGGTATTGAAAGAATTTTTGCAATTACAATTCAAATTGCACTAACTTTGTTAGTTTTATATGGAATTAGAAAGAGAAAACTAATATATCTAGGAATGGCTATATTAATGCATACTATTATTGATTCACCAGTAATAATATTTCCAAAAGTTTTTGGTATGGGAATGCTAGGATTAGAAGTTTTTGTTGGAATATCAGCTATTGTAGCTATGATATTTATTATTAAATCAAAAGGATTATTTAATAAGTTAGAAGAGGAGATTTAAAATGAGACCATTTATAAGAATAGTTAGTATAATAATATTGTGTATGATGTTTACAGGTTGTGGAGCTACAAAATTGAGTGATGCTTTTAGTGAAGATAAATTAAAAACATCAGTGGAAACTGTGATAGACAATTTAAACAATGAAAAATATGACGAAGTTATTGCAACAGGCAGTCAAGACTTAAAATCAAAGTTAACAGCAGAAAAGTTAAAAGAGTCTTGGGAAATGATGAAGAACAAGCTTGGAAAGTTTGAGTCTATAAATAAAGAAGCTTTTGTTGGAAAAGATGATTCGGCTGTAGTAATAGTAAATGCAAAATATGAAAAAGGAAATGTTCAATTTACCATATCATATAATGATAAGATGGAGATGATAGGTATATATATGAAATAATATGAACTTAAATAAAATGTAAATACTAATATATTATTTAATAAAGCTGATTTTAGATAATTTGTTGATTATCTAAAATCAGCTTTTTTACATTTATTATTCAATATCAGCTAATATATTTTGCATTTTATCAAATTCATCGTGAACATCTTCATGAACTTCTTCTGTTAAAAGACTTACTACAACAACTGAAATAAGAGAAAGTGCAAAGCCTGGAATCATTTCGTATAGGTAAGCAGATAAACCAGTTGTAATCCATAAGATAACTGTCAAACCACCAACAATCATACCTGAAAGAGCTCCCCATTTATTCATCCTCTTCCAGTAAAGGCTTAATAAAAGTACTGGGCCAAAAGCTGAACCAAAACCAGCCCAAGCCTGCCCAACTATACTTAGTATAGTCTTATTTGGAAGGTATGCGAGTATTGTTGCGAGTGCAGCAATTGCAACTACAGCTAATCTTCCTATTACCATCTGTTGTTTTTCAGTTGCTTTTTTGTTAAAGAAAGTTAGATAAAAGTCTTTTGTAACTGAACTTGAGCAAACCAAAAGCTGAGAAGAAAGTGTACTCATAATAGCAGCAAGTACTGCAGATAATATTATTCCTGTAATAAATGGATGGAATAATATGTCTCCAAGTCGAAGAAATACTGTTTCAGGATCACTTAATGGGCTTTGACGTTGAGTGAAAAATACAAGACCGATTAGTCCACTGGCAACAGCACCTAAAAGTCCAATAGCCATCCAGCCGATACCAATTCTTCTTGCTGATTTTAATTCCTTAGCAGAATTTATAGCCATAAAACGGACAATTATATGTGGCTGGCCAAAATAGCCAAGACCCCAGGCTAAAAGACCAATTATCGTAGAAATACTAGTACCTCTAAACATATCAAATAGTGCAGGGTCAATACTTTGAATTTGTTTTACAAATTCTCCAGGTGCTAAGCCTATATTCATGTAAGCTACAACAGGAACTACAACTAAACATATAAACATCAAGGTTCCTTGAAAGAAATCTGTAAGACTTACTGCTAAAAATCCTCCAAAATATGTATAAAGAACAACAACAGATAAGGTAACAACAACACCCATAGTATAAGTTAGTTTAAAAGTGTCAACAAATAGCTTTCCACCAGCCACAATACCTGATGAAATATAAAGAACAAAGAAAACAAGAATTACAATGCCTGATACAAGTCTAAGCATATTTGATGTATCTTTAAAACGGTTTTCTAAGTAATCAGGTACTGTTAATGAGTCATTTGCTAATTCCGTATAAACTCGAAATCTTGGAGCTAGTAAAAGATAATTTAAATATGCTCCTAATGTTAAGCCTATACCTATCCAAATGCTTGAAATTCCAGTTAAATAAACTGCCCCAGGAAGTCCCATAAGCATCCATCCGCTCATATCACTTGCACCAGCTGATAGTGCTGTAACCATAGGGCCAAGACCTCTTCCTCCTATCATGTAATCTTGAAGATTAGAAGTTTTTCTGTAAGAATAATAACCTATTCCAAGTAAAATGGCTAGGTATACTCCAATTGCAGAAATAGACCAAAATTGCATATAAATTGCCCCCTTATAAAATATTGCTTATTTTTATAAATTTACAAATATTAGATAAATATAATGACTTTTTTATAAAAATTACATGAATATATTAACACATTATTCGCAAAACAACAAATTGAATAAATGTTTAATATGGAAATAAGTTGGTTTTGTGAATTAAGTTTGGCTATAAGTGAAAAGTCCATACTTGCTTGTGCATTTTATGAGTTTTATAATTAATTATAATATTGGAGTTTATGTTTTCTATTAAACTAAAAAGAAATAAATTCAAAATAATTAATATATAAGAGGTTAAATATGATTAGAAAGTATAATTTATATCAAATTGATTCATTCACAAAAGAAAAATTCACAGGAAATCCTGCAGGAGTAATAACAAATGCAGATGGATTAACAGATTATGAAATGCAGAAAATAGCAAGGGAATTAAATAACTCTGAAACAGCTTTTATTTTTTCTTCAGATAGCAGTGACTATGATACACATGTACGTTTTTTTACACCTACAAGTGAAGTGCCAATCTGTGGCCATGCTACTATTGCTGCTCATTATGCAAGGGCTATTGAAAATGAACTTAATAGTTCTAGGACTTATCAAAAAACAGGTGCTGGTATTTTGCCTGTTGATATAATAAAGGAAAATAATGATTATAAAATTGTTATGACTCAAGGTAAAATTGAGTTTGGAAATATCATTGAAGATGAAAGTAAAAAGAAATTATTGATAGCTCTTAATATAAAAGAAAGTGATTTGTTAGATAATTATAAAATTCAAATTGTATCTACAGGTCATTCTAAGGTTATGATTGGAATAAAAGATATTGAAACTTTAAATAGTTTAAAGCCAGATTATGATGCACTTTCTAAATTGAGCAAAATTATTAAATGTAACGGATATTATGTTTTTACAGTTAATCAACAAGAAGCAGATATTTTAATTAATGGAAGAATGTTTGCACCAGCAGTAGGTATTAATGAGGATCCTGTTACAGGTAATGCAAATGGTCCTTTAGGTGCATATCTTGTTCATTATAATCATGTTAAACATAATAATTCCTTATTTAAATTTAAAATTAAACAAGGAGAAGCCATAAATAGAGCAGGTATAATTGAAGTGGAAGTGAAGATTGAAGAAGGGGAACCAGTTGAAGTTAAAATTTGTGGTGATGCTGTGATAGTATTTAAATCACAATTAGTATTAAGTGAGTAAAATGATTTAGAATAAATTATTTAAGTATCTTTAATTATAAGTTATTTTTAAAGAGGAAATTAAATGTTTTCTAGTTGAAAGTATGTACAATAGTATTTTAATAGTTATATATGTAATTATAAATAGAAAGTACATGACTATACAAAAATATATTTGTCAGATACAATAGATGTGAAATTACATATATAATGAGGAGTTTTATAAGATGAAATATTATTTGGCCCCATTGGAGGGTGTTACAGGATACATATATAGAAATGCATATGAAAGATTTTTTGGAGAAATTGATAAATACTTTTTACCCTTTATTTCGCCAACTAAAAATAAGGGATTTACATCAAGAGAATTAAATGACATATTACCTGAACATAATGAAGGAATTAATGCAGTTCCTCAAATACTAACCAATAATTCTGAATATTTTATTGGTACTGTAAATGAAATAGCTAAGTTTGGCTATGATGAAATTAATTTAAATTTAGGATGTCCCTCCGGAACTGTTGTTGCCAAGTGCAAAGGTTCAGGGTTTCTTGCGAAAAGAAAAGAGCTAGATGAATTTTTGGAAGAAGTATTTTCTAAGACCTCAACTAAAATTTCTATAAAAACGAGAATAGGAAAGGATTCTCCAGAGGAATTTTATGAGCTTATTGAAATTTTTAATAAATATCCTTTAGAAGAGCTTATTATTCATCCAAGAATACAAACTGATTATTATAAGAATAAGCCTAACATGGAAGTATTTAAAGAAGGGTTAGCTTTAAGTAAAAATCCTGTGTGCTATAATGGTGATATTTTCAATGTAAATAATTATAAAGAGCTAATACAAAGTTATCCAGAATTACAAGCTGTGATGTTAGGACGAGGAATTATTGCAAATCCAGCATTGATACTACAAATAAAGAATAACGATATTGTAGATAGAAAAAAGGTTAAGGGATTTCATGATGAATTATATAAAGGCTATCAGCAAATTCTTTCTGGGGATAGAAATGTACTGTTTAAAATGAAGGAAGTTTGGTTTTATATGAAACACTTATTTGCTGAAAGTGATAAATATGCTAAAGTAATAAGAAAAACAGATAGACTTCAGGAATATGAAAGTATTGTAGCAAAAATTTTTAGTGAACTTGAAATCGAAGAAGCTTCTATAAATGGATTTTAACTTAATTATGAATGGTATTAATTAAGTATTTCTATAGATACATATGGTAGAGTGAAAGCTATATGCAAAAAAAACTGCTTAGAATTAAATTCTAAGCAGTTTTTTTGTAATGTAATTTAAAAGAAGCTATTTCTACCAGACATAATTATTATCTTCTGGGTTTGGTTTGGTTAATAATAAATCTTCATAACTACATAAATTAGATTCAAGTGCACTTTCTCTTAATACTAAGTATAATTCTGCCTTTGTAGCATTTTCATATGGAAAAACAAATAACACTCCTATTACTAAAGCTATTACACCCAACAAATACCAACCAATGAAAGATAAATCTAACACAAACATATCAAATTTGTGACCCATAGTCATTTCATTACTCAACGCAATTGCTTTTTTTACACCAATGTTTGGATTATCTGCAAGTATATATGGAACCATGCTATAAGAATAACCTTTTACGATACCTGGGATTATTAGTAGCAGAGTCCAAAGGAAAAGATAAACATCTTTTAGCAACATAGTTTTTATTATTCCACCATAATTTGGACCATCAAATCCAAATCTAAAACATTTCTTATTGTCTTTATATTGAGCAGATTGAACGAAATATTTTCTACCACCTACTTCTAAAGGATATCCAAGGAAAATACGAAGAGCTGCTATTATTAATATAACTACTAAAAAGACTAATATTGAAATTAATACAACAGTTAAATCAAAAGATTGACTATTACTTATGGTTGAATGTCCACCAGAGTTAGAGGAGCTACTGCCGCCACCGCCCCCCCAACCGTTATTACCTCCTGCAATTGCTATAACAATACTAACTAAAAAGGCTTTCCAATAAATTTTCTTTAATACAGCTTTTGCTCTATCTTTTAATTCTTTTCTAGTCCACATAATTATTCCCCCATTTATATATTTATAGTAAATTATATGATTTATATAAGTGTTGCTGATGAAAATATTATATGGTATTTGATAACTTATAACAAACTAGAGAAAAGCTTAGGATTGCATATAATGCTTCATTTTTTAGCATTACTACTTCTAAGCTATAAATTGCTTTTATTTGCTTAATATTTCTAAATATCTTATATAAAATATATTTAAATAGTTTAATTAAAAAATTGATTATAAATATTAATTGTTTAAATTTATTTTCTTTAATATTTTAGCATATATTTTTTTCATATGTTCTTCGTTAGAATAAACATCAATTTCATCAATAGGAATCCATTTAACCCCACTGTTTTCATCAGCTTTAACAATAAGTTGATCAGTGTCGCAAGCTTCCAGTAAATAAGTTATAGTTATGTGTAAATGTGAAGAAATAAATTGCCCATTTTTTATATGGCTAAATACAGGTATAATATCCAATGCAAAAATATTATTACTAATAGGGAAAATATTTTTGATTCCAGTTTCTTCTTTAGCTTCTCTAAGTGCAACCTCCAATAGATTGTCATCTCCATCTGCATGGCCACCTGTCCAGCACCAAGAATTATATATATTATGATGAACCATTAGGGTTTTATCTCTATTTTTGTTTACTATAAATGCAGAACAGGTCATATGAATAACTTCATTATTACGCGTTAGAATATTATTGAAGGTTTCTATAGAATTTAATATTATTTTCTTGTCATTTTTCTCTTGGTCATCATAAGGGATGTAATTTATTATTGAATCGATCCAGTTCATATCTGTACCTCACTTTCATAAAATGATTAACTTAATAATTTATTATATTATTACTATAGCATAATTATATGAGAAATTTTTATGAAGTCTGTCATCAATTGGATGTTTTATTTTCGGAATTAAAAAAAGCCTCCAAATAGAGAGCTATTTCTATTTGGGGAACTTGTTAAATTATTTTTCTAATTTAAATGTAGAAATAATATAATTTGCTTGTTTAGTAAATGAATCAAATCCTCCGCGCTTACCACCATATGTGAATAAAGCTACTTGTTTGTCTCCAAAGATGTGAACTTGCATCATTTTTAAGCTTTGCCCATTCATTAGGCCTTCAACAATAAACTTTGCACCCTTATTTTTACCTTCTTTATATTCTTCCGCAGTAACATTTCCGTTTGTGAATTTTTTTTCTATAGTGGGTTTAATAGCTTCAACATATTTTGAATATGAAGGTATTTTTTCACCTGCATCTTGAAGCATAAAATTAATATTCATGTTGTATGGATTATCTCCAGATGGAATAAGTAAAACTACTGGAGCTTTACTATCATCGATTGTCCAATCAGCTGGGTATGAGAATTTAACTCCATTTTTTGAATATTCTTTTGTTTCGAAATCTGGTTTGATTTCTTCCTGTTGCTTAGTTTCAGAACTATTTTTGTCTGCTTGTTGTGATGTTTCATTTGGATTGGCTGCTACTTCTTTAGTTTTTGAAGAATTACACCCAACAAGAGTTGTTCCAATAATTACCCCGCATAAAATAATGCTTAATAAACGTTTTTTCATTTTTAATATCTCCTAAGGTTGTATTTTTTTGAATCTTTTATATTTTAACATATATGGAATGTTTGTAGTATATCTTCCTTTATTAATATAAATACATAAAAAATTGTAAGCATGTTAGTAAAATCACATTTAAGCTAGTTATAATTTACTAAGAATACAAAGATATTATAAATTAATCATTTTGAACATTTATATTGTAACTATCAAGAAAATAAATTATTAAATGGAAGCAAAATGTCAAAGGCGATTTAAAGTCATATTTGCCAATCTGAGAGGATTATGATAGTATATTAACGCATATAAAGAATATTTTATATGTTTATAAATTTCAAGTTTGCTATTCATATTATTATGAATTAAAAAAGAAATTTGAAATAATTGTTTAATAATATGAATGGAGGACATGAAATATGTTGGATTTACCAAAATGCCCAAAATGTAATTCTGAATACACTTATGAAGATGGAGGTCTTTTCATTTGTCCAGAATGTGCTTATGAGTGGACTGCAGAATCAGAAAATAATAGTGAAGATGGATTGATTGTTAAAGATTCAAATGGAAATATTTTAAGTGATGGTGATTCTGTAACAATAATTAAAGATCTTAAAGTAAAAGGAAGTTCGTCATCAATAAAAATAGGAACAAAAGTAAAAAATATACGTTTAGTTGAAGGGGATCATAATATTGATTGTAAAATTGACGGATTTGGAGCTATGAAATTAAAATCTGAGTTTGTTAAGAAAGTATAATATAGTTTTTTAAATAAAATCAAATATAATAAAAATAAGAGTTAGGCATTAAGCTTAGCTCTTATTTTTTAACGATAAAGTAGCTTGTGGTAAGCAAATGCATTTAAGAAATGAATTTAACAAGTTTATGTATTTTGTTTATTAGAAGTTAAATATAAATGTTGTATAATGAAATTATGAATTTTAATTATAAAGAGAAAATATCACACAACAGAATTGAAGAAATTTAATTCGTTTCATTTTGAACTATAGAAAATAATTATTGAGAGAAATAACATTGGAGGAATATTAGTATGAGTAATAAATTTAAAATTTTATCGAATATAGCAAAGACAAGTAAATCTGATGATTTGTATTTTGTAATTTTTAAAGGAGGGCTACTTTTAAGAAAAGAAAATGATAAATTAAAGATACCTATTTCTGATGAAATTAAAAAGTTAAATATTAAATATGAAAATGAATTTTTCATAGGGCAACTAGGAAAAAAATCATGTTTTGCTATTGAAACGTTGGAAGAAATTATACTTCCAGAGGATTATGAATTAATTCCTTTATATGAAATTGGTCCATTGCTAGATGAAGAACTATTTTTAATAGCAGGGAGAGCAAATCAAATATTAAATTGGGACAACACCAATAAATTTTGTGGTAAGTGCGGTTCTAAAACAGAAAATAAAAAAGATGAACTAGCTAAAGTTTGTCCTAATTGTAATCATGTAATGTATCCTGTAATTTGTCCAGCTATAATAGTTGCAGTTACAAAAGGGAAAGAAATACTTCTTGCCCATAATAAAGGTTTTAAAAATAATATGTATAGCTTAATTGCAGGTTTTGTAGAAGCAGGTGAAGACCTAAAGAGTACTGTAAAAAGAGAGGTTTTTGAGGAAGTTGGAATTAAGGTGAAAAATATTACATATTATAAGAGTTCTCCTTGGTCATTTCCTAATTCGTTAATGATAGGATTTTTTGCAGAGTATGAATCTGGTGAAATAAAAGTTGATGGGGATGAAATTGTACATGCTGACTGGTTCACAAAGGATAATTTTCCTAACATACCTAAGAAGTTTACTCTTGCAAGAAAGTTAATAGATAAATATATAGAAAAAACAAATAGCTATTAAGAAATTATGTGGTGATAGTCACCAATTTAAGTAGGTAGATATTATTCTAAAGTTGGCTATAATTATTTTTATAAATAAACATAAAGGGAGGCATGAATTTTGAGGATATTGCATACAGCAGATTGGCATTTAGGTAAGAATTTAGAAGGACAAAGCAGAATGGATGAGCAGGAACAATTTTTAGATGATTTTGTTAAGATCGTTGAAGATAATAATATAGATTTAATCATGATTGCAGGAGATGTTTATGATAGTTCTAATCCTCCTGCAAGAGCTGAGAAGATGTTTTATGATACATTAAAAAGATTATCAGGAAGCGGAGAGAGACTTACATTGGTGATATCAGGGAATCATGACAATCCAGATAGACTGATTGCAGCAGGCCCATTAGCTCGTGAACATGGAATTGTTATGGTTGGAACTCCAAAGACTATTGTTCCTTGTGGAGAATATGGAAAACACAAAGTTTTGGATTCTGGAGAGGGTTTTATAGAAATTGAAATGAAAGGTGAAAAGGCAGTTATATTAGCTGTACCATATCCAAGTGAAAAAAGACTAAATGAGGTTATTTACAATGGAATGGAGGATGAAGAAGATAAGGCAAAATCCTATAGTGATAGAATATTTTCTTTATTTGATACTTTAAAAAGCCATTATAGAAAAGATACTATTAATTTAGCAACATCTCATTTATTTGCAATGGGAAGTGAAGAAAGTGGATCTGAAAGAAGTATACAATTAGGGGGCAGTTTTATTGTTGATGGAAGTTGTTTTCCGAGTGAGGCTCAATATGTAGCATTAGGGCATGTTCACAAACCACAAATTGTACCAGGAACAAATAAGAGAGCACGATATTGTGGATCACCTATTCACTATAATAAAAAGGAAATTAATTTTAATAAAAAATGTTTTATAGTTGATGTTAAAGCAGGTGAAGAATGTACTATCGAAGAAATTGATTTGAAAGTATACAAACCTATAGAGATTTGGAAATGTGGAAGTATTGAAGAAGCAATTAATAAGTGTGAAGAAAATAAGGATAGAGAATGTTGGGTTTACTTAGAAATAAGCACAGATAGATATATAAGAGAAGATGAAATAAAGCAAATGAAGGATTTAAAAAAGGATATTTTAGAAATAATGCCTAAAGTTAAAGGGGTTGAAGATGAAATTGCTTTAGATTTAAAAGAAAAGTCTTTTGAAGAAATTTTTAAGGATTTTTATATGAAGGAAAGAGAAGTACCGCCTGATGGAGCGGTTGTAGAATTACTACTTTCAATTATTAGTGAAGAAGGTGAAACAGATGAAGCCAATTAAGCTTAAGATTAAAGGTTTAAACAGTTTTATAGAAGAGCAGACTATAGATTTTGAAAAATTGACGGATAGAGGCTTTTTTGGAATATTTGGGCCTACAGGAAGTGGAAAGTCAACAATATTAGATGGAATAACTTTAGCCTTATATGGAAATGTATCAAGAAAGAGTTCTAATTATATAAATACAAATTGTGATAGATTAAATGTGAATTTTGAATTTCAAATCTCAGGTGCTGAAGTTAAAAGATATGTTGTAGATAGAGAATTTAGAAGAAAAAATGACGGAAGCATAAATTCTGGTAAGTGTAAAATAGTTGACATAACAAATGGAGAAGAAGTATTAGCTGATGGAGTTAAGACTATAAACAAAAAGGTTGAGGAGATAATAGGCCTTAACTTAGAAGACTTTACAAGAACTGTTGTACTTCCTCAAGGAAAATTTAGTGAATTTCTTAAGCTTGAAGGTAAAGATAGACGAGATATGCTTGAAAGATTATTTAATTTAGAGCAATATGGAGATAATTTATCAAGAAAATTAAGCTCAAAAATTGCAAGGGAAAGAACTGAAAATAGTGTTTTAATTGGGCAGTTGAGTGGATATAACGATATAAGTGAAGAAAAGTTAAAAGAAAAAGAATTAGCCCTTTCAGAATTAAATAATAAATTAACTGTGTTAAAAAATGAATTGGAAGAAATAGAAAAAGAATATAAGCAAAATGAAGAAATATGGAAGCTTCAGCTAGAGCTTGTAGAATCCAGATATAAAGAAAAAACACTCAAAGAAAAAGAAGAAGAAATAAAAGCCTATGAAGAAAAAATAAAATTAGGTGAGGCAGGAGAAAAAGTTGTTCCTTACATAAATGAATTTGAAGATACAATAAAAGAATTTAATAAAAATGAGATTGATTTAGAAAGACTAAAAGGAGCAATAGAAAAGATTAAAGTAGAAAAAGAAAAAATAGAAAAGCTGTGGCAAGCTGCAAAGGACAAAAAAGAAAATAAGCTTCCAGAGTTAATGATAAATGAACAAAAAATTAAGGACGCAATTGAAGAAAAAAAATTAATAGAAGCAATAGATGATAAGATAAAAAGTTTAAAGCTAGAAATTAATAATTTTGAAGTAAATAGTCAAAATAATCAAAATGAACTTGTTAATATAGATGGAGAAATAAAAAATAAAACTGAAGCTATTAAGGAAAGTGAACAAAAATATGAAGAAATAAAAATTGATGAAATCATTAAGGAAAAGGTTCAACAAGGGATAATAGCAGAAGAAAAATATAAAAATTTGAATTCACTTATTATTAAGGATAAAAATAAAAAAGAACTTCTTCAAAAGGAAAATGAGGATACTATAACCAATGGAAAAGCGTTGAAAGAAGTAATAGAAAAATTGTATAAGGATTTAGAAGAAAAGGAAAAGCAATATGAGGAGCTTTTAAAAAATTCTCCTGGGGATCAGGAAGATTTGGTGAATTTTAGTCAATTATTAGCTGAAAATGAGCAAAAGTATAATATCTTTAATAGATTGAGTGAAGAAATAATTAAATCTAAAAATGAAATACAAATTTTAAATAATGAAGTTATAAAAGGAAAAGAAGAAATTCAAAAATATGAGGAAGAATTAGAAAAATTAAAATTTGAAGAAAAAGAAATTATGAAGGAAAATTTAGCGCATTCTCTTAGGGAAGAACTTGAAGATGGAGAAATATGTCCTGTATGCGGTTCTACTCATCATATTAAGGAAAATATCAAAATAATAGAAACAGTTGATTTAAATAAAGTAGAAGATGATATAAAAAACAAGGAAATTATAATCAAAGAAATTAATAATAAAATAATAGAAGGTGAAACAAAAGCAGCTAATTTTACTGAAAAGATTAAAACAAATAAAGAGGAAATAAATAAGTTAGGAACTAAATTTAAAGAAAAACCTTTAGATATTTTAAAAGAAGAATTTAACAATTTAAAAACAGCTTTAGATAATTACAGCAAAGCTAAAGAACAATTAGAAAAAAATATTAATGATTTAAAAAATCAAATAAATATAAAAAATGGTGAAATTAATGAGCTTAGGGCAATTGTAAGAACAAATCAAAAACAGCTTGGGGACTTAGAAGAAAGTCTTAAGACCAATATAAAAGAAGCAGCTGATTTGGAAAATAAACTTAGATTATTAAGATCAGAAACAGAAATTGATGATTTTAATAAAAAGAATGAAGAAATTAAAATCACTGAAAAAGAAAGAGAAAGACTTGCTAAACTCATTAAAAATGATAGACAATTATTAGAAAGGTTAGAAAACCGAAGAAAAATATTGAAGGATGAATTAACCACTATAAAAGAAAAATTAGCAAAGTATAATGCAGATTTAAGTTCATATGAAAAAAATAGGGCAGAGAAAATTCAAGCAATTAAGAATAAAGTTAAGGATGAAGAAGATTTAGAATTTTTACTTGGGAAGGTTCAAAGAGAAATTAAGATTATTAATGAAGAATTCGAAAAGCTTGAAGAAAGTAAAAATAAAGTAGAAAAAGAATTTGCAGATTATAATGAATCACTAATAGGTGCAATTAGTAAAGATAAAGACTTAAGTAAAAGAAGAAAGGATCAAGAAGCTAGGCTAGAAGCAGCAATTACTAGCGAAGGTTTTAATTCTTTAGAAGAGGTTAAGAAAAATTTAATTGAGAAAAAACAACTTAGTGAATATAAAGAAATAGTAAGCAGCTATAAGGAAGAGTTATCAAAGCTCATTGGAGCAATTGAAAACTTAAGCAGTAAAATAAAAGGTAGAGAATTAACAGAAGAAACTTATGGGAAAGTAAAAAGCTTAAAAACTGAAAAAGAAAAAGAAGTCGATGAATTTACTGAAAATAAGATAAAAGTAGATGAAGAACTAAAAAATATAAGGGAAAAGCTAAAAGAGCAAAAAGATCTATTAGAAAAGAAGAAAGAGTTAGAACATAAATTAGCTTTGCTAGGTGATTTAGAAAAATTATTCAAAGGTAAAAAGTTTGTTGAATTTGTAGCAGCAAACAAATTGAAGTATGTTTCAATTGAAGCCTCTAAAAGACTAAAAGAAATTACAGGTGGTAATTATGGTTTAGAAGTAGATGAAAATGGAAGATTTATTATTAGAGATTACAAAAATGGAGGAGCTCAAAGAGATGCATCAACTCTTTCTGGAGGGGAAACCTTCCTAGCTTCATTATCTTTAGCACTAGCTTTATCTGCTCAAATTCAATTAAAAGGAACAGCACCATTAGAATTATTCTTCTTAGATGAAGGCTTTGGGACATTAGATGATGACTTACTAGAAGTTGTTATGAGTTCCTTAGAAAAAATTCATAATGATAAGCTTAAGGTTGGAATTATAAGTCATGTAGAAGCAATAAAAAATAGAGTGCCAGTAAAGCTTATGATTACGCCAGCAGAAGCGGGAATGGGTGGAAGTAAGGTTAAGATTGAGAGAAGTTAAAGAATTAAAGGTCTAGTTTAGAAGAAGTAAATATATTTGGGTAAAATATATTGAAAGTGCTATAATATAGTGGTAGATAAAAATTCAATATATTTGAGGCGATATAAATGTTTAATTGAAAGTCTAAGTTGGTTTTATCTTTTCATAATTCTTCAGATAAAATTAATATTAGAGAAATCATTAGACCTTATGATTGTAATAGGCCTGCTTATTTCCTTCCGACGTGAATAATATACTCTTAAATATTCTAAAAAGTATGTTAAATAATTAAATTTTGAGGAGATGTTCACAATGGAGGAATTAAATTTAAATAAAAGAATAAATACAGTTGGTCACAATGCCAGACAAGAAAGAAAATTTGGTAAAATTCCAGGAGTAATTTATGGTGAAAAAATAGGAAATGAACTTTTTTATGTTGATTCACTAGCATTATCAAAGGAGCTTTCAGTTAGTGGAGAACATGGAGTATTAACTTTTAATTTTGAAGGCAAAAAGAAAGGAACCGCTGTAATTAAAGAAGTTCAAAAAAATTCACTAGGAAACAAAGTTATTCATATTGATTTAGAGGAAGTTGCAGCAAATGCAAAAATGCATACTGAACTTTTAATCAAAGTTACTGGTAAGGGCGTTTTAGAAAGCAAGGGATTAATCTTTCAAACTCAAAGAGAATTAATTAAGGTAGTATGTACGGCAGAAAATTTACCAAAGGACGTCGAGTTGGATATTTCCAATGGTGAAGCAGGAAGAGTCTATACCTTTAAAGATTTGAACCTTGGTCAAGAGGTTTCAGTTATGGAGGATTTATCAACAGTAATAGGATCTATAAGCGAAGATAAAAAAGAAGATGATTCGGAAACTGAAGAAATAAAATAATTTAATCAGGCAAATCCTTCTAAGAATAATTTTTATAAAACATTATTCTCAGAAGGATTTTATTTAAATATATGTATAAAACCTCTTTAAATGGGAAAAAATTATAAAATAGTTAGTTAAAATTATTAGCTATTTTATTAAAAAGATACTTTGAAAAATAATCATTATAAATTATTATTTCATAGTGTCGAATTTAAGGAGGATTTTATAATGGATGAATTAATTTTAAATAGAAGATTAAAGAAAACTGCCAATGAGGCTAAACAAAAGAGAAGAGAAGGTAAGGTTCCTGGTGTTGTTTATGGTAAAAAATTAGGTGGTTTAATGTTTGAAATAGGTGAAATGGAGTTAGTAGAGGAACTATCTAAGGTTGGAGAGCATGGTGCTTTTAAATTTGATTTAGAAGGTTATAATGGAACTGCTATAGTTAAAGAGGTTCAAAAAGATCCAGTATCTCATAAGGTGATTCATATAGATCTAGAAGAGGTAAATGGAAATAAGATATTGCAAACGGAAGTTCCAATCAGGCTTGAAGGGAAAGAGTTTTTAAGCAAAAAAGGTATAGTAATACAAAATCAAAGAGAATCTGTAAAAATATCGTGTAAAGCAGAAGATGTACCTAAATCTATAGGAATAAATGTAGCAGAGGCTAAGATTGGAAGTGTTTACAAATTGAGTGATTTAGAAGTTGGAAGTGAAATTTCAATTTTAGATAATCTATCAAGTGTATTTGCATCTGTTGTAACTAAAAATTATTCGGCAGAGGAAGTTGATGAAAAGTAAAAGATTTTATAATTATAGTCATAATAAGGAAAAATTTTAAGAATTAAATAACATGTGAAATAGAAAATACAAGCGTATTATAAGAAGGTGAGCGCTTGTATTTTTATTATATATAAATTTTTTAGGGCAGCATAAAACATTTAATAATTTTTACAATGTGGTTTATACAGTCTTGATATAATAAAATATAAGAAAGAAGCATCTTAAGATTAAAAGATTCAGAATATTTCTACGATGAGGCTAGATAAATACTTATATTTTGGCGAATTTAATAAAAATGATATTACTCTTTTTGTTAATTGTTTAAAACTTGTTTAGTAAACCATATAAAACTATTTTTAAATATAAGTAAATAATGTATAATGTAATAGAGAAAAAATGGGGAGGGGAACATAAATGAATTACAAAGAAAAATACAACACATGGATTAATTCTAATATTATTGACGAGGAAACAAAAAATGAGTTAAGAAGTATATCTGATGAAAAGGAAATTGAAGATAGATTCTATCAAGACTTAGACTTTGGTACTGGTGGACTTCGAGGAGTAATAGGTGCTGGAAGTAATAGAATGAACATATATACTGTTGCTAAAGCTACCCAAGGATTTGCTAATTATTTAAACGATAACTTTAAAGATCCTTCAGTTGCAATTGCATATGATTCTAGAAATATGTCTAAGGAATTTGCTAAGTCAGCTGCTTTAACTTTATGCGCAAATAATGTTAAGGTATTTTTATATGAGAGCTTAAGACCAACACCAGTATTATCTTACACTGTAAGAGAATTAAAATGTAAGGGTGGTATAGTAGTTACAGCATCTCATAATCCAAAAATCTATAATGGTTATAAGGTATATGATGAATTTGGTGGTCAAGTAACTGATGAAAAAGCAAATATCATAATTGATTGTGTTAATGCAGTAGATGATTTTTCAAAAATTAAAAGTATGGATGAAGAAGTTGCTTTAGAAAAAGGTTTATTAACTTATATTGGCGAAGATGTAGATAAGCTTTACTATGAAAAAGTTAAAGGCTTAACTATAAGAACAGATTTAGTTAAAGAAAAAGCTAAAAACTTAAATGTTATATATACTCCAATTCATGGTTCAGGAAATGTTCCAGTAAGAAGTGTATTAGAACAATTGGGATATAGCAATGTTAAAGTTGTTAAGGAACAAGAAGCTCCAGATGGAAACTTCCCAACAGCATCTTATCCTAATCCAGAAAATCCAGATGTATTTGAATTAGCTGTAAAGATGGCTCAAACTGAAGATGCAGATATAATCTTTGGAACAGATCCAGACTGCGATAGAATAGGTCTTGTAGTTAAAGACAGTACTGGAGAATATAAAGTTTTAACAGGTAATCAAACAGGGTTACTTTTAACTCATTATGTATTAAGTTCACTAAAAGAAACTAATAAGTTACCACAAAATGGAGTTGTTATAAAAACAATAGTAACAACAGAAGGTGCTAGAAGTATAGCTGAAGATTTTGATATTGAACTTATGGATGTATTAACTGGATTTAAATACATTGGTGAGAAAATAAGAGAATTTGAAGATGCAGGAAATAAAACTTATTTATTTGGATTTGAAGAAAGTTATGGATATCTTGCAGGAAACTTTGTACGTGATAAAGATGCCGTAATAGCTTCAATGTTAGTATGTGAAATGTGTCTTTATTATAAAGAACAAGGTAAGAGTCTATACGAAGCATTAATAGAATTATATGAAAAGTATGGATACTTTAAAGAAACACTTGTATCATTAGAGTTAAAGGGTAAAGAAGGACAAGAAAAAATAGCAAGCTGTATTGAGGGATTAAGAAATGATCCATTAAATGAAGTTGCTGGCGTTAAAATAGTTACTAGATTAGACTATAAATTAAGTGTTGAAGAAAACACAGTAAAAAGCACTAAGACTACTATTGAATTACCTAAATCAAATGTATTAAAATACATTTTAGAAGATGGTTCATATTTTGTTGTAAGACCATCAGGAACAGAGCCAAAGATGAAGGTTTATTTAGCAGTAAAGAGTAGCAGCCTAGAAAATGCAGATAAAGATATTGCTGAATTCAAAGAAAAAGTAATGGAAATCATTAACGGAAAATTAAATTAAGATTCCATAGAAAATGCTATCATCATTAAGGTGATAGCATTTTTTCGCTATAATTAATGAATAAAGAAGAATTACAAATTGATTTTCTTGATTATATTCAAAGAAAAGTATAAAATCTTATAAGAGTAAGTATATAGGGATTAATAACTAATAGTTAATAATTAAGGAAGAAAATCCTGTAGCTTTTCAAAAAAATTTAATAAATTATCATCAAATAAAAAATGTTAATGAGTAATAGCTAAAAGTGAATAGTTAAGGTGAAAATCAATAATCCAAAGCTCTAATTTGGTTATTTGAACTTTAAAAGTTATCTTACACCACAACTCACAACTCTTAACTCATAACTCTTAACTGAATTAACGAGGTGTCAAATGAGTAATTACAAAACAATGTATAAAGATAAATTAAGCAAATTATTATTTCTAGAAATTAAAAAGGAAGGCTTTAAGAGAAGTATTAATATTCCTGATAGTGTAAAGTTTAAAAATGATGATTTATATATGCCAATAAGTGCTGAATATGTTGCAGCAAATGCTAATAATGAAATAAAATTAAATAATTTACCTATATATTATTTTGTTGAAGGCATGTTTATTGCTTTTGGAGCAGATAAAAATATTAGATACAATGAAGATTACGGAATGATTTTGTCATATATTCCGGATTCAGAGGAATGTGTAAAAAGTTTAATTGCAGATAGAATTAAAAAGGATAGATTAGAAGATGCTTATGTATTATTAAAAGGTCTTTATAGGTATACCAATGAAGAAGAAATTTTAACTAAGCTATTAGCTGTTGGGGAGACAATAAGAGAGAAAGATTCAAGCTTTGCAGAAATTTTATTAGAAGATATTGATGAATGTAAAGAAAAATTTGAAAAATCTCCAGAGCCATATCTTTATAATGCTTTAATACTTAAAGATAAAGGTGATTATAAAGGGGCTGAAGTGGAAATTAATGAATATATAAATAAAGGTGGAAATAAATCAAAGGAAATTGAGCAAATAATGAGCGATATACAAAATGTAAGCGGATTTGAAAAAGCAGTTGAAGCCTTAAAAGAAGATCCAAGAAAAGCAATTGAATTATTACTTCCATTAAGTGAAGAATTTAGTACAAATCCATTGATTTATTATTATTTAGGGGTTGGATATAGAAAACTTGAAAATTATGAAACAGCTATACATTACTTAAAAGAAAGTATTAAAATTGAATCGGGAAGTCTTGAAGCTGTTAATGAGTTAGGCCTTAACTATGCCTCAATTGGAGATTTTGAGGAAGCGTTAAAATATTTTAGAAAGGCTTTTGAAGCATCTAAGGAAGTTGATATATGTACTAATATTGTAATGTGTTATATTAATTTAGGAGATAAAGAACAAGCTAGATTAAATTTAGAAATTGCAAAGAAATTAGCACCTGAAGATGAAATAGTAATAGAGATAGATCAAATGTTAAATAGAACTGCAAAATAGATTAGGAGATAATATGTTTACAAAAATACTTGGATTTAATGTCTTTAATAAAGATAAAGCAGCTTTAATGGATTATATAGAAGGTTTTAACAAAGTAAATATAATATCAGGAAATCCAGAAATTATATATAATGGATTAGGTGATACTATGCTTAACGAAAATTTTAATGCAGAAACCTCAGTTATTATACCAGATGGAGTTGGAACTGTTATTGCATCAAAAATTGTAAAAGCTCCAGTTAAAGAAAAAATAGCTGGAATTGATGTTGTTAGAGAAGTAATAATTAAGGCAAATTCAGAAGGAAAATCTGTTTATTTATTAGGTGCGAAACAAGAAATTCTTGAAAGATGTGTAGAAAATATAAAAAGAGAATTTCCTAATTTAAAAGTTTCAGGCTTTCATAATGGATTTTTTGATTTAAATAATTGCCAAGATGTAATAGAGGATATTATAAAAAATGAACCATGGGCTATTTTTGTAGCAATGGGTTCTCCAAGACAAGAAATATTTATAAATAAAATTATGGATAAAGTAAATACTCATATATTTATGGGAGTCGGAGGTGTCTTTGACATTTTTGCTGGAGAACTTACAAGAGCTCCGAAATGGATGTTAGCTTTAGGATTGGAATGGCTGCATAGAGTAATACAGGAGCCTTTTAGAATAAAAAGATTAATGGTAATACCTAAGTTCTTATTACTAGTTTTTAAGAATAGAAATAAAGGTTAATAAAGCGTGTATAAAAAAATAATAAAGATAGCAAGGCGATGAGAGCAGGGAGAAATGGTATTAAAATGAAAAAGGGAAGTAATTTAATTAAATCTACATTTGTAATAATGATAGTGTCTATAATTAGCAGGGCTTTAGGGTTAATCCGTGATATGCTCATTGGGAAAAACTTTGGAGCAGGAATGTACACTGATGCTTACAATATAGCAGTATCAGTGCCAGAGACCATTTTTACTTTAGTTGGGCTTGCAATATCAACTGCTTTTCTTCCTACTTTAAGTAAAATAAAAGCTAAAGATGGAAATAAAGAAATGTATAAATTTGCAAATAATGTAATTAACATATTGTTTGTAATTTCACTGGCACTATTTATATTAACAAGCATTTTTGCAAAGGAAATTGTTTTTATACTTGCAAATGGATTTTCACAGGAAGCTGCATTTCTTGCAATTAAGCTTACTAGAATAACATTAATAAATCTCTTGTTCTTGTCAATTAATGCATGTTTCACAGCTTTATTACAAGTAAATGAAGATTTTGTTATTCCAGGCATTTTAGGGTTGTTTTTTAACCTGCCTATGATAATATATTTATTAGTATTTAGAAATCATGATGTTGTTGGATTAACTATTGGTTTAACAATTGCAAATGTCATTGGTAATTTTCTAAGGGTAGCAGTACAAGTACCATCTTTATTAAAGCATGGATATAAATATGAATTTACTATAAACTTAAAAGACAAAAGATTAAAGGCTATTATTATATTAATAATTCCTGTAATAATTGGAGCTGGAGCTAATTCTTTAAATATGGTGGTGGATAAAAATATAGCATCTTCTTTAGAAGTAGGCTCAGTGTCAGCACTTGATTTTGCACAAAAACTTATATTTTTTATTAATAGTATTATTACTACATCTGTGACAAGTGTAGTATATCCTCTAATGGCAAATATGAGAAGCAATAATGATAAAGAGGGATTTGTAGAAATATTAAAAAAGTCAATAATATATTTAGCTATTTTACTAATTCCTATTACTGCTGGAATAGTAGTATTTGATAAGGAGATAGTAAAAATAGTTTATGAAAGAGGAGAATTTAAAGAATATGCAGTAAATCTTACAACTTTAGCGCTGCTTGGTTATGGATTTGGAGTGTTCTTTACAGGATTAAGAGATATTTTAAATTCTACCTTATTTTCAATGGGAAAGACAAAGACAACAACCATAAATGGAATAATAGGTGTTACTATTAATATAATTTTTTGCATAGTTTTATCAAAATACATGGGTATAATTGGTATAGCTATAGCGTCTGCAATAGCTATGATGGTTACTTCAACTCTATTGTTTATAAGCATTTTAAAATTGGAAAAGAAGTTCGAAGTAAAGGATATTCTTAGAAAAATATTTGTAATAATAATAAGCTCTGTAATAATGGGAGTGGCTATTGAAATAATGGCTATGTATTTAAGAAGTAAAGTTCCTTCTTTAGTTCTTATAATATTTGGAACAGGTGTTGGAGCTATTATATATTTTATATTATGTTACTTATTAAAAATTGAAGAGGTAGTTGAAATAAAAAGTTTAATTTTGAAGAAGATTAAAAGATAGGAGGAAATATGAAAATATTATTTATTGCCTGCTATTCCCCGTTAATAAATAATTCTGCAGCTATAGAAACTTTGCAGTATTTAAATAAATTAAATGAAATTAATAATAATGAGGTTCATCTTTTGACGGTAAATTTTCCGAAGGACTCCATATATTATGATGAAGTCTTGCGCTCTATGATGGATACTGATATAAAAGTGCATGTTGTTGATGGTGGAATTATTTTTAAAAAATTAATGCCTAAGAAGATAGAAAAATCAAATATTAATTCTAATACACAAACAAAAAATACAAGTGGTAAAGGAAAAAAAGTTTTAAGAAAAATAAAAAATACATTAGTTATACCAGATATGTACTATGGATGGGCAAAAAAAGCAGCAATTTATGGGACATCGTTAATGGAAAAAGAGAAATTTGATGTTATATTTTCAATGCATGAGCCTCCATCATCTCATTTATGCGCTTATTTTATAAAAAAACAATATAAAAGTGTACCATGGATTACTTATTGGAGTGACCCATGGCTTAAGGATTCTACAAGAGAAAAATCTTTTGTAATTAAGAAGCTGATTGAGCAGAAGATGGAAAGAAAGATTGTTAATTTATCAGATAAATTTATTTTTGTTACAGAAGCCAATAAAAATGAATACTTAAAAGATTATGAGGCTTTAAGAAAGGGTTGTAAAAAAACTTTTGTATTAAATAGAGGATTTGATAAAAAATTATATGATAGATTATTTAATGAAGAACCACCAACATTAATAAAAAAAGATAAGCTTAATATGGTTTATACTGGTGAGATATTTTCTAAACTTAGAGATATAAAGCCATTTATTAAAGCTGTTGAAGAAATAAGAAGAGAAGATAAAGAAGCATATGGTCTATTAAATATTTTGTTTTTTGGAAATATCGATGATATAGAAGGAAAAAAGAAATTAGAAAGTTTAGAAGCAGCTACTGTTTCGCCTAGAATACCTTTTGATGAAGCACTTAAATATATGCTTAATGGGAATGGATTACTTTTGTTTGGAAATAAAAATTCAACTCAAATTCCAGCTAAAATATATGATTATTTTGGAGCAAAGGGAAGAGTTTTTGTAATTTATGGAGATAGAAACGACCCTATTAAAAATGTTGTAAAAGACAATGAAAAATGTATTACAGCTGAAAATAATGTCAAGGATATAAAAAAGGGAATTTATAAATTAGTTGAAATGTATAAAAATAATGATATAGACTGTGCACCAGACTTGAATTATGAATGGAATTCCATAGTTGAAAGATTAAATCATATTTTAGAAGGGAGTGATTAGATGCATATAATGGTCATTCCATCTTGGTATTCATCACCAAGAAATAAGGTTCACGGAAGTTTCTTTAAAGAGCAATTTAAGGCTCTAGCTAGTGATGGAGATAAAATTACAGTTGCTTATAATGAAATTTGGCCTATAACAATGATTGGTAAAACTCATGAAAATCGAGGAATTAGTTTTAATATAGAAGATGAATTAAGGACTTATAGATATAAAGATTATAATTATTTTCCTAAAAATCCTTTAATGTTTAGAAGCTTTAATAAAAGGATGGATAAATTATATCAAGAAATAGTTAAAAAGGAAGGCAAAGTTGATATTATTCATGCTCATTCAGCCTTTTGGGGAGGAATTGCAGCAGCTTTTATAAGTAAAAAGTATAATATTCCACTTGTAATAACAGAACATTCCTCTCTAAAATATGCGAAATACTGCAAGGAAAGCTATAAGAAATATATTTTTGAAGCATATGAAAAGGCAGATGCTTTAATTGCTGTTGGAAATGGATTAAAAAAGGAATTACAGGAATATGTTAAAAGGCCAATTGAAGTTATTTTTAATATGGTGGATTTAGGATTGTTCAACATTGAAGAAAATAGTGGCAAAGAAAAATCAAGAGATACTGAACTATTTAAATTTTTTTCATGTGGTTTTTTAGAAGAAGGAAAAGGAATGGACTGCTTAATAAAAGCTTTTACAAAAGCTTTTAGAGGAGAGAAGGCCACACTAAGAATAGGAGCTGATGGCTCTCTAAAACAATCATTACAAAATCTCATTGACGAGTTAGGTATTAATGATCAGATAAAGCTTTTAGGCGCATTATCAAGGGAAGAAGTGGCAAAAGAAATGAAAGCTTGTGATGTTTTTGCTTTAGCTTCAGAGCACGAAACTTTTGGAGTTGTATATATTGAAGCTCTTGCATGCGGAAAGCCAATTATAGGGGCTGATAATGGCGGCGCTGAGGATATAATAAAAGAAGACAATGGCATAATAGCTAAAAAGAAGGATGTGGAGGAGCTCTCTAAAGCATTAATTAAAATAAAAGACAATTATGAAATATATGATAAATATAAAATAAGAGAAAAAACAATTTTTAGCTATTCTGAAAAAGTATTAGTTGAAAAGCTAAAAGGAGTGTATAAAAAAGTATATGAAGGAAAAAATTAAAAATATATATGAATTTGTAGACAACAAGTTTTATTTTAAGCTGCTATATTTATTTGTAAGCTTTACATTTGTAACTATTTTAAAATACGTGCCAGGAATTAGTATATTGGCTAAAGTAGTTCAGTTTTGGGCTGTAATTTTAATTTTACTCATGATAATTGAGGATTATAAGAGAAGAAAGATCTATAAATTTGATATTCCTCTAGTAATTTTTATGATTGTAACATTAATTTTTAATGTAGTTGTATATAGAAATACTGAAAATATTAAAATATGGTTGATTAATTTGATTTTATTTCTTATAGTCTTTTCAGTTGAGGTTTTCAGAGATAAAAAAACTTTAATTAAAGAAATGAATATAATAACATATTTTTATGTGATTTTTATGCTATTAGCATCTACAGCGTCTCTAATTATGAGATTTACAGGAATAACTATAACTCTGAATGAAATTGCTTTTGGTTATTCGAGAGGCATATTTGAAAACGAAAATGCGCTTGGTATAGCAGCTTCAATTTCAATAGTTATGTGTGTTTATTTGAATTATATTGAAAAAAATCATAAACTTAAGATGTTTTGGATTGGAAATATCCTGTTGCAAGCTATTACAATGATAGGTTCTAATGGAAGAAGTGCATATTTAATTATAATTGCAGTAGTGTATACATTTATTTTTATTTGGAATAAAAATAAATATATTAGAACTAGCTTAGTATTAGTCCCAACATTAGTTTGTGGAGGACTTTGGGAATTTGGTAAATTCAATTTAGAAAAATTTACAACTGAAAGAAACAATATTTGGGATTCGGCACTTGTAGTAATTAAAAATAACATTATGACAGGAGTAGGTAATAGTGCTCTTGTAGATTCAGTGAAAAATGCACGTATAGGATGGTATGTACCAGGAATACAATATGGAGGTATGCATAACATATATGTGCAAATAGGGGCCGTAAATGGTGTTATAGCATTATTCTTATTTTTAATTTTTTTAGCAATGATATTAGTATTTATAATACAACATATTGATAAATTAATAAGAAAAGAAAGAATTCAAATAATAATATTAATTTCAATAATAGTAGGACTTTTAGCGGTTAACTTATTTGAAAGTACACTTGTATATATGATAAGTTTCATGTCTTTAGTTTTTTGGACATATCTAGGTTATATAGTATCGATTTTAGATAATAAAAATATTGATTAAGAAAACAGAAATGATTGATAAAAAATTAAATGTAAGCAACAATTTTGGGGCATAATAATTAAAATAAAAAGTTATAAAAGCATTTTATATAAATTAAATTTTGAATTTTAGATAGGGGATAATTTATGAAATTTTGTGATGAAAGTATTAAGCAGTTCGTAGATGAATTAGGTTCAGATTTATCGGCACCAGGAGGCGGAAGTGCTGCTGGTCTTGTTGGAGCTTTAGCAGGAGCTTTAAATTCTATGGTTTATTCTTTAACTGTAGATAAAAAAAGTTACTTAAGTCTACATCATAAAGAAAAGGAAGTTATTAATAAATTTCAAAAGGAATCTAAAGAATTTACAGCAAGATGTTTGGAACTAATGGAGGAAGATAGAGAAAATTTCTTAAAGCTTATGGAGTGTTATAAGTTACCTAAGGATAAGGAAGAAGATAAGCAAAAAAGAATAACAGCTATTAAAGAAAATACAATAAAATCTATGGAAGCGCCTTTATTATTAGCTAGAGAAAGTTTAGGTTTTTATGAAAACTTAAAAGTTATGGCTAAGTATGGCAATAAGATGCTGCTGTCAGATTTATCTATTTCAGCAATCTTACTTCATTCAACTATAGAAAGCTCTATAGTAAATGTTAAAGTTAATTTAAATGGTCTTAGAAGTGAAGAATTTTTTTATAGAATTAGTAAAGAGTTAAATGAGATTATAGAAAGGTCACTTAAGGAAAAAAAATATATTACTGAAGAAATAAATAAAGTAATTTTTCCTAATTCGTAATTAGTGATTTATACTATTAATACTACAGAATGAGTTTCTATAACTATAATATTAAGCTTGTTAAAAAATGTTATACTTTTATTTATAAGAGATACTTATTACCGTTAATACGATTTAAGTATCTCTTAAGTTTTATTGAATTGGCTGACCATTAAAGTTTTCATATTCTGGGGGATTTTTAGAATTACCAACATTATTTTGGTTGTCGTGAAGTTTTTGTCTTCTTTTTCCTTTTTGAACTGGATTCTCTGAGCCTGGTTTATGTATTCCGTTTTTAGTTGACATATAAAACACCACCTTTAATAAAATCATATATAGTTTGCCACCATAAAGGATTTTGATGCATTTGATTTTTTTAAGGTAACATAGTTAAATTTGGAAATAATAATATATTAGTATATTGAAAAAGTTTGCATATATGATATATAATATTACTTATAATGATATGCACTTTTAAAAAGAGCACTATGCACTTCTGAAAAGAGTGGCTATGACACAATTCGGAACTTCGATCCAATACAGAACTTATCTGTAATACTGAACTTTTGGATAATTAGGAAAATAAATTTTAGTAAGGTGTAATAGTGAATAGTTAAGAATAAAGCCATATAATTAAAAATCTAGAGGGGGAATAGACAATGGAGAATACAACATTTCCTATTACTATAAAAAAGAGAAATGGAGGAATGATAGCAGCATCAATAACTGAAGTATTGATTGGAGTAGTTTTTGGAATTACTCAAGGTGGATTTGCAAGTCCTCTTCTATGGATATTTGTATTTACAGGAATAATAACTGCATTATCAGTTTGGGTTGAATATAGCAGGGATATAATATTAAAGGAAAATAAGATGGAATTCTACAAAAATACAGATTTAATTAAGACAATAAAGTATAGTGATATAAAAACCATTACTATTGATAGAGGAAATGAACCTAAAACTAAGAAAAAAGATTTTGTCACAATAAGTATAGGAAAGATTGAAGGCAAAAATAAAAAAAATAATGATTATAAAATTGAAAAATACTTAGTGAATCCATCAAGCTATGGAGCTAGTGATTTTATTAAAATGAAGGATATAATTATATCTAGGAATTCCAACGTAAATATAACAAGTGAATTTAAAGAGTTCTTTAAAATAAAATAATAAAACTTATATTAGGTAAAGCCCTCAAAATCAACTTTATTTTGGGGGCTTTGTTTATAACATTAAAATTAATTAGGTATTTTTATTCAGATGGCAAATCATTTAGAGATTTAAATTCATAGCCTTCTTCTTTTAGTTTTTTGATAACAGAATCAAGTACTTTGGTATTTGTTTCAGAAACAGCATGTAAAAGCATTATAGAACCAGGATGTGCGCCTTTGTTAATTTTTTCAACAGCATAATTTTCTGATGGTTGACTATTAACTAACCAATCCTTATAAGCGAAACTCCAAAATATAGTTTTGTAACCTAAATTTTTTGTTTTTTGTAGAGAATCCTTTGAATATTTGCCCATAGGAGGTCTGAAGAACTTAGGCATTTCCTCACCAACAATTTCTTTATAGGCATCCTCTACACCTTTTAATTCAGCTGTATATTTTTCGTTATCATGTATTTGGGCCATAGATGGATGATGAACACTGTGGTTGCCTACTATATGTCCCTCATTAACCATTCTTTTGATTAATTCTGGCTGTTGAACAATGTATGGTTTGACAACAAAAAATGCAGCAGGTACTTGATTTTCTTTTAATATATCAAGTATTTTCCCAGTATGGCCATTTTCATATCCCTCATCAAAGGTTAAATATAGTACTTTTTTAGAAGTATCACCTAAATAATAAGCTGAATTTTCTTTGAGAAAAGCAGTGGATTCCTTTGGCCCTTCGGCTATATTATCTTTACCTTTTCCTACATAATACCAATTTAGCTCATCTTCATCACTGAAAGAAGAAAAAATATCTCTTATATTATCAATATCTAAAATATCTCCAAAGACGCCATCTTCTTGAAAGCATTCATCTGCAGCTTCTTCATTATTGATTATTGCATTTGGTTTCCTTGAAGGAAAAGCTATGTTTAGACTTAAAATTAAAGAAAGGGAAATAATAGATCTAATGGACTTATTCATTTTTTTCACCTTCAATCTTAAAAATAGTTTATTTTGAGACACAATAATGTTAGGCTTAATCACTTATAGTATTTGAAGATGAATAAATAATACTCATGGGAAATTATTTATTAAAATTAATCTATAACCAAATACGATTCACATTTCCAGCTTTAATTTTTGATTTGGACCTTTTGTCCAAGATATTTTTTAAATTATATATTAGAAAGTAACAGGATAATGGAGAAAAAGAATTTTTGTATTCTAATATAAAGTTGAAATAAAAAAGGTTCTAGAGTATAATTTTTAAAGGTATATTAAAAGTTCGAAGTGAGAAAGGAATGTACATAGATGAAATTAGGTATGGTAGGTTTACCGAATGTAGGAAAGAGTACACTGTTTAATGCTATAACAAAGGCAGGAGCGGAATCAGCTAATTATCCATTCTGTACAATTGAGCCAAATGTTGGTGTTGTAAGTGTTCCAGATAAGAGATTAGATGTTTTAGAAAAAATGTATAATACTAAGAAGAAAGTTTATACAGCAATAGAGTTTTATGACATAGCTGGATTAGTTAAAGGAGCTTCAAAAGGTGAAGGTTTAGGAAATAAGTTTTTATCACATATTAGAGAAGTTGCAGCAATAGTACATGTTGTTAGATGCTTTGATGATGGTAATGTTGTTCACGTAGAAGGTTCTGTTGATCCTATTAGAGACATAGAAACTATAAATTTAGAATTGATTTTTTCTGATTTAGAAGTTTTAGAAAGAAGAATGGAAAAATCAGTTAAGCTAGCAAGATCAGGAGATAAAACTGCTAAATTTGAATATGGTGTTATGGAAAGAATTAAAGAACACTTGGAAGCAAATAAACCAGTTAGAACTTTAGAAGTAGCTGAGGAAGAAGAAGTATTCATAAAAGGATTATTTTTAATAACTTCTAAACCAGTATTATATGCTTGTAACATCTCAGAAGATGATGTTATGGAAGGAAACTTCGATAATGATTATGTTAAGAGCGTTAAAGAATATGCAGCAGCTGAAAATTCAGAAGTTATGGTTGTAAGTGCAAAAATTGAAGAAGAATTATCAGGTCTTGATGATGAAGAAAAGGCTGAAATGCTTGGTGAATATGGTTTAGAGGAATCTGGATTAGATAAATTAATTGAAGCTAGTTATAAGCTACTTGGTCTTATGAGCTTCTTAACAGCAGGTGTTCAAGAAGTAAGAGCTTGGACAATAAAAAGAGGAACTAAAGCACCAGCAGCAGCAGGTAAGATTCATACAGATATTGAAAGAGGGTTTATCAGAGCAGAAGTAGTTGGATACGATGATTTAGTTGAATGCGGTTCAGAAGCAGCAGCTAAGGAAAAAGGTAAATTCAGACTTGAAGGAAAAGAATATATAATGCAAGATGGAGACGTAGTTAATTTTAGATTTAATGTTTAATTAAACTATTTTGCTTTTATAAATTATAGTAAGATTTTATAATAACCTAGAGGTAGTTTAATTCTCTAGGTTATTTTACTAGCTTTATATTAAGAGTGCTTAAAAATAATTTAAGAAATACAAAGAAAAATATAAAGGAGAGGTAATATGAGTTATAAATTTGAAGCAAAAATACAAAAGGTTCCAGACAAAGATGGTACATTTATTGAAGTTCCTTTCGATATTGAAAAAGAATTTGGAGCAAAAAGAGTTAAGGTGAAAGTGAAATTTGATAATGTTGATTATCGAGGATCCATTGTGAGCATGGGTGGATGTTATGTTATTGGTATTACAAAAGATATAAGAAAAGAGATGGGTAAGGATGCTGGGGATAACATATTTGTTGAATTAGAAAAGGATGAAGAAGTTCGTGAAGTTGAGCTTCCAGTAGATTTTAAAATTGAGTTAGAGAAGAATAAAGTAGCTTTGAAGTTTTATAATGGTTTATCTTATTCAATAAAGAAAAAGTATTGTCAATGGATAATTAGTGCTAAAAAAGAGGAAACGAGACAAAAAAGAATTATTGAAGCTATAGAAAAGTTAGAAGCAAATATAAAATTGTAAAGATAAAGATGATTTGATAATAAAAAATAAATGAGGTTCAGCCAAAGATAGCAAGATGAAATATTTAACCAATAAATTATAATGCCCATTTTATATTATAATTATAAAAATATAAAATGGGTGTAAATATTAATTTAAGATTTTATTAATATACAATTACAATTCGATGAATATGGTGTAAAATGTAGATTTTTATATGAAACTTTGTTAGAATAGAGTTTGGTATTTAAGCCAAAAGAAGAGTAAGGTGTGATTGATTCGTGGAAGAACCATTTAAAGAATATATAAAAAAAATAAGAGATATAAAAGATAATCTGCTTCGTAAGGTTTTTGAAAATGAAAAATTTAAGAAATACATATTACCTATAAGAAAGAATAAATATTTTGTTCCATCTGTATCCATTATCCTTTGTTTAAGTGTATCAGTTGGAATTACTGCAGGTATTAAATCAGTTATGGTTGTAAAAAAACAAGAAGAAACATCTTTAGCATCTAATTCGGCAGAAGCAGCTTTTTATAATAAAAAGTATGATATAGCAATTGCAGAATATACTAAAATGCAGGAAAATGAAAAAAATTGGCCTATTTGGAATATGAAAATTGCTGAAATATATTCTGTGCAAGGTGAATTTGTAAAATCAAATCAGCTAATTGAAAAAGTATATGAAGCTAGAAATAAAATAGCAGATAGTAAAAATAAGGATAAGGAAACAATTGAAAATTTCGAAGCAAAAGATAGAGAATTAATGAATTATATAGCATTTACATCACTTATGAATGGTGAATATAAAAAAGCTTTAGAATATGGAGAAGTTTTCTTAAGAAAATATCCAACAGATAAGAATTTACTGAGAACAATGGTTACTGTTTATTTAGTAAATGGAAATAAAGATAAGGCAAAAGAAATGGTTGAGCTTTATCCAGTGGATACTGAATCAGCAAGTGATTTAGCAATTTCAGCTAGAATTAATATGCTGGTTGATGATTTTGATGAAGGTTTTACTTTGTTAAAAGATGCTTGGTATAAGGATAAAAACGAAGTAAAAGTATTTGATGTTATAGCTCAGATTACAGATTATAATAAAACAGATGTTTTAGATAGAATTTCTAAGCTTGAAAAGAAGGAACCAAATGAACTAGCTTATAAGATGTGGCTTGCTAAAATATATTCTATGAGTAAAGAGTCAGCAGAAAAAGCTGATAATTTAATTGAAAAATTAGAGAATGAGGATGTTGGAAATATAAATTTAATGCTTATAAAAGCTAACATGTATCAAAATATGGAAGAAGAAGAAAAAGCAAAAGAAGTTTTAGATGAGGTAATAAAAGAGGAACCTAAATCATGCATAGGATATCATGCAGCTGCATGGCAGGCTTATAATAACAAAAGTTATGATGAAGCCTTTAAGGATTGTATTAAAAGCATAATTATGAATAAGAATTATCCTGATAATTATGGTTTCTTGATTCCTGAAATATTAATCAAACAGAATAAAGGTGAAGGTGCTGAACCATATTTTAGAACTGCATTATATAAAGAGCCTTTCAACTATAACATTATGGTTAAGGTAGCTGAATATTATGGAAATGCTACAAAAGATACGTCTAAGGCTTTATATTATTATGATTTAGCAGCAAAGATGAAGCCAAACGATGCAGAAATATATTATAATATGGCATTAATAAATATTAATAATCAAAGACCAGATGATGCAATAAAATTATTAAATAAAAGTATTTCTATTGATGGAAAATCATCTAAATATCATAGAGCACTTGGAACAGTTTATTTAAATAAAGAAAAGAATGAAGATGCATTAAAAGAAATAAGGGTAGCATATGCTATAGATAAGAATGATATTTTAACTTTAAATAATGCAGGCTGTTATTATGTATCTGTTGAAGGTGATTTGAGCAGAGGTTTGACAAACTTTAAAGCGGCATATGATGGAATGAATAAAGAGACAAGCCAAGAGGATAGAGAAATAATAACTGAAAATTATAATAGAATTAAGGATTTGTCTAAAGAATACAACAAGAGAAATGGAGCAACACTAAAGGTACCTGATCTTAAATTATTCTATTAGTAAATGTTATTAAGGGGGAGAAATATGTATCCAATTAAATTTGAAAACCTATATTATGAAAGAATATGGGGAGGAAAAGATTTAGAGAAGTTTAGAAGTAATGTTCCAAAAGGAATAATAGGTGAAAGTTGGGATATTGCCTGCCATAAAAATGGAACTGGGAAAGTTGTAAATGGTGATTTAAAGGAGAGATCCTTTGATGAAATAATAAAGCTTTATGGTAAAGAACTTTTAGGAACAGAGATAGATACTAAAGAGTTTCCTCTTTTAATCAAATTAATAACGGCACAAGATAAACTTTCTGTTCAAGTTCATCCAAATGATGAATATGCCAATAAGGTTGAAAATGATTCTGGGAAAACAGAAGCTTGGTATGTAGTTGATGCTGAAGATGGGGCATCACTAATAGTTGGAACAAAAGATTGTGATAGAGAAACCTTTAAGAAAGCAATCAATGAAGGAAATCTAGATCCGTTTTTGAATAAGATTCCAGTTAAAAAAGGTGATTTTTTCTACGTTCAAAGTGGGCTTGTTCACGCTATATGTGAAGGCGTTTTAATTGCTGAAATTCAACAAAGCAGTGATACTACATATAGAGTTTATGACTATAATAGAGGTAGAGAAATACACGTTGAAAAAGCTTTAGAGGTAATAGATTTTTCTTTAAAAGGAGAAAATTCAACGGGATTATTAGTTCAAAAAGATGGATATGATAAAACATATCTTTGTTTAGGAGAATATTTTACAATACAAAAATATAAAATTAAAACAGCAGCAAAAGAAAAAAGTGATGTTGAAAGATTTTACTTGTTTACCTGCGTTGAAGGTAATGGTGTTATAAAATACAATGGTGGTGAAGAAGAAATACTTATGGGAGACAGTATTTTTATTCCTGCAACTCTTGGAGAATATGAACTAGTAGGAGATTTTACACTACTGAAGAGTTACGTGCCGAATTTTGGAAATGAAGAAAAAGATGTCCTTAGCATAATAGAAAAATAAAGGAGAAACTAAAAAGTTTCTCCTTAATCTATCATGTGCTATATAATATTTAAAAATTAAAATTTTAAGTATGGACAAACATATATAAAGTGCTTATAAATTTAGTTTTATGGATAAAATTAATACTGAAAATAATGGAATCTTTCAAACTTGTAAGGAAGTTGAAAGATATTTAAATATGAAAAATATAAAATTAGTTTAAAATAAATAATGGGATTTAATAATTATTTGATTTTAAAATTAAATACAACAAGGAAAGAGAGTGGATTTTAATGGGAATTGACATTTTGTTTATAATTAAAGCTATTATAATAGCTATAGTTGAAGGGCTTACAGAATTTATACCAGTTTCTTCTACAGGACATATGATATTAGCCTCAAGTATAATTAAATTTGAAGGTGACTTCACTAAAATGTTCGAAGTTGTAATTCAACTTGGAGCAATACTTGCTGTAGTATATTTGTATTGGAAGAAAATAAAAGACAGTGTTATAGAATTTTTTAAATATATATTTACAAAAGGCAAGGAAGGAAAACAAGGATTCGATTTTGGTATAAATGTTTTGGTTGGATGCATACCAATGGGGATTATAGGTGTACTGTTTTATAAGCAAATAAAGAGTTTATTTAATCCTTATGCAGTTGTTATAGGATTTATTGTTGGAGGAGTTTTACTTATAGTAGTAGAAAATATGTTTAGGAAAAATAAAAAGCATGCTACAAAAAATTTAGATAGTATAACTCCAATTCAAGCATTAAAAGTAGGTGCTTTTCAAGTACTTTCAGCATGGCCAGGAATGTCAAGAAGTGCTTCTACTATTATGGGAGGCTGGATTGCAGGGCTTTCAACACCAGTAGCAGCTGAATTTTCATTTTTCTTAGCTATTCCTGCAATGGTAGCAGCATCAGCGAAGGATTTATTTGAATTTAATTTAAAGACTATGGATATAACACTTTGGATTGCATTAATATTGGGATTTATTGTTGCATTCATTGTATCAGTAGTTGTTATGGAAAAGTTTGTTTCATATTTAAAAAAGAGACCTATGAGAGTATTTGCAGTATATAGAATAGGTGCAGGTATAATATTTGCAATACTAATGTCATTTGGAGTATTAAAAGTTTAAAATAATTTTTCAAATTTAAAAAGGTATGTTTATTTTAGATAGCATATTTATATAATGGAACCTTTAAAAACGTAATCTAAAATTAAGATTAATATTTTTAAAGGTTCCATTATTTTTTACGTTAAATTATATAAAAAATTAAGAATGAAAATAAAGAATAAAAAATGCATAAATGGGATAAAATTCAAAGGAAATAAATTCAATTATTCATCAAGAAAAAGAATATATTGTAAATAAATACTTTTCATAAATTAAAGTTTGTGATATTATGTAAGTAAATAGTCAGAAAATAATGATAATTTACTTTCGTACTATTTTCACAAGAAGATTATGGTATAGGGGGACTTAGAAATGACCAACGGTATAAAAAAAATAGCGCTATTAACTGGAGGAGGAGATTGTCCAGGGTTAAATGCAGTTATAAGAGCTGTAACAAAATCAGCAATATTAAACTATGGGTATGAAGTTATTGGATATAAATTTGGATATAGAGGTTTATATAATAATGATTTTATTCCATTAAATTTATCAACTGTATCAGGTCTTTTATCAAGAGGAGGAACAATACTTTACAGTTCAAATAAAGATAATTTATTTGATTATACTGTAGAGGAAAATGGTGTGACTGTTAAAAAGGATGTATCAGATGTAGCAGTTGAGAATCTTAAAAAAGAAGGTGTAGACGTTTTAATAGTAATTGGAGGAGATGGTACACTAACATCAGCAAGAGACTTTGCTAGAAAAGGAGTTAAAGTAATAGGTGTTCCTAAGACAATAGATAATGACTTAGGATCAACAGACATAACATTTGGATTTAATACATCAATTGAAGTAGCAACAGAAGCTTTAGATAGATTACACACAACTGCAGAATCTCATCACAGAATAATGATTCTTGAAGTTATGGGAAGAAATGCAGGCTTTATAGCTCTTGAATCAGGAATAGCTGGTTCAGCAAGTGTTATTTTATTACCAGAAATTCCTTATGATATAAATAAAATAGTAGAAAAAATTGAAGAGAGAAAGAAGTTTGGTAAATTATTTACTATAATTGTTGTTGCAGAAGGAGCAAAACCTAAAGATGGTGAAGTTTCTGTAGCCAAAATAGTAGCAGATAGTCCTGATCCAATCAGACTTGGTGGAATTGGAAATAAATTAGCTAGTGATTTAGAAAGATTAATTAAAGAAAGAGAAGTTAGATGTACAGTATTAGGTCATATTCAAAGAGGTGGAACTACATGTACATTTGATAGAATATTATCTACAAGATATGGTGTTGCTGCAGTAGAGCTTATAAATGAAGGTAAGTTTGGCAGTATGGTATGTTTAAAAGGTAACGAAATTACTTATGACAGTTTAGAAAATGTAATTGGAAACAATAAGCAGGTAGATCCAAACGGAGAATTAGTAACTATGGCAAAGAAAATAGGTATATCATTTGCTGATTAGCTAATTTAATATGAGTACTGAATAAGTATATTCAAGTACTCATACAATACCTAATGACATTAAGAGTAATTTAGAAAGTGGTGGGTATTATGAAAGAAATTAAAAAGTATTTAGAATCTAGAATTGGAACATATGCATTTTTCTTTGAAGATTTAGAAAGTGGTTTTACATTTGGGTACAATGAAAATGTGCAGATGACAGCTGCAGGGTGCATGAAGCTCCTAATAGCAGTATCAGTTATAAAGTATGTTGAAGATGGTAAAGGTTCATTCCTAGATAAGATAAAGATTGAAGAAGAAGATAAAGTTTATGGAACAGGAATACTCCATGAATTTGATAATAGAGAATATACCTTATTTGAATTATTAGTAGCAATGCTTATCCAAAGTGATAATACAGCAGCTAATAAGCTTATAGATATAGTTGGAATTGATAATATAAATAAGGATATAGAAGCTCAAGGTTTGAAGAATACAAAATTAAATAGAAAGACTTCAGATGAAAGAGCTGCTAGCAATGGAATTGAAAATATTACTAGTTCTTTAGATTTGGCAAAGATATGGAAAAACTTATATAATTCAAGCTTTTTAAATGAAAAAAATAGTACAATGCTTATTGATATATTACAAAGACAGCAAATGAAAAATAAATTAGCCCTTTATATACCAGATGATTTAAAATATGAAATCTCAAGTAAAACTGGAGATAAAAATGGTGTTGAAAATGATACAGCGTTAATTCATCTACAAAAGGGATCTTTCACATTTACCGTTCTTTCAATGGGAATTCCAAACAGTGTTTATGGAACCGTAACACTTGCAAAATGTGGTAAAATGATGTGGGATAGCATTATGAATAATTTCTAATTTACCAATAACTTCTGGGAAACCAGGAGTTATTTTTATGTGACAAATATATACCTTAGAAAAGAGCAGCTATGCTACAATTCGAAACTTTACTGTAATCAGGAGTTTGCCTGCATATGTAAATATTTCATAGTAACATTGGATTTATTATTTATTTTTATGTGCTTTATTTGTGGAAAAAAATGTTTACAAAAAATTCTATTATGATATAATAAAATCTCCAGTAAATAATTTTTATGAAAGGGTCTATAATGACTTTACAAGACATATGAGAGTCTTGCATGCATAATTTATTGTTTTCTTGGTGTGTGAAAACTTCGGAATTTTTAAAATTTCCAGCTGAATTATTTGCAGAGCAGATTTTCTTTCATGTGCCTAAGGCATAATTGAAAAAATAATAATGAGTATACGTTGCTGCTTTAGATTATTATTTTCTTTTATATGCTTAAATGTTCATTATACACAAAGGTATTAATATGAATGTAAATTTAGCAGAAGAACGAAAAGTATTAATTGAAAAGAAGAATGTCATACAGGAGGAATTAAAGGAAAAGAAATTAAAATTTCAAGAAGTAGGTGAAACACTTAGCAGACTCAAAAAACAGGTATCAACTTTTAGTGAAGAAAAGATCGCAAATGAATTGATTTTTAACCGATTAAGCAAGGATATTGAAAAATATGAGGAAGCCTTAAATGAACCTTATTTTGGAAGAGTTGATTTTAGGGAAAATAGAAGCTTTACAGAAAGTATTTACATTGGGAAAAAAGGTATCAGCAATAGTAAAGATGGAGAAGAAGTTGTTGTTGATTGGAGAGCTCCAGTCGCAGATCTTTATTATAGTGGTACTGGTGGAGAGGCTTATTATACTGCACCAAAAGGAATTGTAGACGGTACTTTAGAACTAAAGAGAAAGTTCTTATATAAAGATAGAAACATAGAGCAGTTGTTTGATGAGGGGCTAAATGAGATTATCATAAACGGCGGCGAAGGACAAAATTTAGTTGATGAATTTTTAAAGATTAACCTTGAAGAAAACAGAGGGAAAAAATTAAAGGAAGTAGTTGCTACAATTCAAAAAGAACAAAATGAAATAATCAGATGGCCTAAAAATTTACCTATAATAGTACAAGGCTCAGCTGGATCAGGAAAAACTACAATAGCATTACATAGATTAGCATATCTTATTTACAGATACAAAGAAAACATGAAAGGAGATGAAATTTTAGTTTTAGCTCCTAATAAATTATTTTTAAATTACATTTCAGATATCTTACCTAGCCTTGGCGCTGATGAAGTAAATCAAAGTACTTTTGAAGAACTTGTCTTATCAAAGCTCAAATTAAAAGAAAAAGTGTACAACAAAGACGAAAAAATAATGAAAATAATAGAAGAAAAGGATGAGCAAAAGAAAAAGCTCATTATAAACGCTAGCAAGGTTAAGGGAACTTTGTTATTTAAAACAATGCTTGATAGATATATTGGACTCATAGAGAGAAATACGTTAAATATAGAAGATATAAAAGTTTATGGAAAGGTATTGTTTGATAATAAGGAAGTAAAAAGATTATACTCAAAAGATCTAAAATCATATCCGATAAATAAGAGAAAAAATGAAATAAAGAAGTATTTAAATCTTAAAATAAAGACAAGAATTGAAGATCTATTAACTGAAATAGATAATGAATGGGAAATTAAAATACGTGAAATAAGAAGAAATGAAAAAGATTCAGAAGATAGAAGAGCAAAACTCATAAAGTTATATGAGGAAAGAGACAATATAAAAGCTCAAGTAAAGAATAATAGTAAAAAAGAATTTAATAATTACTTTAAAGAATGGAAAGATGTAAATTCAAAAGATGTTTATTATAATTTTTATAATGATGATTTATTTGAAGAAGCTACTGGTAATAAGATACCTAAAGTTTTAGCGGATTATATGAAACAAGAATTTAATAGTAATTATGAAAAAAAGATAGTAGATGAAGATGATTTAGCAGCACTTGCATATTTAAGAATTCTTCTTGAAGGAATTGAGGAAAAAGAGAAGTTTGAGTATATTGTAGTGGATGAAGCTCAGGATTATAGCCCTTTTCAGGTTTATCTTGTTAATAGATTTGCGAGGGGAAATGCTTTGACCTTAGTTGGAGACTTAGCTCAAGGGATTTACTATTATAAAGGTTTGAAAACTTGGGAGGACATAACAGAAAAGGTTTTTGAAGGCAATGCTACCTATGTTCAATTAACTCAAAGTTATCGTTCTACTGTTGAAATAATTGATTTTGCTCAAAAAACCTTAAATGCTCAAAATTTAGGACTTAAGGATGCAAAACCAGTTTTAAGACATGGCAAAAAGCCTCAAATAATAAAGGTCTCAAAAGAGGAAGAGTATAAGAATTCGATAGAAGAAATTATATCTAAAGTAAAGGGAGAAGGAAAACGAACTATAGCTGTAATAACAAAGGATAGTTCAGAAGCAGGAAAAATATATAATCTTTTAAAGAAGAGTAAATATACTTTTGAATTAGTTGAAGGTAAAGAAAAGGAATTAAAAGAAGAGTTAATAATAATTCCATCATATTTGACTAAGGGATTGGAATTTGATTGTACTATAATATTAAATCCAAGTGATGAAAGTTATAGGGAAAATACTTTGGATGAAAGATTATTATATGTTTCCTTAACAAGAGCGCTTCATTTAGAATATATAATTCAAAAGGATAAGGTTACTAGTTTGATTTAATTATTAAACAGAAGTCTCAATAGTATAATTTGCTGTTGAGACTTTTGCAAATTATAAGGAAAAGTTATTTAATAGACTGACTGAATATTAAGAGGTTCAACTAACATAAATTATATACATAAAAAATAAGAACGAGAGTAAATTATTTTTATTGACACAACATCAAAGAAATGTTATCCTTACAAAAAGAATAACCTTTAATTTGATTCAGAGAAGTCAATAAGGAAGTTTATAATACTCATTATACTTAGGATTATTATGCCTTCCTTTATTTAAAGGAAGCTTTTTTATTATATAATTATTTATATAATGTTCTCCCTTTAAATTAACACAGAGAGGTTAACAAGGAGTGATGATAAAATGAAAAAAGATCTTAGACATCTAATAGAACCTATGGATTTTACAACAGAGGAATTAGATGAAATATTCAAATTAGCACATCAAATAATGGCACGTCCAGAAGAATTTTCACACATATGTGATGGAAAGATTTTAGCAACTTTATTTTACGAACCAAGTACTAGGACTAGATTAAGTTTTGAAGCAGCAATGATGAGACTTGGAGGAAAAATTCTCGGTTTCTCAGAACCAAATTCAACATCAATTTCAAAAGGTGAAACTGTAGCAGATACAATTAAAATGGTATCAATATATTCAGATATTATTACCATGAGACATCCCAAAGAAGGTGCTGCAAAGGTTGCAAGTCTTTATTCAAATGTTCCAATAATTAATGCAGGTGATGGAGGACATCAACACCCAACACAAACTTTAGCAGATTTACTTACAATAACAAGTCTAAAAAATGGATTAAACAATCATACAATAGGAATTTGTGGAGATTTAAAGTTTGGTAGAACAGTACATTCCCTTATAAAAGCAATGTCAAGATATAAAGGGAATAAGTTTGTTTTAATATCACCAAAAGAACTTGCTGTGCCACAATATATTAGAGAAGAAATTTTGCAAAGAAATAATATTGAATATAAAGAAGTTGAAAAGTTAGAAGATGTAATTGAAACTTTAGACATTTTATATATGACAAGAGTTCAAAAAGAAAGATTCTTTAATGAAGAAGAGTATTTAAGACTTAGAGATAGCTATATTCTAGACAAAGCAAAAATGGATATGGCTAAGAAAGATATGATAGTAATGCATCCACTTCCAAGGGTAAATGAAATAGCATATGAAGTAGATGAAGACAGCAGAGCTTCGTATTTCAAGCAAGCCGAGTACGGAATGTATGTAAGAATGGCCTTAATGATTAAACTTTTAGGGGTGATGTAAATGCTAGAAATAACAAGTATTAAAAATGGAATAGTAATAGATCATATTCAAGCTGGAGTAGGCGTTAAAATATTTAATTACTTAGGATTAGATAATAAAGATTGTAGTGTTGCACTTATTATAAATGCAGATAGTAAAAAACTAGGGAAAAAGGATATAATAAAGATAGAAAATTGTGATGATATTGATTATACTGTGCTGGGATTACTTTCACCAACTATAACAATATGTGAAGTTAAAGATGAAAATATTGTTAATAAAGTACAACCAACTCTTCCTGAAAAGGTAGAAAATATAATTAAGTGTAAAAATCCAAGCTGCATAACAAGTGTAGAGGAATATGTGCCACATTCTTTCGTATTAGTAGAAAAAGAAACTGGAAGATATAGATGTGAATACTGTGATGAAATAACAAAGCTTTCAGAGCTATAAAAAACGTAAACTGTTAGCTACTAACTGTTAACGGATTAAAAGGGGTGCTGTATGGAACTATTAATTAAAAATGCGAGAATAATAGATATAACTCAAGATTTTGTAGGCGATATATATATTAAAGATGGATTAATAGAAGAAATAGGAAAAGAGATAGACAAAGATAACATAGAAGTACTTGATTGCATGGGTAAGGTATTAATGCCAGCCTTTATAGATACACACGCTCACTTCAGAGATCCAGGTCTAACTTGGAAAGAAGATATAGAAACAGGATCTAAAGCAGCACTTAGAGGTGGGTATACAGGGGTTTGCTTAATGGCAAATACTAAGCCTATATGCTCTTCAAAAGAAACTTTAGAATATGTAAGAAATAAATCAAAAGAACTTAATTTGATAGATATTCACCAATGTTTATCAATAACAAAAGACTTTGATGGAGTGACTTTAAGCCATTTGGAAGAACTTTCAGCAGATAAGGAAATTAAAGCTATTTCGGATGATGGAGTTGGTGTAGCTAATTCAAACACAATGCTTGAAGCAATGAAAGTTGCAAAGAGAAACAATTGGGTTATCATGTCTCATGCAGAAAGTCCAGAGTTTTCAAAGGTTGATATGAGAATTGCTGAAAATATGATGACAGTGAGAGATGTTGAGCTAGCTAAGTTAAGTGGAGCTAGACTTCATATGTGCCATGTAAGTACAAAGGAAGCTGTAAAATGCATTATTGATGGGAAAATGAGCGGAGCCAATATTACAATGGAAATTACACCTCATCATATTGGACTTACAAGAGACATAAATGATTATAGAGTAAATCCTCCAATTAGAGAAAAAGAAGATGTAGAAGCAATAATAGAGGCTATAAAATTAGGAATGGTAGATACAATAGGAACAGACCATGCGCCACATACAGCAGAAGAAAAGAAAAATGGATCACCAGGAATGGTTGGATTAGAAACAGCATTTTCAATTTGTTATACAAAGCTAGTAAAAGAAAATGGCATTTCTTTAAATAAATTAAGTGAACTTATGTCTTACAATCCAGCTAAACTTTTAGAAATGAACAAAGGTAAAATTAGCATAGGTGCAGATGGAGATTTTGCTATAGTAGACATAAATAAAAAGGTAAAAATAAATCCAGAAGAGTTTGCATCAAAAGGAAGAAACACCCCATTTAGCGGAATGGAGTTTTATGGAGAAGTGATTGCTACTATAAAAGGTGGAGAAGTTAAGTACGGTTTATAGTTAACCTAGATAATTCTTAATTAAAACTATGAACGAAACAAAGGCATAGTTAATTAGTCGGAAGGAGATTTGATATGGCAAGCTACATAATAGATAAATTATATAAAAGAGTTGAAGAAAGAGGAGTTGTTTGTGTTGGTTTAGATACAGCACTAGACTATGTACCTGATCATATAAAGAAGAATAGAACTCCAGGAGAAGCAATATTTGAATTTAATAAGCAAATAATAGACGCTACTTATGATGTATCTGGGTGTTTTAAGGTTCAAATTGCATATTATGAAGCCTTAGGTCTTGAAGGCTTAACTGCCTATAAGAGGACCTTAGATTATTTAAGAGAAAAAGATGAAATAATAATAGCAGATATTAAAAGGGGAGATATTGCAGCTACTGCAACAATGTATGCAAAAGCACATTTTGAAGGAGATTTTGAAGCTGATTTCATCACTTTAAGTCCATATATGGGAATGGATAGTATAGAACCATATTTACCATATTTAGAAAAAGGAAATAAAGGTGTATTCAGCTTAGTTAGAACTTCAAATCCAGGTGCTGAAGATATTGAATATTTAGATACTAATGAAAGCAAAAAGGTTTATGAAGTAGTAGCTGATAAAATAAGCGAAATGGGGAAAAACTTCACAGGAGAATGCGGATATACTGCAATAGGTGGAGTTATGGGTTGTACTCATGTTGAAGAAGGAAAGAAGATAAGAGCGAACTATAGCAATATGTTCTTCTTAATTCCAGGTTACGGAGCACAAGGCGGAAAAGCAGAAGATGTTGCATTATATTTAAATAATGGAAATGGCGGAGTTGTTAATTCTTCAAGAGGAATATTACTTGCATATAAGAAGGAAAACAAACCAGAAGAATTTGCAGCATGTGCTAGAGAAGAAGCAATAAAGATGAGAGACGCAATAGCTAAAGCAGTTCAGAGTTAAGAGTTCAAAGTTAAGGAAAAGTTTCTACGAAACTTTTTGAAATCAAAATATAAAATAAAGAAATTCTGTAGGAATTTCATCCAAAATTGTTAACTGTTAATTCATAACTGTTAACTGAATATAGGGAGGAAGAGCATGGCTATAACTTATAGAGAAGCAAAAGTAATTTCAAATGAAGAAATTTCAAAGAATATATATAAATTAGTAGTAGAGGACAAAAGTGAAATAATAGCAGGGCAATTTTATATGCTTAAACTTGATGGAACAACATTTCTTCCAAGACCTATAAGTATATGTGAAAAGAAAGATAATACTTTAACATTTTTATATGCAGTAGTTGGTGATGGAACAAAAGAATTTACAAAGCTTAAGGTAAATGATGAGATAAAATTAACAGGTCCTCTTGGAAATGGCTTTGACTTGCAAAAGGATTATGGAAGAGTTGCATTAGTTTCAGGAGGAATAGGAACTGCACCAATGCTTGAACTTGCGAAGAAGCTACGAGAAAAGAATCCAAATCAAATCATAGATTTATATGCAGGTTTTAGAAATGAAGTTTACTTAATTGATGAATTAAAAGAATACGTAAATGAAGCTTGTGTATCTACAAATACAGGAAAGTATGGTCACAAAGGTTTTGTCACTGAAATCTTAAAACCAGAAAATTATGATACAGTATTATGCTGTGGTCCAGAAGTTATGATGAAAAAAGTTGTAGAAATGTGCAAAGAAAAAGAAGTTAATATATATGTATCAATGGAAAAACACATGGCATGTGGAGTAGGTGCCTGTTTAGTGTGTACTTGTAAGACAAAGGATGGAAATAAAAGAACTTGTAAAGATGGTCCAATATTTGATGGATACTATGTTGAATTATAAAACCAGAGGGGGAATAACAAAATGATGAAAGTAAATATAAATGGAGTAGAATTTAAAAATCCTGTAATTGCTGCATCAGGAACCTTTGGTTTCGGAGCTGAATATAACAATTTTTATGATGTTGGAATTCTTGGAGGAATATCTTCAAAAGGTCTTACCATAAATCCTAAAGAAGGAAATGATGGACTAAGAGTATATGAAACGCCATCTGGAATGATGAATTCTGTAGGATTAAATAATCCAGGAATAGATGCATTTATAGAATATGAACTTCCTAAGATGAGGAAGCTTGGAACTAATGTTATAGCTAACGTTGGTGGAGGATGCTTTGAAGATTATGAAGCAGCTGTGAATAAAATTAATTATACAGATGTTGACATTATAGAACTTAATATATCATGCCCTAATGTTAAGCATGGAGGTATGGCTTTTGGAATAAAGTCAGAGGTTGCATACGATGTGGTGAAAAGAATAAAAGCTATAAGCAAAAAGCCATTAATGGTTAAATTATCACCAAATGCAGAAAATATAGTTGAAATGGCTGTAAAATGTGAAGAGGCAGGAGCTGATTCACTTTCTCTTATAAATACTTTAAATGCAATGGCTATTGATATATATAAGAGAAAAGCGGTATTCAACAATATAACTGCAGGTCTTTCAGGCCCTGCAGTAAAACCAATAGCTATTAGAATGGTTCATCAAGTAGCTAAGGCTGTTGAGATACCTGTAGTTGGTCTTGGCGGAATTTGTAGTGGAAAAGATGCTATTGAATTTATGATGGCAGGAGCTAGTGCAATTCAAATAGGAACTGTTAACTTTGTAAATCCAATGGCAGGAAAAGAAATTATTGAAGAAATGGAAAGTTTCTTAAAAGAGCAAGGCATTAAAGACATTAATGAAATAGTAGGAATAATTTAATTATTTAATGGTCTTTAGGATATCATATGGATAATTATGAGTTAGAGTTTAAGAGGAGATCTTCTATTGGAAGATTTCTTTATAATAGAAATGAGAGTGAGGAATTAATATGAAAGCTTACAAAAAAGAGTTTATTGATTTTATGATAGAATGTGGAGTCTTAACATTTGGTGATTTTGTTACTAAGAGCGGAAGAAAAACTCCTTTCTTCGTAAATACAGGTAATTATCAAACTGGAAGTCAATTAAAGAGACTTGGGGAATTTTATGCAGAAGCTATAAAAGAAAACTTTGGTGATGATTATGATGTGTTATTTGGACCTGCATATAAAGGAATTCCATTAGGTGTTACAACAGCAATAGCCCTTTCGAATTCGTTTGATATTGATGTTAAATACTGTTCAAATAGAAAAGAAGTAAAAGATCATGGAGATACAGGAATTTTACTAGGCAGTAAGCTTAAAGATGGCGATAAAGTATTAATAGTTGAAGATGTTACAACAGCAGGAACATCAATTTATGAAACTATGCCTATCTTAAAAAGCCAAGCAGATGTTAATGTTAAAGGACTTATAATATCAGTAGATAGAATGGAAAGAGGTCAAGGAGAACAATCAGCCTTAGTTGAAATCAGAGAAAAATTTGGATTCAAAACTTGTGCAATAGTTACTATGGCTGAAGTTATAGAATACTTATATAATAGAGAAATTAATGGAACTATACTTATAACAGATGAAATAAAAGTTAGAATTGATGAATATTACAAACAATATGGAGCAAAATAGAAGTTTTATATGAAGAAATACTTGCGTAACCTTAAAATTCTGGGTTAATGCAAGTATTTTTTTGTAATCGAAAGAATAAAATTTTTAAAGTTGTAAATTAATATATTTTGTAAAGTGATACAAATAAATGTAGAAATGATATAATTATAGAAAGATATGATAGTAATTAAAATGAGCACTCCAATAAGTATTGTTTTACAAAAGCGCATAAATAAATTAATACTGGTATATAAGATAGATTATGAGGTGAGAAGCATGAATATATTAATTGCTGATGATTCAAGATTTGACATCGCAATTGTAGAAGAACTAATTAAGAGTAGTGGTATTGAATGTTTTATTATGAAGGCTGGATCAGGTGAGGAAGCAATTGAAATCATAAATTCCAAGGAAATAGATATTTTATTGCTAAATATTATTATGCCTAAACTTTCAGGTATTGACACTTTAGAAATAATAAGAGAAAAAAATAAAAATATAATGATTTTAATGTTCACATCATTAACTGATAAGAAGTATATGGAGAAAAGTTTTGAATTGGGTGCAAATGACTATATTAACATGCCAATTGAACCTATTGAATTTACATCTAGATTAAAAGCGGCTATAAAAATGAGAGAATATCAAAATACTCTATTGAATTCATGTATAAATTTAAAAAAGTATTTTGATAAGCTAAAAGGTGTCGATATAAAAGCAAAAGAGGCTCAATTGGAGGCTAAAAATGAAGCTTTAGGCATATTAGGAATAGTTACAGATATTACTGAACAAAAAAAAATAGAGGAAGAATTAAAATCAACTCAATTAAAAATGGAAGCATTATTAGAAAGTGGACCGCAATGTATTGTAATTTTAAATTCAGAATTTAAAATACAGACTTTTAATAAAAATGCTGCTAAATTAGCTAAAGAGATATATAACATTTCATTAAAAGAAGGTGATTATGTATCTAAATTTTTAAATTATGATTTATATGAAAAGTTGAAAAAAAATCTTAATAAAGCATTAAATGGAGATGAGATAAAATCAGAACAAAAATTAACTGATAATAAAGATGAAGAACTTTGGTTAGAAGTGTATTATAATTCTATTTCATATAAAACTCAAGATGAAAAATTGGTGTGTATAACATGTACTCCAATTACAGATAGAAAAGTAGCAAATGAAAAAATTAAACAATTATCCCTAGCTATTGAAAATAGTCCAAGTAGTGTTCTCATTACAGACATAAAAGGAAAAATAGAATATGCCAATCCAAAGTTTTCTGAGTTAACAGGGTATTCTTTAGAAGAAATAAAGGGAAAAAATGTTAATGTAATAAAATCAGGTTATCATGAAGATGAATATTATAGAGAACTTTGGAGGAATATTCTTTTAGGAAATGAGTGGAGAGGAGAATTTTATAATAAGCGCAAAGATGGAAGTAAATACTGGGAATATACAAGCATAGCTCCTTTGAAAAATGACAAAGGAGATATAATAAATTTTATTTCAGTAAGAGAAGATATTACTCAAAGGAAATGCATGGAAGAAGAATTAAGAAAAAGTAATGAAGAATTAAAAGATACAATAAATAAACTTAAAATAACTCAATCTCAATTGATTCAACAAGAAAAATTAGCTGGAATAGGACAATTGGCTGCAGGAGTTGCTCATGAAATTAATAATCCGTTAGGATTTATATCTAGTAATTTTTCAACACTTAAAAAATATACAGAGAAACTAAAGGCTTCAATAAATGATTATAGAGGAGCAATAGATAAAATCCAAATAAAGGATATAAATTTAATTGAAAGTGAATTAAAAAAATTTAAAGAATTAGATAAAAATAAAGAAATTGAATATATTGTAACTGATTTAGATGACTTATTCAATGAATCTGAAGAAGGAATAGGTAGAGTAATCAGTATTGTGAGAGGACTTAAATGGTTTGCTCATGAAGGTCAATCAAATGAATTTAATATGTATGATTTGAATTTAGGAATAAAAAATACTCTAATTGTTACAAAGAATGAAACAAAATATATAGCTGATGTTATTGAAGAATATGATGAAGAACTTCCACTAATTGAAGCGAGTGGACAAAAAATTAATCAAGTTTTATTAAACATTATTGTAAATTCTGTGTATGCAATTAAAGAAAAAGAAAGCGATAAGTTTGGAGTCATAAATATAAAGACATATAGAAATGATGAATTTGTATTTTGTGAGATAAAAGATAATGGAACAGGAATAAAAGAAGAATTCATTAATAAAGTATTTGAACCTTTTTTTACAACAAAGCCGATTGGAAAAGGTACTGGTCTTGGGCTTAATATATCATATGATATTATTGTAAATGTCCATAAAGGAAGTATAGAGTGCAAAAATAATGAAGATGGGGGAGCTTGTTTTATAATAAAATTACCAATAAAACAATTAATAAAATCTTAACTAAAAACAAATATGACGGCTTTTAGTTAAAATGTAGCCATATTTGTGACTTTATTTGAGAAACATTAGAAAATTTATATAAAGTTATAACCCTACAAAATTATATTTATTTTGTAGGGTTAATTTTTAAAATAAAAATATATAGCAAGTTAAAATTTAAGGTATTTTAGCTTTTTCTTGTATATAAAAAAAGTATGGAACTTATATGTATTATGTATTTTTTATATATTTTTCTTTCTGCTATAATTACATAGGAAATTAGAATAATATATTAGACACAGGAGGGGAAACTTTGGAAAATTTATTGAAATTCGCAAGGCCTTACAAAAAGCAAGTTATCTTAGGACCAATATTTAAACTGCTTGAGGCTGTTTTTGAAATATCTATACCTACAATAATGATTCTTATAACTGACAAAGGTATAGAAACAAAAAATATCAACTACATATTTGAAATAGGATTAATAATGCTTTTGATGGCAATCTTAGGAGTATTATCTTCTTTTACATGTCAATATTTTGCGTCCATTGCATCACAAGGCTTTGGAACAGTGCTTAGAAATGAGATGTTTAAAAAGATAGGAACTTTTTCCTACAATGAGATTGATGATTTGGGAACACCATCACTTGTTAATCGTGTTACAAATGATGTAAATCAACTTCAACTTGGACTTGCTATGGTTATAAGACTTGCCATAAGAGTTCCTTTTCTTTGTATTGGTGGAATTGTAATGGCTATGTATCTTGATATTAAATTATCACTAATAATGTATTTATCAATACCGTTTTTTGCTTTTGCAATATATCTTATTATGAGCAAATCTCTTCCACTATATAAAGTGGTTCAAAAGAAACTAGATAAATTAGCACTTATATTAAGGGAAAATTTAACTGGAGTAAGAGTTATAAGAGCCTTTTCTAGAGTAGAAGGTGAAAAAGTAAGATTTAAGGAATCCAATGAAGAACTTGTTAATACTGCAATTGAAGTGGGAAAAATATCTGCACTTATGAATCCAGTTACAAGTATAATAATGAATTTTGCGCTTATGGCTGTAATTTGGTTTGGAGGAATAAGGGTAAACATAGGCGGAATGACAACAGGAAAAGTTATAGCTTATATAAATTACATAAACATGGTTTTATCTGCACTTATAGTTTTGGCAAACCTTATAGTTACCTTTACTAAGGCAGCAGCTAGTGCAGCTCGTGTCAATGAAATATTTAATACGGATTCCAGCATTAAATATGAAGGACGCAGCAAATTTAATAAATGTACTGATGAGACTATTCCAGTGATTAAGTTTGATAATGTATCCTTTTCATACAAAGGCTCTAAAGAAGATGCTATAAGTAATATTTCTTTTGAAATAAAAAAAGGTCAAACCGTTGGAATAATAGGAGGTACAGGTTCTGGAAAAACTACTTTAGTTAATTTGATCCCTAGATTATATGATACTACAAAGGGTGAAATTTTAATTAATGGTACCAATGTAAGAGAGTATTATAAAAAAGAGCTAGATCAAAATATTGGACTAGTTCCACAAAAAGCAATTTTGTTTTCAGGTACTGTAGCAGAAAACATAAGATGGGGAAATGAAACTGCAGATATGAATGAAGTGAAAAGGGCTGCTGAAATTGGACTGGCTGCAGAGTTTGTGGAGAACATGCCTGAGAAATATGAAACATATATTTCTCAAGGTGGAGTTAATTTTTCTGGAGGTCAAAAACAAAGACTTACTATTGCAAGAGCTTTAGTGAAGAGGCCTGAGATATTAATAATGGATGACAGTTTAAGTGCTCTGGATTATGCTACTGATGCAGCACTTAGAAAGGCTCTTAAAGAAAATACAGAAGACATGACTGTCATTATGGTTACTCAAAGAATTAGTACTATAAAAGATGCAGATTTGATAATAGTTTTAGATGATGGAAATTTAGCAGGTGTTGGAACACATGAAGAATTGCTTAAAGAATCAGAAGTATATAAAGAGATATGTAGTTCTCAAATTACAAAGGAGGCTATATAAATGAAGAAGAGTACATTTTCTAGACTGATAGGTTACGTTTCAAAATATAAAGGGTATATGTTTGTATCACTAATATTTGCTTTAATAAGTAATATACTTATTGCATTTATGCCATTAATAGTTGGAAAAGCTATTGATCATATAGTAGCTAAAGGCGAAGTTGATTTTGATGGATTAATAAAAACAATTATAACACTTGGCGTGATATATATAATAAGTGCACTATTTACATGGTTATTTACTATAGTTGCTAACATTGTAGCATATAATACAGTAAAGGATCTTAGAAATGAGGCATTAGGAAAGATAAGTAATCTTCCTTTAAAGTATTTTGATAAAAATCCACATGGAGATATTATAAGTAGACTTACAAATGATATGGATAATGTTTCGGATGGGTTATTTCAAGGAATAACACAATTTTATCCAGGTATTATAACAATAATAAGTTCACTTATTTTAATATTAAGCTTAAGTTTTAAATTAACCATAGTAATAGTATTAATGACACCATTATGTTTTCGGATAGCTTCTTTTATTTCTAGAAGATCAAACAAAATGTTTAAAGAACAGCAAAAAACTTTGGGAGAATTAAATGGATATATAGAAGAAATAGTAGGTAATCAAAAGGTAGTGAGACTATTTGGATATGAAGAAAGAGCGGAAAAAAACTTTTCTGGAATTAATACTAGACTTTATAAGTGTGGTCAGCTTGCTCAATTTTATTCATCCCTTACAAATCCTGCAACAAGATTTGTAAATAATATTACATATATTTTAGTTGGTCTTGTTGGAGGAATACTTTCAATTTTAAGTGGGTTAAGTGTTGGTGTTATTTCAAGTTTTTTAACTTATTCAACTCAATTTTCACAACCAATAAACAATATTACAAGTGTAGCTACTCAGCTTCAAGCAGCGTTAGCATCTTGTGAGAGAATATTTTCTGTTATAGATGAAGTGCCAGAAAAAGCAGATTCTAAAGATGTGGAAAATATAGAAAGCTGTGAAGGAAATGTAAAATTTGAAAATGTTTCGTTTTCTTATGATAAAAAAGTGCCGCTTATAGAGGAGTTTAGTGTAGATATAGAAAAAGGAAGCACAATAGCAATAGTAGGACCAACTGGTGCAGGAAAAACTACTATGGTAAACCTGCTTATGAGATTTTATGATTTGGACAAAGGTAGAATTACTATAGATGGTAAGAGTGTTCAGGACCTAACAAGAAACAATCTTAGAAGTCAGTTTGGGATGGTGCTTCAAGATACCTGGCTCTTTGAAGGTACTATAAGGGATAATATAGCCTATGGTAAACCAAATGCTTCTTTAGAAGAAGTAGAAAATGCAGCTAAAGCAGCATTTATACACAGTTTTATAAAAAGACTTCCAGATGGCTATGATACTATGATAACAGAATCAGGAGGGAATCTTTCAGAAGGTCAAAAGCAACTTTTAACTATAGCTAGAGTAATGCTTATAGACCCGCCAATGCTTATATTAGATGAAGCTACAAGTAATGTAGATACAAGAACTGAACTAAAAATACAAAATGCTTTCCTTTCGATGATGAAAGGACGTACTAGCTTTGTTATAGCTCATAGACTCTCAACCATACGTGATGCAGATTTAATCCTTGTTATGAAAAACGGCAAAATTGTTGAAAGAGGAAATCATGATAACCTTGTAAATAAAGGTGGAATTTATACGGATTTATACAATAGCCAGTTTAAGCATCAAATATAATAGCAAATACAACTAAAGCTCTCTTTTAGGAAGTTGAAATATATAAGAGGTAGAAAAATGAAATTATGGCATATGAAAAACAAATATAAAATGATAAATGCTAAGAAGAAAAGGAATATATTATTTATTTCCGTTATATTAGTTATAATTTTAGGAAGTGTAGTTGCTGCATATAGATTTTCTTTAAGTGTTAAAACAATGGAAGCTGTTGATTCATCACAAAATAAAGATTATAAAGAAAATACTAAAGATAAAGAGAAAGCTAATAGTTCTGTAGATGAAGAAAGTAATACGAGTGTTGAAAATGCTGCATACTTAGAAAAATATATTGAACAACAAGTTAAAGGAGAAAAACCTGCTGGAGCTGATGGTAAAAAAGTTGCATATTTAACCTTTGATGATGGTCCATCAGAAACAGTTACACCTCAGATATTAGATATACTTAAATCTGAAGATGTACATGCAACCTTTTTTCTTATAGGAAAATATGTAGACAAAAATGATGCAAGTAAAAACTTGGTAAAGAGAGAATTAGCAGAAGGAAATGCAATTGGTATTCACTCATACTCTCATGATTATAATTATTTATTTCCAAATGGAAAAATAAATTTGGAAAATTGTATGTCTGATTTTGAAAAAACAGATAAAGCTTTAAAAAATGTTTTAGGACAGGATTTTTCAACAAGAGCTATTAGATTTCCTGGAGGACAAATAACTTGGGCTAAAAAAGATCCTCAGGGTGCAGAAGCAGTTGACAAAGCATTACATGAAAAAGATTGGCATCAAATTGATTGGAATGCATTATCTGGTGATGCAGAAGCTGGACACAAAAATGCAACTGTATTAACAGAAGAGGCTATAAGAACTATAGGTAATAGAGAAAAAGCTGTGATATTAATGCATGATACCTATGGTAAAGAAGAAACAGCAAAAGCTTTACGAGGAATAATAGAATATTTAAAAAAACAAGGTTATGTTTTTAAAATTATCAATTGAAACTTAATTCAGTAAGAGTTTTACCTTAGTCAGGATCTTGGTTAAAATAATAAAAGATTAAATTTGAAGTGATTATATAATATAGTTGATAGAATCCATAAATGATTTTGGGTAATATCAACTATTTTTTGAATACTAAATAAATTTAGTATAAAGCAATCCAATATTTTATCGACAGTAAAATTAAGGGAAATAATGTGTGATAACTAAATAATTATATGAGGTGGAATTTAAAATGAAGACTAAGAAGAAAATATTTCCAATGGTACTAAGTGCACTCATTGGTATAAGTAGTGTTTCGGTGGTAGGAGTTAGTGCAAGTGCTGCAACTATAGAACAAGGCAAAAGTGGACAATATATTGTTAATAATAAAGCATATGTATATAATCCAGAGCTTCAAATTGACTTAAAAGTTAGAACTACTGCAGATTTAAATGGACAGGTTGATGGGTATTTATACAATTTTGAAGATGTGAAAGTTATAGATAGCATACAATCCAATGGTACTGTTTGGGATAAAATAATGTACAACAATAAAATATCATATGTAAGTGATGCATATCTTAAACATTATATTTCTCCAGGAGATAATGTAGTTAGCATATCAAGAAATATTACAAAACAATTTGAAGTTGCAAATTCTAAGCAAATTGCAGGAAATTTTGATGGACAAGGTTTGTCTTTAGGATATCTTCAATGGTGCATAGGGCAAGGTACATTACAGCCATTACTTAATAGAATGGATAGACAATATAATGCTGAAATGAGAAGTGTTTTTGGAAGTAACTATGACAGTATTCATAATATATTATTAGATACTCCTCAAAATCAGCTTTTATGGGCTAAGTCTATTAATAATTCATCAAATACAATTGCTGAACCTTGGTATTCTCAATTTGTAGCATTAACTAACAATGAACACTTTAAGACTATAGAAGCAGATGCTGAAGCATATAGGGTTGTACAAGCTATGCTTATATGTGATAAATATAATTTAAAAACAATAAGAGGATTTGCTCTTGCTTTTGATGTAGCTGTACAAAATGGAAGTATAAGTCCAGAGGCTGCCAAGGTTATAGATGCAGCTATTGCACAAAAACCTTCTATGAGTGAAAAAGATCGTCTTAAAGTTATTGCTAATGCAGTAGCGGATACTTCAACTAGTAATGCTGATGATATTAGAATAAGAAAAATGGCTATAGTTAATGGAAATGGAACCGTTCATGGAATTGCACTTAATCTAGATGCCAATTATGGGATAAGCGATAATTACTGGAGATAATCTATAAATCATTTTTTTAATTCAAGCAAAAGAATTATTATAAATTTAAGAAGTTATTTATAAGTAAAAAGATATTCAAATTAAAATCAAAGCAGATTTTAATTTGAATATCTTTTGTTATATTTACACATTATTTAAAAAGGTCATATTATAAGCATTCCTAAATTTTTTAGGAGTTAGATTTTCATATTTCTTAAATAACTTAAGAAAATATTTTTCATCTACAAAACCTAATTCATTTGCTATTTCCTTTATATTTAAATTGGAATTACATAAAAGCTGTTTTGCGTCAGAAATTCTTAGATAATTTATATATTCCTGCATACTCATTCCCATTCTTTTTTTAAAATAACGTGCCAAATATTCTTTTGAAAAATTAAATTCATAAGCTACATTTTTTAGTGAAATATTTTTATTTAAATGAATTTTTATCCATTGTAAAATTTGGGGCAGAATATCTTCATCTTGAGTATTTTTCTTAATTGTAGTTTTAAAATTTGATATAACCTGCTCAGTAATTTCTATTAATAGAGAGGTTAAAATATAATTTACACTTTGATTTGTATAATAAGCAGATTGGGATAAGTGGAGCAACTGGCGGAACAATACATTAATTCTATCTAAATTCAGATTGCTGGATAAGGTTGGAATTAATATACTTGAGTTTAAACCATTAAAGTAAGGATTATTTTGAGCTATTAATATTTCAGAAGAAGCTTCAACATTATTAATTGAAGAAGCTTCATTACAATAAAAATGAACCCAGTAAAAAGAGGTGCCTTTTGGGGAATATTCATATCCTTTATGCCTACAACCTGGTTCTAGTAGCAAAATATCCCCTTCATTTATTTCAAGTTTTTCCTCTTCCTGTTGAATATACATTGTACCTTTATTCATAATAATAATCTCATAATTATCTATTATTCTCTCCATATGTTTCCATTTACTATCGGAAATAAAGTTACCACAAATAGAAAATAATAGGGGAGTATTGATATTAGCTTTAATATATTGCATTGGTCAATATTCGCCACCTTTTGTTAATATAGTCTACCGACAATTATAATAATTTGTTTTATAGTTATATTGTACAAAGTAATCGAGAATATGTAAATTCAATATATTACACTTTTTAATGGAAAGGAATACATTAGAGTATGGAAAAAGTAGAATTATTAAATGGGTTATTTAAGACTTCACAAGACAAAGGAAAAGAATATCTAGAGTATTTAGATGCTGACAGGCTTTTAGCACCTTGCTATGAAGCAATAGGAAAAACGCCTAAAAAACCACGTTATGGCGGTTGGGAAGCAATGAAAATAAGTGGACACTCACTTGGACATTTTTTATCAGCTTTAGCTTCAATGTATATTGCTGAAAAGGATGAAAAACTGAAGGAAAAGTTAGATTACACAGTAGCTGAACTTGCATATCTTCAAAGCTTAGATGATAAAGGATATGTAAGTGGATTCCCTAGAGAGTGCTTTGATAAAGTCTTTAGTGGAGAGTTTAATGTTTCAAGATTTGAACTTGGAGATAGCTGGGTTCCTTGGTATAGTATTCATAAGATTTTTGCTGGTCTTATAGATGCATACGTGCTTACTGGAAATGAACAAGCACTTCAAGTGGTTATTAAGCTTTCAGATTGGGCAAAAAAAGGAACAGATAATTTGACAGAAGAACAATTTGACAAAATGCTTTATTGCGAACATGGTGGAATGTGCGAAGCTATGGCAAATCTTTATGAAATAACTAAAAACAATGATTACCTAGAGCTATCTAAAAGATTTTATCATAAAGAAACTTTAATTCCATTAACAAAACTAGAGGATGATTTAGAAGGAAAGCACGCCAATACTCAAATACCAAAGGTTATTGGAGCAGCAAGACTTTATGAGATTATAGGAAATAAGGAATATGAGGAAGCGGCTAAATTTTTCTGGAATGTAGTTACTAAGAGTCGTTCTTATGCAATTGGTGGTAATAGTAGAGATGAGCATTTTGGCAAGATGAATACTGAAAAATTAGGTGTTACTACAGCAGAAACCTGTAATACCTATAATATGCTAAAGCTTACAGAACATTTATATTCATGGGAACATAATTCAGATTATATGGATTACTATGAAAATGCACTGTATAATCATATTTTGGCTTCACAAGATCCAGAGTCAGGAATGAAAACTTATTTTGTTTCAACTCAGCCAGGTCACTTTAAAATTTATTGTTCACCTGATAATTCTTTTTGGTGTTGTACAGGAACTGGAATGGAGAACCCAGGAAGATATGTGAGAAATATTTATTATAGAGATGAAGAAAATTTATTTGTTAATCTTTTTATAGCTTCACAAATTAAATTAGAAGACAAAGGAATAGTCTTAAATCAAGTGACAAAATTTCCAGAAGAAGATAAAACTAAACTAGTATTTGAAGAAGCAGAAGAAAAATTTATGACTATAAATATAAGAGTTCCATATTGGGCAAATGGTGGAGTTAAGGTTGTTGTAAATGGAAAAGAAGAATATTCAAAGGCAGATGGAGGATATATCTCTATTGAAGGAAAGTGGAAAAAAGGTGATGTTATTGATGTAGCACTTCCAATGAATATTCATGTTTACACTTCAAAAGAGGATTCACATAAAATAGCATTTATGTATGGACCTCTAGTTTTAGCAGGTGCTCTTGGAAGAGAAAATTTCCCGGAAACAGATATTTTAGAGGATCATTTAAAATTAAATCATTATCCAGGAATTATAGTTCCAACTTTAGTAACAGATGAAAAGAATATTGAACAATGTATTAAGAAAGTTGAAAATTCAACATTAACTTTTGAAACTGAAGCTATTGGTGAACCTGGAAGTGTAAAATTAACGTTAATACCTTTCTATATACTTCACCATCAACGATATACAATTTACTGGACTAAGATGACAAAAGAAGAATATAAGCAAAATGAATTAAGCAGTATGGACTACCAAGAAAAGTTAGATAAAATAACACTAGATTTAGTTAATACAAATGAACAACAGCCTGAAATTGAGCATAAGATGAAATCTGAAAATTCACATTCAGATTATTCTAGTGAAGCAGGAAAAGGCTGGCGTGAAGTTATAGATGAAGGTTATTTCAGTTATGAAATGAAGATTGAGCCTAATAAGGATGTATATTTAGCTGTAACTTATTGGGGGAGCGACAAAGAATGCTTTATTGAAGGGAAAAGATATACAAGAGAATTTAATATTTATGTAGATGACAATTTAATAGCTGAAGAGTCATTAAATGAAAGTAAGCCATATGCATTATTTGATAAATTTTATGCTATTCCTGAAGATATAACTAAAGGTAAATCTAAAGTTACAGTTAAATTTGCTTCAGCTAAAGAAAAAATTGCTGGAAGAATATTTGGAGTAAGAACTACAACAAAAAATGAAATTTAGAATTATTACCTTTGAACTTATATATTTTCAAGGTATATATTCAACATAATCCAAACTTAATAGATTGTTATTATTTCTACATAATTATTTAGAAATAATAACAATCTTTTTTGAGTGGTATAAAGGGGAGGGGCGAAATCTGTGGAAAAAAATTTATAGAAAATCGGTCTATTTAGTGATTAGAGTTGAAATAGAAAAGGTTATTTTGTTTATTTATTAACTAACTCTTATGAATTTTTACTTTTAATCTATGTATGATTTAATTTAATTAAGTATTATATATCAAAAAGTTAAGAAAATTAAGTTTGTCCTAAAGCTATTTGTATTAAATTACAAGTTTAAATATATTCAGACTGTAAAGTGTTTTTTAGAAAAGTCGATATTTTATAGAAGATATCATAAAAAGTCGAAAATATGTAATGCTTAAAAAAATGAAATATTTATTTTAAATTATGAAGTGTAAAGTAAAAGGAGAAGAGTATGAAGAAAATGAAGGTTAATAACATTAGAAGTAAATTGGTACTAAGCCTGATGGGAATATGTATTATTCCTTTGTTAATTTTAGGCTATGGTGCAAATTGGCAGGCTAAATCAATTCTTAATGAAAAATTAAAGGTAACAAGTCAACAGACGCTATCAGAAGTGAATTCTGGAATTGATAATTATTTTGAAGGTTTTAATACTATAGTTACAATGTTATCAAATAATTATAACTTTGTTAATGCGGACAAAGATGAACCATCTTCGTTTATTCCATCATTATTAAAAAACGTAAAAGATAGTAATAATGATATTTTTAGCACATATTTAGGTACTGCAGATGGAAAATTTCTAATATACCCTAATCAAAAAATGCCAGATGGATTTAATCATATGGAAAGACCTTGGTATAAACAAGCTATTGAGAATAAGGGAAAGGTAATCGTAACATTACCTTTTAAAGATGCTCAAACAGGAAAAAGCGTTGTAGCAATTGCTAAGGCTATAGAGCGAGACGGAAAAATTGTTGGCGTTTGTTCTATGAATGTATCTTTAAATACACTTACAGAGAAAATAAGCTCAAAGAAAATAGGTATTTCAGGTTATATATTTGCTGCTGATGTAGAAGGTAAAAACATGATAGCTCATCCTAATAAAGACTTAATTGATACAGATGTTGCATCAAAACAAAATTTTTGGAATGAAGTAAAAACATCAGAAAAAGGTTTTTTAACATATACATATAATAATGCGCAAAAATTTGGTGTATATGAAACAAATCAATTAACTGGATGGAAATTAGTAGCTACATTAGATGAAAAAGAAATATCAAATGATACAAAATCAATATTAACAACAACATTAATCATTATATTAGCTATAGTTATAGTTTCTGTAATTTTATCTTTATTTCTAAGTAAGGGTATTTCAAATAATATTAAAAATCTTAAAGAGGTATTTGAAAAAGCGGCTAAAGGCGATTTAACTGTAAAAATAAAAGCATCAACTAAAGATGAATTTATGGATTTAGCAAATTCTTTTAATGAAATGATAGGTAATATATCAAACCTTATGAGTAATTCTTTTAGTTCGTCTAAGACAGTATTAGAAACATCAGCCAATCTTGCAAGTATGTCAGAAGAAGTGACAGCTTCTATAGGTGAGGTTGCAAAAGCTATACAGGAAGTTGCGGAAGGAGCAACCAATCAAGCACAAAATGCCCAAAATGGTGCAGCAGAAATGAATGATTTATCAAATAGTTTAGATAAAATCAGTGAAAATTCTAGTGAAATGGACAATCTATCGGTTAATGCTAAAAATTTAGGGGATAAAGGATTGTCTATGATAGATGCACTGATAGAAAAATCTAATAAAACAAAAATATCCACGTCAGAAGTTAATGATATAGTGAAAGATATGAATGATAGCACTAAAAAGATAAATAATATATCAGAAACAATAGTTGAAATTACAGAACAAACAAATTTATTAGCTTTAAACGCAAGTATTGAATCTGCACGTGCTGGAGAGGCTGGTAAAGGGTTTGCAGTGGTTGCTGAAGAAATACGAAAGCTTGCAGAACAATCTAAAAACTCCACAGAGGAAATAAAGCTTATTATAGCTAATATTCAAACAAAATCTGATACGGCTGTAAATGCTATTAAACAAACAGAAGAAATAGTAATAGAGCAAGAAGCAGCAGTAGGAAAAACACAAGAGATTTTTAACGAAATTCTTAAAGCTATAGAATCAATGATAAAGAAGGTTGAAGAAGTAAAAGAATCTACTAAGGATATGAATCAAAAGAAAATGGTAGTAGTATCGGAAATTGAAAATATTTCTTCTATATCTCAGGAAACAGCGTCTGTATCAGAAGAAGTAACTGCATCTACAGAAGAGATAACTGCTGTTATGGCCAGATTTACAAAACATGCAGATGAACTGCAAGTATTGGCAGAAAAATTAGCAACAGAATTAAATAATTTTAAAATAAATAATTAATTAATAATTTTTTGATAATTATAAATCCTTAAAATATATAAATATGCTACTAAAAAATAAAAGTTTTATTTTTTAGTAGCATATTTTTGTTATTAAACAAAAAATTATTTATGGGTATTTTGATGAAAATCCTTAATAATATTTAAAAATGATTTTAAAATATTATCAATAAATAAATCTTTTCTATAAATTAAATTAACTGTCTGCTTAGGTGGATAATCAGAAATAGGAATTGCTTTAAAACCAATTTGCTTTACTGATCGTATATAGGAATCTGGCAATATTGTAATATTATTTGAATTTTCTATAAATCTAATGCAGGAATCTAAGTTGATTGTTTCGATTTTTGGTTTGCAAATATGATTAATCATACTAAAGGCCTTATCAATATTTATTCTTGAATTTGAGGTTTTTGTTAATAGAACCATATTTTCTGTTGTCAAATCTTTTAAAGATACAGAAGAATATTCTGCAAGTCTAGAACTTAATGGTACAACAGCAAGATAAGATTCAATGTTTAAAAGTTCAGAATGTATAAAGGAGTCTTCTGCTGAGTAGTGAATTACACCTAAATCCAGTTTACCGTTTTTAACATTTTCAACTATTGTAGAGCCTCTATGCTCTTCCATTGTTATTAGAACATCATTATGAATGTTATTAAATCTTGAACAGGGAATAAGGAGTAAGTGGGAGCCAGAGGCACCTACATGAATTTGCTCTCTTGATTTTCCAGTAAAATTTTTTATATCGCTTTCAGCCTGTTCTATATCAAAAAATATTTTATAAGCATGTTCTTTTAGTATTTTACCTGGTTCCGTTAAAACAGTCTTTTTTTGAACATAATCAAAAAGTTTTACGTTTAGCATGCTTTCTAAAATTTTGATTTGATTACTTAGAGTTGGTTGAGAAATATTTAATCTTTCAGCAGCTTTTGTATAATGAAGTTCTTCAGCAAGAACTAAGAAATAATTCAATAAGCGTATTTCCAACATAATATTATACATCCTCCTATACATAGATATAAACTATGGTCATCATATTAAATATAGTATTGATAGATAAATCATAAGACAATATAATGAATTTGTAAATGATATCAATAAAGAAAAACAATCTAAGGAGGAAAATACTATGGATTATAAACAATTATCCACAGATATTATAAAAAATGTCGGTGGGGCGGAAAATGTTTTAGGATTAACACATTGTGCTACAAGATTAAGATTTAATCTTAAAGATGATAATAAAGCTTCTACTGAAACTCTGAAAAATACAAAAGGAGTTATGGGAGTTGTAAATAAAGGAGGCCAATATCAAGTAATAATTGGAAGCGATGTTGCTAATGTATATGCAGAAATTAATAAAATTGCAAGCTTTGATAATGATTCTTCAAACGATGTTAAGGATGACAAAGGACCTGTAGTAAAAGTTCTTGATACAATTGCAGGTATCTTCACACCAATTATACCAGCGATCACGGGTGCTGGTATGCTAAAAGCTGTTATGGCTTTATTAGTTACATTTAAAGTAATCGGAACTGATAGTCAAGTATATTCAATCTTGAACTTTATGGCAGATGCAGCCTTTTACTTTTTACCATTCTTAATTGCAAATTCAGCAGCAAAGAAATTTAAGTGTAATGCTTATATGGCAATGTCAATTGCTGCAGTTATTTTACATCCAAACTTTATAAATATGGTTAATGCAGCTAAAAAGAGTGGAGAAGGAATTTACTTTGTTGGATTACCTATTACTTTAGCAAGTTATTCATCTTCTGTTATTCCAATTATTTTGGGTGTTTGGTTTATGTCCTTTGTTGAACCAATAGCAGATAAAGTATCACCTAAGCCAGTTAAGTTCTTTACTAAACCACTTTTAACTCTATTAGTAACTGGGTTAGTAACACTAATAGTATTAGGACCTATAGGTATAATCTGTGGTAATGGAATTTCAGCAGCAATAGCTTTCTTAAATACATATGCTAGATGGTTAGTTCCACTTATTGTAGGTACATTCTCGCCATTACTAGTAATGACAGGTATGCATTATGGATTAATTCCAATTGGTATTAACAATTTAGCAACAGCTGGTTTTGATACAGTAGTTGGTCCTGGGATGTTAGGCTCAAATATTGCTCAAGGTGGAGCTTCTCTTGCAGTAGCAGTAAAGACAAAAAACAGTGAATTAAAACAATTAGCTTCTTCAGCAGGTATTACTGCAGTTTGTGGTATTACTGAACCAGCAATGTATGGTGTTACATTAAAATTAAAGCGTCCATTAATAGGAGTAATGCTTGGTGGAGGTATTTCAGGATTGTTCTTAGGTCTTACTGGAGTTGGAAGATATACTTCAGGTTCACCAGGACTTCTAGCACTTCCAGGATATATTGGAACTGATGGATTTAGAAATATTATGTTTGCATGTATTGGTGCAGCAATAGCCTTTGTTGTTTCGTTTATAGTTACATATTTTATTGGCTTTGAAGATATTCCAGAGTCTAACAAAGAAGATTGTAAAACAGAACAATTAAATTTAGGTGAAATAGCAGCAAATGAAGCTGATAGAGTAAAAGATTGTCTTATTTATTCGCCAATGGAAGGTAAAGTTGTTTCTTTAACTAAAGTAAATGATCCAATGTTTGCAGAAGGAATGATGGGAAATGGAATTGCCATTATGCCAAAAGAAGGAAGAGTAATTTCTCCTGTAAATGGAACTGTTAATGCAGTATTTGAAACAAAGCATGCTATAGGAATTATTTCAGAAGAAGGTGCAGAAATTTTAATTCATATAGGTTTAGATACAGTAAAATTAGGTGGGAAATTCTTTAATGCAAAAGTAAAAGCTGGAGACTCAATAAAAGCAGGAGATTTACTCGTTGAATTTGATTTAGAAGAAATAAAAAAAGCAGGATATGATGTTATTACACCGATAATAATAACTAATACCTCAGAATATAGTGAAATTAACTTTGCAATTAATGATAATTCAGAGGTAAAAGAAAAAGTGCAATTAATGAATTTAATAAGATAAATATTATCTTTGTAGATTTAAATTATAGTTGAAATAATAATTATAAATAAAGGGAGGAGAAAATAATATGAATACAAATTTTCCAGAAGGATTTCTTTGGGGAGGAGCTACTGCAGCTAATCAATGTGAAGGTGCATATTTAGAAGGTAATAAAGGGTTATCAACAGTTGATGTGATTCCAGCAGGTAAGGATCGTTTTCCAGTTATGCATGGAAAAATGAAAATGATGAAGTGTGATGAAGAGCATTATTATCCAAGCCATGAAGCAATTGATTTTTATCATAATTATAAAGAAGATATAGCATTATTTGCAGAAATGGGATTTAAGACTTTTCGTTTATCTCTATCATGGACACGTATTTTTCCAAATGGGGATGATACAAAGCCAAATGAAGAAGGCTTAAAGTTTTATGATAATGTATTTGATGAATGCCTTAAGCATGGCATTGAACCATTAGTAACTATCACTCATTTTGATGTTCCTATGCATCTTGTAGAAACAATTGGTTCGTGGAGAAGCCGTAAGATGGTGGATTACTATGAAAGATTATGTGAAGTTATTTTTAATCGCTATAAAAATAAAGTAAAATATTGGTTGACTTTTAATGAAATTAATATGTTATTACATTTACCTTTTGTAGGAGCTGGTTTAGTTTTTGAAGAAGGAGAAAATGAAGAAGCTATAAAGTATCAAGCAGCACATCATCAACTGGTAGCAAGTGCAAAAGCTACTAAAATTGCACGTGAAATAAATCCAGACTTTAAAATTGGATGTATGTTAGCAGGGGCAAGTACTTATGCAAATACATGTGCGCCAGAAGATGTATGGAAAGCCATGACTAGGGATAGAGATAATTACTTCTTCATTGATGTACAATCTCGTGGAGAATATCCTAATTATGCAAAGAAAATGTTCGAGAGAATGAATATAGACCTTAAAATTGAACAAGGTGATGAAGAACTTTTAAAAAATAATACTGTAGATTTTGTATCATTTAGTTATTATGCTTCAAGGTTAGCTAGTGCGGATCCAGAAGTAAATACAAAAACTTCAGGAAATGTATTTCCTACATTAAGAAATCCTTATTTAAAAGCAAGTGAATGGGGATGGCAAATTGACCCGCTAGGACTTAGAATTACATTAAATGCTCTATACGACCGTTATCAAAAACCGTTATTTATAGTTGAAAATGGGCTAGGTGCAGTAGATACACCTGATGAAAATGGGAATATAGAAGATGATTATCGTATTGAATATTTAAGAGAGCATATTAAAGCAATGAGAGATGCAATAAATGTTGATGGTGTTGAAGTTATGGGATATACTCCTTGGGGATGTATAGATCTAGTAAGTGCTTCTACAGGTGAAATGAAAAAGCGTTATGGGTTTATATATGTAGATAAAGACAATGAAGGAAATGGAACCTTAAAAAGAAGTAAGAAAAAGAGTTTTAAATGGTATAAAGAAGTAATTGCAACTAATGGAGAGAAACTTCTATAATAAAATATATTTTCAAATTACAAAAGTAGAAATTATATATAGAAATATGAATCTGGTGTACTAAAAATCTTTTCTGATAATGCAGTTTCTCCTATGAAGGGTGGGTATATGAAATAAAATAATGATTAATATCAATAAAATTCTAAATAAGATTATATTATTGATATCTAAGTTAGTGTTGACAAATTTATTATGAGATAGTAGGATGAAATAAGAGATTAGTCATATGACTGACGGAAGTGGAGATAAACCACATGAAGTATGACTATAAAAAGCCGACCGTCTGGGCAAAAAAGCCCAGAAAGTCGGCTTTTTTATTTGTTAAATTAATTAAAAGGAGGAAGAACTTGGAAAAAGTGATAAATAATTTTAAATGAGAAAAGATATCATTGACAAAAATGAAATTAAAGTATACAATAAAGGTATGAATTATTGATAAAAAAATAACAATAAATTCTATCGTTAAGTATTAAGGAGGATAACAAATGTTTAAACAATGGGAAGGTTTTAAAGAAGGTACTTGGCAGGATAGCATAGACGTAAGAAACTTTATACAAAAAAATTACAAGTTATATGAAGGTGATTCAAGCTTTTTGGAAAGTAAATCTGAGAAGACAGATAAAGTATGGAAGAAAGCATATGAATTAATAGTTGAAGAAGTTAAAAAGGGCATCATTGATGTTGCTACAGATAGAGTATCTGGAATTGATAATTATGACGCTGGTTATATAGACAAAGATAATGAAGTTATAGTTGGACTTCAAACAGATGCACCACTAAAGAGAATTGTAAATCCATTTGGTGGAATGAGAATGGTTCAAAGTTCATTAGAGGAATATGGATATAAATTAGATGAAAATATTGAAAATTATTTTTCTAAATATAGAAAAACTCACAATGAAGGTGTATTCGATGCTTATACAAAGGAAATTAGAGCAGCTAGAAGTGCTGGACTTTTAACAGGTCTTCCAGATGCTTATGGAAGAGGAAGAATAATAGGTGACTATAGAAGAGTTGCTCTTTATGGTATTGACTACTTAATAGCAGAAAAGAAAAAAGATCTTGATAATCTTCAAGGAGATATGCTTGATGAATTGATAAGAAAAAGAGAAGAAGTTTCTATGCAAATTAGAGCTTTAGGTGAAGTTAAGTCAATGGCAGCAAAATATGGAATTGACATATCTAACCCAGCAGAAAATGCAAAAGAAGCAGCGCAACATTTATACTTTGCTTATTTAGCAGGAATTAAAGAAAATAATGGAGCAGCAACTTCATTCGGAAGAACTTCTACATTCTTAGATATTTATATTGAAAGAGATTTAGAAGCAGGATTAATTACTGAAAAAGAAGCTCAAGAAATTGTAGATCAATTAATAATCAAATTAAGATTAGTTAGACATTTAAGAACTCCAGAATATAATGAATTATTTGGTGGAGACCCAACTTGGGTAACAGAATCAATTGGTGGTATGAGCATCAATGGTAAGCCTCTTGTTACAAAGAATTCTTATAGATATCTTCACACATTAATAAATTTAGGAACATCAGCAGAACCTAACTTAACAGTTTTATGGTCAGATAAATTACCAGAAAACTTTAAGAAATACTGTGCAGATATATCAATTAAGACAGATTCAATTCAATATGAAAGTGATGAAGTTATGAGACCTATTTATGGTGATGATTATGCAATAGCTTGTTGTGTATCTGCTATGAAGGTTGGAAAACAAATGCAATTCTTTGGAGCTAGAGCTAATATTGCTAAATCACTTTTATATGCTATAAATGGTGGAGTTGATGAATTAAAAGGTATAAAAGTAGTACCAGGAATTCCAAAACTTACAGATGAGGAAGTTCTTGATTACAAGAAAGTTAAAGCAAACTATGATAAAGTTCTAGAATATGTTGCTAAAATCTATGTAGATACAATGAATATAATTCACTGCATGCATGACAAATATGCTTATGAAGCAAGTCAAATGGCACTTCATGATACAAAAGTAGAAAGATTAATGGCATTTGGTATTGCTGGACTTTCAGTAGCTATAGATTCATTATCAGCTATTAAATTTGCTAAAGTTAGACCAATCAGAAATGAAGAAGGAATTGCAATAGATTTTGAAGTAGAGGGTGACTTCCCTAAATACGGAAATGATGATGATAGAGCAGATGATTTAGGTGTAGAATTAGTAACTAAATTCTCTGGAGAACTTAAGAAACATCCATTATACAGAGATGCTGTTCATACATTATCAGCACTTACAATTACATCTAATGTTATGTATGGTAAGAAGACAGGAACAACTCCAGATGGAAGAAAGAAAGGTGAACCATTAGCACCAGGGGCTAACCCAATGCATGGTAGAGATGTAAATGGAGCATTAGCATCACTTAACTCAGTAGCTAAGATTCCTTACAACGGAATATGCCAAGATGGTGTTTCTAACACATTCTCAATTGTTCCAGATGCGCTAGGAAAAGATGAAAACCAAAAAATCACTAACTTAGTTGCGATTTTAGACGGATATTTTGTTCAAGGTGCTCATCACTTAAATGTTAATGTTCTTAACAGACAAACATTAATTGATGCAATGGAAAATCCAGATAAATATCCAACATTAACAATTAGAGTTTCAGGATATGCAGTTAACTTCAGCAGATTATCTAAAGAACAACAATTAGAAGTTATAAGCAGAACTTTCCATGAAAGTATTTAATTAAATATTGGATTATTAGGATAATAAAATTATAGACGGAACCTTGGATAAATAGTAAAATTTACTTACAAATCTAAGGTTCCGTCTGTTTATATTTCAAAGATTAGAATGTAGAATAATAAAAAAGAAAATTATATTCATTTGTTAATTCGTAACTGTTAAATGAATCAAAGGTGGTTGATTATATGGTAAAAGGTAGAGTTCATTCAATTGAAACTATGGGGCTTGTAGATGGACCTGGAATAAGAGTGGTGGTATTTCTTCAAGGTTGTGCATTAAGATGTAAGTATTGTCATAATCCAGATACCTGGAGTCCTAATGGAGGAGAAGAATATACACCAGAAGAATTGGTTAAGAAGATAGAAAGATTTAAAACTTATTTTGCTAGCAGTGGTGGTGGAGTAACGTTTTCAGGTGGGGACCCATTAAGGCAGCCAGAATTTCTTCTAGAAACATTGAAATTATGTAAAAACAAGGGAATACACACTTGTCTTGATACTGCAGGATATGGTTTTGGTAATTATGATGAAATATTGAAATATACAGATTTAGTATTGTTTGATGTAAAACATTTTACTAAAGAAGGCTATAAAAATATTACAGCAATGGAAATTGACGAATCCTTAAGATTTTTAGAAGCAATGAAGAAAAATAATACTAAAATATGGATAAGACATGTTGTAGTACCAGGCTTAACTGATGGAGAAGAACATTTGAAAAAACTTAAGGAATTTGTTGATACAATCCCCAATGTAGAAAAAGTAGAACTCCTACCATATCATGTTCTAGGAGCAAATAAATATAGAGTTTTAGGCATTAATTATCCACTCGAAGGTGTAGAACCAATGGATAAAGAACTTGCTAAGAAGTATCAAAAAGAAATATTTGGAGATATAGAAGAACAATAATATTAAAAAATATATCTAAAAATTATCTCCTTATTCATTTGAAAATTGAATAAGGAGATAATTTCATTATTTATAAGTACAACTATTCTTCAATTGAAAAATTATCCTTATTAAAAGAGCATATAGGGCAAACCCAATAATCTGGGAGATCATCAAAATCTACCCCAGGGGCAATGCCTCCGTCAGCATCTCCAACTTCAGGATCATAAATATATCCACAAACCTCACAAATATATTTTTTCATGTTACCACCCCATTTAAAAAATAAGAAAGAAAATTACAAGTTAAAGATTCATATGAAACTTTAATTTGTAAAATTTTCAATCATAGTATATTATATGCTTGATTTCTTTGGGGTGTAACTATATATAAAAATTTATTTTTTAGAATTAAGTATGTTTGAAAAATATCCTTTAGGAAAATACCCCTTTTTTAAGCCTTCAATAACTGTTAAATAGGTTGCAGCTGTATCAAATCTTGCATCATGATAATCTCCGCTGCCTTCAAATAGTTTTTCTGATGTTTCAGCTATTTTTTCAGTAGAAATGTTAAGCCAATCAATTACTTCAGATAACTTAGGATTTTTGATTTCTCCATTAGCTTTTTTTATTTTGCAAATATCTCTGTAATACGCCATTGTACAAAAAACATTTTTAGGATTGAAGTCTTCTCCTAAAGATAATAATTCATGCTTTAAAAATCTAACATCAAAGTTAACATTATGTCCAATTATAAAATCAGCATTAACAAAGTCATCAAAGAAATCAGTGACTAAGTCTTCAAAATATTGTCCTTTAGATAATTCATATAATTTTTCTAAAGAAAAACCATGGATTTCTTCTGCAGAAGGGTCCATTTCATCAACAGTAAAGAAAAAGTTTTTACCTGTTGTTATTTGAGGTTTTACACTAGCATCGACGGTTATATAACTTAATTGACATATGCTTCCTGGTTTTATGCTAGTAGTTTCTGTATCAAAAAATAATAATTTCATTAAGTGTACCTCCAATTTGTATATAAACATAAAAGCCTAGCTTTTAATATATTTAAATATTATGAGAAATGACGAGTATGTAGCTAAATCTAATTATATAGTATTTGATGAAAATTTCAAATTAATAATTATTAATAACAATTATTAATTAATAATATTTACATGAAATAAAAAATAGAGTATAATTAAGGTGTGATAAAAATTTAACAATTAATAATAGATTTAACATTTGGTAAGAATAATTGTAATGTGAAATAGAGGAGGAATAAAAAATGATGGAAAGAAAGCGTAAAATATCTATAATAGGTGCTGGCTTTGTAGGTGCAACAACTGCATATGCATTAATGAATAGTGGTGTGGCAACTGAAATATGCTTATTTGATATAAATATGGATAAAGCAATGGGCGAAGTAATGGATTTAGTTCATGGTACTTCTTTTGTAAAACCAGTTACTATATATGCTGGGAATATAGAAGAAACTAAAGATTCAGATATTGTCATTATTACAGCAGGAGCAGCTCAAAAGGAAGGAGAAACTAGGTTAGATTTAATTGAAAAAAATTATAATATATTTAAGGGTTTTGTACCACAAATTGCAGCTGCAAGTCCAAATGCAATTTTGCTAGTTGTATCAAATCCATGTGATATTTTAGCATATATAACTTATAAGTTATCAGGATTTCCTAAGGAAAGAGTTATTGCATCTGGAACAGTTTTAGATACTTCAAGATTAAAATATGTTATTGGTAAATATCTTAATGTAAATAACAATAATATTCATGCATATGTATTAGGAGAGCATGGAGATAGTGAAGTTGTAAGCTGGAGCAATGCAAGTATTGCAGGAGAAAGCTTTGAAGAATATGCTAAGAAGTTTAATTTAGAGTGGGATGAGGAAGTTAAAGCTGTAATAGAAAGTGATGTTAAAAATGCTGCATATGAAATAATCAGCAGAAAAAATGCAACTTATTTTGCAGTAGCATTAGCAGTTACTAGAATAGTAGAAGCTATATTAAGAGATGAAAATACTATTTTAACAGTATCTTGCCTGATGGAAGGCCAATATGGAATTAATGATGTTTATTTGGCAGTTCCGACGATTATTAACAGCACAGGTGTTGTAAGAATAGTTAATCCAGAATTAAAAGATGAAGAAGAATTAAGAAAATTACAAGAATCTGCAAGTGTGTTAAAAGAGCATATTCAAAAGGTTATAAACAAATAAATATATGAAAAATTTTTTTCATATAAATAGACAAAAGAAAAAATAATTTATATAATAAACTTATTTATTATATAAATTTAAGGGGGCACTTATGGATATTCAAGGTGTAATTATTCCAAAGCATTACAAAGGAAAATATTCATTAATTGAAACAGAAATTCATATAAAAAAAATCAAAGACTTTTTTGAGAGAGTTTTAGCTGAAAAATTAAATTTAACTAGAGTTTCGGCACCATTATTTGTTGAACCAGATACAGGAATTAATGATAATTTAAATGGAGTGGAAAGACCTGTTAGTTTCGATTTGTTAGAAGCAAAGAAAGATGTGCAAATAGTGCATTCATTAGCTAAATGGAAGAGATATAGTCTTTACAGATATGGTTTTAGGCATGGTGATGGACTATATACTGATATGAATGCTATAAGAAGGGATGAAGAATTAGATAATCTCCATTCCATATATGTAGATCAATGGGATTGGGAAAAAATAATTGATAAAAATGAAAGAAATATAGAAACACTAAAGAATACTGTGACAAAGATATATGAAGCGTTTAAAGAAACGGAAGCTTTTGCATGTAATGAATTAATTAAAGAAGAGAAATTCTTGCCAGACGAAATCTTCTTTGTAACAACACAAGAGTTAGAGGATAAATATCCAGATAAGACTCCAAAGGAAAGAGAAGATATTATAGCAAAAGAAAAAGGTGCAGTATTTATAATGCAAATTGGAGGCGCTTTAAAATCAGGCGAAAAGCATGATGGACGTTCTCCAGATTACGATGATTGGTCATTAAATGGAGATATAATATTCTATTATCCACTTTTAGAAAGAGCATTTGAAGTATCTTCTATGGGTGTTAGAGTCGATGAAGAAGCGTTAGATAAGCAATTAACTATTGCGGGCTGTGATGATAGAAGAAGCTTCACCTTCCACAAGATGTTATTAAATGGCGAACTTCCTTATACTATTGGTGGAGGAATAGGTCAATCAAGAATTTGTATGTATTTCTTGAGAAAAGCGCATATTGGAGAAGTTCAATCCTCAGTATGGGATGATAAAAATACAAAGATTTGTGAAGAAAATGGAATTACATTATTATAAAAATAATTAAAGGTGTTATCTAAAAGCTGTTTTTAAGCTTTTAGATAACACCTTTTTATGCTTCTGGTTGTCAATCAGTTATTAACACCATTGAAACTTATTTCACCAGTTAAAACAGCTTTTTCATTTCCGAAGCTATCTTTAACAATAAGGTCTCCTGCATCAGATAAAGAAATACAGGTAACAATTTCTTCTTTATTATAAGTGATAAGTTTGGCCTTTTTTCCAAAGAGGTTAGAGTGTTTTCTACAGATTGAAATAGTTTCAGACAAGTCAAGATCTGTTAAGAAACTATTGTATAAAGTTTCAAAGTGACTTAAAAACTTTGAAAGTATTTCATTTCTATTAAATTGCTTGTTAAATTGTATTTTCAGTGAAGTAGCAATAGTTTTTATGTTCTCATCAAAATCTGTTTCATCAATATTAACATTTATGCCTATACCTAAAATCAAATGGTGAACTTGATCCATGTCGCATTTCATTTCAGCTAAGATACCGCAAAGTTTTTTATCATTTATATGTATATCATTAGGCCATTTAATTGTGGTTTCTATATTAAACTCCCTTAAGGTTTTATATACTGAAGCGGCTGCAATTTGAGTGATTTTAGGTGCTTCTGTTGGAGGGAGATTTGGTCTTAAAACTAAAGAAAACCAAAGTCCACCTTTGGGAGAAACCCACTTTCTATTAAATCGACCAGTTCCAAGTGTTTGTTTTTCAGAAATTATCAAGCTTCCATCTTCAATACCATTTTGAGCAAGCTCTTTTCCTTTTATGTTTGTAGAATCTATATCATCAAAATATATTATATTTCTACCTATTATAGAGGTTTTTAGCAATGATGAAAGTTCATTTTTGTCTATTAAATCAGGAGAAGAAATTAATTTATAACCTTTGTTTGAAACTCCTTCTATTATGTGGCCTTTTGCTTTTAAGTTTTTTATATGTTTCCATATGGCTGCTCTTGAAACATTTAAGATTGAACTCAAGGCTTCTCCAGAAATATAATCGTCAGCATTTTTTAATTCTGTTAATATTTTATCTTCCATAAAAATATCCCTTCTATAATAACAAATTGTATAATTAAATATTTTTCTAAAATATATGTATTATATTTTAAGTTTATTTTCAGAACTTACTTTAATATCATCAAAGTGTATTATATCATAAGTAGTATTTTAAAATATATTAAAAATAATAAGCCTTAAGGAATAATATGTAAAACTAATTGAATAATAATTAGTTTATATGTCTAAAAATAATAAAATGGCAATGTAAATTAGCAGTTAATCAGGCAGAAGAGATTTCCTAATTTTAAATAACATGGTGTAAAAAAATGTAAATAATCAAATCTTAAGTTAATTTAAATTATTCTAGCGTTTTGAAAAAAAATGTTATATAATAAAATTTGGTGTAACCAAAACACAAGTCGATTTAAGACATTCCGGAGAGGATAAAGAAATGAAAGAAAATAAGAATAGTAAAAATATTAATCAAAAAAATAGAACAAAAGTTAAAAAAGCTAAGAAAAAATCAAGAAAAATTTCTTTTAAAACAATTTTGGCCTTCTTAGTTTTTGAATTTGTATTCACAGCGTGTACGTTTCCGTTCATACTGTTATATGGACCTTTTGAAGAGGCAAAAGCTACATATGTTGGAGCAGCAATGACTTCAGCAAGCCATCAATATTTGGCTAAATGGTTCTTGTCTGATGAAAAAATAGCAAAGATTCAAGGACAAAATACAGTTGAAACAAGCAATGAAACAACAGATTTATCACAAATTGTTGTTCCAAAGATTAAAGATAATACTATAGAAATAAAGAGAATAGATGGTAATTCTAAATATAATGGATATTATATGGTAATTAAAGATCCAACAAGAGTTAAAATTGGTTATACTTCTAAATTAAAGGTTGAAGGAGAAACTACATCTCAAATAGCCGAAAAAAATGGTGCAGTTGCAGCTATCAACGGAGGAGGATTCGTAGATCAATCATCTTCAGCTGAATGGACTGGAAATGGAGGCTTACCAACTGGAGTTATTATGAATGAAGGTAAAGTTGTATATGATGACTTAGGTGGAGGAAAAACAACTTCTCTTGGAATCACTAAAGATGGTATTATGGTTGTAGGAAATTATTCTGTAGCTGATCTTAAGGAAAAAGGAGTTCAAGAGGCAGTAAGTTTTTATCCAGCATTGATTATAAGTGGAAATAAGACACAAATAAGCGGAGATGGTGGATTTGGTATAGCACCTAAAACTGCAATAGGACAAAGAAAAGATGGAGCAATAATCTTGTTAGTCATAGATGGAAGAGATATAACAAGTTTAGGAGCAACAGTGAAAGAAGTACAAGAAATCATGTATCAATTGGGAGCTCTTAATGCAATTAATTTAGATGGCGGAAAATCAACTACTATGTATTATGAAGGCGATATTATTAATAAACCATCCAATAGTATGGGAGAAAGAACTATTGCAACAGCAATTATTGTTAAATAAACAGAAGGTGAGGTCAGATTATGAAGATGTTTAAAAAGATAATTGCATGGGCAATGTTATCTATAATACTGCAAATTGGTGTTTTATATGCTTTAACTAATATTGTATTTAAACAAACATCAGAGTTTAAAAGCGAAGACATGCAAGTTAAAAAGGAAACAACTAAGGATATTAAGGCAACTATTTCCAATACTGCTAAAGATGTAAATATATCATATAACGGAAAATATTTAAGCTACAAAGAAAATGATGCTTTATTCTTGCAGGAAGCGAAAACTGGAACAAGTAAAGAAGTTGTTATGGATAATGAAGGAACTATTCTTTATTATGATTGGCTTCAGGATAGAGATGTATTGGTAATAGCTGAAAAAGTTAAAAAAGATGGGAAAAATAAAATTGTACTTGCAACATATGACCCTAAAAATGCATCAGAAAATGTTGTTAAAGAAATATGTAATTACAAAGATAATATAAAAGTTAAGAAAATAACAGCATCTACTTTAACAGGAGTATTCTATGTTGATATAGATACTGGTGGTTCAAAGAATATGGTTTATAGAATAGACAGAAATAATGATATGAAAGAAGTTCAGCTAAAAACTTTAATTTTAGGAAATATTCAGGTTATTCCTCATGCAGATAGATTAATATACGAAGATAAGATAAATGGAAAATTTTATGTAACCAATCCTAACAAGTCTCTTGCATTCAATTCTAATAAGAAATTAACGCTTCTTGGAATTGATAAGAATGACATTATATATATGGGGGAACTTAATGGAGATAAAATTTCAAGTGTAACTTATGGTAAGGTTGATGAGGATACTGCTAGCTGGAAAAAGGTAAATCTTGATTCTGTTGTAAATGTTGATAATTTATATTTCAGCAATGCAAGTGAAATATTAATCAACGATAATCTTAAAGGTAGTGTAAAAAACTTAACTACTGGTAAAGAACTTGCATACGAAGGTAAACTAGTTCAAATTAAAGAAGATTTTATTGCATTAAAGGATTCAGAGGGAAAATTGATTTATAAAAGCTTAAAAGAAAAATAAATAAAATGAGAAGTATTCAATCTTCAAATCTGGTTGAATACTTCTTATTTTTTTAGATAAGAAATAGCAATAAGATAAACAATTAAGAAGGAAGAAAAATTAAATTTAATTATGCATTATTAACGACAAATTAACAATTTGGTATATTAAAATTTTAATATAAAAGTATGCATGACAGCTTACAAATATGATATAATACAAAACATACACATAAAAAAGGAGGATAATATGAATTCAATACGCGATACATTACTTGAGATAATATTAATAATTCCAGGAATGCTTCTTGCATTTACTTTTCATGAATATGCCCATGCATTGGTTGCAGATAGATTAGGAGATAAAACACCGAGATTTCAAGGAAGATTAACATTAAATCCAATTTCACATATTGATCCAATAGGATTTGTTGCAGTGTTATTATTTAGATTTGGCTGGGCAAAACCAGTACAAACTAATCCTTCTGCATATAAAAATTATTATAAAGATGATTTAAAAGTTAGTCTTGCAGGACCAATTGCTAATTTTTTGGTTGCTATAATAATGGCTATAATATTAGGCTTTTTTGCTAAATATGCTCAGGGAGTTTTACCAGAGGTGCTATCAAAAGTTTTATATTCAATGATATTTTTTGCTATTGTCGTAAATGTAAATATAGGTTTATTTAATTTGATTCCTATACCAGGTCTTGATGGGTTTAGCCTCTTAAGAGATTTAAAACCAAATTTTTTCCATAGATATGAAGAAAAATTTTATCAATATCAAATGCTTATAATGATAGGCTTAATATTTGTTGGTGGAAGAATAATCCAAATACCTGCAAATTTTATACTAAGAGGATTATTAAATCTTGCATCTCAAGTTGTTAATTTATTTTAAAATTAAATTACAATAAGGCGTATATCTATAAAAATAAGATATACGTCTTTTGAAGTTTTATGTATAATATTAAATTTGTTCAATTTTAAGTTCTCTATGATATATTTCCTTAAACCTATCCTTCATCTTAAGAGCTTGTTTGATTTCGAAGCATATATCTGCATCACAAGATACTGTTATTAACACAAAATCTTCAGTAAAATCCACATTTATTGATTCAATTGGATTTTCAAGTGTTTTATCAAGTGTTTCAGAAATTGATAAAAGAACTCCAATAGCTTCAATTGCTTTAAGGTCAAGCTTGCTTATTATAGAGAAAAAAGGTGGTAGAGATACTGCTGTTTTATTTTTATGAGTAGCTGCAATTGCTGCACTTATTACCAATTCTTTATGGGAAAGTCCATTAATATTTGAGTGAAGTATTACATAAAAAGAATGTATATTATGATGATAATAATCAATAGATATACCAGAATCATTTAATAATGCAGCTGTCTTTAAAGTATTGTCGTATGAATTACCAAGTCTATGTAGTGATTTTAATTCATCAAAAAGTTTATAAGTTAAATTGTATAAACGATAAGCACGCTCTTTATTAATGTGGAGATAATCAATTATACCATCTAAGTTGTAATCTAATATGCTTTTAATAGGACCATAATTATCTTCTATATAAGAAAATATAAACCCTTCTCTAAGACCTCTACCAGAAATTATTATATCTTCACAATTAACGTTTTTTAGTATTGTATCAAAGATGGTTAGGCCTCCCATAATTAAATCAGCTTTTTCAGAAGATAAGCCAGGGACTTGTAATCTTTGATTGTAATCGTTGCACTTTAAAGAATTATAAATTTGATGTACGTCTTGAGTTGTTAATGTGTAATTATGAAGTATACCAAAAGGATATCTTTTTTTAGCTCTATCAATTTTGCATACAGCTCTTGCGGTTCCGCCAACACATATTATTGAATCATATTGATTTTTATTGAGCCATTCAATATTATCAAGTGAATCCTGCACAACAGAAATCGAATTTTTTAAATCTTCATAAAGAATTCTATCGTTTAAATTGTATTTATAAGTATGACTTAGACTTCCAAAAGGAATAGTAATACTATTATTAATTTGTCCGTTTATTACTGAAGTTAAATGAGTACAAGCACCGCAAATATCTATTATTAAAGCATTTAAAGTAGGAATACTTTTTGTTACACCTAAATATGTGCAATTAATTTCATCTTCATCTGATAATAAAGTTACATCTATATCAAACTCTTCTTTTATTAAGTGAAGGAAATATTCATAGTTATTAGCCTTATTTAAGGTGCTAGTACCAACTGCAATTATATCTTCAACACCAGAAATTTTGCATAATGATTTAAAGGAACGAAAATTTGATAAGGTTTCTTTAATTTTTTTCTCAGATATTTCATCACTATGAATTAAGTCTTGTGCAAGCTTTATATCACTGCTGGCTTCATCAATGATCTTGTAGTAGCCAGAATCAAGAACATTCATTAAGGTAAATTTAACTGAATTAGCACCAATATAAATAACACCTGTTTTATTCATTTTAAAACTCCTCATTAATGATTTTTTGTTTTATATTCATATAAATTAACATGTTTAAATACCATTAATAGCATTTAAACATAAGAAAATTATACCTTTTTTAATTAATTATTTAAATAGAAATGCAAATAAAAGTAGTATTTATTATCCAATGGAAGTATAAGATGGAATTTTATACTTGAAAGATTAAAAATAAGTTGACAAAATTTCATAGAATTTGTATAATTTATTATCATTAATATTGAAAAAATTCAGTGATAAGGAAAGTAATTTAATTGATTCCTTTAGCGAGCAGGGGATGGTGTAAGCCTTGTGGATAAATTATGATGAAGAGAGCCTTGGAGAAGTCCCCTGAAATTAAGATAGTTAGCTAATGTTTACGGAGATTAACTATGAAGACTTATAAGTAAGGAGGATCGCAAGTAAAGTTGCGTTAAAAGTTAAGGGGTATTTTATTTATATAAAATACAATTAGAGTGGTACCGCGGATAATTCGTCTCTTTGTTTAAAAGAGGCGATTTTTTATTTTAGTTAAGTTATAAATTTTGAATAGAACTTATTACTAGAAGATATTATACAAAAATGAGGAGGATATTTATGAATTATAAAAACAAAGTAGCAGAACTTATTAAAGCTCATGTGGAATTAGATGTAGAAACTATAGAAGGGTTAATTGAAATACCGCCAAAGCCAGAAATGGGGGATTATGCATTCCCATGTTTTCAATTATCAAAAACTATGAGAAAAGCACCAAATATGATAGCTGAAGAATTAAAAAGCAATATGTCTACAGATGGATTTGAAAGGATTGAAAATCTTGGACCATACTTAAATTTCTTTGTTGATAAAGGTGTGTTTGCTGAAAATACAATTAAGAGTGTTTTAGAAGCTGGAGATAATTATGGAGCTTCAAATGTTGGGGAAGGTAAAACTGTATGTGTTGAATATTCATCACCTAATATAGCAAAACCATTCCACATTGGGCATTTGTTTACAACTGCTATAGGAAATGCTTTATATAAGATGTTTAAAAAAGAAGGTTATAATACAGTTGGATTAAATCACTTAGGAGACTGGGGAACTCAATTTGGTAAGCTTATATCAGCATATGACAGATGGATAGATGAAGAAGCTTTAGAAAAAGCCCCTATTGATGAATTACTTAGAATATACGTTAAATTCCATGAGGAAGCAAAAAATGATCCGAGTTTAGAAGATGAAGCAAGAGCTAATTTCAAAGCATTAGAAACTGGTGATGAAAGAGCTACAGCGCTTTGGACTAGATTTAGAAATTTAAGTTTAAAGGAATTTGAAAGAGTTTATGATCTTTTAGGTGTTAAATTTGATTCCTTAGCTGGAGAAGCTTTTTACAATGACAAGATGGATGTTGTTGTTAATGAATTAAAAGAAAAAGGACTTCTAGTAGAAAGTAACGGAGCTCAAGTTGTAATGCTTGAAGAATATAATATGCCTCCGTGTATAGTTCTTAAGGGGGATGGAGCATCTATATATGCAACAAGAGATTTAGCAGCAGCTATGTACAGAAAAAAAACATACGACTTCCATAAATGTGTTTATGTAGTTGGAACTCCTCAAGCTTTACATTTTAAACAAGTATTTAAGGTTTTAGAGCTTGCAGGTCATGAATGGTCAAAAGATTGTGTTCACGTAGGTTTTGGATTAGTTAAATTTGCAGATAGAAAGCTTTCAACTAGAGAAGGTACTGTCATTTTACTTGATGATTTATTTAGAGAAGCAGTTGAAAAAACTATGGAAGTTATAAATGAAAAGAATCCTGAACTTGAAAATAAGGAAGAAGTTGCAAAGAAAATAGGTATTGGAGCAGTAGTGTTCACTTACCTTAAAAACTCTAGAGAAAAAGATATTGTCTTTGACTGGAAGGAAATCTTATCCTTTGATGGAGAAACAGGACCATATGTACAATATTCATATGCTAGAGGAAACAGTATATTGAATAAAGGAATGGATTGTAATGGAACTGTTGATTATAGCAGATTAGCTTCAAAAGAAGAATTTGAATTAGTTAAGAGTATAGCTAACTTTAATAACATAATAACTTTAGCATTAGATAAATTAGAACCATCAATCTTAACAAGATATGTAATTGAAGTTGCAAAAGGATTTAATAAATTCTATAATGCTCATTCAGTGCTAAATTTAGAAGATGAAGATTTAAAAGCTACTAGACTAAATTTAGTAAAAGCAAGTTTACAAGTGATCAAAAATGGATTAGAGCTACTTGGAATTGATGTAGTAGAAAAAATGTAGCATATAACAGAATTCACTTATAAATAAAAAGGCTACTAAACACTAAATTATGAATTTAATATACTTCATTTATAATAGACGTTAAAAAATAAATGTCATTATGAATGAAGTATATTTTTGTTTAAAGAGTACAATAATTAAATAACTTTTCATACAAGCTGAATTTTATTGAAGGATTCTTTTAGAATATTTTAAAAGAATCAATATTAGGAAATAAATATATGATATAATTATATTCACAATAAAATGATAAATCATTAAATATTAGTATGTATATTTTGAAGTGGATAATATATTATAACTTGGTATAGCACAAATAAACTATATGCTAAATTATTATTTTCTAAGTGATTTGTTCGTTTGATAAATAGGAAGAAAGGATTTGGTATAGATTGTTTATAAATAGAAATATTAAATATAGGGATATATTAATATTTGCTTTAATAGGAGTGATTGGTTATAAGCTTATTGATAATTATGAATATTTTTTTGATATTGTAAAAAAGATAATATCAATTATGACTCCATTTATATATGCTTTAATTTGCGCTTATATATTAAATCCAATAGTAAGTTTTTTTGAAAGTCGTTTGAAACTGAAAAAACCAATTGCAATAACAGTTACATATTCAATAATAATTGCATTAATATTTATAGTATTGTTTTTTACTATACCAAGCATCATTGATAGTATATTAAATATAACTAATGAGATGCCAACTTATGTTGAAATAGTTCAAAAATGGATAAATGCTATTTTGCAAAATGAAAGATTAAAAGGGCTAATAATACAAGCTGGGCTTTTGAGCAAATTTCAGGAAATATCGAGTCAAGTAGGTAGCGTTACAATAGATTTGTTACAAAATCTTGCCATGTATTTATTATCATTTACATCAAATTTATTAAATGTAATTTTAGGATTTTTGATTTCAATTTACGTTTTAGCAGATAAAGAAAAATTTGTTAGAAGTGCTAGAACTGTTACCTTTATGATACTTAAGGAGGAAAACGGAACTAAATTAATAAATCTAATAAGAACTTATCATAAGATGATAGGTGTATATATTGGAATTAAAGCAATTGATTCTGCAATAATTGGAATAATAGTTCTTTTTGCAATGATAATTGTTGGAGAACCGTATGCGCCATTAATTGCTTTAATTAGTGGAGTAACCAATATGATACCTTATTTTGGACCATTTATTGGGGAACTAGTTGGTGCTTTAGTAGCAGTTTTTGTTTCACCAATGAAAGCATTAATAGTGTTTTTAGTGTTGCTGTCAATCCATCTATTCGATGCTTGGTATTTAGACCCTAAGCTTATTGGAAAGAAAGTAGGGGTAAGTCCCTTTGGCATTATTTTAGGGGTAGCAATTGGTGGCGGTTTCCTAGGACCTGTTGGAATGTTATTAGGATCTCCTACAATAGCAACTATTAGAATATATTACGAAAAGTTTTTGGGCAGGTTTAAGGAAAGTAATCCTAAGCTTGTAAAACGAGAAAATCTTGATGAAAATGATTAGTAGAAATGAGCAAGGCAAATTAATTGCCTAAAAGGAGATTTGGGAAAATGAAAATGTGATTATCAGTGGATGGTATGGAGGAACAATGAGAAGAAATGAAATTGATTGGATTAGGAATATTGGTGTATTATTATTGTTTGTGTTTCATACTGCATCAGTATTTACATATTATGAACCTTGGTATATTTGGTATTATAGTAAAAGCTGGGCGGCAACAATAATATTTATTTTCTGCATTCCATGGCATATGCCTGTATTATTCTTTTTAGCTGGAGCATCTACAAGATTTTCTTTAGATACAAGAAGTGAAAAAAAATATATACTAGAAAGAGTAGAAAGACTTTTGGTGCCATTTATACTAGGAATGTTGATTTTAGTTCCACCACAGGGATATTTTGCACGTGTAAGCAGAGGAAAGGAAGTAGGAACTTTTTTTCAGCAATATAAGCACTTCTGGACAACTATTTCTAGCATACCCTATGATGGAGGATTAGGGCCAGCTCATTTATGGTTCATTTTATATTTATTTATTATTTCAATAATAAGTATTTTTATTATTAGAAGTTTTAAGAGAGAAGCTATGAAAAAGTTTCTGTTAAAGTTTAAAGATAAGATGACTAGTAGGTATTCTTTAATTTTTTCTACGATGATATTATTAATAGCAGATATGACTCCTCTTGCTATTGCAGAAAAAAATATATTAATATTTTTAATAGTGTTTTTAATGGGTTATATTGCATATGGAGATGAAGAATATTTAGAATATATTGATAAAAATAAAATGAAAAGTTTAATGATAGCTTTAATTTTATTTACATTATATATTTTTTTGATTATACATCATTACACTTCAGAACAAAATAAAGGTTTAGAGATTATTTTGTCCATAATGAGAAATTGTATTATGATAACTATCATTACAGCCATAATAGGATATGGTAGAAAATATTTAACTAAAGGAGGAAAGGTGCTTACATATTTAAATAAAGCATGCTTTCCAATATATATATTACATCAGCCTATAGTTGTTGTTATTTCATACTATTTGCTTAAATATTATAAATTACCAATACATGTATCAATTTTAATTATTTTAGCAAGTTCAGTTGTTGCAACCTTTGCATTATATGAATTATTTAAGAGGATAAAAATTACTAGGTATTTAATTGGAGGTAAATAAATATTCATGAAGGATTTTTTTGATTTATTAAGTAAGCGTCAAAGCTGTAGAAAATATTTAGATAAACCAGTTGAGAAAGAAAAATTAATTAAGTGTATTGAAGCCGCAAGGCTTGCACCATCTGCATGCAATAGCCAGCCTTGGCACTTTATAGTTATTAACAATAAAGAATTAGCACAAAAGGTTGCTTTGTGTACTCAAGATAAAATTATGAATAAGTTTACCAACGAGTGTCAAGCTTTTATAGTTGTGGTAGAAGAAAGTGGAAATCTTACGTCTCGTGCAGGTGCTTTGATGAAACAGCAGGATTATAGATCCATTGATCTTGGAATTGCGACAGAGCATTTATGTTTAGAAGCAACAGAACAAGATTTAGGAACTTGTATCTTAGGTTGGTTTGATGAAAAAGAACTTAAGAAACTTTTAAATATAAGTAAGATTAAAAGGATTAGGCTAGTGGTTGCTGTAGGATATCCAGAAACCAATGAGGTAAGAAAGAAAGTTAGAAAGAATATAGAGGAAATTTCTACTTTCATGGAATAGAATATTATAAATAAAATGATTACGAAGAATTATTTTATTTATATACATAATTAAAGGATGTGAGAAAATGTCAAATATAGGTGCGTTTTTTGATTTGGATGGAACTTTATATAGAGAAGGATTAATAACAGAAGTATTTAAAAAAATGGTCAAATATGAAATTATAGGATCAGAAAGATGGTATAATGATGTAAGACCCTATTTTATGAAATGGGATAAGAGACAAGGCGATTATGATAATTATTTATTAAAGATGATAGATATATATATAGAATCTATTAAGGGACTGAAAAAGCATCAAATGGAATATATAGCTCAAAAGGTAGTACAACAAAAAGGTGATAGAGTCTATACTTTTACGAGAGATAGAATAAAATGGCATCAAACTAATAATCATAAATTAGTAATAATATCAGGTTCACCTTCAGAACTTGTTAGTGAAATGGCTAAAAAATATGGATTTACAGATTATATAGGTGCAAAATATACAACAGATGATTATGGAACTTATACTGGTGATGTGATTCCAATGTGGGATAGTAAAAGCAAGGCTAAAGCAATTGGAGAATTCGTGAAGAAGTATGACATAGATTTAGAAAAAAGCTATGCCTATGGAGATACAGCGGGGGATTATACAATGTTTAAAAACGTAAAACATCCTTATTGCATGAACCCAACAAAGGAACTCTTGCAAAAAGTTTTAAAAGACAGGGAATTAATTAAAAAGGTTAATGTTGTAGTAGAAAGAAAGGATGTAATATATAACTTAGCTATTGAAGATATACAATTCTTATAGAAAAGAGTGATACTGTGATTATTCGTGAAAATAAAGTGAAGATAGAAGAATATAGTGATGAATTTATTATGAAGTCTGCTAATAAAGAATATAGTCCAGAAGAGGTAATATTTTTTGATCTTGAACATTATGTTTATAAAAAACCAAAGTGTATTGGTGTATTTGGAGCTTGTGAATATGATAAAAAAACAAGTAATCTTGTAGTTACACAATATATGATTGAAGATAGAGAAGAAGCAACAAATATACTTTATCTTGCAAAAAAATATTTTATGAAAATGAAGAAAAATGGCAAGAAAGCTATAATCACTTTTTCAGGTAATAATGATTTTACAGTTATCAACTATCTTTTTAAAGAAAACAGCATATATTATAACTTTGATGAAGAATTTGATTCTATAGATATACAAAAGGAATATGAAAAAGATAAGAAGGTTTCTATAGGTTTAAAAAACTTAGAAAAAATATTTGATATTATTAGGGAAGGTGAAGTTATAAGTGGTTCCAATTTAGCTAAAACCTTTAATAAAGTAATGAAGGACAAGAGCTATTTTAAAAGAATGCCAGAAGAAAAAATAGAAAAAATCCTACTTTATAATGAACAAGATGTTATAAATTTATATTATATATATGTAAATTGGAAAAAGTATATCTTTGATGAGGTAGAAGTTCATGAAGATATTGATTTAGATGAGAATTCTGTAAATATAGAAGAAGATTGTAAAGAAAGTATTTCAAAATAAATATATATTGTTTTTATGTACTCTACTTTATGTTTATGGACAGTAATGGAGTTTACATTGTATAAAATATATTGATTTTGAGTTTAATATATTGTTTAATTTTACGATAATAAATAAGAACTATAAATGACGGAAAAAAAATATAATTAAGGAGGTATGAATATGGATATAGCATCATTATCAATGGCAATGAGCCAAACAAGGGTTCAAGAGTCGGCAAGTATAGCAGTAATGGGAATGGCAATGGATGCTGGCAAACAAAATGCTACTCAGATGACAGAAATGATAAGCAATTTAGCAGTAGATCCTAATTTGGGAAAACACATAGATATTAGTGTTTAGCGTAGATAAATAAAATAGGAATTCTAGAATCAGCATTATTAAACAGGGATTTTAATAATGCTGATTTTTATTTTTTTGATATATTTGAACCATCAGATGTTATTATTACAGTACTGTCTATATCTGTTCTATATACTCTTATTTCATTTTCTTTTAAGCGTTTAATTGTATCAGTGTTTGGATGATTATAACTATTATCAGAACCGACAGAAATAACACTTAGAGAGGGATTAACTTTATTTAGAAATTCTTTTGTAGAAGAAGTCGAAGATCCATGATGTCCAATCTTAAGAACATCGGCACCTATGTCTTCATGGGAAGTTATTAATTCTTTTTCAACCTCCTTTTGAGCATCTCCTGTAAATAGAAAAGAAGTTTTTCCATATTGAATTTTTATTACTGGTGAATAATTGTTTAAATCTTCATAGAATTCTTTAGTTGGAGAAAATACAGTAACTTTTGTGTTTTCGCCTAAATCAATAGAATCAATCCCTTTTTTTATGATATTTATTTTTAAACTTTTAGATTTTAAAGAGTCTATCATTTCTTCAAAGGTTTTAGTTGTTGTTTGAACTTTTGGTGAATAAAAGTTTAAAACCTTATAGTTATCTATTATCTTAGACATATTGCCAATATGGTCTTCATGAGGATGAGTTGCGATAACATAATCTAATTTGTCTATAGCTATTTTTGATAAAGAATCAAGTAATTTCTTCTTATCTGATTTAGGACCAGAGTCAATTAGAAGATTTTTTTTATTTACTTGGATAAGGATACAGTCACCTTGCCCTACATCTAAATAATAAACAATCATTTTACCTGTTTCAGGTCTATAAATTATATTGGAATTTTTGTTTACTAATTTAAAAATATAGATTGTAAATAAAATGGTAATACTAAAAAGAATGATACATAGATATTTTTTCATATAATAAGTATTTTTCATATGTTAAGATTTTCCTCTCAATTTTACATATATATTTAATTGTACGATTAATATAATTCGCTTTAATTAAAATATAGTCCTTTTAAAAAAAATATATACAAACAAACTAAAAAAAGTGCGAACAAACTAATAAAAAATTAATTTAATATTCATAAAATATATAAAAGGGAATATATTAATATAATTAGGATTAAAATAAATATGGTGTTTTTTATGGAAATAATTTTGAAAGATCATTTCGCTTTTTATTTTATAAAAATGAAAGAAATGCAAAAAACCTAGGTTGAATATTGCAAAAAGTGTGATATAATTAATTTAATGTGTGGAAATTGAAGAAAAAATGCAATATTATATTAGATAAAATTTCATGTAGGGGGCAAAGAAATGAAAAAAGAATTTTCCATTAGCAACGACAAAGTAATGATAAATTTTACAGCAAAATACTGTAATAATTTTGAATCTATATTAGAAAGTGATGGATTTAGACGAATTTTAGAGGTTTATTTGAAAAAAGCAAAAAAGAGAAAATCTATTGCATATAGATATTTAAATCAAGCTTTAGAAACAGATAGTTTATTAGATATTAGAAGAGATTTAACATTAGTATTAAAATATCTAACTGTCATGAGCGCAGATGAAGTTGTGGAAATCAATATAGCTTATTCAAAATTATTAGAGGATAGGGACAAGTTTATAGCATTTATAGAAGATTTGTATTTATTTTGGAGAAGACTTGAAAGATATACTATAGTCCATAGATATAAAGTGCAAGAGGGACTTGCAGCTGTAAGTTTTACAGAAGCTAATGCTAAATTTTCTAATTTAATTTTGACTTTATATAGAAAAATTGAGCACCATGTAGCTGGCTTTAAACCCAAAGTTTATAGACAAATACCTGCTGGCGGAAATGCATGTATAATGATTCATGAAATGGAGTGGGTAAGACCAGATGGGTATGAAGCTTTAGAAGAAGTTCCTTTTATAGACCATATTCTTTTAGAAACACCATTTATCACTTATCCTAAAAAGAATACGAGAGATGGAATGTTTACAGAAATAGATTATAATCCACTAAAATATGCTCAAATAAATAAAGAACATTGGTTTTGCTATCCAGCTAAAATAGGAGGTCTACTTACATTTATTTATTTTCATAGAGACTTTATGGAACATGGAATAAGCTTATGCAACCTGTTTGAAATGGCGAGAAGTGAAGAAACAAGAGGCAGAAAACCAGATATAATTTATGTTTATGGAGCTAAAGATGATGGAGAGGAATTAAGAACTGTATTTTATGATGATTCTCAAAATGATATAATGCTAGGATATGTGAGCCATTCTGAGAAGATTGATTATTTTGGATATCTTAAGAAAATGACATTAACTTTATATAATTTAATAATGATAAAAAGAGGCTTCTTACCAATACATGGATCAATGGTAAATATTGTTCTTAAGAGCGGGGATGAAGCAAATGTTGTAATTATGGGAGATAGTGGCGCTGGTAAATCGGAAAGTTTAGAAGCTTTTAGAAGCTTGAGTGAAGACTATATTTCTGATATGACAATTATCTTTGATGATATGGGAACTTTTAAAATAGAAGAAGATGTTATTAAAGGATATGGAACAGAAATTGGTGCTTTTGTAAGATTAGATGACTTAGATCAAGGATATGCGTTTAAGGAAATGGACAGAAGCATATTCATGAATCCAGATAAAATTAATGCAAGACTAGTAGTTCCAGTAGCTTCATATAAGGATATAACAAAGGGACATCCAATAGACTTTTTCTTTTATGCTAATAATTACGAAGGAGTTGAAGAGGGTGGAAAATATCTTAATTACTTTAAAAACCCAGAAGAAGCAATAAAAGTGTTTAAATCAGGAGCGAGAATGGCAAAAGGAACAACTACTGAAAAAGGATTAGTAGAATCTTTCTTTGCAAATCCATTTGGGCCAGCTCAAAAACAAGATGAAACAAATATTTTGATTGATAAATATTTTAAAAATATGTTTGAAAAAGGACAAGTTAAAGTTGGTCAGATCAGAACTTGTTTAGGGGTAGCAGGACAGGAAAAAGAAGGTCCGAAAAATGCAGCTATAGAATTGTTTGATGAAATAAAGAAAATGAAATAGATAAACTAAAAAGGATTAAGGTAAATTAGTAAATTACCTTAATCCTTTTTTAACTTATCTTTCAAAGATTTAAATATATGGTTTAATTGGTTATATGAAAAATAATGTTTTGAATTTTTAATGTTTAAATTTAATTTAAACTTACCAAAGATGGTTTCAAAAGTTCTTAACTTATCTATAGTTTTCCCTCTTGTAAAAGTTAATAAATTACTAGGCTTTTCAAGTAAGAAATTAACTGGTACAAATTGAAGAGAATAAGATAATTTATCGAATTGCATTAATGAAATTAACGTGAAGCAGAAATCAGCAATAAAATAAACTATGATTACCGATAAAATTATATCTCCTAAAGTTCCAGGAATACTCATAACTAAATCATTAAGAATAGGATGAATTATTCTGATTATAACTACTTCACCAACGCCCCACATTAAAGAATATAGTAAACAAACTCTTCCGTGAATGTTAAATGGATCTTCAGTATAATCCCACCATTTAGTTTTAAATGTTTTTTCTAATACATATCCTGTAATATATTCTAAGACAGAAGTCAAAATAACTGCTAAGAAAAATAGTATAAATATATTATTTTTATAGCTGTCTAGAAAAACTACAAGAGAAACAGCTCCAAAACCATATATTGGGCAAAATGGACCAAATAAAAATCCTCTGTTGACAAATCTGCGTTGATTTTTGAAATAATATAAAACTTCAACGCACCAACCAGCAAAAGAATAAATTGCAAAGAAATATATTAAATTATAATAATTAAAATTTAATATTGCACGCAAATATATAATTCCCCCCCAGCTAAACTATTCTATTGTTCATAATTTTTATTATATTATATACCAACAAACTGTCAAATAACATTAATTTAACATTAAAATTTTCTTATTATTTTAGAAAGAATTTATAAAGATATATTTCTATCTATAGGTTGAGATAAGGATACAAAAGTATCTGTTCTTTGAATACCAGCAATATTATTTATTTTATTAAGTAATACATCTTGTAAATCTAAGATGTTTGTACACACTATTTTAGCAAACATAGAGTAGTTACCAGTAGTTAAATGTAACTCTGTAACTTCTTTTATTGTTGACATTTGTTCAAATACAGAGCTGAAGGAAGATGTTTTATCAACGTATATTCCAACAAAACAACATACATCATAACCTAATTTAGGTAAATTTAATATTATTCTAGAACCTTTTATTATACCCATGTCCTCCATTTTTTTCATTCTTACATGGATAGTACCACCACTTACATGGCATATTCTTGCAATTTCCAAATAAGGAGTTCTGCAATCTTTTATAAGTAAGTCAAGTATTTGTAAATCTAATTCATCTAAATTATTATTTGCGTTTAAATTCATAATCTCACCTCATATTATTCATCTAATATACTTTTTTTATTTTATCAAATAAATAGGTGAAATTAAAGAGAAAACTACAAGATTGTAAAAATAAATTTTAGAATATTGATATTTTAATAATAATATGACTCTATAATGTTAAAAATGAATAATAGATATATTAAATTAAATTTACAGTAAACCTTGATAATAATGTCAAGATAAACTATTATTAAATGTAGATATAGACTTTTTTAGGAGGATACATGACCAATGGGTTTTTTTATGACAATTCTTTCATTTGTATTAATGTTTGCTGTTATAATGGTAGTATATGTATTATGCAAAAAATATGTATTTAGTAGAGTGCGTATAAATAAATGGATTCCATTAGCAATAGCAATAGTATTATTTGTAATTCAAATATTTTTAGGATCTATAGAAGCTCTACAATCAATAAATAAGTATGCCACTATAGTAATATCAATATTTGCAGTTATTTTTTTCTTATGGTTTATGGATATTATGCAAACTGGAGGGCCAAAGAAGAAAGAAAAGCAAATAGTAATTAAATCAAAGGCTAAGCCAAACAGAGTAAAGAAAAAAGATTAATCAACAGCAAGAATATAATAGAAATGGAATGTATAATTTATGTTTTAAGAATGTGCAATTATACATTCTACTTCTTTTATATATTAATTGATCTAAATATTGGAGAACTTATAGCAATTTTATTATTTTCTAAAGTAACTTTAATTATATACCAAAGTTCATTATGAAGAGGTTCATGATTATACAAATATTTGATTTTATGGAGATTAAGATCAGATATTTTTTTTATTATGGTTCCAGAAGCAGAAATAATATCAATTTCTATTATTTTATTGAGTGGATCGTGAGCAAAGATTGAAAATTGTAGTCTGTTATTATTTAGAGGGATTATATCACCCATGAAATTATCATTTATTGTGAAGTACATAATTAGTGATCGGGATTCTGTTGAATAAGTATGACGCTTTCTAAATGCTTCAACAAGAGTTAGAGTGTTAAGTTCTGAAGCAATCATACAAGTTAAATTTTCAGTGTCGCCAAAGTTCATTCTATGATTGTCTTGTCCGTTTATAGCTCCTAATTTCCAGCCTAAGTCTAATAAGTAATAATAATATTTTTCATATCTTGTATATTTATTAGGATAAGATCCATTACCAACTTCTATTGAAGTTATTAATTTGTTTAATAAAGGATTATATTCTAATTGTTTTATGATATTATGTGGATGATTTATTGAAATGAAAGCATTTGGATTGTTAAGCATCCAAAGTATTAATAGCTGAAAATTATTTACTGTTCCAGTGAAAAACCTATTTGGATTTATTATATTAATATCACCAAAAGGTTCAGTCTTGCTTTCAAAACCTATTACAGCTAAAAAGTTTTCATGTTTTTTGTTATAGCGTAAAGCTAAATGCTGAGATGCATCCCACCTGCTTATTTCATTTCCCTTTATTTGAATATTTTTCATAAGGTAATTATTATGATCTGTTAGAATTAAGAAATCAAGTCCTGAATGTCTTGCATAATCAAAAGCTTCAATAGGAGATCCAGAGCCTGTTGAGAAGTTACAATGAGAATGAGGAATACCATAATAAAAATTTAAATTATCTATATTAAAGTCAGGCTTCATAGATTTCTTTTTACCCAAAATTAGACCTCTTAAAAATTATTTATAATATATATTATTATTAAGATGGGTAAAATAATGACAATAACTCAATGTAATGTTAAAATAACCTTAGTATTCAACGAGGTGATAAAATATGATAATGAGTTTTATGAATAAGAAGCCTGTTTTTGAAGAAGATATATATATTTCGGAAACTTCCGTAATTATTGGAGAGGTTACATTGAAAAAGAACGCAAATATATGGTTTGGTGCTGTTCTGAGAGGTGATGCAGACAGTATAGTCATAGGTGAGAATACAAATATTCAAGAAAATACAGTTGTACATGTAGACGAAAATAAATGTGTGAAAGTTGGGAATGGATGTACAATTGGACACGGAGCTATAATTCATGGTTGCAAAATTGGGAATAATACATTAATAGGAATGGGCGCAATAATACTAAATGGAGTAGAAATAGGTAATAATTCTATTGTGGGCGCAGGAAGTTTAGTAACTCAAAATAAAAAATTTGAAGATGGAGTTTTGATCATCGGAAATCCTGCAAAAGTAGTGAGGAATTTAACAGAGGAAGAAATTGAAAATAATAAAAGATCTAGCTTAGAATATATAAAACTAAGCAAAGAAATAAAGCGTAGCAAATTACTTGATATTAAGTAGTTAATGGAGGAATAAAAATTATGATGTTAATAGGTGAATATAATAAATTAAAAGTAAGTAAAAAGGTAGAGTTCGGATATTATTTAGAAGATAATTTTGGAGATGAAGTCTTATTACCAAATAGTGCTGCAAAAGGTCATGAAATAAAGGAAGGGGATATACTTGAAGTATTTATTTACAGAGATTCTAAGGATAGATTGATTTCAACTTTAAAGAAGCCTCTTATAACAGTAGGACAAATAGCATACCTGGAAGTTGTAAGCCAAAATAAAATTGGTGCTTTTGTAAATATTGGACTTGAAAGAGATTTATTCATTCCATTAAAAGAACAAAGATTTAAGCTTAAAGATGGAAAAAAATATTTGTTTTACATGTATGTAGATAAAACTGATAGATTAGCTGGAACAACAAGAATAGATTCATATATTGATGTTGCAGAAGAAGGAGTTTATAAAACTTCTGACGAAGTTAATGCAATAGTTTATGATACCTGTGAAAATGGTACTTTAAATGTGATGATAGATGGAAAATATAGAGGCTTAATATTAGCTAATGAACATTTTGAGTATATCCACCCAGGTGAAGAAATAAAGGCAAGAGTTAAAATAGTTTACGAAGATGGTACAATTGGAGTATCAACAAGAAAGAAAAGATTAGATGAAAGAGAAGTATTAGCAGAAAAAATACTAAAATATTTAAAAGAAAATGGTGGTTTTATGCCATTTAATGATAAGTCTTCACCAGAAGATATCAAGAGAGAATTTAATACAAGCAAAAATTACTTTAAGATGACTCTTGGAGGATTAATGAAAGAAAAATTAATTACACAAGATAAAGAGGGAACAAGACTTTTATAAAAATATTTCTTTTATAATTTGTAGCTTGAAATAAATAGAGGTTCTTCAAAAAGGAAGTACAGTAATATGTTAATTAAAAAACCATGCATAAATAGAGATAGGGATTCTCTTATATGCATGGTTTTTATTAAGTCAGTTATTAATTTATTTAAAGGCGTTTATTAGAACAGCAAAAGGATTATTGGACATCATTTGATATTCTTGTTCTAAATAATAAGTTTTTAAGGGCTTTCCAATTGAATGGGATTAATGGATAGAAGTATTTATCTCCTGCAATTGTTTTTGTTGAGCCCATGACTATAAGTGTAAATATAATTCCTCCAACAAAGCCCCAAAATCCAAAAATTCCACAAAGTATCAGTAAAGTCATTCTTACAAATTTTAAAGCAAAGTTCATTTCTATACTCGGCTGTGTAAAATCACCTATTGTTACTATTGACATATATAATATAGCTTGAGGAGTAAACCATCCGGTTTTTATAGCATATTCACCAAGAATTAAACCTCCGATCAAAGACATTGCGCTTCCAAGTGGACTTGGCGTATTTAAACCAGCGAGTTTTAATACATCCACAGCAAATTCTAAGAGGATAAATTGAAACAACATAGGAATAGCAAAATACTCTTTGGGTTTTAAAAAATCAAAAAAAGGTGGAAGAAATATGTTGCCATTAATAAAAAGTAAGTAAAGTGGAGTTATTAGTATAGTTGCAAGCATTACTAAATTCCTAATAATTCTTAAATAATTACCTGTAAATAGAGGGAAGTAATAATCATTTACATCTTGAGAAAAGTCAAAGATACCAGTTGGAAGGATCATGACATTTGGAGAATTGTCAACAATTACTATTATTTTTCCTTCAACTATATGAGCAGCTGCTACGTCAGGTCTTTCAGTATATCTCACCTTTGGAAACGGGTTGAGCCAATTTTTTTTGCACATAATATCGATTAAACTTTGATCTCCAAGTGTTAATGCTTTTATATCTAATTTTGATAAACTATCAACTATTAAATCATGTACTTTACTATCAGCAACTCCATCTAAATATGCTAGACAGACATCTGTCTTTGAAACATCACCAACAGGATGAATTTCAAAGACAAGTCTAGGATCTCTTATTCTTCGTCTAATAAAAGCAGAATTAAATACTAATTTTTCTATAAAGCCATCTCTTCCACCTCTTAGTGTCTTTTCCTTTTCAGGCTTTGAAGAATCTGAGCCAGGGTAGGTACGTAAATCTAAAATTATAAAAGAATCATAACCATCAACATACATTATGGTTTGACCTTTTAGCAAACCTGAAATAATTTTATCTAAGTCCTTCTGTGTTTCTACAGATACATGGTGAATTTTATGGTTAGCAAAGTCTTCTGCTGTAGCATATGAATTCATGGTTACTACATCTATATGAAAACAAGTGTTTATTATATCCTCCATAATAGCATCTTTAATAAATCCGTTTAAAAAGTATATGACTGCATTGCGATTAGCGACTACTATTTTTCTTTCTACAATATCATAACTTTTATCTATAGCTAAATGTGAGTGAATCAAATTTATATTTTCTTGAATATTAGTTGTGACATCCAAATTATGCAACCTTCTTTCTATAGTTTAATATCATATGAGTAGTATGTGATAGATATTAATAATGTATTCATTTTTAATATTAATATTATGCCTATATATGTATTTAGGTTGACTTTAAATACTTTTAAAATTAAATTGAATAGAAATTCATGAGTTAAACCATTAGTATGAAGGTGAATAAAAAATAATAGTTTTACATTTTGCTGGCGTAAAGATATTAACTGTGCATAATAAGTTTCGTATTGCAGAGAAGTTCCGAATTGTGGCATAGCTACGCTCTTCAGAAGTGCATAGCTGCTCATTTTTTAGGTGCGTATTTTTTATAGATGAAAAAGATATTGGTTGTTATGTCTCACTTTTCCTAGAGGTGAAAAGATTTTAGTTGCACTATGGCAGTTTTTAAAAAGTGACAAGATCTTGATTGTATTATCGCACTTTTTTTATGTGAAATAGATCTTAATTGTTCTGTCGCACTTTTTTTATGTGAAAAGATCTTGATTGTGCTGTCGCACTTTTTTTTTATGTGCATATTTTAATATTAAAGGCATATTAGAAAGATGAAAGTTATAATGAATTTATGTTTTTTATATGCTTAAATACTATAAGAAGGTGGAAAAATGTGTGGTATTGCAGGTTTGGTGAATTTTAAAGAAAATATAGTAAAAGAAAAAGATATATTGGAAAAAATGATTAAGACTTTGGAGAGAAGAGGTCCAGATGCTAAAGGGTGTTATATTTCACCTAACGTTTTATTAGGTCATAGAAGACTTATTGTTGTTGATCCTAAAGGTGGAATACAACCAATGACTAAAATAATCGAAGGAAAAAAATACACTTTGGTTTATAATGGAGAACTTTATAATACAGAAGATTTAAGAAAAGAATTAATAAAAGAAGGATTTACTTTTGAATCCTATTCAGATACAGAAGTACTACTTACAGCATATATTTGCTGGGGAAAAGAATGTGTTAATAAATTAATAGGAATTTTTGCATTTGCAGTATATGATGAACATGAAAAGGAAGTATTTTTGGTTAGAGATCAAATGGGCGTTAAACCTTTATTTTATACTATAATGAATGATACTCTTGTTTTTGGCTCTGAAATAAAAACTATTTTTGCTAACCCTAAAATTAAAAGAGAAGTTAATAGAGAAGGATTAACAGAATTATTTGGTCTTGGACCAGCTGTATCCCCAGGAAGTGCAATTTTTAAAGATATAAAAGAAATTGCACCAGGAAATTGTCTTTTAATTTCTAGAGATAATACAATAAAGAAATGGGAATATTGGACAGTAAAGGCAACAGAATTTAAGGATACAGCAAAAGAAGCAATAGTTCATACAAGAGAACTGCTAATAGATGCCATAAACAGACAGTTAGTAGGAGATGTACCACTATGCACATTTTTATCAGGAGGTCTTGATTCTTCAGCTATTTCAGCTATTGCTGCCGAAAATTTTAAAAATAAGGGAAAGAAGCTTACCACATATTCTATTGAATATGAAGATAATGAAAAATATTTTCAAGCATCATTATTTCAACCTACTTCTGATGAGTATTTTGCTGAAATGATGTCAAAATTCATTAAAAGTAATCATAAGAAAGTGGTTTTAGATCATCCAAGTTTAGCAGCAGCTTTAAAAGAAGCAGTAATTGCACGTGATTTGCCAGGAATGGCTGATATTGATTCATCATTACTTCTATTTTGCAAAGAAATTCGCAAAGATTTTGTAGTTGGACTTTCAGGAGAATGTGCTGATGAAATCTTTGGAGGATATCCTTGGTTTACAAGAGACGAGATGTTTTATTTGGATACTTTCCCATGGGCAAGATTTGTTAATAGCAGAAAGATTATAGTTAATGATAAGCTGAAGGATATGCCAATTGAGGAAATGGTAAAAGCTCAATATGAGAAATCTTTAAGGAAAGTACCACATTTAGAGAATGAAAGTAAAAGAGATTATAGAATGAAGGAAATATCTTATTTGAACTTAAAATGGTTCATGGTAAACCTCCTTAACAGGAAGGATAGGACAAGTATGTATAATAGTTTAGAGGTGAGAGTACCTTTTGCAGATATTAGACTTGTTGAATATGCTTTTAATATGCCAGCAGATATAAAATTATATAAAGGCAGGGAAAAAGGATTGCTGAGGGTGGCACTTGAAGGAATACTTCCTAAAGAAATTATATATAGAAAAAAGAGTCCTTATCCAAAGACACATAACCCAGTGTATACAGACATAGTATGCAGTACTATGATGAAGATATTAGATGATAAATCCTCGCCAATTCATGAAATTATTGATGGAAAGGCAGTTAGAGAAATTATAGAAAGTAAGGGCGAATCCTATAAAACTCCATGGTATGGACAATTGATGACAGGACCACAGTTGATTGCGTATTTGATTCAAATGAATATATGGCTTGAGGAATATAAGGTTAATATAATTGACAATTAATAAAAAAATGAATGATGAAAGTGGCACCTTCATCATTCATTTAAGTTATTCTAGTTATATTTGAATTTAACAGATATTTCTTTAATTTCACCTTTAGAATTTTTTCTAATTGTAAATTGTTTAACATCCTTACAGTCATTTTCTAATTGATAATTTAATTCTGTAATTGTAGCTTTAGCTTTTTTAGTTAAGCCACCATCTTCAACAATTTCAAATCTTGATTTTCTGCAAGTTGTTTCTTCATTCTTGTCATCAAGAATTACATAATATTCAGCTGCTTCTTCTATAACTATATATTCCTTATTTAAAGTTAATGTTGAACAAAGATTATTATCTATACATTTTATTATCATATTTTTTTCCCTCCTAAATCCCTTTTATAAGATAGATTTTAGTATAGATATTTCTTTGTTTCAACTACGATTTGACAATATAATAAAACTTTGTCAATATTCATAAAAAAGAAGAAATAAAATAGGGAAATGTTATAACAAGCCAATGAAAAGGTTTAATAAAAATATAAGTAGAGAAGAAAGCAGAACTTTGATATAATTAATTTAGAAGTAGTATATTGTAAAGATATTATTGGCTTTTACCATAAACTCTTAATTGTTATCATTTAACTGTTAACGGTTAAAGTGTTTTCTTAAGGTAAGAAAGGATTGATTATATATGGAAATAGGAAGAGTTAGAAGGGGAACAGTATCGGCTGAGAGAAAAGTTGTTTCTGAAAAAAAGGACTTTTCTCAAAGTTTTAGCAGAGAAAGACATAAGCAATCTGAAGAACAGCTTAATAAAATGATAGAGGATATTAAAAAAAGAGGAACAAGGCTTATAACCACAAAGACCTATGTTGATGTAATAATGTATAAAAAGATGATAAAAGAATATTTAGAATCAATATTGAAGTTTATGTATGAAACAAAAAAAGATATAAGCTTTTGGCAAACTCAATATTTCATAACAGTTGATACAGTTGATCTTAAGTTAGAAGAATTGACACAAGCATTGTTGACCGATGAAAAGGATAATATAAATATTGCAGCAACTATAGATGAAATACAAGGAATGATTGTCGATATATACAGATAATATGAGGTTAAAGATATATGTTTTTTATAGGTATATTTGGTATAGAAAATAAGGATAAAGAAATTAGAGAATTGAATAATTTGAATTGTAAAAAATGTAATAATACAATTCAAGGTAAATTAATTAAAAATTTCGATTTTTTTCATTTCTTTTTTATTCCTCTTTTTAAGTGGAATGAAAAATATTATGTAGTATGTAATAGATGTAAATGCTTATATAGTATCACCAAGGAAAAAGGAAAAGCAATCGAAAGTGGAGAGGATATTAATATTACTTATTGGGATTTACAAGAGGTGTATTCTGATAATAATATTAATTTTAATAACAATAGTTATGATATGAAAAGATGTTCAAGTTGTGGTGAGCAAGTCAAGCGTGATTTTAAGTATTGCCCATATTGTGGAAAAGAAATTTGAGTAAAATAAATTTGTTTGTAAAAAACACTGGTGATTTAAAAAATTATATCAGTGTTTTTTGCTTTGTTTTAAAAAGGATTGAGTTAAATTTGGTATTTTTATTTTAATATGATATTATAATTAAGAGTGAATATTAATTAATAGTATTATTAAGGTATTTTTAAAGGAAGCTAACTCTTTAGGTCGTTAGCTAACTTAAAGGGGGAATAAAAAAATGAAAAAGAAAGTATCATTATTTTTGGCTATGATATTATCTATGTTAACATTTATAGGATGTGGAAATAATAATGTAGCTCAAAATGAAACAAAGAAGGAAACTATAGAAGTTAAAGAAATTAATTTTGTAGCTCCAGATGGACTTCCATCAATTGCAGTGGCAAAGCTTATAAAAGAAAAGCCTGAAATTAAAGCTGGATATAACGTTAATTATACTGTTGAGAAAAATTCTGAAAGCTTAAGCACAAGTGTTATGAAGGGAGAACCTGACATAGCAGTAGTGCCTTCAAACTTAGCAGCAATTGCATTTAATAAGAACAAACAATATAAGATAGCAGGAACTGTAGGATTTGGGTCTTTTTATATAGGATCAACTAATGAAAATCAAACTATTGATAACTTAAAAGGAAAAGAAGTATATAACATAGGTAAGGGATTAACGCCTGATATAATTACAAGAACAATTCTTAAGGATAAAGGGATTGATGTAGATAAAGATATTAATTTTAGTTATGTAGATGGAGTAAATGAACTTGCACCTATAATTTTATCTGGGAAAACTCAATATGCAGTAATACCAGAGCCAGCATTATCTACTGTGCAAATGAAAAATGATAAATTTAAGATAATGTTAGATTTAAATGAAGAATGGAAAAAGATAAATAATTCCAAGTTCGGATATCCTCAATCGACTATCATAGTTAAAAAGGATTTATATGAAAACAATAAAGAATTTGTAAAAGCTTTCTTAGACAAAGTAAAAGCTGGGATTGAATGGGCATATACAGATAAAGAAACTTTAGGTACCTATTGCGAAGAAATAGGTATTTCAGCTAAGAAACCAATAATAGTAAAAGCTTTGGATAAATCAAATATTAAATATGTAGATATTAAAGATTCGTCTAAAGAATATAAAACTTATTTTGAAAAATTAAATCAATTTGATCCAAAGACAATAGGGGGAAGCATACCAAATGATGAAATATTCATGGAAAAGTAAAAGCTATACTTTAATATCATGTTTATTTTTCATAATATTATGGCAGGTAGTTGCTATAATAACAAATAATGATATATATATTCCAAAGCTTCAACAGGTGGGTGAAGCTTTTAAGAGTATATACATGGAACAAAATTTTTGGAAGGCTATTTTTAGTAGTTTTTATAGAACTATAATTAGCTATGTTTTAGCTTTAACTTTTTCTATGATTTTAGGGATACTCGGAGCTGTGTATCCCTTTTTCAGATATTTAATGCAGCCTTTAAATTCTTTTGCTAAGACGGTTCCGACTATGGTACTAGTTGTTCTTTTATTAGTATGGTTTGATAAGGATATAACACCTTTTGCAGTTGGCTTTGCAATAATATTTCCAGTTCTATATGAAGGTGTAAGAAATAGTCTTATGCAGATAGATAAAAAATTAATTGATATGACTAAAATATATGAAGTAAGTCTAGGAGATAAAATTAAGAAAATATATATTCCAGTTATGAAATTTTATTTTATGAGCATTTTTGTTTCTACTTTTTCCCTTGCTTTTAAGGTTGTAATCACGGGAGAAGTATATGGGCAGCCTAAGTTTGGAATTGGTTCTCAAATACAATTAGAAAAAGTGAATTTTAATGTGTCGGGAATATTTGCATGGATTGTTATTATATTATTTATATCGATAATTTTAGAAGTAATAAATAAGTTATTAAATAAAAAAATATATAGGTGGAATAAATGAATATAAGTGTTAAAAATTTAAATAAAGCTTATGGAGATGAAGACATATTTAAAAATTTTAATTTAGATTTATATGATGATAAAGTGAATTGCATAATAGGAAAGTCTGGTTGTGGAAAAAGTACTTTTTTAAATATCGTAGCAGGATTAATAGAAATTCAGGGTGGAGATATTCAAGGAGTTTCACTTAAAGATATAAGTTACATATTCCAAGAAGACAGGTTAATAGAATGGCTTACAGTTAAGGAAAATCTAGAACTTGCATTAAAAAAATATTATGATAATTCTGTTATAGACGAAAAGATTAATGAACTTTTAAAATTAGTTGGAATTAATGATATTAAAGATAAATATCCAAAATCTTTAAGTGGTGGAATGAAGCAAAGAGTAAATATAGCAAGAGCCTTTGGAAAGCCATCAAAGGTAATATTGATGGATGAGCCTTTTAAATCCTTAGACTACAAATTGAAATACACAATAATAGATGAATTTAAAGCTTTATTAAGTAAAGAAAAGAGAATGGTTATCTTAGTTACACATGATTTAGATGAGGCGATATATTTCCAAGGAAATATAATTGTATTCAGTAATAAACCAGTTGAAATTAAAGGTGTATTTAATAAAAATTTAGATAAATGTAAAAATGAAATTTTAAGTCAAATATAATTAACTATAAAGTAAAATTTTACTTCCAACTAAAATAAATAAGAAACCTGCAAGTATAAAACTAGAAATGCTAAGAAATTTTTTCTGAGCATTTAATAAATTAATTCCAAGCAAAGTATCACAAAAGCCTAAGCAGGCAAAAATCAATGGAAATAATTTGTTTGGATCTGACTTGTTAATTATTATGTTTATTGAAAGTATAGGCAGAAATATCACTAAACTAAAATTAATGACATAAAATAATTTTTTCATAATAATTGTTCACCACCTTACAATTGGAAAATTATGTTTATATTTGATTATATACAAGCTTTTTGAATAATATTCATAAATATTTGAATTACTTTGGTTAACCCTATTTAAAATATATAAAATTAGAATAGAAAGGATGGTGGAAGGTAAGTGATTAAAAAATTTATTTCCTTTTACAAACCATATAAATTATTATTTACATTAGATTTAGTTGTAGCATTCATAGCATCATTATGTGATTTGGTATATCCTATGATGACAAGACAGCTTGTTAATGAATCAATTCCTAATAGAGATTTAAGATTGATTTTTGTATTTGCAGCAGCTTTATTAATAATTTTTATCATTAAAGCTGGCTGTGGATACTTTATGCAGTATTGGGGACATGTTGTAGGTGTAAGAATGCAGGGAGATATGAGAAGACATATTTTTAGGCATCTTCAAAAATTGCCTAATAGCTTTTTTGATAACAATAAGACAGGTGACATAATGTCTAGAATTATTAATGACTTAATGGATATATCTGAGCTTGCTCATCATGGGCCAGAAGATTTATTCATATCAATTGTCATGCTTATAGGTTCATTTATATTATTATGTACAATAAATGTACCTCTGACAATATTAATATTTGCATTCATTCCTTTTATAGTATGGTTTACTCTTTTTCAAAGAAAAAAGATGAACAAAGCATTTCTTGAAACTAAAGTTGAAACAGGAGCTGTAAATGCAAGCCTTGAAAATAGTATTTCAGGGATAAAAATATCAAAAGCTTTTGTAAGTCATAAATCTGAAGAAGAAAAATTTGAAAAGGGCAATAAAAAATTTATAAAAGCTAGAGAAAAAGCCTATAAAGTAATGGCTGAGTATTCTTCAGGTTCAAGTTTTGGTATAGATATATTAAATTATGTAGGGCTAATAGGCGGAGGCATATTTACATTAACAGGTTACATAACTATAGGTGATTTTATGGCTTATATGTTGTTTATAAAGTTATTTACAGAACCAATAAAGAAGCTTATAAACTTTATGGAACAGTTCCAAAATGGAATTACTGGATTTCAAAGGTACATGGAAATCATGGATGAAGATAGAGAAAAGGATAAAAAAGATGCAATTGAACTAGAAAATGTAGAAGGTGAAATTGAATTTAAAAATGTCAGCTTTAGTTACGAAGGAAAAGAAGTCTTAAAAGATGTTTCAGCAAAGATTAATAAAGGAAAAATGTTAGCTTTAGTTGGAGCTTCAGGTGGAGGAAAAACTACCTTCTGTAATCTTATTCCGAGATTTTATGAGCCAGAAAGCGGAGATATTTTAATTGATAATAAAAGTATATATAATGTGAAATTAGATTCGCTTAGAGAAAATATTGGAATAGTACAGCAAGAAGTATTTTTATTTACTGGAACCATAAGAGATAATATCTTATATGGAAAGGCAGATGCAACAGAAGAAGAATTGCTTAGAGCAGCAAAAATGGCTAATATACATGAATTTATAAATACTTTGCCTGAAGGTTATGATACTTATATTGGTGAAAGAGGCGTAAAATTATCAGGCGGTCAAAAACAGCGTATATCTATTGCTAGAGTTTTTCTTAAAAACCCGCCAATATTGATATTAGACGAAGCAACATCTGCTTTAGATAATGCAACTGAACGTATAATACAGGAATCTTTGGAAAAGCTATGTGTTGGAAGGACAACAATAGTGGTAGCTCATAGATTATCAACAATTAAAAATGCAGATGAAATTATTGTATTAGGTAATACGGGGATAATAGAACAAGGATCTCATGAAGAATTGATGAGAAGAGAAGGTGAATACAGCAGACTTCATAAATTAGCTGCAGTATAATAAAGTAAATATGTAAAAGGAGTTTAATTAGATAGAAAAATATATCTAATTAAAACTCCTTTTAATTTCTATTAGAACAAGATAAGATTATACTATTTTGATTCATTTTTTAATGCATTGAGAAGTTCAACTTTTCTAGCTAACTCGGAAACATCAATTTTTCCCTCTGACATAGCTTGACCTATTTTATTATGCAATTGAGTTTCAGCAGGATTATTTATAGGTTTATATTTATCAATGTTATTATGGTTAAATCTAGCTTGAACTAGCCTAGAATTTTCTTCACTTCTTAATCTTGACATATTATCTAATTCATTTTCAAAACTATTTAAATCTTCATTTTCACCTTTCCTTTTAGCTTTTGAATGTAAGGTTTCATTAAAGGAATGTGAATCATCATGCTTTTTATCTGAAGAAACATCAGTTTTACTATAAGGTCTTTTAGTTATGCTATTTTCAGCAGTGATACGAGTTACACCATTTACAACATATTTACTTCTAGAAATTACTCGATTATCAAACATATACATTCCTCCTTTTTAAGTATATAAGCAAAGTTACCAATTTATAATTTGGTTACTTAAACTTAATCATATTATGCATTTCGTTCATTTGTTTATAGAAGTATATGATTATTGAAAATTAGTTAAATCTAAATATGAGTTAACTATATTCAAAATCATAAATCCTTATATTTCATTTGTTATTTATATATTCGGAGTGTAAATAGAAAAGTTTAGAAGATAGAAATATAGTTTGAGCATAATATATTTATATTAGAAATTAATTTACAATATGATAGCAAATTATGATTTTGTAGATTTAGATGAATAAAAGCTGGTTAATGATTTTGGGATAAAAAAGCAGGTAGGGTATTTTAGTAATACCTCTACCTGCTTTTTCCATGTGGATAGTTATATTTCAACTTCGTATATCCAACCTTCAGGAGCTTCAACATCACCAAGTTGAATTCCTAAAAGTAAATCGTATAATTTTTGAGTTATAGGACCAACTTCAGTTTCACTATGGAATACATGTAATTTCCCATTGTAGTGAATTCCGCCAATAGGAGTGATTACAGCTGCTGTTCCACAAGCGCCAGCTTCTTTAAATTCATCTATAGTATCAATTGGTACTTCTCTTTCATAAACAGGCATTTTTAAGTAATGTTCTGCTATATGAAGAAGAGAACGCTTAGTTATACTTGGTAAAATAGATGGAGATTTAGGTGTAACAAATTCATCATTTTTAGTTATACCAAAGAAGTTTGCCGCTCCTATTTCTTCAATTTTAGTATGAGTAGCAGGATCTAGGTAAATACAATCAGCAAAACCTTTTTTTGCAGCTACTGCATGAGCTTGTAACGATGCAGCATAATTTCCACCAACTTTGTTACCACCAGTACCGTGAGGAGCTGCTCTGTCAAAGTCATCTAAAACTATGTAATTGCAAGGAGAGACTCCATCCTTAAAATAAGGACCAACTGGAATACAAAATACACCAAAGATATATTCTGGTGCTGGTTTAACACCTATATTATGCCCAACACCCATTAAATATGGTCTAATATATAATGTCGCACCACTTCCATATGGTGGAACGTATTTTTCATTTGCCTTTACTACTTGCTTAACAGCATCGATAAATTTCTCTACAGGAACGTGTGGCATAAGAAGTTTGTCGCAGCTTTCATTCATACGTTCAGCATTTAAGTCAGGTCTAAATAATTGAATTTTTCCTTCTTTTGTTGTATATGCTTTAAGACCTTCAAAGCAACTTTGACCATAATGAATAACAGTAGAAGCTTCGCTTATAGAAATCATATTATCTTCTGTAAGTTTTCCTTCGTCCCATTGTCCATCTTTCCAAACTGAAATATAACGATAATCCGTTTTTATGTAATCGAATCCTAGTTTACTCCAGTCTATATCAGCTTTTTTCCCCATTTTCCATTCCTCCATATCTATACAGGCCCTGGCTAAAATTTATATGCCTATTGCCATTGTTTATTTAATAACATCTATTGTAGCACTACTTAAAAGAAATTTCTACAATCCATTATGAAAAGTGGAAGTTTATTGTTAAAATATCAATAAAATATTATTAACTTTAAAAAATAAGTAATAAATATAGATTCTTTAAAGCTTTTTTACAATACTATTTCCAGGGAGCAGCATCTGAAGGCATACGCCAGTCACCTCTAGGACTTAAAGAAATACTTCCTACTTTAGGTCCGTCAGGAAGAGCGCTTCTCTTAAATTGTTGAGTGAAGAATCTAAACATAAATTTATCTAACCATTTTTCTATTTCTTCTTCAGAATAATTACCTTTAAATGCCACTTTAGCTAAGTAGAATATTCTTTCCTTTGTTGAACCATGTTTAATAAAATGATATAAGAAGAAATCGTGAAGCTCATAAGGACCTACTATATCTTCAGTCTTTTGAGCTATTTCACCATTTTGATCTTTTGGTAGTAATTCTGGGCTTACAGGTGTATCTAATATATCCATAAGAGTATTGCATACGGCCTCTGTAGATTCATTTTGTGCTACATATTTTACTAAATACCTAACAAGAGTTTTTGGTATAGAAGGATTTACAGAATACATGGACATATGATCTCCATTGTAGGTGCACCATCCAAGAGCAAGCTCTGATAAATCACCAGTTCCAATTAATAAACCTCTTTCTTTATTTGCAATATCCATCAATATTTGAGTTCTTTCTCTTGCTTGAACATTTTCATAAGTAACATCATGAATATTTTTATCGTGGCCAATATCTTCAAAATGTTGAAGAGAAGCTTTAACTATATTAATTTCTCTAAGATCTGTTCCAAGTTCTCTGCATAAATCAATAGCATTATTATATGTTCTATCAGTTGTACCAAAGCCAGGCATAGTTATAGTAACAATGTTCTTCTTATCTATATTAAGCAATTCAAAGGTTTTAACTATTACAAGTAATGCAAGAGTTGAATCTAAGCCACCTGAAATTCCGATTACTGCCTTTTGGGATTTTGTGTGTTCTAATCTTTTTGCAAGGCTTGCAGATTGTATGTTGAAGATTTCTTTGCAACGCATTTCCCTTTCTTTTTCATATGAAGGAACAAATGGGTGTTTATCAACATATCTATCAAAAACTTCAATTGAAGTTTTTTCAAATTCAAAGTTTATCATAACAGGCTTTTTGTTTAAGAATTTAAAAGAATCTCTAAAGCTAAGATTTTTCATTCTTTCAGCCTTAAGTTTAAATACATCAACAATAGAAGAAATTACTTCATTTTCTCTTTGGAAGCGGTTATTTTCCTTTAATAATGAACCATTTTCACTGATTAGAAGGTGTCCGCTGAATAATACATCTGTTGTAGATTCATGAACTCCAGCAGACGAATATATATAAGAACACATAGTTCTAGCACTTTGATTTGAAATAAGACTCTTTCTATAATCCATTTTACTTACTAATTCATTTGAAGCAGAAAGATTTCCTATTATATGTGCACCCATAAGAGCCAAATAAGAGCTTGGAGGTATTGTTACCCATAGATCTTCGCAAATTTCAACTCCAAAGTTCCCAAGGTTAGATGAAAAAATTAAATTTGTGCCAAAGGGAACTTCATTTTGAAATGATAAATCGACTTTTTCACTTTCTATTGAAAATCCTTCAGTAAACCATCTCTTTTCATAAAATTCACTATAATTTGGAAGATATGATTTTGGTACAATTCCAAGTATTTTTCCTTTAAATAACAGATAAGCGCAATTATATAAGACACTTTCAGAAAGAAGTGGAGCACCAACTGCAATTAAAATATCTTCATTTTTAGTAGCCTCTAATATTTCCTTAATTCCATTTAAAGATTTGTTAATTAAATATTCTTGTAAAAATAAATCACCGCAAGTATAAGAGGTAATACAAAGTTCAGGAAAAACTATAAATTTATTTCCTTTATTAACAGCTTCCTTTATACAGAATAAAATATTTTCAACATTATAGTCAACATCAGCAACTTTAGTTTTAGGACAAGCAGCTGCAACTTTAATAAAATCCATATGATCACTCCTTAATATGTATAAATTAATAGTCAATGATAAATAATTAATGGACATATTATCATTTCCTTTGAAATCTTTAGCGAATTTCTTTAATTAAGTGTTTGAAATTAATTATTGTTAATAAAATATATCTTAAACAATTATAAACTAAATGTGAATTAAATCAAAGTAAGAAGAAGATTATAAAAGAAATTCAAACAAAACGGTAATAAATAACTCTTTTTAAGATAAAAGATAACTTGCAAAACAATTATCTAAGCTATATAATGGGTATATGAAATATTTCATTAACAAACAAAGAAAAATTAGTATTATTAGGTTGGGAGGGATTCAGATGGGACCAGCAGTATTTTGGTTAGTTGTTGCGGTTTGTTCTATTGTGGTAGATGTTATGACCAGCAGCTTTTTCTTTGCAATGTTTTCAATAGGAGCTGTTGTTTCTGCAATAAGTGCTACTTTAGGAGTGCCATTTATAATTCAAATAATAATTTTCGCGGCTGTAAGTATAGTTGTTTTAGTATTTGGTTATCCAGCACTAAAGAAAAAATACAATAATGCACATAAAAATATACCTCTTAGAGAAGAAACTTATATTGGCAACATTATTGTAAGTGAAAAAGAAATATTTGATAAAGCACAGATTAAGATTAATGGAGAATATTGGACAGTTATTAATGAAGGTGATGAAATTCATGTAGGAGAGAAGTTCCAGATTACAGGAATTGAAGGAATAAAATTAAAAATAAAAAAAATAGATAGTGTATAGTAATCTATAAGGAAATAGAAATTTGTATACACTATTATGGGGGGAATAGAAAATGGAATTAATGATAGTTTTAGGAGTAATATTACTATTTGTATTAGCAGTAGTTATATCATCAATTAAAATAGTAAACACAGGTTATTTATATGTAGTAGAAAGATTTGGACAATTTGATAAGGTATTAGAACCAGGATGGCATTTTATAATACCATTTGTAGATTATGTAAGAAGAAAAATTTCAACTAAACAACAAATTTTAGATGTACAACCTCAATCAGTTATCACAAAGGATAATGTAAAAATATTAGTTGATAATGTTATATTCTACAAGGTTTTAAATGCAAAAGATGCTGTTTATAATATAGAAGATTATGTTTCAGGTATAGTATATTCAGCTACAACTAATATGAGAAATATATTAGGTAATATGAGTTTAGATGAAATTTTATCAGGAAGAGATGCTATAAACCAAGATCTTTTAAGTATTATAGATGAAGTTACTGATGCATATGGAATAAAAATATTATCTGTTGAAATAAAAAACATAGTGCCACCTGCTGAAATACAAGCGGCTATGGAAAAGCAAATGAAAGCTGAAAGAGATAAGAGAGCTATGATTCTTCAAGCAGAAGGTTTAAGACAATCACAAATAGAAAAAGCAGAAGGTGAAAAGCAATCAAAAATATTATCAGCAGAAGCAGAAAAAGAAGCCAATATTAGAAGAGCAGAAGGTTTGAAGGAATCTCAGTTACTAGAAGCAGAAGGTAAAGCTAAGGCTATAGAACAAATAGCACAGGCAGAAGCTGAAGCAATAAGAAAAGTAAACACAGCTATTATTGAATCAGGTACAAATGAAACAGTTATAGCATTAAAGCAAGTTGAAGCCCTTAAGGAAATGGCTAATAGCCCAGCTAATAAGCTTATATTACCTAATGAAACTTTATCTTCCCTTGGAAGTATAGCGGCAATTGGAGAAATGTTAAAAGGCAATAAAGAATAAAGATAGAAAATAAGGAGAGTAGAAGAGAAAACTAACTCTCCTTATTTTCATGCATTATGTAACTTTAGGGGTAGTAAAATTGAATAATTATATGAATTTAAGGAGGTAGCTAAAACTGTAAAATAAATATAATTAATACATGTATAAGTAATGTTTGAAATATTCATTATTTGGAATTAATATATATATAACAGAAAATTAGTTAATATGGTCGGAAAAGTATATTTATAAAAGATCTAAGGAATGGAGGGAGAAAAATGAATTTTAACTATAAAATTAGCAGAGAAAAAAAGATCATAAATCATCAAAAAGAAAAGCTGCGAAGAAGGGAAGAGAAATTTTTTGATAAAAAAGAAAATGAGTTTATACAAAGTAAGATTGCAGTAATAAAGAATAAAATAGAAGAATATTTTCCATCAAAAGTAATGGGTACCTTTGATAAGGCTTTTGAAAAAGGATTTTATTATGTTTTTGAAAAAGGATCTATTATAATAGAAAAGAGCTATAATTTAGAGAAATTAAAAAATGAAGCTGATATAAATGAATATATTTTATCTAAACAAATTAGCAATAAAAATTTAAATAGATTTGATAAGACGGCTAGAAAGGGAATCTGGGTAAATAAAGGTCTTACAACTACAGAAGGAACAGCCTTAGGTGTTTTAGGAATAGGACTTCCTGATATACCAGTTTTTATAGGAGTAATTTTAAAGACCATATATGAAATCTGCTTAAATTATGGATTTAAATATGATTCGGATGAAGAAAAAGCATTTATTTTAAATATAATCTGTGCAAGTGTAAATAAAACGCCACAAAAAATTTTATATTCAAATGAAATAGATAGAATAGGTTATAATATTGATAATGGTTTTAAGAATGAAATAGATATTAATCAACTAATAAAAGAAACTTCAAGAAATTTATCCGAAAGTATGATGTTTGCTAAAGTTATTCAGGGAATGCCTATTGTAGGAGCTTATGGAGGTATATCTAATTATATGACTATAAGAGATATAAGTGAAGTGGCTACAATAAAATATAAAAAAAGAATGTTATATAAACTATAAAATGTAATAATTCATATTATTGCCCTAAATAAAATTATAAGTTAATGTTGAAATAATCATAAAAAAATATTAATATATACTAAGCAGTACAAAAATATATATCGGGGTGAAAAAATGAAGATAAAAAAAATATTGAGTATAATGCTTTGCATGATTCTCGCTTTTTCTATGATTGGATGTAATCTTAAAGATGATTATATAATTGAAACAAAGGAAAATACTGATGAAAAGCCATCAGGAGATAAAGTGAATGAAGTGTTTGATTCAGAAAAAATGAAAGATGTAATGGATAAAATAAAAACGACACCAAAAGAATTATCTGACAAAATTGACGAAGTTGATAGTGATACTCAAAGGACTATGAAAGAATTAAATCAAAAAGCAGATGAATTAACAAATGCTTTAAATAATGCTGATTTTGAAGGTAAAAGTGAAGATCTAAAAGAACAATTAGATGATATATCAGATAAATTAGATGAACTTAAAAATAATGTGAAGGATGCTAAAGACAGAGCGGATACCTATGAAAACCCAGTTGATAAAGTTAAGGTTACAGATACAATAGATGAATTTTCTACTCATATGGATAATATGCAAAGAGCTTTGGATAGAGCTTCTTCAACAAGATAAAATAAAAAAATGCTGATCTATAGTTACCATATTTAAATAGGATAACAATCAGATTGGCATTTTTTTATTTTTAAATAACTTGTTCGATCAATTGTAAAATATAAAAGTAAATGGTAGAAGCAAGGCAATTATTTGCAAAACACTTAGCGGTAATAATGAAATAAATTGAATTTTAAATATAAATAATTAAAAAAATAAAAAATACTTGATTTTTTTACTTTAGCGTGATAAAGTAATAAATAGAAAAACTAATCAAGGGGGAAATTATTTATGAAAATGAATGTTTTAATAAAGAAATTAACTATAGTTGCTGTTATAGCAACACTAGGAACAGGTTTAGTTGCTTGTTCAGGAAATACAGGGGCTAAAAAGGAAGATACAAAGGCAGCAGCTAGCACATTGGATAAAGAAGAATTAGTATTAGGCTTTGATGATACATTTGTTCCAATGGGATTTAAAGATGAAAGCGGAAAAGTAGTTGGCTTTGATATAGATTTAGCAGAAGCAGTTGCTAAAAAGCTTAACAAAAAAGTGAAATTCCAGCCGATAAATTGGAGTATGAAGGAAACTGAACTTAAGAATGGGAATATAGATTTAATTTGGAATGGATATTCAATTAGTGATGAAAGAAAAGAAAAGGTTGAATTTTCAAAACCATATTTAAATAATAAGCAAGTTATAGTAACACTTGCAAATTCTCCAATAAGCGCTAAAGCGGATTTAGCAGGTAAGAAAGTTGGAGCACAAAATGAATCTACTGCAGTAGATGCAGTAGAAAAAGATGCAAATCTTTTAAAGAGTTTTGATAGTGGAAAGCTTGTTACTTTTAAAGATAATAATCAGGCATTAATGGATTTAGAAGCAAAAAGATTAGATGCAATTGTTGTTGACGAGATATTAGCAAGATATTACATGAAGGCCAGAGGACAAGAAAAGTACAAAATTTTAACTGAAGATTTTGGAAGTGAGCAATATGGAGTTGGAATTAGAAAAGGAGATACTAAATTTGTTGAAGCCTTTAACAAAGCTTTAGATGAAGTAATAGCAGACAAAACTGCAGCAGAAATATCTAAGAAATGGTTTGAAGAAGATATAGTTTTAAAATAATATAATTTAATAAGGCGTATTCAATAAAGATAACTTTTGATTATTTTAGAATAAGAAATTTTATTTGAATATGCCTTAAAATATTTTTAGAAGATAAATATTGGAACATAAAAGAGGAGGAAATAACCTTGAGTTATATATTACAAATAATGCCTCAGGTATTAGAGGGGCTTAAAGTCACATTAGAAATATTTGCACTTACACTAATATTATCAATTCCTTTAGGAATAATAGTAGCTGTAATGAGAACATCTAAATCTCTAATACTAAGAGAAATAAGTGGGGTATATGTTCTTATAATGAGAGGGACACCGTTATTGCTACAAATTATAGTAATCTTTTTTGGATTACCTATAGTAGGAATTACATTTAATAGGTTTCCAGCAGCTATTTTAGCCTTTACATTAAATTATGGAGCTTATTTTGGAGAAATATTTAGAGCAGGAATAATGTCTATAGACAATGGACAAGTTGAAGGAGCTCAAGTTTTAGGTTTAAGTTCAAAAGATATATTTTTTAGGATTATTTTACCACAAGCATTTAAAAGAGTTATTCCACCAGTTGCAAATGAAGTGACAACTTTAGTTAAGGATACATCTTTAGTATATGTAGTAGGAATAGATGAACTGCTAAAAATAGGAGAAATGGCTACAAATAGAGAAGTTTCTTTAATGCCACTTTTAATTGTTGGAGTTGTTTACTTAATTGTAATAGCAGTCTTCAGTAAGGTTTTAAAGATAATTGAAGAAAAGTATGACTATTATAAGTAATATGGAGGAACGTTTATGCTTAAAATAAATAATGTAAGAAAGAAATTTGGAAATACAGAAGTATTAAAAGGTGTTAATCTTGAAATATCACAAGGTGAGATTTTAGTAGTAGTAGGTCACTCAGGAGGAGGAAAAACTACACTGCTTAGATGTGTAAATGCTTTGGAACATTGTGATAATGGAGATATAGAAATAAACGGAAAGACTCTATGCAAAGATGGAAAATATGTAGAGAAAAATGAACTAAAAGAAATAAGAAAAGACATAGGATTAGTATTTCAAAACTTTAATTTATTTCCGCATATGACTGTTTTAGAAAATTTAATAGAAGCACCTCAAAGAGTATTGGGGTGGAGTAGAGAGGAATCAATAAAAAAAGCAGAAGAAACTCTTGGATTTTTAAATTTATTAGAAAAGAAAAATAATTATCCTTTTGAATTATCAGGAGGACAAAAACAAAGAGTTGCTATTGGAAGGGCATTAGTATTGGAGCCTAAAATCATGTGCTTTGATGAGCCGACTTCAGCTTTAGATCCAGGACTTACTGGGGAAGTCGCAAACTTAATAAAAAGCTTAAGTTCTAAGGGAATGAGTATGATGATAATAACTCATGATATGGATTTTGCTAAAAATGTATCAGATAGAATAGTATCTATGAATGAAGGAAGACTTCAAGAAGGATTAATTTTTGAAAATTAATAATTATTACTAATTTTTTAGATTTGTACTCATAAAATCTGAATATTTAGAAAAATATTTCTAAGATTTATGTTGAATTTTAAGTGAAAATATGGTAATCTTATTAAGTAAGATATTTCAAGATTTAATCAATACTGTACACTTTCACCTCTGTCTCAGAGATAGGGTCAAGTATCAGATTATGTCTTTGGGAAAAAGGGAGGATTTATATTATGGAAGATAGAACTTTAGTATGTAAAGATTGTGGTAAGGAATTTGTTTTCACTGTTGGTGAACAAGAATTCTACAAAGAAAAAGGATTTGATAACGATCCAGTTAGATGTCCAGAATGTAGAAAAGCTAGAAAACAACAAAGAAACAACAGAAGCTTCGACAGATAGTAAATTACAAGGCTATGAGATATTCTCGTAGCCTTTTCTTTTTGTTCTTATAATATTTTAATTGAGATAAATAAAAATTATTTTTATATTGTATTTATAAGCTTTGCATTGTAAAAACAATATAATATTAGCTCATAATACTATCTAGAAAATACTTGTTATTCGCTATCTGACGCGATTACAACTTGATTTCGCCCTTGTTTTTTTGCTCTATAAAGGGCTGTATCTGCTGCTTTATAGGAAGTATCAAAGGAGGCTTCAAAATTGTTTTTTAATAATGAAATGCCTAAACTTGCACTTACCTGTATTTTGAATTCATCAACTAACAGTGTTTTATTTTGAATCGATAATCTAATATTTTCAGCCAATGAGTAAGCTTCTTTTATTGAAGTTTGAGAAAGAAATATAAGAAATTCTTCCCCTCCCCAGCGAGTTGCTAAATCAGTGGTTTTTATATGATCCCTTAGAATAAGGCTTATTTCTTTAAGTACAATATCACCTATTGGATGACCAAATTGATCATTTATCTGTTTATAATGATCTATATCTATTAAAATGAGTGCAGCTGATTCGTTATTTTTTTTGATTTCTTTCATTTTTTCTGCAACTTGAATTCCAAAACTTCGCCTATTTAAAAGCTCTGTCAAGGGATCGTGATTAGAAAAATAGGTTAGCTTAGAATTAGCTTCTTCTAAAAGCATGTTTTTGGCAATTTCTTTATAATGATGATTATAAATTGTTGTTGAAATTACAATAACTGCTAAAAAGAAAATGAAACCATTTATGCTATTTGAAATTAATAAATCAACATTATGTTGAAATTTTATTAGTCCATATAAATATGTTAGAAATGGAGCTGTGTATACAGCTAAATTTATTGGAAATCTAAACATTAAAATGGCACTAAATATAATAAGGTTGGCTATAAATACACTGCTTATATTACCAGATTTAAGTTGATCCAAACCATTTATTAGGGCAACTAGGCTCAAAAGTAAAACAGTTAAAGTGGGAATTAAATATTTATGGACGTTTTCCAATTTGCTGTCTTTATTTTTAGTAAAAGTTTGAATTAAGATAAGCCCAATAATACAAACAAAAAAAATAAGTAGATGTAAAATAAAGAATCTGTTATCATTCCAAACTATATTTATAGAAGTCTTTAATAAATAAGGTATGTCATTAAAAACTATAAATAGAAATTCAACTATTATAAATATGACAAGAAGTAATTTTATTCTTGTAAAATTAGTTTTGCTAATTTCATGGACAATAGTTGATTTTTGATCTTCTGTAAGATCATGATTTAGGCTGCTAAAAAAATTCAACTTATTCATAATGATTTTCTCCTTTGTAAGATGTGGTGTTTGTGTAGGAATTTCTATAGATTATTATTTGTAGTAACAGTTTACCACAAAATATAGTTTATTATTAGATTTATATTGTGTTTATTTAAACCAGCATTTACTTAAAGCCTTAATTGCATCTGTTATGTGTTCTATTTGTATTCCTGCAAAGCCTATAAAAATAACTGGGAGTAAATCTGGAGGAGGGGTTATCCAGTTAACAAGTGTTGGATTTACTTTAATACCAGCTTTCATTGCAGCATCTATTAATTCTTTTTCTTTTAGCTTTGTATGAACTTGTATTAATACATGAAGCCCTGAGTCAGCTCCAATAATAGTTACATTATTTCCTAGATGTTTCATAATAGAATATATTAACAATTCCTGCTTTTTCTTATATAGCACTTTTGATTTTCTTAGATGCTTGTCCCAATATCCATCTTTCATAAATAGTTCAAGGGTTTTCTGCATTAATCTAGGTACAGGTTGTTCATAGGTTTTATATTTCTCTTCATAAATATTCAGAAGAAATTTTGGAAGTACCAAATAACTTATTCTTAGGGAGGGCATAAGGGATTTTGAAAAGCTTCCTAAATAAACCACTCTATCAGTTTTATCAAGTCACTGTAAGGAAGGAATTGATTTTCCTTTATATCTAAATTCGCCATCATAATCATCTTCAATTATTATTCCATTGTTTTCATTAGCCCAATTAAGAAGTTTTAGTCTTTTGGAGATAGGCATTACCATTCCATAAGGATATTGGTGTGATGGAGTAACATATACTATTTTTGAATTACTTTTGCTTAAAGTCCCAATATCAATTCCGTCCTCAGTTAAATTAATAGGAGTTATATTAAAATTAAAATGTTTAAATACGTCTTTTGCACCTATGTAGCTTGGATTCTCAAAGGCTATACTTGAATGTAAATTTAATAAAATCAAACATAACAAATTCAAAGATTCTTGAGTTCCTGAAGAAATAAGTATTTGCTCTGGGGAACATCTAACGCCCCTAGAATGATGAATGTATTTGGTGATTTCATACCTTAAACCGTAATCACCTTTATGATCACCATATAAAAGCAATTCTTTAGAATATTCATCAACACATCTGGTTAAAGTTTTTCTAAATTGGGTATATGGAAAAGAAGATAAATCAATTTGTCCACTGCTAAAATCATATTTTATTGGAGGATAGGCTACTTGTAATTTTTTTTCTTCAAATGAACTAGGGGAAAAGTTTTTAAAATTGCTGAAGCTGCTCTCTATTTTTTCAACATACAAACCTGATCTATTTTTTGATTTTACATATCCTTCAGCTATTAATTGTTCATATGCTGCTTCTATTGTATTTTTACTTACTTTTAAATCTTTGCATAGATTTCTTATGGAGGGAAGCTTGCAGTCAGAAGGTATGTTTCCACATAGGATTTCATCTTTAATGTGTTTATAAATTTGCATATATAAAGGTTCTTTATTATCATTGTTTAAATTAAATACTATTTCTAACATTTTTTACCTCACAAGTTATCTGTCATTATAAAAATAAGTATAACTGTCACTGTATATAATGACAAATACTTTTTATAATAACTATAAGAAATAAATAAAAAGGAGTATATGGCTATGAGTAACAAATTTTGCAGTGTGACAGATAAGATGAATTTTTACAAAGGAAAAGAACCAACAGAGCTTGTTGATAAATATGGAAGTCCACTTTATGTATATAATGAAAGTATTCTAATGGAAAGATGCAGGGAAATGAAGAATCTTTTAAGTTATCCTAATTTTTCTGTAAGTTTTTCTGCAAAAGCAAATAGCAATCTTCGTTTGTTAGAAATTGTAAGGGAAGAAGGACTAAATGTAGATGCTATGTCTCCAGGGGAAATATATGTTCAGCTTAAGGCTGGTTTTAAACCAGAGCAAATTTTCTTCATAAGCAATAATGTATCAGCTGAAGAACTTAAATATGCAATAGAGATGGGAGTTGTTATAAGTGTTGATTCCATTTCACAACTAGAACTTTTTGGGAAGATAAATGAAGGTGGAAGAGTAGCTGTTAGGTTTAATCCGGGAGTAGGGACTGGGCATAATGAAAAAGTAGTTACAGCTGGAAAAAACACTAAGTTTGGAGTAGATTCAGAGTATATAAATGAAGTTAAGGAAATAGTTGAGAAATATAATTTAAAGCTTATTGGAATAAATCAGCATATTGGTTCACTTTTCATGAAAGGTGATACTTATTTAGAAAGTATAAAAGCTTTATTAACTATAGCTGAAAGTTTTGAAGAACTTGAATTTATAGATATGGGGGGAGGCTTTGGTATTCCATACGAAAAGCAAAAAGGTCAAAAACCACTTAATATAAAAGCTTTAGGAAAAGAAATTGATGCTATAATATATGAGTGGACTGAAAAACATGGAAGAAAAATTGAATTTAAAATAGAGCCAGGAAGATATATTCCAGCAGAATGTTCAGTACTACTCGGAACTGTTCATGCTGTTAAAACTAATTATGGAAGAAAGTATATAGGGACAGACTTAGGATTTAATGTACTTATAAGACCAACAATGTATGCTTCACATCACGATATTGAAATATACAAGAAAAATAATTCATTATCAGAGGAAAATGAAGAAGTAACAATTGTAGGTAACATATGTGAAAGTGGAGATATATTGGCTTACGATGTACTTCTTCCAAAGATAGAAGAAGGTGATATTTTAGGAGTATTAGATGCTGGGGCATATGGTTATGTTATGAGTTCTAACTACAACAATAGACTTAGACCAGCTGAAGTTCTTATAAAAGAAAGCGGAGAAATAAAAGTTATCAGGAGAAGAGATACTTTAGAAGATTTAATGAGAAATTATTTATAATAGGGAGATTTTAATATGATACATTCTTATATAGGAGAATTAGCAGCACTTGCCACGGCAATATGCTGGACTCTTTCTCCAATTGCATTTGAGTATTCGGGAAAAGAGGTTGGCTCTTTAAGTGTTAACTATATTAGGTTGATTATTGCATTTGTATTTATTGGAATATATACTCTTTTTACTAGAGGCATGTTTTTGCCAATGGATGCAACGGCTACTAATTGGATTTGGCTTTTGGTTTCTGGAATTATTGGATTTGTAATTGGAGACTTATTTTTGTTTGAAGCTTATGTCCTAATTGGAGCACGTTTATCCATGCTTATAATGGCAACTGTGCCTATATTGTCTGCTATAGCTGATTATATCATCGTAGGGCAAAAGCTTACAATTGTTGATGTAGTAGGAATGCTGGTTACTATATATGGTATAGCAATAGTTATTTTAGTGAAAAATTCTAACGAAAAAAGTGTAAAATTATCTAAACCTATAAAGGGCTTCTTTTATGCATTTATGGGAGCTTTAGGACAGGCTATGGGACTTATTTTTAGTAAAGTTGGAATGGGAAATTATGATGCTTTTGCCGCAACTCAAATTAGAACAATTGCAGGAATAATAGGGTTTTCTATTATAATTACATATTCAAATGCATGGGGAAAAGTATTTTCAGCGTGCAAAAAAGTTAAAGTGATGAAATATATTACTTTAGGTTCTTTCTTTGGACCTTTTTTAGGAGTGTCTTTTTCCTTATTAGCACTTCAATATACTGCAACAGGTATTGCTTCAACTATTATGTCAATTTCACGTATTATTATAATACCATTTTCTATAATTGTATTTCGTGAAGCTGTAACTAAAAAAGAAATAGTGGGAGCAGTTATTAGTATAGTAGGTGTTGGTATATTGTTTCTTTAGCGAAACATAATAAAATTATATAGAATGAACTAGCGTGGATATCATTATTGTTATGATAATGTGGTGCTAGTATAGTTTTATAGGAAAATAGGTTTATATTTATATTCATATCTATATATCTAGAAAAGTATTAATATAGGAATATATATTTCTATATATATAGATAACTTTATTTCTATAAAAAAATATATATAGATATCTATTTTTATAGAAATCTATGTTTATATTTATCTATAAAAATAGATAAATAGTTAAATATTTATAGTAAAATCAATGGGGTGAAGGCAATATCCTAATTTTAATTATGACTAAAAATCGTATAAATGTTGTTGTGAAACTGTAGTATAAAATATAAATTTATAGACTAGGATAAATAAGTGAGTAATATTTAAAATCATAAGTAATAATGATAAATGAGTACATTGGAACACAATGATTATTTAGTTATAATATTGTTAATAATTAATACAAAAGATAAAAATGTAAGGTAAGGATTAATAAATAAATAAGACTTTGAAAGAACTGAATCTTGAAGATTATAGAAAACTTGCAAAGAGTTACATTATATTTATTTGTACATTTGATTTGTTTGATAGAGGACGTCATAAATATACTTTTCAAAATGTATGCTTAGAAGATAATAGTTATAATATTAAATGATGAGGCTCAAAAAATAATATTAAATACAAAAGGATTTATGAAAGATTTAAGTGAAGAATTGTTAGAATTTCTTAGATATGTAGAAAGTTCAACAGAGGACACAGTAAAGAGTGCTAAAGGAAATCTTGTTAGAAATATACATAAAGTAGTACAGGAAGTTAAAAATGATGATTCTATGTAGGTGGAGTTTATGCACTTCTTAAAAGAGTGCGAAGCACAATTCGGAACTTATAAAATATTGGAAAGAGATAGAGAAAAAATTGAAGAAGGAATTCTTTTGACTAAAAAAGTTTTAAAGCTTTTCGCGGAAGGATATACAATAAGTCAAATAGCAAAAGAATGCGATATATCAGAATATCAAGTGAGAAAGATATTAGAGTAGTATTAGAATATTTAAGAAGTCCATAAAGCTTGCATTTAGAATGAACAATTATATATGAGTTGTATAAAAAATTACTGACATGGAAATTTGTCAGTAATTTTTTTGCTTAAATTTACGGCGACCTTGCTAAACAATACTAAAAGCTATTTGGAGATTATGCATCAATTGTAGATTTGACGTAGTAAGTAATAAAAAAGATGATCTTTGATAAATGAATAATATGATTTTACAATTTGTGTTATAATTAATTCGTAATGGTAAATTATTGTGTATAAGTAAATAAATTATAATTTGAATAGGAGAGGAATTTATGAATTTATGAATTATGAAGAAATAAAACCTAAACTAAATAATGTTTATTTTATCAACGGTACTGCCTATGCTGGAAAATCAACTATTGTACAGATGATATCAGATAGATTAGGTCTTTATTTTTGTGGTGAAAATTACAATCTTGATAAAGTTCTAGCAAAAGTAAAACCTAAATAATACCCTAATTTATGTTATTTTAAAACTATGAAGAGTTGGGCTGAATTTGTATCTCGAACACCGGAAGAATATGATGCTTGGATTACAGGTGGACAAATTGAAAGTACTCCCTTTGAAATTGAGGATTTAATAGAATTATCAAAAAATCAAAAGGTTATTGTTGATACTAATATTCCAGTAGATATTCTGCATAAAATATCAGATTATAATCACGTGGCTATCTTATTATCACCACAGAGTATGTCTGTAAATGAATTTTTTAATAGAAAAGACCCAGAAAAATTATTTATCCTTGACCAAATAATGAAGACAGAATATCCTGAGAGTACTTTAGAGAATTATAAAAAATGTATTGAAAAGGTAAATAGCTTAGAACATTATAATGAGTTTTTAAATAGCGGGTTTAAATGTTTCATTAGAAAAGAAAATAGCAATTTAGAGGATAGATATAATCAAATTATTAAGCACTTTAAATTAATATAGAAGGTTTCATTATATTAACCTATAAATTCCAATTTATCGTTAAGGTAATTCGTAATGTTCATAAGAGGTGTAACAATCGGAGTTTGTAATTGTTTAATCAATGTGTTACAAGTTGAACTATAAATTATTTATATTTTGTGAGGTGATAGTGTGCATTTAATATTAACTTCTCGTGATTTTCTAAACGATAATTCTAAAAATTGCATAATTAGTAATTTAAAGATGCCAGTAGAAAAGTGTAAAATTTTATTTGTTCCAAATGAAAAAGCAACGTGTGAAACAATACAGAGTGAAAAATATTATAATAGAGTTAAAATTCAAGGATTTCAAAGACAAAATATTTTTATATTTGATTATTATCATCCTGAAAATTATGTTAATTTAGATATTGATGCTATATATATAAGCTAGAACGACTGAAAAAATGCAGATTTGATAAAGCAATTATTAATTATGTAAATCGTGGAGTAACGTATATCGGTGGAAATGCAGGAACTCATATTATAACAAAAAATATTGAGCATGTTTTGCAATTTGATGATAATTCAACTGGAATAACAGATTTTAACGGACTTGGCTTGTTTGATGGCATTATATTTTGCCATTACACAGATGAAAGAAAAAAATACTATGAAAAGGCGGTATCAGAAGGCAAATACAAAGTATATACTTTAACTGACAATGATTCTATTGTTATAGATAATTAATACAATGGGATATGAGAATAATTTACATTAAATTTAATACACAGTCTTCTTATATCGTGTATGAATAATAATATTGTATTATTCAGAATGAATTTGGGATATTGCTTAGTCCCCCACTATAAGTTTAATATTGTGGCAGAATATCTCAACACCACTAGACCCCTACTAGACACGAAGTTTTCCCTAAATGAAATTTTGAGAATACACAAATTATAAAATATGTTACAGTTTATATATAGCGGTAAATTATGGAGAATAAATTAAAAACAATGCATAAACTGCAGATAGCATATATATAGAAAGAGAGAAAGTTAATGAGAATAATAACATACAACATATGGAATTCGGATAATTATTTCAAAATTAGATTAGAACAATTATGTAAAGTATTAATTAACTGTGATGCGGATATTATTGGATTTCAAGAAGTAAGAAATGAGGAAGTTGTAGATTATATAAAAAGTCAATGCAATTATAAATATTCATTGTGGAAGAAGTATTACGATGAAAACGAAGGTTTAGCGATACTTAGTAGATATCCAATCGTTTTTGCTGAAACAAATTGGGAAAGTGGAAGAAACGTTCATAATTCTTTTGCTCTAAGAGTGGCAGTAGATTATAATAATAAAAAAATTGGCATAACAAATTTACATTTAGATTATGAAAGTGTATTAAATAGGGAGATTGAAATAGTAGAAACCGAAAGAATGATAGAAAGTTATGAAAAGAGTGACTATGAAATATTATTAGGTGATTTAAATTCCGACTCTGAATCAAGTATTTACAGATATTTAACAGGTCAACAATCATTAAATAATCATGCTACAAACTGGAATGATTTATATAAGATATATGCGAGTAAAATTGGGATAAAGCCTAAAGCCACCTTAGATTTTTTCAATAATCCAAGATGGGATAATCAAAATGTAATTGAGATACCAGGAAGATTTGATTATATTATGCTTAAATCACCATACCCTAAAGAAAATCCTATATTAAATTCAGTTAATATTATTGGAGATATGAGAGAATTGCAAATAACTCCAAGTGACCATTATGGTGTTATGTGTGATATAGATTTTCTTTAATTTAATAGATTTAATTCTGAATATTCAAATTGTGTAGTAGCAGTAAGTATAAAAGCAGTAGTAAAAGTGAGATACTGATTTTTTTGTGTAGATTTAATGAAATAAATAAAAACTTGTTGTTTAAAATTGAGTAATAAAAAATTAATGGAGGATATTCATGTCCTAATGCTGATGTGGTGGGAGCATGTAGTTCTATAGATGGAAAGACATTAGAGAAGGTAACAGGACTAAGTTTTCAAGAGTGGAAATATAACTGGAAAAATAAACATGGTAATTAGGTAAGTTATTACAATATTTAAATTGTTACGTCATGTTCTTAAATTATGAATCACTAAATTAAATAGCAAATCGTAGAATCGTATTATTCAAATAGTGATTGAATTTGCGATTTTTTAATGCGCAATTCTAAAATACTACGAAAAAATTATTGTGGAAAAATAATATACTAATTTTCTTTTATAGATCTCAATATATTATATCCATCACTAGGAAAACCTCCATATCCACACCACCATTTAGGATAAATTATTGGAATTGCTGTACAAATAAATTGCCATATATGATAATATCCAGAAAAAGAGATTAATCTCTTAGGGATATTATTATGTATATTTCCGCTAATATATATCAAGGCGATTCCAATAATTAATGAAATAAATGGTCCGCTAGCAGAACAAATTATACTCTGAAATTTTGTAAATTTATTATTATTACATTTTACTTTCCCTAAAAAGGTTGAAATGTACCTATTTCAATACATAATCTATTAATATTAATCTTTTTTGTTTTCATATCAATATTACCCAAAGTTATTTTAACTTTATCTTTTGTAAATATTAGTGCCGGTATAGCATGTCCAAACTCGTGTGAAATTGTGGCAAGCTGGCCAAATATGCAAATAAAAAGAATGTTTAATAAAATATTAGTGATGTTCAAGTTAATCTCCTCCAAATACGTAATGATATTTTGCTCACTTTATATATTTTTAAGTAGTAAACATATGTTTTGATTATTCTAAAATTTTACGCCTTATTTACTTAAAAAAGTTTGAAATATGATGGTAGTATATTTCTTATTTGCAGCTATAGTTAACAAGTTATGAGTCGACTTTTGTGATATATTCTCTTACATAATTAAATATTTCAAGGCTTTTTCACTAAATTCACCTCATATATTTTAATTGATATATATTATGTTATAAAATACAATTTTTACAAGTTTATTATAACTGTATTACAAAAGAATGTATATAGAATTCGTATTATGAATCCGATTATGCTTTTAATCCATAAAAAGTATAACTGTAAATTTTTCATGTAACATAGATGTTATTAATTACTTCTATAATTAAATTAATCATAAATAGTTAATAAGTAAATTAAAGGTATTATACATTGCTTAGAGAGAGTAATAAGAGAAAATACGAATGATAAAGCAAAAAACAGAAATACAAATTCGGTAAAAAGTAAATTTAATCAAAAAATAACACAATATCCGTTGACAATGTACGTCTTTGATGATAACCTTAAAATATCGATACGAAAGTTAATTGGATGTTCCTAAAAAACATTCGCCATTACAAAGAAGTAGTGATTAAGCTAAATCTTATAATATTTTTGGAGGAATTAAGATGTTAGATATTAGAAGCGTATTCGTTGAAAAGAAAAAAGGATTTGATGTTGAAGCTCAAAGTTTATTAAATGATTTTAGAGATAACTTAGGAATAACAGATTTAGAAGAAGTAAGGCTTGTTAATAAATATGTTATTGCTGATATTTCAGAAGAATATTACAAAAAGGCTTTACATACAATTTTTTCTGAGGCAACAGTTGATGTAGTTTATGAAGAAGAACTACCAATGAATGAAGGAGAGACAGCATTCGGCGTAGAATTTTTACCGGGTCAATATGATCAAAGGGCAGATTCAGCTTCTGAGTGTTTAGCGTTATTAACAGCAGAAGATAAAGTTGAAATAAAATCAGCTAAAATAGTAGTGTTAAAAGGAAAACTTTCACAAAGTGATATTGAAAAAATTAAAAAGTATTATATAAATCCAGTCGATTCAAGGGAAGTAGATATAAATAGCAAAGATTTATCATCACTTTCACACATGCCTAAAGATGTCCAAATCTTAAATGGGTTTACCAATAAAAGTATAGATGAGATAAAAGAATTCCATAGTGAACAAGGTTTAGCTATGAGTATAGATGATCTTATTATGATTCAAGATTATTTTAAAGGTGAAGAAAGAGATCCAAGTATAACTGAAATTAAGGTTATAGATACATATTGGTCAGATCACTGCAGACATACAACTTTCTCAACAATATTAGAAGATGTTCAAATAGAAGATAATAAATATACAGCACCTATAAAAGCTAGCTATGATGCATATATAAAATCAAGAGAATATGTTTATGGAGAAAAAGAAAAGAGCAAAACTCTTATGGATATGGCGGTAATTGCTATGAAGGAGCTTAGAAAAAGAGGCAAACTTGAAGATTTAGATATATCTGAAGAAATAAATGCATGTTCAATTAATGTGAAAATTGAAACTGATAAAGGAATGGAAGATTACTTAGTAATGTTCAAAAACGAAACTCATAATCATCCAACAGAAATTGAACCTTTTGGTGGAGCGGCTACGTGCCTTGGTGGAGCAATAAGAGATCCATTATCAGGAAGAACTTATGTATATCAAGCAATGAGAGTTACAGGGGCAGCTGATCCAACAGTTCCAGTTGAAGACACTTTAGAAGGTAAGCTTCCTCAAAGAAAAATAGTACTTGGTGCAGCTCATGGATATAGTTCTTACGGAAACCAAATTGGTCTTGCAACAGGCCAAGTTGAAGAAGTATATCATCCAAACTATGCAGCTAAGAGAATGGAAATAGGAGCAGTTATAGCAGCAGCACCAAAGGAAAATGTTGTTAGAGAAGAACCAGCTTTAGGGGATGTAATAATCTTACTAGGTGGAAGAACTGGTAGAGATGGTGTTGGTGGAGCTACAGGATCGTCAAAAGAACATACAGTAGATTCAATAAATGAATGTGGAGCTGAAGTTCAAAAGGGTAATGCACCTACTGAAAGAAAACTTCAAAGATTATTTAGAAATGCTACAGTAGCAAAAATGATTAAGAGGTGTAATGACTTTGGTGCTGGTGGAGTTTCAGTAGCAATTGGAGAACTTTGCAGAGGATTAGATATAGATTTAGATAAGGTTACAAAGAAATATGATGGCTTAGATGGAACTGAACTTGCGGTTTCGGAATCTCAAGAAAGAATGGCGGTTGTAGTAACTAAAGAAAATGCAGAGGAATTTATAAGACTTTCAAATGAAGAAAACTTAGAAGCTACTTTAGTTGCACATGTTACTGATACAGATAGATTAAGATTATTCTGGAGAGGCAAAAACATTGTAGACTTAAAGAGAACTTTCTTAGATACAAATGGAGCTACTCAAAAAACCAATGTTACAGTTAAAGCACCTGGTGAATATCCATATACAGTAGCAGATATTGATGTTAAAGAAGAATGGATAAACAACTTAAAAAAATTAAATGTGGCTTCAAAGCAAGGTTTGTCTGAAAGATTTGATGCAACTATTGGTCATGGAACTGTGCTTATGCCATTTGGTGGTAAATATGCAAAAACTCCAGCAGAAGGTATGGCAGCTAAAATTCCAGTGCTTCATGGAGAAAGTTCAGATGCTACATTAATGACCTTTGGATTTAACCCTGAACTTGGTACTTGGAGTCCTTACCACATGGCTTACTATTCAGTAATTGAAAGTTTAACAAAGCTTGTTGCTATGGGTGGAGATTATAGAAAAGCAAGACTTACATTCCAAGAATATTTTGAAAAGTTAGGTACTGAAAGTAGTAGATGGGGAAAACCATTTGCAGCCTTACTTGGAGCTTATGAAGCACAAATGGCATTTGAAACAGCAGCAATAGGCGGTAAGGATTCAATGTCAGGAAGCTTTGGAGATATGGATGTACCACCAACACTTGCATCTTTTGCAGTAGGTGTTGAAAAAGCTAAACACATAATATCACCAGAATTTAAAGAAGTAGGATCAAATTTAGTTTTACTTTTAACTGAAAAGAAGGAAGATGGAACTATAAACATAGATAAGCTTAAGAAGAATTTTGAAGTACTTTATACATTAATACAATGTGGAAAAGTAATTTCAGCATCAGCTGTTAAATTTGGTGGCGTTTCTGAAGCACTTACAAAAATGGCACTTGGAAACAGAATTGGTGCAGAATTCGAAAACTTAACAAAAGAAGAATTATTTGCATTTAACTATGGAACAATAATCTTAGAAGTTAAAAATGATGTTAATGTAGAAGCTGAATTTAAGGATACTATGTACAAAGTAGTTGGTAAGACAATATCAAGTCCAGCTATAGTTTCTAAAGAATATGATTTGAACTTAGATATAGAAGCTTTAGAAAAAACATATGAAGAAAAATTAAAATCAGTATTTAAGATTAAGACTAAGGATGTAGAAGAAAAAGTAGAAACAGTATTATATGATAATAAATCAATACTTTCACCAAAGGTTAAAATAGCTAAGCCCAAAGTTGTAATTCCAGTATTCCCAGGAAACAACTGTGAATATGATTGTGCTAGAGCGTTTGAAAAAGAAGGTGCAGAAGTAACTCAAATAGTATTTAGAAATATTACTAAAGAAGCACTAAATGAATCAATAGAACGACTTGCAAATGAAATAAGCAAGGCTCAAATTCTTATGATTCCAGGAGGCTTCTCAGCTGGAGATGAACCAGATGGTTCAGGTAAGTTTATAGCTAATGCTCTTAGAAATGAAAAAATAAGTAATGCAGTTATGGAATTGCTTAAGAATAGAGATGGATTAGCACTTGGTATTTGTAACGGCTTCCAAGCTTTAATCAAATTAGGTTTAGTACCATATGGAGAAATAGTAGATATAAAAGAAGATATGGCAACATTAACTTACAACAATATTAACAGACATATGTCTTCAATTATAAGCACTAAGTTAGTTTCAAATAAATCACCATGGTTTAGCGAAGTAAACTTAGGAGATGTACATTCAGTTGCAATTTCTCATGGAGAAGGAAGATTTGTTGCTCCAGAAAGTTTAATTAAAGAATTAATTGCAAATGGTCAAGTGGCAACACAATACGTTGACTTTGATGGAAATGTATCATTAAATATGCCATTCAATCCAAATGGATCAATGTATGGAATTGAAGGTATAACAAGTCCTGATGGAAGAGTATTAGGTAAGATGGGTCATAGTGAAAGAATTGGAACAGATCTTTATAGAAATATTCCTGGAGACTTTGATCAAAAGATCTTTAAAGCAGGGGTTAATTACTTTAAGTAAGAATTAATAGCTGAGAGCTGAAAGTTCAAAGTAGCTAGAAGCTCTTGACTCTAATTATAGAAGAGTAAAATGCCAGAATATTAGAATATTAGAATATTAGAATATTAGAATATGCGCCCAAAATGCGGGCTTAGATATAATCTTATGAATAAATAGGAGGCGTAAAATGCAAGTAGCAATATTTTTTGGAAGTAAATCTGATACAGAAGTTATGAGAGGTGCTGCAAATGCTTTAAAAGAATTTGGAGTAGAATACAAGGCGTTCGTTCTTTCAGCTCATAGAGTACCAGAAAAATTAGAAGAAACATTAGAAGAAATTCAAGCACAAGGGTGTCAAGTAATAATAGCAGGAGCTGGTCTTGCAGCACATTTACCTGGTGTTATTGCATCAAAGACTATACTACCTGTAATAGGTGTTCCTGTTAAGGCAGCTATAGAAGGATTGGATGCACTATATTCAATAGTACAAATGCCAAAATCAATTCCAGTTGCAACTGTTGGAATTAACAACAGCTATAATGCAGGAATGTTAGCGGTTCAAATGTTATCAGTTAATAATGATGAATTAAAAAATAAATTAAAAGAATTTAGAATAAATATGAAGAAAAAATTTATTGAGGAAAATGCGGAAGGGGTAGAACTATAATGGAAAAATTAGAAATGATGTATGAAGGAAAAGCAAAGAAGATTTATGCAACAGATAAGGCTGATGAAGTAATTGTATATTACAAAGATGATGCAACAGCATTTAATGGAGAAAAGAAAGGTCAAATCGAAGATAAAGGTGTTATGAATAATGCTATAACTTCATTAATATTTGAACTATTAGAAAAAGAAGGAGTTAGAACTCACTTTATAGAAAAATTAAATGATAGGGAACAATTATGTAAGAAGGTTGAAATAGTACCACTTGAAGTAATAGTAAGAAATGTTGCAGCAGGCAGCATGGCTAAGAGATTAGGTCTTGAAGAAGGATTCCAATTAAAAACTACTGTATTTGAATTATCATACAAAGATGATTCATTAGGAGATCCATTAATAAATGATTATCATGCAGTTGGAATTGGAGCAACAACTTTTGAAGAATTAAAAGAAATCTATGCTATGACAGCAAAAATTAACGACGTATTAAAAGCTGTATTTAAAGAACAAAACATCAACTTAATCGACTTTAAGATTGAATTTGGTAGATTACCAGATGGAACTGTAGTTTTAGCTGATGAAATTTCACCAGATACTTGCAGATTCTGGGATGCAACTACAGGAGAAAAATTAGATAAGGACAGATTCAGAAGAGATTTAGGTAACGTTAAAGATGCTTATGTTGAAATCTTAAAGAGAATTTCTAAATAATAAATATAATTGGCAAAAAACAATTAATAAATATAATTCAAAGTTGAATTTGAGAGGAAAGATAAAATATCTAAAGGAAAAGTTCTATACCTATAAAAGAAGCAGCTATGCTGTAAAAGAGAACTTTTCCATTCTCATTTTATTTTTAAAGATTATATAATTGTTAGATGCAAACTGAAATAAAAGTGAAAGGATTGTGTAGATGAGTAATCCAAATTTTGAATTAATAATGGATCCAAGTAATGATAAATTTAAGGATGAGTGTGGAGTTTTTGGTGTTTATGCAAATAAACCTATCGATGTTGCATCAATGACTTACTATGGACTTTATGCACTTCAACATAGAGGTCAGGAAAGTGCTGGAATAGCAGTTGCAAATGGAGAAAAAATTGACATACATAAAGGATTAGGACTTATTACAGAAGCATTTAAGCCAGATGATTTAAGCAAGTTGCAAGGTCATATAGCTATAGGTCACGTTAGATATTCAACAGCTGGAGGTAAGGGTATAGAAAATGCTCAACCTATATTAGCTACATCAAAAATGGGACCAATTGCTATGGCTCATAATGGAACATTAGTAAATGCAGATGTTATAAAAGAATTGCTTGAGGATGGAGGACAAATTTTCCATACTACAACAGATTCAGAAGTAATTGCTTGTCTAATAGCTAGAAGTGCCAAAAAAGGTCTCGCAAAAGCTGTAGTTGACGCTATGTCAGCTGTTAGAGGTTCTTTTGCACTTACTATTATGTCAAAGGATAAATTAATTGGGGCTAGAGATCCACATGGTATTAGACCACTATGTTTGGGGAAAATTGAAGAAGGTTATATACTTGCTTCAGAAAGCTGCGCTTTAGATGCAATAGGTGCTGAACTTGTAAGAGATATTGAACCAGGGGAAATAGTTATAATAGATCAAGAAGGAATACAATCATATAGATATTCAGAAAACACTAAATGTCAAACTTGTGCCTTTGAATATATATATTTTGCTAGACCAGATTCAAGAATAGATGGTCTTGAAGTTCATACAACAAGAGTAAAAGCAGGGGAACAATTATTTAAGGAGCATCCATTAGATGCTGATTTAGTTATTGCTGTTCCAGATTCAGGAATACCAGCTGCTATAGGATATGCTAAGGCATCTGGAATACCTTTTGATACTGGATTTATCAAAAATAGATATGTAGGAAGAACCTTCATATCACCTTCTCAAGAAATAAGAGAAAGAGCAGTTGCAGTAAAATTAAATCCATTAAAGGTAAACTTAGAAGGAAAAAGAGTTATTCTTATAGATGATTCAATTGTTAGAGGAACTACCTCAAAGCATTTAATTGAATCACTAAGACGTGCAGGAGTAAAATCAGTTAATTTCTTAATAGCATCACCAGGGGTAAAATATCCATGTTATTTTGGTATAGATACTCCTTATAGAAGTGAGCTTGTTGCTGCTAATAACACTGTAGAAGAAATTAGAGATATGATTGGAGCAGACTATTTAGGATACTTAAGTGAAGAAGGTATTTATAAGAGTTGTGATAATAGAGAAGAATTTTGTATGGGATGCTTTAATGGAGTTTATCCAGTAGCAGCACCAGTAGAAGATCTTGAAAGGTAGGATTAATAGATGATTACTTACAAAGAAGCTGGAGTTAATATAGAAGAAGGTTACAGATCAGTTAAATTAATAAAGGAATATGCAGCTAGAACTATGAGTCAATATGTATTAAATGGACTTGGAAGTTTTGCTGGAATGGTTGAATTACCATCAGGATATGAAAAGCCAGTTTTAGTTTCTGGTACAGATGGAGTTGGAACTAAGCTTGAAATTGCATTTAAGAATAAAAAATATGATACAGTTGGAATTGATTGTGTAGCTATGTGTGTAAATGATATTTTATGTCATGGAGCTAAACCATTATTTTTCTTAGATTATATAGCTTGTGGAAAACTCGAAGCAGAAGTTGCATCTGACTTAGTTAAAGGGATATCAGATGGTTGTGTAGATTCTGACTGTGCTTTAATTGGTGGAGAAACTGCGGAAATGCCAGGTTTTTATTCTGATGGAGAATATGATATGGCTGGATTTGCAGTAGGTATTGCTGATAAAGATAAGATTATCAATGGTAGCAATATTAAAGAAGGAGATAAATTAATAGGAATTGCTTCTTCAGGAGTTCATTCTAATGGTTATTCCTTAATAAGAAAGATCTTCCCAGATTTAAATGAAGAATTTAACGGTGAAGAAGTATGGAAAACATTAATTACTCCAACTAAGATTTACGTTAAGCCTGTTCTTAAATTGTTAGAAAGCTATGAAATTAAAGGAATGGCTCATGTTACTGGTGGAGGCTTTATTGAAAATGTTCCAAGAATGTTTAATGGTGGAGAATTTACAGCTGTAATAAATAAAGATTCATATCCACTTCCACCTATATTTGAAAGAATTATTGAAAAAGGTGTGGATAAAGATCACATGTATAATACTTTCAATATGGGAATCGGCTTTGTGCTTGCTGTTAACGAAAAAGATGTAGCACCTATTATTAAAGAATTAATTGAAATGGGTGAAAAAGCTTATGAAATAGGTTATGTTACATCTGGAGGTGAAGGTATTTGTTTAAAATAGCAGTTCTTGTTTCAGGGGGAGGAACAGACCTTCAATCTATAATAGATTCAGTAGAAAGTAAAAAATTAGATGTAAAAATAGAAATGGTTATTGGAAGCCGTGATAATATTTATGCTTTGGAGAGAGCGAAAAAACATAATATAGATACTTTTGTTGTCAGTAGGAAAGAATATGGGGAAGAATCCTCTAACAAGATCTTGGAATTAACTAAGGGGAAGGTTGATTTAATAGTTCTTGCAGGATTTTTAGCAATTTTAGATGGAGATATATTAAAAGAATTTGATAATAAAATAATAAATATTCATCCATCTTTAATTCCTTCTTTTTGTGGACCTGGAATGTACGGACTTAAGGTTCATGAAGCTGTAATAAAAAGTGGAGTGAAATTTTCAGGATGCACAGTGCATTTTGTAAATTCAGAGGTTGATGGAGGAGCAATTCTTCTTCAAGATGCTGTACCAGTTTATTTTGAAGATGATGCAGAAACTCTTCAAAATAGAATATTAGAAAAAGAACATATAATATTGCCAGAAGCAATTAAGCTTATAAGTGAAGGCAGAGTTGAATTTGTTAACGGAAAAGCGAGAATCAGTTAAAGAAAGTGGGGTTTTTATGAAAAAGAGAGCTTTAATAAGTGTATTTGATAAAGATGGAGTTTTAGATTTCGCTAAGTTTTTAGTATCTAAGGATGTTGAAATTGTATCAACAGGTGGAACTTATAAATATTTAAAAGAAAATGGATTAGATGTAATTGAAATAAATGAAGTTACTAATTTTCCAGAAATGTTAGATGGTAGAGTTAAGACTCTTCATCCATTAGTTCATGCTGGAATACTTGCAATAAGAGATAATGAAGAGCATATGAATACATTAAAAGGAAGAGATATTCACACAATAGATTATGTTGTAGTAAATCTTTATCCATTCTTTGAAAAAGTTAAAGAAGACCTAGAATTTGAAGAAAAAGTTGAATTTATAGATATTGGCGGGCCTACAATGCTTAGAGCTGCAGCTAAGAACTTCCAAGACGTTGTGGTAATTTCTGATAAGAATGATTATAATGTTGTTATAGAAGAAATTCAAGCAAATGGAGAAGCATCATTAAAGACTAAAAAGAGATTAGCTGGTAAAGTATTTAACCTTATGAGTGCTTATGATGGAGCTATTTCAAACTTCTTATTAGGAGATGAAGAAGAATATCCAGAATATCTCTCAGTTTCATATAAGAAAATGCAAGGGCTAAGATATGGTGAAAATTCACATCAAAGTGCTGCTGTTTATTCTTCAACAATGCTTGATGGAGCTATGAATACTTTTGAAGTATTAAATGGTAAAGAATTATCTTATAATAACTTTAAAGATTGCGATATAGCTTGGAAATGTGCTAATGAATTTGATGAACCAGCTTGTTGTGCTTTAAAGCATAATACACCATGTGGTGTTGCTGTTGGAAAAGATTCTTATGAAGCTTATATGAAGGCCTATGAAGTAGATCCAACTTCAATCTTTGGTGGAATCATTGGATTTAACAGAAAAGTAGATAAGAAGACGGCAGAAGAAATGGTTAAAATCTTCTTAGAAGTTATTGCAGCTCCAGATTATGATGAAGATGCATTAGAAGTATTAAAGACTAAGAAAAACTTAAGAGTTCTTAAATTTAAAAATACACCAAAAGCTGATAAATACATGGTTACAGTTGATGGTGCAATGCTAGTTCAAGAAGAAGATAATAAGCTAATAGAAGAAATTAAAGTAGTAACTGAAAAGAAACCAACTGATGAAGAAATGAAAGATTTATTATTTGGTATGAAAGTAGTTAAATATGTTAAGTCAAATGCTATTGTTGTTGCTCACAATGGAATAGCTCTAGGAATTGGTGGTGGCCAAGTTAACAGAATATGGCCGACAGAAGATGCTTTAAAGAGAGGAAAAGGAGCTACAATTCTTGCCTCAGATGCTTTCTTCCCATTCAGAGATGTAGTTGATGAAGCAGCTAAATATGGAATTAAAGCAATAATACAACCAGGTGGATCATTAAATGATCAACAATCAATAGATGCTTGTAATGAACATGGAATAGCAATGGTTCTTACGGGATATAGACACTTTAAGCACTAAAATCAACTGGTAATTTAGGATGTACAATTGAGAATTAGGGAATAAGGCACATAGGGAAAGTTTTCTTTGAGTTTTAACCTTGGTTCTCATTTCTTAATTATAGATTGTGAATTCAATATTTTTTTGGAGGTATATTTTATGAAACTTCTTTTAATTGGATCAGGCGGTAGAGAACATGCTTTAGCATGGAAATTAGCTAAAAGCCCAAAGGTAGAAAAAATATTTGTTGCACCAGGTAATGGTGGAACTGCAATTGAAAACAAATGTGAAAATATCAATATAACTGATATTGATGAGCTAGTTAAATTTGCTCAAAAAGAAATAATTGATTTAACTATAGTTGGACCAGAAGATCCATTAACAAAAGGCATAGTAAATAAATTCAAAAAAGAAGGTTTGAAAATTTTTGGACCAGCTGAGACAGCAGCACAGCTTGAAGGTAGTAAAAGCTTCTCAAAAGAATTTATGAAAAAGTATGGAGTTAAAACAGCTGAATATGAAACATTTATTGATGTAGAAGAAGCTCTTAAGTACTTAGAAACTTGTCCATATCCAACCGTTGTTAAAGCTGATGGACTGGCAGCAGGAAAAGGGGTTGCTATTTGTGAAAATAAGGAAGAAGCTGTAGCAGCAGTAAAATCATACATGGTAGAAGATATCTTTAATGGTGCGGGACAAAAAATAGTAATTGAAGAATTTCTTGAAGGTGTTGAAGCTTCAATTCTTTCTATTACAGATGGAAAAACAATAATTCCATTTATATCAGGTAAAGATCATAAGCAGATATTTGATGGTGGAAAAGGCCCTAATACAGGTGGAATGGGAGTTATGGCTCCCAATCCCTATGTGACTGATGAAGTGATGAAGGATTTTGAAGACAATATTATGGCTAAAACTTTAACTGGTATTCGTGAAGAAGGTTTTGATTATAAAGGAATTATATTCTTTGGAATCATGATAACTAAAAAAGGAACATATCTTTTAGAATACAACGTTAGAATGGGTGATCCTGAAACTCAATCAGTCCTTTACTTAATGGAAAGTGATTTAGTTGAAGTTATTGAAGCAGCACTTCGAGAAGAATTGTATAAAACTACCATTGAGTGGAATGACGGAGTTTGCATAAATGTAGTTTTAGCTTCAGGAGGTTATCCAGGAGACTTTAAAAAGGGCTATGAAATAGCAATAGATGAAAAAGTAAGAGATAAGGTATTTTTAGCTGGAGCTAAAGCAGAGAATGGAGTTTTAAAGACAAATGGTGGTAGAGTATTATCAGTTATTGGTGTTGGAGAAACTGTAGAAGAAGCTAGAAGTGATGCTTATGAAAACATAAAATATGTTACTTTTGAAGGTGCTTATTGCAGAACCGATATTGGAACACATAAATAAATATTTTACAAGATATTTTTATATAGTAGATTTTATGTTTATTAATCCTCATAAGAGTTTGTCTTATGAGGATTTTTTGAATTATTTTTATAAGAAATTAAAGAAAATTGTGTATTAAAAAATATGTATAAATAAGATGCTTTGAAAAGCTTAGAAAGCACATTAGAAAAATAATTAGCATTATAAATTAACACGTTATTACTTATGGGTTTAAATAATCAATAAGTAGTGACGTGTTTATTTATAGTAGGAATTGATAAAATTTGCAAAAAAATCCTAGGAATATATTGACAGGATATTCTACAAGGTGTAGTATGTAAATGTACTACAAGCTGTAGAAAATTATGAAGGGAGCATGGAATATGAAAATAGGAAAAATTACAGAAGCAGAAATGGAAATAATGAAAATCATATGGGAAGAAAATAAAGAGCTTACTACCTCAGAAATATTAGAGAAGCTGCCTAAAGAAAATTCTTGGAAGACTACCACAGTAATGACACTTGTAACAAGATTAATTGAAAAGGACGTTTTAATGGTGAAAAAAGTTGGAAAGCTTAATCATTATTCACCCAAAGTTACAGAAGAAGAATATAAGGCGGTTCAAACAGATGTATTTCTAGATGATATGCATAATGGATCAATAAAAAATTTCATTGCAACTCTTTATAACAGCAGAAAAATAAGTAAAAAAGATATTGCAGATTTAAAGAATTGGATTAAAGAGGTATAAAGATGGAATGGGTAGATTTTATTTTTAAAATGTCCTTAAGTGGAAGTATATTATTTTTAGTTATTAGTATGTTTAAGCCAATTACAAAAAAGCTATTTAGTGATACTTGGCATTATTATATGTTAGTTTTAACAATGTGCATTTTTATTTTACCAATAGGAAGCTTGGTTACTTTACCTAAAATAGTAGATTATAAAGTGCCAGTTCCTACAGAAACAGTTAGTAGAATAATAGGAGATAATAAAATATCTAAAATTCAATCAGCGGATAATGAAAAAATATCACAAGAAGAAAATCAAAATATAGCTGAAGATAAAAATCAAACAGTTATTAAGGAAAGTGGACAAACACAATCATATAAGATTTCTGTAGCAGAAATAATACTAGGCATTTGGATAACAGGAATTATCATATTTTTAGGAAGAGAAATATATGTCTACAAATCTTTTTATAAAAGGCTAAGATCTGTGAGTCATGAAGTGGAAGAAGATAGTTATTTATATTGTGTGTTAAAAAATTGTAAGAAAGCTTTGAATATAAGTAAAAAAATAATAGTTAAAGAAAGTATAAAAATTAAAAGTCCAATGATAGTAGGAATATTTAATCCAATAATTATAGTGCCTAAAATGGAATATAGTGAAAATAAACTTGAAATGATATTTACCCATGAATTAATTCATTATAAACGCAAAGATTTAATTGTGAAAATTTTTTCATTAGTAGTAAACATAATAAATTGGTTTAATCCTATTGTGTATTTTATTAGAAGTAATATAAATATAGTTTGCGAATTATCCTTAGATGAACAAATGGTAAAGAATTTGGATAAATCTAAGCGAAAGTATTATGGCGAAGTTATTCTAGAGTTAATAGAATATTCCCAAAACAGATCATTAGTTGTAGGTACCTCAGTATGTAAGAGTAGAAAGGAGCTTGAAAAAAGGTTGAAAAAGATAATTTATTTTCAAAAATCAAAAAAATTAATTGCTAGCTTATCACTTATTGCTGCAATAATATTTACTTCTACAAGTGTATTTGCTGCAAATAATATTACAGCGAATTCTTCAAATAAGTTAAATGAATCTTCTGCGATAGCTAAAGCAAATGATTTTGCTGTATTTGTTGCAGATGATGGGTTGTATATGTCAGAATTAAAAGAAAATAATCCAGTTAAGCTTGATGAAGGCGTTCAAATTAAGAAGCCTGTAATATCTAAAGATGGATTTTATGTTGCGTATACAAAAGATGATAATTTATTTGTATGCAATATAAGTACCAAGGAAAAGCAAGAAGTAGCAAAAGCAATATTAGGATACAATTTTGACAGTAAAGGAGAATTGATTTATTCTACAAATAATACTGGGATGTCAAAGTATAGTGTTGATATAAAGAAATCAACAAATTTAATCAGCAATGAATATAAATACTATAATATTTATTGTGATAGTAAAAATATAGTATATGCTAATAAAAAGCTGGAATATAAAGATGGTAAGGATTCCTATTCAAAATCTCTTGGAATAGTAAGCTTTGATTTAGATAGCAATTCAGAAAAACTTTTATTGGAAAGTAAAGAAGCAGGGAATGAAGAAATAGGAGAGGATCATACAAATGCTCAAATGCTTGTAGAAATTGGGTCAACACCTACAATATATGGATTATCAAATGATGATAAATATATTTATATTTGGAACAAGCCTAATTCTGGATCAATGTCATCTGATATTAATGAATTTGTTATATATGATATAGAAAATAATAAGCTTATTGAAGGTGGAAACAATGACAATGCAAAAGATAGAAATGTTTATGGACTAGCATATAAAAATAATATTTCTCAAAATCCGCTAAATAGTAAGCTTATTGCAGTTAATGCAGGTCAATATAGAGATATGTTTAACAATAAGACCTTAGGAGTTTTTAATATTGATACAAATAAATTTGTAAACTTGCTTCCAGAAAATCAAGTTTCAATGACACCATCATATTCTAAGGATGGTAAGAGTATTTTATATTCTTCAAGTAATAAGTTGGAATATAAAAACGATGGAGAAAATCTTTTAAAGACATGGATAAATGCACCTCATAATATTTATGAAATAAATTTAGAAAATCAAAAAGTAACTCAATTAACTAATGGAAAATATTTTGACTTTATGCCTGCGGATATAAAAAATAATGAAGTATTATTTATAAGAGAAGATGGAGATTCCTTTAGTTTAATGAAAACAAAAGATGGTGTTGAAACTAAGCTTGGAGATTCTTTGAGTTTCAAAAAAGCTTATACAAATACAAGTTACTATGGTCATTATCAAACAGAAATGGTTATTGATGTTTTTATAAAATAATTAAAAATAAATTACAGTAAAGATAGGATGAAAGGAAAATGAAAAAAACTTCAAGTAATAATTTAAAACTAATTTTGTGCGGAATTTTTGTTGCAAGCACACTAAGTATAGTAAGTAGCCCAGTAGCGCATGGAGCTGAAATTACTACATTAAATAATAGTGGTGAAGAGCTTATTGTTTCAATGAGAACAGGCGATGGAAAAAGTAATATTGTACAATATAATCCAATAACAAAAGATGCAAACCAACTAATTTCAGATCAAGAAGTGTGGTTAAGCGGAAATTTAACAGAAGATAAGAATAATTTAGTTTATATGAATGCCATTGGGCAAGAAACTTGGCAAGTATTTTCTTTAAATTTAAAGAATAATATGAATTCTAAGATTACTACAGATAAATTAGGAAAGTTTAATGGAAAAGCTGGTAAAGATGGTAACACAGTGTATTTTGGAACATTTGATAAAAGTACTAATTTACCAAAGATTAAAAAGTATAATGTTAATGATAATTCAGCATTTGTATTTGATGCAGCAGATAAGGATAGAAGTATAGAACGCTTTGACGTTAGAAATGATAAAATAATATCAATTATGATTTCAAAGGATGAGGATGGTAAAAGAGGAAAGGTTCACAAAAAAGGTGATCCACAACCTTCTTTTATTCACTCAATATATGAATTAAACACAAATGGCTCAGATATGAGAAAAATTGCAGATATTAACGCTTCAATTATATATGCAATTTCATATAGCTATGATTGTAAAAAAGCGATTATTAATGGTAGAAATATTAATAATGATAATGATGAAGGTATATATGAATTAAATATTGAAAATGGTCAATTAACAAAAATAGTGACAGAAAACATGCTTAAGAGTGACAAGAGTTATACTATATCTGATATTGGACATGAAAATGCAGTTTTATCAAAGGATGGAACTAAAGTGTATTTTCCAGCTTCGTCTGAAAATGTAGGGAATTTATTAGTTGATGGAATAACATGTAAGCCAGAAGATGTATATAGTTATGATTTAAAAACTAATAAGTTAGAGCTGGCATATTCATATAAAAAGGATACAATTATTACAGATTTAACTATTTCATATTAAGCAAAATAGATAGGTAACTGCATTTAGCATAACAAATAATTGTTAGAATTATTCTCATAAGCATATAGCGTTTTAGCAAAAGACATTCTTTCTCAGGTTGTGAGAGAGAATGTCTTTATTTCTTTTATGGTATATAATTAATTATTAATTGAAAAAATAATAAAATTAGAGTACATTTATAAATGTAATATTATTATTAACTAGAATTAAGCAAGGATAAAGTGTATGAAGGAAAATAAAAATTACTTATACAATAATTATATAAATATGGCAAGGAACTTAAGAACAGAAAATAATTTATTTAAAGCTCTTAAATTCTATAAAAAAGCATATTCACTTGATTTAGGAAAAGAAGATATAGAACTTTTAATGGATATGGCATTGTTATATGATGAGATTGGACTAACCAGTGAAGCAGAAGAAAAATATAATGAAATTTTAAAATTAGATGAAGATGAAGCAATGGCTTACTATGGATTAGCTATATTATATGATGAAAAGGAAGACTTTGATAAAGCAAAAGGCTTTTATGAAAAAGCTATAGAAAAGAATCCTAATTATGATAAAGCATACTTTTTTCTGGCCAATATATATGATGAGGAAGGAAATAAGGATAAATCCATTTATAATTACCAAAAAGCTATTGAAATAAATCCTAAAGATTTATGGGCAAATGCAAATTTGGCTTGCATATATGAAGAATTAAATAAAAATGAAGAAGCATTGAAATATATAAATAAAGCATTAGAAATTGATCCTAACCACTATAAAATACTCTTTAATAAAGGTGTAATATTAAATAAGCTAAATAATATAGAGGAAAGTAAAAGCTGCTATGAAAAATCAATTATGGAAAATCCACAATATCCATATAGTTTTTTAAATTTGGCTGTTATGTACAGAGAAAATGATGAGTTTGAAAAGGCTATTGAAGTAATCAGCGAAGGTATAAAAGAAAATGAAGAAGAAAGTTTTTTGTACTATAATAGAGCTTGTTTTTATGTACATATAAAAGAATATCTAAATGCAGTGAAAGATGTTGAAAAAAGCATAGAATTAAATGAATTCTTTTCGGAGTATATGAAAAATGATAAAGAACTAGATCCTATTAGAAATTTAAAAGAATATGAACATTTAATATAAGATCAACAGATATAGTGGCTATGTAAAAGAAGAGTAGTATTATAGGAAGAAATTAATAATGTTTATTAAAACAGAGTCAGCATATTTGAGTATGCTGGCTCTGTTTTATATTAAGGTTTATAAAATTCTAACCTGGCATTACTGAATCAATTAGTTTTCCACCCATCTTTCCTAAACGTACACATAAAAGTAAATTTATAATAGAAATAATAAGTATTAAAAATTTCATAGCTAAGGTATCTCCACTATATACATAAAGAAAAGGCATAAATAAAGAACCTACAAATAATCCAATTCCAAGATAAATTTTCATTTTTAAATAAGGTGGAGATAGCTTTTTAAAACGTATTTTAGCATCATATACTCCAGCGACAAAGGCTAAGACCACAGTTAAAGGGAAAAATATAGAAAGAACTTTATTTACAGTTAATAAGTCTTTACTCATATAATCCGGTGTTATAAAGGATAGTAAGAGAAAGCCTACTAAAAAAACAGCTATTGCTTCTGGAAAATGAACAGAAATAGGATGTAAATGTAAACTTAATATTTGTAATCTCTTTTCTTTAATGGTGAATTTGTGTTCCACAAAAGCAGTTTTAGGAACTCCGCATGCTGGACAAACATCTTTTAAATCTGCTTCTTCCATAATAAAACCGCAAACTCTACAACGTACATAATTTTTCATGTTAATACCCCCTCAAAAATTATAAAAATATCAAAAAATGATGAAATTGAATAATTAGATAACTTTATGGAATTATAAGTTAATTATATCACAATATGCAAATAAAATAGAATTATTTGCAATAATATTTAGAAAATTCAGACACTATTTAATCTTAATTAATAGAAATTTTAATATTAATTAGATTTAGTGTAAAATAAAAAATATGTTAATGTTTATTTCTAAACTTATTTTGAATATTGTAAATAAAATGTGAATTTATTAATGAAAAATTCATTGTTAAATAAAAAAAGTTGCACAAATTTTACGTTTTGTGCAACTTTTCTAATTTTACTTTAATTTTTGTAATGAGTAGTGGCTAAATCAGCCACATGTTCATATTCAATAGGCTTGTTATTATATAAGAATTTTACACCATCAACCCATTCGCCTTTATTTTTATTATTGGATTGAAGGAAATTTTCAATTAAAGTGTTTGCTGTAATGGCTCCACCAGTTGAACCTTGGAATTTCGGAACCCATTTTTTTGCATCAGAATCAACTAAATTTATAGTGGCAACTTTTTTACCATCAACTTTATCAATAGATTTAACTTCTATAGATAGTTTGTCAAATTTCTTTTCAGATAATTCTTTTGCTAATGTTTTTAATTTATCTTCTACACTTGCGTTTTCATTTACTTCAATAGTACCTGATTCGTTAGGTTCTAAAGAATTTTCATCTATAGAATAGATGGAAAGCTTTATTTTATTTACTTTTGGTTCTTCTTTTGGCTTTTCAACTTCTTTAGAAGAATCTTTGTTTTGAGTACCTTGGTCTACAGTAGTACTATTAGAGTTAGTAGTGTCAGTAGGTTTTGTAGTACAAGAAACCATTACAATACTTAACATTAAAACTGCAGCTAAAACTAATTTTTTAGTCATATTATGTACACCTCCTACTTTTTAACATTAATGCTATAAATAATCTTTAATTAATTATAGCATATGGCAACAAAAATTAAAAGCTGAGTGAAAATGGAAAAAAGTGAGAAAGATTTGACATTGAACTTTTAGTATAGTATATTTTGATTATCAAACTATTTGATATAAAAAGTTTTTATGTCACATGTATAATTTTAGAAATAAAATAATCTTCTTACATTTTATTAAAATGAAAACACTCAAAAGATAAATTTAGATTTCTAAAAAATATTTTAGTTTTCAAGTGGAGAGTGCGAATGAATGGATAAATCAACATTAATGATTAATGGGCTTTTGGTACAGTTATTTAATGATGTTTTACAAATTGAAGAACAAAGTTTAAAGAACGGTGTACTGTCAGAACTGTCAATAACAGAAGTGCATACAATAGAGGCTATCGGCATGTACACTGAAAGAACCATGTCTGAAGTAGCTCAAAAGTTAAAAATTACAGTAAGTACTTTAACAACAGCTGTAAATAAACTTATAAAAAAGGGATATGTAGAGAGAAAAAGAATTGAAGAAGACAGGCGTGTTGTATTAGTTAAATTAACTAAAAAAGGCAAACTGGCTTATAGAATTCACGAAAAATTTCATAGAGAAATGGTTAATACAGCAATAGATGGGTTAAATTTAGAAGAAGAGGAGCTTTTGATTTCTTCTCTAAATAAGATAAATGAATTTTTTAAAGAAAAATATAGATTAGAATAAAAGGAGAATACTATGTGTAATGTTAAAATTGCTTCAATAGGAGCATATTTACCTCCATTAGTAGTCACAAATGATAAGATTAGTGAATTTGTGGAAACTAATGATGAATGGATAGTTCAAAGAACAGGAATAAGTGAAAGAAGAATTTCAGAAGGTGAAAATACATCTGAGATAGCAACTAAAGCAGCTGAAATTGCTCTTGAGAGAGCTGGAATTAAAGCTGAAGATCTAGACTTAATAATAGTTGCAACAATTAGCCCAGATATGTTTATACCTTCTGTTGCATGTTTAGTACAAAGTAATTTAAATGCAGATAGAGCTGCTTGTTTTGATATTAGTGTGGCATGTTCAGGCTTTGTATATGGTCTTGAAATAGCAAATGGCTTAATGCAGACAATGAATTATAAAAATGCTTTAGTAATTGGAGCAGAAGTTCTTTCAAAGGTTATGGATTGGACCGATAGAAGCACTTGTATTTTATTTGGAGATGGAGCAGGAGCTGCAGTATTAAAACAAAGTGAAACAAAAGGGATAATAAAATCATATATGCGTTCTGATGGAAAAAAAGGAAATGCATTAACAATAGGCGGGGCAGATTTTGATACTCCTTTTACAAAAGAAAAGGTTACTCAAGATAGATTAATAAAGATGAATGGAAGGGAAGTTCTTAGATTTGCAGTATCAGCTATAGCTGATGGTGTTACTGAAGTTCTAAAGAATTCAGGGATTTCAATAGATGAAATTAAGTATATAGTACCTCATCAGGCAAATTACAGAATAATAAAATCTGCAGCTGAAAAATTAAAATTAGAAGAAGATAAATTTTATTTAAATTTAGATAGAGTTGGAAATACATCATCAGCTTCTGTACCTATAGTTTTAAATGAAATGTATGAAAAAGGTTTATTAAACAAAGGTGATAAAATTGTTTTAGTAGCATTTGGTGGCGGGTTAACTTATGCTGCTTCATTAATTGAGTGGTAAGTGATAAGTTCCTTAAAAGTTTTTTGCTATTGGAACTCACTCTGCGAACAAATGTGAGTCGAGTTTCCTTTTTAAGCAGATACTTTTAATCTGTGATTTGATGATGTTAGCTTGTTTTGCGAGTATTTAAGGTAAGTAATTGTAGGGAATTTACATTTTTATAATAACAATTTAAGTTAAAAACAAATAAATATTTATGGAGGTATATGTTTATGTTATTTGAAGAAATTAGAGACGTTATATGCGAACAATTAGGGATTGAGCAAGAGGAAGTTAAATTAGAAACAACTTTTGAAGAATTAGGAGCTGATTCCTTAGATTTATTCCAAATAGTTATTGAACTCGAAGAAAAGTACAATATACAAATTGAAGAAGTTGAAGACTTAAAAACAATTCAGGATGCTGTAGAATATGTGGAGAAAAATATTTAAGTCTAAAAGTCCTTTGGAGATTATGAACTTATTTTTAATTTTTTAGTAATCAATTGATAATTATAATTCGTAATAGTAAAATTACTTTCATATTATGTAATTTTATTTATATATATTTTTTGGACTTATATAGCTTATAAAAATAAAAAATTCCCATTATCATGAATAGAGTGGATAGTGGTAGGAGGATTTGTTGTGGAAAAAAATAGAGTATGTGACCTGTTAAAAATAAAATACCCTATATTTCAAGGTGGAATGGCAAGAATTGCAGATGCGTCCTTAGCTTCAGCAGTAAGTGAAGCAGGTGGGCTTGGAATAATTACTGGAGCTGCACCAACAGAATGGGTAAGGGAACAAATACAAAAGACTAAAAAGATGACTAGCAAGCCATTTGGTGTAAATATAATGTTAATGGCAGAAAATGCAGATGAAATAGCTGATTTGGTATGTGAAGAAGGTGTATCTGTAGTTACAACAGGTGCTGGCAGTCCAGGAAAGTACATGGAAAAGTGGAAGGCACATGGAATAAAAGTTATTCCAGTAGTCGCTTCAGTAGCTTTAGCTAAGAGAATGGAAAAATCAGGTGCTGATGCAATAATTGCAGAAGGAACTGAATCGGGTGGTCATGTAGGTCAATTAACTACAATGACTTTAGTACCTCAAGTAGTAGATGCTGTAAATGTACCAGTTATAGCTGCTGGTGGTATTGGTGATGGAAGAGGAGTAGCAGCATCGTTTATGTTAGGAGCAGAAGGTGTTCAGGTTGGAACAAGATTCTTAGTAGCTAATGAATGTACAATTCATCAAAATTACAAAGATAAAGTATTAAAAGCTAATGATATAGATACAGAAGTAACAGGAAGACCAACTGGGCATCCTGTTAGAGTTCTTAGAAATAAACTTGCAAGAACTTATCTTAAGTTGGAAAAAGAAGGAGTATCTGTTGAAGAGTTAGAGAAACTTGGAGCAGGAGCATTAAAAAAAGCTGTTATTGATGGAGATGTTGATAATGGTTCACTTATGTCAGGGCAAATAGCAGGACTTGTAAATAAAGAACAAAGCTGCTGCGAAATAATTAAAGAATTATTTGATGGTGCAAAAGAAGTATATGAAAAATTTGGAGGGAAATATGAATAGTAGTAAAACAGCATTCCTTTTTCCAGGCCAAGGAGTTCAAACAATTGGAATGGCGAAAGACCTTTATGATAATATACCAGAATGTAAAGAATTGTTAGATCGAAGTGAAGAAATTCTAGATATGCCTATAAAGAAGATGATGTTTGAAGGACCAGAAGAACTTTTGACTTTAACAGAAAATGCTCAGCCTACAATTCTTGTTGCATCTCTAATGGCTTTAAAAGCTTTAGAAATAAATAATATTGAAGCTGATTATACGGCAGGACTTAGCTTAGGTGAATACGCTGCACTTATATATGGGGGAGCTCTTTCGTTAGAAGAGGGATTACTTCTTATAAAAGAAAGAGGAAGAATAATGGGAAGTGCTCTTCCAAAAGGTCTAGGGAAAATGGCTGCAGTCCTTAAGTTAAATGATGAAAAGTTAAAGGAATTATTAGATAGAGCTGGTGAATTTGGAATTGTGGAAGGTGCTAATTTCAACTGTCCAGGACAAGTAGTTATTTCAGGAGAAAATCAAGCAATTGATGAAGCAGTTAAAATTGCAAAAGAGCTTGGCGGACTTGGAATTGCTTTAAATGTAAGTGGACCATTCCATAGTTCTCTTCTTGAACCAGCAAGTGAAGAATTCTACAATACAATTAAGACTGTAGAAATTAAGGAACTTAATAAAGTAGTATATTCCAATGTTAAAGGAACTCCATATGAAAAAGAAGATGATATAAAGGACTTATTAAAGAAACATATAAGAACTTCAGTGCTTTTTGAAAAGACAATAAACCACATGATAGAAAGTGGAGTAGATACTTTCATTGAAGTTGGACCAGGAAAAGCACTTAGAGGATTTGTTAAGAAAATTAATAAAAATGCAAAATTATTAAATGTAGAAAATATAGAATCATTACAAAATACAGTTAACAGTTAACTGTGTACGGTAAACTGCTAACTGACTAACGGGGGTTGTTATGTTGAAAGGAAAATGTGCAATTATTACAGGAGCATCAAGAGGCCTTGGAAAAGCAATTGCTTTAAAGCTTGCATCTCTTGGAGCAAATATAGTTTTAAATTATAGAAGTAGCGAAAAAGAAGCTCAAGAAGTTGAAAATGAAATCAAAGAAATGGGTGTTGAAGTTTTAAGTGTAAAGGGAGATATTTCTAAAGTAGAAGATGTAGAAAATCTTGTTGCAGCAGCCAAGGAGAAGTTTGGTAATATTGATATTATGGTAAATAATGCAGGTATTACGAAGGATAACTTAATACTTAGAATGAAAGAAGAAGATTTTGATACTGTTATAGATGTAAACTTAAAAGGAGTATTTAACTGCTTAAAAGCAATTACTCCAATAATGGTTAAACAAAAAGGTGGAAAGATAATAAATATTTCATCAGTAGTTGGTCTTACAGGAAATGCAGGGCAAGTTAATTATTCAGCGTCTAAAGCAGGCGTAATTGGAATGACCAAATCACTTGCTAGAGAAGTTGGGTCAAGAGGAATCACTGTAAATGCAGTAGCACCAGGATTTATTGAAACTGATATGACACATGAGTTAAGCGATAAAGTTAAAGAAGAATCAAAGAAAAATATACCACTTAAGAAATTTGGAAAACCAGAAGATGTGGCTAATGTAGTTGCTTTCCTAGCAGGTGAAGGTTCAGATTATGTTACAGGTCAAGTAATCCAAGTTGATGGTGGAATGTTAATGTAATGGAGGAAGAGTAAGGTTATGGAAAGAAGAGTTGTTATTACAGGAATGGGAGCAGTAACTCCTATAGGTAATGATGTTAACACGTTTTGGAATAATGCAAAAGAAGGAAAACTAGGAATAGACTTTATTACTTTAGTAGATCAAGAGTTAATAGATGTAAAAATTGCAGCGGAAGTTAAAGATTTTGATCCAGAAACTGTAATTGGGAAAAAAGAGTGTAAGAGACTAGATAGATTTTCTCAATTTGCTTTAGTTGCAGCAGATGAAGCAATAAAGAATTCAGGAATAGATTTAGAAAAAGAAGATTTAGATAGATTTGGGGTAATGTTAGGTTCAGGAATAGGTGGATTTGAAACTATCGAAGAGGAATGTAGTAAGCTTGCTACAGGAAAATCAAAGAGAGTAACTCCATTCTTTATTCCTATGGCAATAATAAATTTAGGAGCAGGAAATGTTGCTATTAAATATGGTTTAAAAGGACCTTGTACATCAGCAGTAACAGCTTGTGCTACAGGAACTAATAATATTGGAGATGCATTTAGAACAATCAAACATGGTTATGCAGATGCAATGCTTGCAGGTGGAGCAGAAGCATCAATTACAAGACTTGCAATTAGTGGTTTTCATAGCATGAAGGCTTTAAATTCAAACAATGACCCAGAAAGATCATCTATTCCTTTTGATAATGAAAGAAGTGGATTTGTAATGGGTGAAGGAGCAGGAGTTTTAGTTCTTGAATCTTTAGAACATGCACAGGCTAGAGGAGCGAATATAATAGCTGAATTAGTTGGATATGGTTCAACTTGTGATGCATATCATATTACTTCACCAGCACCAGATGGAAGTGGTGCGGCTAGAGCTATGAAAGATGCTATAGCAGAAGGTGGTATAAAACCAGAAGAAGTTTCATATATTAATGCTCATGGAACATCTACAGAATTAAATGATAAATTTGAAACAGCAGCAATTAAAGCAGCGTTTGGTGAAGCAGCATACAATGTTCCAATATCTTCAACAAAGTCAATGACAGGTCATTTACTTGGAGCTGCTGGAGCAATTGAAGCAATAATATGTGCTAAGGCTCTTCAAGATGGATTTATTCCTCCAACAATTGGTTATAAAACTAAGGATGAAGAATTAGATTTAGATTATGTACCAAATGTGGGAAGAGAAAAAGAATTAGAATATGCATTGACTAATTCATTAGGATTTGGTGGACACAATGCAACTTTACTTTTGAAAAAATGGAAATAAAATCAGTTAAGAAGTAATAGCTAAAAGTTGATAGTTAATGTGGAAATTTTAAAAGTATTTCAGAAATGTAATATATTTATTCAAATTCCTACGGAAAAGTTATGCTCAAAGTATTTTGTTAGCAGAACTTTTCCTATGGGCTTTGTTTATAAAATGTTAATTGTGCACTGTTAACTGTTAATTGAATTAAAGGGGAGTTTTATTATGGATTTTGAAAAGATTAAAGAACTTATTAAGTTAGTTGATTCTTCAAGTTTAGCTTTTTTTGAGCTTGAAACTGGAAATGATCATATTAAGATGGATAAATCATTAAATAGAGGAGTAATTGACAATAATTCGGGAAAGCTAAATAATGCCACTGCAACAAGTTCAGTTAATACTAGTAATATAGTTGTTCCTGTTAATTCAGTAGAAAAGTCAGAAGTTTACTCAGTAGAAGAAACAAAAATTGAAAAAGAAGCATCAATAGATGATGCAAGTTTAAGTATTATAACATCACCTATGGTTGGAACATTCTATTCTTCAGCATCGCCGGAAAGTCCTGCCTTTTTAGAAGTTGGTGGAACAGTTTCTAAAGGCAAAGTTGTTTGTATAATTGAAGCAATGAAGCTTATGAATGAAATTGAAAGTGAATATAGTGGAACAGTTGTGGAATGTTTAGCTAAAGATGGAGATATGGTAGAATACGGTCAGCCGTTGTTTAAAATTAAGGGGGAATAGGGTAGTGCTTAATATTAATGAAATAAAGGAAATTATACCTCATAGATATCCTATGTTATTAATAGATAGAGTTGTTGAAATGGATATAGAAGAAAAGTTGTTTGTAAAAGGATATAAAAATGTTTCTGCTAATGAAGCATATTTTCAAGGCCATTATCCAAATGAACCAATTATGCCAGGAGTATTACAAATTGAAGCTTTAGCTCAAGCAGGTGCAGTTGCTATTCTTTCAATGGAAAAATATAAAGGTAAAACTCCTTTATTTGCAGGAACTAATAAAGTAAGATTTAAAAACAAAGTGGTACCTGGAGATAGATTGGATTTATATTGTGAAATCATAAAAATTAAAGGACCTATAGGTATAGGTAAAGGAATTGCATCAGTTGATGGAAAGACAGTTTGTGAAGCAGAAATACTTTTTGCTATAGGATAGGTGATAAGAATGTTTAAGAAAGTACTAATTGCCAATAGAGGCGAAATTGCAGTTAGAATAATAAGAGCATGCAGAGAAATGGGAATAAGTACAGTTGCTGTTTATTCAGAAGCAGATAGAGAAGCGCTTCATACGCAGCTAGCAGATGAAGCTGTATGTATTGGACCTGCAATGCCTAAAGACAGTTATTTAAATATAACTAATATTTTAAGTGCATGTGTTTTAACAGGTGCGGATGCAATACATCCTGGCTTTGGATTTTTATCTGAAAATCCACGATTTGCAAAGATGTGTAAACAATGTAACATAAAGTTTATTGGACCTGATTACCAAACTATTGAATGGATAGGGAATAAAGCAAAAGCAAGGGAAATTATGAAATCTTCTAATGTACCTGTTGTACCAGGATATGAAGGTACAATAAAAGATGAAACACATGCTTTAGAACTTGGAAAAGAAATAGGATACCCTGTAATGATAAAAGCAGCAGCAGGCGGCGGTGGTAAAGGAATAAGAATTGCTAATAATGATGAAGAATTCCTAATGGGCTTTAAAACAGCTAAGGCAGAAGCAAAAGCTTGTTTTGGAGATGATACATTATATTTAGAAAAGTTCGTTCAAAAACCAAAGCATATTGAATTTCAAATATTAGCTGATGAATATGGAAATGTAATTCATTTAGGTGAAAGAGAATGTTCAATGCAAAGAAAGAATCAAAAGGTTCTTGAAGAAGCCCCATCTAATGTGCTAGATGAAGAATTACGTGCTAAAATGGGAGAAGCAGCAAAAAGAGCTGCACTTGCTGTAGATTACAAAAATGCAGGAACTATAGAATTTTTGTTTGATAAAGATAATAATTTTTATTTTATGGAAATGAATACGAGAATTCAAGTAGAACATCCAATTACTGAAATGATAACTGGAGTAGATTTAGTAAAAGAGCAAATAAAAATAGCTTGGGGAGAAAAACTAAGATATTCTCAAGAAGATATAAAACTTAAAGGTCATGCTATAGAGTGTAGAGTTAATGCAGAAGACCCGGATCATGATTTCAGACCATGTCCAGGAACTATAGATGAATTGTGCGTTCCAGGTGGAATGGGAGTAAGAGTAGACTCAGCGATATATTGTGGATATAAAATACCTCACTGTTATGATTCGATGATAGCTAAGGTTATTACTTTTGGAGAGAATAGAAATGAAGCAATTGTAAAAATGCGTAGAGCATTAGCTGAATTTGCAGTTGGCGGAGTGAAAACTAATATTAATTTTGAGCTTGCTATTCTTGATAGTAAAGAATTCTTAGAAGGGGATTATGACACTTCATTTTTATCAGAAAAGATGGTGAAGAAGGATGCTTAAGGATTTATTTGTAAAAAGACAATATGCAACTGTTAAACCAGGAGCAATTAAGAAAACTGTTGAGGAAGAAAAACCGAATATACCTTCAGGTATGTGGACTAAATGTGATAAGTGTAATGGAATGATTTATGCTGAAGATTTAGAAAACTCAAAATATGTATGTACGTCTTGTGGTCATCATTTTAGAATAAATGCAAAAGAAAGAATTGACATTCTTTTTGATAAGCACACATTTAAAGAAATGTGGAAGGATTTTAAGACTACTAATCCACTTAAGTTTGAAGGCTATGAAGAAAAATTAAAAAGTGGAAAATCAAAAACAGATAGTTCTGAAGCTGTTGTTACTGGTCTTGGGCAAATAAATGGGATTGAAGTTGCCTGTGCTATTATGGACAGTTTCTTTATGATGGGAAGCATGGGAACTGTAGTTGGTGAAAAGATAACAAGACTAATAGAATATGCTACAGAAAATAAACTTCCAGTAATAATATTTACATGCTCAGGCGGAGCTAGAATGCAAGAAGGAATCTTTTCACTTATGCAAATGGCTAAAGTAAGTGCAGCTCTTGCAAGACATGATGAAGCAGGACTTTTATATATTTCAATACTTACAGATCCAACAACTGGAGGAGTTACTGCAAGCTTTGCTATGGAAGGGGACATCATTTTAAGTGAACCAGATGCTTTAGTTGGCTTTGCTGGAAGAAGAGTAATTGAAAATACTATCAAAGAAAGTCTTCCGGATGATTTCCAAAAAGCTGAGTTTTTACTTGAAAAAGGTTTTGTAGATGCAATTGTTGAAAGAAAGAACATGAGAGCATGTATATATAAAATTCTTATTTTACATGGAGTGAGGAATTATGGATAAAGATTTTATTAAAATGAATGTAACACCATGGGAAAGTGTAGAAATTGCAAGGCATAAGGATAGACCTACAGGAAAATATTATATAGAGAATTTGTTCAAAGACTTCATAGAATTTCATGGAGATAGAAGTTTTGGCGACGATAAATCTATAATTGGTGGAATAGCTTCTATTAATGATATTAATGTTACAGTTATTGCAATAACAAAAGGTTCAAACACAGCAGAAAATATAGAAAGAAATTTTGGAATGCCAAATCCAGAAGGTTATAGAAAAGCTTTAAGGCTTATGAAGCAAGCAGAAAAATTTAAAAGACCTGTAATTTGCTTTGTAGATACACCAGGAGCATTTCCTGGCATGGGCGCAGAGGAAAGAGGTCAAGGTCAAGCAATTGCAAATAACCTTTTTGAATTAAGCAGATTAAAGACTCCTATAATTTCAATAATTACAGGTGAAGGTGGTAGTGGAGGAGCATTAGCTTTAGCAGTAGCAGACAGAATCTTTATGCTAGAGCATTCTGTATATTCTATTCTTACACCAGAAGGCTTTGCATCAATATTATGGAAAGATGCCAGCCGTGCAAAAGAAGCTGCAACAGTAATGAAAATTACGGCTAAGGATTTAAAAGAATTTAATATAATAGATGATGAAATAAAAGAACCTAGAGGTGGAGCTCACAAAAATCCAGATAAAGTAGTTGAAGCTATTAAAAAGACAATTTTAGATACGCTCATAGAACTTAGAGGAAAAGATTTAGAAACCTTAGTTTATGAAAGATATAATAAATTTAGAGCTATGGGCAATTTTTATTAATAAGGAATATTTGAATATATATTATAATAATAGATATAGGATTTGAGATCGTAACTTAAATTCTATGTCTTTTTCTTTGGGTTTTTAATAAAAAGTTAATATGATATAATGTTTTATGAAGTAAAGTGGAGGTGTTCATTTATGGAGAGTAATAGTACAAAAATAGCTAAGATTGCAACTAAAATGGCTATTTGTAACAGAAGTGAAGAAGACGAATTAAAAAGATACTATAATGAACAAGGCATAAAGGTTACAGCAGTAAATATTGGAGGCAATATTAATTCTTCTATCTCTAAAATATTAGAAAGTGCATTAGTTGCAGCAAAAAGAAATCAGCTTATAAGAGAAGAACATCTTCATGAAGGAGCAGTTATAGGAGCAACTAGAGATGCTATAATTCAAATTTCAAATAGAGCAAATGGGTTAAATGTTGGTGGGAAAATAGGCATAGCTAGAGGTGGAGAGCATATATCAGTATGCATATTTTTAAGTATAGGATTATTACATTTGGATGAAGTGGTTATTGGAATAGGACATAGGGCATTACCTATATAATCAGTTATGAATTAAGGGGGAGACAGGAAAAACTACACACTTCTCAGAAAATATAAATAAATAGAAAATTACAAGGGTGTTATATTAAGAAATTTGGCTGTATTAGAAGTTTTGATTCTAAAATAAGTATAGTGAAGTTTCTATGTGTGACACCCTATTTTTAGTATAAATTCTTAATTACAAATTTAAAGCTTAATTAAATATATATTAAATGTAGAGATTTTCATATATTTTGTAGATTCGTTAGAGAATTTTAGCAATATAATGTTGGTTTTTATTAGAAATAAACGAAGGAAAAATTAAAAAGAAACTTTAATTCTAATTTTTGGAAAAGATATATAATTTTTATACTAAAAAACTAAATAATCATCAAAGTAAGAGTTCGTGAACTTTACAACTATATTAAATTATGATATTATATCTTAAAAGATTTATAAATTATTATCAATTTATTTGAATATTTATCATAAATATGGCTATATATTTATGAGAGTATTTTTGAGTTTAAGGTTAGAAGTATAGTAGGAAATTGGTAATAAATCAGTAGGAGGATGGAAATATGGTAGGAAAAAGAAAATTATCGATGCTGTTATGTACAGTATTAATTGGTGGAGTTCTTGCAGGATGCGGGAATAGTGCGGCAGATTCTAATAAAGGAGCGGCTACTTCATCAGAAGTGAAGAATATTGGAGTTGTTCAAATAGTTCAACATGATGCTTTAGATGCAGCAAATAAAGGTTTTGTCGATGCACTAAAAGAAAAAGGTTTTGAAGATGGAAAAAATATTAAAATTGAACAACAAAATGCTCAAGGTGAACAAGCTAATGCACAAACTATTGCTAAGCAGTTTGTAGATGCAAAAAAAGATTTGATTTTTGCAATAGCTACACCAGCAGTTCAAGCAGCATATAATTCAACAAAAGATATTCCAATAATATTTACAGCTGTAACAGATCCAGTAAAAGCAGAAGTAGCAAAAGATTGGAAGAGTTCTGGGACTAATGTAACTGGGACATCTGACAAGGTGCCAGTAGATAAACAAATTGATTTGTTAAAGAAATTACTTCCAAATGCAAAAACTGTTGGAGTAATTTATAATACATCTGAAACAAATTCGGTTGTACAAGTAAATGAACTTAAAGCTGCAGCTGAAAAACAAGGACTAGCTGTAAAAGAAATTGGTGTTACCAATGTTAATGAAATAAATCAAAATTTAGCAAGTGCTTTAGGTCAAATAGATGTATTGTATACACCAACTGATAACACAGTGGCTTCAGGATATGCATTAGTAGGTAAGCTTTGTGTAGATAAAAATATTCCTATAATCGGTGCAGAAGATGCTGTTGTAACAAAAGGTGGACTTGCATCTATAGGTATAGATTACTATAAATTAGGGAAAGAAGCTGGTTTAAAAGCGGCAGAAGTATTATCAGGAAAGAAACCTTCAGAAGTTGAAATTACTACATTAAGTGATATGACTTTTACAATAAATACCGATGTTGCAAAGAAATTGAACATTACAATTCCAGCAGATATAGAAGCAAGCAGTAAGAAAGTAACTGGGGGCGTTAACTAGTGGGTGTTTTATTAAACATTTTAGAACAAGGATTATTGTTTTCTCTTGTTGCAATTGCAGTTTATATAACATATAAAATATTGGATTTCCCAGATATGTCAGTTGACGGAACTTTCCCAATGGGAGCTGCTATTTCAGCTGCTCTTTTGGTTCAAGGCATAAATCCTTGGATAAGCATTATGGCTGCAGCTATTGGTGGAGGAATAGCTGGAGGAATAACAGGTTTTTTACATGTTAAGCTTAAAATTGATAACTTGATGGCTGGTATATTAATGATGATAGGATTATATTCAGTTAATCTAAGAATAATGGGAAAAGCTAATGTTCCGTTATTTAATGTTCCAAATTTATTTAAAGGAGCAACACCTATAATAATAATTATTGTTATGTTAGCAGTTGTAAAAATATTATTTGATCTTTATATGAAGACAAAATCAGGTTTTTTACTTATGGCAGTAGGAGATAATGAACAAGTTGTATCCTCTCTTGGAGTAAACAAGGATTTAATAAAAATATTAGGACTTGTTATAAGTAATGCACTAGCAGCATTGGCAGGAGCATTAACAGCTCAATATCAAGGGTTTAGTGATGTGGGAATGGGAACAGGTACTGTTGTAATGGGACTTGCTGCAGTAATCATAGGAAGCTCATTATTTGAAAGAGTATCTTTTATAAAAGCAACTACATTGTCTATACTTGGAGCAGTTATTTATAAAGGAGCAATTGCCATTGTATTAAAATTTGGATTAAACGCTAACGACTTAAAATTAATGACAGCAGTAATTGTAGTTATAGCACTATGTTCTAACAATGGAATTTTCAAATTCAAGAAGAAAAAACTTGTGGAAGGTGGTGCGGAAAATGTTAAAAGTACAACAACTGTCCAAAGTATTTAATCCTAATACAATAAATGAAAACCGAGTTTTTGATAGATTATCCTTAGAAGTTAATCAAGGGGATTATATAAGCATTATAGGTTCAAACGGTGCAGGAAAATCAACTTTATTAAACATGATATCAGGAACAATAGCAGCAGATTCGGGTTCCATATTATTAGATGGAGATGAAGTTATTAATAAGCCAGAACATGTTAGAGCAAAATCTATTGGAAGAGTGTATCAAAATCCTTCTATGGGAGTTGCACCTAATATGACTATCTTAGAAAATATTGCTCTTGCAGATAATAAAGGAAAGAGCTTTGGTCTTAGCTTTGGAATAAATAAAAAGAGAATAGATTATTATAAGGAAATGGTTAGTGAGCTCAATTTAGGATTAGAGGATAAAATTTATAATAAAGTATTGCTTTTATCTGGTGGACAAAGACAAGCTTTAACTTTACTTATGGCAGTAATGTCTAGACCAAAGTTATTATTACTTGATGAACATACTGCAGCCTTAGACCCTAAAACTTCAGAAAAAATCATGAACATAACTAGAAATATTGTTAAGGATAGTGGCATTACAACCCTTATGGTTACACATAATCTTAAACATGCTCTTGAAAATGGGAATAGACTTTTCATGATGCACAGAGGTCAAATTTTAGCAGATATTCAAGGTGAAGAAAAAGAAAGACTTGATACTAATAAGCTTCTTGGACTTTTTGAACGAGCAAATGGCGAAGAAGCTTTAAGTGATAGAACCTTATTTGGTTAAAATGTTACAAAAATTTAAGTATTTAAGCAAAGTAGTGAGAATATTTTATGTTCTTACTGCTTTTTTATTTTTAGATATCTGTTATAATAATATTTGGTATAAATCTTAGTTTTTTAGTAGAAATTAATAAATAATAACGAGATTTGCCGAATCAAAAATAATTGTTAACTGTTAATTGTTAACTGTTAATTGATCTACGGGGGTGGAAAATGCGGCCATTAGCAGATTTAATGAGACCAAGTGATTTAAAAGATTTTGTGGGACAACAACATATTTTAAGCGAAGGAAAACCCCTATATAATTTAATAAAGAGCAAAAATATCTGCAATTGTATATTTTATGGTCCACCAGGAACAGGAAAGACTACTTTAGCCAATATAATGGCTAATTATGTAGATAAGAAATTTTATAAGTTAAATGCAACAGTTGCTTCTGTGAAAGATATTCAAGATATTACCAATAATATGGATAATCTTTTAAATTATAATGGAGTGGTTTTGTATATCGATGAGCTTCAGCATTTTAATAAAAAGCAGCAACAGGCTTTATTAGAATTTATTGAAGATGGACGAATCACTTTAATCGCTAGTACAACCGAAAATCCTTATTTTGTTATACATAAAGCTATAATAAGCAGATGCAATATATTTTCTTTTAAGCCGCTTAATACAGAAGATATTATCACAGGTCTTAGAAGATCAATAGAGAAGCTGATAAAAGAAGGAATAGAAGTTAAATACTCTGAGGAAGCTCTTAAATATATTGGGGAAATATCTCAGGGAGATTATAGGAAAGCATATAATATTTTAGAGTTAGCTATAAATTCTCAGGTAAAAACTATTAGAGAGCTTTCAACAGAATATATAGAAAGCCTAGAACAATCTAATATGAGAGCTGATGCTAGTGGTGATGAATTTTATAATTTATTGAGTGCTCTTCAAAAGAGTATTAGGGGAAGTGATCCAGATGCAGCAATTCACTATCTTGCAAGATTGATTAAAGGTGGTAATTTAACTGCCATAGTTAGAAGAATATCAGTTATTGCAGCTGAAGATATAGGTCTTGCATTTCCTACAGCCTTGTCTGTTGTTAATTCGGGAATAGAGCTTGCATTAAAGGTTGGATTTCCTGAAGCAAGAATAATTCTTGCAGAAATAGTAATATATTTAGCAACACTTCCTAAATCAAATAGTGCTATTATAGCAATTGATTCAGCAATGAATGATTTAGAAAGTATTAATTTTGGTGATGTTCCTATGCATTTAAAGGATGCTCACTATATGGGGGCTGCTAATTTAGGAGTTGGGGGATATAAATATCCTCATAGTTACCAAGATCATTACGTAGAGCAGGAATATATGCCCAAAGAGCTTATTGGTAAGCGCTATTACGAAGAACAAAGAAATAAATATGAAGACGGCATAAAAAAATATTGGGAAGCAATAAAGAAGAAATAAATTATATTTGACAAAAGCAGAGTGGTTTGGTAAGATATAAATAAAAATTGATATTAAATATTAAGAAGAGGTGAAAGTATGAAACTTTCAACAAAAGGAAGATATGGTGTTAGAGCTATGGTTGACTTAGCATCTAATTATGGTGGAGCTCCAGTTTCTATAAAAACTATATCCAAAAGAGAGAATCTCTCGGAATATTATTTGGAGCAGTTATTCAGCCCGCTTAGACGTGCAAATATTATACGAAGTATAAGAGGAGCACAAGGGGGTTATGTTTTATGTAAACAGCCAAGTGAAATAACAGTTGGAGATATAATGACCATTTTAGAAGGTCCGATTGAAATAGCTGATTGTATTGATGGAGTTCAATGCGACACTTCAGATTGTTGTGCAACAAAAGCTGTATGGGAAAAGATAAAAAATAGTATAGATAGTGTTATGAATTCAATAACACTTCAAGATATACTTGATGATCACGAAGCTATGACCAAAAAGAAAGCTGGCATCAAGATTGCTGATAGGAGTGAAGAGTAAAATGAAAAATGTATACATGGATTATTCAGCTACAACGTATGTAAAACCAGAAGTATTAGAAGAAATGCTTCCTTATTTTACTGAAAAATTTGGAAACCCATCTTCATTTTATGGGATATCAAGAGAAACTAAAAGAGCTATAGATAAAGCAAGGGAACAAGTTGCAAAAGCTATAAATTGTTTACCAGAGGAAGTGTATTTCACAGGCGGTGGATCAGAAGCTGATAACTGGGCAATTAAAGGTATTGCAGCAGCTCATAAAAATAAAGGAAACCATATAATAACTACTAAAATAGAACATCATGCAGTTCTTCATGCATGTCAATATTTAGAAAAGAATGGTTTTGACGTTACATATTTAGATGTAGATGATGAAGGTTTAGTTAGATTAGAAGACTTAAAGGCTGCTATTACTGACAAAACAATCTTAGTAACAATCATGTTTGCTAATAATGAAATTGGAACTATAGAACCAATTAAAGAAATTGGAGAGCTTTGTAGAGAAAAGAAAATCTATTTCCATACAGATGCAGTTCAAGCTGTTGGAAATATTCCAGTAGATGTTAAAGAAATGAATATAGATATGCTTTCCCTTGCTGGCCATAAGATTTATGGACCTAAAGGTATTGGTGTATTATATATCAAAAAGGGAATTAAGATTGATAATTTGATTCATGGTGGAGCTCAAGAAAGAAATAGAAGAGCAGGAACAGAAAATATTGCATCAATAGTAGGACTTGGTAAAGCTATTGAACTTGCAACAACTAATTTAGAAGAACACATGAAAAATTTAACAGTACTTAGAGATAGATTAATAAACGGACTTTTAGAAATTCCTTATACTAAATTAAATGGACCAAAAGGTGATAAGAGATTACCTGGTAATGTTAATGTATGTTTTAGATTTATCGAAGGAGAATCAATTCTTTTATCATTAGACTTTAAAGGTGTTTGTGCATCAAGTGGTAGCGCGTGTACATCAGGATCTTTAGATCCATCGCATGTTTTGCTTGCTATTGGATTACCTCATGAAATAGCTCATGGATCATTAAGACTTTCTATGGGAGATGGTTCAACAGATGAAGATGTAGATTATGTTCTTGAAGTTGTACCACCAATAATTGAAAGATTAAGAAATATGTCACCATTATGGGATGACTTTTTAAAGAAAGGGGAAAAATAATATGATATACAGTGATAAGGTAATGGAACATTTCCAAAATCCAAGAAATGTTGGAGAAATAGAAGATGCAAATGGTGTAGGTGAAGTAGGAAACGCTAAGTGTGGAGATATAATGAAGATCTACCTTAAGGTTGAAGATAATATAATTAAGGATGTTAAGTTTAAGACTTTTGGATGTGGTTCTGCAATTGCATCATCATCGATGGCAACTGAATTAATTAAAGGAAAGACTTTAGATGAAGCTTGGGAATTAACTAATAAAGCAGTTGCTGAAGCATTAGATGGACTTCCACCAGTAAAAATGCATTGTTCAGTACTTGCAGAAGAAGCTATTCATAAAGCTATAAACGATTATAGAGCAAGAAACGGATTAGAAGTAATACCAATGGAAGAGCATAGTGATGAAGATTTACATGCTCAGGTGCATGGAGAAGAATAATATGAAGAAAAAAGTTTTAGTAGGTATGAGTGGTGGTGTAGATAGTTCTGTTGCCGCATATTTATTGAAACAGCAGGGATATGAAGTCATTGGTGCTACAATGCAGATTTGGCAGCACGATGGTGAATTTGAAGAAAGAGAAGGGGGCTGCTGCTCCCTTTCTGCTGTTGATGATGCAAGAAGAGTGTGTGATAAACTTGAAATACCATTTTATGTTTTAAATTTTAGAGATTACTTTAAGGAAAAGGTTATAGATCCTTTCGTTCAGGAATACATTGATGGAAAAACACCTAATCCTTGTATTGAATGTAATAAACATTTAAAGTTTGATGAACTTTTAAGAAGAGCCAAAGGAATTGGTGCAGATTATGTAGCTACAGGTCATTATGCTAAAATTGAAGAGCGTGATGGAAGATATTTATTGATAAGATCAGATGATGATAGTAAAGATCAAACTTATGCTTTATATAATTTTACACAAGAACAACTAGCACATACTTTAATGCCTTGTGGAGCATATGAAAAGACAAAGATAAGAGAAATAGCTAAAGAAATTGGTTTAGCTGTTCATAATAAAAAAGACAGTGAAGAGATTTGTTTTATTACAGATAATAATCATGGAAGATATATTTCAGAAGCAAAACCAGACAGAGTAAAGCCAGGTAATTTTGTTGATAAAAATGGTAATGTACTTGGGCAGCATAAAGGAATTGTATATTATACTATTGGTCAAAGAAAAGGTCTTGGATTATCCCTTGGAAGACCAGTTTTTGTTATAGGTATAAATGCTAAAACAAATGAAGTTGTACTAGGTGCTGAAGATGATATATTTAAAACTGATTTAGTTGCTATGGATGTAAATTTTATTCCTTTTGATAAACTTGAAAAAGAAATACAAGTTACAGCAAAAATAAGATATTCAGCAAAACCAGCAGCAGCAACGTTAACACCGCTTCCAAATGGCAGAGTAAAAGTTTCTTTTAAAGAAAAACAAAGAGCTATAACTAAAGGTCAATCAGTTGTATTTTATGATAATGAAATAGTAGTTGGCGGCGGAATAATTGAATCTGTATTATAATTTTCATAGTATATAAAAATAATAATAGCTAAGAACTAATGAGTTCTAAGTTATTATTATTTTTTTTATTTATTACTAATTAAAAAAATATTGAATAGAAGATCGTGAATACTTTTCCTTATTAAGGGTAAGATAGAAATAATCTGATTTTATTATTAGCCAATAGGAGGAGAGAATGTTTAAAACAAGAGATTTTTACTTTAAAAAGGTTTATGATTTAAAGGGAAAGAAAATTGGAATAATTGAAGATATATATATAGATTTTTATCTGGCAAAAATTATAGGTTTTAAAGTATCGAGTAGCGTGTTGTTTTCTAAAAATAACTATATTGATATGGAAGAAATAATAGATATAGGAGAAGATGTAATAATTAATTCAATACGAAGAGGCAATGGTTTAGCTTTTAAGGAATTAAAGTATATGGATATAATTGATAGAGCAGGGAATATAAAAGGCGTGTTAGAGGATATTATAATAGATGATAGGGATTATTCAATAAAAGCCATAGTAACAAGTTCGGGATTAATAGATAAGATGATAAAAGGTAAGCAAATTATTCTAATAAATAAATGTATACTTGGCGAAAAATATATCTTATATATAGGTAATGAGGGGATTTCATTTAAATCTATGCCTCATAGTATGGAAAATTATAATGCAATTAAGAAAGCATAAAAGACTAATATTATCTACAATAATCCTTAGCCTTATTATAATTTTTATATTAGGATACTTTTTAAGTAAATCACTTAATACTATTGTAAATATCATTATAGCATCTTTCATTTTAGCATATACATTAAGTCCAATTAGAGATACATTTGAGGCAAAGTTTAAGGTTAGTAGAAAAATAGCTTCAATATTAGTAATATCAATAATAATAAGTATTGTTGCAGCATGTATCATAGTAATAGTTCCAGCTTTATTTAATGAAATAGCCAATATCAGTAATATACTAGATAATGTAAATGACTTTTTCTATGATATATCTGAACGATTTAAATTAAAAAATGTTGTATTTATAAATATGTTGTATAATGATATTTTAGAAAAAGGAAATTCTATATGGATGAAATTTACGGATAACGCCATAGATAATTTGATTAAATTTAGTGATAATATCATATCCTTTGCAATTATACCAATCATGATTTATTATTTTTTATGTGATGGAAATAAGATTTATACAAAAAGTCTGCTACTATTATCCACTGAAAAAAGAGAATTAACTAGAAAATTCTTAAAAGATATAGATAGGGTACTGACAAGATATATAACAAGCCAGCTACTACTTTCAGGGCTAATAGGATTATTGACTTTTGGGTTACTTATTATATTAAAGGTTAAATTTCCATTATGGATTTCCATATTAAATGCAATATTAAATATAATACCTTATTTTGGCCCTATTTTTGGTGCAGTTCCTGCTGTTATAGTTGCACTTTTAGACTCGCCTGTTAAAGCTCTTTGGGTGATTTTTGGAATGTTCTTAATTCAGCAGATAGAGGGGGATATTTTAGCACCTAAAATGACAGGAGACAGTACTGATATGCATCCATTTGTAATAATAATTTTATTGCTAATTGGAGATACTATAGGAGGTTTTTTGGGAATGATTTTAGCAGTTCCAATAGCTGTTATTATTAAGGTTTTGTATGATGATATAAATTACTATTTATTTTAATGATAAATCTATAATTTGTTGGGTTGACTTAAAAAAATATAATAATTATACTAAAACTGTTAATTGGTATTTTAGTTAAAAATTATAATTGTAAGGATGTGGTCAACTCATATGAATATTATTAAAAACCTTTTCAAAGGTGGAAGACAAAAAGCTCTGACTCTAAGCTATGATGATGGAATTATGCAAGATAAAAGACTAGTTAGTATTTTTAATAAATATAATCTAAAAGCAACCTTTAATCTTAATTCAGGTATACAAAGTGAAGACAATTATTGGATTAATCAAGGTAAAAAAATACAAAGGATCAATATCGATGAAATCGGAGAATTATATGAAGGCCATGAGGTAGCAGTACATACTTTAACTCATCCTCAATTAGAACAGCTTTCAAAAGAAATGATAATAAAAGAAATTTTTGAAGATAGAAAAAATTTAGAAAAAATATTTGGTTATCCAGTAAGAGGAATGGCATATCCATATGGAACGTATGATGATAAAGTTATTCAAGTTATGGAGAGTTGTGGAATTGAATATTCAAGAACTGTAAATGGACATGAAGGATGTCATTTACCTAGAAACTTTTTAGAATGGCATCCAACTTGTCATCATAAAAATCCTAGATTAATGGAAATAGCAAAGAGCTTTGTTAACAATCCCCCTTTTGGTATGTCATTATTATATGTATGGGGACATAGCTATGAATTTGAAGTTGATGACAATTGGGAGCTTGCTGAGGAGTTTTGCAAAACTGTAAGTAATCATGATTCAATTTGGTATGCAACTAATATAGAAATTGTTGATTATTTAAAAGCTCTAAATAATTTAAAGTATTCAGCAGATTGTGAAATAGTGTACAATCCTTCAGCTATATCTCTTTGGATAAGTGTTGATGAAAAGGTTGTAGAAATTAAAGCAGGTGAAACTGTAAGATTATAAGAATAAAATTTTCTCCTTTAGTTAATAATAAATTCAAATTTACATTAACAAAGGAGGATTTTTTTATGGAAATTTTGAAAAAGGGAGAACATGAAAAAGCTATGGAAAAGGCAAAAGAAATGCTTGATAAAGGTTGTGGTATGGGAGAAATAGTTAAAGAAACACATCTTAGTGAAGAAAATGTAATGAAGGCAAAAAGAAAGATGGAAGATCGTTCTTAAAATTGATTATATGAAATCTTAACTAATGTATAATATAAGTATTAGTTAAGATTTTTTTTATTATATGTAGCTAAGTGTTAATTTCTAATGCCGGAGAAGTTCTGCGTTGTAGCATAGCTGCTTTTGTTAGAAGTGCATAGCTGTTCCATTTATATGTGCAAAGTTCCGTATAGCAGCATAGCTGCTCTTTTTAAAAGTGCATAACTTTGAACTCTAAACTTTCAACTGATTAAGAATTCTAGGAGGAATAATTATGAAGGAGTATTTACTAGATACAAATGTTGTAATAGGACTTTGGAAGCAACACCCTCTTGTTATCAACAGACTTATTGAAGAGAATAAAATTAAAATATTAGAAGCAGTAAGCCAAGAACTTGTTGTAAAAGAAAGACGAGAGTACAAAGGAATGCAAATTTTATCAGAAAGATTTTGCAAGTTACTTCCATTTGTTATTGAAGTAGATAGAGGTGAGCTTAAAGAATTTTACTCTATACTAAATATAAAACATTCTCAAAAAGGTAATACTTATTTTAATACAGATAAGTTATCAGAAATTGATTTACTGCTTTTATATACTTGCTATTTAGATACTAACCTTATATTGGTAACAGAAGATAAATATATTTTTCATGCTGCCAATGTTATATTAGGCAAGGAAAGGGTCATTGGATTAAAGATTCTAATAGAAACTGTATTAAGAGAAAAATAGCTTTTTTATTTTAAATTTCAATAAATAGGAAAGTTATGGTTGAACATTAAATTAATATAGAATATAATTAGGTTAAATTATTAGAAAAAGGAGGATATTGAAATGATGTGCTGTTGCTGTTGTTGTTTTAAAAATAATAAAAATTTAAAAACAATTGCAGTAGAAAGTTAATTTTAATATCTAAATACTTAATTCTATAAATTATAAGTGTTGAAAATAGGCTGCAGATGATTCTGTAGTTTTCTTTTTTATTAGGAAAACTACAGAAAATGTGCAGCTTTTTATTTTTTATGTAAAAGAGTCCAAGGATTAAAAAAAATAAAGTTATATGAATATTGGGAGGAAAAAACATGCCATTAAAAATTTATAACACATTAACTAGGCAAGAAGAAGAATTTAAGGAAATTGAAACAGGTAAAGTAAAAATGTATGCTTGTGGACCCACAGTGTATAATTTTGCTCATATCGGAAACTTAAGGACATATGTATTTGAGGATATATTAAAAAGGGTATTAGAGTATGAAGGATATGAAGTTAATCATATGATGAATATAACAGATGTAGGTCATTTGCAGTCAGATGAAGACTTGGGAGAAGACAAAATGAAAATAGGAGCTGAAAGAGAAAATAAAAGTGTTTTAGAATTAGCTAGATTTTATGAAGATAGTTTTATTAAAGACTTAAAAAGATTAAATGTAAAATTACCGAATATAATAACTAGAGCAACAGACTATGTTCAAGAAATGATAGATTTAATAAAGAAATTAGAGGAAAATGGATATACTTATATTGCAAATGGAAATGTTTATTTTTCAATAGATAAATTTGGAGATTATAATAAATTAGCTAATTTAAATATGAAAGAACTTAAACCAGGAAATAGAGTGGAAATTGATGATTTTAAAAAGAATCCTCTTGATTTTGTATTATGGTTTGTTAACTCTAAATATGATAATCATATTTTACAATGGGAATCTCCTTGGGGAAATGGTTTTCCAGGATGGCATATAGAATGTTCCGCAATGGCAATAAAGTACTTAGGGGAGTATATAGATATTCATTGTGGTGGGGTAGATCATATACCTGTGCATCATACCAATGAAATTGCACAATCAGAATGTGCATTAGGTCATAAATGGGTGAATTACTGGATACATGGAGAATTTTTAACAACAGCAGATAACGAAAAAATGTCTAAATCAGGAGAGTTTTTGACTTTAGAAAAATTAATAACAGATGGATTTTCTCCATTAGATTATAGATATTATATATTACAATCAAAATATAGAAAAACATTAGCTTTTAGCTATGAAAGGTTGTTGGAAGCTAAAAAGTCATTTGATAGCTTAAAGAAAAAAATAGCAGTAATTATTGAGAATATTGATAAACATGAAAGTACAAATAATAAGTTAATAGAAAAGTATAAGTCAGAATTTAAAGAATGCATAGAGGATGATTTAAATATGGCAAATGCACTCACTGTTTTATTTAGTGTTATAAAGGATGAGGAACTAAATAATTATGAAAAAAAATTTCTAATTAATGAATTTGATAAAATTTTTAGTTTGAATTTGATAGAGGAAAAAGATAAAATTAAATTAGATGATGAACGAATTAAGCATATAGAAGAACTTATAAAAGAAAGAGCAGCTGCAAGAGAAAAAAAGCAATGGGAAAAATCAGATGAAATAAGAAATATTTTGCTTGAAGAAAATGTAGAAATTATTGATACTAAAGAAGGAACTACATGGAAATATAAGTATTAAAGTAAGGTGGCGGTATTAATTTAAAAAATATATAATTGGATATAATAAACTAGTGAAAATATTTTTTAATACAAAAAGGAGAGATAACTTATGGAAACTACAATTATGGCTGTAACTATTGATCCAAGGAGTGTTCATGCACCACAAGTTCAAACTGTGTTAACTAAACATGGATGCATTATAAAAACTAGAATTGGCCTTCATGAGGTCAGTAAGGATTCTTGTTCAGAAGAAGGCTTGATAATATTGCATATTCATTCTAGTTTAGAGGAAGTAGAAGTACTAGAAAAAGAATTACTTGATGTTGAAGGTGTTAAAGTAAAGTATATGAATCTTTAACCATATATACTAGTTATTGTATCCAAAGTAAAGTCCACGGTATTATCGTGGATTTTTATTTATAGAAAATAGTTGACAAAAATATACTTCGAGACTAGAATAAAAATATACTTCGTGTAAAGAACTATTTAAAGGAGAATTATAATGACAATAAATGAAGATTTTAATATTGAGGGTTTAATTTTTAACTGCATAGATGAATGTAAGTTTTTGTTGTTTCCAGATAAATGGAGTAATGCATTTTTAGATTATTCTAAGAACGAAATATTAGCTATGCTTTTGATTTATAGAAAAGGTAAAGTAAACATGAGTGAAGTTGCCGAATATATTAATGCTCCTTTAAATACAGCTACAGGAGTTATAAGCAGATTAGAAAAAAAGCTTATAGTTGAAAGAATACGAGATACTCAAGATAAAAGAGTAGTAATGATAAGTTTAACTGAAATTGGTAAGGACTTTATTTTAAATGAGAAAACTCATATAGAATATTATTTTAGAAAAATATATGAGGCACTAACAGAAGAAGAAAAAAAGTCAGTTATAAGTATTGTTACAAAGGTTATTTCAATATTAAAAACTAATCCTAACATAACTGAAGAGGAAAAACAAAGCAAAAAAGTAAAGAGAATAATTATAGAATAAAAACAAAATCAATATATATGATCTAAGAAATATTGTTTATCAAACTTAAAATATTTATATTAAAGTGGTTTAAGCCACTTTAAAAAATAAAAAATACTTCGAGGCAAGAATTAATCTTGCTACGAATTATAGGAGGTTTATTATGGGTAGAATAATTATTTTTACAGGAAAAGGTGGAGTAGGAAAAACAAGTACTGCAGCAGCACATGGTGTAAAAGCAGCAAGGGAAGGTAAAAAAACTTTAATTGTTAGCACAGATATGGCGCACAATTTAGGAGATATATTTGAAAGGGAAATAAAAGAAGAGCCAGTAGAGGTAATAAAAAATCTTCATGCTTTAGAAATTGATCCTAATCATGAAATGGAAAGGAATTATGGAAATATTTCTAATGCTCTTAAAAATATGTTTCCTAATTTAAGTGAGGAAAACGCTGAAAGTTTAGATGATATTGTTGTTTTTCCAGGCATTGAGGAGTTATTTTCTTTAATTAGAATTAAAGAGCTCTATGACGAAAATATATATGATTTGATTATTGTGGATTGTGCTCCAACTGGAGAAACCTTAGCTTTATTAAAGTTTCCAGAACTTCTTTCTTGGTATATGGAAAAATTATTTCCAATAGAAAAAATTGCATTGAAAGTTTTAAGACCTATTTCTAAAATAGCGTTTAAGTTAGAAATGCCAGATGAAGAAGCTATGAGTGATGTAGAAAAATTATATGTTAAGCTTGGAAACTTACAAGAGTTATTGAAGGATAAAGATATATGTAGTATTAGAATTGTTACTATACCTGAAAAAATGGTTGTAGAGGAAAGCAAAAGAAGCTATATGTATTTAAATCTATATAATTTTAATGTAGATGGGCTATATATTAATAGGATAATTCCAGAAGGTATTGAAAATAGCTTTTTTGACAAATGGAAACAGCTTCAAAATAAATATTTAGAGGAATTAAATTCAATATTTGGCGATATTCCAACTTATAAAATAAAATGGTATGAAGTTGATATAAATGGAATTGCAGGATTAGAGAGAGTTATAAAAGATTCTCTTAAGGATAAGGATTTATTTAAGGTTTTAAAGAAAAGTCAAAATGAAATTTTTGAAAAGACAGATAAAGGTTATCGCCTTAACGTTTATATACCATTTGCTGATAAAACAGATTTTGATTTATTTGAATCAGGTTCGGATATAATTATAAAAATAGGTAATTTCAAAAGAAATATACCAATACCAAATGTAATTAGGAAATATGACATTTCATCAGCTAAGCTAGAAAATGAAAAATTGTGTATTGTTTTTGGAGAATAAAATAAAAAATACATTTTACCTTAAATATAGAATTCATAAGAATTGTTTTATTTAATACTTTTAAAGTCTTAAGTAGATATATAATTAATGAAATTAAAAACTAAGAGGAGTTGGTTTTTATGAATAAAGAATTTGCAAAAAAAATGATAAAGGCAAAGAGGCTTGAATATGAGGCTATTAAAGAAATAATACCAGAGAGATTAAAAGATAGGATAGATACATTTGAAAAAGAAGCATTTTCATTAATAAAGGATTTGGCTTTTGAGATTTTATCAGAGGAGGCACATGAGAATAGTAAATGTAATTCTGATGATAATTGCAATAAAGATAGTAAAAATGTAAAGAAAATAAGTGTGGATTTTAACTAGGGGGGATTGAAGATGAGGATAATATTATATACAGGAAAAGGCGGCGTTGGAAAGACAAGTATAGCTGCTGCTACAGCTTGTAAAATAGCAGGAGAAGGCAAGAAAGTATTAATAATGAGTACAGATCAAGCTCATAGTTTAAGTGATTCTTTTGATGTTAAGCTTGGTAATGAACCAATAAAAATAGCTGATAATCTTTATGGAATGGAAATAGATACAGTTATAGAAAATGAAAAAACATGGGGAAGTTTAAAAGGATATATCGAAAAACTCATGTTTTTAAAGTCAAAAGAAACCATTGAAAGCGAAGAATTGCTTGTATTTCCAGGCTTTGAAGAATTGCTGTCATTGATTAAAATTAAAGAAATATATGATGAAGGTAAATATGAAGTATTGATTGTGGATTGTGCACCGACAGGAGAAACAATGTCACTTCTGAAATTTCCAGATTTATTTAAGTGGTGGATGGAGAAAATACTCCCGATTAAAAGAAAGGGCGCTAAAATTGCAAAACCAATTGTTGAAGCAACTATGAAAATTCCAATTCCAACGGAAGAAACCTTTGATGATATTGAAAATTTATATAGCAAACTTAATGAACTTCATTCTTTAATGCAAAATAAAGAGGTTGTAAGCATAAGAATAGTAACTACACCTGAAAAGATAGTTGTAAAGGAAGCAAAGAGAAGTTTTTCTTATCTTCATCTTTTTGATTACAATGTTGATGGAATAATAGTAAATAAAATTTTCCCAGAGGCATCTTTAAAGGGGTATTTTGAAGGCTGGAAAAAGATACAAGGTGAAAATATAGAGGATATCATAAGTAGTTTTAAGGATATTCCTATCTTTAAGTTAGAGCTAATGGAGGATGAACTTAGAAGATATGAAATGTTAAAAAAGGTTGCTAATGAAATTTACGGGGAAGTAAAGCCTGAAAGTGTGCTTTTTCAAGATAAGATATTTACAGTTAAAAAAGAGAAAAACTTTCATAAGCTTAGTATAAAAATGCCATTTATAAATAAAAGTGAGTTGAAATTATCTCAAAGTGGAGATGAAATTACAATTGGAGTTAAAAATGAAAAGAGAAGCTTAATATTGCCAACTAAACTTCAATCAAAGGAAATAATAAAAGCTAAGTATGATGATGGAAACTTAAATATTTATTTTGAGTAGAGTATTTTAATAATTTTGAAAGAGAATATAAATTTATAAGTTTAAGAAAATTTTAATAGAAAAGGGTGAAGAAGAATATGGAAATTGGCAATATCATGAAGAAGCAAAAAGAATTTTTTCAAAACGGAAAAACATCCAATATAGATTTCAGAAGAGAAAACTTAATAAAGTTGAAAAAACTGGTTAAAGAAAATGAGCAGGAAATCATAAAAGCACTTAAGAAAGATTTAAATAAATCAGAATTTGAAAGTTATTTGAGTGAAATTGCTATGGTATATGAAGAAATAAATATTCATATAAAAAATATTAAGAAATGGAGCAAAAGAAAAAGAACTAAAAGTTCCTTTATGTTTTTTCCAAGCAAAAATTATATTGAAAAAGAACCTTATGGAACAGTTTTAATAATAGGTCCTTTCAATTATCCCTTTCAATTAGTAATTTTACCATTAATAGGAGCTATTGCAGCAGGAAATACAGCAGTAATAAAACCATCTGAGCATGCAGTAAACACAGCACAATTGCTTGAAAAGCTTATTAATGAAAATTTTAATGAAGAATATATAAAAGTTGTAGGTGCTAATGAAGGAAAAGAGTGCGTTGAAGAATTATTAGAACAAGAATTTGATTATATATTTTTTACTGGCAGCATAAAGGTGGGTAAAATAATAATGGAGAAAGCTTCAAAAAGGCTTATTCCTGTAACCCTAGAATTAGGTGGTAAAAGTCCTTGTATTGTAGATAAGGATGCAAATTTAGAAAAAGCAGCGAAAAGAATTGTCTGGGGAAAATTATTGAATTCAGGGCAAACTTGTGTTGCACCAGATTATTTGTTTATTCAAGAAGAGGTTAAAGAGGAATTTTTAAGATTAATGGTGAAGGAATTCCATCTTCAATATGGAGAAAATATTAAAGAAAGTGAAGATTACCCTAGAATAATAAGCGAGCGTGAAATAAAAAGGCTATATCAATATTTATGTGAAGGAAATATTTATTATGGTGGCGATTATGATGAAAAAGAGTTATATTTTGGGCCCACTATTATAACTGATATAAAGGAAGATGCAAATGTATTAAAGGAAGAGATATTTGGACCAATCTTTCCAGTAATGACTTTTAATAATTTGGAGCAGGTAATAAGATATGTAAATAAACAAGATAAGCCACTTGCATTATATTATTTTTCAGAAGATAGAAATAACATAAAAAAGATTATTAAAGAAACTTCGTCAGGAGGAGTTACAATAAATGATACTATTCTTCATGTCGGAACTACAAATCTTCCTTTTGGAGGGGTTGGTACAAGTGGAATGGGAGCGTATCATGGAGAGAAAAGTTTTAACACTTTTACACATGAAAAGGGAGTAATAGAAAGAGGAACTTTTGTAGAGTTTTCTTTTAGGTTTGCGCCATTTAAAGATAAGATTAACCTTTTAAGAAAGGTTATGAAATAAAATTGCTTTTAAATATATAATTTTAGTCATCATAAGACCTGGTTTCATATAGAATGGACACAGGTCTTTTTGTTTTTGCTAATAAAACTTTTCATATTAGTATACACAAAAAAATCCATTATTAAGAAAAATGTTGTATTATAAATATATAAGGTATTTATAATACAACAATGGAGGAATAAAAATGGGAAAAAAAGCTGTTTTTTTTGATATTGATGGAACGTTATATAACCCTAAGATAGGGGTTCCAGAAAGTACAGTAAAGGGAATTTGTGAATTAAAAAATAAAGGAAATTTAGCTTTTATATCTACTGGTAGAACAAGGGCAATAATTTCAGAGGATTTAGTTGATCTAGGCTTTGATGGTGTACTTGCGGCTTGCGGTACTTATGTAGAGTATAAAGGAAAGATAATATATAATGTGGATTTAAAAAAAGAAATAATAGATAAAGCAGTTGATATTTTAAGAAGATACAAGGTGTTTTGTATTTTAGAAGGTAGAAATTATTTATATATGGATGATAATGTTTCTTCAGATTATAGTGAGTATTCTGTGAATAAATTTAAAAGCATGTTTGGTGAAAAAATAAGGCCAATTACAGGTGAAGAACATTATGTTAATAAGATTACATGTAAAATGGACGAGCATAGTAATTTTAAAGAAGCATATAAAGAACTAAATAAAGAATTTGACCCAATTTACCACAATTCAGGACTTGTTGAATTGGTTCCTAAGGGATTTTCCAAAGCAAAAGGAATCGAGGAAATTATTAAATACTTAGGAATTGATATAAATGATACATATGCTTTTGGAGATAGTGCAAATGATATTGATATGCTTAAATATGTTAAGTATGGAATAGCCATGGGAAATAGCAACTCTGAAATCCTTGAAATGGTGGAGTATAAGACGGATAATATTGAAAATAATGGGATTTACAATGGACTTAAGAAATTTAAATTGATTTAAAAGTTATATAATATGTTTTTGTTAATAAGTTTTAAGAACAATGTTTATTAGATTTAATATAGTGTAAGTTTACTCTAAATTATAAAAGAATTAACACATATTAAAACCATATAATACAACGATTGACATATATCTATAAAATGGTACAATTGTAATTAGGTAGACTTTAAGTATAGAAATTGGATAGTAAATGACAAATATTTACATGGGTGTTGAGCTAAATAAGATAAATTGTATATGTGTGGGTTAAATTTATATACAACAAAATGGAATAGCTTAGTTTATCAATATATTTTTATAAGCATGCTGGGAGGTTTGAGAGATGAAGAGAGTTCTTGTAGTTGATGATGCTGCTTTTATGAGGTTATCGCTAAAAACGATTCTTGAAAGAAATGGGTTTGAAGTTGTAGGTGAAGCAGTTAATGGCAGAGATGCTATTGAAAAGTATAAAATTTTAAAGCCTGAAATAGTTACAATGGATATAACTATGCCAGATATGGATGGAATTCAAGCCTTAGCTGAAATAATTAAAATTGATGCTAAAGCAAATATAGTTATTTTAAGTGCTATGGGACAAGAACCACGAATTAGAGAAGCAATTACTTTAGGAGCTAAAGGCTTTATAGTAAAGCCTTTTAAAGAAGAGAAACTTGTACAAGCTCTAAGTGTATTTAAGTAAATGTGGTAAAAAAAGGGGTGGGAATTATGAAGAAAAAAGAACCTATGTTGGAAATGTTTATTTTTGAAACATTTGATATGATAGAACAACTCCAACAACTTATTATGGATAGTGAAAAAATTAAAAAAATTGAAACAGATGCAATAAATGAAATATTTAGAATAATGCATACGATAAAAGGATCTTCAGGAATGATGATGTTTGATAATATATCTAATCTCTCTCATACTATTGAAGATCTGTTCTATTTTATAAGGGAATCTAAACCTGAAAAGATTAATTATTCTGAGCTTACTGATTTGGTTTTAGAAGGAAGTGACCTAATAAAAGCAGAAACAGAAAAAATAAATAATGATAGAGAAGCAGATGGAGACTTTTCTGAGTTTATAGAAAAAGCAAATAAATTTCTTAAGGTCTTAAAAAAATCTAATAAATTATCAGAAGATTCGGAAAAGACGGAAGTTCAGAAAAAAATGAATCATTAAGCACAGAGCAAAAATATTATTTAAGCAATGATAAGACTGATGTTAATACTAATTCCTTTTGTGCAACATTATTCTTCGAAGAAGATTGTGGTATGGAAAATATAAGATGTTTTACAGTTATTCATAATCTTAAAGAAACTTTAGAAATAGAATCATATGAGCCAGAGGATATTATTGAAAATAATGATACGTCGGAAATAATAAAACAACAAGGCTTTAAAATAATCTTTAAAACTGATAGGGCTATTAAAGAAGTTAATGAATTGTTTAAGGATACAGTATTTTTAAGTAAACTTGAAATTGAGGAATTAAAGAATGAAAATGAGTTAGAAAAAAGTGTTAATAAAAAGGAAGATGTTTCAACTGAAATTTTAAATAAAAATAGAAGTAATGGAAATGATAATGAAAAAGTGAATACGAGGGTTAATCATAAGCAAAATCTAATTAGTGTTGATGTAAATAAATTAGATATGCTTATGGATTTAGTGGGTGAATTAGTAATATCAGAAGCAATGGTTACTAAAAATCCAGATATTTCAGGGCTGCAATTAGATAATTTTAATAAAGCAGCAAGACAACACAGAAAAAGACTTTCTGATCTTCAGGACGTTGTTATGTCCATAAGAATGGTTTCCCTTGCACCAACTTTAAATAAAATGAACAGAATAGTGAGAGACATGTGTAAAAAGTTGGGGAAGGATGCGGAACTTGAAATAATTGGACAAGACACTGAAGTTGATAAGAATATTATAGAGCATATAGGGGATCCTTTAATGCACATAATAAGAAATTCAATGGATCATGGAATCGAGACAAGTGAAGATAGAGTAGATAATGGGAAATCTGCAAAAGGAAAAATTACAATTGAAGCAAAAAATACAGGTGGAGAAGTTTGGATTATTATTAAGGATGATGGTAAGGGGCTTAATAAAGATAAGATATTAGAAAAAGCAAGAAATCATGGATTAATAAAAGGTAAAGAAAGTGAATTAACAGATAAAGAAATTTATTCTATGATATTTCTTCCAGGATTTTCAACAAATGAAAATGTAACGGAGTATTCGGGACGTGGAGTTGGGATGGATGTAGTTACAAAAGAAATAGAAAAGATTAGGGGAACTGTAACTGTTGATAGCATACCAGGAAAAGAAACTACAACTTCAATTAAGATCCCATTAACTCTTGCTATTGTTGATGGAATGACTATAAAAGTTGGAAAATCGTCTTTTACAATTCCAGTTACATCCATTAGACAGTCTTTCATAATGAAAAAGGAAGATGTAATCAATGATCTAGATAATAAAGAGATGATACTTATCAGAGGAGAATGCTATTCGATCTTAAGGCTTCACGAATTGTATGATATAAAAACAGATGTAGTAAAAATTGAAGATGGAATTGTAATCATGGTTGAAGATCAAGGAAAAACTAAATGTATTTTTGCGGATAAGCTTATTGGAGAACAACAAGTAGTAATAAAGGCTCTTCCTGATTATATTAAAAGAGTTAAAGGTGTAAGTGGCTGTTCTTTGCTTGGTGATGCGACTATAAGCCTAATACTTGATATATCTGAAATTGTCAATTTATAAGATTTACTTTTGCTAAATACGTCAACCTTTAAATGCTAATTAGAAATATATTAAATTTTAAAGTTATCAAATCTAATTCAATGGATTAGAGTAATATAAATTTTGATAATTAAGTTATACAAATAGGGGGAATGTATATGGAGAATTTGCTAGAGGAGATAATTGGAAACGAGGAGGATACCCAAAAAGATAAATATCTTATATTTTCTATTGGTAAAGAATTTTATGGTATTGATATAAAATATGTAATAGAAATTATAGGTATTGAGCCAATAACGGAGGTACCTGAATTACCAGATTATATTAGAGGAGTAATAAATCTGAGAGGGAAGATAATACCTGTTATGGATGTTCGGCTAAAGTTTAAGAAGGAAGAAAAAGAATATGATGATAGAACTTGTATTATTGTAGTTGAAATAGATAATATATCAATTGGGTTAATAATAGATACAGTTCTAGAAGTTGCAAATATTCAAGAAAATAATATTTCCGAGCCACCAAAGATTAGTACAAATAGGGATAATGCTAATAAATATATAAAAGGGATTGGTAAGCTTCAAAATGAAGTTCGACTTCTAATTGACTGCTATAAACTTCTTGAAGAAGAGGAAATAGAAGAATTAAAAAATTCGGAAATTCAATAGAATTTAAGAATTGCTGGGTATTTTGGAGAGATATTTCAAGAGAAATTGTGAGAGGATAATAATGAATAAATTTGCAAATTTAAAAATAAGAAATAAAATTTTAATTGCATTTTCAATAATTATAGTGATAATGGGACTTGTTGGGTTTATTGGTATCTTAAATCTTCAAAAAATAAGCAAACTGGATACAGAATTATATGAAAGTAACACTGTACCTATTGGATTTATTAATACCGTCCAAGTTAATTTACAAAAAAATAGAGTATTAGGAAGAAATATTATTATTGAAAATGATGCTAATAAAAACATTGAATACAAGAATGGTGTCATTGAAAATGATAAAGAAATTAATAAATCATTAGAGGCTTTCAAAGGTTCAATTAAAGATCAAGAATTAATAAATGAATATAATAATTTGAAAAACAATATGGATAAATATATACCTATCAGAGATAAGGTAATTGATTTGGCAATACAAAACAAAAAAGATGAAGCATTTGTGTTAATGAATGGAGAAGCAAGTGTTCTTGCAAAAAACATTGATGATTCAGCTGCTAAACTCATTGCATTAAAACAAGAGCATGGTAAGGTAAAAGCTGAAACTAATGCAAGTACAGCCAATACTGCAATGATTACTATGATTGGAATAATATTTTTAGGGATAGTTCTTTCTATATTATTAGGAATATTGATAGCAGGAATAATTAGCAAACCAATAAATAGGGTATTGTTTATGTTAACAGAAATGAGTAAAGGTAAACTCAGTGAAAAAACTAATATTTCTACAACTGATGAAATTGGACAAATGTCTAAAGTAATGGATTCATTTGTGGAATTTTTGCAAAAGGATGTTATTGGTGCAATGAATAAAATTGCAAATGGAGATATGAACATTGATATTTCCATGAAGGATGAAAAAGATGAAATAGTACCTGCCTTGAAGAAAGTTGTGGAAAATATAACTAGATTAGTGTTAGATGCGAATATGCTATCAAATGCAGCTATTCAAGGAAAGTTTGAAACAAGAGCAGATGCATCAAAACATGAAGGTGAATTTAAAAATGTAATAGATGGTGTGAATGCTACATTAGATACAGTGGTGGATAAAGTTGTTTGGTATGAAGCAATCATAGATGCTATACCTTTCCCAATTCATGTTACAGATAACGATATGAATTGGACGCATATGAATAAGGCTTTTGAAAAATTAATGATTGAGCAAGGTGTTATTAGAGACCGTAAATCAGGCTGTGGATTAGCTTGTAGTCATGCAGGAGCTAATATATGTAATACTGAAAAATGCGGTATTAAGCAGCTTCATAAAGGTAAAACAGAAAGTTTCTTTGAATGGTGCGGCATGAGCAATAAGCAAGATACCTCTTACTTAAAGAATAAAAATGGGGAAAATGTCGGATATGTTGAAGTTGTAACAGATTTAACTTCTATTATTAGAGTAAGTGATTATACTAAGACAGAAGTTAAGAGGCTTGAAAATAATTTAAAATTATTATCAAGTGGAAATACAAATTTTGATATTAAAATTCAAGAAGCAGATAAGTATACTGGAGAAGTTTATGACCAATTTAAGGGAATATCTAATAGCTTAGTGGATGTTAAAGATGCAGTAGATAATCTAGTGCATGATGCAGATATGTTATCCGTGGCAGCAATAGAAGGAAAATTAACTACAAGAGCAGATGCATCAAAACACAGTGGAGATTTTAGAAAGATAGTAGATGGCGTAAATAAATTAATTGAAGCAATGGTAAAACCAATTCAAGAAGTAACCCATGTTATGGGAGAAATATCAAAGGGTAATTTAGAAGTTCCAGTAGAAGGAGACTATAAAGGTGAATTTGGAGTTTTAGCTAACGCAGTAAATACTACTGAGGAAAGATTAAAAGCTGTTGTTGGAGAAATTTCTGAAGTTATAGGAGAAATATCAAAAGGTAATCTTGCGATAGAAAGTGTTAAAGAATTTGATGGAAACTTTGAAAGTATTTCTTTCTCATTAAATACTATAATAGAATCTCTAAATTCAGTACTTACTGAAATGAACAACGCTGCTGAGCAAGTGTTTACAGGAGCTGGCCAAGTTTCAGATTGTAGCCAAGCTTTATCTCAAGGAGCTACAGAACAAGCAAGTGCAATAGAACAATTAACTTCTTCTATTGAAGAAGTTGCTGCTCAAACTAAAGAAAATGCGGCTAATGCAAATCAAGCGAAAGATCTTGCTTTAAATGTAAAAGAAAATGCAGAAGAAGGCAACAGGCATATGAGTGAAATGCTTAAATCTATGGGCGAAATAAATGAATCTTCAGCAAATATTTCAAAAATAATAAAAGTAATAGATGAAATAGCTTTCCAAACTAATATACTTGCTCTTAATGCAGCTGTAGAAGCAGCAAGAGCTGGTCAACATGGTAAAGGATTTGCAGTGGTTGCAGAAGAAGTTCGAAATTTAGCCGCTAGAAGTGCAAATGCAGCTAAGGAAACTACAGCGCTTATAGAAGGTTCTATAAAGAAAGCTGAAAAGGGTACAGAAATTGCAAACAATACTGCAAAGGCTTTAGATCAAATAGTTAGTGGTGTTTCAAAAGCAGCAACCCTTGTAGCAGAAATAGCAGCATCTTCAAATGAACAAGCTATTGGTATATCTCAAATAAATGTAGGAATTGATCAGGTGTCTCAAGTTGTTCAAACCAATTCGGCAACAGCAGAAGAAAGTGCAGCAGCTAGTGAAGAACTTTCAAGTCAATCTGAAATGCTTAAGAACATGGTTTCTAGTTTTAAATTAAAAAATAGTGGAAATGGACATAGCATTTTAAACACTAATTTTAAAACAAATAAAAAAGAAAAGTATTATAATGAAGCATATCAAGAAGCAGCAATGTCAACTAAATCAAAAATATCATTAAGTGATAATCAGTTTGATAAGTATTAGGAGATAAGTTGGAGTAAGATAAAATGGATATGTTATCCATTTTATCTTTAATATTAGAGGGGTTATTAGAAGGGGGAAAAACAAATGAAATGGTTTAATAATTTAAGAATGAACAAAAAATTAATATTTAGTTTTGTAATAATATCAATAATTTCGGGTATTTCTGGATTATATGGAATTTATTCTTTGAAGGAAGCTAACGATTCAGATACAGAGTTATATATTTATATGACAGTTCCAATTTCAGAATTAGGAGAGTTGAGTAGTAACTTTCAAACCTTAAGAGTTGAAGTAAGAGATTTAATAAATGCAAAATCAACAGAAGAAGCTGCAGCAACTGCAAAAGAAATTGAAAAAACAAGATTAAACATTGATAAATTACAAACTTCAATTGAAAAAACAATTGTAACAGTTGAAGTAAGAAAACAATTTGATATTTTTTCAAAAACTAGGGATGCTTATGGACCAGAACTTGATAAAGTTATAGAGCTTGCAAAAGCAGGTAAGAAGGAAGAAGCAATTGAAAAGAACAACCAAAATGTCAAACTAGGACAAGCTGAAGAAGAAGCTATAAAGAATTTAGTAGCAGCAAAAGTTAATGCAGCAAAACAAAAAATAGACACAAATTCTAAAGATATTAATGAAACAACAATAATAATGATTGTTGTAATTGCTTTGGTAATTGTTTTATCAATACTAATTGGTCTGTATATTTCTAAAGTAATTACTAACTCACTAAAAAGGGTACTATATGTAATTCAAGAAATGGAGAGAGGGCATCTTAGTGAAAGGGTAGCGTTAAATACAAATGATGAGCTAGGACAAATGTCTAAAGCTATAGATTCATTTGCAGATAATTTACAGAATAATGTGGTTGTAGTTATGAATAAAATAGCTGCTGGTGATGTTGATATAAGTTTAGTTGAAAAAGATGAAAAAGATGAAATAACTCCGCCTTTAAAATTAGTTGTAGAAACTCTTAATAGAATAAATACTGGACTTGTAAATCTTACTAGGGAAACAGCTGATGGTAATTTAGATTCAAGAGGTCGTGAACATCTATATTCAGGAGCTTGGAAAGAAATTGTAATTGGAATTAATGGATTAATAGAAGCTATTGTAAAGCCAGTTAGAGAAGTAACTAATGTCATGGGTGAAATTTCTAAAGGAAATTTAGAAGTGCCAATGAGTACAGATTATAAAGGAGAATTTGGAGTATTAGCAAGTGCTATAAATAATACAGAAGATAGTTTAAAAGGAATTGTGGGAGAAATTGACTATATTATTGGTGAAATTTCAAAGGGAAATCTTGAACTAGAAAATTCAAAAGATTTCAATGGGAATTTTAAGGGTATATCTATTTCTCTAAATACAATAATAGAGTCTTTAAATACAGTTCTTAGTGAGATAAATACTGCTGCGGAACAAGTATTTACTGGAGCAGGACAGGTTTCTGATGGTAGTCAGGCACTATCGCAAGGAGCTACAGAACAAGCAAGTGCAATAGAACAATTAACCTCTTCTATTACAGAAGTAGCAGCACAAACTAGAGAAAATGCTACTAATGCAAATGAAGCTAAGGAACTTGCTCTTAAAGTAAAAGAAAATGCAGAACAAGGAAATAAGCATATGGGAGAAATGCTTAAGTCTATGAGCGAAATAAATGAGTCTTCAGCAAATATTTCAAAAATAATAAAAGTAATAGATGAAATAGCCTTCCAAACTAATATACTTGCACTTAATGCGGCAGTAGAAGCAGCAAGAGCTGGCCAACATGGTAAGGGGTTTGCAGTAGTAGCTGAAGAAGTACGAAACTTAGCAGCAAGAAGTGCAAATGCAGCTAAGGAAACTACAGCTTTAATAGAAGGCTCTATAAAGAAAGCCGAAAATGGTACGGAAATTGCCAATAATACTGCGAAAGCTTTAGAGGAAATAGTTAGTGGTGTTTCAAAAGCAGCAACTCTTGTAGCAGAAATAGCTGCATCTTCAAATGAGCAAGCAATTGGTATATCACAAATAAATGTAGGAATTGATCAAGTATCTCAAGTTGTTCAAACAAATTCAGCAACAGCGGAGGAAAGTGCTGCTGCAAGCGAAGAGCTTTCTAGTCAATCAGAAGTATTAAAACAAATGGTTTCTAGCTTTAAATTAAAGAGAATGGCTAATTCAAATAAAATTGTAAACAGTAACTTTAATTCTTATAGAAATAAACAAATTTATTCGAAAGAATATGATGATGTATTTCAAGAAGCAGCGCCTACATCAAATAGAAGTAAAATATCATTAGATGGAAAAGATTTTGGAAAATACTAAATATCTGTAATTTAAAAGAGAAAAGTTGAGAGTTTAAAGAAGTTGTGTTTTTTAAACTTTCTTCTCTTAAATTGCTACATAGAATAGGATTGTAGGAAGGGATATTTATGGAGGAATTGGGAATTGGTAAAGTTGAATTAGAAAAGTTTATTAATTATATTCCTATGATAATTATTGTTGTTGATGAAGATTTAAGGATACAATATACCAATATGTTATCTGATAATATTTTTAATAAAATTGATAATGGGAATATAATTGTAGGAAATTACATAGGTTGCGTCAATAGCTTTGAATCATCTAAAGGATGTGGATATAGTAAAAATTGTGATTGGTGTAAGCTAAGGGTCTTAGTAAATGATACTATAAAAAAACATCAACCAAGTGATATTATTGAAATACAAATTAATGTATTAAGGGGCGGTAAATCAGAGTCATTATGGCTAAATACTAAAGCAATTCCAATTATACAAAATGGGGAAAATCAAATAATTATTGCAGCTTCCAATATTACAGAATACAAAAGTATGCAAAATGAGGTTCTGGCAGTAAATAATCTTTATTATTCAATTATAAAATATTTTCCAGATATGCTGTGGAAAACTGATTCGGAAAAAAATTACGTGTATTTTAATGAAAACTGGGAGAAGTTAACAGGTGAAACTAGAGAGAAATTAATAAAAGAAAATTTTATTTCAGGTATGCATCCTGATGATGTTGAAAATTACAAGAAGGAGTTAATCAAAGCTTATAAGAATAAACAAACTTTTAGAAGTGAGTATAGATTAAAGACAACTGATGGAGAATATAAAAATATTTTAAGCAGAGCAAATCCAATTTTTTTAACTAATGGGCAACTTTCAGGATTTGTAGGTATTGACTTAGATGTTACAAGTGATAAAAAAACACGGGAGGAACTTTTAAAACTTAAGGAAGCAGCAGAAGCTGCTAATAAAGCAAAAAGTGAGTTTTTGGCTAATATGAGTCATGAAATTAGAACGCCCTTAAACGGAATAATAGGAATGACAGATTTGACGCTTTCTTCTGAACTAACACAAGAACAGAAAGAAAATTTAAATATAGTAAAAAATTGTGCACATACTTTGCTTTCACTAATTAATAATATTCTAGATTTATCAAAGCTTGAGGCAGAAAAGGTTATTATAGAAGAAATAGATTTCGATATTAGGTGCCTTATACAAAAAGTAATAGATACTAATTTAATTAAAGCAAAGGAAAAATATATTCAACTATACTATCATATTGATGAGAATATACCTAAAATCTTAATTGGAGATGGTTATAGAATTGAACAGATTTTAAATAATTTAATTTCAAATGCTGTAAAATTTACAGATAACGGCATTATTATGGTAAATATAAATAAAGTAAATAGTTTTAATGATGTTTATGAAATTAAATTTTCTGTTGAAGATATGGGAATAGGTCTTAGTGAAGAGGAAATGAAATATATATTTAAAAGTTTTACACAAGTTGATGGTTCCATAACTAGAAAATATGGGGGGACAGGTTTGGGATTGGCAATTTCTCAAGAACTTGCAGAATTAATGGGAAGTCATATTGAAGTTGAAAGTGAAATAGGAATTGGTAGTAAATTTTATTTTACTATAAAGCTGCTACAGGCTAAAGAAAAAGAAATAATCGAAGATCCAGATAGTAATATTAATAAAGAAAAAGTTTTAAAAAATGAAAGTGTTTTAGTAGTAGAAGATGATACAATTAATAAAATAGTTATAAAGAAAATGCTTAATGAGATAGGTTATAGTAAAGTTAAAACAGCAGCTAATGGAGTTGAAGCTTTAAAATTAATAGAGAATATTAAATTTGATATTATTTTGATGGATATTCAAATGCCAGAATTAGATGGAATTGAAACTACTCAAATTATACGGGAAAATGAGAAAAAATCAGGAGAGCATATTCCAATTATAGCTATAACAGCATATGCCTTAAAGGGTGATAAGGAAAAGTTCTTATGTAAAGGTATGGATGACTATATTTCTAAGCCAGTAAATATAAATGAACTTAATGAAAAATTAAAAGAAATTGAAAAAATGAATTATAAAAATAATGATGATATTATTTCTGCTTATTTGAAAAACAACGGAAAACATATAGGTAAAGAAAATATAAGAAAAGAAACAGAAACGGATTTGTTAAATTTAATGAGTTATTTGAATTCGTGTTTTAAGCTGAAAAAAAATAATTTAAAAAATTATGATGAAATTGAAAAAATAGCCCATCAAATAAAATCAAGAGCTGAAGAAAATGAATTGAGCAGCATAAAGGCATTAGCCTTTAAAATTGAACTTGCTGCTAGAAAAAAAGACGATATTAAAATCAAAGATAATTTTAATAAGATATATGATATATTAAGAACTAACGCTTAAATATTAAATTTGGGGCTGTTATTCAAAGGAGGAGTATTTTAATGAAAATTTTAATTGTAGAAGATGATTTATCAAGCAGAAAATTCCTGTTTAAATTTATGTCAAGCTATGGAGAATGTGATATAACAGTAGATGGAATGGAAGGGTTAGATGCTTATCTAATAGCATTGGATGAAGGAGAACCATATGACTTAATATGCTTAGATATTATGATGCCAAAAGTAGATGGAGTTAAAGTTCTTAAGACAATAAGAGAAGTTGAAAGGCAGCGAGGTATTGAAGGTGACAAAAAGGTGAAAATTATAATGACAACAGCACTTAATGATGTTGACGTAGTAAAAGACTCTTTTGATAGTGGCTGTGAAGTATACGCTAATAAGCCTATTGATATAAAAAAATTAGAAACAGTAATGGAAAAGCTAAATTTAAAAAATAATTAGAAATAATATTATCAGGAAATGTAATATATAAGTATTTGGATTAAGAAAAAACCATTGATGAATAAATCAGTGGTTTTTATTCATATATCCAACATTATGGGAAATTACAAAAAAGTTAGAAACAAAATTCTGCTCTGCGATACATACGTTATATAGTGTTTAATCGTAATATACAAATTGATATAAATAATAATAGAAATATTTTCACTTAGGAATAATAATTCATGTAGTAATTGTTAGATTGATATTTATTATAAACTGTAAGACCAAATTCGTATTTTAACTGAAATTTATTATATATCGTATGTAAAATAATAATATATAATGAATTGCTGTATACTAGAAGAATGTAGAATTATTGGTAAAAATAAGATTAATTGTAGAAAAATATTTTATATGATTATATTTCAACTAAATATAAAAGACAAGTATTGACAAAATTACAAGTAAGCGTACAATTATAAGTAAATAATTAATTATTTAATCTATGAAATTTGTTATAGTATTATCCAAGCAGTGCTGTTATTTTTCCTTGTAATTAATAATTATCTTCATAAGATTAAGTTTATCTATGTGAGGGTAAAGATTAATGAATAATATAAAATATATTGAAAACATAGGGAATATTATGGAGAAAATTTCATTAATCGAATTAAAAAATTAAAGGCTTAATAAAAAACTTTTTTAATGAATAACATCTCTAACAGATTATAGTTAAAGTTTACAGTAATATAACGATTAGAAGAATTTGTATTAGGAGGGGATATGCTAACTTATATATTCAATAAGATAATAAAGTTAAGTGTTTATTTATATATTATTAAATATCTGAAAATTCTGAAAGAATTAAGTGGAATAATATAAAATATTTATTAATAACGCTTGGCTTGCTTCAAACATCGATTAATTTGCAATTAAGAGCGTTAATTAATATTGTAACTGGATTAACTTTTTATATTTAAACATAATTGATAGGTATTTGATGAAAATTTTACAGCTAGGCATCAAACTAAGTAATTATTTGGAGGGTATAAAAGTGCAGATTAATAAAACAAAGAGGTGATCAAAATTGTTAGATTTATTAAATCAAATTGATGAATTTGAAGAAGATACTCAAAAAGATAAATATCTTATATTTTTAATTGGTAATCAATCATATGGCATTGATATTGAATATGTAATAGAAATAATAGGCATTCAGCTAATAACAGAAGTTCCTGAATTACCGGATTATGTTAAAGGGGTAATAAATCTTAGAGGTAAGATAATTCCTGTAATTGATGTTAGACTTAAGTTAAAAAAAGAAGCAAAGGAATATGATGATAAAACTTGTATCATAGTAATTGAAATAGGAAGCACAAGTGTTGGATTAGTAATAGATAGAGTTTTAGAGGTTGTAAATATTGAAGAAAAAAATATTTCGCCTCAACCAGAGACAAGCTTAAATAGAGACAATAATAATAAGTTTATAAAAGGCATTGGTAAAGTTCGAAATGAAGTAAAACTTCTTATAGATTGTTATAGGCTTCTTGAAGAAGAGGAAATAGAAGAACTAAAAACAAAGAATGATAAAGTGGTATTTTGAGAATTAAGTATATTATATAAATTTTATAATTAGGAGGGGTTTATATGAACTGGTTTAAAAATTTAAAAATAAGAAGTAAAATTATAGCATCTTTTTCTTTAGTTATTATTTTAATGGGTATAGTTGGGTTAATTGGTGTTGTAGAAATTCACAGTATTGATGTATTAGATACAGAATTATATGAAGCTAATACAAGACCAATTGTTTTATTAAATACTGTGCAAGATAATATACAAAAAAATAGAATAGAACTTAGGAATATGATAATAGATAATAATACAAGTATAAATAAGGAAATTATAGTTCAAAATGACAAAGAGGTAGATAAGGCTTTAGATGAATTCAAAACTACAATTAAAGTTCAAAGTGTAACGGATGAATATAATAGTTTAAGAATAAACATAGAGAAATATATACCAATTAGAGATAAAGTAATTGATTTATTCAATCAAAATAAAAAGGATGAAGCTATTAGTCTTATGGATGGAGACGGTAGTAAAATTGCAAAAAATATTAATGATACAATTACAAAACTTATAGTCATAAAAGAAGCCCAAGCGAGAGAAAAATCAGATATTAATTCAAAAACTGCAGCTACAGCAATAATTTCTATGCTAGTAACAATAGGTGTAGGAATAATTCTTTCTATAGCTCTAGTAATAATAATTTCAGGAATGATTAGTAAGCCTATACAAAGAGTTGTAAATATGATTCAAGAAATGGGAAAAGGACATCTTGGAGAAAGATTGAATATAAATACAAAGGATGAAGTTGGAGAAATGGCTAATGCTATGGATACCTTTGCAGATGATTTGCAAATTTCTGTAATTGAAGTTATGAATAAGATTTCTGAAGGTGATGTTAGTGTTAATATAACTTTAAAAGATGGAAAAGATGAAATATCTCCAGCTTTGAAGAAAACTATAGAAACTATTAGAGAACTTAATAAGGGGATTAATAAACTTATTAAAGATGTAATAGAAGGAAAATTAGATGTAAGAGGTAATGGCGACTTATATTCAGGTGAATGGAAAGAAATAGTTGTTGGAATTAATGAGTTAATAGATGCTTTTGTAGCACCAATTAATGTAACCGCAGAATATATAGATAGAATAAGTAAAGGAGATATACCAGAGAAGATAACTGACACTTATAAAGGGGATTTCAATGAAATAAAGAACAACTTAAACAATTGTATAGACAATATAAGAGCGTTAGTTACGGATGCTAATATGTTATCAAAAGCAGCTGCAGAAGGAAGATTAGATACAAGAGCAGATGCAGCAAAACATAGTGGAGACTTTAAGAAGATAGTGGAAGGAATAAATGAATTAATAGAAGCAATGGTAATACCAATTAAAGAAGTTACTAATGTAATGAGTGAAATATCTAGGGGGAATTTAGAAGTTTCTATTAATGGACAGTATAGGGGAGAATTCGGAGTGTTAACGAAGGCTGTAAATAACACTGAAGAATATTTAAAAGATGTTGTGGGAGAAATTTCTGAAATAATGCAGGAAATTTCGAGAGGTAATCTTGCACTTGAAAATGTTAAAGAATTTAATGGAAACTTCAAAAGTATTTCAACTTCATTAAATACCATAATAAATTCACTAAATTCAGTACTCGGCGATATAAATGCTGCTTCCGATCAAGTTTATGCAGGAGCAAGCCAATTTTCATATGCTAGTCAAGGATTAGCACAAGGTGCTACAGAGCAAGCAAGTGCAATAGAAGAATTAACATCTTCTATAACTGAAGTTGCAGCACAGACTAGAGAAAATGCTAATAATGCAAGCCAAGCTAAAGATTTAGCTATTAGTGTAAAAGATAATGCAGAGGTTGGCAATAAACATATGAACGAAATGCTCAAGTCTATGGGTGAAATAAATGAGTCTTCTGCTAGTATTTCAAAGATTATTAAAGTAATAGATGAAATAGCATTCCAAACTAATATACTTGCACTTAATGCGGCGGTAGAAGCAGCAAGAGCAGGGCAACATGGAAAAGGTTTTGCAGTAGTTGCAGAGGAAGTAAGAAACTTGGCAGCTAGAAGTGCAAATGCAGCTAAAGAAACCACAGCTCTTATTGAGGGATCTATAAAAAAATCAGAAAAAGGAACTGAAATTGCAAATAATACAGCAAAAGCTCTAGATGAAATAGTAGAGGGAGTATCAAAAGCTGCAAAACTTGTTGCTGAAATAGCAGCATCTTCAGAAGAACAGGCTAGTGGTATTTTACAAATAAACGTAGGAATCGAACAGGTGTCACAAGTTGTTCAAACAAATTCAGCCACCGCCGAAGAAAGTGCATCAACTAGTAAAGAGCTTTCAAGTCAATCGGAATCACTTAAACGTATGGTTTCTAATTTCAAATTAAAAAATAATAATAGTAAGTTGAATAATGAAAATGAGGATTATATGAATACACGATATTATAATAATGAAAGCAATGTAGCATATAGAGAAGTAGCAGCAACATCAAATCACTTAAATATTGATTTAAGTGATAAAGAATTTGATAAATATTAAACTACTAAGAGCCAAGAAATTGATTATAAAATGGAAATAGACAGTTTTGAACAAGCTGTCTATTTTTGTGATAATATTTGTATGTTTTCGCCAATTAATTTAATACCTTTTTTTATATCATCATCACTTACTCTACCAAAACCTATTCTAAAGGTATCTTTACCTTTAAGATTATTTTTGCTTTTTTCAATAAATTCATTAGTATTAATATTTTCATAAAAAATATCGCCAGGCATAAATAAAACATTATCTTTATAACACAATTCTAAAAGTTTTCTTGCATCAAGGTTATTTTTTAATTTTATAAAAACGTGGAGTCCGCCTTCTCCAGTTATATATTCATAAGGTATATATTTTTCTGTCATTTCAATAACCAAATTGTATTTATCTCTATAATATTTTCGAACATTTTTTACATATCTATTAAACGCACCACTTTTTAAATAATAATAAAAAGCACTTTGATCTAAAAAAGAAGAGTGAATGTTTTTTCCACGTTTTACACTTTCTAAAATATCTATAAGTTTAGTATCTCCTAATATCCAGCCAATTCTAAGCCCTGGAAATAATATCTTCGAAAGACTTCCTATATAAATAACACCATTGCCACTGCCGCATAAAGAGGCTATTGGATCAATTGGAGAACTTGAGTACAACAATTCTTCGTTAAAACCATCTTCGATTATAGGGACTGAGTATTTCCTGAAAAGTTTATATATTTCTTTTCTTCTTTCAGTTTTTGTTACAATTCCAGTTGGATTGTTATAAGAAGGTATTAGATAACCAAATTTAGGGTTGTATTTTTCTAAAGCTTCTTCAAGTGAATTCGGGTCTAAACCTTCTTTATCCATTTTAATTTGAATTACCTCTAATCCATATGCTTTCATAATCTTTAAGGCAGTATTATGAGTAGGTTCTTCACATAAAATAACATCACCTTTATTTGTCAATGAACTTATTATTATATCGAAAGCTTCGGTAAAGCCATTAGTTACTAAAATATCTTTATTATCTGTATTAACTCGCTTTTCCTTCATATAATCAAATAAATAATTAATTAATGGTTTATAGCCTTTTGCATATCCATAATTTAATAAATTGGCTTCTTCAAAAGTCCAAGCGTCTAAAAGAGATCTTTTAAAATCATCTAAATTGAAAAGATGACTTTCTGGAGAAATGGATTTAAATGATATCATACCTTTTTTATAAGGAAATTCTTTTTTTATAATATCAAGATTTCTTAAAGTGTTGCCATAATGATTAACTCTATCTATAAAATCTACGCTATATTCATATCTTTCATTTTGTTCTTCAATGGAAATAAAAGTACCAATACCTTTCTTTGTAATTATTATTCCCATACTTTCTAGTTTTTCATAAGCGCATATAACAGAATTTCTACTTATATTTAAAAGTTTGCTCACTTCTCTTGTGGAAGGAAGTTTACTGCCTTTTTTTAATTCACCATTTTTTATACCTATTAGTATATGTTTTTCTATTTGAATATAAATTGGTTCATTATTATCTATAGTAAGATTAGAAAATATCAAGTTTCAATCACCGCCTTCTTATTGTCAAGATTAACATATATATATAATAAAAAATAAGGTTTGTATAATTTAGATGTATCATATTAAATAGCTCATGTCAAATTTAGAAATTATAATAATCGAGAATAAATATTAATTAATATATGCTTACCAATTAAGTTAAATTGTTGTATAATTGTATCATATGAGTTAAGCTTGCGAATTAACAAAAGGATTAAGGAGGAAATGGGGAATGAAAGGAACAGTAGTAGCAACTTGGATGCGAACTAATAGAAAGCTGTTTGGAGATTCAGCAGTGGCTGATGCCATGGAATATGTTGGATGGGGAAGCGGTAAAATATTTTCTCCAATTGAAAATGTAGACGATGGAGAAGTAAAAAAAATAATGGCTTATATAGCTAAAAGCCAAAACATGGATTTAGGAACACTATGGAAAAAGATAGGGCAAGATAACATAATCTCCTTTAGCCAAGATTATCCAGCATTTTTTAAACATGACAATGCATATTCATTTTTAAAATCTATGTTTGATGTTCATGTGGTTATGACTAAGAAGTTTGCTGGAGCAAAGCCGCCTTTAGTAGTAATAGAACCTATATCAAGAAATCAAGCAATATTCAGTTATAGTTCTTCTAGAGGTATGTTTGATTATTTTATGGGAATGTTAGAAGGAACCTGCAATTATTTTAAAGAAAAAGTAAATATAGAACAAGTATCAAAAAGTGAAACTGAATTAAAGTTAAAGCTAACCTTTGATAAAGACATATATTATAAGAAGAAATATTTATTTAATGAATTACTTTCATTTGGATTTATAAAGAACTTTGGAGTTAAGGCAGGATTATTTACGTTTATAATATCAACTTTAGCATTAATACCTTTATTAGGCATTGATAATGTAATTAAAGCACTAATAGGGGGCGTTGTATCTGGTATAACAACAATTATAGGTGTTTCATTAATGATGTCTCCAATGAATCAAATAAAAGAAGAGCTTGGAAGAATTATAAACAACCAATATAATGTTGATGGTAAAATTGTAACTAATGATTTTTTTGAAGAAATTTATGAACTTTTAAAGAGTCATAAAAAAGTTATACAAGCTGATTTTGTAGGCTTCAAAGGTGTTACAGATGAAATGAATACATTTGTAGATACTATAAATGTAATTTCTGAATCAATGAATAGCACTTCTAACGAAATAAGTGGTGTAGTAGAGCAGGTGGCAGGCGGTGCAATTATGCAGGCGCAAAATACAGATGCTGTGGTTCAAACCCTTAATGGAAATATTACTGCTTTAAGAGGAATAGTTCAAAATGAAAATTCTAATAAATTAGAACTTGAAGAAGCTATGAAAAAAATAAATAACAGTTATGAAAATGTAGATAATGCTAGTAAAAACATTTCAAATAGTTTGGAGAAATTTAATGAAGTAAAGGTTAAAGGAACTCATCTTGAAAATAAGGCTAAAGATATTACTAATATAGTATCTATAGTTTCCGGAATATCTGAACAAACTAATTTATTAGCATTAAATGCATCTATAGAAGCAGCAAGAGCTGGTGAACAAGGACGAGGCTTTTCGGTTGTAGCAGAATCTATAAGAAAACTTGCCGAACAATCTAAGGATGCAGTTTTGGAAATAAATTCTAATCTTGAACAATTTGTAGCTGAAATTAAATCATTAGTTGGCAACATTGATGTTCAATATGATATATTAGCAAAGGAAACTGACAGCTTAGGCGTTGTTAGAAATATAAGCTATGAAGCTAATCAATCAGTTCAAAGTGTTGCGAATTCTATGATTGAAACTATTGATAAGTTGAATACCGAAGCTGATGCTATAGCTAAGGTTTATGATAGTGTAGAATCACTTGCAGCTATTGCAGAAGAAAATTCGGCTTCATCAGAAGAAGTTAGTGCAAGTGTAACAAATTATACTAATGAAATTAAGAAGCTTATAGAAAATATATATGACTTTAAAGGAATTACTGAAACCTTCAAAAAGGATTTAGAAAGATATAAAATATAATAATTATATATTTCAAGCCACTAAAAATTAAGTTGATTAATTTTTGGTGGCTTAATAATTATGTTTTTATTTTAAAAATATTTAATTTAACAAAAAAATTAGAATAAATCAAAAATATATAAAATTTTTTTGTAATTGGTATTTTGTAAACTTTATTATCCATTTGAGGTAAAAAATGTTTACAATTATTTTTATTTTGGTGATATTATTATAAATATAGGAGGGTTTTTTTGAATTTAATAAAAATAAAAAAATAAAAATGACAATTATGGTCGAAAAATCTGAAATGTTACAAAGACTTTAAGGGGGAAGAAGTATGCTTAAAAAATTATCTTTTAAAATGAAATTGCTACTTGGTATTTTACCAACAGTAATAATTGGAATGCTGATTTTAAGTGGAACAGCATTATATCAATTTAGAAAAACCATTCAAGATGAAATTATCAGCAATAGAATATCTGAAACTAATAAACTTTCAGAAAACGTAAATACGTGGTTAGAGGGTAAACTATTAGAAGTTAGAAGTGCTACAAACACCCCTACAGCTAAACAAATTGAAACAAATCTTGATGCGGTTGATAAATTTAACTTGGAAAGAATTAAATTTTTAGAGAAAAATTATCCAGGTGAATATGATAATGCATCAGCTACGTTATTTAATAATGATGGTATATCTAGAGCACAATATTCAAATGGAAACTTTGTAGCAGGAGATGTATCTCAAAAGCCATGGTATAAAGATTTAATGAGTGGAGTACCCTATAATATATCAAATCCAGTTATATCAAAGGGAACTGGAAAAACATTGGTGGTAATAGGAGTACCTATTAAAAATGAAGCTGATAAATCTATTGGAACTATGATTTCAGCAGTTAATCTATCTTATATTCAAGATAAGGTTAAAGCCTTTAAATATGGGGATAAAGGCTATAGTTTATTAGTTGGAAAAGATGGAACAATCCTTGTACATCCAAATGAAGATTTAATAATGAAAAGCAAAATATCAGAAGTGGAAGATGCTAATATGCAGGTGTTGGGAAAAGAAATGCTTGATAAGAAATCTGGTACCTTTAGATTTACTTCTGGAAAAGATAATTTTATAGTTTTTTATAATCAAGTTCCTTTGTCAGGCTGGAGTGTTGCTAGTGTAATATCTGAAGAAGAGTTATTTGCTGCTTCTGATAAATTAATGGTATCATTATTTTTAATTACATTAGTAATTTTAGTTATCCTTGTTGGTGTTGTAATGATAGAAGCAAAGCGTATGGTACATCCATTAATTAAACTGTCTGCATTTTCAGAAGAAATTGCATCAGGAAATCTTACAACTCAATTAAAAATCACTTCAAATGATGAAATTGGAAAGGTAGGCAAGAGCTTAAATAATACTGTTACTAAACTTAAAGAAATGATAAGTGATATTAGTGAATCAGCTAATGAAGTGAGTGAATTATCAAACAATTTAGTTGTTGCAACGGATGAATCATTAAGAGGAACAGACGAAGTTTCAAGAAGTATGCAGGAAATAGCCAAAGGAGCTGTATCACAAGCAGAAAGTGCAAGTATGGCTTTAGAAGCAACAAAAGAATTAATTAAGGATATAGATGATGTATTTAAGAAATCTGATTATATGATAAGCGTTGTTGAAGAATCTAAAAAGGTAAGTACGTCTGGAGCAGAAGGCGTTAAAGAAGTTATTGAAAGTATAAAAACTATAGCTGAGACAAACAGTGGAAATGTTACTGAAACACAAAATTTATTGGAAAAATCAAAAGAAATTGGCCAAATTGTATTTGTAATAACTGACATAGCAGAGCAAACTAATTTGCTAGCACTTAATGCAGCAATTGAAGCGGCTAGAGCTGGTGAGCAAGGAAAAGGATTTGCAGTAGTTGCAGAGGAAGTTAAAAAATTGGCAGAACAATCAAGTACTGCATCTAATAAAATAGCTGAATTAATTACTGGTGTTCAAAGGCAAATTGAAAGTATAGCAGATAAGATGGAAAGAGGTACAGAACAAGTAATGCATGGTGTAGAGGTTACTACCACTGTTGGAAAGAACTTTGAAGAAGTGGAAAAAGTGTTTAATGAAATAAGTTCTATTGTTGCTGAAGTGTCAAAAGCAGCCAATAATATGGCTAATAAAGCTAGTACTACAGATCAAGTTATAAGCAGTGTTGCAGCTATAACAGAAGAGAACTCAGCAGCTACAGAACAAGTAACAGCATCAAATGAGGAACAAACAGCGTGCATGCACCAAGTTGGAGAAACTACTAGCAAATTAGAAGAATTGGTTAATAATCTTAAGAATACTGTAGAAAAATTTAAAATTTAGCTAGTTAATATTTAAGAAGGAAAGTTACACGATTTATAAATTAAAAGTAAAATTAGATTGTGTTTCGAAGAAAAAGGGAAATAAATAAGTGAATACCCACAGGAAGTATTTGAACTTTCTTGTGGGTATTTTATTGGATTATTTATTGTTTTTTTGTTTACTTCACGTAAAAATTAAAATGAGTTTATATTTGATTAAATAAATTTAGAAGAGTATAATTTTTAATGATTTTATAAATTTGACATAAAAATAGGAGAAACTGAAATGAAGGAATTTACGCAAAGAAAAATAATGCTTTGGATGGGGATAATAGTTATATCTTTACTTAGCTTATTTTTTGTTTCAAATAATGAAGAGCTATATAGTAAACCTATTGGGAAAATAATCACTATAGATGAACATAAATTTGATAAGAAAACTGATAATGGAAAAATTGAATTAATGAAGTTGCAAAAAGTTCAAGCTATTATCATGAATGGGATTCATAAAGGTGAAACTATTGAACTTGATAATGTTACATCATTTTCTAAAGCTAATGATTTGGATTTAACAATAAATGATGAAATTTTTTTATCAATTGAAGAAACTGTTAACAAGGAAATATCAGTTGTAAAAATAGGTGAGCTAAAAAGAGATAAATATATTGTATACATAATGAATATTTTTATCATATTAATATTATTAGTAGGAGGAGCAAAAGGTGCAAGATCATTAGCAAGCTTATTTGTTAATCTTATAATTTCAATTGTTATAATTAATTTATTTACTAAAGGATATTATTTAATATTGTTTTCTATAATAGCTAGTGTAGTTTTTATTATACTTTCAATAATAATAGTGTGTGGTAGAAATAAAAAGAGTATTGCAGCTATTGCAGGTACTTTAGCTGGTACTTTTGTGTCCATACTGATTGCAGGTCTTGTAATTAAAATAAATAATTGGAGTGGAGTTCATTTTGAAGAGATGGAATTTCTTACTCAACCACCTGAAACTATATTTCTTATTGAATTAATGATAGGTACCTTAGGTGCTATAATGGATATAGCAATTTCAATTTCTTCAGCAGTAAAGGAACTATATGATAAAAATCCTAATGTACACAGAAATGTTATAATTAAATCTTCAAGAGAGATTGGGCAAGATATTATGGGAACAATGGCAAATACATTAGTTTTCGCATATTTAAGTGGGAGTATTCCAACTATAATTTTGTTCTTAAGAGATGGAGTGCCTATAACTTATATTTTAAGTATTAATCTTTCCCTGGAGTATATGAGAGCGATTGTTGGTAGTATAGGAATTGTACTTAGTATTCCCATTACTGTATATATTTCTATTTTAATTCTTAAAAATCATAAAATTGGAGAAGTATAAATTATGAATACAATATTAATATTATTAATAATACTATTGATTATCATGACAATTATCGGTGGCAAACGAGGTGTCCAATCCTTCTTTACATTAATTTTAAATTTTTTTACGTTATTCTTTATGCTTATTTTGATAGGTGCTAAAATAGATCCAATTAAAGTAACTTTTATAGGAGCTATGATAATCAGTTTTTTTAGTTTATTTTTTATTAATGGTTACAACAAAAAAACAGTATCATCTTTATTGTCAGTTACTATTGTAATAGCTTTAGTTATGATTACTACGTATGAAATGAGTATAAATGCTCAAATACAAGGTTTTAGCAATGAACAGATAGATATGGTTTCTTTTTATTCATTATTTGTTCAAATTGATTTCTCAAAAATAGTTATATGTGAAATATTAATAGGATTATTAGGTGCAATTATTGATGTATCAATATCAATATCATCATCTATGAATGAAATCTATAAAAATAATCTACTTATAACTCAGCAGGAATTATTTAAATCAGGTATGAATATAGGAAAAGATATTTTAGGTACAATGACCAATACATTATTTTTTGCATATATAAGTGGATTTATGACTCTATTGATATATTTTAATCAGCTGAACTATTCCGTAAGTACTATTCTAAACGCAAAGGTATTTTGTTCAGAAGTATTTCAATCTATATGTTGTGGTATAGGAATAATTCTTATCATACCAATTACTGCATTTATCACGTCTAAATTAATCTTATTAAATAACAATGTAAAAGAAAAGTAGAATTGATTTGTATACTAATACTAATGTTGAAGATATAACTATAGAATAAATAGATGATGTTTAATTGGAATAATTTTAAATAATACATTTTGTAACTAAGTTATATGATAAGTAATCAGGCAAACTAACTTATTATAAGGAGTTAGGATAAAGACAGAATAGTTGGAATTACTTTTTTAAATTTAAGCATAATATAAAGTTAAACTAACCCCAAAATCCCAATGTAGTAGATGTTGCTATATTGGGACTTTTTGGGCTAATTATAATATAAAGGTGGAAATATGTTATTTATAATTATATCCATAATATTGTATTAGATATAATTATAAATTTATTTGATCATATAGAGTAATATTTGATTTGAATTATTTATTAAATATAAACATATATAAAGAAGCAAGAAATATAACAATATATCCAATAACACTTAAGAAGTCTGGAAGAACTCCAAATAAGCATAAACTTATTAAAGCTGAAAAGATTATATTAGTATAATCAAAAATAGAAATTTCTCTAGCCGGAGCATATTTATAGGCAAAAGTTATCCCAAATTGACCAAGGCTAGCAAAAATACCTGCCATAATAAGATGAATAAACTGAAGTAATGTCATTGGTTCATAGGATATAAGCATTAATGGAAAAGTTATTAAGCTTGAAAAAAATGAAAAATAAAATACTATTGTATTAGGAGCTTCTCTTCCGCTTAAAGCTCTTACACAGGTATAGGCAGCAGCTGCTGCAATTCCTCCTAAAGCTCCAGCAATTGAAGGAATAACATCTAAATTAAAAGCAGGTTTAATTATAAATAATGCACCTATAAAGGCTATAACTATTGATAAAATCTGCTTTCCATTAATTTTTTCATTTAATAACAACCAAGAAAAAATAATTACAAAAAATGGACTTAGTTTATTTAACATATTTGCATCAGATAAAACCAATCTATCTATTGAGTAAAAATTTAAAAGTATTCCAACAGTCCCTAAAGTGGACCTTAATATTAATAATTTTTGATTTTCTTTCTTTCCCCAAAAGCTACTTGAATGTTTTAAAATAAGTCCGAAGGCAACAATTAAGGATACTATATTCCTAAAAAACGTTTTTTGAAAAGAGGGCAGATCACCAGATAACTTAATAAAGGCTGACATCATTGCAAACCCAAAGGCTGATAATATTATAAATATTATTCCTTTAGTCTTATTGTTTAACTTGCTAAAATTCATATTAATCTCCTTAAAATAAACATGTTATTATTATAATTATTTTCTTTAATAATGTCTAAGGTTAATTCAATTAAAATAAATAAGAAGGCCTTCTTAAAATCAATATGAATTTAAGAAGGTCTTATATATAATTTTATGGAATATCTTATATATTTTCATTAGGAGTTGTGTGTTTGTATTCATGTGTGTGAAGTTTTTTCAGCGTGTGGAACTGAAAACTTTTTGGTGGTTAATTACAAAACTTATATAAAATTTTATATCAATAACTAAATAAATTAATTTGGGTGCTATTTATTCAGTATTTTTAATATATTCCATAAAATATTTAACAAATTAAATATTTATACTAAACTAAATTTGAAAATTTTCCTTTCAAAAATTAATTAATAGCTTAAATTATGCAAGAGCTATTTTTTTACCAAAATCTAAACACTCTTGTTCACTACCATCAGGCTCATTTTGAATTATTAGAGGTGTATCTATAATACTGCAACCATATCCAATCATTCTTTCTTCAAAATCTCTCATCCATTTTCCATCGCCCCAGCCATAAGATCCAAATAGAGCTACTTTCTTACCTGATATCTTAGATGAAATTTCATCTATAAAAGGATCAAATTCTGATTCTTCAAGTACTTCATCTCCCATAGCTGAACAACCTAAAACTAATATGTCTTCATTTAAAAGTTCATTTACATTTACATCGGAAACGCAGATAGCTTCAGCTTCTTTACCTGCCTCAATAATTCCGTTTTTTATTAATTCAGCCATTTTTTCTGTATTTCCTGTTCCAGACCAATATACTATTTTCATTTATGTAGTACTCCTTTCAATTTTTTAAGTAATTATGAAAATCATTCTCAAGTAAATATTATAATATTAAACCAAATTTGTCAATAAATATTAAAATAAAATTGAAAAAAAATTTTGATCATAAATCTCATATTACAGAGAAATATATAGATTTAAAATGATTTTTCGTTAAATATATTTTTTGATTTTAAATTAAAATAGAAATATTAAAATAATATTGGAATAGTTGTGTTTAATATTTCTATAAATTTTTTATTTAATAAAGGCTCTATTATTGCATTTTCACAGGTGAATTTTAGCTGATCTAAACTCATAGAAATTTGTTCTTCTATAAATTCATCATAATCAGACCAACCAATAGAAGTTTTGATAAAATCAAATACTTCAGAAGGTGAGTTAAATGTCATTAAGAATATTTTTTGATTATAATCTCGGTCCCATTCATTATTAAATTTTTCACAAAAAGATTTTAATGCTATGGATAGTATTGATTCTTCAAATAACCATAAGTTATTTAAAAAATAATAAGAATCATTCATTGAATTTATTAAGGTTAAGTCTAAGTCTAGGTTTTTGTTATGTTCAATAACTTCATTTACAACAGTTGGATATGGTTCTAATGGCATATAGAAATCATCATAATTACGGTCAAACCACGTAAAAAAAGCTGTGGGAAGAAAAACATTTTGCAAAAAGCCTAAAAGCTCATAAATAGATGGATAAACAACAAAGCCGTGGTGAAAAATATTCTTATCATTGTCCAGTATTCCAGTGTAAACTATTTTAGATGCTTCAGTTATATTATGATTATCAAAATATCCCTCCCATAAATTTGCATGATTAAGGATCTTATGTTCCCAAAAATAATAATGTTTGAAAGGATTCCTACAAATTATTTTTGGTTTTGTATCTATTTTCAAATATTTAATACCCCCCTCAAATTATTAGCTAAAGGATAACTAAATTATTTATGTTTAATCATTTAGTTATCCTTTAATAAAATTTTGATTATTAACTTAATTTTGAATAGAATTCTACGACTAAGGAATCATTTATTTCAATAGGAACTTCATTTCTAAGAGGATATCTTGAAAGAGTACCTGAAAATTCCTGTTCATTTTTATCTAAGTAAGGATAAGTGTTAAGAATGTTAGATAAAAAATTATTTTTAAAGGTTTCATTTTTTTGAGATTTCTCTTTTAAAGTAATAACATCTCCTATACTTACATTGAAGGATGGTATATTTACTTTTTTGCCATTAACTAAGAAATGCCCATGCACTACCATTTGACGTGCTCCAGCCACCGAATTTGAAAATCCTAATCGATAAACAATATTGTCAAGTCTGCATTCCAATCTCTTAATTAAGGAATAACCAGTTTGTTCTTTATCATTTAGAGCTTTTTTAACATAAGTAGAGAATTGTTTTTCCATAACTCCATAGTATGCTCTTAGACGTTGTTTTTCTAACAACTGTGTTCCATAAGAAGAAAGTTTTTTAGCATTTCTAGCACTGCCGTTGTTTGATCTCTTCATTGCATTAGGATGTCCTATAACGTTTAAACCTAATCTTCTACATAATTTAAATCTTGGTGTTCTCATTTTTGCCATAATAATTATCATCTCCATAATAGAAATTTGCCGCGATAAAATTAAGCCTATAGATAATATAGCATAATATAAAAACGAAGTAAATGAAAATGATTATCAATAGGTGATATTTTTTGTTTATAATCATATTTGAAGAAAAAGATTTTTCCATATAGGCATTTCCCTTAAATGATTTGAAATTTCTTAACTATGGAATTTAAAATAATATATAAATTATTTACCATGATGTGATTTTAAAATGCTAGAAGAATTTTTATTCGAAGGATATGGAGTGATTTTTTGAAATATAGTCCTTGGTTAGGATTTGAATTAGCTTATAAAAAGATTTATATTTGGGAGCAGTTATTTTGTTACAGGAGTTATTTAGAAAAAAAGTATAACATAATTTTACATTATGAGAGTACAATGAAAAAGGGATTTATTCAGAGTTGATTCAAATAAGAAGAAAAGCAGTTGGATGGAGTCTGTTATTTATTCTTGTTAACGTATTTTTTTATAGCTTCAAAACTCTCATTGCTTATAACATGTTCAATTCGGCATGCATCTTCAGCAGCAGTATTAGCATCTACACCAAGACGTTCTAACCAACCAGAAAGAAAAGTATGTTTTTCATAAACCATATTTGCTATTTCTTTTCCTGTTTGAGTAAGGGAAATATATCCTTCATTTGTCATAGTTATATATTCTTTTTCACGTAAATTTTTCATAGCAACACTTACGCTAGATTTTTTAAAATTAAGTTCTGTGGCAACGTCGATTGAACGAACCATAGGCAAGTTTTTGCTTAATATTAAAATAGTTTCTAAATAGTTTTCAACAGATTCATTTAAAGTCATATAAAATTATCTCCTTATATATGTAGTTTCCAGTTATATTATTAATGAAGTAAGTATAACATACTGAATAATGAACAGCAAATATATAATAGTTTTTAGCTAAGTAGGATATTTGAAAAAGATGTCATTGAAGTTTGTAGACAACTTGAAAAAAATATATTAAAATAGCATTAGTTAGTTTCATCTAACTAATGCTATTTTAATATATAAATTATGTTGAAAGAGTAACTTAGTACTAATATTGTTATTATTATTAGTGACTAATTTTACATGCATTATAATAAAAATAATGGGAATATATAAATTTATAAATAGGTTAGTCAGAACTAACTTGTGTGCTTTAGTTTAAAAATAAGTAAAACATATTAGCTGAGAGGGGAAAAGAAAAATGAGTATTGTTATAATTGGTGGCCATGATAGAATGGTTTGTGAATACAAAAGAATATGCAAAGATTACAATTGTAAGGCGAAAGTATTTACTCAAATGCCTAATAACTTAAAAAAGCAAATTGGAAGACCTGATTTGTTGGTGGTATTTACAAATACCATATCACATAAGATGATACAATGTGCTTTATCCAAGACAGATGTAAACGAAGCTGAATTAATAAGATGTCATCAAAGCAGTGGAACAGCATTGAAAAAAATATTAGATTGCAAATTCTGCAATAATTCAATTGGAATAGAAAAAAATTAAATTAAATTGAGACGATTGGATGAGGATAAAGTATATTTTAATGAAACCATAGAAAATAGAATACAAAATAAGAATTCAATAATTTATAAAGTAAAATCTCAAGTGGGAAGAGGTATTATGGAAAGCTTTAAAGTTATGCCAGGTGTTGAATTGATATATAATGACGTTGAATTTTATAGTCCAATTATTAACACTTTTAAGCTAAATGTTAATTGCATAGAAATCACTTATTGCTTAAGCGGACATGTTGAGATTGAATTTGATAATCAAAGATATGCAGTTATGTCAGATGGTGATATAAGTCTTTTTGGATATAAAGTAAATGCAGTATCATGTGATTTCAGTGTAAAGCCTTTTAAGGGAATTACGGTTATGATTTATTTTCCGTATGTTGTACAAAGTTTAAATACTATACTGGAAACAAAGGAATTTAAGGAGGAAAATTTTTTGAAGGAAGTATTTTCTTCAGATAGGTGCATAATTAATTATGCAACTGAAAGTTTAGAACATATTTTTAAAGAGCTGTTTGTTATTCCAGAAAAATATAGCAATCATTTTATGAAAATAAAAGTAGTTGAATTGTTGCTTTATTTATTGTCTGATATGAATTATAAAAAAAATGAGTATATTTATTTTTCAAAAAGCTCAATAGATAAAATAAAAGAAGCAAGAAAAATAATAATTGATAATGTGGATAAGCGTATTACTGTTAAAGAAATTTCTAAGCTGGTCAAAATGAATTCAACGGACTTAGAAAAGGGCTTTAATAGTATTTATGGAGCAACTATTTTTGCTTATAGTAAAAGCTATAAGATGAAAAAAGCTAAGGAATTGCTAAATGATCATAAGGTTTCGGTTTTAGATATAGCATTAAGCTGTGGATATGGGAGCTCAGGAAAATTTGCAAGAGCATTTAAAGAAGAGTTTAATGTAACTCCAACTGAATATAGAAAAAATAAAGTCTTCTTTTAATTGAGAAGATTTTATTTTTTTAAAAAAGTTTTCAATTGGGTTCTTTGCTTAAAGGTGGGACTGATTTTTTCTTTTGGTTACTATATATTAAAACTTGAATATACTTTACAAGGAGAATTATTAAATTTGTGGTTACACACGATTATGATTTTATGTGAGTCAAATAAATGGGTTGAGACTGTTAAACATTATAAGCTATAAAATTGTATATTAAAACAATCAATTAGGCATGTATGTAGTGAAAATTTATCAAGGAGATGAAGATTAATGAAAATATTAATATATGGAGCTGGTGTTGTAGGGTCTTATGCGGCTCATGAATTAAAAAGGGCAGGTCATGAGGTTACAATTCTTGCAAGGGGCAAAAGATATGAAGAACTAAAAGAAAAAGGCTTAGCAATTAGACATTGGATGCAAAGAAAAACAACAGTAGATAAAATTAATATAGTAAAGGAATTGCTACCAGAGGATCAATATGATGTGACTTTTATAGTCATGCAGAACTTGCAAGTTAAAGAAGTATTGCCAGCAATCAGTTCCAATGTAAGATGTCCTCTATTTGTGTTTGTTGGTAATGAAGATAAAGCAAAAGAAGTAAGTGAGGAAATTAAAAAAACATCCACAAGTAACCCTAGGATACTTTTTGGTTTTTTCAGTATCGGTGGAAGACGTGAAGAGAATAAAGTGATTAGTGTACATACAAAGCATCCGGATTTTGATATTGGGGATTTAGATGGGAAGAATGATTATAGACCTATTATAGAAAAAATATTTATGGAAACAAGGTTTAAAGTGAATTATCACAAAAATATGGATAATTTTTTTAAGACACATATAGCATTTATTATGCCACTTGCATATTTAGCATATATGTCAAATTGTAATTTAAAAAAAATAGCAGGGAATAAAAAGGCTTTAAATGCTGTTATTGATGCAATATTAGAAGGTTGTGATGTATTAGTTAAGTTAGGATATAAAATTGATCCTGAAAATACTTTGAAATTACTAAAAAATCACAGAAAAATAGTTTATTATGGATTAAAGATATGTGCACTAACACCTATTGGCAGGCTTGCAATAAGTGATCATTGTAAATCAGCATATTACGAAATGGAATATTTAGATAAAGCACTTTTAGGATTGATTAAAAAATCAAATATGTCAACACCAAATATAAGTAGACTCAGAGAATATCTTATTAAATATGAACATTAAAATAATATTCAAAACCAATTACAATTAAATTGTTTTTATTTTGGAGCTAAATATGTTGTTTTGGGTTAGTTGTAAAATGTTCGTTGTAGTATAATTTAAATAGGTTAGTGAAAACTAACTTTTGCAATCCTTTTACAAGAAAATATATAGCTAGATTAGAGGTGAATTAGTTTGAAAAAAATCCATATTGAAGGGAATAGTGATATTTGTTTATTTGAAGTTTTTCCAGGAATAGTTCTTCGGAATGAAAATTTTGAGAATAGAGATTTAGCATCAGTTGTTAATAATGAAATTATAAAATATATTGAAGAGGAAATGATAGAGATTAGTTATTGCCATGAGGGTAAGATAGAATGTGTTTTTGAAGGTGGCGGATGTGTATATATGGGTAGCGGTGATTTATATGCAGGATTAGTAGATAAATACCCTCCAGTTGTTAATACATTACTTGTTGAAAAATATAAGGGCATATCAGTATATTTGTATATTAATAAATTGTCTTATTCTATGCCTGAAATTTTAAATTATGCCTTAGATGATATAAATGAATTTAAAGATAAATTATTTCCTTCAAAAAAGTATTTTTGGAAAGTTGGAAATTGCATTAACTGGGTTGGAGGTAAGATCGAAAGAATTTTCTTGGATTTAAATAATTTACCTGACCTAGAAGAAAAGGCAAAAGATAATTATATAAAAATTAAGGTGGCAGAACTTCTTTTGCTCTTAAGTGAGACTTGCGCCAATGAAAATAAAGCTAAAAACAAATATTACTTAAAATCTCAAACAGAAATTGTGAAAAATATCCATGAGGAGATTATTAAGGATTTATCTAAGAATTTTACTTTAAAAGAATTATCAGATAGATATGGCATGAGTCAAATTGGACTGAAGAACTGCTTTAAAGCTATGTATGGGAAAAGCATTGCAAAATATATAAAGGATTATCGAATGGAGTATGCTGCATCGCTGCTTAGAAAGACTGATGAAACTGTTATGAATATAGCAGCAAGTGTTGGATATGAAAATCAAAGTAAATTTGCAGCGGCTTTTAAAGAGCTTTTTGGAGTGAATCCAACTGAATATAGGAAAGGAGATATGACAATATATAAAACTTAAATATATTAAATCAAATTAATTAAAGGTTTGATAAAGATGATAAAAACATGCATTGGTTAGTTGTGACTAACGTGCTTCCAAAGAGGTTAAATAGGTCAGTTTTAAATGAAAGGAGATGTTTTCAAATGAAAAAAGAATCTAGTATGTCAAAATTATTTGGATATGCCGGAAAATTTAAATATCTAACAATAGCTTCTTGGATATTGTCTGGGGCAAGTGCACTTTTTGCATTAATACCATTTGTGTATATATGGAAAATTATTAAAGATGTATTGGAGGTTTCGCCCAATTACAGCGCAGCAGAAAATCTATCATATTATGGTTGGATGGCAGTAATCTTTTCAGCTTGTTCTATGGTTATTTATATAGGAGCTTTAATGTGCTCTCATATAGCGGCTTTTCGTGTTCAGGCAAATATGCGATCAAGGGCTATGCATCATATTCTCGCCTTACCTTTAGGATTTATGGATGATGTTGGAAGTGGGAAGATTAGAAAAATTGTAAATGAGTCTAGTGCAGCGACAGAGACTTACTTAGCTCACCAATTGCCAGATAGAGCAGGTGCTTTAGCAACTCCAATTGGTCTGCTTGCTATGCTTTTAGTATTTGATTGGCGTCTTGGACTGCTAAGTTTAATACCTGTTGTGATTTCTTTTATTATTATGTCAGCAATGACTGGAAGCAAGATGAAGCAAAAAATGAAAGAATATCAAAATTCTTTAGAACAGATGTCAAATGAAGCAGTTGAATATGTGCGTGGTATACCAATAGTAAAAACCTTTGGACAGTCTGTATTTTCTTTTAAGCGATTTAAAAGCTCCATAGACAGCTATGAAAAGTGGGTTATTTCTTATACTAAAGATTTACGAATGCCAATGGCATTTTATACTACAGCGATTAATTCAGTTTTTGCTGTATTAATCTCAGCAACTTTATTTTTTACACAAAGTGGAGTTACAAATGAGTTTTTATTAAATCTTTTATTCTATATTATCATTACTCCTATTATAACAGTTACTTTAAATAAGATCATGTATTCCAGTGAAAATATGATGATAGTTGAGGATGCATTAGAGCGTATTGATACCATAATGGATATAAAGCCCTTAGTAGAAGCAAAAGCACCTAAGAATCCAAAAGATAACTCAGTGGTACTTAAGGATGTATCCTTTCGATATAAAGATGCAAAAGAAAATGCCTTAAACAGAATTTCATTGAAAGTTAATCCAGGTGAGCATGTAGCTTTTGTTGGTCCATCTGGAGGTGGTAAAACAACTTTAGCTAGTGTAATAGCTCGTTTTTGGGATGTAGATAGTGGTGAAGTTTTAATTGGCAATGTAAATGTTAAGGATATTCCAAAAGAAGAATTGATGAATATAGTATCCTTTGTATTTCAAGATAGTAGACTTTTGAAAACTTCCATTTTGGAAAATGTACGACTTGCAAAGCCAAATGCCACAAGGGAAGAAGTATTAAAAGCACTAAAAGATGCTCAGTGTGAAGATATTATAGAAAAAATGACAGATGGAATTGATACTATAATTGGAACAAAAGGAAATTACCTTTCAGGAGGTGAGATGCAACGTATTTCTATTGCAAGAGCTATGCTAAAAAATGCTCCTATTTTAATACTGGACGAAGCTACAGCTTTTGCTGATCCAGATAATGAATCAAAGGTACAAGAGGCGTTTTCAATTTTATCAAAAGAAAAAACAGTATTTATGATAGCACATAGACTTTCTACTGTTACAGAAACAGATTGTATCTATGTTTTAAAAGATGGAGGGATATGTGAATCTGGAACTCATTTTGAATTAATACAACAAGAGGGATTATATTCACATATGTGGAACCAATATAACAGTGCTGTAAAATGGAAGGTTGGTGTTAAAAGTGAAATTAATTGAAAAACTGCAACATAAGTATGCACTTTCTGAAAAAGGTGCAAAAGACATGATAAAAGCATTCATCGCTTGTACTTTATCATACATTGTGTTAATGATGCCTGTAGGACTTCTTTATTATTTGGTGAGAGATTTGATGCATAATAATATTGGAGGAATTAATCTTTCTTATTATGCAATTGGTATTGCAGCATGTTTAGTGCTCATATTCATTACAACATATTTTCAGTATAATGCAACATTTTTAGCAACATATATAGAAAGTGGAATTAGGAGAATATCCTTAGCTGAAAAACTAAGAAAACTTCCTCTTTCTTTCTTTGGAAAAAAGGATTTGGCGGATTTAACTAGTACTATTATGGCTGATTGTTCTACGCTGGAAACTGCCTCTTCTCATTGGATTCCAGAGCTTATAGGATCCATTATTTCAACCTTTCTAGTTGCATTGAGCTTATTCTTTTTTGATTGGCGTATGGCAATAGCAGCTTTATGGGTGCTTCCTGTTTCATTTATAATTGTCTTACTTTCATCAAAAGTACAATATACACTAGGAAAAAAACAAATGGGTGTAAAAATGGCTTGTGCAGATGGAATTCAAGAGTGTTTAGAATCCGTTAGAGATTTGAAAGCAAACAATGCAGAAGCGGCATATATGGATCAATTGGATATAAAAATTAAAAATGTTGAAAAACGTTCAATAATTACAGAACTTGGAACTGCTATTTTTGTTGCATCAGCCCAAATGATTTTAAAATTTGGAATAGCTACCGTTGCACTTACTGGTGGAATGCTTCTTGTAGATGGAAGTTTGGATGTTTTGACTTTCTTTATGTTTTTGCTTTTGGTATCAAGATTGTATGATCCTATGCAAATGTCATTGCAGAATTTAGCAGCTATTATTGCAGCTAATATCCAGTGTGAGCGTATGAATGAGATTCTTGAACATGATGTACAGACTGGCGTGGAAGCACTTACTAATAAAGGTTATGACATTGTATTTGACCAAGTTGAATTTGCATATGATAATAAGGAAACTGTATTAAAAAATGTATCCTTTACAGCTAAACAAGGAGAGGTGACTGCATTAATTGGACCATCGGGTGGTGGAAAAACTACAGTATCAAGATTAGCAGCGCGATTTTGGGATATTAATAAAGGAAAAATTACTGTTGGAGGTATGAATATTTCAAAAATTGATCCTGAAATATTAATGGGATTATATTCAATTGTATTTCAAGATGTTACTTTATTTAATAATACTATTATGGAAAATATCCGTATTGGAAGAAAAAATGCTACAGATGAAGAAGTAATAAAAGCTGCAAAACTTGCTCATTGTGATGAATTTGTAGAGAAATTGCCAAAAGGGTGGAATGCAATGATTGGCGAAAATGGGTCTGAACTTTCAGGTGGTGAACGTCAAAGAATCTCAATTGCAAGAGCCTTTTTAAAGAATGCACCTATTATATTATTAGATGAAGCAACAGCTTCGCTAGATGTTGAAAATGAAACTATGATACAAGAAGCATTATCAAGACTTATTAAAAATAAAACAGTACTTATTATTGCACATAGAATGAGAACCGTAACAGGTGCGGATAAAATTGTAGTCTTAAAGGATGGTATTGTAGCGGAACAAGGAAGCCCAGATAAATTAGTAAAAGAAGGAACAATATATAAGCATATGGCTGAAATTCAATTAGAAGCAGCTTCTTGGAGGATTTAAGTCTACTTTAAAATAATAAAATAGTTAAAAAAATTATAAAGTAATTGAAATGTTAATTTTATATTAAATGCAAGGTCAACTTTCTATATTTTAAGAGAAAGTTATATAAAAGTATGGTTCAAACTAGAGTGTTATTATATAAAATTAACATAATCTACTAACATAAATAGGAGAAAAGAATTTGATTTTCATTTTAACAAAGCAAAATATGAGTTATAATATACTTTAAAGATGATTGGAAAAGAACATATATTGAGTATTTGAATTTAGACTACTATGAAGTAATAGGGTTTTATTGTACTAAGTAGAGAATATATTATAATACATTTTTTGATAAGGAGAAAAAATTAAGATGAGTGAACAATTAGATAATAAAGATGGTTCAACCACCATTGACAATATTTTAAATAGTGCAAAGGCTGAATTCATGCAAAAAGGATTTAAAGATGCATCCCTTAGAAATATAGCCAAGCAAGCTGGAGTTACGACGGGAGCAATCTATGGTTATTTTAAGGATAAAGATGATATATTTGTAACTCTTGTTAAAGATGTACTTGATGGATTTTTTTATTTAATTGAAGAAGTCGAAGAAGAAGAAAGAAATATGGTTAAAGAAGGTGTTGGATTTCCTCAGCAGATATTTACAGCTAAGAACAGCCATCTTAGATATCTTAAATATATGTATGATAACTATGATGTTTGTAAAATGGTAATTATGAGTTCTAGTGGTTCCAGCATGGAGAATTATATTGATAAGTTTATAGAAAAATCTTTAAAGGAACTTAAAGAGTTTATAGATTCAGTTAAAAAGGTTTCTGATATTGATGAATTTACAATTCATATAATAATTGAATTTTATATAAAATCAATAACAGAATTTATAAAACATGATGTTCCATATGAAACTGCAGTAAAGCAATTTGAAAATATAAATACCTTCTTTTTTTCAGGCTGGAAAGAGCTTATGAAGTAAAGAATACCCTAATACATTAACTTTGAATAATGTATTAGGGTATTTTTTTAGTTAATACAGATAAAAAAATAATTTATTGGAAGGATTAGAGTTTGTATATTAATGTAAATGTATATTGACAAAATAAATATAACGCTGTAATATAACACTGTGATATAACAGTGTTATATTTAGAAGGTAAGGAATAAATAGATATCTATAAGAAAAAAATATTATATTTTCATTAAGTGTGTGGATAGAAATCTTAATATTAAAATTAAGCAAGGAGATGAAATAATGAAAAATTTAATAAACAATAAATTAAAAAATAAAAAAGTATTATTTGTATTAGGATTGATTGTAGTTTTAATATTAGGAACTTTTATAGCTAATATGGTTTTAAATAATCAAGGGCTAAGTGATGATAAATATACTGTTCTCAAATTAAGAAAGAACATTAATAAAATTAATGCAAAGGGTGAAGTAAAAAGTGAAGATTCAACAAATGTTTATTCAAATGTAAATCTTCCAATAAAAGAAGTAAAAATAAAGCTTGGAGATAAAGTTAAGGCTAATGATATTTTGGCAATTTTAGATACAAGCAAACTAGAAGATCAAATAAAAGAATTGGAAGCTTCCATTGTTACCACAAATGCTGCGAATCAGGCTGCATTGGAAAATGCAAATTCAGTATATAATAATGCATTAGTTTTAAGTAATAATGATAAAAATCAAGATATAAAAAATGCTGAAACGGCTTTAAATGAAGCAAAACGAGATTATGAAAATAAGAAAAGCCTTTATGATAAGTATAAGCAGCTACATGAAAGTGATAGCATTTCAGATCAGGAATTAAAGACATATGAAATTTCTTATGAAAACGCAGAAGATTTTTATGAGAAAAGCATAGTAACTCTTGATAATATAAAATCGAAAGTTCAGCAAGATTTGGTTACTGCCAAAACCACCTATGAAGCAGCTAAAGCTAAAGCAGAAGATAACAGTCAGCATATTACACTTGAAAGCTTAAAGAAGGACTTAAGTAATGCAGAAATAAAAGCACCAGTATATGGAATAATAAGCGCAAAGAATGCAAATGTAGGAAATCAAGGTTCAGGAATTTTATTTGAAATTATGAATCCCAATAATGTAACTGTAAATGTTGATGTTAAGGAAGTAGATATTGAAAAAATAAAAGTGGGACAAAAGGCTGAAATTAAAAGTGATTCTACAGGTGGAAAAATTATTCAAGGTGAAGTAGTACGGGTTGAGGAAATAGCAAAGACTGAGGATAATAATAAATTAGACCTTAGCAATGATTCAAATGATAAAGAAGCTAAATATGAAGTTAAGCTTAAAATTAATGATCCAACTATTAAGCTTAAAATAGGTATGAAAGCTCAAGTAGATATTATCATAGATGAAAAAGAGGAAGTTTACACAGTTCCAGTTGAAAGTGTAATAAAAGATAAAGATAACAAAGATTGTATATATGCTGCAGAAAAACAAGGAAAAGATTATATAGTTAAAGCAATTTCTATAACAAAAGGTACTGAAACAGATACTGATATTGAAATTTTTGGACAAGATATAAAGGATAATATGATTATTTTAAATTCTCCTTCAGATTATGAATTAGGAAGTAAAGTTAGAATAAAAGATAAATAGAAATATGGGTTTTATAGAAACAATGTAGTTCATTATAAGTAGTGCTTCAACAATTAATTAGGTGATAGTTTTTATATAGCTAAAGCTGTTAAAACAATTAAAACTTAATTTATAAAAGTCAGTTAATTAAGTATTAAGACAAGGAGGAGAAAAGATGTTTCTACAAGTTATAGATGCAAAAAAAGCATATGGAGAAGATGAAAGTAAAGTTCAGGTGCTAAAGGGGGCAGGCTTTACTTTAGAAGAAAAAAATATATGTACAATCTTAGGACCTTCAGGATCTGGAAAGTCAACTTTATTGAATGTTATAGGTGGCTTGGAAAGTATAGATTCAGGTGAAGTAGTAGTTGATGATATAGTAATATCTAAATTAAATTCTAAGGATTTAGCTTTCTATAGGAGAGATAAATTAGGTTTTATATTTCAATTTTATAACCTTGTTCCTAATCTTACAGTTAAAGAAAATATAGAGGTATGTGAGTATCTTACAAAAGAACCCTTAGATAAAGATGAACTATTAAAAACATTGGGATTATGGGAGCATCAAGATAAATTTCCAAGGCATTTATCAGGAGGGCAGCAACAAAGAACAGCAATTGCAAGGGCGCTTATTAAAAATCCTAAACTGCTACTTTGCGATGAACCTACAGGAGCTTTGGACTATAACACTTCTAAAGAAATACTTGAATTATTAGAAGCAGTAAATAAGAAATATGGAACAACAATGATAATAGTAACTCATAATGATGCAATAAAATATATGTCTCACAAAGTAATAAAAGTAAGAGATGGTAGGATAGAAAAAGAATATATCAATGAAAAATTAATGAAAGCTAGAGATATTACTTGGTAGAAAAAGATTTGTATTAAAACATTTACTTATAGGAGGTGATAATGCAATGAAAAAAATCAGGTTATATGAGATATCAATAATTATATTTTTTGTTTTATTGCCTATAGTTGGAAGTGGTTTTGAAGTTTTTATTTTAACATTAGGAATTGGAACCATTGGAGTAATGTTTAAATGGTTCGTTTTTTCAGGAGTAGGATTACGCTTATTTACAGCAGGGCTAAAGCAGGTTATAAAGCCTTCGTTTACAGCAAAAGAAATATTTAAAGCTGAAGATGAAAAAAGTTTTATTATTGTGAGAGAAATTGGACTTGCTAATATAAGTATGGGCTTAGTTGGGATATTATCAATTTATTTATCAGAATTCAGATTTGCAGCAGCAATGACAGGTGGTTTATATTTTTGCTTGGCAGGAGGTCTTCATCTTTTTAACGGAAAGAGAAGTAATGAAGAAGTATTTCCAATTATTACTGATTTTTATATTGCTTTGGTTCTATTAATTCTTGCCATATTTAATGTTAAAAAAATAATAAATTTCGATAAGATAGTAGTGTAAAAAATATCAACAGAATTATATATGATGAAAGGGGTGAGTGACATGGTGTTAAATAAAAGAATAATAAGAGAATTTACTGAAAATATAGGCAGATATTTAGGATTAATAGTATTAGTATTAATAAGTTCTATGGCAATAGTAGGATTTTCAGATTCAGCAGATACAATTATATATACAGGAGAAAAAGCTGCATTGGAAAATAATCGGGAAGATGGAGAATTTTATGTTAATGAGCCTTTAAATAATATTACTTTAGAAAAAATAAAAGATTTAGGAGTTAACATTGAAGAAAATTTTTATGTTGATTATAAACTTTATGAAAATCAAACTATAAGAATATTTAATGATAGGAAAAACATAAATAAATTATCAATAACAAAAGGAGAAAAATTAAACAAAGATAATGATATTATTTTAGACAGTCATTTTGGAGAAGCAAATAAATATAATGTTAATATTAATTTAAAAATTCAAAATAAGAAATTTAATATTGTAGGATATGGAGCCGCACCAGATTATACCTATGTTATTCAAAAACTTTCTGACGTGGTGCCAAATCCAAAGAATTTTGGTATTGGTTTTGTAAGTGAAGAGGATTTTAGAGATCTAAAGAATAAGTCTTATTCCTATGTATTTAAATTAAATGGAGTTTCAGCTGATAAGATAGAAAATATTGTTTCAAAAAATGCTGTTGTAACTCAATTCACTAAGATATCTGATAATACAAGAGCTATAGGTTATATAGATGACAGCAAAACTAACAAAAATATATCTATAATAATTGGCTTTGTTTTATGCATTATGATAGGCTTTATGATTTCAATGTCTTTAATTAATTCCATAGATAAGGAAAGTCCAATAATTGGGGCTTTATATTCTTTAGGATATGTAAAGAATGAAATTCTGATGCATTTTATGATGTTACCAGTAATTATTGTCAGTGCTGGAGCAATTATTGGAACAGGCATAGGTTTTATCATAGAGGATTCTATAGGAAATGCAACTTCAAGTGCTTATTCACTACCTAATGCTGAAAGAATATATCCACCATATTTGATTTTTGCAGGTATAATTATTCCTATATTAATAGTATTAATCATTAATTATTTTATAATTTCTAGGAAGCTAAACAGCACACCCCTTCAATTACTGAGAAGAGAAAAGAAATCAAGCAAATTAAACAAAATTAAGATAAATCATTTTGGCTTTATAACAAAATTTAGATTAAGAGAATTTTTACGAGAAATTAGAGGTAATGTTATTTTATTTTCAGGAATATTTATGGCAACTTTTTTATTGGTCTTTGGAGTTTCCTCAAATTCAGCAATTAATGGATATGTAAAAAATGTTAAGGAAGAAATAACTTATAATTATATGTATACTTTAAAGGTTCCAATTGAAATTACTGAAAATGATGGACTTGAAAAGTGTACTTTTAAAGGGTTAGCTGTATACTTTAAAGATTTAGGATTGGATATGGATGTAACTCTTCAAGGAATTAATGAAAAATCTAAATTTTATCCTTTTAGTATAAGTGAAGATGATTCAGGGGTGTATATATCGGAAAGTGTAAAAAATAAATTTGGTATAAAAACAGGAGATAGTATAACTTTAAAAGATAAAAGTGAAAATAAGATATTTAATTTAAAGGTAAAAGGAATTGTAAATTATAAATCAGGTCTTAATATATTTATGAATAGAACTCAAATGAATAAATTATTAAAGGAAGATAAATCATATTTTAATGGATATTTGTCCAAGAAAAAGTTAGATATTGATGATGATTATATATTTTCAGAAACCTCATCTAATAACATAATAAAATCAGCAGAAAGTTTAACTTCTATGTTGTTGCCCATTATTGTGATTCTTATAGGACTTTCAAGCATACTTTTTGTAATAAGCATGTATTTACTTTTGAAATTAATGATAGATAAAAGTATTCAAAGCATTTCTTTAGTTAAAATATTTGGCTATAATCAAAGAGAAATAAATAAATTATATTTGGGCAGTTCTTTATATACTGTAATATTTTCAGCAGTTATTTCAATACCTGTATCATTAAAAATAGTAAAAGGAATTTATCCAAGTTTAATAGCTAATGTTCAGGCATATTTTTCAATTGTGTTAGAGCTCAAAGATTATTGCTTTATAATAATTTTAATGGGAGTTTCTTATTTTGTAAGCAATATAATGTTGAAAAAACATATTAATATAATATCTTTAAGTGAAGCTCTAAAAAATAGAGATTAGAAAATTGTTGACTTTAACGTAGGGTAAAACAATATACTAAAAATCATCTAATAGTTAATAGAAAGGATGATTTTATGTGTATTAAAAAGATGGAAGAAATGACTTGGAAGGAATTTGATAAATTAGATAAAGAGATAACAGTAGTAATGTTAGCCTTAAGTCCCATTGAGGAGCATGGACCACATTTACCTTTGGGTACTGATTTTATTGCGGCTAAGGATTGCCTGTTAGAAGTAGTTAATTATCTTGAGGAAAAGGAAAGTAAATTTAATTATATTATACATCCACCATTTCCAATAGGTTATAATGAAAATGCAATGAATTTTCCAGGAACTATGTTTTACAGAAGTAAAACAGTTGAAAATTTATTGATTGACTTTGGAGAATCTTTAGGTAGAAGTGGAATTAATAAAATTATAATTATCAATCATCATTTAGATCTAGGACATGTTAAAGCTATTGAAAATGCAAGAGAATATCTTTTAGAGAAGTTTAATGTTCAGCTTTTAGAAGTTGCTAGTCGTATTATTTATTCAGAGGAAAATAATAAAGAAAATATACAAAATGAAACAGACTCTCATGAGGAAATTCATGCTGATATAAGAGAAACATCATTTATGTTATATAAACATCCAGAGCTGGTTGGAGATTGCTATAATGAATTAGAACCTGTCTATTTAGATATGAAAAAATTTATAAGGTCTGGTGGTAAATGCTTTAGAGAAGCAGGTATAACTGAAGGATATATCGGTTCACCAGGAAAGTCTACCGCTGAATTTGGAGAAAAACAATTTGAGGATATGATTACTCAAACTAGTAATATTATATTGAAGTTTTTACAAGATGGAATTATTCCAGAAATATCTTCAAGAATGAAATCAGTCATGAATCAAATTGAGTGGAGGTAACGAGTATGTATTCAATTGGCCAATTTTCCCTTATATTAAAAGTTTCTACTAGGACACTTAGGCATTATGATGAAATTGGGCTTTTAAAGCCAAGCTTCGTTAGTGAAGAAAATAATTATAGATATTATGAAAAAGAGCAAATTAGCAGTGCTAAATACATTATAAAACTGAAGGAATCAGGTTTGGCACTTGAGGAAATTAAAGAAATTATATTGAATAATAATAAGGATAATTTTAAAGAAACAATTGAAAAAAGATTAACATATATTGAAGAGGAAATTCAAAAATTAGCCCATATGAAAGATAATTTAGAAAATCTATTAAAAGAAGATAGATCAAAAAACAAAAAGAACATATGGGATGAAAGTAATATTAATATTGTTATGAAAGATGAAATAAGTGTAATAAGTAAAAGAGCAAAAATAAATATTAAAAATGTGGGAGAGGTAATTGGATTATTATATGAAGAAATAAATAAGTATGGATTAAAAATAATGGGTGGGCACATAATAAAATATTATGACTTAGACTGTGATTCTGACAATGCAGATATAGAAGTGTCTATACCAGTGGAGAAAAGGAAAGAAAGTAAAGTTAAATTTAATTATATACCTGAAGGAAGGTATATTACAGCATCTTCAGATTCTATAAGAGAAAAAGGCGATACTCATGCTATGATAATAAATTGGATGCAGCTAAATAACTATGAAACTAATGGTGAACCTTTAGAACAGTACTGTATGAATTATGATAATGGAAAGTTTAAAATAGATGTCTTTTATCCTATTAAATAATATTAACGATTATTAAGAATGAAATTAAAATGAATAATTTTTATTGTGGATTTAAATAGATGAAGAATTAAATCTATGGATATGTATATATTATAGGCCGTTCAATTTTGAAATTGAATGGCCTGTTTTCCGTATATGATTTATTTATTAGTTTTGTATAGCCATATATAAATAAATCAACCTTTCGGTTGATTACACAACATAGGACTAGAGAGTATTATAGTCCTTGAGGTGATAGTTAATGAAATCAATATTAGAAGTAAAAGATTTAAAAAAATATTATAAGGAAAACACAGCAGTTAATGGCTTGAATTTTAATTTATACGAAGGAGAAATATTAGGATTTTTAGGACCTAATGGTGCAGGTAAAAGTACTACTATAAATATTCTTTCAACTATATTAAAGCATGATGAAGGCGAAGTTAAGTTTTTTGACAGAGATATGAAGGATAATGCTAAATGGATAAAACAACAACTAGGAATTGTGCCACAGGAGCTTGCCATATTTGAAGAAATACCAGCATATAAAAATGTTGAATTTTTTACATCTTTATATGGTTTGAGTGGGAAAAATCTAAAAAATGCTGTAATGGAAGCATTAAAAATGGTGGGACTAGAAGATAAAAAAGATAGTAAACCAATAACTTTTTCAGGAGGAATGAAGAGAAGGCTTAATATTGCATGTGCCATTGCTCATAAGCCTAAGATACTAATACTTGATGAACCAACTGTAGGTATTGATCCACAATCAAGAAATCATATTTTAGAGTCAATTAAGAAATTAAGAGAAAATGGAACAACTATAATTTATACAACTCATTATATGGAGGAAGTTGAAGAAATAGCTGATAGAGTAGTGATAATGGACAAAGGAACTAAAATAGCTGAGGGGACAATACCACAGCTTATGGAAAGCTATAAGAATACAAGAGTATATAAAATATCATTAGATATTTCAAAGAGCCAGGAACTTAAATATGACTTTTTATACGATATAGAAGGAATACAAAAGGTAGATCTTAATGAAAATTGTTTAAGTGTAACAACAATTAAGGAAATAGAAAATTTAGATAAGATAATTTTAAGCTTGGTTGATAGAAATATAAAAATAAGTCATATGACTAGTGAAGAAGGAAATTTAGAAATGGTCTTCCTTAAGTTAACTGGAAGGAAATTAAGAGATTAGGGGTGAAGAAAATGGTATTATGGACTCTTATAAAACAAGATTTTAGAAATCTAGCTACAACCCCAGTTGTTGTAACAGTATGTACAGTTTATCCATGGCTTTTAATTGGATTATTTGGATTTATTTTTTCAAGCCTTTATGGTAGTGAGGGAATTACAGCTTATGATTATTATGGAGTAACTATGATGATATATTTAATAATTGGTTCATTAACTATAACTCCAAATACATTCATGGAAAAGAAGTTAAGACAGGGAAATGTAAGAATAGCTTATGCACCAATATCAAAGATCACAATTTATATGTCAAAAATAATTAGCTCTTATCTTTTTATGGGAATAAGCTTTTCTATAAATATGGCTTTAATGAATTATTTAAAAATAGTAAATTTCGGTGGAGAGAATTTTATATATGTCCTTGGATTATTTATGGCATTCTTATTTCTATCAGTGACAATTGGAGGAGCAGCTTGCGTGATTATAAAAACTGAAGAATTAACTAATACGATTCTTTCTAATATAGGAAGCTTATTAGCCTTTATTTCAGGAATGTTCTTTCCAGTAGATAATTTAGGAAAAACAGTAAGTACCATAGCTAATTTATGTCCAATAAAGTGGATATTAGATTTATCCTTTAGCGTAATATATGATAATAATTTTCAAAATTATAATGCTATAGTTGTGGGAGTGCTTTTATTATCATTAGCAGCATTGACTATTATGCATTTTAATTATAAACCTGAAGATTATATATAAGTTTGGTGACTTTCACCAAATAGAATTGGAGCTCAGTGGAAAGGAGAAATAAAAATGATAAATGTTATAAAAGGAATTTTATATAGAATGGTAAATAATAAAGGTTATTTAATGATGCCAGTATTGATAACGCCTGTAGTTATAGCAGCTGCAATATATTTTTCAAGCAGCTTTATGGTTAAAGCTAATATTGGTGTAGTAGGAGGTAATGATATTAATTTTAATAGTGATGAAATTAATATTGTAAAACTTGAAAATAAAGTGCCCCTTTCAGATTTAGTAAAAAATAAATATGAAGCTGTAATATATTTTGAAAATGGAAAAGCAGTTGTACAAACAATTAAAGATGAGGAATTTAAAAATAAATTAGAAAGAATAGCAAATGGAGAAAAGGTAGCACTTGAAGATGGAGAAAAAAGAGGGGTAGCTGCAAACATAGTTGGATATATAACCATGTTTGTAATAATACTTGGAGTAATGCTTTATAAATTCTTTTTTGATGATCAAAAAGGTATAGCAAAAAGAGTAATAAGTGCAAATATATCCTATGAACAATATGTATTTAGCCATTTTGCATCAGTATTTTTAATGGTTCTTATTCCAACAGGAATAATCACAGTTCTATCAAAAGAGGTACTCAATTTAAATACAAGTGTAACAGCCTTAGAATTAGCATTTATTATAATGATTTTATCATTTTTAGGCTCAGCCTTTGGATTGTTAATGTCTTCAGTTACAAGAAACGAAGAAAGTGCTACTATGCTTGGAAATATGATAAATATAATAACAACCTTACTTGCAGGAAGCTTCTTCACTATATCTAATAACTGGATCATAAACCTAATCGGAAATATAATGCCTCAAAGACATATTTTAAATTTTACAATAGCATTAGAAAATGGAAAGGGTATCAGTTATTCAGATATAGGAATTGTGATTGTAGTTTCTTTCTTAATGATAATTTCAGCCTTTATAATTAATAAATATAAAATAAGAAGACATGCACTATAAAAAAGAGCAGCTATGCTGCAATACGGATCTTTCCACTATAGAAAAGAGCAGCTATGCTGCAATAAGGAACTTTCTCATTAAAAAAAATTAGCCATACCATAATATGGAATGTGGTTTGATATGGAACTATTCACCTAATATAATAGCAACTAGTCTGAAATTCACAACATTTCTGCATAAAAGAACCAGTAGCTGTTCTGCATCAACTGTAGATTTGACGTAGTAATTAATAAAAATTATGTTCTTTGAAAATTGAATAATG